>NZ_CP049289.2:0-1360000 GCF_011058295.2 Bradyrhizobium sp. 6(2017) | reverse complement strand
CCGATAGCGAGGCGGTCAAGCTTCGCTAAAAAGATCGTTTTACAACTCGCTCATCCCACTCATCTTGCGATGAACTGCGATGCGCGAGCGCCGAAAACGATCTGGAGATTATGAATGGTACCCGCGAATTACTCCGCAGATCCAAACTCGGATCGATCTCCTCTTTACGATGTCAGAAAACACGCACGTCACCGTCCATCCGGACCAATGAGTGCGAAGTGATGTTTCGCGGACGATTTGAACAGAGCTTCTTGAACAAGGTGCATTCTCGAGCTTCAATTCCATCTGGTGGAGCCAGACGGGATCGAACCGACGACCTCATGCTTGCAAAGCACGCGCTCTCCCAGCTGAGCTATGGCCCCGTACCAGAAGACGAATGCTCCGCACTCGATCAAAATGGTGGGCCTGGGAAGACTTGAACTTCCGACCTCACGCTTATCAAGCGCGCGCTCTAACCAACTGAGCTACAAGCCCCTAACACGAGAGGCATGCCGGCGCGCAACCGACTTGCGCCGGTGCATCGCTCAAGCGCTCAGCCCCTGGCGCGTGTTCGTCCGCGAAGAAAGAGAAACGAAGACGGCGAAATCCCGCCAATGGAGCTCAACAATCCTGAAACTGTTGGCCCCTGAATGTTTCTAAAACGATCCGATAGAACGCGTAAGCGATCTGAAGGATCATCCTTAGAAAGGAGGTGATCCAGCCGCAGGTTCCCCTACGGCTACCTTGTTACGACTTCACCCCAGTCGCTGACCCTACCGTGGCCGGCTGCCTCCCTTGCGGGTTAGCGCACCGTCTTCAGGTAAAACCAACTCCCATGGTGTGACGGGCGGTGTGTACAAGGCCCGGGAACGTATTCACCGTGGCGTGCTGATCCACGATTACTAGCGATTCCAACTTCATGGGCTCGAGTTGCAGAGCCCAATCCGAACTGAGACGGCTTTTTGAGATTTGCGAAGGGTCGCCCCTTAGCATCCCATTGTCACCGCCATTGTAGCACGTGTGTAGCCCAGCCCGTAAGGGCCATGAGGACTTGACGTCATCCCCACCTTCCTCGCGGCTTATCACCGGCAGTCTCCTTAGAGTGCTCAACTAAATGGTAGCAACTAAGGACGGGGGTTGCGCTCGTTGCGGGACTTAACCCAACATCTCACGACACGAGCTGACGACAGCCATGCAGCACCTGTCTCCGGTCCAGCCGAACTGAAGAACTCCATCTCTGGAGTCCGCGACCGGGATGTCAAGGGCTGGTAAGGTTCTGCGCGTTGCGTCGAATTAAACCACATGCTCCACCGCTTGTGCGGGCCCCCGTCAATTCCTTTGAGTTTTAATCTTGCGACCGTACTCCCCAGGCGGAATGCTTAAAGCGTTAGCTGCGCCACTAGTGAGTAAACCCACTAACGGCTGGCATTCATCGTTTACGGCGTGGACTACCAGGGTATCTAATCCTGTTTGCTCCCCACGCTTTCGTGCCTCAGCGTCAGTATCGGGCCAGTGAGCCGCCTTCGCCACTGGTGTTCTTGCGAATATCTACGAATTTCACCTCTACACTCGCAGTTCCACTCACCTCTCCCGAACTCAAGATCTTCAGTATCAAAGGCAGTTCTGGAGTTGAGCTCCAGGATTTCACCCCTGACTTAAAGACCCGCCTACGCACCCTTTACGCCCAGTGATTCCGAGCAACGCTAGCCCCCTTCGTATTACCGCGGCTGCTGGCACGAAGTTAGCCGGGGCTTATTCTTGCGGTACCGTCATTATCTTCCCGCACAAAAGAGCTTTACAACCCTAGGGCCTTCATCACTCACGCGGCATGGCTGGATCAGGCTTGCGCCCATTGTCCAATATTCCCCACTGCTGCCTCCCGTAGGAGTTTGGGCCGTGTCTCAGTCCCAATGTGGCTGATCATCCTCTCAGACCAGCTACTGATCGTCGCCTTGGTGAGCCATTACCTCACCAACTAGCTAATCAGACGCGGGCCGATCTTTCGGCGATAAATCTTTCCCCGTAAGGGCTTATCCGGTATTAGCACAAGTTTCCCTGTGTTGTTCCGAACCAAAAGGTACGTTCCCACGCGTTACTCACCCGTCTGCCGCTGACATATTGCTATGCCCGCTCGACTTGCATGTGTTAAGCCTGCCGCCAGCGTTCGCTCTGAGCCAGGATCAAACTCTCAAGTTGGACTTGAAACCTTGAACCGGCTGATCACAACGTTTGACGAGGTCCCACCATTCTTCGCCGACCGAAGTCGACGAGCTGTCCGCGATTCACATCGCTGACAACGATGGTGTAACCTTTAAAACGTGTACCGCCGAAGTCTTTCGTCCACCCTCAGAACGTCAAAAGCCGAAGCCTTCAAGTATTCCGAGGGACGCAAGGACTCCGCCGTCCACGTTTCTCTTTCTTCATCTTTACTTGTCAAACAGCCCGGGATCCGATGACCCCACACCCTAGAGGGTGGTTCTACCCTTCAGCAATCGATCGTAAACCCCAACCGATTTATGTCGGCTGTTGTGTCACTCATCGAAGTGAGGAGCATAAAGGGCGCGAATGCTTGCCTTGGCCGGTGGGCCAATGCAGCGCCGCGCTCAGTGGGTGTCTTATAGGCCCGCCCCTTCGGACCTGTCAACACTCATCGTCAAGAAATCGTCGCATGACGACAAACTTTTTTCAGGGGCGGAAAAGTCCCTGATATTTGGGGACCTTGCGCCGCACTTGAGCCACAATCCTGCGACGTTCTGGCTATAAGGTATGCAATGAACCGCTCGAAACCTGTGGGGGCTCGGGTGGTTTTTTCGGGGGACTAGGCGATTTTCTCCAAGAACCCGTCGCCTCTTTCCCTACACGGCCGAGCAACATCGAGAGATCTGCACACCATTGACGTTCGAGATCGCGGCTAGCTAATGGCCATCGGCTTCTCGGCTTCGATGCGTGTGGCTCGCCACACTGCCGGAATTCCTCGTCGAGGAATCGAGGTGGGAACAGGGACGAGCAGAGGTCGATCGCAGTTGCTGGAATTTGGGGGGATACAGGGTTGAGCCAACGGGCGTCACGCGGAAGCGGCATTGGGCGCGAGACCGGGATGATCGATCTCGGTCACGAGCCGCCGCTTTCAGTCGACGGCACCGAGGCTGCGGTGATCGATCGCCGCCGTGTCTCCGTTCAATGGTTCAGCGGCACCATTCTGACTGGTCTATGTGGCGCGGCCCTGATCGGCGGCGCCGTTTTTGCGTCGCTCGACGGCGAAATGACTTTTGCCAAGGTGCCGGAGCGCGTCGAAGGCGCGCTGCGCGGTGCGTTCACCGGCAATGATCGCGTCGTCAGCGTGCACAAGGGCGACCGCCTGCCGCCACCCAGCGAATCTTCCGCCTCCCGCAGCCTGGTGCGCGTATCGACCGTAACCCGCGTCGGCAATCGCGACGTGATGCGGGTGCGGCCCTTCATCCGCATTTCCGGCAATCTCTCGATGACCACGAGCGATCTGTCGGCAAAAATACCTGCGTTCAACGCGCAACGTCTTCTGACCGATGTCGGCTCCGACACGCCGGCGGCGACCGAGGATCCGAATGCGGCGGCCGAGCCCGACGCCGAGGTCTCTTTCGTCACCAAGGATCTGGCATCCGTGCTGCCGAAAGCGAAGCTCGCTGCCGTCGTCGCGCTCGATGACATCCTGATGCGGGTCCGCGACGCCGCCAATTGGCGCGGCTCCGGCAACTCAGTGCGCTACGCCTCACTCGCCAATGCCGCGGCCGACGCGACCGGCGCCGGGCCCGACATGAGGCTGGCCTACGCCACCGAGGGCAACGCCCCCGATCCCTATGCGGGCTTCGAGACCCGCGTGGTGCCGGAGAACGTCACCCTGCTGCCGAAGACCAAGGAGCAGGTCACCGGCGGCAATCCGACCGGCGAACGGGTTCACCTCGTCAAGAAGGGCGACAGCATCACCTCGATCCTGCGCGACCAGGGCGCAACGCCCGACGAGGCGAAGGCGATTGCCGCGACGCTCGGCCCGCGCGGCCGCGACGGCGGCCTGAAGGAAGGCCAGAAGGTGCGAATCCTGATGGCCCCGGCGACTCCCGGACCGAATGTCAGGCTGCAGCCCTATCGCGTGATCGTCGCCAACGAATCCGTCGTCGAGGCCATCGCCGCACTGTCCGATATCGGCCGATACGTCGCCGTCGACGTGCAGAGCATGAACACCACGACCGACACCGCTGACAATTCCAGCGACGATGACGAGGATGATGGCAGCGGCGTGCGGCTCTATCAGAGCATTTACGAGACCGCGCTGCGCAACAAGGTGCCGCCGACCGTGATCGACGACATGGTCAAGATCTACTCCTACGACGTCGATTTCCAGCGCAAGGTGCAGCCCGGCGACAGCTTCGATGTGTACTATGCCGGCGAGGACGAGGGCGTCACCAGCACCGAAAAGACCGAAGTGCTCTATGCCGCGCTGACCGTGGGCGGCGAAACCAAAAAGTACTACCGCTTCCAGAGCTCCGACGACGGCGTCGTCGACTACTATGACGAGACCGGCAAGAGCGCGAAGAAGTTTTTGGTGCGCAAGCCGGTCAACACCGCGATCATGCGTTCGGGCTTCGGCGGCCGCCGCCATCCGATCCTCGGCTATGTGAAGATGCACACCGGCGTCGACTGGGCCACCGCCTACGGCACGCCGATTTTTGCCTCCGGCAACGGCGTGCTCGAAAAGGTCGGGTACGAGGGCGGTTACGGCAAATATATCCGCATCAAGCATTCCAACGGCTACGAGACGGCCTATGGCCACATGTCGGCCTTCGCCAAGGGCATGGAGATCGGCAAGAAGGTGCGGCAGGGCCAGGTGATCGGCTTCGTCGGCTCGACCGGCCAGTCGACCGGCCCGCACGTCCACTACGAAATCCTGGTCAACGGCCGATTCGTCGATCCGATGCGCGTGAAACTGCCGCGCGGCCGCTCGCTCGAAGGTCCGATGCTCGCGGGCTTCGAGAAGGAGCGCGACCGGATCGAAGCCCAGATGTCGAGCCGCGGCAGCGCCCGCATCGTCTCGGACGCCACCAGTTCGACGTCGCAGACGCGCTCCACCAACCGCTGATGATGCAAGAGGCCGCCGGCCCGTCCGGCCGCGCAGATCCTACGAAACGCTGTAGGCGCAGCGCAGATACGATGCCGTTTCCAGGCCGTCACGCCGCCAGTTTCATTAAATTTCGCGCCGCAAGATGGGAACCCGAACGGCGATCATCCAGTTGATTCGTCAGTGAAACCTCCAATGGAGGGTGTCATGGAGAACTGGACGAACGCAAAACTGTGTGACGTCGCAAACCTGATCCTCGGCGCGATTCTCTTCCTGTCGCCGTGGCTGTTCAAGTTCGACGCCGGAACGGTTTCCACCAACGCCCACATCGTCGGCCTCGCGATGGCGATCCTTGCGATCGCCGCGCTCGCGGCATTCGCGGTCTGGGAGGAGTGGCTGAACCTCATCGTCGGGTTTTGGGCGCTGGTCTCGCCCTGGGTCCTTGGTTTCAAGGGAATGACCACCGCGACGACTGTGCACGTGGTGATCGGCATCGCCGTCGCAGTCCTTGCTGCGATCGAGCTCTGGGTAATGTCCCAGCATCCGCCTCGGCTCACAACGCACAGCTGAGGCCTTGAACTGATGCGTCCCTACCCGCTGGTGCGGATCGCCGGCGGGCAGGGGTTCGGTTGTGCTCAACGAAGATATGCACAAGGATTTGCGCCATGACCCCGCTCACCCGCGACGACGTGCTGAAGGCCGTCGGCCACGCCGACGACGTCACGATTGCCAGGATCATTGCATCGGGAGCTACCATCACCGAGCTTGCCGAGGCGCAGGCCTGGCTTGCCAACGACGAGCCGCTGATCAATGCCGGCAGGCCATTGGCCACGGGCCGCGCCCGCGAGCTGGTCGACATCCTGTCCGAGATCGAGCCCGCCGAGGACGACGAGCCCGGCGGCCAGTCGCCGCCGATCGTCCCGCAGGAGTGATTTGCAACCAAATCCTCCCCGCGATCTGCGGGGAGGCTTTTTTGTTGTTGAGCCGTTAGAGCGTTTTCGAGCGAAGTGGCTACCGGTTCGCGTGAAGAAAACGCTCAAAACAAGAATCTAGAGCCCCGTTCCGATCCCATCGGAACGGGAAAGGCTCTAGTTCAGCTTGCGCTTCGAGACCGGGGCCTCGAACTGCACGATCTCGGCGGTTTTGGGCACCTGGCCGTTGAAGGTCAGCACGTTGCCCTTCTCCGAAATCTTGACGTGATCGCCGTCCTTGACCTCGCCGGCGAGGATCATTTCGGCCAGCGGGTCCTGCACGCTGCGCTGGATCACCCGCTTCAACGGACGGGCACCGTAAGCCGGATCCCAGCCCTTCTCGGCGAGCCAATCCCGCGCCTTCGGATCGAGCGTGAGCTCGATCTTGCGATCCTCGAGCAGCTTGCGCAGCCGCGCGAACTGGATCTCGACGATGCGGCCCATCTCGCTCTTCTGCAGGCGGTGGAACAGGATGATCTCGTCGATGCGGTTCAGGAATTCCGGCCTGAAATGCGCCCGCACCACGCCCATCACCTGATCGCGAACTGCCGCGGTGTCCTCGCCTTCGGGCTGATTCACCAAAAACTCCGAACCGAGGTTCGAGGTCATGATGATCAGCGTGTTGCGGAAGTCGACGGTGCGGCCCTGACCATCGGTCAGCCGGCCGTCATCGAGCACCTGCAACAACACGTTGAAGACGTCGGGATGCGCCTTCTCGATCTCGTCGAACAGCACGACCTGGTAGGGCCGCCGCCGTACGGCTTCGGTCAACGCACCACCCTCGTCGTAGCCGACATAGCCGGGAGGCGCGCCGATCAGCCGCGAGACCGAGTGCTTCTCCATGAACTCGGACATGTCGAGGCGGACCATCGCGGTCTCGTCGTTGAACAGGTCAGCGGCGAGCGCCTTGGTCAGCTCGGTCTTGCCGACGCCGGTGGGGCCCAAGAACATGAACGAGCCGGTCGGCCGGTTCGGGTCCTGCAGGCCCGCTCGGGCACGGCGCACCGCGGTTGCCACCGCGCGCACCGCTTCGGCCTGGCCGACGACGCGCTTGGCGAGACTGTCCTCCATCTTCAGGAGCTTGTCCTTTTCGCCCTCGAGCATCTTGTCGACCGGAACGCCGGTCCAGCGCGAGACGACCTGCGCGATGTGGTTGGCGGTAACCGCCTCCTCCATCATCTCGCCGCCGTTCGGGTGGCTGCTTTCGGCTGCCTCGATGTCGGCGAGCTTCTTCTCCAGCGCGGGAATCCGGCCATAGGCCAGCTCGCCCGCCTTCTGGAATTCGCCACGACGCTGCGCATTGGCAAGCTCGACGCGGAGTGCGTCGAGTTCGCTCTTCAGCTTCTGGGCATTGGAGAGCTTGTTCTTCTCCGCGCTCCAGCGTGCCGTCAGCGCCACCGACCTCTCCTCGAGCCCGGCGAGTTCCTTCTCCAGCGTCTGCAGGCGGCTTTTCGAGCCGGCATCGTTCTCCTTCTTCAACGCCTCCTGCTCGATCTTGAGCCGGATGATGTCGCGATCCAGCGAATCGAGCTCTTCGGGCTTGGAATCGACCTGCATCTTCAGCCGCGCCGCCGCCTCGTCCATCAGATCTATGGCCTTGTCGGGGAGGAAACGGTCGGTGATGTAGCGGTTCGACAGCGTGGTCGCGGCCACCAACGCGGTGTCGGTGATGCGCACGCCATGATGCTGCTCGTATTTGTCCTTCAGGCCGCGCAGGATCGAGATGGTGTCCTCGACCGTCGGCTCGCTGACATAGATCGGCTGGAACCGGCGGGCCAGCGCGGCATCCTTCTCGACATGCTTGCGGTACTCGTCGAGCGTGGTCGCACCGATACAGTGCAGCTCGCCGCGCGCGAGCGCAGGCTTCAGCAGGTTGGACGCGTCCATCGCGCCGTCGGCCTTGCCGGCGCCGATCAGCGTGTGCATCTCGTCGATGAACAGGATGATGCCGCCCTCGGCGGTCGAGACCTCCTGCAGGACGGATTTCAGCCGCTCCTCGAACTCGCCGCGATATTTCGCGCCGGCGATCAGGGCGCCCATGTCGAGCGACAGCAGCTTCTTGTCCTTGAGGCTCTCCGGCACGTCGCCGTTGAGGATGCGCAGCGCCAGGCCCTCGACGATCGCGGTCTTGCCGACGCCGGGCTCACCGATCAGGACGGGATTGTTCTTGGTCCGCCGCGACAGCACCTGGATGGTACGGCGGATCTCCTCGTCACGGCCGATCACCGGGTCGAGCTTGCCGTCGCGCGCCGCCTGGGTCAGGTCGCGGGCATATTTCTTCAGCGCGTCATAGGCGTTCTCGGCGGTCGCACTGTCAGCAGTGCGGCCCTTGCGCAGCGCTTCGATCGCCGCGTTCAGGTTCTGCGCCGTGACGCCGCCCTTGCTCAGGATAGAGGCCGCCTCGCTGCCTTTCTCGAGCGTGAGCCCGAGCAGCAGCCGCTCGACGGTGACAAAACTGTCGCCGGCCTTTTCGGCGGCCTTTTCCGCGGCGTCGAAGGCACGCGCCAGCTCCGGAGACAGGTAGACCTGCCCGGCACCGTTGCCCGAAACCTTCGGCAGCTTGTTCAGCGCCTCTTCGGTCGTCTTCAGGATCGCTCTGGAATTGCCGCCGGCACGGTCGATCAGACCTCCGGCCAGCCCCTCATTGTCGTCCAGCAGCACCTTCAACAGATGCAACGGCGAGAACTGCTGGTGACCGTCGCGCATTGCGAGCGACTGGGCAGACTGGATGAATCCGCGCGCGCGCTCGGTGTACTTCTCAATGTTCATTCGTTTTCCCTCGGCCTGCCATCGTCACCCATTCAGGCATGACAACAGCATCTTCATTGGGTTTCCGCGGGCCGCGTTGACGTTCCTCAACCAGCCTCTGGTCGTCGCCATCATTTTTCAGGCTTGCCGCAGATGTGGGCACTTGGTTCCAAAACGGAAGAGCCACAGCTTGCGATTTCACCCGATGGAGCTCAGCGCCGCACGATGGCGACAAGGTAGCGGCAGGGCTGAGCAGTTTCGTTACGGAAGACGATGTCCGACGGCGGGCCGAGCTCGACACGGTCACCCGCAGCGAGCTCGTGGCGGACCGCCCCTTCCATCAGGGTGAGGCGGCCGCCGATCACCCAGACCACCTGGCGCACCAGGTGATAGGCGCTGGCGGGGAAGCCGGCTTCCTGCCGGGCCGGCAGCTCGATCTCCACCAGTTCCAGCGGATTGGCCGGATGCAGGAACACCTGCCGCCGCAGATAGGCCGCCTTCGGATCGCGCCACACCGGCTGATCCTTGGCCCGCTGCAGACGGGAACCGTCTGACGCAACCTCGAACAGCGCGGCCATGGTCAGGCCATAGGCCGTGGCAATCCGCGACAGCGTCGCCGCCGTGGGGCTCGCCTCCGCCCGCTCGATCTTGCTCAGCATGGCCTTGGACACGCCTGCCCGCCCGGCGAGTTCCGCCAGCGACCAGCCGCGGCCCTCCCGTTCGGCGCGAACCCGCCGCCCGAGAGCATCATCGGCCTTGTCCTCTATAATTGACATACCGTCTTATATAGTAGACAACCGGAGTTGTTCAAGAGGCCCGTCGAGGAACTGTCAATGATCATCCGCCCCGCCACCGAGCAGGACATTTCTGCGATCACCGCGATCTTCAACGAGGCGGTCGCCAATTCGAGCGCGATCTGGACCGAAAAGCAGGACTCTGACGCCGAGCGGCTGGCCTGGATGAAGGCGCGGCAGGAGTTGGGTTATCCGGTGCTGGTGGCCGTCGAGGGGACGACGGTGCTCGGCTACGGCACGTTCGGCGATTTCCGGGCCTTTCCCGGCTATCGCTACAGCGTCGAACACAGCGTCTATATCCACGCCGATCATCGCGGCCGCGGCCTTGGCCGCGTCATCATCGACGAGCTCGTCGCCGCAGCCAGCGCGCTCGGCAAGCACGTCATGATCGCCGGGATCGACGGCGGCAACCGGGCCTCGCTGCGGCTGCATGCGCAGGCCGGCTTCGTCGAGGTTGCCCGGATGCCGGAGGTCGGACGCAAGTTCGGCCGCTGGCTCGATCTGGTGTTCATGCAACGCGTGCTGGATGAGGCGGGCGCGGCGCGACCTGACTAGCTGCCTTACTGCTGGCGGCGGTTCTCCTCGCCCGCCAAACAGGCTAGAGCGGGCGGATGGACAATACGCTCGCTTCCTCCGCCAGGATCACCGGCATCTATCGTTACCCGGTCAAGGGACTCACGCCCGAGCCCCTGCCCCGCACTGAGCTCAAGACCGGCGAGACGCTGCGCTCGGATCGCCGCTACGCGATCGAGAACGGCCCGAGCGGTTTCGATCCGTCGGCGCCGAAATGGTTGCCGAAGCCGCATTTCCTGATGCTGCAGCGGGACGAATGGCTGGCGCCGCTGCGCACCCATTTCGACGATGACAGCCATGTACTGACGCTGCGCCGCGATGGCGCGATGCTGGCCCAGGGCGATCTCGAGACCGAAGCAGGGCGCGCGGCGATCGAGCGCTATTTCGCCGATCGTCATGCCGGCCAGATCAAGGGACCGCCCAAGGTGCTGGTGAGCCCCGGGCACAGTTTTTCCGATGTCCCGCGCAAGGTGGTCTCGATCATCAATCTGGCGAGCCTGCGGGCGATCGAGGACATGGCGCAGGCGCCGGTCCATCCGCTGCGCTTCCGCGCCAACCTCTATGTCGAGGGCTGGCCGGCCTGGCATGAAGCCAGCCTGCTGGACCAGACGATTGCGATCGGCAGCGCGCGGGCCAAGGTGGTGAAGCGCATCACCCGCTGCGCCGCAGTCAATGTCGATCCCGAGACCGGCGTGCGCGACCTCTCGGTCCCGAACACGCTGATGCAGCGCTTCGGCAACAATGAATGCGGCATCTACGCCGAGATCATCGCTGACGGTGATGCGGCCGTCGGCGACACGATTGCCGCCGAACAGCCTGTAGCATCGTAAGCCGGCCAAGGCGCGCATGCGCCGTACCCGGCTTTCGACGGATCAGTTGGTCGGCATCACATAAGCGTAGATCCGGCCGCGCGAGACCGGCGCCTCGCGGACACGATGGCCGCTGTTGCCCGAGATCATGATCGGATTGCCCTTAGCATCGACGCCGGTGATGATGCCGACGTGACCGCCGCCACGGCGACTCATCACGGCGATGGCGCCGACTTGCGGCCCCGAAACGCGCTCACCGTATTTGGCGAATGAACTCGCCATGTCGGAGCCGGTGCCGCGATGGCCAGTGTGCTGCAGCACCATGTTCATGAAGCGCGCGCACCACAGGCTGCGGCGATCGGTCGGATTGCCGCCGAGATAGCGGCGCGCCTCGGCGACGATGCCGGACGAGCCGAAGCCGCTCTCAGCACTCACACCACCGGTGTTGGGCACGGCTTCAGCGCCGCCCGGCAACACGGACGCATTGGCCTCGGCGAAGCCGCCGGCCTGCGTCAGTGCGCGGCGCTTGGCGCGCGACAGCCGCGCGGTGTGGCGATAGCGATGACGGGCGTGGTGTCGCGCGTGATGGCCGGCATGGGCCGAATGCGCGTGACGCGAATGATGCGGACGGGCGGACGCCGGAGCGGCGGCGATCACGGCGAGCGTGAGCGAACACAGAGCCAGCGCCAAAACACGAAGCGACCGACGATACGCAAGCAACTGAACCATACTTCTCGAGATCCTCTGTAACACCCCCCAATTCCCCATCGCGTTCCCTTGGGAACGCGGCGGTGGTTTTGAAATTCGGGATGTGGCGAGAGGAAGATTTCATGCGGCGCCGCGGAAACGATTTCCGGGTCATTCCGCGCAAACTCCATGACCAAAAATAATCGGAGCTGCCGCATTGCGGCCGCGAAAATTAATTGCAAATCTGAGGTCGGCCAACGAGAGGAGAATTTCAATGCCCCACGCCGTCACGAAAGATAACGTCCGCCTGCATTTCGAAGAGGCCGGCCACGGAACCTCGATCATCTTCCTGCACGAGTTCGCCGCGGACCACACCAATTGGGAACCGCAGATGCGCTACTTCTCGCGCGGGCACCGCTGCATCGCCTATTCCGCGCGCGGCTACACGCCGTCGGACGTGCCGCCGAATGCCGAGGTCTACACCTACAAACATTTCTACACCGACGCGCTTGCGGTGCTGGACCACCTCGACATCGCGAAGGCCCATTTCATAGGTCTCTCGATGGGCTCCTATTCGTCGCTGCAGGTCGCGCTCAACGCGCCCGAGCGCGCGCTGTCGATGACGCTCGCCGCGGTCGGCTCCGGCTCGAGCCTCGAGAATCTCGAAGCCTTCCGCGCGCAGTGCCGCGCCAATGCCGAGCAATATGAGACCATCGGCTCGGTTGAGGTCGCCAAGGTGACGCGCGAGGCGCCGAGCCGGATTCCGTTCCTGGTCAAGGATCCGCGCGGCCACGCCGATTTCTATGCCGCGCTCGCCCGCCATGATGCCAAGGGCTCGGCCAACACGATGCGCAGCTTCCAGGGTGGCAGGCCTTCGATCTACACCATGACCGAGGCCATCAAGGGCGCAGCCACGCCGGCGCTGATCCTGTGCGGCGACGAGGACGACAATTGCATCGCGCCCAGCATGTTCCTGAAGCAGCATCTGCCGGCCGCCGGCCTGTCGTTCTTCCCGAAGTCGGGTCACGTGCTCAACCTCGAGGAACCGGCGCTGTTCAACGAGATGGTGGAGCGGTTCATCGCGCTGGTCGAGGCCGGCCGCTGGCCGGTGCGCGATCCGAGATCGCTGGTGGCGGCGCCGGTGTGACGCGCCACGCACCGATCATTTCCCTTGCCCGCCGCGGCTGAGCAGGAACACGCCCTGCTCGCCGAACATGTTCCACACCCACCACGGCAGATTGAGCGGCACCGGGCGGCCGTAGAGATCGAGCGCGACCGCGCGCTCCATCTTGACGTTGATCTCGTCGCAGAGCTGCACGAAATCCTTGATGGTGCAGAAATGGATGTTGGATGTGTCGTACCAGCTTGCCGGCAAATTCTCGGTGCGCGGCATGTGGCCGCCGATCAGGAGCTGCAGCCGCATCTTCCAGAAGCCGAAATTCGGGAACGAGACGATGGCGCGCTGGCCGATGCGCAACAGATTCTCCAGCACCACCTTCGGCTGCCGCGTCGCCTGCAGCGTCTGCGACAGGATCACGTAGTCGAAGGCGTCATCGGGATAGTTGACGAGGTCGGTGTCGGCGTCGCCCTGCACCACCGCGAGCCCCTTGGCGACGCAGCCATTGACACCCTCGCGCGACAGCTCGATGCCGCGGCCGTCGATGCCGCGGCTCTCCAGGAGCTGCAGCAATTCGCCATCGCCGCAGCCGACATCGAGCACGCGCGAGCCCGGCCGCACCATGTCGGCGACCAGCAGATGATCGGTGCGATAGCTGCCGGTTCGCTCCGGCGCGACGCCCGGCAACGGCAATGTCTGCTGCATGCTCATGATTGGCCGCCGCCGTTCAGTCCGCGCGCCTTGCCTGCGGCCTGCAGGAAGGCGCGGGAGATTTCCAGGAATTCGGGCACGTCGAGCAGGAAGGCGTCATGGCCGCGATCGGTTTCGATCTCGGCGAACGACACCCGTGCGCTCGACGCATTCAGCGCGTGCACCAGCGCGCGCGATTCCGAGGTCGGAAACAGCCAGTCGCTGGTGAACGACACCACGCAGAACCGGGTCTTGATGCCGGCGAACGCTTTCGCCAGCACGCCGTCATGGTCGCCGGCGATGTCGAAATAGTCCATCGCGCGGGTCAGATAGAGATAGGAGTTGGCATCGAAGCGCTCGACAAAGGACGAGCCCTGGTAGCGCAGATAGCTCTCGACCTGGAAATCCGCATCGAACGAGAAGGTCGGCAGCTCGCGGTCCTGCATCCGCCGCCCGAACTTGCGGTGCAGCGCGGCGTCCGACAGATAGGTGATGTGCGCAGCCATCCGCGCAACAGCCAATCCACGATGCGGATGGGTGTCCTCGTCGACATAGCGGCCGCCGCGCCAGTCCGGATCGGCCATCACGGCCTGGCGTCCGAGCTCGTGGAACGCGATGTTCTGCGCCGAGTGGCGCGTCGAGCAGGCGATCGCGAGCGTCGAGAACACGCGGTCGGGATAGGCGGCGGTCCATTGCAGCACCTGCATGCCGCCCATCGAGCCGCCGACCACGCAGAACAGCGTGGTGATGCCGAGCCGATCGATCAGCATCGCCTGCGCGCGCACCATGTCGGGGATCGTGATGATCGGGAAATCGAGCCCCCACACCTTGCCGGTCGCAGGATTCAGCGACGCCGGCCCGGTCGAGCCCATGCAGCCGCCGATAACGTTGCAGCAGATGATGAAGTATTTTTCGGGATCGATCGGCTTGCCGGCGCCGACCATGGTGTCCCACCAGCCGGGCTTGCCGGTGACGGGATGGGTGTTGTTGACGTGCTGATCGCCGGTCAGCGCGTGACAAACCAGGATCGCATTCGAGCGGTCGGCATTGAGCTCGCCATAGGTCTGGTAGGCGATCTGGAATGGCGCGAGATCGACGCCGCAATCGAGCTTCAGCGGCTGGTCCATCCCGAACTTCGCCAGCAATGACGACGGATGATCGGCCTCATGGGCGCGATCATCGCTCTGGGTTTGTGGGCTCGGTATCGGACGCACATTGCTCATCTAGGCGACCCTGCCTCCGCGCGGGAGGGCTCGACGGACCTCAAGCCAATAAAAAACCCGGCCTGAACAAAGGTTCGGCCGGGAGCTGATAAGGTCCCCGGCCTGTTTAGCGAGTTGTTTAACGTGGCTGCAAGCCGGCCGGCTCAAATGACCACGGGACGCAAGGAACGTAGTCCCCGGGTGCCCCGCCGTCAAGGCAGCCAGATCGCCGGCCGATTGGTTAACCGAATGCGCAAGGCACGCCTGCGACGTTTCTCTTTGCTTTCGGTGGCTGTCTTTTCTAATCAGGGACCCTGTCTGACGCGGCATCGGGCCGGGCGGACAACAAGGTTTTAGAGCATGTCCAAGCCACCCCCGTCGCCGCCCTCGCTGCAGGAGCTGCGCAAGGAGATCGATGCGATCGACGAGCAGGTTCACCGCCTGTTGATGGCGCGCGGCGACATCATCGACCGCCTGATCCAGGTCAAGAAGACCCAGGAGGTCGGCTCGGCGTTCCGCCCGGCGCGCGAGGCCAGCATGATGCGGGAGCTGGTGCAGCGCCATCGCGGCATCCTGCCGCTCGACACCATCGAGAGCATCTGGCGCGTCATCATCTCGACGTTCACTTATGTGCAGGCGCCGTTCGCGGTGCATGCCGATGTTTCGGTCGGTGAGTCCGCGATGCGCGACTCGGCACGGTTTCACTTCGGCTTCGTGGTGCCCTACGTCTCGCATTTCAGCGCGCAGGCCGCGGTCGAGGCGGTCGCGAAATCGAAGGGCGACCTCGCGCTGGTCTCCGCGATCGCCAGCCGCACGCCGT
Organism: Bradyrhizobium sp. 6(2017); assembly: GCF_011058295.2. Taxonomy (NCBI): domain Bacteria; kingdom Pseudomonadati; phylum Pseudomonadota; class Alphaproteobacteria; order Hyphomicrobiales; family Nitrobacteraceae; genus Bradyrhizobium; species Bradyrhizobium sp. 6(2017). Next base: position 1,344,521 of record NZ_CP049289.2, on the reverse strand, counting down.
GGTGGAATGCGCTGGAAGCCGATGGCGCGCCGAAGATCATCGCGCGGCTGCCGTTCCTGGAACGCGCCGACCATCCCGCCGCGCTGCCGGTGTTCGTGATCTCGCGGGTCGCCGACGACGCCATGGTGACCGAGGTCGAGATGTGGAGCGTGCGCGTCTCCGGCTGGAACGCCGATGTCGCACGCGCCCTGGCCCCGCTCGCCGAGATCGTCGCGGTCCCCGACACCGCCTTCGACGGCGCGGCCTTGCTGGTCTCGGTCGCGGGGCAAGACCTTAAGAACAAGGGCTTCGAGAAGATCAAGTTCGCGCTGATCGAGGCCGGCGCCTCGGTCCGCTCTTCGGCCCTCGTCGGCAGCCACGCAACGCGCTATACGGTGCCCTCTAACGGGTCGGCCAAAAGCTAGCCGCCCGTCTAGATTCTTGTTTTGACGCGTTTTCTTTACGCGAACCGGTATCCACTTCGCTGGAAAACGCTCTGTTCGGAGTTGATAATGTCCCGCCCCGTGCCGAACCCCGGCATTCTCGATATTGCGCCCTACACGCCCGGCAGGAGCCCGGTGCCGGAACCGGGCCGCAAGGTGTTCAAGCTGTCCGCCAACGAGACGCCGTTCGGGCCGTCGCCGAAGGCGATCGCGGCCTACAAGAAGGCGGCCGACCATCTCGAGGACTATCCAGAGGGCACCTCGCGCGTGCTGCGCGAGGCGATCGGCCGCGCCTATGGCCTCGATCCTGACCGCATCATCTGCGGCGCCGGCTCCGACGAGATCCTCAATCTGCTGGCGCACACCTATCTCGCACCCGGCGACGAGGCGATCTCGACCACCCATGGCTTCCTGGTCTACCCGATCGCCACCATGGCGAACGGCGCCAGGAACGTGATCGCGGCCGAGACCAACTTCACGGCCGATGTCGACGCCATTCTCAAGGTGGTGACGCCGCGCACAAAACTGGTCTGGCTTGCCAACCCGAACAATCCGACCGGCACCTATATCCCGTTCGACGAGGTCAAGCGCCTGCGCGCCGCGCTGCCGTCGCATGTGCTGCTGGTGATCGACGCCGCCTATGCCGACTACGTCTCGCGCAACGATTACGAGCTCGGCATCGAGCTGGTCGCGACGACGGACAATACGGTGGTGACGCACACCTTCTCGAAGATCCACGGCCTTGCCGCGCTGCGGATCGGCTGGATGTTCGGCCCGGCGCATATCGTCGATGCCTGCAACCGCATCCGCGGTCCGTTCAACGTCACGACGCCGGCGATGCTGGCGGCGGTGGCGGCGATCGAGGACTCGGCGCATGTGCAGATGTCGCGGACCCACACCGAGCAGTGGCGCAACTGGCTGACCGAGGAGATCGGCAAGCTCGGATTGAAGGTGACGCCGAGCGTCGCCAATTTCGTGCTGATCCATTTCCCGACCGACAAGGGCAGGACCGCGGCGGAAGCCGACGCCTTTCTCACGCGGCGCGGCCTCGTGCTGCGCGCGCTCAACAATTACAAGCTGCCGCATGCGCTGCGCATGACCATTGGCACCGAGGAAGCCAACCGCCTCGTGGTCAAGGGGCTGCGCGACTTCCTGGCCGGAAAGTGACATCGTGACCACAGCTCCGCTCTTCAACCGCATTGCGCTGATCGGCTTCGGCCTGATCGGCGGCTCGATCGCGCGCGGCGCCCGCGCGCAAGGGCTGGTTGGCGAGATCGTGACCACCGCACGTTCGGAGAAGACGCGCGCGCGCGTCGCCGAGCTCGGCATCGTCGATCGCGTCGTCGAGACCAATATCGAGGCGGTCAAGGATGCCGACCTCGTCATCCTCTGCATCCCGGTCGGCGCCTGCGGTCCGGTCGCGGCCGAGATCGCTGGCCATCTCAAGCCCAGCGCCATCATCTCCGACGTCGGCTCGGTGAAGGGCGCCGTCGTCAAGGACATGGCGCCGCATCTGCCTGACGGCGTGCACTTCGTGCCCGCGCATCCAGTGGCCGGCACCGAGCATTCGGGACCGGATTCCGGCTTCGCCGAGCTCTTCATCAACCGCTGGTGCATCCTGACGCCGCCCGAAGGCACCGATCCCGCCGCGACCAACCGGCTGCGCGCGTTCTGGGCCGCGCTCGGTGCCAAGGTCGAGATCATGACGCCGGATCATCATGACCTGGTGCTCGCGATCACCAGCCATCTGCCGCATCTGATCGCCTACACCATCGTCGGCACCGCCGACGAGCTGGCGCAGGTGACGGAATCCGAGGTGATCAAATTCTCCGCCGGCGGTTTCCGCGACTTCACCCGCATCGCGGCGTCGGACCCGACGATGTGGCGCGACGTGTTCCTCGCCAACAAGGACGCCGTGCTGGAAATGCTCGGCACCTTCACCGAGGACCTGTCGAAGCTGACCCGCGCGATCCGGCGCGGCGACGGCGAAGCGCTGTTCGACCACTTCACCCGCACCCGCGCCATCCGCCGCGGCATCGTCGAGACCGGCCAGGATTCCGCGGCGCCGGATTTCGGTCGGCCGCATGCGAATTTGAAGAAGTAGAATCACGCGAACCGCTTTCTCCACTTCGTCGTCCTGGCGAAAGCCAGGACCCATACCACCGCATTCGGTGATAAAAGGGATCGTGGCCCCAGCGTCGCGCAACAATTCAGATTTGGGGTAATGGGTCCTGGCTTTCGCCAGGACGACCATGAGGATGGTTCTCGACTCAATCTGTCAAACAGCCTGTTCGGTGTCATCACCCGCGCATGCGGGTGATCCAGTATTCCAGAGACGCCAGCGATTGAAACGATAGGCCGCGGCGTACTGGATCGCCCGGTCCCGTCTACGCCAAGGCTTCGACGAGGCCACGAATCCCTGGCACGCCGAAGCTTTAGCGAAGGCGGCGAGCCGGGCGATGACAGATGAGAATGAGGACGCAGCTTCGCAGTCCCGCGACATTACCTGCCCGAGCTTTGCTCTTCGTTCCGCCCTCTCCTCAAACAGAGGGCGCAGGGAAAGCCGGGTGCCGATCGCACCCATGGGTCCCGCGTAGTAAAAAACGCGGGAGGTAGGACCACAGGTGTAACCGGGAACATCCCGGCTTTCCCTGCGCGATGGGTTACGGCTTACTTCGTGCTCTCCCCGGCGAGACTTGGCTTTTTTGTCACCGCCTTCACAAGACGCGATAGCGTTTTGTGAAAAGACACCTACCACTAGGGCGTCAGAACCACACGACTTCACCGTCCGCTTCACACGCATTCGTCGACTGCGCGCTCGCCGTCCACCGCATCTCACCGCAACACCCGTGACGATGCGCAGCGCCCCTCGATCGGGTGAGACGGGCGAACCATACACCGAGTTGTTTTTCTGATAACGCGAAATATTTTCAGCGCGCGAGCATTGACAGGTTTTGCTGAGTTGCCCGTCGGGTTGTTTTGTCGCAGCCAGATCGCGCCGTCATGGCACGATCCGGGACCTGTCCTCATAAACATCGGCGCCCGAGGGCGAGGCGGAAAGTCGTCTCGCTCTCCCGCAATCGTCGGCTTTTGCCACGAGGCGGACTTGGCGCCAGTCACCGCCGAAGCTCGTGTTGACCCCTGCCGAAAGTGGCCCCTTATGGTAAAACTATTTCATGTCTCAATTTGTCGTCTGCTCGCGAAACGCCAAGTCGACGGTCCTCAATATCAGCCGTCGAGCCTTGCTCGCGTTCATAGGAAGCCTCGTTGCCCTCCCGATTTCACGTGCTCAGGACAATGCGGCCTCAGGCAGCAGCAGCGATTTTGAGCATCGTATCCAGCGCATCGTGAATGCCCTAAGGCCTGCTATCGCCGACGCCAGCGGTCGTCCGATGAGGCTTGCTGATCGGATGAACGAACTGCACGTTCCTGGCGTCAGCATCGCCGTGATTCATGGCGGCGCAATCCAGGCCCGCGGGTTCGGGGCCGCCACCATCGGTGGTCCGCCTGTAACGCCTGAAACGTTGTTCCAAGCGGCCTCAATCAGCAAACCGGTTACCGCTGTAGCGGCGCTCGCATTGGTTCAGGCCGGGAAACTCGATCTCGATGGCGACGTCAATTTAGCCCTTAAGACCTGGAGAATTCCTGTTAACTCGTTCACCGATCAATCAAGGGTTACACTTCGAAGCCTGCTGAATCATTCGGCTGGTATAACCGTTCCCTATTTTCCGGGATATCCTGCAGATGCACCCGTTCCGTCACTCGCCGAGGTTCTCAACGGCGCGCCGCTGTGGTGTCGTGCCCTAGCCCGGTTCGAGCTGTCAGCGCATGATTGGTTTGCACTATGCGCTCCTGCAAACACCGCGCCTGTCATTGTCGATCACGAGCCCGGCGCCAGGTTCGCGTATTCTAGCGGCGGCTATACTATAGTGCAGCAATTGCTCATCGACGTAACTGACAAGGCGTTTCCAGAACTGCTTGAAGAAGTTGTCCTCAAGCCGTTCGGAATGACCCACAGCAGTTTCCTCCAGCCGCTGCCCAAAAATGTCGCTCAAAATGCCGCAACACCCTATCGAGCGAGCGGAGCGCCGGTACCGGGAGGTCCCCATACCTATCCGGAATTGGCTGCCGCGGGATTGTGGACGACCCCTACCGACGTCGCGCACTTTGCGCTGGGTGTGCTGGACGCATGGACCGGCCGCGACACATCCGTGTTGTCTCAGGCCCCGACCCTTCAAATGCTCACACCGGGTCTTGGCGATTATGGACTGGGTCTGATTGTTCGCGGAGTCTCGCCGCATCGACAATTTCAGCATAGGGGCGTCAATGATGGATTCGTCAGTTCTATGATCGTGTTCGAAAATGGTGATGGCGCCGTTATCATGACGAACGGGGCTCGCGGTGGAGAACTGGCCAGCGAGCTCATGCAAAGTATCGCAGCGGAATATAATTGGCCGGATGGCCAGCCCTAGGATGATTCCGCCAATCAACATAAGCCGGCAAGCGTTGGGTTGATTGGTCGGAAGCGATCCGGGCGTTGACCGTGTCTCTTTGAATGTCCGTTGTTGGAGAGGAAGCGGACGCGACCAATTTACGAGTCCACGTCCTACGCCGGCGGCAGGCCGAGCGACTGGGCGGCCTCCATCCAGCCCGGCAATTCGCGCTGATACAGCGCGTTGCTGTCCTTGAAGCCGATCGCGGGCTCCAGCACGAAGGTGTTGAGAACCTCCTTCACCTTGGCATCGTCGTTGGCGGCGACGCAGAGCTCGGACAGCCGGTCGACGATCGGCTGCGGCGTCGCCTTCGGCACCGCCCAGCCCGAGAAGCCGCTCAAGGTGAAGAATTTCGACGTCGCGCCCTGTTCGGGCAGCGTCTTGATATCCGGGATCGCGGCGACCTTCTTGGAGTGCACCGCGAACACTGTGCCGCGGCCGCTTTGCAGCGCGGATTGCGCGGCGGTGTAGCTGCCCATCGCGACATCGAGCGTGCCTTCCGCGAGCCCGGTCCACATCGGCGCTTCGCCGCGATAATGGATCGGCTCGATGGTGAGGCCGTATTGCTTGTTGAGCTCGTTGATCGTCATGTGCGGCGCCGAGCCCGCGCTGTAGGTGCCGAAATTCACCTTGCCGCTGCTGCGTGCATGGGCGACGAAGTCCGCCAGCGTCTTGACGCCGAGCTTCGGGTTCGCGACCAGCAGCAGCCCGGCGCCCGGGATCACGCTGACCAGCGTCAGGTCCTTGTCCATGTCATAGCCGGGGTTCTTCATCATCGCCCGGTTCATCACATAGGTGGCCGAGATCGAGCAGAGGATGGTGTGGCCGTCGGGCGCGGCGCGCGCGACTTCCGCCGCGCCGATCGATCCCGAGGCACCGGCCTTGTTCTCGATCACGACGGTCTGCCCGACCTGCCGCGAGATGTATTCGCCGAAAGCGCGCGCCAAGAGGTCGGTCTGCCCGCCTGCGGGATAGCTGCAGATCATCCGGATCTGCCGCGACGGCTACGCCGCCTGCGCCGACGCCCGGCGCGACAGCAAGGGCATCGCGGCAGCCGCCGCGCCGGCAGCGATGACGTGACGGCGACTGAATTTCACCAACGCGATTCTCTCCCTGAATTTTCAGCGAGGTTATCGCATCGTCCGGCGACAGCGACGGGACAGATTGGCGCAGCGGGCGCGTCGGGCCGGACGCGACAGCCGACAGGCAGACGACCAGTCGGCGATCGTGCACGATAAGGCTCCTGCACCGCTCTCCACCCGTGATAGGATGGGTCCGATACAGACTAGATCGATGCGGCCCGGTGCGGCGTCTGGAACGGTTGCGGGATGGCCAAGCGGACGAAGAAGACACAACCGCAGACGGGATCGCTCGCCCCCACCACCCGATCTCCAACCCCACGCTTACAAGGCCGCGAGCAGGACGTTGCTCTTATCGATCGGTTGATCGACCGCATCGATCAAGGTGGATCGACGCTCATTGTCAGCGGCGAGCCCGGAATCGGGAAATCGACCCTGCTCGAAATCGCCAGGCAGCGAGCCGGTGAGCGCGGCTTTTCGGTCCTCAGCATGGCTGGCGTCCTGGCCGAAGTTCATTTGCCGTTCGCAGCGCTCGAGCAGGCATTGCGGCCTCTGATGAAGCAGGCCGCGCGCCTGATTCCTCGGCAACGGTCGGCGCTGCTGGCCGCCTTCGGCATGCACGACGACGCTGGTCCGTCCGATCTCTTTCTGGTGGGGCTGGCGGCGCTGTCCCTTCTCACCGAACGCGCAACACGCGGGCCCATCCTACTTGTTGCCGACGATGCCCAGTGGCTGGATCAGGCAACCTACGAGGTGTTGGCGTTCATCTCGCGCAGGCTGAGTTCGGACCCCATCGTTCTGCTGCTGGCCATGCGCGATGGTTTCAATCGTCCGTTTGGAGATGCCTCCACACTGCGGCTGCATCTTGCCGGACTTGATCGAGTCGATGCCGAGCGCCTGCTGGACGCCAACGCACCGGGCCTGTCGGCCGATCTGCGCGGCCGCTTCCTCGAACAGGCTGCCGGCAACCCGCTGGCCCTTGTCGAACTGCCCCGCGGCGAGCGGGCAACGGAAGCGCGCGATGCACCGTGGCTTCCACTCACGGAGCGTCTGGAACGCGCCTTCTCGAGCCGCGTGTCGGACCTTCCAGATTGGACCCGAACCCTGCTGTTCGTGGCGGCGGAAAATGACGGAACTTCGCTGTACGAAGTTCTGCATGCCGGAGAGGCGGTATTGGGCGTGCGGGTCGGGGTCGACGCCCTGGCGCCGGCTGTCGCCGCCGGACTGATCGAGGTCGACGCCACGGACGTACGTTTCCGCCATCCGCTGGTTCGCTCCGCGATGCATCAGGCGGCTGAGCTGGCGACGCGTCAAAAAATTCACGCAGCGCTGGCGAGGACCATTCAGGATCAGTTGGATCGCCAGCTATGGCATCGCGCGGCGGCGACGATCGGACCGGACGACGAACTGGCGGACGAACACGATCTTATGGCGACCCGGGCATTGCGGCGGGGCGCAGTTGCCATGGCGATCGCGGTCCTTGAAAATGCGGCCCGACTGAGCAGTACGGCGAAAGCCAGGAGCGACCGTCTGCTGCGGGCTGCCGAACTTGCCGCCGATCTGGGACAACCAGATCTCATGGAACGTTTGCTCCGCCAGGCCGACGTCGATGAAAGCGACCCGCTCACATCGGCCAGGATCGGCTGGTGTCGCGAAATCGGCCAACCTCCGGCGATCGATGATCCCGCAAAGATCCCGGCCCTGCTTGGATTCGCCGCCCGGGCCCACGCCGCAGGCGCAACGGGTCTGACAGCCAATCTTCTTTGGCGTGCCGCGCAACGCTGCTGGTGGAGCAGTGCAAGCGACGAACTCCGCACCAGGGTTTTTGTTGCGGCAGGCCGGCTGAAGCTGCCGGCGAGGGATCCTCTTCTGCTCGCGATCTCCGCCTATGTCGAACCGCTTCGGCACGGAGGTGACGTGCATGTCAAACTCCACGAGTTGTCCAGGACAAGGGATGGCGATCCAGTCGTTGCGGGAATCCTGGGAAGCGCGGCGAATGTCATCGGCGCATTCGATCTCGGCACAGGCCTGCTCGCCGGGTCCAGTGCAGCGCTACGCGCACAGGGCCGGCTCGGCGATCTTGCGCGGGTGCTGTTCGCGCAAGGTTGGGCCGAAATGGAAGTCGGCGACTGGACGAGTGCGACGAGGGAGGCCGAAGAATCGGTCCGGCTCGCCGAAGAGACAGACGGCACCTTGTGGATCGCGGCGGCCACGATCCTGAAGGCGCATCTCGCCGGAATGCAAGGCAATCTGGAGCAATCCGAAGCGCATGCGGCGCAGGCGGAGCGCCTTGCCCTATCGATAGGCGCCAGCTTCCTGCTCGCAATGCTGCAGCTCGCGCGTGGCATTTCCGCGATCGGCGCAGGCCGGCACTGGGAGGCCTATCAACATCTGCGACGTCTGTTCGCACCTGCCGATCCAGCTTTCAATTCCGGTCTCCAGTTCTTCGGACTTGCGGATTTCGTCGAATCCTCTGTGCTCTCTGGCAACGCCGAAACGGCCCGTGCAGTGGTCGACGAGATGGAGCATGGATCGGCCCCGACGCCGGTCCCCTGGGTCGAAACCATGCTCCACTACAGCAACGCGCTACTTGCGGCACCTGAGGATGCTGAACAGTCCTTCTTGCGCGGTCTCGGGCCGGCTGCGAAGAGATGGCCATTCCTGCGAGGACGGATTCTTCTCGCCTATGGCGGCTGGCTGCGCCGGCAGCGGCGTCCCGCCGACGCGAGGGCCCCGCTGCGCGAAGCCCGCGACATCTTCGACGCACTCGGTGCTTCGCCCTGGAGTGACCGCGCACGGGAGGAACTACGTGCTTCAGGGGAAGCCAGCCGCCGGCGGACCGAGCAGGTATGGGAGACGCTGACTCCACAGGAGCTTCACATCGCGCAACTCGCCAGTGAGGGCCTCTCCAACAAGGAAATCGGGGCCAGGCTGTATTTGTCCCACAGAACGGTCGGCTACCATCTGCACCGGATATTCTCGAAGACCGGCATCACCTCACGATCCGGCCTGCGCCACATTCTTGCCAGGACCAGCCCTTCCGCGAGCTAACCGACCGGTCACCGGACTGGTCATTCGACAGAAGCGATCGCTCCTCCTTCCGGGATACCCAGGTGCTGCGTGCAACCCCTCTCCTGAGAGAACGACCGTGAAACGCTTCTCGTCACTTGCCATCCTAAGCCTCGGAGCAATGCTCATGACCCAAGCCGCCGACGCGGCCCCGGACGCCGCCACTGACCCTCGGATCGATCCTCAGATCCGTTCCTTCCTCGCCAAGCTCAACAAGGACCCCAGTCCGTTCTGGGAACTGCCCCAGCCAAAGCCGCAGCAGATTGTCTCCGACCTGCAGCGCCAGACGGCCGTCGATATGTCCGGCGTCACGACGTCTGAACAAACGATCAACCAGGATGGCCGGACCGTAAAGCTGTACATCATGAAGCCGGTCCAAACGAGCGCCCGGCCCGGCGTCGTGCTGTTCATTCATGGCGGTGTCTGGATTGTCGGCAATTTCGAGAACCATCAGCGCCTGCTGCGCGATCTCGTCGTCGGCACGGGGCAGATCGGGGTATTCGTCGAGTACACGCCGCTGCCGGAGGCCAAGTTTCCGACTCAGCTTGAGGAGAGCTACGCAGCCCTGCAATGGATCGCGCAGCATGCGGCAGAGTTCGGTGCTGATGGCAGCCGGATCGCGGTCGCCGGCAATTCGGTCGGAGGCAACATGGCCGCCGTGCTTGCCCTGATGAGCAAGGACCGCAGCGGGCCCAAGATCAGCTTGCAAGTGCTCCTGATTCCGGCGACCGACGCCAGCGTGGATACCGGTTCCTATCGCGAGTATGGGACCGGCCGTTTCCTGGCACGCGCGTTCATGAAGTATGGATGGGATCTCTACGCTCCCGACATCAAGACGCGCGACAATCCCTATGTGTCGCCGTTACGCGCCAGCATCGATCGGCTCAGAGACCTGCCGCCGGCGCTCGTCATCACGGCGGAAAACGACCCGCTGCGCGATGAGGGAGAGGCTTACGCAAGGAAGCTGAAGGATGCCGGCGTAGCGGTCGCCGCGGTTCGCTACAACGGCACGATCCATGACTTCGTGTCGCTGAACGCGATCCGCAAAGTGCCTTCTACCGAAGCCGCGATCGGCCAGATCAACGAGGCCCTGCGCCAGCATCTCGATCCAGCCACCCACTAAGCATTTCGAGCGAGGTGGATGCCGTTCGCGTAAACGCCTCAAAACAACGAGCCGCAGCCCCGTTCCTATTCGATCGGAACGTGGCTGCAACGCTGTGATCGGCGCGGCGGCCTCTCGCGCTGCCGCGCCGATCGTACGATATCCCGCGCGAGGGACTAATGACTCCGCCCAGAACAGCGGCGGGATTTGACCGACGTTCAGTGGCCATCGCCCTCAATGCGGCCCTTGACGTCGACGCCCGGCGCGGTGGGTTATGCCTGCAGCTAAACCTACGAAGCTGCTCGATTCGACCGCACCGACATCGCCGCAACCTTCTGCGCCAGCCGCTGCCGGCCGACGAGGCCGGCGGTGGCCAGCATGACGACGCCGCCAAACCACCACGAGCCGATCACGAACTCCCAGGCCCGCGGCGGAATCTCGTCGAAGACGATGCCATAGACCGACACCAGCGCGGCCAGCGCGGCGAAGAAGATGCCGCCCGCGCTCAGAAGCTCGACGACGTCGATGCGCCCCGTCGCGCGCACCGTCAGCTTTGGAATATCGATGCCGAGATAGAAGCCGACGGCACCGATCACGATCGTCGTCGCGATGAAGGCCAGCGTGCTGAACATCGCGATGTGGCCCTTCGAGAGCTGGGCGGCGACGAAGGTGCCGGCCATGGCGCCGGCCATCGCCAGCCCGGTTCGTTGCATCACATGCGCGGCGCGGCTGACCATCATCAACTCGCGCGCGAGCACGGCTCGCTCCTTTCTGGTCACGATCCTCATCTGCAGTGTTCCTTTGCTCGCGCTTCGGTTCTGACCGGTTCGCTGCGCTCCCTCTCCCCGTTCTTAAGGGGTCGAGACGAGCGTAGCTCGCTCTTAGAGGGTTGGGGTGAGGGGCCGTCTCCGCACATACGGTGATAGCTGCGTTTGCGGAGACTCCCCCTCACCCGGATTGCATCTCCGATGCAACGTAGCCGAAGCTCCGCTTCGGCGTTCTTGAGAACGGCCGCCGAAGGCGGCCTGCGCCTCTCCCCACACGCGGGGCGAGGTGAAGCGGAGTCCACTGCTCGACCCGTAGTATCCTCGTCATGCCCTAGAACGGGTAGTAGCGGATTTGCGTCATCACGATGTGGTCATCGGTCTTCGGCGCGCCGCCGACGCCCTGGAAGGCGAAGCGCTGGGTGTAGGAATATTGCGCGCCGGCCTTGATGGTCCCGTAGTCGCCCTTGAAGATCGTGTCGTAGAAGCCCGCGGTGTATTGCCGGACCTCCGACGTGTTCGCGTTGCAGGTTGCGGCCGGCGAGTTCTCGGTGTTGCAGCCGAGATTGTTGTAGAGCGGATTGCCGTAGCCGAACGGCACGGTGCCGACATCGGAGAACGTCGCCTTGGTCTTCTCGAGCCCGGCATAGGCGTAGAGATCGAGCGACGGCGTCGTGTGCCAGACCGAGCCGACCAGGAACGCCGTGATCGGCAGCGGCTGGATCGAGCCGTCCTGGCGCACCGTCGCGTCGGGGAATGGCGTTGCGGTGAAGCGGCCGAGCGCGCCGTAGGACGCCGAGGCCTGCACTTCCAGCGTCTTCGGCACGATCTCGGCCGAGAGGTGGCCACCGAAGCTCACCGTGTTGACGTCATGATTGGCGAAATCGAAGCGATCGTAGAAGTCGCGATATAACGCCCATGCCTCGACATGCAGCTTGTAGGGCCCGAGCCGCGGGTCCCACGCGCCCTTCACGGTGATGTCAGGAACGTGGTTGAGGCTGACATTGTTCAGGCTGTTGAAGAAGCTACCGCCCGGACCGGTGAGATTGACCAATAGATTCGGATTGAGCACGCCCTGCGGCCCGACCGCGGGCGTGCCGACCAGCGGCGTGTTGCCGCCGAAGAAGGACGACTGCGGATTCTCGGCCGACACCGCGAGCTTGAATTCGGGGCCGATGTCCTGCCAGACCCGGACGCCCGGCTGCCGGGCGCCGAGGAAGCCCGGCACCAGCTCGAAATCGATCACGCCCGGCGTATCGGCGCCACGCGGATCGATGCCGGCCTTGCTCGGCGTATTGAGCGACCAGCTCTGGCCGGCGAGCACATGCAGGCCGAGATCGGTGCGGTCGATCTCGATGCTGGCCTGCCGCAGCCGCGGGTTGAACGAGTTGGTCGCGACCGAATTTGCGGTCTGCGCCGCACCCTCGAAATCGAGCTCGCCGAAGCCGGCGATATGAGTGGTCTCGGTCGCATTGGCTTCGGCGAGCACCGAGAAGCGGGTCTGGCGCGCGGTGAAGCGCGACTCGCCGGTGTTGTAGTTCTTGCTCTGCGGGAACGGAATGAAGTTGTAGACCGAGCCCGAGTCGGAAGCGAGGTTGCGGCTGCGGTAGATGCCGGTGAGATCGACCCAGCCGCCGAAGGTGAAGGTGACGCCCTTGTAGCAGAGCTTGCCCGATGCGCAGGGATCGAACGGCACCGGCGCCTTCGCCGCCATTTGCATATTCTGTCTTGTGTTCTCTCTTGCGGCCAGCGCGTCTTCCTTGCGCGCCTGCGCTTCCATTTTCTGTTCGAGCTGCTTGAGGCGCGCTTTCAACGCCTTCAGTTCGGACGCGTCGTCTTCCGCAAACGCAGAACCAGTCGACAGCAGCATGCTGCCGAGCAGAATTCCCCCGAGAATTCGCATCGCTTATCTCCCACGCGAGGTTGTTTCCTCAGGCCAGAGAGAGCGGTATTCGGGGAGTGATATTCGCGACGCCCCGCATTATTCCGGTCACGTTTTTCTCATCGCGACCGCGGGAATGTTTTGCCGCGACGGATGATACCGCCCGCGAGGGATTAGAGAGTGATGAGATTAGCGACCGCGAAGACGCTGCGCTCCCTCTCCCGCAAGCGGGAGGGTGGGGGTGGGGTATCGCCACGAATCCCATCGTGGAAAGAGCCCCCACCCGCCGCGCTACGCGCGTCGGCCTCCCCCGCAAGCGAGAGAGGCAAAGCGAGTCTGCGGACTGGCCGCTTCAACCAAAAGCGATCACGCTTGATGCGGCCGCTCAGAACAGCGGCGGAATCTGTCCGACCTTCAGCGGCCCCACAAACACCGCGCCGTCGGCGAAGCGCAGCGGGAAGCTGCGCGCCTTCTTGCCTTCGAGCGAAGCCTCGGTGCCGAGCGAATTGATGCCCGCGGAGATGCCGGCATTGGCGTTCTGCTTGATCACCTTGCCGAGGCCGGGAATCGCGCGGTCCAGCGCGCCGAACAGATTGCTGAGGTCCTGGCTCTTCACGCCCGGCGCGACGCGATCCAGCGTTGCCTGCGGCACGCCCTCCTCCAGCATCTTGTCGATGCCGAGCGCGGGGATGACGCGCTCGAGGCCGGCGACCGTCATCTGCAGCTCGCCCTCGATCAACCCTTGCGCGTTCAGGCGCAGCGTGCCGGCCGCGACCGAGACCACATCGCCCTGCTCGATCCGCGACTGCTGGATCTCGACGCTGCCGCCGGCCGCCTGGATCTCGCGGAAGCGATCCGGCCAGGGCTTTGGCGAGAAATCCTTCAACCCGTTGAGCCGCGCATGGATGTCGGCATTGAACGGCTGGGCGAGCAGCGGATGCACCTCCTGCAAGGTGCCGCCTGATATCTGCAGCACGGTCTCGATCGCGGGATTGTCGGGCGCCGAGCCGTCGACCTGTCGGCCGTGCAGCTCGATGTGGTTGACATGCGCCACCGGGATCGGCGCGACACCGCCGATGCGATCGATGGCGAGATCGTCAAACACCAGCGAGGCGCGCTGCGGCACCGCCGGCAAGCCGACCACGCTGCTGCGCCCCAGCTTCCAGTTCACCTGCAGCGTCGGCTGCGCGTTGCGCTCGGCGATCGTCGCCGGTCCCTTGAACTCGGCGATCACGCGCTTGGGGTCGTAGACCTGCGCCACCACCAGGATCTCGGCCAGCCGCGCCACGAACGCCATCTGCGGCGAGGCGGTCTGCGACACCAGCATCACGCTCGGATCGGTGCAGCGGACCTCGAAGCGGAACGGGTAACCCGCCACCGAACGGTTGCCGCAGTCATAGACCCGGCCGGCCTTCGCCTCCTGCGCGCGCCAGGCATCGGCCTGCACGCCGACCTCTGAGGCGGCGAAGAACCAGAAGCCGCTCCACGCGACCGCGGCGATCAGGACCGCGACGGGGACGGCATAGAGGCCGAAGCGCGAGCGGCGGCGGGGGGCGAAGGTCAAATCGGACATGCGGCGTCCTTTGGCGGGCGAATTTGTCAAAATCTAAGCGGCGGCAAGCCCTGAACAAGCCCTTAGCAAGCCTTGGAAACATCACGGAATTTGCTTCGCTTGGGCAGCGTGTTCTGCTAGCCCATCGGTGCAATGGCTGCAAATCCCCTCAACTCCGAAACCGCCGACGGCGACCTCTGGGTGTTCGGCTACGGCTCGCTGATGTGGAAGCCGGGCTTCGAGTACCTCGAGCAGGTGCCGGCGCGGCTGATCGGCGAGCATCGCGCGCTTTGCGTCTATTCCTTTGACCACCGCGGCACGCCGGAGAAGCCCGGCCTTGTGCTCGGGCTCGACCGCGGCGGCGCCTGCCGCGGCATCGCGTTCCGCGTCGCCGCCCGCCTGCGCCACGACACCATCGCCTATTTGCGGGCGCGCGAGCAGACCACCAATGTCTATCGCGAGGTGATGCGCTCGGTGTGGCTGGAGAACGCGGCGCGCGATCGCGTCAGTGCGCTGGCCTATGTGGTCGATCGCGGCCATGTGCAATATGCCGGGCGGCTGTCGCTGGCCGAACAGCTGCGCCTGGTGCAGCAGGGCCACGGTCGCTCCGGCAACAACCGCGACTACGTGCTCTCCACCGTCGCCGCGATCGAGCAGCAGGGCTTTCGCGATCAGCCGCTGCATCAGCTGGCGGTGATGCTGCATGATGCGGGCGCGACGCTGCATCGCGACGCGCGTGCGACGGGCGGGGTTGATCCACGCTGAGGCGCGGTGGGACGGCAGCATTGATGAATCAGGCCGATCTCGTAGGATGGGTGGAGCGTAGCGATACCCATCAATTGCATCCGCGCAGTGAGGTGATGGGTATCGCTTCGCTCCACCCATCCTACGCAAATCATCCGCGCAGCCGCTGCTGCGATACCTCCCCGTCAGCGGCACGATCGGGCTTTGTAAACGGCTTGTTGCAAGATCGCACTTTTCCGGCGCGCGGCGCGGTGCATCCGGCAAATCACGGCAGGGGTGTGGCAGCGCCCTGTGACATTTAGGCTTTTGCATCGCGGCGCGGACAGATAGAAGCTGAGCCGCAAACATCGCTCGCTGATGCAATGAACCTCTCCGCACCCTTTGTCCGCCGGCCGGTCGGCACCACGCTGCTGTCGCTTGGGCTGGTCGTGGCGGGTATCATTGCGTTCTTCAAGCTGCCGGTGTCGCCGCTGCCGGATGTCGACATCCCGACCATCATGGTGCAGGCGACCTTGCCCGGCGCGAGCCCGGCCGATGTCGCTGCCACCGTGGCGAGCCCGCTCGAGCGGCACCTCGGCCAGATCGCCAGCGTCACCGAGATGACATCGACGTCTTCGCTCGGCTCGGCACGCATCACGCTGCAATTCGACATCGAGCGCGACATCAACGGCGCGGCGCGCGACGTGCAGGCCGCGATCAACGCGGCGCGCGCCGATTTACCGACCAACCTGCGCGCCAACCCGACCTACCGCAAGTTCAACCCGGCCTCGGCGCCGATCCTGATCTACACATTGACCTCGGATACGCTGACCCCGGCCGAGCTGTACGACGCCGCCTCCACCGTGCTCGCGCAAAAGCTGTCGCAGGTCGAGGGCGTCGGCGAAGTCTCGGTCGGCGGCGGCTCGCTGCCGGCGGTGCGGGTCGAGTTGATCCCGCCGGCGCTCTTCAAATACGGCATCGGGCTCGAGGACGTCCGCGCCGCGCTCAGTAGCGCCAATGCCCACAGTCCGAAGGGCGGCATCGACGTCGGCGACCAGCGCTACCAGCTCTACGCGAACGACCAGGCCAGGAAGGCGGCGGACTACAGGCCGCTGGTCGTCGCCTATCGCAACGGCGCGGCGGTGCGCCTGACCGACGTCGGCGACGTGATCGATTCCGTGGAGAACGTCCGCACGCTTGGCCTTTCCAACGGCAAGCCGGCGGTCGTGATGATCGTGTACCGGCAGCCGGGCGCCAATATCATCAAGATGGTCGACAGTGTGAAGGGGCTGATGCCGCAGCTCAAGGCCTCGGTCTCGAACGCGATCGACATCACGCTGGCGATGGACCGCTCGAAGACGATTCGCGCCTCGCTGCACGACGTCGAGATCACGCTCCTGATCGCCGTCGCGCTGGTGATCCTGGTCGTGTTCGCGTTCCTGCGCAACGCGCGCGCCACGCTGGTGCCGGTGGTGGCGGTCGGGGTGTCGCTGATTGCGACCTTCGCCGTGATGTACATGCTCGGCTACACGCTCGACATCTTCTCGCTGATGGCGCTGACGGTGGCGACCGGCTTCGTGGTCGATGACGCCATCGTGGTGCTGGAGAACATCACCCGCCACATGGATGCCGGACTGTCGCGGCTGGAAGCGACGCTGGTCGGCACCCGCGAGGTCGGCTTCACCGTGCTGTCGATGAGCGTGTCGCTGATCGCGGTGTTCGTGCCGATCCTGTTGATGGGCGGCCTGGTCGGCCGCCTGTTCCGCGAATTCGCCATGACGATCACGATCGCGATCGTGATCTCGCTGGTGGTCTCGCTGACGACGACGCCGATGATGTGCGCCGTACTGCTGCGCAAGGAGCAAGGCCAGCCGCACGGCCAGATCTACCGGATCAACGAGCGCTTCCTCGAGCTGATGCTGAGCGGCTACCGCGCGACGCTCGGCCTCGCTTTGCGCCACCCCCTCTTGGTGATGCTGATCCTGGGCTGCACGCTTTATCTGAACGTCCATCTCTACACGGTCGTGCCCAAGGGGTTTGTGCCGCAGCAGGACACCGGACTGCTGATCGGCTCGATCCAGGCCGACCAGAGCACCTCGTTCCAGCTGATGCAGCAGAAGCTGACGCAGTTCATCGACATCGTCAAAACCGATCCGGCGGTCGATACCGCGGTCGGCTTCACCGGCGGCGGCGGCGTGGGCCCCGGCGGCGGCACCAATACCGGCACGGTGTTCGCCTCGCTGAAGCCGATGGACCAGCGCAAGCTGCGCGCCGACAAGGTGATCGAGCGGCTGCGCGAGCCGCTCGCGACGGTGGCGGGCGCCACCTTGTTCCTGCAATCGATCGGCGATCTCGGCGCCGGCGGCCGTTCGGGCAACGCGGCGTATCAATACACGCTGAAGGGCTCGACCTTCGAGGAGCTGAACGAGTGGACGCCGAAGCTCGTCGCCGCGCTGCAGAAGGAGCCGACGCTGGCCGACGTCAACACCGACCAGCAGAACAAGGCGCTGCAGGCCAATCTGATCATCGATCGCGACGCCGCCTCGCGGCTCGGGATCACGGTCGCCCAGCTCGACAACACGCTGTATGACGCCTTCGGCCAGCGCCAGGTCTCGACCATCTTCGTCGCGCGCAACCAGTATCACGTGATCATGGAGGTCGCGCCGCGCTTCTCGCAGGATCCGCAGACCCTGAAGGAGGTCTATATCTCGACCTCGGGCGGATCGGCGAGCGGCACGCAGTCAACCAACGCGGTGGCCGGAACGGTCGCCTCGTCGTCGCAGAAGAGCTCGGTCAGCTCTGTCGCCGCCAATGTGGTGCGCAACCAGGCGACCAACTCGATCGGCGCCACCGGCAAGGGCGTCGCCTCGACCGGAACCGCGGTCTCGACCAGCGCGGAGACGATGATCCCGCTGTCGAGCGTCGCCCGCTTCGAGCACGGCGTGACGCCGCTCGCCGTCAACCACCAGGATCTCCTTGTCGCCAGCACCATCTCCTTCAACCTGGCGCCGGGCACCTCGCTGAGCACCGCGACCACCACGATCGAGAACGCGATGAACGCGATGCACGCGCTCGGCATGCCGGCGGGCATCAATGGCGGGTTCGCCGGCTCCGCGAAGATCTTCCAGCAGGCGCTGGCGAACGAGCTGTTTCTCATTCTCGCGGCGCTGGCGACGATCTACATCTCGCTCGGCATGCTCTACGAGAGCTACATCCACCCGCTGACCATCCTCTCCACTTTGCCCTCGGCCGGCGTCGGCGCGGTGGCGGCGCTGATGCTGTCGCACACCGATTTCGACATCATCGGCATGATCGGGGTGATTTTGCTGGTCGGCATCGTGAAGAAGAACGCGATCATGATGATCGACTTCGCGCTCGACGCCGAGCGCCAGCGCGGGCTGTCGTCGCGCGACGCGATCTACGAGGCCTGCCTGATGCGGTTCCGCCCGATCATGATGACGACGCTCGCCGCCTTGTTCGGCGCGGTGCCGTTGATGATCGGCCTCGGCGAAGGCAGCGAGCTGCGCCAGCCGCTCGGCATCGCGATCTTCGGCGGCCTGATCCTGAGCCAGATCCTGACGCTCTACACCACGCCGGTGGTCTATCTCTATCTCGACCGCACCAGGCTCTGGAACCAGCGGCGGCGTGCCGCGCGCCGCGCACGCCGGGCTGCGGCGAGCCCGTCCTGACCTGCCATCGTTGACAGACCCGCGCCGATCTTGCCAACCTGCCGCGAGGTGGCAGGCGCAAGGAACCAAGCTGTGACTCCAGCACCGGAAATCGCCGCGTCACGCTAGTTCAACACCGGCGCCCCCCTGACCCTGGCGGCGCTGCGCGGCCGCCCGGTTCTGCTGCACGCCTTCCAGATGCTGTGCCCCGGCTGCGTCGCCCACGGCACGCCACAGACCCAACGCGCGTTCGAGCTGTTCAAGCATTCGGATTTGCAGGTGATCGGGCTGCACACCGTGTTCGAGCATCACGCGGCGATGACGGAGGTCGCGCTGGAGGCCTTCATCCACGAATACCGGCTGACCTTTCCAATCGGCGTCGACAAGGCCGGCGACGGCACGCCGATCCCCGTCACCATGCAGCGCTACGGCATGCAGGGAACGCCGACCAGCATCCTGATCGGCCGCGACGGCAATATCGTGCATCACGGCTTTGGGCAGCAGAGCGACATGGCGCTCGGCGCGATCATCGCAGCCGAGCTCGCCGCGCCGCGCGGTTGACGCCCCTGCCCGGCTGCAACCTATGCGCAGCCCTTGCACGCGGCAGCGTTGTGACGGCGTCGCGAAATGCGTGATACCGTTGCGCCAACCAGAACCGTCGCCCTGCGGGAGGATCTCATGAAGACCTATCAGCTCTATATCAATGGCCAGTATGTCGACCCCGCCAATGGCGAGTGGTTCGACACCATCGACCCCTATCGCGGCGAGGCTTGGGCGAAGATCCCGCGCGGCTCGGCCGCCGACGCCGACAAGGCGGTGAAGGCCGCCAATGAGGCGATGTGGAACGGCCCGTGGGCGAAGATGACGGCGTCGGCACGCGGCAAGGCGATGCGCAAGCTCGGCGACCTCGTCGCTGCGAACGCGGAACGTCTCGCCGAGATCGAGGTGCGCGACAACGGCAAGCTGATGGCCGAGATGCTGGGCCAGCTGCGCTACCATCCGGAATGGTGGTGGTACTTCGGCGGCCTCGTCGACAAGCTCGAGGGCGGCTTGGTGCCGATCGACAAGGCGGATACCTTCGCCTACACGACGCATGAACCGGTCGGCGTCGTCGCGGCACTCACCGCATGGAACTCGCCGCTGCTGTTCGTCGCCTGGAAATGCGCCGCCGCGCTCGCCGCCGGCTGCGCCGTGGTGGTCAAGCCGTCGGAATTCACCTCGGCCAGCACGCTGGAGTTCGCGGCGCTGACGAAAGAGGCCGGAATTCCCGACGGCATCTTCAGTGTGGTGACCGGCTTCGGGCCCGAGGCCGGCGCCGCGCTGATCTCGCATCCCGGCGTCGCAAAAATCACCTTCACCGGATCGGATACGACCGGCGCAAGAGTCTATGAGACGGCCGCCAAGAGCCTGAAGCGCGTCTCGCTCGAACTCGGCGGCAAGTCGCCCAACATCGTGTTCGAGGATGCCGACCTCACGGCGGCTGCGGCCGGCGCGATCTCCGGCATCTTCGCCGCGACCGGCCAGACCTGCATCGCAGGCTCCCGCCTCCTGGTGCAGAGCTCGATCAAGGAGAAGTTCGTCGCGCGCGTGCTGGAGCTGGCGAAATCGGCCAAGATCGGTGATCCCATGAAATCCGACACCAATGTCGGCCCGATCACGACGCCGGCGCAATACAAGAAGGTGCTCGACTATATCGATATCGCCAAGGCCGAGGGCGCGCGCTGCCTGCTCGGCGGCAGGCCGGCCACAGGCGAGGGCATCCAGGGCGGCCAGTTCGTCGAGCCGACGATTTTCACCGATGTCGACAACACCATGCGGATCGCGCGCGAGGAGGTGTTCGGGCCGGTGCTGTCGATCATCTCGTTCGACACCGAGGAAGACGCCATCCGGATCGCCAACGACACGATCTACGGCCTTGCCGCCGGCATCTGGACCAAGGATCTCGCGCGCGCCATCCGCGTGCCGAAGCAGCTGCGCGCCGGCACCGTCTGGGTGAACACCTACCGCGCCATCAGCTACATGATGCCGTTCGGCGGCATGAAGTTCTCCGGCGTCGGCCGCGAGAGCGGCATCGACGCGGTGCGCGAATATCAGGAAACCAAGAGCGTCTGGATCTCGACCGCGACGGACGTGCCGGCCAATCCATTCGTGATGCGTTGAGGGCGTGTTTTGGTCTCGCTTCGGTTCACCTCCTCCATCGGGGGTGAACCGAGTTGCAGTCCGAACACCCCAGGAAAGTTAATGCATAGCCATCGGATTTCCGCCGTCCACGACAATCGTTTGTCCCGTCACGCTGTCCATTCGGCAATAGGCCACCACGAGCTGAGCAATGTCATCGACGCTTCCGGTTTGTCCAAGCACTGACTGGGCGCGCGCCATCTGCCGCATTGCTTCGGGCACGCGCTCGGCCATGCGCGTTCCTTCGACCAAGCCGGGGGCGACACAGTTGACGGTCACTTCGGGCGACAATGTAACTGCCAGGCAATGCGTAAGATGGATCAATGCCGCTTTGCTGACCGCGTAAGCGATACTGCTGCCACCTGGTGCAACCCCGGCAATTGACGCGATATTGACAATGCGACCAGCCTTGTGCCGCCGAAGTTCAGAGGCAAAACCCCGCGCGAGCAGAAATGGTCCGCGAAGATTCGTTTCAAGAATCCTATCCCAGATCTCCGGCGTTAGCGCGTCGAGCTCCTTGAACGGGTGCCGACGTTCCACGCGGCGTTGTTGATCAGAATATCGATCCGGCCAAAATGGCCGGCCACGGCTTTGACGCATGCATCGATCGATTGGGGATCCCGCTGATCAAGCTGCACCGCCTGGCTGCGCCGGCCAGCCATCCGCAGCGCCTCGACCAATTCACCCGCGCGCGTCGCTTCCGCTACGTAGGAAACGGCAACGTCCGCACCGGCGGTGGCGAGAGCCTTGGTAATCGCCTCTCCAATTCCACCCGACCCGCCGGTGACCAATGCGACTTTTCCGTTGATATCCATGGCTCCCCCTCGTTCGCACGAACGGCAACGCTCAGGGTCAAAGATACACGTTTCAACGGAACCGGCAAAATTGCGCCTGAATGTCATCATGCGGCATCACCCTGCCGCCCGTGCTCGGCAATGCAAGCATCTGGTTGGCGGCCTAGGCAGGCAGCGGCCAGGTGACGTCCCTACCCTTCAGTTCCTTGTAGCGTCGGGTGTGGGCGCGGATGCTTCCGAGATCCGACATGCCGCGCGACAGCAGGTCCCGGTCGAGCCGCGCGGCGGCATCGATCGCCGTCATCGTGGTCGCCTGGAGCGCGCGCTTCGAAAACGCGTAGGCCGTGTAGCAATCCGGCGGTACCAACGCCGCCCAAGCGACGGCCGCGTAGAGCAGCTTGTCCGGCGCGACCGTCTGCTGGACGACGCCCAGTCGCGTCGCCGCGGCGAGATCGTAGACCTGACCAAACAGCGTCAATTCGCAAGCCGATCGCGGACCGATCGCATGCTTGATGATCTCACAGTAAATAGCCGGCATCGGGATGCCGATGGGTACCTCGTTCAGCGCGAACTGCAGCGGACCTTCGCTGGCGATCCGGTGATCGCAATCGATCGCGGTGATGAATCCACCTGCATAGGCATGGCCGTTGATCGCAGCCACCGTCGGCCTCGGATACGTGAAGAGACGGAGGTTCGTCGCGCGATATTCTTCGAACCAAGCATCGATCTCCTTGATCGATTGGCGCGCGAACAACGGGAAATGATGGTCGAGGTCGAGGCCCGCCGTGAACACCGCGCCCGATCCGGTCAACACGACGGCGCAATCGGCGAACTCGGATTCCAGGCGATCGAACGCCGCGTGTAGGTCGGCGAAGAAAGCCGGATTCTGCGCATTGACCTTGTTGGTGTTCATTGTCACTACGGCAACGTGCGGGTGCTTGCGTTCAATGATCCAGGGCATCGGTCATCCTATGGTTGCGAAAGATCAGGCAAGCTTGAACAGACGCCGCGCGTTGTCGGTTAAGAATGCCGAACGGGCGTCGACGCCGAGTTGGAGGTCGTCGAGACCGGCGAGGCACTCACCTGCGGGCCAGAAGGGATGGTTGGACCCGAAGAGAACCCGATGCCTTTTGTTGCCGCGCATATACCCGACGAGATCGGACGGGTAGCGGCTGACCTTGTAGGCCGATGTGTCGATGAAGACGTTCGGGTACTTCATGACGAGCGATAACATCTCGCCGAGCCACGGTACGCCGATATGGCCGCCGAGAATACGAAGCTCAGGAAATTCGAGCGCGACACGATCGAGATAGGGAATGGGACGCCCCGGTTCGGATTCGCGCAGAGGCCCCGCGTGTCCGACCTGCGTGCAGAACGGGATGTCGAGTTCGCAGCACTCCGCGAACAGAGGATAGTACCGGCGATCGTCCGGCGGCAGCCCCCACACCCAAGGCAGAACGCGCAGTCCCTTGAAGCCGTCTCTCTTCACGCGCAGCCTCAACTCTCGTACCGCGTCCATCGGGCGGAAGAGATCGACCGAAGCGATTCCGACGAAGCGGTCAGGGTGAGCCTGGCAGTGTTGGGCGACCTCGTCGTTACTGATCATCGGCCCGCCCGGACCGTGCCAGCCACAGAGCATGCCCATAGAAACGCCTGCACGATCCATCTCGGCAAGCGTGTCTCCGATAGGGGGCGCCGTTTCCGACCATTTGCCGGGTCTCCACCGACGCAACGACTCGAACATCGGATCCCCGATCCAGGCGGGATTCGGATGCTGCATCCAGGCGTCGATGATCATTCTGAGCTGCCCGCGTCTGACGATGGATCGAGGCGACGGCCCGCGACCTGCCAGCGTGAAAGGCGAACCTGCTCAACCGGACTCGGTCGTGGTCCCGAGTGGCCACACCGCCATCACTAGACGCGAGGATCGTTCGGCGTCTTGAAGAAATCGGACAGCCTGCGCACGGGGCCTGCCCCACGCCTGCCGGAACGCCCCGGGCGTGACACCGGCGTGTCGCCGAAACTCTCTGGTGAGGTGGGCCTGATCGAAAATCCGAGATCAGATGCAATCCCCGACAGACCATCGCCTCCGGCCGCGATTTCGTAGACCGAGCGACGGAAGCGCTGCACGGCAAGAAAACGCTTGGGCGGACAACCGGTCGACGTTCGCACTCGCCTCTGCACCGTCCGGACCGATTTACCGACATGGCCCGCCAGGTCGCTCACCCGACCATGCGGCGCATCCAGCGGGTCGCACCCCAGAATCGAGGGGGGCCTGGCCTTCCGCGCGAGCGCGAGTAACATCAGATCCACGCTGTCGAGGATGTCAAAGCACGATGGACTGTCCCGGACGATTCGCGCCAGCGCATCGCGACACGCGACGATCGTCGGATTGTGGACGCTCGGCGTTCCCGGCCAATTCGGTTTCAACTTGACGCCGACGATCCAACCGAAGAACGCCCTTCCTTTTCTTCTGCAATCGAGGCTCGGCTCGTTGAAGACCACTTTGCCGGCCGAATCGCCTTCCCGGAATACGAAGGCAAGCTCCTTGAGCGGGGAAGCGAATGATATCCGGCTTTCCGTCAGCCGCCCCCGGTCTTTCAGGATATAGATCGAGTCCACAAAGGCGGCCTGATCGTCGCGCGGTGCGAATTCAGCGTAGAACGAGGGATGGGCGAAGACGCTGTCTTCGCCTTTGTCCGTTTTGATTGGACTAACGGTCATCAGTTTTCGACGCTTGATCGGCAATTTCTTGGTTCGCTGTTGAATGCACTTACGACTGATCTATCATACACCTCCGTAGCGGCAGTTTAAGCGCAAAGCCGCCGGCGTAGAACGTAGCCCATTGGTTCGCGATGAAGCTCGCATCAGCCCCAGGTCGGCTCTTCTGACAAGCAGCTGCTCGCCGGCACCGTGCGGGTGAACACCTCGCGCGCCTTCAGCTACATGATGCCGTTCAGCGGCATGATGTTTTCCGGCGTCGGCCACGAAAGTGGCATCGCCCTTGTCCGCGGTCATTGAACTGGTCGTTGCGAAAGGTCCGCCGGTCGGCTAAGTTCTGCCTCACGAAGAGTCTCCGTGCTCATTCGTCCTTTCGCGCGACTGGCGAGCCAACGTGGAATTGACCACGGTGAAGCGCGAAGGGTTTCAACGCCGATCGCCTGGGCAACCCATCTGCTGGAAAAACAGCGTGTTGAGGAGCCCGAGCATGCCGTCGTTTCGCAACGAACTGTCCATCAACGATCAAGAGATCGCCGCCGCCCTTGCGGGCGAAGAGCACCGTCAACAGGACGGCGTCGAACTGATTCCGTCCGAGAACTACACCTACCCGGAGGTGCTCGAACTGCTCGGCTCCGTCTTCACCAATAAATATTCGGAAGGGTATCCGGGACGCCGATACTACGGCGGCCAGCAGTATACGGACAACATCGAGAACCTCGCGCGGCAGCGGGCCTGCTCGCTGTTTCGTGCCGAGCACGCCAACGTTCAGCCGCTTTCCGGATCACCGATGAATCAGGCCGTCTATCTCGGCCTGTTGAATCCCGGCGACACCATTCTCGCCATGGACCTGTCCCATGGCGGTCATCTCACCCACGGCGCGCCGGTGTCCCACATGGGGCGCCTGTTCAACTTCATTCGCTACAAGACGGCGCCGTCAAACGGCGGCGCGATCGATTTCGACGCATTGCGCGCGATGGCGCGTGACGCGCGCCCGAAGATGGTGTTGTGCGGCTACAGCTCCTATCCGCGCGACCTCGACTATGCGGCATTCAAGAGCATTGCCGACGAAGTCGGCGCGCTCACGATGGCCGACGTCAGCCATTATGGCGGACTGGTTGCCGCTGACGTCATGCGCAATCCGCTCGATGCCGGCTTCGACGTCATGACGACGACATCCCACAAGTCGCTGCGCGGCCCCCGCGGCGGGATCATCCTGTGCCGCAAGGAACATGCCGGCCGGATCGATGCTTCGGTGTTTCCCGGTTTGCAGGGCGGACCTCACATGAACGTCGTGGCCGGGATTGCCGTGACGCTCAAGCGAGCGGCGACGGCGGATTTCCAGGCTTATGCGCGGCGGGTCTTGCGCAACGCGAAGGTGCTCGCCGGCGCGCTGATGGAGCGCGGGATGAAGCTGGTCACCGACGGGACGGACAATCACATGATGGTCGTTGATACGGCGGCATCCGTCGGGCTGGACGGGCGGGCCGCCGAGGACGTGCTCGATGCCATCGCCATCACCACCAACAAGCAAATCATTCCGGACGATCCGCGCCCGCCGCTCAGGCCGAGCGGCGTTCGCCTCGGGACGCCGGCGGCGACCACGCGCGGCATGGGGGAAGCCGAAATGCAGCGTATCGGCGGGTTCATAGCGGCGGCTCTGCGGGCGAACGGAGACGATACGGTCGTCGCGCGCCTCAGGTCGGAATGCACGGAGATGTGCCGGGCTTTTCCTGTTCCGGGCGTTGTGTCCGGGTCCGCACCGAACTGACCGGCGGCACACCGGCAACCGCAATTTGGCGCGCAGATGCGCAGAACGGAGTTGGGCGCCGGCGCCCAACTTCGGATGCGCCCATCAGGGATTGCCGACCTCGAAGGCCAGCAGAACGTTGCCGGGCAATCCGCTCCACTGCGCGTAGCCGGAATTGACGTACAGCATGTGATCCACAACGATCGGGCCGGGCCCGTCCATGGCACCGCCACGGGCCGCAACGCCATTCACCGTGGTGTAGTCGCGGGCGGTGTCGATCTCCCAAAGCAGCCGTGCGTCATCGGTTGCATAGGCGCGCAAGAAGCCGCTCACGCCGCCCGAGAACACGACGCCGGGAATGACAGTGATCGCGGCCGACAGCGCCGGGCTGCACTGGGGGCGGTCGCCACAGGCCACCGGCGCGACCTGCATCGTGATCTTCCCGGTCACAAGATCCAGCCCGAACAGGCCGCCACCTTCGCTTGAATTCAGACGCCTCGTGCCGTCCCTTAGAAACCGCACGTCCGAATTGGCGACATAGATCCGGTCCTGGTCCGCAGCCGAGCCCCATTCGGTCCCGCCCAACGGGCCGCCCTGGCCGATCCGCGTCTGCCACAGGATCTTGCCCTCATGGTCGGGATCCAGCGCATGGACCACGCCGGATTTCTGGCCGATCACCAGCGCGCGTTGCCCGCTGCGCAGGCTCACCAGGATGGGCGATTGGCCGAAGTCGTGGTCGGGGCCGCGACTATCGGGACAATTCGACTGGTCGGCGCCGAAACACGCAACGACGAAGCTGTCCCTGGGCGTGGCCTGCTGATGCCAAAGCATCCGGCCGGTCGCCAGATCGAATGCGAGGACGGCATCGCTCGTGTCGGTTGCCGGGTCGGCATAGCTGTTCGACGTCGCGACATAGAGCGCCTGGCGCTGCACGTCGATCGTCGGCGCGGACCAGACCGACGCTCCGGCCGGACCGAACAGCTGGGTGCCGATGGCGTTCGCCTTGGTCGGATGCGGCGCTTCAGGGATGGTGTAGCTCTTCCAGATCTGCGCGCCGGTCTCGGCGTTGAGCGCAACAACGCTGCCGCGAAACGTGCAGCATTGGTAGGTCGGCCGCGACCCCGTGGCCTCCTCGATCGATGAAACCCCGACATAGACGACGCCGGAATGGAAGACTGGCGCGCCGGTGATCCGGGCGGCCAGATGATCGTCGGCCCTGCTCTTCCAAATCAGCGCGCCGGTCACGGCATTCACGGCGTAGACGTTGGCGAACAGATCGCCAAAGAAGATGGCGGGCTGGCCGTTGTCCAGCGGGGCAAAACTGATCGCGGTCCGGACCGCCGCCTCGGTCGGAAACACCCAGCGGGTGCATCCGCTTTTGGCGTCGAGGGCGTGCACCTTGCGGTCGCCGCCGCCGACAAACAGCACGCCGCCGACGACCGTCGGCTGAGCGAAGGCTGTGGACGTGTTCGGGAATCCGAACGCCCATTTCAGACGTAATCGGGGGACTTCATCTGGCGTAAGGCCGGCCGTTGCCGCCGGCTGAAACCGGCTGTTGTTGAGATCCGCGCCCCAACCGTTCCACCCTGGCCCATCGATCGGTTGTGGAAAGCCGGCCTCGCTCGGCGCGCATTGGCCCGCATTCTCAGTCGACGCATGCGACGCGGCCTTGCCGGTGACGAGCGAGGCGACCGCCGCGCGCTCGTCACCGGTCAGCCCCTGCGCGAAGGATGCCATCGCGCCCGTGGTGATCGCACCCAGAACCTCGTCGAACGATTTTGCCTGCAGCGCGGCGCGGCTCGGCACGCGACTATCCGCGTTGCCGCTGTCGTGGCACTGCGCGCAGCGTTGCGCGTAGAGCGCGGCGGCGCGTTGCTGCGCTGTCGCCGGGAGGCAAGACCAGATCAGGATGACGGCCGTCGCAGCAACCAGTTTCATCGTCGTTCACCAGCGTTGCTGTTGATGACAAGAACGATGGCAGCCTAGCAGAACCCGGATGGTTGCCAATCCCGCCCGATTACCGAGCTAGCCGAGCGACAAGCCGGCGGTTGAGCCGCCGCTTGTGCTCCTTCGTAACCGCCGACCCGGATGACGCCGGCCGCGTCACCCCCCTTGCACACGGAGCCAGCAGAGCTCCGGTCACTACGGACGATCAGTGACCCGCCGCGATCCTGGTTGGACCGCAGACATCGTCCTGCGGGTTTTTGCCGTCGTCATTGCCGCGGCCACGGTCCTTCATCCGGCCATGATCGCCGTCGCAATTGACGGGAGCGAACGACACGCCGCGATAGACCATGCCGAAGGCCGGCGGCACGACGACATCGAAGGCCTCATTCGCCGGAAGCGCCGTCGCCGCCACCTTGTCCGTGATGGCGACCACCAGATTCGGATCGGCGCCGGGCTCGACCGAATTGCTCGCCGTCGACGTCACGGCGAAGATCGTCGCCGTGCCGTTGCGGTTCACGCGGCCGGTGATGTTGCGCAGGCCGCCCGTTGCCGGGTCAGTCGGATATCCCTTCACATGATAGGCCGTGCCGAGGTTCAGCCCCTTCTGCAGCGTATAAGCAAGGCTCCAGCTGCCGTTCGCATAGACCCATTTCTGAAGGCCCGCCGTCGGTGAGGTTGCCGCGTCGGCCAGATTGCCGTCACCCTCCTGGGCGACATAAAGCGTCGTCGCATTGGCAAACCAGATGCCGAAGGGATAGAAGCCGTTCGCGCCGGAGTTCACCGAAGGATTGCTCGGGAAACCCGGAAGAATGCTGAACGCTGTCGAAGAAGCCGTCTCCCGGGTCGGGAGAACTCCCGGCGCGCCGACCTGATAGACCGTGTTGATGCCGTTGCTTCCGCTGCCCTTGGTTACGTAGAGCGTGTTGTCAGAGATCGCGAGACCGCGGAAATTGTCGTCCTTGCCGGACTTGTCCGCGGCAAAGCCCAGCTGGCCGACGGAGAAGCCGAACTGAAAGCCGTTCTTGCTGCCGGGCGTTCCCTGCTGCACGCCAACCACGGTGTCAGAACCATCGCTACCCGGCGTCGCGAGTTGAACGCCGGTGTCATTGACGATCAGCACCGGCTGGGTGCCGCTGCCGTTGCCGGCATTGCCGACCGTGAAATACTGGTCGGCCCGGGTGCCATTGACTTTGTTGGCGCGGATCGCGCCGCGGCCATTGTCGCCGCTATAAACGTTGACCTTGGTCCGGTGCAATGACCCGTCGAAACCGAGTTCCGCCACCACGCGTGCATGCACGCTGGTGTCCGGATTGGTGGGATCGACATGGTTGGGTGAATTGGAGTTGGAAACGTCCAGCTCGTTCACTGCGGCGTCGTAGCCCATGAATGTCACGGCCTTGCCGTCGGGCGACAAATGGAGCGACAATTCGGACTTGGAGCTGAAGCTCGTCACCGCCACGTCCGCCGGCACGGTCAGCGCGCCGATTTCGCGAAGGCGATCGCTTTCCAGATGATACCTCTTGATCACGACCGGCGCAGTCACGCCGAAGTTCGAATCAACAGCCACATTGTTGAAGACCGTCGGATAGGTGCCGTCAGCCACCGCCTTCCCGCCGGTCGGCAGGGTCTGGCCCACGGCGACGGTCGACGGCTTGCCCGCGTAGAGCGCGCCGCTGACGAGCAATTCGTGCGAATTGCCTGCAGTCTGGGAAAAGGCCGGATGGACTGCGAACAGCACCGGTGAGAGAGCCGTCCCCGCGATCAGGCACCGGACAATTGCGCGGCCGATTGTTTGTGGTGTGGAGATTGTCTTGAACATCCGAGAGCCCCCATTTTTTGAAGATCAAAATGGATTGCTCATAAGCGGCGGATCGCAACACTGCTGTGACAGATCTCCGACTGTCGCGTTCACGTTTCGGAAAATGTTGATGCGATCCACCGATGGTTACAGAGGGCGGTTGGCCGGCAATCTTCCGAAACAATAGGGATGGAGATTGAGCGGCCATCCAGCCGTGGGACGTCCGCTTCGGGCACGGCGATTTGTGGAAAGGCTTCCGCCCTAACCCTTCGCCTCGCTCGGCACGCCGCCGAACAATTGCGCCTGCTCGGCACGGCCGGCCTCGACGATGCGGCTGGTGGCGGTCTCGATCTGGTCGCGCAGGCGGGTCATGAACTCGTCGCGCGGCAAACCCGGCGGCAACGGATCGAGGAATTCGACCACCAGCGTGCCGGGATAGCGCATGAAGGTGCGGCGCGGCCAGAACAGCCCGGAATTGAGCGCGACCGGCAGGCACGGCACGCCGCTCTCGCCATAGATCTGCGCGACGCCGGCCTTGTAGTTCGGCACAGCACCGGGCGCGGTGCGCGTGCCCTCGGGAAAGATCACGAGCTGACGGCCAAGCTTCACCTCGGTCGCCGCGCGCTTCAGCGTCTTGATCAGCGAGCGCGGGCCACCGCCACGCTCCACCGAGATCATGCCGACCTTCTTGAGGTACCAGCCGAACACCGGGATCATCATCAGCTCGCGCTTGAGGATGAACAGCGGATGGTCGAAGAAGCGCACCAGCGCAAACGTCTCCCAGAACGACTGGTGCTTCGAGGCGATCACCAGCGGTCCCTTCGGAATCTTCTCGACGCCGCGAAACTCGATCATGATGTTGCAGACCACGCGCATCAGGAACAGGCTGATGCTGGCCCAGGCGGCTTCGAGTGCCATCATCGCGCCGCGCGGCAGCAGCAGCGCCGGCAGCGCGACGATGCAGAGCACGACCAGCACCAGATAGAACAGCACGTTGAAGATCAGCGAGCGCAGGAAGATCGACGTCATTCTCAACACTATCCTCTACACCGTCATTCCGGGATAGTGCGCAAGCACCAGACCCGGAATCTCGAGATTCCGGGTTCGCTTCGCGCCCCGGAATGACGGTGCCTGATACATTAGTTCGCCTGCGCCGTCGCCGGGCGGCGCGGTGCGGCTGCCGGCTCGGCGAGATCGGAGGTCAGGTCGAGGCCGATATCGGCGAGCCGCACCCGGACCTCCGCGGCGACATATTTGGCGTATTCCGATAGCAAGAGACGGAAGGTTCCGCCACTGGTCCACCACGGCTCATCGCGCCATTTGTCGCCCACCACGGCGAACGGGATCAGCGTGACGTCGGGCATCGCATGTGACAGTTCCACGATCGCGCGCGGCATGTGGTAGTTCGAGGTCACCACGATCAGCGATTTGAAGCCGCGCTCGCGCGCCCAGCGCCGCGTCTCCGCCGCATTGCTGCGGGTGTTGACCGCCGAGCGGTCGAGATCGACGCAGCAGCTCATCAGCCCCCGACTGTCGGGCACCGAGCGGGAGATGTCACCGGCGTCGTTGGTCGGGTGCACGCCCGAGATCAACAGCCGCTTGCCGTAGCCTGCGGCGAGCAATTCCATCGCGTCCGACACCCGCGACGAGCCGCCGGTCAGCACCACGATGCCGTCGGCATTGTGCGGCGGGTCGCTCTCGACGCCGCGCAATTGCGAGAGGAAGCCGACAAAGCCCAGCGCCGCGGCAACGAAGCCGAACGCCAGCGGCGCGACGATGACGGCGCGCAGCCAGCCGCGCGGGCGCGCGGCATGGCCATTCGGCGACGTATCGTCGGACTGCAAACTCATGTGATGCGGTTACCCTTCCCCCCGGGCGATTTTAATGCATGAACTGGAAAAGTGGAAACCCGGTTTTGCCGTGACGACGGCTGCGCGAATACGCGCGGGATCACACTCTGGCGGCGAAACGCGATCACGCGACTGACCTCATGGTTGCGCTGTCGTGCGCCGTCAGTCGATGTCGTCGAGCGTGGCGAACAAAGTGCGCCGCGACGCCCAGGCGGTGATCGCCGCGATCAGCACCGCCTGCATCGCCAGCACCAGATAGCCCGACGGGCGCAGCGAGAACGTGCCGAGCAGCGCCGCGAACTGGTCGCCCACCGGCGTGCCGGAGAACCAGTTGGCGATCGACTCGGAGAAGCCGAACGCCAGCATCGCCGCACCGCCGCCGATCAACCCGCCTTCAAGGCCGAGCCGAAGGAAATGCCGCAGGAAGCGGTTGGCGATGTAGCTGTCGCCGGCGCCGACGAAATGCAGCACCTCGACGATCGGACGGTTGGACGCCATCGCGCCGCGGGTCGCAAACGACACCGAGATGATGGTGGCGATGATCACGAGGATCAGGATGCCGACGCCGGCAAACACGGTGGCGCCGGTCATCGAGCGCATGCGCTCGATCCAGGCGCGGTGGTCGTCGACGCTTGCGGTCGGCGCCACCTGCGTCACCCGCGCGCGCAGCGCGGCGAGATCGAGCGTGGTGCCGGGCTGCACCCGCGCCACGATGACGCGCGGCACCGGCAGTTCCTCGATCGAGAGCCCGCTGCCGAGCCACGGCTCCAGCAGCTTGGCGGATTCCTCCTTGCTGAACGGCCGGACCTCGAGAATGCCGGACTGCGCCCGCATCGCATCCGCAGCCGCCTGCGCGTCGCGATCGAGGTCGCGGCCCGGCGAGGGGCGCACCTGGATGGTGATCTCGCTCGACACTTCGGACTGCCATTCGGCCGCGGATGCACTGACCAAGAGCACGGTGCCCGTCGTCAGCGAGGCGAGGAAGGTCATGATCGCGACCACCGCGACCAGCGCGCGGCCCGAGATCGAGGCGCGCGGCACGATCGGCGACATGTTGCGCGCCGTGGCCGGGACCTGCGGGCGTTCGCGCCCGAGATCGACCAACGACACTTTCTCGTCGCCGCTCCTACTCATAGATGTGCAGCCGTCCCTGATGCAGCACCAGCCGCCGCGCCTCGTATTGATCCATCAGCGTGATGTCGTGGGTCGCGATGATAACAGCGGTGCCCGATTTGTTGAGCTCGATGAACAGCCGCAACAGGCGGCGCCCGAGCGTCGGATCGACACTGCCGGTCGGCTCGTCCGCCAGCAGCAATTGCGGCCGCGAGATCACCGCGCGCGCGATCGCCGCGCGCTGCTTCTCGCCGCCCGATAGAATCGGCGGCAGCGCATCCATGCGCTCGCCGAGGCCGACCCATTTCAGGAGGTCGATCACCTCGCGGCGGTAGCTCGATTCGTCGCGGCCCATCACCCGGAACGGCAGCGCGACATTCTCGTAGGTCGTCATGTGGTCGAGCAGGCGAAAATCCTGCAGCACGATACCGATCCGTTTGCGCAGGTCGGCGACCTGGTCCTTGCTCAGCAGCGAGACGTCCTTGCCGAACAGATTGACCAGCCCGCGGGTCGGCCGCAGCGACAGGAACAACAGCCGCAGCAGCGAGGTCTTGCCGGCGCCGGACGGGCCGGTGAGGAACTGGAACGAATGCGCCGGGATCATGAACGAGAGGTCGCGCAAAATCTCCGGGCCGAGCCCGTAGCGCAAACCGACATTTTCGAACCGAACCAATGCGCTAGCTCCGTTCGAGAGGGCCGATGGCCGAGTACCCCATACTGCCGGCCGACCGGCCGCGAACCGCACAGAAAGGTTGTGCGTCAGTTATGGTTTCCGATTCGTTAACGGTCGCTAAGTAGCATCCGGGCATACCACACGGTGGAGATTCGGCTCCATGCATATCGTTTGCCCGCATTGTACAACATCCTACGCCATCAATCCGGCCACCCTGGGGGAGGCCGGGCGCAGCGTCCGTTGTTCCCGCTGCCGGGAGGTTTGGCTGGCCCGGCCGGAGGACGCCGTCGGGGTGACGGCGCCCGCCTTGGCCCATCAGTCCGCCGGCTCCGATCTCGCCGCCGAATGGGACACGATGGGCCGGGAGGAGGCTGACGAGACCCCGGTGGTCGAAAGCCCCTCGATTTCAGCCGATTTGCCCAGCGAGAGCGACGCCACCGCGTGGCCGGCGGTCGCCGCGGCGGATGCCGCTGCCCATGCCGACGGCCAGGAGGTGACCGGAACCAAGCGCCGCTTCCGCCTGCCGCGGCTTCCCCGCCTGTTCCGGCTGCCCTCCCTGCCCCGAATTCCCTTCATGCCCGTGATCGGCGCCCTGCCGACCACCTGCGGCGCCATGGCCGCGCTGATCATCGCGCTGTTCGTCTGGCGCAACGACGTGGTGCGGCTGCTGCCGCAGACCGCCCTGTTCTACAAGATGGTCGGGCTCGACGTGAATCTGCGCGGGCTCGCCTTCAAGGACCTCAAGATCACCAACGAGACCGTGGACGGCAAGCCGGTGCTGGTGATCGAGGGCATGATCGTCGGCCAGACCAGGAAGCCGGTCGAATTGCCGCGGCTGCGCTTCTCGGTCCGCGACGCGCAGGGCGCGGAAATCTATGCCTGGAATGCGGTACTGGAGCAGCCGGTGCTCAATCCCGGCGAGCGCGCCTTCTTCAAGTCGCGCCTCGCCTCGCCGCCGCCCGAAGGCCGCAATATCGACGTACGCTTTTTCAACAAGCACGATCTCACCGGCGGCCGGGCCTGAGCCGCCGGCAAACACTCTCGGAAACCGACCCATCGCCATGACGCGTGTTCTGATCGCCGACGACGAAGACTCGATGCGCTCGCTGGTGGCGCGCGCCATCGCCATGGACGGCCACGAGACCGTGACCGCGCAGGACGGCGCCGAGGCGCTGGAGATGCTGACGCGCGATGAAGGCGCGTTCGACCTCCTGCTCACCGACATCCAGATGCCGGTCATGGACGGCATCGCGCTGGCGCTGACCGCGGCGCGCGACTTCCCGGAGCTGAAGATCCTGCTGATGACCGGCTTCGCCCATCAGCGCGAGCGCGCCTCAGGCCTCGAGGCGATCGTGCATGATGTGGTGACGAAGCCGTTCTCGGTGGCCGATATCCGCACCGCGGTGGCGGACGCGCTGGCGGCGCGGAAGGCGAGCTAGCCGTCATTGCCGGGCTTACCCCGGCAATCCATCTTCAAAATGAGTCTTGCGAAGCTTGATGGATGCGCGGGTCAAGCCCCGCGCATGACGAGGTGCGTGCGGAGACGGATATTCGCACGCCGTCATTGCGCGCAAAGCAACCCCCACACACAACCTCGTCATGCCCCGCCACCGGGTCGCGCGAACGCGCGCGCCCGATGACAGGCTCCGGCGGGGCATCCAGTAAGCCGCGGCTTCTCGATTCGATCGCTGACGTCTCTGGAATACTGGATCGCCCGGTCGAGCCGGGCGATGACAGTGGAATGTGCGGCGGCTCAATAATCCTTCAGCAGCCGCTCGATGTAGTCGAGCTCGAGCTGCGGCCGTGACGGATCGGCGAGGCGGCGGCGCAGTTCTTCGAGGATGCGGCGGACGCGCTGGACGTCGATCTCGCCGGGGATCTTCACCGTGTAATCGTCGCCGAATTCGCGGCCGTGCAACGGACGGCCGAGCGGATCGGTCTGGTTGCCGCCGCTCTGCTGACGGCCGGCGCGATTGCCGGGGCCATCGCCCGGCTGGTCGCCATCGCCCTGCTGCATCGCGTCCGCAAGGCTCTGCGCGCCCTTGCGCAGCGCATCGAGCGCGCGTCCCTGCGAGTCCACCGCGCCGTCGGCATTGCCCTCGCCGAGCCGGCCGGAGGCATCGCCCATCGCGGAGTCGGCCTGGTCGAGCCCGTCGCCGTCATCGCCCTGATCGCCTTGGTCTCCCTGCTGGGCCTGGTCGCCCTTCTGACCCTGGCCCTTCTGGCCGCGCTGATCCGGACCCATGCCGCGCTTGGCGAGCTCTTCCTGCAGCTTCTTCAGCCGGTCGCGCAGCGCCTGCTGATCCTGCTGCAGGTCGCCCATCGACTGCTCGCCCTGCTTGCCGCGCATGCGGTCGCGGCGGGAATCCTGGCCCTGCTTGAAGGTCTTGTCGCGCAACTGCTGCTGCTTGCGGATCATGTCGCCGAGCTCGTTGAGCGACTGCTGCATGTCGTCGTCGCCCTGATTGGGCTGCGCCATCTGCAGGTTTTCGAGCATCTGCTGCATCTGCTCGAGCAGCTGCCGCGCCGCATCCTTGTCGCCGGAGCGCGACAGCCGCTCCATGCGGTCGAGCATGTTCTTGAGATCCTGCTGGCTCAACACCTTGGCGTTCGGATCGAGCGGCCGGGCGAGCTGCTGCGGATTGTTGCGGAACTGCTCGGCGAGCTGGCGCAGGAAATTGTCCAGCGCCGCGCGCAGATTGTCGGTGAGCTTCTTGATCTCCTCGTCGGTTGCGCCGCGGTCCAGCGCCTGCTTCAGCGCGTCCTGCGCCGCGCGCAGCGCCTTGTCGACGTCGGAGATGTTGCCGTCCTCGATGGTGACGGCGAGCGCCCACAGGCTGGCCACGACCCCGCGCAGCTGGTCGTCGGTGCGTGCCGCCTCGAGCTGGCGGCTGACGGTGTGGAGGCCGAGATAATAGCCGGTCTCCGGCATGAACATTTCCGGCGCGATCATCAGCGCCTCGAGCGCGGCGAACACCTGGCCGTTCTGGTTGGCGTCGAGCGCCAGGATGCGGCGCTGCTCGATCAGCGCGCGCGCCAGCGGCTTGGTGAACAGGCGCTCGGGCAGCCGCATGTTGAACGGCTCGCTCTTGCCCTCATTGCCGGCCTCATCCTTGGCCGTCAGCGTCAGCGTGACGTCGGCGCCGGCATAGGGATCTTCGCTGAGGTCCTTGACGGTCTGGCCGACGCCGTTGCGGGTGCGCGCATTGGGCAGCACCAGCGCGAATTGCGGCGGCTCGAACAGCGGACGCGGCTGCGCCGCCTTGCCGTCGGCATCCTTGGCAGCATCCTTGGGCGCATCGCCTGGCCGCGCCGCGAACTGCGCGCGTGCTTCGCTGACGCCGTAATCGTCCTCGAGCCGGTAGGACATCTGCAGCGAACCGCGCGCCTGCCGCTCCGGATCCTTGGCGAGCGCGATCGACGGCGGGCGGTCCGGCGTCGCGGTGAATTTCCACTGCGGCTGGCCGGCCGGCGCGCGGACATGCGCGGTGCCGTCGGCGACGATCTTGAAGTGCCGCTCGTTGGTGCCCTTGGGCGCCTGCCCGTCGGGCGCGACCTCGGTGAGGCCGCCACCGACGACGACGTCGATGGTGCCTCCGCTGGAGCGCACCAAAAGCGTGCTGCCGGCCGGAACCGCGAGCGGGCCATTGTCGGCCGCGGCGGCATCCTTGTTGGCGTTCGACAGGATGATCGG
This sequence comes from Bradyrhizobium sp. 6(2017), assembly GCF_011058295.2. Taxonomy (NCBI): domain Bacteria; kingdom Pseudomonadati; phylum Pseudomonadota; class Alphaproteobacteria; order Hyphomicrobiales; family Nitrobacteraceae; genus Bradyrhizobium; species Bradyrhizobium sp. 6(2017). The sequence continues at coordinate 1,307,252 of NZ_CP049289.2, read as the reverse complement.
CGGCTTGCCGGTGTAGTTCGGCGGCGTTACCCAGGCATCGACCCGGACATTGGGCGGCGCCATGATGCCGTTCCAGTCGAACGCGGAGGCGACCCGCAGGCCGCGCTCGTCGCCGGCGGCGACATAGGTTGCGACCAGCATCACGATGACCAGCGCGCGCAGCGCCCAGGGGTCGTGCAGCGAGACGCGCGGCCGCGGCAGCCCGGCGCGGATGCGCTTGATCGAGGCCAGCGTGCGCTCGCGCTGCGCCTGCCACAGCGCCAGCGCGAACGGATCCTTGTTGGTGAGCGTATCGGAGAGCGTGGTCGCCGGGCGATGCCGGATGCCGGCGCCGCGGTCGAGCCGGCTCAGGCCCTCTTCCCGGCTCGGCCAGCGGAAGCGCAGCAGTGGCAACAGCATCGCGAGGGCGGCAATCGCGAACAGGCCGGCGCCGGCGACGCGTGCGACAAACGGCAGCACCAGCCAAAGCCCGGCCCAGGACGCGACCAGGAACAGACCCACGACCGTCAGGAACCGCGCCAGATGCGGCCACGACCGTTCCCACGCAATCGCAAATCTTGCCCGCTGCAGCGCCTCGGTCAGTTTCAGCCGCGCGATCGCATCGCTGTCGCGGACGGCGCGTGAGGCGTTGTCGGACGGGTCGATGTTGGCTCCGCTCAATAAAATCTCCGGGGTAGCCGGCAGGTCAGCTTAGCACAGCGGCGGCTTTGAGGCACCCGTTCCGGGGCGTAACCCACACCGGGAAATACGCATAACACGAAGGCGTGACTGCGGCGGTTCGACCCCGTAACTTCCCGGCCCGAACCAACGCCTTAACGCATGAGGAAACGATATGGACCAAAAAACGCACGACAAGGGGCTCGAAATCCGCAAGGCGGTGCTCGGCGAGGCCTATGTCAACAATGCGCTGAAGAATTCGGACAGCTTCAACAAGCCGTTCCAGGAACTGGTCACCGAATATTGCTGGGGCGCGGTCTGGGGCCGCGAGGAGCTGCCGCGCAAGACCCGCAGCATGCTCAACCTCGCCATGATCTCGATCCTGAACCGGCCGCACGAACTGAAGGCGCACATCAAGGGCGCGCTGACCAACGGCGTGTCCCGCGACGAGATCCGCGAGATCTTCATGCAGGTCTCGATCTATGCCGGCATCCCCGCCGGCGTCGACAGCTTCCGCATCGCGCGCGAGGTGTTCGCCGAACTCGACAACAAGGCGTAAGGCGCTGCTGCCTCCGCATCGTCGTCCCTGCGAAAGCCGGGACCCATAACCACAGGTCTTCGTGGTTAGAGATGCTGGAGCCCCAGCTCCGCGCAATCATCAAGAGCAGTGGTTATGGGTCCTGGCTTTCGCCAGGACGACACCGAGGCTGGGGGACGTCTTGCTTCGCTCTCCTCGCAACAACGAAGAACAAGGAAACGACTCATGGAAATCGGATTCATCGGCCTCGGGAAGATGGGCTTCCCGATGGCGCGCCGGCTGATCGAGGCCGGCCAAAAGCTCACCGTGTTCGACACAAGCAAGGACGCGCTCGACAAGCTGGTCGCGCTCGGCGCTGAGGCTGCAACCTCGCCCAAGGACGTCGCCGACCGGGTCGAGACCGTGATGGCGAGCCTGCCCTCGCTGCAGGCCTCGCTCGAGGTCGCGACCGGCACCGGCGGCGTGATCGAGGGCACGCGCGTCAAGCGCTTCATCGATCTCTCCACCGTCGGCTCACAGATGGCAGTGAAGATCCACGACCTGCTGGCGAAAAAGAACATCGTGCAGATCGACAGCCCGGTGTCCGGCGGCGTCTCCGGCGCCGAGAAAGGCACGCTGGCGGTGATGGTGTCGGGCCCGCGCGCCGATTTCGAGCTGGTGAAATCCGCGCTCGACGTGATCGGCAAGGTGTTCTTCATCGGCACCAAGCCGGGCTCCGGCCAGACCATGAAGCTCGCCAACAACTTCCTATCGGCGACCGCGATGGTCGCGACCTCGGAAGCGGTGGTGATGGGCGTCAAGTCCGGGCTCGATCCGGCCGTGATGATCGATGTCATCAATGCGGGCTCGGGGCTGAACACCGCGAGCCGCGACAAGTTTCCGCGTTCGGTCTTGCCGCGCAGCTTCGATTTCGGCTTCGCCACCGGGTTGATGGTGAAGGACGTGCGGCTCGCGGTCGAGGAGATGCGCTCGCTCGGGCTTTCGATGGAGGTCGCCGAAGCGGTCGGCCGGCTCTGGGAGGTGATCATCCGCGAGGAAGGACCGGAGTCGGATTTCACCGCCGCGATCAAGCCGATCGAGAAGGCCGCGGGCGTGATCGTGGGTGGCGGCAAGGGCGGTAGCCACGCCGCGAAATAACGCTCTCGCCGAATTAAACGCTGTCGTCCCGGGCAAGCGAAGCGCGACCCGGGACCCATAACCACAGGCGTTTGTGGTTTAGCTGAGCTGGGGCCCAGCTCAATACAACAATCAAGAGCGGTGGTTATGGGTCCCTGCTCCCGTGCGCAATTGCGCACTAGGCAGGGACGACACCGAGAATGAGGTGCCAGTGTGCCTCACAACCACGGCGCGGGCTTGTCCATCGCAATCAGCGCGTCGACGTCGATGCGCGGGCGAACGATCGCATACTGGTCGTCCTTGACCAGCACTTCCGGCACCAAGGGCCGGGTGTTGTAGGTGCCGGCCTGCACCGCGCCATAGGCGCCGGCGGTCATGATCGCGAGGAGATCGCCGGCCTTCGGCTGCGGCAGCGCGCGGTCGAGCGCGAGATAGTCGCCGGTCTCGCAGACCGGCCCGACCACATCGGCGACCATGGTCGGGGTATCAGGCGCGGGCTGGCGCACCGGCAGGATATCGTGATGCGCTTCATACAGCGTCGGCCGGATCAGGTCGTTCATCGCGGCGTCGATGATGACGAAGTTCTTGGCATCGCCCGGCTTCACATGGATCACGCGGGTGACGAGGATGCCGGCATTGCCGACGATCATGCGGCCCGGCTCGAACATCAGCGTGCAGCCGAGATTATGCGTGACGCGCTTGACCATCGCGGCATAGGCATCCGGCGCCGGCGGCGCGGCGCGGTCCATGTAATAGGGAATGCCGAGGCCGCCGCCGAAATCGACATGGGAGATGTCGTGGCCGTCGGCGCGCAGTGTCTGCACGAAATCGGCGAGCAGGCGGAAGGCAGCCTCCAGCGGGCCGAGATCGGTGATCTGGCTGCCGATATGGACGTCGGTGCCGGTGATCTTGATGCCGGGCAGCTTCGCGGCGCGGGCATAGACCTCGCGGGCGCGTGCGATCGGAATGCCGAACTTGTTCTCCGACTTGCCGGTCGAAATCTTGGCATGCGTGCCGGCATCGACGTCCGGATTGACCCGCACCGAGATCCGCGCCGTCGTCTTCATCTCGACCGCCAGCCGCGACAGCATCTCGAGCTCCGGCTCGGACTCGATGTTGATGCAGAGGATGTCGGTGGCGAGCGCGGCGCGCAGCTCAGCCTCGGTCTTGCCGACGCCAGAGAACACGATCTTCGACGGCGGAATGCCGGCCGCCAGCGCCCGCTTCAACTCGCCGCCGGACACCACGTCGGCGCCGGCACCGAGCTTCGCCAGCGTGCGCAGCACCGACTGGTTGGAGTTCGCCTTCATGGCGTAGCAGACCAGCGCCTTCTCGCCGGCGAAGGCTTCGGTGAAGACGCGGTAGTGCCGTTCCAGCGTCGCCGTCGAATAGCAATAGAACGGCGTGCCGACGGCTTCCGCCAGGTCAATGAGATTGACCGCCTCGGCATGCAGCACGCCGTTGCGATAGTCGAAATGGTGCATGACACGCTTTGAATACTAGTTGCCGAGCAGCGGATCGAGGATGAAGGGCCGTTTATTGCCTTTCGATGCGGCCGGCGCGGCATCCGATCCATAGGTCGGGTTGAACACGCTGGGCTGCGCCGCCCGCTCGCTCTCGGTATCGCCCGGCGCCGCTGTCGTGCCCGGCGCGGCGTTCGCGGTCGGCGGCAGGTCGAGCGGCCCCTTGCGGCCGCAGCCGCCGAGCGTCAGCGCTGATACGCTCAGCACAATCATGGCCCATCCCGAGGGGGTCAGGCGGTTCTTGCTAGTCACGACGAAATCCCCAATTCGGGCCGCACCATACAAACATTGGTGTGCTCTGGCGAGAGGCGGAGGGCCACGAAATCACGGCCAAATTTTCGCGATCAGCCCGATTTTCGCTCTTTTTCCAGCCGCTTGGCCCAGGCTTTGGCTTGCGCCGTCACATTCTTCGGCGCCGTGCCGCCAAACGAGGTCCGGCTCTGCACCGAGGATTCGACGCTGAGCACCTTCAAGGCGTCGGCCGTGATCTTCGGCTCGACCTCCTGCATGGCCTTCAGCGGCAGCTCGTGCAGTGCCACGCCCTCCTGCGAGGCCAGGCCGACGATCCGCCCGGTAACGTGGTGGGCGTCGCGGAACGGCATTCTCAGGGTGCGCACCAGCCAATCGGCAAGGTCGGTCGCGGTGGCGTAGCCCTCGCCGGCGGCGGCCTTCATCTTCGCCGCGTCCGGCACCAGGTCCTCGACCATGCCGGTCATGGCGCGGATTGCGAGCGACAGCGCCGCGAACGCCTCCATCGCGCCCTGCTTGTCCTCCTGCATGTCCTTTTGATAGGCGAGCGGCAGGCCCTTCATCACGATCAGCAGCGCGGTGAGCGCGCCAATCACGCGGCCGGTCTTGGCGCGCACGAGCTCGGCCGCGTCCGGATTGCGCTTCTGCGGCATGATCGACGATCCCGTCGTGAACTTGTCGCTGAGCCTGACGAGGCCGACCAGCGGCGAGGTCCAGATCACGATCTCCTCGGCGAAACGCGACATGTGCACCGCGCAGATTGCAGCCGCCGACAACGTCTCCAGCACGAAATCGCGGTCGGAGACCGCGTCGAGCGAATTGGCCATCGGACGGTCGAAGCCGAGCGCCTTGGCGGTCGCGGCACGGTCGATCGGAAACGAGGTGCCGGCCAGTGCGGCAGCGCCGAGCGGCGATTCGTTCAGCCGCTTGCGCGCATCGGTAAAGCGGCCGCGGTCGCGGCTGGCCATCTCGACATAGGCCAAGAGATGATGGCCGAAGGTCACGGGTTGGGCGGTCTGCAGATGGGTGAAGCCAGGCATCACGGTTCCGGCATGCTCCAGCGCGCGGGCGACCAAGGCCTCCTGGAACGCGGCCAGCGCCGCATCGGTCTCATCAATGGTGTCGCGGACGTAGAGGCGGAAATCGGTCGCGACCTGGTCATTGCGCGAGCGCGCAGTGTGCAGCCGGCCCGCCGCGGGCCCGATCAATTCGGACAGCCGCGACTCGACGTTCATATGGATGTCTTCGAGCGCGCGCTTGAAGTCGAAATCGCCCTTGCCGATTTCTGACAAAATCGTGTCTAGACCTTTGCCGATATTTTTCGCATCAGCAGCGGTGATGATGCCCTGTGCAGCGAGCATTGCGGCGTGGGCCTTGGACGCGGCGATGTCCTGGGCATAAAGGTGACGGTCGACGTCGATGGAGACGTTGATTTCCTCCATGATCGCGTCGGGACGCTCCGAGAACCGGCCGCCCCACATCTTGTTGCTCATGACTTCTCGCTCACGAATTTGTATTGCAGGCCGTGCGGTTTCATCGCCGGAGCGGCGAAACGGCATGGCGGTTCCGGTCGTATTCCCGGCATTGCTTAGCCACATCTGACCCAGGATGACAAACGATATGCCCGAGACGACCCCGTCCGAACCGACCGCCAAGCCTGCCGCCCGGTGGCGCATCCCGCTGGTGATCGGCGCCGTGCTGGCCGGGGCCGCGATCGGCTATGTCGGGGTCTCCGGCCTCAAGCATCCCGCGGGTGGCGACGTCGCCTGCAACAGCGCGGTGGATCTGGCCAAGAAGATCGCCCCGCTCGCCCATGGCGAGGTCGCGGCGCTGACCATGGCGACCACCCCCTTGAGGCTGCCGGACCTCGCCTTCGAGGACGCCAACGGCCAACCGAAGAAGCTCTCGGACTGGCGCGGCAAGACGGTACTCGTCAATTTGTGGGCGACCTGGTGCGTGCCCTGCCGCAAGGAAATGCCGGCGCTCGACAGCCTGCAGACCAAGCTCGGCGGCAAGGATTTCGAGGTGGTCGCGATCAACATCGACACCCGCGACCCGGACAAGCCGAAGAATTTCCTGAGAGAGGCCAATCTGACCAATCTCGGCTATTTCAGCGACCAGAAAGCCAAGGTCTTTCAAGATCTTAAGAACATAGGCAAGGCGCTGGGCATGCCGACCTCGGTGCTGGTCGACGGCAAGGGCTGCGAAATCGCCAATATCGCCGGCCCCGCCGAATGGGCGAGCGACGACGCGATCAAGCTGGTGAAGGCGGCGCTGGGGCCGGCCGCAGCGGGGTTCTGATCAGGCGACGGCGTTGAGGTTGCCGCCGACGCCGGGGGACAAGTTCGCGGTGGAAGGACTGCCGAGCAGGGTCTGAACGGCGAACTTTTCCGCGTCGAGGTTCTGCTTGGTCACACGGGTCGCGATCTCGCCCTGCAGGTTGCCCTGCTGCATCGACAGAATGCTGGTGACCATGCTCATCATGTCCATACGCGGCACTCCCAAGTCCGGCTTTGGACGTAGCCGGGGAAAGTTAACGCTTGGTGTCGGCGGCCGCGTCAGGCTGACACATCGTTTGGACGACGAGCCGCTCAGACCGCGTTCGCCGCGAAGGCCGCACCTAATGTGCGCAACGCCCGCCGTGTCCGTGCGTCTGACAGTTTTGAGTGAAGCATGACGTCGCGCGACGGCAGTGGCGGCAGGCCTAGCCGCGGTCCGAGGTCGACGGTATCGGCTGGCGCCACTCGGCGCGCCAGCGCTGCGACGGCAAGGCCCGCGGAAATCGCGGCCCCGATCGTCGCAAGCCCGCCACCGACGAACGCCTCGGTCCAGGCGATGCCGGCAGCGTCGAGAGCCTCGACCGCCATCGCGCGCACGCTGCACGGCTCGGCTTGCGTCGCCAGGCGCAGCGGCTCGCCCGGCCGATGGTGAAAATCGGGCGCGGCCATCCAGCCGAAGGGTTCTTCGAACAGCACGTCGCCATCGCGGCGCTTGGCGTCGTGGCGCAGCACGATCGCAGCATCGAGCTTGCCGTCGTCGAATGCGCTGAGCACCGAGCGTGACGTATCGACGTGCAGCTGGATCACCAGTCCCGGATCGGTGGTGTTCATCCGCTTCAACAGCGAGGCCAGTTCCGATCCCACGATGTGGTGGCTGATGCCGACCACCAATCGCCGATGTTCGACGGCAAACGACCCGATCGCCGATTGATGCGCGGCCACGAGATTGCGCGCCGCGCCGAGGAAGGCGGCCCCTTCCGCGGACAGCCTGACCAGCCGCGGCGTCCGCTCCAGCAGCCGCCGGCCGAGCCCGTCTTCCAGACGCCTGATCTTCAGGCTGACCGCGGACTGCGTGGTCTCCATGACCTGCGCCGCGCGCGTGAAGCTGCTGAGGTCGGCCACCAGGACAAAGGCCTGCACCGCCTCGACGTCGAGTGCCTTCATCGCCATTCATTTAAATTAGCAATCATTGAAATGCGATATCATACCATTTTTCAATGATCAAGAAGCCCCTAGGATCGGCTGCACGCAACGATCACCTCCAGGAGAGCCTTCATCATGCCGCTGACCCGCGTCTCCCTGCGACGGGGCAAGCCCGCCGCCTACCGCAAGGCCATTCTCGAAAGCCTTTATCGCGCCATGCGCGAGACCTTCGATGTGCCGGAAGGCGATCGCTTCATGACGATCTCCGAGCACGACGACGACGATTTCGCCTATGGCGCGGACTATCTCGGGATCAGGCGCAGCGACGATCTGGTCATCATTCAGGTCACGGTCAGCAACACCCGCCCGGTTGCGCAGAAGCAGAAGCTCTATCGACGCATCGCCGAACTGCTGAGCGAAAGTCCCGGCCTGCGCGCCGAGGACATCTTCATCAACCTTGTCGAGGTGCTTCCCGAAAACTGGTCGTTCGGCAACGGTGAGGCGCAGTACGTCCGATGACCGCGACACCCATCCTCTCGCCGCGCATGAGCGGCATCAAGGCATCGCCCGCATCGGTGCTGCGCCGCCGCGCCCGCGAATTGCGCGCCGCCGGGCGTGAGATCATCGAGCTGTCGTCGGGCAATCTCGACTTCCCGACGCCGGATCATGTGATCGCGGCGGCGCATGAAGCGGCACGGCGCGGCGAGACCCGCTACACCGATGTCGACGGCACGCCGGAGCTCAAGCGCGCGGTGCAGGCCGCGCTGCTGCGCGACCACCATCTCGATTACGAACTGAACGAGATCGTCATCACCAATGGCTCGACCCAGGCGCTGTTCAACGCGCTGCTGGCGACGCTGGCGCCTGAAGACGAGGTGATCGTCCCCGCGCCGTACTGGGCGCCGTATCTCGATCAGGTCCGGCTGGCGGGCGGCACGCCGGTGATCGTGCCCTGCGCGCAGAACAACGGCTTCAGGCTGCGTGCGGAGGATTTGCAGGCGGCGATATCGCCGCGAACCCGCTGGGTCGTCGTCAACAATCCGGTCAATCCCTCCGGCGCGCTGTATTCTCCGGAGGATCTGGCTGAGATCGCCGCGATCCTGTTGCGCCATCCGGACGTCTGGGTGCTTGCCGACGGGCTCTACGAGCACATCGTGTTCAACGGCGCTCCCGCGCCGACGCTTGCGGAAATCGAGCCGCGCCTGAAGGTGCGGACGCTGACCGTCAGCGGTCTCGCCAAGAGCTACGCCATGATGGGATGGCGCATCGGCTACGCCGCAGGCCCCTCGGCGCTGATCCGCGAGATGATCACGATCCAGTCGCAGACCACGTCCGGTGCGTCGTCGATCAGCCAGGCCGCCGCGGTGGCCGCCCTCGACGGCGCGCAGGATGTGCTGGCCGAGCGCGCCGTCATCCTTCGCGCAAGGCGTGACCGCTTTGCTGAACTCGTGAACGGATGCCGCGGGCTCTCCTGCACGCCGCCGGAAGCCACGTTCTATCTGCTGGTCAGTTGCGCCGGCGTGATCGGCAAGCGTGCTGCCGACGGCAAGCTGCTCGAGACTGACCGCGATTTCTCCAGCTACCTGCTCGAACAAGCCGATCTGGTGGTGTTTCCCGGCGAGGATTTTGGGCTGTCGCCTTCTATTCGCCTCAGCTTCGCCAACCCGTCATCGACCATCGAAGAGGCCGGACGGCGGCTGAAGCGCGCCTGCGAGGCACTGCAATGACAACGCAGGAGAAAAGCCAGCGCCTCGCGCTAACAGCGCATCTGCTCGGACTTGGAACGGGTGTGACGATGGTTGTCGGCCTCGTGCCCGCGGCGCTTGCGCTGTTGCGGGCACTGATCTGAGACGAGCGCGCGTAAATTATCGTGTCGGGACCGGCTTGTCGCCGCGATAATCGTAGAAGCCGCGCTGGCTCTTGCGTCCGAGCCAGCCGGCCTCGACGTACTTCACCAGCAGCGGACACGGCCGGTACTTGGAATCGGCGAGCCCCTCGTGCAGCACCTGCATGATCGACAGGCAGGTATCGAGGCCGATGAAATCGGCGAGCTCGAGCGGGCCCATCGGATGGTGCGCGCCGAGCTTCATCGCGGCGTCGATCGCCTCGACGTTGCCGACGCCCTCATACAGCGTGTAGATCGCCTCATTGATCATCGGCAGCAGGATGCGGTTGACGATGAAGGCGGGGAAATCCTCCGACACCGCGACCTGCTTGCCGAGCTTGGCGACAAAGGCCTTGGAGGTGTCGAAGGTCACGTCGTCGGTGGCGATCCCGCGGATCAGCTCGACCAGCTCCATCGCCGGCACCGGATTCATGAAATGAATGCCGATGAATTTCTCCGGGCGGTCGGTCGAGGCGGCGAGCCTTGTGATCGAGATCGACGACGAGTTGGTCGCGACGATCGCTTCCGGCTTCAGCACCGCGCAGAGGTCGTGGAAGATCTTGCGCTTGGTCTCTTCCTTCTCGATCGCGGTCTCGATCACGAGATCGCAGTCGGCGAGCGCATCGATCGTCTCGGAGGAGGTGATGCGGTCGAGCGCCTGCTTGCGCTCGCTCTCGCTGATGTGTTTCTTGGCGACCTGGCGGGTCAGATTGCCGTTGATGGTCGCCAGCGCCGACTTCAGCCGGTCGCCGGACACGTCATTGAGCACCACGTCGAAGCCGGCCAGCGCCGCCACATGGGCGATGCCGTTGCCCATCTGGCCCGAACCGATCACGCCGACCTTTTTGATTGCCACCGTCATCTTGTCATCCACCGGAACGGCGCGCATGTCGCGCCTGCCCAATTCCAACGATACCCGAAGCGAAGCCTTCCGGGTTGCCCAATCCGCCGGAAAACGTTTCCCGGGACCATGATGTGATTAAAGATAATCACACCCCGATCCCATTTTCCCCTATCGAGCTCGATCCTTTCGGAAAACCGTTTCCGGATCGTTGCCCCAAGAATAATAACACCGGCCGGAGATTACTCACCCGGCCGGTGTCTTGTCGCTTACTTTCCGAGCTTGCCGAGTGCTTCGGTCAGTTCTGGAACCGCCTGGTAGAGGTCGGCGACCAGGCCGTAATCGGCCACCTGGAAGATCGGTGCGTCCTCATCCTTGTTGATGGCGACGATCACCTTGGAGTCCTTCATGCCGGCCAGATGCTGGATCGCGCCGGAGATGCCGACCGCGACATAGAGTTCCGGGGCCACCACCTTGCCGGTCTGGCCGACCTGCCAATCGTTCGGCGCATAGCCGGCATCGACCGCGGCGCGCGAGGCGCCGACGCCGGCGCCGAGCTTGTCGGCGAGCGGCTCGATGTACTTGGCGAAGTTCTCGCGGCTCTGCATGGCGCGGCCACCCGAGACGATGATCTTGGCCGAGGTCAGTTCCGGACGGTCGCTCTTGGCGACTTCCTCGCCGACGAACGTGGACAGGCCGGGATCGGCCGCCGATGCGGCATTCTCGATCGCCGCGCTGCCGCCTTCACCGGCTGCGGCGAAGGTCGAGGTACGGACTGTGATCACCTTCTTGGCGTCCTTCGACTTCACGGTCTGGATCGCGTTGCCGGCATAGATCGGACGCTCGAAGGTGTCGGGCGCGACGACCTTGATGATCTCCGAGACCTGCATGACGTCGAGCAGCGCTGCGACGCGCGGCATCACGTTCTTGAAGCGCGAGGTCGCGGGGGCGACGAAGGCGTCATAGTTCGGCGCCAGCGCGACGATCAGCGCGGCCAGCGGCTCGGCGAGGTCGTGCTCATAGGCCGGGCCTTCGGCCACCAGCACCTTCGCGACGCCGGCGAGCTTGCTTGCTGCTTCCGCCGCCGCCTTGGTGCCCTGGCCGCCACCGGCAACCAGCACATGGACGTCGCCGCCGAGCTGGCTCGCCGCGGTCAGCGCCTTGTTGGTCGAGTCCTTCAGGGTCTCGTGGTCGTGTTCAGCAATCAACAGCGTCGTCATCAGAGAACCCCGGCTTCGGTCTTGAGCTTGTTCACGAGTTCGGCGACGTCCTTGACCTTGACGCCCGCCTTGCGGCCCGCCGGTTCCGCGGTCTTCAGCACTTCGAGATGCGGCGTGAGATCGACGCCGTAATCCGAAGCGCTCTTGTCGTCGATCGGCTTCTTCTTCGCCTTCATGATGTTGGGCAGCGACGCATAGCGCGGCTCGTTGAGGCGGAGGTCAGTGGTGACGATCGCCGGGCCCTTGAGCCTGATGGTCTGCAGGCCGCCGTCGACTTCGCGCGTGACCTTGAAGTCAGAGCCTTCGACCTCGAGCTTGGAGGCGAAGGTCGCCTGCGACCAGCCGAGCAGCGCGGCCAGCATCTGGCCGGTCTGGTTCGAGTCGTCGTCGATCGCCTGCTTGCCGAGGATGACCAGGCCGGGCTGCTCCGCCTCGACCACCGCCTTCAGGATCTTGGCCACCGCGAGCGGTTCGACATTGCCTTCGGCCTTGACCAGGATGCCGCGGTCGGCACCCATCGCAAGCCCGGTGCGAATGGTCTCGGAAGCCTGCGCCGGTCCGATCGAGACCACCACCACTTCGGTCGCCTTGCCGGCTTCCTTCAGCCGCAGCGCTTCCTCGACGGCGATTTCGTCGAACGGGTTCATCGACATCTTGACGTTGGCGAGCTCCACGCCCGATCCGTCACTCTTGACGCGGACCTTGACGTTGTAGTCGACGACCCGCTTTACCGGCACAAGAACCTTCATCGATCCTCTTTCGCTTTGATTGTATGGGTTTCGGTTGGCTGGCGCGGAACCTAAAGGTCCCGTACCCCCCGGTCAACGCGGCAAAGCCAAAAAACCGTCCCCCGGTTTTGAACCAGTTTAGCGGTTCTGACCCGGCACCCACAACACGTCTCCGGCTCCCTTGTTGTTCTGGAAGCGGCTGGCAACGAACAGGAAATCCGACAGCCGGTTCATATACTGGATGCCAGCTTCATTGACCGGCTCGTCGGGCCGGGCAGCGAGTTCCACCATCATGCGTTCCGCGCGGCGACATATCGTCCGGGCCAGATGCAGATATGCAGAAGCGGGTGTCCCGCCGGGCAGCACGAACGAAGTCAGCGGCGCGAGCTGGTCGTTCAGGCTGTCGATATCGCGCTCGAGCCGCTCGACCTGGCTCGCCAGCATCCGCAGACGCTCAGTCTTGCCCTCGCGCTCGGGCACCGCAAGGTCGGCGCCGAGATCGAACAGATCGTTCTGGATCCGGCCGAGCATCGCATCGACATCGGGGCTATCGGCCAGATGCAGCCGCACCACGCCGATCGCCGCATTGGTCTCGTCGACCGTGCCGTAGGCAGCAACGCGCAGATCGTATTTCGGCCGCCGCTCGCCGGAGCCGAGCGCGGTGGTGCCGTCATCGCCGGTGCGCGTGTAGATCCGATTGAGAACGACCATGGTTGGCTCCGGTGTTGTCACCTCTCCCACAGGGAGAGGTCGCGAGCATCTTGCGAGCGGGTGAGGGGATGCGGTCTAACGACGGACCTGAATCCCTCACCCGGATCGCCGATGGCGATCCGACCTCTCCCAATGGGAGAGGTGAAGGTTAGCGCATCTACCGCCCCATCGCCCAGACCACGACCGTCGCGATCACGATGGCGACGAACTGGAACAGCACGCGCAGCCGCATCAGCTTCTGCGACGTGTTCGGCGAGCCGCCCCTCATCATGTTGACAAGGCCGAGCAGCAGCACCAGGGCCACGGCGCCGACGGCGATAGGAAGAACGATCATGCTGAGGACGGATGTCATCTGCGGTACATAACACCGCATGGATCGGACTTCCACACAGCTGGGCCATGCAACCAACTGGCTTTTCAATGCGTAATATTGGATGCTGGACCGGTTTTCGGACCGAGCCGTCGTCGACAATGCCGGGTGGAATGTGAAGCAGCTTCGTTACGTCACCCATGTCGTGATGGATGCCTTTTACACGTTCCTCGCCGATGACGGCTGGGCGATCGCGAGCCACATCGCGCTGTCGACCCTGATGGCACTTTTTCCGTTCCTGATCGTGCTGACGTCGCTGGCCGGCTTCTTCGGCTCCAAGGAGCTTGCCGACCAGGCGGTCGGGCTGTTGCTCCAGGTCTGGCCGGAGCAGGTCGCCGAGGCGCTGTCCGACCAAATCCACGACGTTCTGACCAACACCCGGGGCGACATCCTGACCATCGGCGCGGTGCTCGCGGTCTACTTCGCCTCCAACGGCGTCGAGGCGCTGCGGGTGGCGCTGAACCGCGCCTATGCCGTGATCGAACCGCGGCGCTGGTACTGGCTGCGGCTGGAATCGATCGGCTACACCCTGGTCGCGGCGTTCACCTCGCTCGCGATGGCATTCCTGATCGTGCTCGGCCCGCTGATCATCGAGGCGGCGCGGCGCCATATTCCGTTCTTCGTCGAATCGAACGAGAGCCTGCTCAACACCGTGCGTTACGGCATCACGGTGCTGGCGCTGGTCGTGGCGCTGTTCATCCTGCATGCCTGGCTGCCGGCGGGGCGCCGCGGCTTCACGCAGATCCTGCCCGGCATCATCTTCACCGTGGTGGCGTCGCTGGTCTCCGGCATCGGCTTCGGCATGTACCTGGCGCGCTTCGCCAACAACTATGTCACGATGTATGCGGGGCTCGCCTCGGTGATCATCGCGCTGGTGTTCCTGTATTTCATCGCCGCGATCTTCGTGTTCGGCGGCGAGCTGAACGCGGCAATCATTAAGTCGCGGTTGCCGCACGGCGTGTCGCTTCAAGCAGCGCAGTCGCTAGCGCCCGCGGAGAAACAGGCTTGACCAGGAAGGCGTCGGCGCCGGCAGCGCGCGCCGCGGCCTCGTCCTCGGCACGGCCGGAAATCCCGACAATCACGATACGGCCGTGCGGCGGCGGCAGCGCGCGGATGCGCTTGATTGCCTCGACGCCGTTGATGCCCGGCAGCACCATATCCATCAGCACGGCGTCGAAGGCGCCCTGCCCAAGCCGATCAGGCGCGGCTTCGCCTTGGCCAACGAATTCGGCGTGGTGACCGAGCTCGGTCAGGATCGTGTTGAGCACGACGCGACCGAACGGATTGTCCTCGACGCTGAGCAGCCGCAGCCCTTGCGACAGCAGCGCCGCCCCGCTTTGGCCCGGCGCCGCGCCGACCGGCCCTTCGGCGCGCGCCAGCACCACGTTGAGCGTGAAGATGGTGCCGCCGCCCGCGCGCTGGGCCGCGACTATGTCACCGCCCATGGCGCGCGCGAGCTGCCGGACCGAGGACAGGCCGAGCCCGGCGCCGCCGAACCGCGAGGCGATCGAGACGTTGGCTTGCGAGAACGGCCGGAACAGGCGCTTGACCTCTGCCAGCGTCAGGCCGATGCCACTGTCGGAGACCGCGAAAGCGACGCCGAACCTGCCGCCGCCGATCTTGCCTTTGGCGGCGCGCACCGGCGCGACATGCAGCTCGATGCTGCCCTGCTCGGTGAACTTGACGGCGTTGTCGATCAGGTTTTCCAGCGCCGCACGCAGTCGGACGGGATCACCGACCGCAAACGCCGGCAGCTTGCTGGAGACCTCCACCGAGGCCTGCAGCCCCTTGGCCGCCGCGCGGCCGGCCAGCGAATCCCCGGCAAGGCGCGCCAGCGCACGCAGATCGAAAAAGTCCTGCCGGATCTCGAGCCCCGGCCCCTCGTTCCGGGCCGCATCCACGAACAGGGTCGCAAGGCTCGCCAGATGCTCGGCGCCGGCCTTGATGGTATCGACCCAGCGCCGCTCGCGCTCACCGAGATCCGATGTCGCGAGCAGATTGCTGATCGCGAGGATTCCGGTCAGCGGCGTCCGCACCTCATGGGCAAAGGCGGCGAGCGCGGTCTCGACCATGCTGGGAGCGGCATTCGCGGACGGCTTCGGCGCGGCCCGCTTGCGGCGCGGCTTGGTTGCGGTCTTGGCGGCAGTTTTGGCTGTGCTCTTGGCGGAGCGCGTTTTTGCGGCGCGCGTCTTCGGCGGCACCCTTCCGGATGGCCGCGTACTGCGCCGTACGCGCGATTTTGACGCCATGGTCTCCGTGATCCCCGCCCCTGATCGCAACATGGCATGCCAGGCGTGCCGGAGTCACGGCGGCGTTTGCGGCTTTCCTGAGCAAAGCGGCACGATGGTAACCCGCTTACTCGCGATCGAAATTCGGTCGGGATCTACGGCAGGCCGACCAGGCGGCGGATGTCGGCCGGGCTCGCCCCCGCCGCCCGCAGCTCGCGCAGCCCGGTCGCCTGGGTCGATTTCGACAGTTTCTGGCCGGCGGCGTCCGGGATCAGCCGGTGGTGCCGGTAGGCCGGCGCGGGCAGGTCCAACAGTTCCTGCAACAGCCGGTGCACGCTGGTCGACCAGAACAGGTCAACGCCCCTGACCACATCGGTGATGCCTTGCAGGGCGTCATCGATCACGACGGAAAGATGGTAGCTGGTTGGGGTTTCCTTGCGCGCCAGGATCACATCGCCCCAGGCCTTCGGCCGCGCTGCGACGTCACCGCGCTCGCCGGCCGGCCACTCGCCCGCTTCCCGCCAGCGCAGGCTTCCGGCGCGCACGCACGCGGCCGCCATGTCGAGCCGCAGCGCGAATGGCGCGCCCTGCCCAACCAGCCGGTCGCGGTCCTCGGCCGACAGCGATTTGGCCGCCCCCGGATAGAGCGGCGCGCCATCCGGATCGCGCGGCCATGCACCACCGGACTCCCTCTCCGCGACCAGGCGCGCGATGTCGGCGCGGCTCTCGAAGCTGGGATAGATCAGCCCCTGCGCCGACAGCCGGTCGACGGCCGTGCGATAGGCTGAAAAATGCTGGGACTGCCGCCGCACCGGGGTTTCCCAGCCGATGCCGAGCCAACCGAGATCCTCGTAGATCGCCTGCTCGAACTCCGGACGGCAGCGCGTCGCATCGATGTCCTCGATGCGCAGCAGGAAACGTCCACCCGACTGCCGCGCGAGGTCAAAGTTGAGCAGCGCCGAATAGGCGTGGCCGAGATGGAGATAGCCGTTCGGACTCGGCGCAAAGCGGAAAACTGGTGGCATGGCGTTTGGTCGTAGGTCATTG
This sequence comes from Bradyrhizobium sp. 6(2017), assembly GCF_011058295.2. NCBI lineage: Bacteria > Pseudomonadati > Pseudomonadota > Alphaproteobacteria > Hyphomicrobiales > Nitrobacteraceae > Bradyrhizobium > Bradyrhizobium sp. 6(2017). Next base: position 1,290,717 of record NZ_CP049289.2, on the reverse strand, counting down.
CCGGGCTCGACCCGGCAATCCTTGTTTAGGCATGATCTTTCCGGAAAACCGGCTTCCACTTTCCCGGATCATGCGGCTGGACAAGACTCTGTTACGATAGGAGATGGATGCGCGGGTCAAGCCCGCGCACGACAAGTCGATGCAGATCCCGCAATGCTGATCCATCTCGAAACCCAGGCCGACCTCGACGACGCGATCCACAAGCTGGTCGCACAGGACCGCCGCCTGCGGCCGATCCTCGAACTGACCGGCATGCCGGCGATCCGGCAGCGCGAGCCGGGCTTTGCCGGGCTTGCCGCGATCATCTGCGGCCAGCAGCTTTCGACCGCGAGCGCGGCGGCGATCTGGGGACGGGTCAGCAAGGCGTTCGACCCGTTCCACCATGATGCGATCCGCAAGGCGCGGGCCGACCGCCTCGGCCGGCTCGGGTTGTCCGCGGCCAAGATCAAGACCCTGAAGCACATCGCCCGCGAGCTTGCCGAGGAGCGGCTGAACCTCGACGTGCTCGCCAACGAGGATGCCGATGCCGCGCACAACACCCTGACCGCATTGCCCGGGATCGGCCCCTGGACCGCAGACGTCTATCTCCTGTTCTGCCTCGGCCATGGCGACGCGTGGCCCGCCGGCGACCTCGCCGTGCAGGAAGCGGTCAAGGTCGGGCTCGGCCTGAAGGAACGGCCGACGCCGAAGCAGATGGCGCCGCTTGCGGAGCCGTGGCGCCCGCTGCGCGGCGCCGCCGCCCATCTGTGGTGGGCGTATTATCGCGTGCTCAGGAATCGCGAAGGCGTGATCGCCGGCGCAAAGTAGGGCGCAAAAAAACGCTTGCCGTGTGATCGCGTGGTATATCATCAGTAGACCAATACTTTATCAATTTGACGGCCTCGCGCATTTTGCACGCCCAACACATCCTTCCTGCAAGGAGGACCGACCTGGTTTCTCTCCGCACTCCGCTGACGCTTCTCCTGCTGTCCCTGGCCGCCATCGCCGCGGTGTGGTGGTGGCTGGGCATACCGGTCAACCTGGTGCGGGCACCGATCGATCCCAACGACAAGGTGCAGTGCATCTCATACGCGCCGTTCCGCAACCACCAGACGTCGCTTTCGCAGACGACGCAGGTGTCGAAGGAACAGATCGCGGAAGATCTCGCCCAGCTTGCCAAAGTATCCAACTGCATCAGGACCTACGCGAACGATCTCGGCCTCGATCAGATTCCCGAACTCGCGGCCAAGGCGGGACTGAAAGTCATCCAGGGCATTTTCCTCGACCGCGACCGCAAGAAGAATGCAACGCAGGTCGAAACGGCGATCCGCCTCGCACGGGAATATCCGGAAACCATCATCGCGCTGGTGGTCGGCAACGAGGTCCTGCTGCGTAAGGAAATGTCGGCTTCCGACCTCGCCGCCCTGATCCGCTCGATCAAGGCGCAGGTCAGCGTCCCCGTCACCTATGCCGACGTCTGGGAATTCTGGCTGAGCAATCGCGAACTTTCCGACGTGGTCGATTTCGTCACGATTCATATCCTGCCCTATTGGGAGAACATTCCAATTCCGGCGGAGCGTGCCGCCGCCCACGCTGACGAGATTCGCCGGCAGATCGCGGCGGTTTTTCCGGGCAAGGAGATCCTGATCGGAGAATTTGGTTGGCCGAGCGAGGGGCGCATGCGCGAATCAGCGCTGCCGTCGCGCACCAATCAGGCGCGGGTGGTGGCGGAGGTACTGGACCTCGCGCGGCGCGAGCATTTCCGCGTCAACCTGTTCGAGGCCTATGATGAAGGATGGAAGCGGGAGATCGAAGGCACGATCGGCGGAACCTGGGGCCTGTTCGATTCCGAAGAGCGCGCGCTGAAATATCCGGCGGGCGTGCCGATCAGCAATTTCCCGCGCTGGAAGCTGCAAATGCTGGGCGGAATGGCGCTGGCGATCCTGGTGTTCGGCGCGGCATGGCTGACCTCACGCCGCAAGCCCGAACAACCCGGGCTCGCGTCATGGCTTACGGTCGGCGTATCGGCGACGACAGCCGGAATCCTGTTCGGGGTGGCCGCCCAGAAGATGGTCTATGAAAGTTACGGAACGGGTGGCTGGTTGCTGTGGGGCTCACTGCTGGCGGCGGCAACGGCTTCGCCGGTGCTTGGCGCCAACGCCCTGATGTCGGGTCGCACATCGCCGAGCTTCCTGGAATTGTTGGGTCCGAAGGGCCACCATACTGAATCGGTGCTGGTGACCCTGCACGGATTGGCCTTGATGGTCACCGTCGTGATCGGCACCGCGGCCGCGATCGGCCTCGTGTTCGACCCGCGCTTCATCGATTTTCCCTTTGCGTCGCTCACCATGGCGGTTGTGCCCTTTGCGGCGATCACGCTGCTCAATCCTCCCGCGAAAGGAATCCGTCCGCTCGCGGAATCGATATTTGCTGGCATTTTTGCCGTGGCGGCGATCTATGTCGGGCTCAACGAAGGTCCGGAGAACTGGCAGTCGCTGTGGACGTGCGCCGCCTTCTTGCTGCTTGCGGCAACGCTGTGGCGGGCGCGTGCCTGAGAACGGCAAAGCGGTCCGAAATGCAGCCACCTCTCACCTACCTTCTATCCGCGCAACCTCACCCGGTCCTCGCGCGCGGAAGCGGTGACGAAGTCGAGTACCGCGCGCACCGCGGGGAGTTCGACAAGATCAGGGTGCGCAAGCAGCCAGATGTCGGCCACGCTGAACAGCTTTTGCGGTGCGACGCGCACCAGATCGGGATAGTCGGCTGCGACAAAGCACGACAGCGCGGAAATTCCGAGCCCGGCCCGCGCCGCGGCGAGCATGTCGCCCTGCGACGAGCACCGCATCACCACCGATCCCTGCCGCGTAATGGCATCGCTCCAGCGCGCCAGGCGCTCATTGGAGGCTCGATCGGCGAAGCCGATGATGCTGTGTCCTTTCCACTCGTCGCGCCGTTCGGGCAGACGCCGCCCCGCGGCGTAGTCGCGCGAGGCAAAGAAGCCGGTGCCGAGACGGCCGATCTTGCGGCCGATCAGATTCTCGTCGCCGCTATCCACCGGCCGCAGCACGACATCGGCCTCGCGGCGGCGCACGCTGGCCGGAAACGGATGGGTGATGATTTCGAGCTGGATGTGGGCGTGGGCACGGAGAAACGGACCGAGCCGCGGCATCAGCCAGTGCGAGGCCAGCGTCGCACCGATCGACAGCTTGACCACGCCGCGCGCCTGGGCGCCGGTCGCCGACACCGCGGCTTCGGCGCGCAGGGCCGCCGCCGCCATGGCCTCGACATGCTCGCGGAATTTGCGCCCCTGCGATGTCAGCGAAAGACCGTCATTGGATCGCGCGAAGAGGCGAACGCCGAGCTGATCCTCCAGCTCGGTGACCTTGCGACCGACCGTCGGGTGGCTGGAGCGCAGCCGGCGCGCTGCGGCCGCGAAGCTACGGGTTTCCGCAACCGCGACGAAGGTCTTGCAAAGGTCCCAGTCCATCGGCTCCCCCACGGCAATGCTGCGACCGTCCTGTTCACTCTTGACGAGCTGTCTGTTCAATATTGAACGGCCCGGCGATGCCGTCCAGCTCTATAATGCACAGCAGCAAGCGCAGGCCAGCGGCTCCGCCCGGCCCGACGCGCTCAAATCAACATCAATGAACGCGCCCCGGCCCTGGCCGGCCTCGCGACAAGGGAGGATCCGAATGCCGTTGCCTGCTTCGCTCGCCAACAAGCTTGAACTGCCGGTCGTCGGCTCGCCACTGTTCATCGTCTCGGGGCCGGAACTAGTGATCGCGCAGTGCAAGGCCGGCATCGTCGGCTCATTCCCGGCGCTGAACGCCCGCCCGGTTGAGAAGCTCGACGAGTGGCTGACGCAGATCGAGAACGAGCTCGGCGAGTACCAGGCGCTGCATCCGGAGAAGAAGGTCGCGCCCTACGCCGTCAACCAGATCTGCCACGCCTCCAACGACCGACTGATGCGCGACATGGAAACCTGCGTGAAGCACAAGGTGCCTGTGATCATCACCTCGCTGCGCCCGCCGTCCGAGATCGTCGAGGCCGCGCATTCCTTTGGCGGCGTGGTGTTCCACGACGTCATCAACGTCAAGCACGCCCGCAAGGCCGCCGAGCAGGGCGTCGACGGATTGATCCTGGTCTGCGCCGGCGCCGGCGGCCATGCCGGCACGCTGTCGCCGTTCGCGCTGGTGCGCGAGGTCAAGCAATGGTTCAAGGGCACGATCCTGCTGTCGGGTGCGATCTCCGACGGCTGGAGCATCGCATCCGCGCTCGCGCTGGGCGCCGATCTCGCGTATGTCGGCACCCGCTTCATCGCGACCGAGGAAGCCAATGCCGACCTCAGGTACAAGCAGGCGCTGACCGAATATGCCGCCCACGACATCGTCTATTCGAACCTGTTCACCGGCGTGCACGGCAACTACCTCGGACCGTCGATCGCAGCCGCAGGCCTCGATCCGGCCAATCTGCCGGTCGCCGACAAATCCACGATGAACTTCGGTTCCGGCGGCAACACGAAGGCCAAGGCCTGGCGTGACATCTGGGGCTCCGGCCAGGGTATCGGCCAGATCGTCGACGCCCCGCCGGTCGCCGAACTGGTGGCGCGGCTGAAGGCGGAGTACACCGAGGCGCGCAGCGACTTCCTGCGAGCCAGCGCCTGACGACGACCGCCTGGAGAGAATGGCATGATCATCAGCGGCGACCGACAGATCAGCTATGGCGAGATTCACGCCCGCATCGCGCGGGCGGCGACCGGCTTCCGCGCGCTCGGCGTGCAGGGCGGCAAGCCGGTCGGCATGATGCTGCGCAATGACTTCGCGCTGTTCGAGGCGGTCGCCGCCGCGGCCGCGCTCGGCAGTCCGGTGGTGCCGATCAACTGGCATCTGAAGGCCGACGAGGTCGCCTACATCCTGTCCGACAGCGGCGCCGACACGCTGGTCTGCCATGCCGATCTGCTGCCGCAGATCCGCGACGGGTTGCCGCCGGGGATCAAGCTCCTGGTCGTGACGACGCCACCGGAGATCGCCGCGGCCTATGGCGTGGCGCCTGCATCCACGCGCGTGCCCGACGGCATGACCGATTGGGATATTTGGCGTGAGACGCATCAACTGCTCGCCGACGCGCCGATCGGCGCGGCGCCGATGTTCTACACCTCCGGCACCACCGGACTGCCGAAGGGCGTCAAGCGCAAGCCGATGCGGCCGGAGCAGCAGGCGGCGGCCGCGCGCGTCGGCGCCATCACTTACGGCGTCAAGCCGAACGAGGGCCAGGTGATCCTGATGAATGGCCCGATGTACCATTCGGCGCCGCACTCCTATGGAATGCTCGCGTTCCGCAACGGCTGCGCGATCGTGCTCGAGCCGCGCTTCGATCCCGAGGATCTGCTGCAACTGATCGAGCGCCACCGCGTCACGCACATGCATATGGTCCCGACCATGTTCGTGCGGCTGCTGCGCCTGCCGGAAGAGACGCGGCACCGCTACGACCTGTCGTCGCTGCGCTTCATCGTCCATGGCGCGGCGCCCTGCCCGGTCGACGTCAAGCGCGCGATGATCGAATGGTGGGGACCGGTGATCAACGAATATCTCGGTTCGACCGAGACCGGCATCCCGGTCTGGCACTCGGCGGCGGAAGCGCTCGCCAAGCCCGGCACGGTCGGCCGCGCCATCGAGGGCGGCATCGTCAAGATATTCCGGCCCGACGGCACGCAATGCGACGTCGGCGAGCCCGGCGAGATCTTCATGCGCCAGACGACGGCGTCGGATTTCGATTATCACGGCAATGCCAAGGCCCGCGCCGAGGCCGACCGCGACGGCCTCGTCAGCGTCGGCGACGTCGGCTATCTCGACGCGGACGGCTATCTGTTCCTGTGCGACCGCAAGCGCGACATGGTGATCTCGGGCGGCGTCAACATCTATCCCGCCGAGATCGAGAACACCCTGATCGGCATGGAAGGCGTCCGCGACTGCGCGGTGTTCGGGGTTCCCGACGACGAATATGGCGAGCGGCTGTTCGCCTGCGTCGAGCCGGAAGCGGGCGCAGCACTCTCGGTTGCAGCGATCCAGGATTTCTTGCGCGGCAAGCTTGCCAATTTCAAGGTGCCGAGAGACATCCGCTTCATGGACGCGCTGCCGCGTGAGGCGACCGGCAAGATCTTCAAGCGCAAGCTGCGCGACCTCTACCGCGAAGGACAGCTTCGCTGAGCGAAATGACGGCGACGCCGAACGGCGTTTGAAACTTTGTTGCTGTTGCAAAAGGCCGGCAATCGACGCGACGATGCCGGCGCTCATCCGAGGCCGGGATCATCGCCATGAACTCCACCGACTTCATCGTCATCCGCAACGACCTGCAGCAGTGCAAGGTGATCGAGACGGAGCTCCCCGACGCCGCGGCGCTGCCGGCCGACGCGCTGCTGGTCAAGGTCACCCGCTTCGCCTTCACCGCCAACAACATCACCTACGCCGTGATCGGCGAGCAGCTGAAATACTGGCAGCTGTTCCCGGCGCCTGACGGCTACGGCATCATCCCGGTGTGGGGCTTTGGCGAGGTGCTTGCCTCGAAGCATCCGAACGTCACGGTCGGCGAAACCCTGTTCGGCTATTTCCCGATGGCGACCCATCTTGTCATCGAGGCCGCCGACGTCAGCAAGCGCGGCCTGCGCGATGGAGCCGCACACCGGCAGGAGGTCTCGCCGGTGTATAACGCCTATGCCCGGGTCTCCGGCGATCCGACCGATGCCGGCCGGCAGGGCGATTTCCGTGCACTGCTGCTGCCCTTGTTCATGCTGTCGTTCCTGGTCGACGACTTCCTGGCCGAGAACGAATTCTACGGCGCCCGCCGCGTCATCCTGTCGTCGGCCTCGAGCAAGACCGCGTTCGGCCTCGCCCATCTGCTGCACAGAAGGGGCATCCGGGTGATCGGGCTGACCTCCAAGGGCAATGTCGATTTCGTCAGCTCGCTCGGCTGTTATGACGAGGTCGTCACCTATGACCAGGTCAGCGCGATCCCGCCGGCCGAGCCGGTCGCCTATGTCGACATGGCCGGCAACAGCGCGCTGCGCGAAACGCTGCACCGGCACTTCGGCGCGCAGATGGTCTATTCCGGCCGGGTCGGGCTGACGCATCGCGCCAACGAGCCGGACGAACCTGCGCTTCCCGGCGCCAAGCCGGTCTGGTTCTTCGCGCCCGACCAGATCCGCAAGCGCGCCAAGGAATGGGGGCCCGGCGGCATCGATCAGCGTTTTGGCGCCGCCTGGACCGAGCTCGTGCCGCATTTGCCCGATTGGCTCGAGGTCGTCGAGCGGCGGGGACCAGCCGCAGTGCGCGAGGCCTATCTCGACACCCTGCAGGGCCGGGTCCCGCCCGATCAAGGCTTGATCCTGTCGCTGGCCGAATAGGCGATATCCCGTCACGCCCTTTCTGCAGGCCTTCGGATAGGTATAGGCTTTGCGGCAATGGGAACGCCGTCACCAAGACGGCCGATGACGAGAGACGCTCAATGCTCGACAAGACGGACGATATTTCGGTCGCCGCCGACAATTGGCTTGTGCAGTTCGAGGATGCGCTGGCGAGCCCCGAAGATGTGCTGCTTAAGCCGCTGTTCCATCCCGACAGCTATTGGCGCGACGTGCTGGCGCTGAGCTGGAACATCCAGACCGTCAACCGCGCCTTCGCGATCCTCGAGGAGATGCCCGCGCATGCCCGCCGCAGCACGCCGAGCAATTTCCGCATCGACGCCGAGCGCGCCGCGCCACGCCGGGTGAAGCGCGCCGGCACCGATGCGATCGAGGCGATCTTCAAGTTCGAAACCGCTGTTGGCCGCGGCCACGGCATCGTGCGGCTGGTCCCCGATGCGGCCGATGTCGATCGGTTGAAGGCCTGGACGCTGCTGACGGCGCTCGAGGAGTTGAAGGGCTTTGAAGAGCAGCAAGGTCATACGCGGCCGCGCGGACAAGCCTATTCCCGCGACTTCCGCGGACCCAACTGGCTCGACCTGCGCAAGGCAGCCGCCGAATATGCCGACCACGACCCCGACGTGCTGGTGGTCGGCGGCGGCCAGGCCGGGCTTGCGATCGCCGCGCGGCTGCAACAGCTCAGGATCGACGCGCTGATCGTCGACCGCGAGGCGCGCGTCGGCGACAATTGGCGCAAGCGCTATCACGCACTCACCCTGCACAACCAGGTGCAGGTCAATCATTTGCCCTACATGCCGTTCCCGCCGAACTGGCCGACCTACATCCCGAAGGACAAGCTCGCCAACTGGTTCGAATCCTACGTCGACGCCATGGAGCTGAACTTCTGGACCGGCACGGAGTTTGTCGGCGGCAGCTATGACGACGCACAGGGACGCTGGACCATCGAGCTGCGCCGCGCCGACGGCACGATGAGGAAAATGCAGCCGCGCCATGTCGTGATGGCGACCGGCGTCAGCGGCATCCCCAGCGTGCCCGACATCCCGGGCTTGAAGAACTTTGCCGGCAAGGTGCTGCATTCCAGCGGCTACGAGGACGGCGAGCATTGGGCCGGCAAGCGGGCGCTCGTGATCGGCACCGGCAACAGCGGTCACGACATCGCGCAGGACCTGCACTCCTCCGGCGCCGAGGTCACGCTGGTGCAGCGCTCCTCGACGCTGGTCACCAATATCGAGCCGTCCGCGCAGCTTGCCTATGCCGCCTACAATGAAGGCTCGCTCGAGGACAATGATCTGATCGCGACCTCGATGCCGTTGGCGCTCGCCAAGCGCAGCCACGTGCTGATAACCGAGCAGTCGAAGGAGCTCGACAAGCCGCTGCTCGACGGCCTCGCGCGCAAGGGCTTCAAGCTCGATTTCGGCGAGGGCGGCACCGGCTGGCAGTTCAAATACCTGACCCGCGGCGGCGGCTATTATTTCAACGTCGGCTGCTCCGATCTCGTCGCGGGCGGCGCCGTCGCTCTGAAGCAGTTCTCCGACATCGAGACCTTCGTGAGCGAAGGCGCGCGGCTGAAGAACGGCGAGACGGTTGCGGCCGACCTCATCGTGCTCGCGACTGGCTACCGGCCGCAGGAAGAGCTGGTGAAGAGACTGTTCGGCGAAGCCATGGCCGCGCGCGTCGGCCCGATCTGGGGCTTTGGCGACGGCCAGGAGCTGCGCAACATGTACACCCGCACGCCACAGCCGGGCCTCTGGTTCATCGCCGGCAGCCTCGCGCAATGCCGCATCAACTCGCGCACCCTCGCGCTGCAGATCAAGGCGATCGAGGAAGGGCTGTTGCCACGCGATGTCGGGCCGGTGGCGAGGCTGACCTAACCATCCACCGTCATTCCGGGGCGCGCGCAGCGCGAACCCGGAATCCATTGGGCCACAATCTCTGCGGAGAAATGGATTCCGGGCCTGCGCTTCGCGCATCCCGGAATAACGAGAAGAGAGAGAGGAACAAAAATGCCAACCATCCTCGGCACCGGCGAGCATCGCTACCGCGTCGTTGAGAACTTCGCGAAGCTACCCGACGGCTGGAGCCTGACGGATGTCGCCTCCGTCGCGGTCGACAGCAAGGACCGCGTCTATGTCTTCAACCGCGGCGAACACCCGATGGTGGTGCTCGACCGCGAGGGGAATTTCATCAGGAGCTGGGGCGAAGGCCTGTTCTCGCGCGCCCACGGCCTGCACATCGACGCCGACGACCATCTCTATTGCACCGACGACGGCGACCACACCGTGCGCAAGTGCTCGACCGACGGCAAGGTGCTGCTGACGATCGGCATCCCGAACAAGCCGGCGCCATTCATGAGCGGCGAGCCGTTCCATCGCTGCACCCATACCGCGCTGTCGCCGAAGGGCGATATCTATGTCTCCGACGGGTACGGCAATGCCTGCGTCCACAAATACACGCCTGACGGAAAACTCATCAAGACCTGGGGCGAGCCCGGCACCGATCCCGGCCAGTTCAACATCGTGCACAACATCGCGACCGACGCCGACGGCTGGGTCTATGTCGCCGATCGCGAGAACCACCGCGTCCAGGTGTTCGACGGCAACGGCAAATACGAGACGCAGTGGAACAATCTGCACCGGCCTTGCGCGCTGTGTTGCTGCGGCGGCGGCACGCAGCCGAAATTCGTGATCGGCGAGCTCGGCCCCGGCATGGCGGTCAATCGCAAGGTGCCCAATCTCGGCCCGCGGCTGTCGATCGTCGACCACAAGGGCAACCGGATCGCCCGGCTCGGCGGCGAGCACGGCCCGGGCGTGGAGACCGGAAAATTCCTGGCGCCGCACGGCATCGCACTGGATTCACGCGGCGACATCTATGTCGGCGAAGTCGGCGTCACCGACTGGAAGACCAGCTTTCCGGACACCGAGATGCCGGCTGCCGTGCGCGTGACGCGGTGTTTGCAGAAGCTGGAACGGGTGACGGCGCAGCGCCGGCCCGCTTACTTATCCCCGTCATGCTGAGGAGCGCGGAACGCGCGTCTCGAAGCATCGACGGCCCCCGCCGCCGCAGCTCGGCCGGGCATCCTTCGAGGCTCGCTGCGCACGCACCTCAGGATGACGGGTCTGATAGATTGCGACGGACAGAGCCTCACTCCCGCTTGCTGCCCGACGCCTCGGCTACCCCCCACCGAAATCAGATCTCGCCGATCACCTCGCGGCGGCGCAGTTCGGATTCTTCCGCATAGCGCCGCATCGCGTGCGCTTCGGTGAGCAGGCCGATCGGCCGCCGGTCGCCATCGCCCTCGACCACCGCGAGCGATTCCGCTTCGGCCGCGTCGAACACCGCGATCGCTTCCTGGACGTTCATGCCGGGATGCAGCATCACGTCGGCGTAGCGCAGAATGCCGGCGAGCCCCTTGTCGGCCTCGAGATCGGGCGCATGCGCTTCGGCGACCAGCGCAAGGCCTGCATAACGTCCCTCGCCGTCGATCGCGACAACCTGGGTCTTCGACCCCGGTGGAAATTCCTCGCGGAACGCCTCGATCGGCATCGCGGCGTCCACCGTTATCATGTCCCGCCGCATCATCTTGCCGACCGTCAGATCCCGGATCCAGCCGATATCGGCGGCGCTACGAATGGTCTCGCCGCGCAGATGCAGTCGCCAGGTCGCGAACGAATAGCCGAACAACTCGCGCGTGATCGTGGTCGAGATGATGACCGCGACCAGCACCGCAGTGGTGAGCCAGAGGTCGCCGGTGGATTCCAGCGCGATGAACGACATCGTCAGCGGACCGCCGATCACCGAGGCCGACAGCGCGCTCATGCCGATCACCGCATAGGCGTTGGGATCGAGATTCAGCCCCGGCCACACGATGTCGACGCCGGCGGCGAACAGCCGGCCGCCGAGCGCGCCCATGAACAGCGTGGCGAAGAACAATCCGCCGCGGAAGCCGGAGCCGAGCGAGACAATCGAGGCCACCGCCTTCAGCGCGAACACGCCGGCGATGAAGGCAAGCGGCATCGACACGATGCCGGCAAAACGCAGCGCGCCATGGCCCGACGACATCACCTGCGGCGTCAGCAGCGCCATCGCGCCGACGGCAAGCCCGCCGATCGCCGGCCGCAGCGGCGGCCAAAGCCTCGTTTTGGCGAGCAGCGCCTCGCACAGCGTCACGCCACGCATGATCGCAATGCCGGTCAGGGCCGCGACCATGCCGAGCAGCGCGGCGATCGCGAGGTCCCGTCCGAGCACGTCGCCGACGGTTCCGACACCGACACCGAGCGGCAGCGGCTCGAAGGCATGGGCGACGAAGTAGCCGGTCACCGCCGCCACGCCGACCGGGGTCAGGCTCGCCGGCGTGTAGCCGCCGATCACAAGTTCGAAAGCGTAGAACGCGCCAGCGAGCGGGGCGCTGAAGGCGCCGGCGATCGCCGCCGCAGCGCCGCAGCCGACCATGATTCGCTGGTCGTTGCGGCGGAGGTGGAAGCCGCGGCCGAGCGAGGCGGCCAGGCCGCTGGACAATTGGGTGTAGCCGGCCTCGAGCCCGACCGAGCCGCCGATGCCGCTCGACCAGATCGTCTGCAGCGCCACGATCACGCTGCCGCGGAACGACATCCGACCGCCATAGAGCGCGTTGGCCTCGATCGGGTCGATCTCGCGAGCCGGCCGGACCCGGAGCAGCAGAAGAAAGGCAATGCCGAGCAGCAGGCCGCCGATTGAGGGAACCAGCAGTGCGCGCAGCGGATCGATGCTGGGTTGGCTCGACAACCGGTCGCCCAGCGGCAGATTGAACAGCACCGAATGCAGCACCGTGACCAGGCTGCTCATCACCGCCACCACGAGGCCGCCAATGGCGCCGATCAATACCGCGAGCACCACGAGGCTCGTCTCGTGCGCGCGTACGAATGCGCGCAACCGGCGCGGCGCCTCGAAATAGCTTGACGTCGTGGTCATCGGCAGGGTCCGTCACTGGCCGACACGGCCTTGCGCTCCCTTTACGGGCCTCGCGGGCGGGAGGCAATCGGGGCAGGAACATGGCAGTGCGCGGCGGATAAGCCGCTCATTGCTCTTCACAATCCCGTCACGCTGCCTGTAGTATGTGAGTGCATGCTGCTTCGCAGCTAATGGGAGTCAGGAGCGTTATTTGAACGCACATGTCTCGCAAGGCGGTTGGCCGGTGCTGGTCTTGAATGCGGACTTCCGGCCGCTGAGTTATTACCCGCTGTCGCTCTGGTCCTGGCAGGACGCGATCAAGGCAGTGTTCCTCGATCGTGTCAACATCGTCGAATATTACGACCGCGCGGTACGAAGTCCTTCCTTCGAAATCCAGCTGCCCAGCGTCGTATCTCTGAAATCCTTCGTCAAGCCGACCACCCACCCCGCCTTCACCCGGTTCAACGTTTTCCTTCGCGACCGATTCAGCTGCCAATATTGCCTGTCGGCCGACGACCTCACCTTCGATCACATCATTCCGCGCAGCAAGGGTGGCCAGACCACCTGGGAGAACGTCGTCGCCGCCTGCTCGCCCTGCAATCTGCGCAAGGGCAATCTGACGCCGCAGCAGGCCAGGATGTTTCCGAAGCAGACGCCCTACGCACCCACCGTGCATCAGCTGCACCGCAACGGCCGGCTGTTCCCGCCGAACTATCTGCACGAGAGCTGGCTCGATTATCTCTACTGGGATACTGAGCTCGATCCGTAGCGGATACGGCGCGCGGACGTTCCGACGAAATTCACACGAAAACAAGCTGATCGTGGGCGCCATGGCTGCTGCCGCGAATCCATGAATTTTCTTCGAGCATGTCTGACACCATAAACCTCTGTCCTCGCCGCAGAGTGCGTTCGCTTTTGCGTGATCGACGGAGATATTCTGGGGAATATGATTGCAGCCTAATCATTAGTATCCTATCTAACTGACATGGCTCCGTCGCAAGCTCATATCCACGCCGAAATCGGGCTCCTGATCACCCGGCTTGGGCGGATCTGGCGCCGCGAGTCGGATCAGGCGCTGTCCGATCATGGCCTGTCGGACGCGACTGCGATTCCGCTGCTGGTGCTGTCGCGGCAGGGAGAAAACGTCCGGCAGGGCGTGCTCGCCGATGAATTGGGTATCGAGGGGCCTTCGCTGGTGCGGCTGATCGATTTGCTCGCGAGCGAGGGCTTGGTGGAGCGCCGCGAGGATCCCACCGACCGCCGCGCCAAGACGCTGCATCTCACCGCCAGCGGCCAAGCCAAGGCCGCGGACATCAACCGTATCATGCGCCGCGTGCGGACCAGCCTGCTGAAGGATATCGACAGCGAGAAACTTGCGATAACCTTCGAGACGCTCCAGCGCATCGAACAGCGTGCGAGCCGCCTGCAGGACGCGAAAACTGCCGCAGAGGCGAAATAGTCATGCGCGCGGAAGAGCCGTTCCTGGTCCGCCACGCGGACCTGATCTTCGCTTTGAAGACGTTCGCCGCGTCGATGCTGGCGCTTGTCATCGCACTGGCGATCGATCTGCCGCGGCCCTATTGGGCAATGGCGACGGTCTATATCACGTCACAACCGCTCGCCGGCGCGACCAGCTCGAAGGCGTTCTTCCGCGTGATCGGCACCCTGGCCGGCGCGAGCATGACGGTCGCCATGGTGCCGAACCTAGTCGATGCGCCAGAGCTGCTGTGCCTTGCGATCGCGCTCTGGGTCGGGCTCTGTCTTTATCTGTCGCTGCTCGACGGCACGCCGCGCAGTTATATCTTCATGTTGGGCGGATATACTGTCGCACTGATCGGCTTTCCGTCGGTGGCCGACCCGGGCAGCATCTTCGACGTGGCGCTGGCGCGGGTCGAGGAGATCTCGCTCGGCATCGTCTGTGCGAGCCTGGTGTCGACCGTGGTGTTTCCCCGCAGCGTCGCGCCTGCGGTCGGCGGCCGCGTCAGGAGCTGGCTGTCGGATGCGCGCGGTCTGTCCCGCGACGTGCTGCTTGATCGCGGGACCGGCGAGACGCGCCGGGCTCAGCGCCTCCGGCTTGCAACCGACATCGTCGAGATCGATACGCTCTCGACCCATGTCGCCTATGACCGGCTGGCCGACGCCAGCGCGGTCCGTGGCCTCGGTGAGGTCCGGCTGCGCATGCTGATGCTGTTGCCGATCATCACGTCGATCGAAGACCGGCTCGCCGCACTCGGCGAGGCGGCGCTGCAAAGACAGCCGGAGCTCCGGCATCTGCTCGACGATCTCGCCGCATGGATCGTGGACGACGATCGCCAGCGGCAATCCGGCGAGCAGATCCGCGCTGCAATCGCCGAGCGGCAATCCGCGCTCGACGGCGTCGCGCCGCGGGAGCGCATTATCACGATCAGCCTGCTGCTCCGGCTGCGCGAGCTCATCGACATCTCGGCCGACTGCCGCGCGCTGGGCGATGCGATTTCGGCGGGCCAGGAGATATCCACCATCCCGCTGGCGTTCCACCCGGAGTCGGGGGCCGCGCCGGTCCGCCATCGCGATCACGGCATGGCGCTGTGGTCGGCCGCCGGGGCCGCAGTGGCGATCCTGATCTGCTGCGGCCTGTGGATTGCGACCGGCTGGCCCGACGGCGCCTCGGCGCCGATGATGGCGGCCGTCGCCTGCTCCTTCTTCGCCGCGCAGGATGAGCCGGCGCGCAGCATCCGGGCCTTCGGCCTGTTTTCGCTGGTCGCGATCGTCGTGGTCGCGGTCTACCAGTTCGCGCTGGTGCCGGGCATCACCCATGTCGAGGTGCTGATCGCCGCGCTGGCTTCGACCTTCCTCCTGTACGGCTTCCTGATCGCGCGGCCGAAAACCGCGCCAATCGGCTCGGCTCTCGCTGTCAACACCGCAACGCTGCTCGCGCTGCAATCGACCTACAGCGCGGATTTTGCCAGTTTTGCCAACTCGTCCGTCGCTTTCTTCCTCGGTATCGTGATTGCCGAGATCGTGACGCGGATCGCGCGCGGCGTCGGCGCCGAATGGATCGCCAGGCGGCTGACGACGTCGAGCTGGCAGACGCTGGCGGTCGCGGCCGAGCGGCGTGGCCACGGCGATCGCGCGCAGTTTGCCGGCCTGATGCTGCATCGGCTCGGACTCCTGGCCCAGCGCGTCGCCTTCATCTCCGAGAGCGACCGCCGCGATACCGACAGCCTGGTCCAGCTGCGCATCGGGCTCAACATCATCGATCTCAGGCGGGCCCGTTACGGCCTCGCCGCATCGACCGTGCGCGCCATCGACGACATGCTGGACGACCTCGCGGCGGCGTTTCGCGGCCATGCGGACGCGGCAATGCCGACCGGACTGCTGTCATGCATCGATGCGGCGCTGACCGCGGTCGTCAAGGATTCCAACGCGGGCGCGCGGGACGATGCATTGCTCGGCCTCGTCGGCATCCGCCGCGGCCTGTTTCCGGATGCGCCGGCGTATCGATCGCAGCCCGAGGAGAGTTTTGCTGCATGAGATATGAGCTCGATATCTACGGTGTCCTGGTCCCGGCGCTGCTGCTGTGGCTGATCGTGGCCTATGCGCTGAGCGTCATCGTGAGCCGGATCATGCAGCGCTTCGGGCTGTACCGGCTGGTCTGGCACCGCGCACTGTTCAATTTCGCCCTTTACGTCTGCCTGCTCGGCGTTGTCGTCTATCTCTCGGAGTTTCTGCCATGAAGGGGAATTTTGCCTGGCTTGGCCGGGTCGCGCTGACCGCGATCGCGCTGGTTGTCGCGCTCGCCGTCGCTCGCGCGCTGTGGGTCTACTACATGGAGTCGCCGTGGACCCGTGACGGCAAGGTCCGCGCCGACGTGGTTCAGGTCGCTCCCGACGTCTCCGGCTTTGTCACCGATGTGCTGGTCAAGGACAATCAACCGGTACATCGCGGCGATATCCTGTTCCGGATCGATCGCGCGCGCTTTGCCCTGGCGTTGCAGCAGGCCGATGCTGCGGTCGCCGGCCATCACGCGACGCTGGATCAGGCCGATGCCGACCTCAAACGCTACAGCGCGCTGACCACCGATGCGGTGTCGCAGCAGAAGCAGGAGCAGGTGCTGGCCACGCAGCTCCAGGCCAAGGCCGCCTATGATCAGGCGGTCGCCGATCGCGCGGTCGCGCAGCTCAACCTTGATCGCAGCGAGGTGCACGCATCGGTCAACGGCACCATCACCAATATGGATCTGCGGCCCGGCGCCTATGTCAGCGCGGGCAAGGGCGTGATGGCGCTGGTCGACACCGATACGCTGCATGTCGAAGGCTATTTCGAAGAGACCAAGCTCGCGCGCATTCGCGTCGGCGACAAGGCGCAGGTCCGGTTGATGGGCGAGCCGGTCCGGCTCACCGGACATGTCGAGAGCATTGCGGCCGGCATCGCGGACCGCGACCGCACGGAAGGCGCGAACCTGCTCGCCAACGTCAATCCGACCTTCAGCTGGGTTCGGCTCGCGCAACGCGTTCCCGTGCGCATCGCGCTCGATCACCTGCCGGATCGCATCGCGCTGGTCGCCGGCCGTTCGGCAACGGTCGAGATCATGGACTAGCCGGCCGGGCGGGCCGCACCGGCGTGGCGGCGTCAAGCGGACCACCCGCGCTTGCTGTGCCTCTGTCGGCCAAGTTCGTCTATTGCACGCCGTAGCGTGCAAAATCGTCGCCGATGCTGCCCTGGATCGCCTTGGCCGCCGAGATATCGCCATCGCCGCCGGCCTTGTCGCCCTGCTTCAGCTTCGCCAGTCCGCGTCCATAGAGCGCGCTTGCGAGCTTCGGGTCGATCCGGAGTGCGGCGCTGTAATCGTCGATCGCCGAGCCGAGCTGGCCCGTCTTCAGATAGATCAGGCCGCGCGAGTCGTAAGTCGCGGCATTGGCCGAACCCGATTGCAGGGCCTTGTTGCAATCCTCCAGCGCCGCCTGCAACGCGCCGAGGACGGCCCGGCTCCAGCAGCGTCCGTTCCATAGGCCTTCGAGATTCGGCTCGAGGCGAATGGCCTGATCATAATCCTGCGCTGCGTGGGCATAGTCATTCGTCTTCAGGTAGGCTTCCGCGCGATTGGCGAAGGCCTGGCCGTAGTTCGGGTTGAGCTTGATCGCCTGATCGAAAGCCGCAGTCGCAAGCTCGTATTCGTGTTTCCTGAAATGGGCCACGCCGCGGTTGTTGAACGGCTTGGTGTAGGTCGGATTGAGCTCGATGGACCGATCGAAATCCTGGATAGCGCGGTCGTAATCTCCCTGGGCGGCATAGGCGTTGCCACGGTTGTTGTAGGCGATCGCCAGACCAGCCGTCGTCATGTCCTGCCCCGCATCGATCAGCGCAGTGCATCCGCCAATGCGCGCGTCGAGCGGCGCGCGGTCGCGGCCGCTGCACAGTTCGACATTCCGCAGATAGTTGTCCTTTGGCTTCGGCTTCTGCGCGATCGCCGGCCAGGCGGAGAGCATCGCAACGAGAAGCGATATCAGGCTGACAATTGCGCCGGCGCTTGCACGAGGTTTCATGTCGGCCCTTGCATGCTCGAAAAGGCCTGCACCTGCCCTAGCATCCTCGACAGATGTTTGGATTAAACTTGTGGAGGGGGTTTTGCTCAGGTTGCTGCGTCGTTCGGGTCCCGGTCTTCCGGACCTTGCTCTTGCCCTCTTCAACGAGCGTGGCGAACTTCACAGTGCCATCCTCAGATATTTCGATGCGTGGCGTGGTGCCTCGAATGCCCATCGTTGCGACGGGGGTGTCGATCTTCATGTCGCCGGTCTTCGCAATGTTGCCGGCAACAAAGGTGAACGTTCCATTGGTCAGTTTGAGCAAGGTCGAGTTTGACTTGCCGTTTGGATCGTACACGAACTCGGTCATGGCCATTTTGGCGTTGCTCGACAGATTGAACGAGGTGCCGTCGGTGAAGTTGATCCCCACCCGCCCGTCGGCTCCGGTCTGCACCACATCGCCCAGATAGACGGGGTCGCCAACCTGCGTCTGAGGCAGTTTGTCAGGCAGCCCCGCCTGAACGACGACGGCACTCACGTGTTCGATCGTGACCGAACCGGTGGCCGCCACGACTCTCCCGATGAATTTCGATTGAGAAGTCTGGACCGCGGGCTGGGCCGGCTCGGTTTGCGCCTGCACCTGGCCGGGCACAAAAGTTGCGAGCGCCAGGACGAAGCTTGCAAGCAATTGAACAATCAAATGAATGCGCACGATCCCCTCCTTTGAGAAGATTTTGTCGTGTCGTGGCTCGATGGTGATCGGAACCGCCGGGCCGAGACCGCAGGGCCTTGAGTGCCAGATGAGCTACCGAAAACAGGCATAAGTGCCTGACGCAGTTCGATTAAAAATTAATAAGTGGACAATTTACTCAGTAACTATACTATTAATTTTGCGGGGCTGCACGCGCGATAAAGGACAGCTGTTCTGCCATTTTCGCAATGGCTCTCCGCTACTTGGAGTTCGATTTTCACTACCGAATTTAGTTTCAATCAGGACGTTTCGGCGGGCAAGCCTATGGCTGCTGGCGCGAGGATTTTTCACCTCGCGGCGAGCCAAACCAAAAAACTACGGCACCGCGTTCCGGTCTGAGCTGCTCAACAGGCGAAAAGCCAATGTCAGTTGCGTCCGGCGTCGAGTTCGGGGGCGTGTGCATGGCCGATTTGGGCCAGCCGCCCCGATTCATCGGCAACATTCAGACGGCGATCGGCTGCGGCACTATCAGGCGTGCAAGCGGCATCGCGGTTCGAGGCACGATTGGCGATCCCGTTCGCGAGGGTGACGTCATCGAGGTCGAAGCCGGCGGGCGGATCGAGATACGGTTGATCGGTGGCAGGGTGCTCGATCTGCCAGGTGGCACCTGCCTCGAGCTAAGTGCATGCGCGCAGGACCCCAACGAGATCGCGCGACCGGGCCTGCTCGCGAGGACCAGGGACATCTTCCGTTCCATTGGCAGTTGGCTGGCAAGGTCGGGCACCCCGGCCGCGGACCCACCGGTTGGCAACTTTCGAGCGGGCGGCTTCGGCACACTGACGCTCACCGCGCTGACCTTCTCGCTCCTGAAAGAAGCCCGGGCCGCGGAGTCGAACGTCACGTTCCTGGACGACGACAGCATCAACTACAAGGACCTCCACCACGGCGTCTTCGAGCTCGTGACCAAGGAGGCGATCCCCCGGCATATCATCGTCGAGGATCCCGGAGAGACGATCATCCTGAGCAGAAAGGGGTCCTCCGTCGGCGTCAGCCAGGCCACGAATTCCCCTTCGCACATGCAGGAATTGCGGGAGGCCCAGCAGGAGACGCTCGCCTATTTCGAGAAGGGACCGGGATCGAAAGGGTCCGGCACGTCGACCTTCGACGGGTCGCCGTTGCTGCAACCGATCAATTTTCAGCCTGGCGCGCAACCGCTGACGCCAGATCCGCTCGCGCCCGTGCCGGTGGTCATCTTTGCCAACGTCGAGACCTTCAAGCCGCCGCCGGTGCCGCCGCACCTGAACCTCGGAGCAGGACTGACGGAAATCGATACCGCGAAATTTGATGACTTCGGTACGGCGAGCGGAACTTTTTCCGCGAGCAGCAAGAACGGTGCGGTGACATTCGGCATCGGCGGAGGAAGTGCCGGCAACGTGGTGCAGGGCCAGCTGACCTACGACGTGTCGAGCACCGGCGCGTTTGGCACGCTCTACCTCAACAGCGAGACCGGAAACTACACCTTCGTTCCGAACAATGCCGCGATCAACGCGCTGAAGGTCAACTCGACCCAAAGTTTCGTTATCACCGTATCGGACGGCACGCTCTCGACCAGCGAGAGCTTCGACATCCCCATTGTTGGTGTCGACGACGCCTCTATCATTTCCGGCGCCAAGGCCGGCGCAGTTGTGGGTGCAGTCGGCGTCAGTGGGGCCTCGCCCGGTCTGCTCATCGCGACCGGCACGCTCACCGACACCGATGTCGACGATCCCGCCAATACCTTCACCGCCATCAACGCGCCGACGACAAGCGCGGGCGGCCACGGCTCATTCACGCTCACAACGGCCGGCGTGTGGACCTATACGCTCAACAACGCCGACAGCTCCGTGCAAGCCCTCCATGTCGGCCAAACCCTGACCGACAGCTTCACGGTGGCCACGATAGGCGGAACCCCGCAGGTGGTGACGATCACCATCCACGGCCCGCTGATCGAGGCCAGACCGGCGCCGTCGCTGACGCTGAGCGAGACCCATCTGACAGCGACAGCGCTGGACGACAACATCGCCGGCTCGGCACCGGACGCCGCGTTGACGACGACCTCAGGCGAGTTCTCGGCAGCGTTCGTCACCGCACCGGGTGTGACCGCCAGCTACGCGCTGACGATCACTGGCGGCAACGGCGCGGCGTCGGGGCTGATCGACTCGCACACCGGCCTCTCCGACGTGCTGGTTTTGAACGGCAACACCATCGAAGGCCGTGTCGGCACAGCAGGCGGGGCGCTCGCATTCACCATCGCGGTTGATCCGGCCACGGGCCGCGTGACCTTCGTCGAGCACCGCGCGGTGGAGCAATCGTCCGGCACCAGCCCCGACAACGGCGAAGGGATCGCGCTGGAGACCGGCATTGTAAACCTGATCGCGACGGTCACGGACAGCGACGGCCGGTACCAGGACATAAGCATCGATCTCGGCAAGCAGCTGACGATCACCGACGATGGCCCGCACATTGCGGCGGCGGGCACAGCCCCATCGCTGACGCTGAGCGAGACGCATCTGACGGCAACGGCGCTGGACGACCACATCGCCGGCTCGGCACCGGACGCGGCGCTGACGACGACTTCAGCCGATTTCTCGGCGGCCTTCACTTCGGTGCAAGGCGCCGATGGCGCGACCATCCGCTACGCGCTGACGATCACGGGCGGCAACGGCGCAGCGTCGGGGCTGATCGACTCGCATACCGGCCTCGCCGACCTGCTGGTTCTGAATGGCAACACGATCGAAGGCCGCGTCGGCGCGACCAACGGCACACTGGCATTCACTATCACGCTTGATCCGGCTACGGGACGTGTGACCTTCACCGACTACCGGCCGGTGGAGCAGCCGCTCGGCACCAGCCCGGACAGCGACGAGGCCATATCGCTGGCCGCCGGCATCGTAAACCTGACTGCCACGATCACCGACAGGGACGGCGACTTCCAGAGCGCCAACCTCGACCTCGGCAGCAGGCTATCCATCAGCGACGATGGCCCCTGCATCCGGGCCAACGGCACCGCTCCGTCGCTGACGCTGAGCGAGACGCATCTGACGGCAACGGCGCTGGACGGCCACATTGCCGGCTCCGCGCCGGACGCGGCGCTGACGACAATATCAGCCGATTTCTCGACGGCGTTCACTTCGCTCCAGGGCGCCGATGGCGCGACGACCCACTATGCGCTGACGATCAACGGAGGTAACTGCACCCCGTCCGGTCTGACCGACTCGCATACCGGCCTCGCCGACGTGCTGGTTCAGCACGGCAACACGATCGAAGGTCACGTCGGCACCGCAAGCGGGGAGCTGGCATTCACCATCGCGGTTGATCCGGCCACGGGAAGCGTCACTTTCACCGAGTATCGCGCGGTGACGCATCCGTCCTGCACCAGCGCTGACGAAGCCGTCTCACTAACCGCCGGCGTCGTAAACCTGGTCGCCACCATTACGGACAAGGATGGCGACTTCCAGACTGCGTGCATCGACCTCGGCAAGCAACTGACGATCACGGACGATCACCCGACCATTTGCGGCTTCCCGGAGACCTTCGTCACCGCCCGGGACGATCAAACCGCGACCGGCACTTACCATGTCGATTTCGGCGCGGATGGCGACGCCGCGATGCGCGTTGCCGTCCACGACGGTGCAGTCGGCTGCACGGGATACGATCTGGCTACGTCTTGCCTGGGTGACGGCGTTACCTCGGTGCACGTCACCGGACATGGCGATGACTACAGCTTCTACTATACGACCCATCAGGTGGGCGGCGGCGTTGAACTGGACGCCTATCTTGCGGATTGCGGCGGCACGCTGGCCGATCCGTACTTCAGGTTGCTGATCAGTCCGGACGGAACATATTGCTTTGATCTCGAGCACGCCGGGCCGTCGAAGGACGTCACCGTTAGCGGCTCCGATTTCGACGCGCCGCCCTGCGGCACGCCGTCATTGACTGCTCCGGATGGGCAATTGGTGATTACCGGGTCTGACTGCGCCGGCCATCCGCTCGATGTCAAGGCATCGAGTTGCGGTATCGCGGTCGGCGACAGCGGACTGCAAATGGACCCGGCCGAGCAGTTGAACCTCGCGTTCACCGGGCAGCAGTCGCAGGTCAGTTTCAATCTCACGCAATGGCAGGGCTATGGCACGGCCGGTGTGATCCTCAAGGTTCTTGACGGCAGCTCCGACGTTCACGACTTCTGCATCGATGTTCCCAAGCCGCTGTGCGGCAGCGCCAGCTTCGTGGTCCAGGAGACATCGGATGCTTCGCTGATCGACACCTACACTTTTAATGCCACGACGACGACGTACACGCTGTACGTTGACAGGGCGTTCAATCAAGTCCAGGTCGACTATGATCGGGCGGAGGCCGGGCACCCCACCTTCGCGGTCAACAACATCAGCTATACTGAAAAGACGAGTATCAACGCAGATCTCCTGTTCGATGTAACTGCGGTCGACGGAGACGGCGACTCGGCCACGACCAACCTTCAGGTCGATATTCAGTGCCACACGGCGGGGATGGATGCCTTCACATTCGCGGCCAGCCCGGACAGTGCTGCACCGCCGGTCGGCGGCAGCACCAGCGCTCCAGCGCCCGACGTTAGCCCGACGTCAACGAGCGGCCACGTCGACGCGGCCTTGTCTCAGGCCATGTTGCCCTTTGTAGACGGCGGAACATCCGCAACGACCGGGCAGTCCTTTCATTTCGCGGCGGAGCTTCCGAGCCTTGAACAGCAGGGAGCTTCGCCTCCTCCAGACTTCGATCAAACCGCCACGTGGTTCGGTTACCATCAGGATTCCGCCGGATTTCGCCTGGCACAAGGGGCTGCAGACGGAGCGCCAGCAACTGGGCCAGCTATCCCGGAGCACCAGCCGGATTACTTCTCAAACCACATGCCGGACGCCGTCGTGACCCATACGCCTCATGATCTGATCGTCTAACTACTCCTCCACACACTCCGGCCCGCGTCAGACGTTGACGCGGGCCAGGATCGCTTCTCTTGTCAGTGGTCGCCGGCCTTCAGCGCCGCCGAAAGGCTGCGCACCGGGCGCGTCACCAGCGGATCGAGATCAAAGCGCTTTTCGAGCATCTTGAGGATCGACGTGGTGTCGAAATCCTCATGCGCGACGCCCGACTTGTTGAAGCGCTTGGCGATCAGCAGCGCCGGAATGCGGGTGCCCGGGCCCCACTGGTCCGCAGCCCTGGCTTCGGCACCATGACGGTTGTGCGGCGGCGGCGGAACGTGATCCCACTGCCCACCGAACTCGTCATAGGTGATGACGATCAGCGTGTCCTTGCCATCCGGCCCTTCGGCGATCGCCTTGACGAGATCGACGAGATGCTGGCTGCCTTCGGACTCGCTGGTGTACCCCGGATGCTCGTTCTCCTCGCCGATCGGCTTGATGAAGCTGACCTGCTTCAGCCGGCCGCTCTTGGCCGCCTGGATGAACTCCGCCTCGTCCTTCAGATGATCCCTACGGGCCTGCGTTCCCGGCGCGTAATTGGCAAAGTAGTTGAGCGCCTGATGGTGGAACTGGAAGTCCACGTCGGCGCAATTCGGGAACACCGCCGTCGAAAGATGGTTCGGATCGGTGCAGGTCGTGCCGTTGCCGTTGGTCCAGCCGGAAGCGCCGACGTCGCCATTGGCGTTCGACCAGCCGCCCGAATACCAGGCCCAGTCAACGTGCTTTGCCGACAGCCGATCGCCGATGTTCGGCGTGTGCAGCGGCGGCAGGCGCTTGATGTCTGGGGTGCCCGGCGAATAGGGCTGGTAGGTCGGCTGCGTGGTGTTGACCGCATAGTCGCCGCAGGCGAGGCCCGCCGGCAGCCCGGTCTGGCTGCACTTTGCCGTCAGCTGCGCATCCTTCACGGTGGAGACCGGCGTATAGAGCGGCGTGCTGGTGGGCATGCCGTTGGCATCGACGATCGAGTGGAAGTCGTTGGCGCTGCCGTCGCTCAAGGCACCGACGAACTGCGGCGCCGCGGCTGCAACAAAGAACTGGTGGTTGAGGAACGAACCACCGAAGGCGCCCTGAAAGAAGCTGTCGGCGATGACGTAGTTCGGGGCGCCGTGGCCGTGCAGATAGCTGTAGATCGGCAGTTTCTTGGTGTCGTAGTAGCCCATCGTCAGGCCCGACGCGTCGCTGCCGGTCACGTAGCGGTTCTGCCGGCCGCCGTTGAGCTGGTACTGCTCGTTGTAGAAGCGATGCACGATATCCTCGGTGCAGCCGCCGGGCGCGCCGGTGCCGTTGAGGAAGCCGTGCGCAGCGAAAGCGCCGACCGGTTTCGGGCAGGTGGTGGCCGAGGTCGGAATGAAGTCGTTGATCTCGAACGGCTTGTTCTTGAAGGCGCTCAGGATCGCGACGGTGCCCGTATTGTCGGTGCAGCTCGTCGGCTGCGGCGACGGCGAGGTCAGGTTGACGTCGTTCTGCAGCAGACAGGCATAGACGGTCTGATTGTCCTGCCGGACCTGCAAGGTGTGCGCCGCATCGGCGTCGGGGGTGCCATTGATCCGGTCACGGCCGACATCGCCCCAGTGACCGTAGAGGTTATCGAAGCTGTGGTTCTCCTGGTAGATGACCACGATGTGCTTGTACTGATGCACACCTTCATGACCGCGATCGCGCAGATCACGCAGCTCGTCCCTGACCTCGTGCTTGAATTCATCGATGATCTTTTCGACCAGATTCTCGGCGTTTGCCACCGGTGCGGTGGCAACGGTGCCAGCAACAATTGCGAGCGCCGGAATGGCTCCCCAAAGCCGCATAGTGCTCTCCTGATTTAGAAAGAAATAGAAATGGAGCTACACGCTAAGCAAAACACATTTCGCTGGGATGACCGTTTTTCGACGCGCGCGCGAAGGCATGACGTGTCGTTCACGCCGCGACAGAGTATCGCCCGGTAAGAAGCGTAACCATCGGTTTCGGCTTCGTTGCCGTCATCAAACCGCAATCAACCTTCGTCTATCCAATCAGACGGTCATTGGTCCCGCCGACAGAAAACTGTCACCTCCGTGACATCTTCCGATCGGGCGGCGGCACGAAGCGATTTGTGACAGGGGCGAATTCTCGCGATGGCTTGCGAAATTGTTGCGCGCGATTCCGGAGCAGGTCGGACCGCAATCGCCGGTCGCGGCGTGAAGCACGCGCCGATCGCGCTGCTGACGCTCGTCGCGGCCTTCCTTCCGTTGCGCGCGACCGCGTTCCCGCTCGGCGGCGACCAGACGGTGCTGCCGGCCGGCACCGAATTTTCCGAGGAGGCGCTGGCGCGGCCGCGCGAGCTTTTTCATTCCGAAGCGATGGGCGGCCGAAAGTCCTATCTGGTCAATCTCGGCGATCTCGCCTTCAATTCGCCTTCCATCCTGGGCGGCAAGGCCCGGCAGGCCGAGATGAGCTGCGGCACCTGCCACGTCAATGGCGCATCGAACCCGAAATTATTCGTCCCCGGAGCCTCTTCGCGTCCCGGCACCTTCGACACGACCAGCCTTCTCTTCAATGCCAAGACGTTCAACAGCATCCTCGATCCGGTCAGGATACCGAGCCTGCGCGGCGCCCGCTTCCTCGCGCCCTACGGACATGACGGGCGCATCGGCTCGCTCCGCGACTTCGTCTATAATGTCATCGTCAATGAATTTTCGGGTCCAAAGCCGCGCGACGAGATTCTCGACGGCCTGGTCGCCTATATCAACGACATCGAGTTCCTGCCGAATCCAAAGCTCGGGCCCGGCGGCAGGCTTGCCGCACAGGCCAGTGTTGCGGAGCGCCGCGGCGAGCACCTGTTCTTCAAGCCGTTCCCGAAGCAGGCCGAGCTGAGCTGCGCCGGCTGTCATGTTCCGGGGGCAACCTTCAACGACCAGCTGCGTCACGACGTCGGATCCGGCGGACTGGTCAAGACCCCCACTTTGCTGAACGCCAACTTCAACGCGCCGTATTTCCACGATGGCCGCTACGACAGTTACGAGCAGGTGGTGGAGCATTTCGACCGCGTGTTCGACCTCGACCTGTCGACCGAGGACACGCAGGACCTCGTCGCCTATCTGACTGCGGTCGGTGACGGCGACCGTCCGTTCGAAAAGGACGGCGTCGTGCTCCGGATGAAGGAAGTGCTTGAACTGTCGAGCGTCCTCGAGGTCGCCATCCCGGCCGCCGATACCGCGGTGGTGTCGCTGGCCGTGACCGGCGTCGGCGCCGAGCTGCGTGAATTGACCGAGCGGATTCCCGACATCAGGAACAGCTCGATCGGCGGCAAGGACGAGCGGCTGGCGGCGCGCGCGATCCTGAAGGACCTCGTCCTCACCCTGCGCCGCATTGATCTCGACGTTGGAGCCGGCCGTATCGACGATGCGATGGCCGAATATCGCCAATTCGCCCAGCTGGTGAATTTCGACGTTCCCGTCGCCCTGAAGAAGGTCGAGCCCTGGTCGCTGTTCAACAGCAACGTGCATCAGTCGCACTACACGGCGCTCGGCCGGATCCTGCCGGTGACCAATGCGCGATGAATCATCGTCGCGCTATGGCTCCTTGTCTGCGCATGATCTCCGCGCAAACGCATTGCGTTTGTCGCGAGGGAAAACCGCTTCGCACTTTTCCGGATCATGCTTTAGCCGGCAATCGCAGTAGGCACCGGCACACATCGGCTCACTCCGAAGCCGGCGGCGCAACCCATACGTCGCTCTGCTGAATCCTGCGGATCAGTGTCTGCGGGTCGAATTTGCGCAGGTTCGCCGGGATTTCGAAGGCCTGCGCCGGCTGGGGCTCGTCGCGGATGTGATCGACGGCGATCACCGTCCCATCCGCGGTCTTGATCTGCACCGGGAATTTCCGCGCGCGGTCGATCCACCCGACGAAGCCGGGACCGGACGACGCCGTGACCCGATAGACATCGGTGGCGCGCCCCGCGATCGTCTCCTCTCCGTCGCGTTGGCAATGCCATGTCGCGACATCGATCGGCGCGGCCAGTTGCGCGATCGCCTGCCATTGCCGGCAGGGTTGGTCCGGATCGACCGGAACGAACATTTGGGTGAGCGGGCTCGATTGTCTTGCGTCCATGAAGACGCGGGCGCCCGGACGGACGAACCAGGCCGCGGGCCTGGCCGTATCGATCAGGAAGAAGCCATCGGGCAACGCGGCTGTCTCGATCCGTGCTTTTCCGTCCGAGACCCGCAAGGTTCCCATGGCTGTTGCCGTATCATCCTTCCTCGCGACGAGGTCGGCGGAAAACTGCTGCGCCTGGGCCGGCATCGTCGCATTGGCCAGGACGGCAACGGCAAGCAGGCAGGCCGCAGGGCTTCCCGAACAAATCTTCTCGTTACGCTTCATCGCATATTCCCGATCGATCATCTGGTGGGCAGGCAAAACATGACGACGCCGACCGAACCATGGGTTCGATCGGCGCCGGCCTCGGATGGATTCAAGACCTCGCGCTGGGCGAGAGCTTGATCACTCGGTGTAGGACAACGTGACCGGCTTGCTGAAGTCGAACGCGTCGAACAGATCAGACAGTGCCGGGCTGTTGGTCGGGACATACTCGTTGTTCTTCGAGTAGCTCGGGTTCGGCAGGTTATCGCGGCTGCGGTTCGTGAGCGGCTGGAGGGCCCAGTTGCGTTCGATGAACTTCAGCAGCGAAACGTGGTCGGCGTAGTTGTGGTTGACCTTGCCGCCCGTCGAATAGGGCGAAAGGATCAGGGTCGGAATCCGCGGTCCGTCGCCGAAGAAGTCGATGGACTGCTGGTAGCCGGAGTCCCAATAGCCGCCGGCCTCGTCCCAGGTGATGAAGACAGCGGTTTCAGCCTTCAGCTCGGGGTTGTTGTCCAGCGCGTTGAGCACGTTCAGGACATAGGCCTCGAACAGATCGACCTTCGAGCTCTGCGGGTGACCGTCGAGCAGGCCATCCGGCTTGCCGAACGACACCGAGGGCAACGTGTTCTTCTCGATCGACGTGATTAGATCGGCAGTGTCCTTCATGTGAGCCTGGCGCACGGCCGGGTTGGCCATGATCGAGGTCGCATACTGGAACGGATTGCAGATCTGGCAGTAGGCAACGCCGAGCGCGTGTGCCGGATCGGCAACCGCGGCGGCGCTGAGGTTCGGGTTCGACGGATTGGCGGCAACCGCGGCGTTGGAAAGCGCCACGGCGTCGTTAAACGCACCACCATAGAACGCCCAGGAGATGTTCTTCTCCATGAGCGCGTCGCCGATCGTGCGAACCGACGACGGCGGGACGTTGTTGCCGCCCGCCAGCGCGCCGTTCGGCAGATAGCCCGGATTGACGTTGTTGAGCATGTAGTAGTGGTTGGGCTTGCAGTTCGGCTCGGCCGCGTACGGCAGATTGTTGAGATAGGTGACGATCGGCTTCACGCCCGGCTGGAAGACATCAGAGCAGTTGCTCCAATTGCCATCGACGGTGTAGCGGTTGACCGAACCCGCGGCCGGGTTGGGGTTGGCGATCAGGCTGGCCGGCGGCGTCACCGGGTTGCCCTTGCCGTCGCTCCAGAACGCCGCATCGCCGGTGCCGAGCATGAAGTGGTTCGCGCCGGTGCCGCCGTGGAACGACTGGTGGAAGTTGTCGCTCAGCGTGAAGCGGTCGGCGAGCATCTTCAGGACCGGGGCCTGACCCTGCTGGGCGTTGTAGAAGCCCATCGAGTTGGCCATGCTCTTGTTGGACGCCGAATAGGTCGCCATCACGAACGGGAACAGGTCGTTCAGGCAGCCCGAGTTGTTCTTCTTGGTGGCGCTGGCGGCGTTGCAGTCTTCCTGCTGCCAGTCCTGATAGAAGCGATGCGTCGAGTCGCCGGTGTAGTCGTCGTCAGAGAGCTGCTCGCCCTGCAACTGGAACGGTCCGTTCAGACCGCCGGCGCCGGGAACGCGGGTATCAAGCACACCGGTCGGCAGACCGCTGAAGCCGGTGGTGAGGATGTCGAGATCCGCCGGGTCCATGTCCTTCTCGACGCTGGCTTCGGCGATCGTCTTGAACGGGGGCGAGGTGTCGCTCTGCGCGGTCGGCGTGCCGTTGGTGTTCGGCTGCGGCATCAGGTTGGTCGCGTTGTAGGGCGACTTCGAGATGGTCGGCGCGCCGATATAGAAGGACGTCTGGCCCGCGACCGAGTACTGCTGCGCCTGCGCAAAGTTCGGACCCGGCGTTCCGTCCTCGTTGACGATGCCCTTCGACAGCAGGTTGGAGATCGTCTGCCCCTTGCCCTTCGGCTTGTAGATGCCAAAGGTGTGATCGAGGCCGCGGTTCTCACCGATCAGGATGATGACGTGCTTGATCGGCGAGGCGGTCTTCACCTTGTCGCCGTGATCCTTGTCACCATGATCGTGGTCATTCTTGGCGCGATCGGCGTCGTGGTGCGCCTTGTTGTTGTGATGCGGGCGCTTGTCCCAATCACTGTGACCGCCCGGATAGTGAGCGGCATATGCGGCTGTCGCAACGAGCACCGTAGACGCGATGCAGAGCGCGGTGCTGGTTCGCCAGTGCTTTTTGTAATTCAAACTCATTGTCGACCTCAGGTGTTTGCGGTTAGCAACGCACCCTGCTTAGTGCGGCAATATGACGCATGGTTTTCGCTTACATGAATGCGCGCAAGAAATTTCGAAACGTTCAAATATTTTCGCGGAGACATCATCAGCAGCGCGCGCAACTCCGCGATTCAAATATTCAATCATTGGTTGAGAAACGATCAAGCGATCCACGCAGCGAAGCGGGTCAGCAAAAGAGCTTAAATACAGCCCAATCAATGCGAAACATGCTTGGAGCGCATCACCTGGCGAAGCGCAGCATAATGCTGATCATGCACGTTCTGATTGAACAACGACCACGGCTCCGCACTGGCCAGCAACGCCGGAACAGCAGCGGCCATCAGATTGCGATAGTTCCTGAACTCGGTTGCAGCATCCGCGCTGCGCCCCGCTGCAACAGCCATTTCGATTCGCCGCAGCGTGAGCACCAGCTCCTTGAGACCGCTGCGCGCAAGCACGCGCTGCTGCTCGCCGCCTGATACGCTGGTGTTCTTGCGATCCGGGTATTGCTCGGTCAATTCGCGCAGCTCACGGCCGATCGTATCGACCGCCAGTGCGACGATGTCCTTGTCGCCGGCAGGAATCGCGGTCGCAAGCACCGTCGAGAAATCGTTGATCTCCTTCAGCGTGGCGCCGGCACCGTCGCGCTCATAGGGCTGCACGCCATCGCCCACCGCCGTGAGATAGGCGACGAGGTCGCCCTTGTCCTGCGCCGAGAGATCGAGCTGAAACGTGCGGTCGAAATAATCGACGACCTGGCTGACATTGTCGAAGCGGCCGTCGTGAAAATACGGCGCATTGAAGTCGGCGTTGCGCAGGGTCGGCGTCTTGAACAGTCCGCCTGAACCGATGTCGTGTTGCTGATGATCGACAAAGCCCGACGATGGAACATGGCAGCCGGCGCAGCTCAGCGCAGGATCGTGCGGAAACGGCCGCGAGAACAACGCCTCGCCGCGGCGTTCCGGCTCGGTGATCTTGCCAGCCAGCCGTCCCGCGGGGCCCAGGCTCGGGTTGGGCAGGAAGTCGATGTCGTGAATATAGGCCACGATCGCATCGAGCGTTGCCGGCGACGGCTCCGGTCCGGCGAACTCGCTGGTGATGACGTTGTGGACGAAATCGCGCAGCGAGGCGAACCGGCCGTCGGCGCCATAGGGTGCCAGGTAGCGGGCGCCGCGCAGGCTCGGAATCCGCACGGGATCGAACGACAGATTGTTGGCCTTCGGATTGAACAGAGGACCGGTGGTGTCGAACGTGCCGGGCCGGCTCGACATCTTCGGCATGAAGAATTTGGCGTTGTTGGCACCATTGACGTGACAGGTGCCGCAGCTCACGCCGGCCTGCCGCGCCACCTCGCCAAGCAACCCGGGCGAATTGAAAGCGAGATCGCCGAGATTCACCAGATAGGATTTGCTGCCGGTGCGCTCGGACTGGAACACCTCGCGCGGCTTGTCGAGCGCATCCTCGTTCAGCTCGGTCGCAACCGGCAGCACGGTCTTGTCGCCATCGACCGGAAACGCCACGGCGCGCCCGAGCAGTGCAAGGGCGATGACGCCGGAGAGCAGTGCAGCCAGACGCAGCTGAAGCGATGTCATCGCGCCTGGGCCTCCAAGGTCGGCCGCTGCAGGCCGAGCTTCGCCGATGCGCTCTGCAACGCGATCACCAGCTCCTCACTGGTCTGGCGCAGATCGGCAATGTTGACACGCGGCAAGTCGGGCGTCGCGACGATCGCCTCGAGCTGCTCGATCCGGTTGTTCACCGTCTCGTCGAGCTTGCCGTCGACCGTGTTGAGCGCGGCAGAGAAAATCGTGTGGTAAGCGAAGTCGATGCCGGCGATGTTGTTGCGCATGTCGTCGAGCGAGGTGCCGCTGATGCGCGATTCGCCGCCATCAGCCTTGCTCTCTCCGACCTCGTAAGCGAGCCGCACCGTGCCGTCCAAGAGGCCCTGCGGCGTCAGCTTGATGTCCTTGAGCTTGCCGTGAAGGTCGTTCAGATGCTCGACAAGGCCCGCCGCGTCAGTGGCGACGTCGGTGCTTGCAGCACCGAACAGCTTTGCCTCGATGGCGTGGAACCCGCTGTCCGCGTTCGGCCAGGCGTCGATCTGCGCATCGAGCTCGGGAACGAATCCTGCGGTGAACACTTCCGAGCGCTCCCAGCCGGCGCGCGCCGACAGCCAGGCCTTCTTCGCACCGGGCAAATCCGCTGCCGCGGCGCGCTCGCGCAATGCACGCGCGCCTGTCAGCGCACTGGCGACGCCCTCGATCAAATACGGCCGATAGCGCTCGGCACCTTCCTCCAGAGCGCCGGCATTCGCGGCGCGCACGCCCGCGAACGCTGCCAGCAAAGCAAGGCACGCCGCCACTCGCATCTTGTGCATAGTCAACCCACTCATCTGCCACGAAGGGCTCGCGGCACGTAGTGGTGCGGACTATTGTCGGTGTCCTATGCGGATTTGTGACAGCGCAGACATTTTGTCGCATCTTTTCTGCTTCGCTATCGTCGATGACGATCACAATTTCGCAAACCCGTCGCGCGGTGACGGATCAATTGAGAATGGACTGTTCAACGCGCGCGAGTTGTTGCAACACATTGAGCACGCGTCACACTTATCCCGTCACCATGCATATCGATCGCGAAGTTCTTTATTTTATCGGGTCTTACGGCGCGCTTTGCATGCTCTGCTGCGCGGTCGCGCTGATCGATCTTCGCCACGGCATCATTCCAAATTGGCTGAACCTTGCGATCGCCGCGCTCGGTCTTGCGAACGTCGTCGTCACTGAAGGCACGACAGCCGCCTTCACCGCAATGGCGAGCGCGGTCCTCGTCGGCGCCGTGTTCTGGCTGTTGCAGCGGCTTTACTTCGCCTTGCGGCATGTCGACGGATTGGGACTTGGCGACGTCAAGTTTCTTGCCGCCGCCACGATCTGGGTCGGCGCGACAGGGGTTCCGACCTTGCTGCTGATCGCGGCACTCGCGGCACTTGCAGTTGCCGGAGGCCTGCAACTCGCAGGACACGAGATGAAGCGCCAGACGTCGATCCCGTTCGGTCCTTTTCTTGCGCTCGGCCTTCTCCTGACGGCGGCACTTCAGAGCTGGCTCGCGCTGATCTAGTTTCCGCTGGACGCTGCAATCACATCTGGCGCCGCGCGGCCAAAGGCTTCCGCTCCGTGCTGACCGGAACGAGCCGGACGTCGCCGCTCTCTTCACCGCCGGGCTGGGGCAATGAGAGCACGGCCTCCTGCTCGTCCTTCTGCATCCTGACTTCACGTCCGTTGATGGCTCGCAGCTTCCATCCCTGGAAATCGTCACCGACCTTCAGTCGCAGCGCGGTCTTGTTCGATTGATCGAGAAATATCCCGAAACTTTCATCATCTCCCGCGATCGTGCCGACCAGCGACAGCGGCGGCGGCTCGATCGCGACCTTGCGCGGCGGCGTCGGCGCTGGCTTGCTGACCTCCGGTTCCGCAACGACGGCGGGCGGCGGCCGCCGCGACGGCGAGAACACCGGCCGGTCGCGCGTGTTGGACAGCGTCTTGAGCGGGATGCCCCACAGCGGATTTGCGCTGAGTGGCCGCGGCGGCGGCGCCGGCGAAGGGGCCACGCGGACCGACGTTACAGGTTCGGACGGCGGCGGCGAGCTCAGCACCGGACCGCCCAGGCGGGTATCATCGAGCAGCCCGGCATCGAGCGCATCGCCGGACCGGTCGGGCACGGCGGCCGCTGCAGCATGAACCGACGCGGCCAGGAGCACGATGATCGCTGCAAAGCGTCGCATCACTTGGCTCCCCGCCATTGTCCGGACACGCCGAGCAGCACGCGCATCTTGCCGGGATCGGCGCCCTTGGCGGCCTCGTCGGCGACGGGCTGCACGACCAATTGGTCGATGAACAGGAACGGCATGCTGGCTTCGAGATCGTAGAGCACCGGCTGCAATTGCGCCTGCTCGATCTCGCAGCTCGCGACCATACTGAGAAAGCCGGCCTTCGCCGGCACGTTGGGAACGTCTAGCTGCGTCGACAGCACGTTGCCGCCGGCCTTGATCACGGCACCCGACACACGTTGCAGCAAGGTGGCGCCGGCAACCGTGACGGTGGCGCCCTCGAGATAAGCGGAGCCGGTCGGCATCGCGGGCTGACCTGGCGCGGTGTTCGCCCTGGATCGTCCCTCGAGCTGCTCCAGCATTCCGGCCGAGGCCGCAACATCGCTGCGCAGGCCAGCGATATCAGACAGCGACGAAATGACGACAAAGAGCAAAAGCACGAAAAGGCCGAGATAGCTCGCGGTCGCGACCAGTGGCGAGGTGCTGACGGCGGCCAGCGATCGGGATGCTGTGCTCATGTGCCGGACCCAAAATTCGCGGTGATGTTGGCCTCGACGTGGAACCGCTCCGCCGTCTCATTCGCTGCGCGCGTCGTCGGCGCGAAGAACGTGGCGCGGGTGAATTGCGGCGACTGCTCCAGCAGCCTGATCAGGGATGGCGCATCCTGGGTCATTCCGACCACCTGCACCTTGTTGCCCTCGATGCGCAGCTCGGTCACATAGGTGGTATCGGGCAATACACGCGAGATCGCTTCCAGGACCATGACGCTCGATGGCGTCGTTTGCTTGCGCTTGGCCAACAGGCCGAGACCGGACGAATCGCCATTGGCGTCAAGGCGCAGCGCGGCACGGCGCTGCGAGATCCGGTGCTGGAGATCGTCCTGCTCCGATTGCAGCCAGCCGCCGAGATAGATGTTCAGCAGCAGCGAGACCGCGGCTGCGGCGGCCGTCGAGACCAGGCCGATGCGCAACAGGCGCGGAACCAGATGTCCGGCAAGACCCCGCAGCGGCCGATCGAGCAACGTCACCTGCTGCAGCGTGCCGTCGCCGCCAACCGCCGGCGCCGAGACCGCGATGGAAGCGCCGCCCAGCGTCCTGGCCAACCGGATCAACGGATCGACCTTGGCCGCCGCGGTCGCACTGAACGCGACTTCAATACGATCATTGCCGACCGGCCGCGGCGCGCCCCAGCCGAACACCGCGTCAGCGGCGCTCCATGGTGTCAGCCGGTCGACCTGCGCGCGGATCATGCCGTCGAGGAAATCGCCAGCCTGACTCGGGAAATCGAGCACGCGGCTGACGATTTGATCCGATCGCAAGCGCACCTCGATCCGGCTGCCGTCGAACGCCGTCTTCCAATCCGTTGACAGTGGAGGCTGTGGCACATCGTGATCGAGCCGAAACGAAACCGGCACCGAGGGTGAACCATCCTTCGACACCGCGAGACGGGCGGTGAATGTGCCGTCGGCATTTTCGTCGAGCGCGACGCCACGCCGGCGCACGAACCTATCAGCGACGCCGTCAACGGTGACCGCGACGGCGCCGATCCAACGCTCGAACCATTGTCGTGCTTCGGCAAATATTGCCATCAACCTCTCCCGCGAAGCAGAACCGGATTTCGCGGTTCGACATCGTTCTGCCAGGACAACACACGATAGGGCTCGACCTTGTCGCCGAGCGCGATCACCGCCTCGGACGTGGTGCGATGGCCGTTGCGGAAACGGATCGAGATCGCGATCCGGTAGCATGGGCTCTGCGCCGTCGATGCCGCACTTTGCGCGTTCGGCGCCTGCGTTCCGGCCGCGATGCCGTTTGGCGAGGCCGAACGCGCCCCGAAGCCGTCCTGATCGTTGCCCGATGCCTTGTCCAGCGCCCTGACGATTTCCGGCGCCGCGATCTTCAGATCGACATCCGGGCTGCCGTTGAACACCGTGACAAACGGCAGCGCGCGGTCGACCAGGGCTTCGGGGATACCGGCGATCAGCGCCAGCTCGTTGACATGGACGAACAGGCCCTGGCGCGGCGAGTAGCCAAGCGCATTGTAGCGGGCGGCCTCGACATTCTCGCTGCCCGGCGCGGGCCGGGTTCGCCAGCCGACGATCCGGTCGGCGTATTCGCCGGCTGCGTCCTTGCCGGCGCCGAGCACGACGAACAGGCCAATCAGCATCTCCTTCGATGCGTAATTCAGGTCGAGGCGGCCCGCCTCCGACGTGAAGGTCACGCCGACGCTGGCATCGTCCAGCCCAAAATGAAAAGCCCCGCTCTGCGGCCGCGTCTTCTCATCCGTCAGCGTCAATTGATAAGCTGCGAGCTCAACTCCGGCCGACATCAGCGCCTCGGTCTGCAACGACAGGTCGCTGGCGGCCAGCGCCCGCGCCGACGCGGCGAGATAGGCCGAGAAGATGATCGCCAGCGACGACAGCGCCAGCAGGATCCAGAGCACCGCAACGATGACGAAGCCGCGATCGGCCGGCGTTCGGCCGCACTTGCCGGTCGCGCCCATCACGTCTTCCCCTGATCGGTAGACGTCTTGCCCTGATCGGCGTTGCCGTCGGAATTGCGCTTGTCGCCGCAATTGCCGTCCGGCTTGGTGCAGTCGCTCGGAATCTGGACATGGACCGGCGCGATGGTCGACACCGACAGCACCCGTTCGCTGGCAGCATCACGCACCGTCAGCCGAATCATCGCCGGCAGTCTGTCGGCATCCCGCCACACGCTTTTCCATGCCCGGTCCGCACCGGCATAGGCGAAGGACAGCCGATAGGGCGCGCGCAGCAGCACGACCGGGCTGCCGAGATGCACCTGTTCCGATAGCGACACTCCGTCGGCCAGCGGTGTAAACCGCGCCTGCGAACGCACCGTGACGAACTCGCCGCGATCCCTGATCTCGCCAAGCCGCACAATGTCGAGCCCCGGCCCCGCATTCGGTCCCACCGACGTCCGCACGAACGTCACCGACAATTCCGATCCATCGAACAGCGGCTTGTGGGCGTCGCGATTGGCGGCAACGAACTCCGCCGCGGCGAGGTCGGCCCCGATCCGTTCCAGCGCGATCCCGATCAGCTCGCTGCGCTGGATCCGGTCGAGCCCCCGGTTCCAGCTCGGCAACCATTGCGCCGTGATGCTGGCGAGCGCCGACAGCAACAGCCCCATCAGCGCCAGCGCGACGATGGTCTCGATCAGCGTGAAGCCGCGCTCATGCGCGCGCTGGTCTGTGTTCGCCGGGGTCATTGCGAGGACCTCGGCATCAGGCGCACGGTGCGGACGTCGGACAATGCGCCGCCCGGAGATTTGACGCGAATTCTCACCAGCTCCGGGGCCCAGGGCACGTTGCCCTCGGGAACCGTCCAGTCACCACCGAGCGGACTGACGTCGACGGTCCACCGGTAGCCCTCCGCCTGCCCGGTCGATGAGCCCGGCTGCAATTCGGCGCGGGGCGGAATGCCGACCGTCATCAAGGTGCGCGCTGCCTGCATCAGCGCGACGTGCTGCTCCATGGAGCGAACACCGCGCGTCTTGACACCCATCACGGCGCCGATCGCGACGATCGAGACGGCCACCAGCGCCAGCGCCACCAGCACCTCGATGATCGTGAACCCCGCGTCAGCGCGGTTAGTTGGCGGCGACGTCACGAGCAACGATTTCAACCCTTCCGGTGAGCCAGTTGACGCGCACTTCATATCCCGCATCGAGCCGCGTCAGCGCGATGGAGCCGCCACAGGAACCGCCATTGGCGAAGAAACGAATGGTCGATAGCGCGGCCTGCCGCTGGCAGCGCTGCGGCAGCACGGCATCGAACCGCACATCGTCGGGAATTCGCACCGCCATGCGCGATGCGCCCGAGTGGATCACCCGGCTCGCCGCATCGACCAGCGTCGCAACGCTGGTGCTGCGCTCGATGGCGGCATTGCGGTCGGCCTTCAAGAGCGTCGCGGTCTGCAGCGCATAGGCCTGCAACCGCGAACGCGAGGTTTGGTGCGGAATGAACGGAAGCAGCACGGCCGCGAGCAGCGCGATGATGGCGAGCACGCACACCATCTCGAGCAAAGTGAAACCGCGCTGCGTCGCGTCATTCATGCTCGCCATGCACCCGTGTTATTCATTGTTGGCGGCTGTCGCCTTCTCGAGCGAAATGTCGGCGGAGGTACCGCTGCCGCCCTCCTGACCGTCCGATCCATAGGAGACGATGTCATACGGCCCGTGTTCGCCGGGCGACCGATAGAGATAGGCGTGATTCCAGGGATCGCTCGGAACGTTGCCGCCCTTCAGATACGGACCATTCCAGGCCGCGACCCCCGGCGTGCGCCGGACCAGAGCGGCGAGCCCCTCCGCCGTGGACGGGAAGCGGCCCGCGTCGAGATAGAACAGGTCGAGCGCGCTGGAGAAGCTCTGCAGCTGAATGCGCGCGGTCTTGACCTTGGATTCGCTGAGATAGTTGAGCACGCGCGGCCCGATCAGCCCCATGATGAGGCCGATGATCGCGATCACCACCAGCATCTCGACCAGGGTGAAACCCTCCTGCCCCGAACGCCGCGGCCCTTGCGACCGCGCCCGAGCGCGTCCCGCTCGCATGGAAAATGCCCCGATGATGGTGTTGCGCGATATCATGACCGATGACCTCTGCTCTAACCGACTAGCTGCGTGACCGAGAGCAGCGCCGTCATCACCGATACGATCAGTCCGCCGACGACGGTGCTGATGGTGATGATCGCCAGCGGACCGACGATGCCGACGACACGGTCCAGGCTGCGCTGCAATTTTGCTTCGTAGAATTCCGCGACCCGCCCGGCCAGCACCGGCAGCTGCCCGGTCTCTTCACCGAGCCGCAGCATGCGCACCGCCATCGGCGGCAGGCTGTCCGCGACGGAGAGCGCTTCCGACAGTTTTCCGCCATGGCGGACGCGGTCGGCGGCGGCGGTCCAGTTCGCCTCGCTCCCGGTCACCGCCATGATGTCGACGAGGATGCGCAGCGCAGCGGTGAGGTTGACGCCGCTGCCGAGCAGGACGCCGAGATTGCGGCAGAACAGGCTGGCGCGATAGAACTGGAAGGCGCTGCTGATGCCGGGAACCCGCGAGATCGCGTTGACGAGCGCGGCGCGCACCCGCGCCTGCCGCAGCAGCCACCATGCGAGCGCGATCGTGGCCGCACTAATCAGGCTTGCCGCCGTGGCATTGGCGCGGAGGAAATCCGATACCGCGATGAAGCTGGCGAGCGCCGTATCCGACTTGCCGCCGAAATCGCCCAGCACGGTCGAGAATTGCGGCAGCACGAAAAGCAGGAAGAACAGCATCACGCCGGACGCCGCGACCAGTACAAAGGCCGGATACTGCATGGCGTCAGTCAGCTTGCGCCGCATCTGCTCGGAACGCGCGCGCTCGGTCCCGAGCATCTCCAGCACGGAGTCGAGCGTGCCGGAGATTTCCCCGACCCGGACCAGGGCGATGTACATCGGCTGGAACAGGGTCGGATGATCCGCGACCGCATCGGCAAAGCTCTCGCCGGTGAGCAGGGCCGCGCGAATTTTTGCCACCACCGGACGCATCCGCCCGACATCGGCATCGCCGGACAGCAGCTCCAGCGCATCGTCGAGACGCGCGCCGGCCTTGAGCAGCAGCGCAAGGTCGCGCGTGAATGTGGTGACCTCAGCGGCGCTCGGCCCGCCGAACAGGCTGCGGCTACCGGCGGCGCCGGACGCGCGCTTGTCCTCGGTGGTTTCGATCGGCAGCAGCTTGAGATATTCGATCCGCCGCGCCACCTCGGCCGCAGTCGGGGCGGCGATCGTGCCGTTCACGATCTCGCCGGTCTGGGTCAAAGCGCGATAGCGATAATTCGGCACGACGTCACCGCACCGTCGCAACGCGGAGGATCTCGGCGGGCGAGGTCAATCCGGCGCGGCATTTGGCGACCCCGTCATCGAGCATCGTGGTCATGCCCGCCCGGATCGCCATCGTATCGATCTTCAGTCCGTCGGTTCGCTCCCCGATCAGTTCGCGCAATTCATTCGATAGTTCGAGCAGCTCGAATGCGCCGAGGCGGCCGCGATAGCCGGTTCCGCCGCAGCGTTCGCAGCCGCATGGCTCGTGAACAATCTCGCCAGCCCGCAATCCGATCGCCGCAAGCCGGGGGTCCTCGGTGAAATCAGCCAATGCCAGCGGCCGCGCCGTCTTGCAGCGCTCGCACAATTGCCGGACCAGGCGCTGCGCGATCACGCCGCGCAGCACCGAGCGCAGCAGATAGCCTTCGACCCCGAGGTCGAGCAGGCGCGGCACCGCGGCCGCCGCCGTCTCGGTGTGCAGCGTCGTCAGCACCAGATGCCCGGTCAGCGCCGCATGCACCGCGACATGCGCGGTCTCGGTATCCCGGATTTCACCGACCATAATGACGTCGGGATCCTGTCGAACGAAGGAGCGCAAGGCGGTGGCGAAGGTCAGACCGATCGCCGGCTTGACCTGGGACTGGTTGACGCCGGGGATCTCGTATTCGACCGGGTCCTCGATCGTGAGAATTTTGCGGCTGGGCTCGTTGAGGATCGACAGGATCGTCGCCAGCGTCGTGGTCTTGCCGCTGCCGGTCGGTCCCGTGATCACGACCATGCCATGCGGCAACTTCAAGAGCCGCCGCAGCTTGGCTTCATCAGCCTGCGAGAACCCGAGTTTTTCCACGACCAGCAGGCCGCGATCCTTGGGCAGGATACGGATGACGGCGGATTCGCCATGCTGCATCGGCATGATCGCGACGCGGATATCGATATCGGTACGCCCGGCCCGCAGCCGCGCCGCGCCGTCCTGCGGCAGGCGGCGCTCGGCAATATTGAGATTGGCGATGATCTTGATGCGGGACACCACGGCCTGGGGCAGCACGCCCGACAGCGCCGCGACCGGCCGCAGCAGGCCATCGATCCGTAAGCGCACCATCAGGCCGGCGGCGAATGGCTCGATATGGATGTCGCTGGCGCGAAGCTCGACCGCCTTCTCGATCAGATCGTTGACCGCGCGCACCACCGGGGCGCCGCTGGCGAGATCGCGCAGGCTCTCAATGTCGTCTTCGCGGGGCAGCGCCGCCGTCAGTTCGGTGGCCTCGTCCTCCTCGGCACTGGCGCGGTTGTTCAGCACGATGGCGACATCTTCCGACGATGCCACTTTCACTGTTATCCCGGCGCCGAGCACAATCTGCGCCGCCCGCTGCGTCGCCTGATCGGTGGGGTCGACGACCGCGAGAACAGTGGTTCCATCCGCTTCCCGGCACGGATAGACCATGGTCTCGCGCAGGAAACGCGGCGAGAACGACCCGACCAGCGGCTCGGCCGAGGTCATTTCCTGGAGCGTCAGGCGGCCCAGTGCAAAGAAGCGTGCGGCTTCGTCGGCGAATTCGACAGGCGAAAGACTGGTGACCTCCCACAGCTTCAATTGCCTGTGGTCGGCGCCTTGCCCGGCCCGCTCGACCGGCCCATCGGTCGGCGCGAGGTGATTGTTCTGACGGAGATAATCCACAAACCGAACGGACAGGTCGTTGGCCATTCTCTTATCCCGCCACGCTATCCTGGATCAGCTCGCGCCGAGCCGCTGGCACCGTTCGGCTCCCGTTAACTGCGCGGTTATCGACCCGAAGTGTGACAGCTGTGCGAAGTCACATCGTCCGCCGCGCTCAAGAAACTTTGAGGTGGCATCGCGGACACAAGCAACGCGCCGGCTGCACAAATTTTGGCACGACACGATGCAGGTCGCGAACGACAATCATGTAACCAATTTATTTCTGTCATGAACGCTCGCTAAGAGTCCTGCGGGGCAGGACCGATCGTCGCAAGCCATCGAAATATCAGCCAGCAAGTAGCGAAGGGCCTTCATGCAACGCGTAGGCACAGTGGGCCGCTGCCCGACGATCCGTGGCGGCCTGACAGCCATTTTCGTCTTGACGTCGCTGGGGTTGCTGGCGTCCTGCAATTCCGCAACAGTCGGCGAGAGTGTGGATGCGTCCCAGCTCGACGTCACCGACAAGGTGCGCTCGCTGGATCTGCTGCCGCGCCAGCCGCAACCGGTGAGCGCACTCGCGGCGGCACCCGGCAACCAGGGCGGGAACGTCCGCGCATCGATGTATGAAGGCAGCGACGTGACGGCCGTCGCCGACGCGCGGCCGCAGCCGACCGCGAATGGCAATGGTTTCGATCTGAATTTCGAGAGCACGCCGGTGGCGACCGTCGCCAAGGTCGTGCTCGGCGACATCCTTCATGTCGGCTACACCATCGACCCACGGGTACAGGGCACGGTGAGCCTGGTCTCGGTCCGCCCGGTGCCGAAATCCGACATGGTGTTCGTGCTTGAAAACGCGCTGCGGCTGAGCGGCGTGGTGCTGCTCAAGGATACCGCGGGCTATCGCCTGACCCCGCTCGGCGACGCCGTCGGCGGCGGACGCATCGATACCGCGGCAGCCAATCCCGAACCCGGTTTCGGCATCTCGGTGGTTCCCCTGCAATATGTGTCGGCCCAGACTCTGCTGAAGCTGACCGACAGCTTTGCCACCAGGGCGGGCGCAATCCGCGCCGACACCACGCGGAATCTTCTGCTGATCCAGGGCACCGGGGCCGAGCGCCGCACCGCGGTCGACACCGTGCTCAGCTTCGACGTCGACTGGATGCGGGGTCAATCGGTCGGCATCTTCCCGATCTCGAGCGGCTCGCCCGCGCCTGTCATCGCCGAGCTGGAGAAGATCGTCGATTCCGGCGAGAACGGCCTCAGCCAGAACGTCATCAAGTTCATGCCGATCGCACGCCTCAATGCGGTGCTGGTCGTGACCAAGAAGCCGGACATGCTGCACACGGCCGCAACCTGGATCAAGCGCCTCGACCGCAACGACACCGCGCGAACCACGGTCCATGTCTACCGCGTCAAGTATGGCGATGCGCGCCAGATCGCGCGGGTCCTGACCGACATGTTCCTCGGCGGCTCCTCAGGCAATTTGCTCGACAGTGCCGACAGCCAGCTCGCGCCGGGCTCCGGCACCTCGTCGACGTCAAGCGTCGCCGATCGTCTGTCGCTCAACAACAACAACGGCTCGAATTCGAGCATGGGCGGCTTCGCATCCCGCGGCACGTCGGGGACAGGTGCGACGGGCCAAGGCCTGGGCCAGGGATTTGGCGCCGGTGGTCAAGCCAACAATCCCAATGCGGGCCAGGGCAACAATGCCGCGCTGGATGCCGGACGCGGCGCCGGCGTCGGCGGCGGCAACGGCCAGCCCGTGCTGCAGGACGTCCGCATCACGCCCGATGTCGTGAACAACAATCTCCTGATCTATGCCGACCAGGCCAACTACCGCATC
This sequence comes from Bradyrhizobium sp. 6(2017), assembly GCF_011058295.2. Taxonomy (NCBI): domain Bacteria; kingdom Pseudomonadati; phylum Pseudomonadota; class Alphaproteobacteria; order Hyphomicrobiales; family Nitrobacteraceae; genus Bradyrhizobium; species Bradyrhizobium sp. 6(2017). The sequence continues at coordinate 1,247,528 of NZ_CP049289.2, read as the reverse complement.
ATCGAGTCGACGCTGCTGCAGATCGACGAGCCACAGCTCCAGGTCGCCATTGATGCTACGATCGCCGAGGTCACGCTCAACAACACCCTGTCCTACGGCGTGCAGACCTATCTCACCAGCCAAAACCTCGGCCTGAAGCCGAACACCGGCTCGATCCTTGGCACCCAGGCCACATCGGCGCCCGCCACCACCACGGACGCGACCACCGGCGCCGTCTCGGTCGCGGGCTCGCTCACCAATGCTTTCATCAACCAGACCTTCCCGGGCTTCAACTTCCTGGTTGGCTCCGCGACGCAGCCGAGCCTGATCCTGGATGCGCTGCATGCCGTCACCAGCGTCAAGGTGCTGTCCAATCCCTCGCTGGTCGTGATCAACAACCAGGTCGCGACGCTGCAGGTCGGCGACGTCGTCCCGGTCTCGACCGGCAGCGCGACAGTGCTGACCACGAGCAACACGGTGGTCAACACCATCGACTATCGCAACACCGGCATCATCCTGAAGGTCTCGCCACGCGTCAGCGTCAACGGCACGGTGCGGCTCGATGTCGAGCAGGAGATCAGCAACGTTCCCCAAAGCAGCTCGGTAAACCTGACGCCGACGGTGTCGGAACGGCGGGTCAAGAGCCAAATCGCGGTCGCCAATGGCCAGACCGTGCTGCTGGCCGGCCTGATCAGCGAGCAGCAGAGCGGCAACCGCAATGCGCTTCCCGTGCTCGACCAGATTCCTGGCCTTGGCGACGCCTTCGGGCATCAGAGCAACGGCACCCAGCGCACCGAGCTGATCATCTTCATCCGCCCGCAGATCATCCGCAACGGTACCGACGCCCAGGTCGTCGCCGAGGAGCTTCGATCGAAACTGCGCGGCAGCATCGCCACGACATCGACCAATGCGCCGATCACCACCAGCTTCCACTGAGCCGGGCAACCGGATGCTCCGCATGCCCGCGCTGCGAACCCGCCTCTGCGCTACACTTGCGGTCGCGCTTTGGGCGATGACCGCATCCGTCGCGAGCGCCGACAGCCTTGCGCGCGGAACCGCCGCCTTTAATCGCGGCGACTATGTCAGGGCGTCTCGGGAGCTCGCGCCGGCCGCCGAGCGCGGCAATGCGCGCGCGCTCGGCCTGCTCGGCTTCATGTATGAGCACGGTTTTGGCGTGCCGCAGGCCTATGACGCCGCCGCCGATCTCTACTATCGTGGCGCCGTGCAAGGCGACCCGTTCGCGCAGGCCATGCTTGGCCTGATGTACGACAAGGGCCACGGCGTTCCGAACGATTACGTGCTGGCCTACAAATGGCTCAATCTGGCGGCCGCCCGCACGAACGGACGGCAGCGCGACGCCTATCTCCGCTTCCGTGATGCGGTCGCATCAAAACTCTCGCGCAATGAGATCATCGCCGGCCAGCGGTTTGCATTGGGATGGGTCCCCGGCCCGCCGGCGCCGAACGTGCACCTGACCATCAAGTAGCTGCCGCTATCACGGCGTCCGCACAGGGATCGCGGACACGCGTCTCCTTCGCACCGGCCGCCGCAGCCGGCGCCAGCCGATCACGATGCCGCTGATCGAGACGATCGTGCCAACCGCTGACAGCAGCCACACCACGACGTCGCGTGCGGGAGAGATGCGCAGCAGCAGCGGGAAATCCAGGCTGTGCAGCGCGTTGAACAACCAGCGATAGGAGCGGCGACTGTCGTCGCTGCGGTCGAGAATTTCGCCAGTGACCGGAGAGATGTGCAGCCAGGTTTGCGCGGGATCATCAAAGCCGGTCCGCAGCACGGGGAGTTCGCGCGCGTTGTGCAGCGTGTACCAATAGGCGTCGGGTTCATCGAGCTGTTGGACCGAGTTCATGGCAGCTCCGGGCACCGCGCGCCGGGCGGCTGCGATGATCTCGTCACGCGAGAGAGACGCGGGCGCGCCGGTGGCGGGATCGGCGAGGCTGCGACGGCCATTGCTGTCATCGAGCATCATCAGCTTGTGTCCGCCGATCCAGACGAAGCGCGCCTCCACGGCCGGCACGGACGGCGACGACTGGAAGCCGGTGGCGATGTCGGGCGCGTCATGGCCGCTGTAGCCGACCGCGATCTCCCTGGTGACGCCGCGGCCGGAGAACGCGCCGCCGGGATTGAGCGACAGCCAGCCGCTGAACATCCAGGTGAAAACGCAGATGCCGCCGATCAGCCCGGCAATATGATGCCAGGCCATCCAGCCGCGGTATGGCGACATGGCGCCGTTTGCGTAGCGACGCATCAATCGCAACCGGAGAATGCCGATCCAGAAGCCAGTGACCGCGACCACGAGGCACACGCCCGAGATCCACAGCACCACATCCCGCCACAGCGGACCGTCCTTGCGCAGCACGGTCGGATAGATCCAGTGCGGGATCGAGCCGAGCCAGTTCCAGACCCGCTCCTGCCGCGTGGTGTCGAGCGCGATCTCGCCGCTGCGCGCGGAGACGTAGAGCTCGGTCCCACTGGCGTCGCCGAGGCCGACCAGATAGAGCGGCCGCAACAGGTCGAAACGCGCCGTAACCGACCATTGATCGCGCGTCACCGTGTCGAGCAATTGCGGACGCACCGCACGCGGATCGTGGCCGGCAATGGCCAGCGCCTGGTCCGGCGTGATCCAGTCGATGATACTGCCGTCGGCCGCCGAAATGGTGACGGTGCCTCCCTTCCAGCCGGCGATGCGATAGACCGGAACGTCGTCCATCATCGACAGCCGCAGATCGCGCGGATAATGCTCCATGCCCGCGATCGCCATCGCGCGGTCAGGCGCGATCTGCACCTTGCCCCACGAAATGACAGGGAGCGCGGCCAGGCGCTCGCCGTCGGTGAGGCGCGGAAAGGCCACGTACATCATGACGAGGCCGGAGATGAACCACATCGCAAACAAGAGGCAGGTCGCGATGCCGATCCAGCGATGGACGACATACAGCCATCGCCGCCCTCGCCGGACCAGAGTGTTGCGCATGATCAGAACTTCACGTTGACGGAGAGTTCCGCGGTGCGCGCCATGCCCAGCAGCCACTGCCCGGCATAGGGCGACGTCACCGCGTAGACCTTGTCGAACAGATTGTAGACGCGGAACGCAACCGTGGTGCGGTCATCCGGCTTCCACCTGACACCGCCATTGACCACATTGTAGCCCGGCCGCAACTGGGTGTTGGCAAGGTCGGAGTACATCTGGCCGACGATCTGGACGCCGCCATAGACCGACCAGTTGGATGCGAAGTCCCAGGTCAACCAGACGTTCGACACCTGCTGCGGTACGTTGATCGGAACGTTGCCGGCATAGCTGACGAGCTTTCCGCTCACCAGCTGGCTGTTGTTGTCGTACTTCGCCTGCAGCAGCGCGACATTGGCGTCGACACGCCAGCCATAATCCAACGCCAGTCCGACCGATGCCTCGACGCCGCGCGATGATTGCTGGCCGACCTGCAATGCGAGGCCGACGGGATTGTTCGGATCGGCAACGAGCAAATTGTTCTTGACGATCTGATAGCCCGCCAGCGTCCACTCGCCGCGCCCGCCCAGGAACGACTGCTTGACCCCGAACTCGGTCTGCTTGCCGGTGGCGAGCTGGAAGGTCTTTTGCGTGGCCGACAGCGAGATCAGATTGCCGACCGGATCGACGCCGACCGCATACTGACCATAGAACGCGAGGTTCTTGATCGGTTCATAGACCACCCCGGTGCGCCAGCTGGCGCCCGAGAGCGCGACGTCAAAACTGTTCGACGGCGTCCGATAGTCGGTGCGGTCGACCTCGGGGCGATCGTACCTGACGCCGGTGACGAGCGACAATTGATCGGTCAGCAACAGACGATCCTCCGCAAACAGCGCGTATTGATTGACGATCGCATTGAAGCCGGGCGATGTCGCAGTGGTCGTCGCGAAGAACGATCCGGGATCGAAGACGTAGGGGTTGACCGACGACGCGCCGCCAAACGGCGAGTTATTGGTGTGGGTGAAGTCGATGTGGTTAACGTCGAATCCCGCAACGAAGCGGTTCTCGAGGCCGAAGATGTGGCCGCTGAAGGTCGCGTCCATCCGGTTGCCGGCCTGCTTCTGGTCGTGGAAGATCTCGATATAGTTGCCGCGATCGATCAGATTGGTCTTCGGATTCCAGGTGTAGCTCTCGATGTCGCGCCAGTGCCGCTCGCTGGTCAGATAATAGAGCGTGTTGTTGATCTTGATGCCGTCGGCGACGTCCCACTCGGTCTTGAACTGGGTCCAGCTGTCCTGATAGCGGATCGTGCTGTCCAGCGCGTTGTAGTTCTTGAAGCGCAGCGCGTCCTGGATCGCGCCGTTGATCAGCGGCGTGCCGAAATAGCGCGACGGGCTGCGGTCGCCATAATCCTCGGAGAGCGTGAAGGCGAGATTTTCCGACGCCTGCACCCGCACCGCGGCCGAGACCACCGCATTCGAGGTCTTGTCGCGATCGACCCAGCCGTCCGACATGTTGCCGGTGGCATTGATCCGGTAGGACACATTGGGATTGATCGGACCGGTGCTGTCGACCGAAAGCCGCCGCGTCATGTTGCTGTCGAGCGAGACCTCGGCTTCGTTGTAGGGCGTGCCCAGCGGCTTTTTCGGAATTACGTTGATGACGCCGCCGATTGCGCCTTCGCCGTATAGCACCGAAGCCGGGCCGCGCAGCACCTCGATGCGCTGCGTCGACCAGGTATCGTACGGGAACGTCAGGGTTCCCGAGCCGATATAAAAGCGCGTACCGTCATACAGCGTCATCACCGAATTGCTGCCGGCAAAGCCGCGGGTGCTGAACGACAGGCCGCCATTGCCGGGAGCCGGCGTTGCGATGAACCCGGCCGCGTCCTGGGTGACGGCATCTGTGACATTATGCTGGCCGCGTTCGGCGATGGTCTGCGACGTGATGATCTCGACGCTCGCCGGCGTTTGCAGCGGCGTTAGATTCAGACGGCTGCCGGTGCTCCCCGGCGTGGTGGCGTTGAGCGTCGGCGACGCCGATCCCGAAGCGCCCGACGCTGCGGCGCGCGGTGTGTTGCCGGTTGCCGCGGCCGGTACAGGTCTGGAGCGTGGCCGCGACGACGACGCCGAGTTGCTGCTTCGCGCCGCGGGCTTGGGCTTTTCGGATGCCGAGGGCGAGACCTCGATCGGATCGAGCCTGGTTGGTGGCGGTGTTTGTGCTCCACCTTCAGCCGGCAGCAGCAGCGATGACAGGGAGCAAACGAGGCCGAGGCGCCAGCGGCGCGCAACGGGAGAAGACGGAGACATGAAAGGACCCGCGGTAACGTGGCACGTCACCGCGAACGCGGACTGGCGCATTGCCCAAAAGGCAGTGCTCCGATCCCACCAGGACGCCCCCGCCCGATGTGCTCGCGTGTGACCACGACTGACGGCAGGTCTCCTGGCTCACGGGTCGTCGCCTGTCGACGCCTTCCCGGACCGAATGGTCCAGTGGCAAATTGACGAAAGGCTCGCCGTTTACAGTTGCGGGGACAGCTGCGGCATTGGGGTTACCCTCGCACCGCATTCCCTTTTGATCCCCGAAGGGAACCGTCGGCGGAAACGATAGGTGGTGCGGGATGGGCTGTCAATTCGGCGCGATTGTCGCGCACGTGCTTTGCGGGACGGTGCTGCGGCGATGACACACGGCTTGTATCGCTGACGCGGAGACCTCCTTAACCCGTCTCCTGAGGAGCCGCGTAGCGGCGTCTCGAAGGATCGACGGCCCGGCTGGTGGCCGTGCACCCTTCGAGACGCGCTACGCGCTCCTCCAGCGACAAAGGCAAAGCCTTTGCGCGGGGGTGACGGAAAACTCAGGTAGCTTCGACGCAGCCTGCCATGATCGCATCGATCTCGGCGCGCGAGAGCACACCTATCTCGGCGATGAACACGATTCGCGTGCGCGGCACGCCGGGTGCCGGCACGCCGCCCGCAGCCAATGTCGCGCGTCCGCCGGCGAGTTGAAACACTGTCAGTCGCCCAGGCTGCTCCACCGTCTCGAACAATCCCTTCGCCCGCGCGAGTTTCGGCGCCAGCCTGCCGATCGCCTGCTGCAAGCGCGGCAACCGCACCGGCCGCTCCGACGTCCAGCTCAGCGTCTCGAACCGGTCGGACACCGGCCGTCGTGGCGCGGTCTCGCGCGGCGCCGGCAAATGATCGATATCCGCCGGAAGCAATAGTTCCGTCGGCACCTCGCCATGCAGCGCATCGACCACGACCGCCGCCGGCCGCACCGCGCGTACCGCGTCGCGGATCGCGGTACGCGCGGTGGCATCAGCCAGGTCGACCTTGCTCAGCGCCACCACATCGGCCGCCCGCAGTTGCGACCGCAGCAGCGCATCGTCCAGCATCGTCGCAGGCTGCGTGGCGTCGACCACGCACAGCACGGTCTCCAGCGGCGCTTCCTTCCAGATCACGGGATCCATCAGGTTGCGCACGATGTCGGCGGGATCGGCGATCCCGCTGGTCTCGATCACGATGAACTCGGGACGCGGATCACGCCGCAGCAAATTTGCGAGCGTGCGCAGCAGATCGCCCTCCAGCGTGCAACAGATGCAGCCATTGCTCAGGCTCACCACGCCGTCGCTGGCGCCCGCGATCAGCTCCGCGTCGATGTTGATGGCGCCGAAATCGTTGACCACCGCCGCGATGCGCCGCCCTTGTGCATGCGCCAGCAGATGGTTCACGACGGTGGTCTTGCCCGCCCCGAGAAAACCCGCGACCAGCAGGATCGGGACCGGCACGTCAGCCTCCGGCGACCGGCCGGCGCACCGGCCGGCCCGGCCGCGCCGCGACATCGAGGACGCCGTCGTTGATCAGCGGCTGGCCGCTGACCACGAGATACCGCACACCCTCCGCCGGTCGGTTCATCGCGGAGAAGGTCGCGCGATCGCTCAAGGTCTCAAAGTCGAACACCACGACATCGGCGTCGGCTCCGACCTGCAACCTGCCCTTGGCGCGCATCGCCGGCGTGCTTGCGGAAAGGATTTCCGCCGGAATCAGCGCGCATTTGCGGATGCCCTCGAGCAGCGACACTTTCTTGCGCTCGCGCACCCATTCGCGGATGAAGCGGGTGAAGCAACCGGCCGAACGCGGATGCGAGGTGGCATCATCGGGCAGCGGCCAGGCGTCGCCGGTGTAGGGGCGGCCGTCCGACAGCGTCCACGGCATCGCGTCGGACGCGATCGCACCGCCCGGATACAGCACCGCCATGTCGAGCAGGTCGCGATGATGCTGGTTGTTCTCGATATCGAGCACATGCCACAGCACCAGCGTGGAGGGTTCTTCGGCCTGCGCCGCCAGCAGCTCCTCGCGGCTGCCGAAGCGGTGACCGTCGGTCACGCGCTGCACCGAATCGTAGCCGAGGCCGTTGCGCTCCTCGAATTTGGGATCGCTGAAGAAGGTCGCCGCCAGCACGGTCGACCCGGTGCCGTAGGGATAGGCCTCCACCGTGATCGGCAAGCCCTGCGCTTGCGCCTTCGCGATCAGCGCAACACAGCGTTCGATATCCGTCTTGCTCGACGAGTTGAAGTGGCAGATGTGCATATGCGCGCCGGTGGCGCCGGCATAGCCGATCAGGCGGATATAGGCCTCGGCCGCGCTCTCGGGATCGATGCGGGACATGTAGGCGACGTGGGTGAAGGTCGGCACCGCACGCGCGGCCGCCAGTTGGCACACCGCGGTCAGTTCCTGCACGCCGGCGCCCGGCGCATAGGCGTTGAGAATGCCGATGCCGATGCCGCCTTCGTTCAGCCCGTTGGCAAGACGCTCCAGGATGCCGGCGACCTCGCCATCGGTCGCCACGTTCTCGATCCAGCGGCGATCCCGCATCGCGGCGCCGAACGATTCCAGCGAGCTTTCCGAATTCGAGCCGGTCATCGCGCCGATCCGCGCGAAGGCCCAATTGGCGGCGGCGCCGTAGTTCAGCACCCGGCCCTTCTCGGCCTGGCGCTTGTACCAGGACGCAACCGGCAGCACGCCGGCCTCGAGGTCGAGCGACGTCGTCACGCCGTCGAACGCCTGCATCCGATCGGCCGGAATGGTCTGGCCGTGCGCGTGCAGATCGATGAAGCCGGGCGCGACCACGCGGCCGGTGGCGTCGATCTGCCGCTCGGCGCCGCCGAGGCCGGTGCCGACAGCAGCGATCCGGCCGTCGACCACAGCGACGTCGCCGATCGCATCCATGCCGCTCGCCGGATCCACCACCCGGCCGCCGCTGATCACCAAACCACCCATCTCGCCACTCCCCGCATTGTCCGAAACCGCGGTCCCGGCCGGCCGCCTTCATTAAGGCTTACGACCGGACCCAAGCGGGGCCAAGAGACAAAAATGCATCGCATCTATCGCAACGCTCCGATCGGGATTCTTGCGATATGGTGTAACGCAATCGTCCTTCGCGCGAGGCGAGAAGGCCGCGTCAACGATGCGAGTGGCGGCGAGGTCCGTTACGTTCCAGTCGCCCGTCGCGGGGCGAGGCCTCTCCAGAGATCGTCGTTCGGTCTGGTCCGGCTCGCGACGAGCTTCGGCGGCGTCCGATCCTTGGCGATCGCCGCCTCGAAGGCCCGCCGCAATCGCGGATTGTCGATCTGCATCTGGAAGCGCCGGACAACGGTCTCCGCATCGGCATCGTGACCGGTAATCGCGCGGCACAGCTCCGCTGTCGTCCTGCGGAAGAAATGGAACGAGCCAGCGGCCGCACCATCCAATCGATCGAGCTCGCCGGCCACGGCGAGCACGTGCATCCGGTCGGCGTCGTCGAGCGTCACCGTGAAGCGCAGCACGGCGAGTTGCCAGGCGCAGAGCAGCTTGCCCTGCGATTCGCTTGCTCCCTCACTGCGCATCGATCGAACACCCCGCGCGCCCGATCCGGGGCGCGGCGTGACTATCCTTGCGCGGCAATAGGTTTTCGAGGGGATCGCGCGAGCGATCTCATAAGCGCCGCATAAGCGGCCCGGCAACGCCTAGCAAGATCGCGGGCTCAGATCCCCTCGAACTGCAGCCGCGCCAGCCGTGCATAGAGGCCGTTGGCGGCGACCAGCTCGGCGTGGGTGCCCTGCTCGACGATCCTGCCCTGGTCCATGACCAGGATGCGGTCGCAGGACAGCACGGTCGCTAGACGATGCGCGATCACCAGCGTGGTGCGGTGGCGCATCAATTCCTCGAGCGCGGTCTGCACCAGCGTTTCGCTCTCGGCGTCGAGCGCAGAGGTCGCCTCATCGAGCAGCAGCAGCGGCGCATCGCGCAAGATGGCGCGCGCGATCGCGATGCGCTGGCGCTGGCCGCCGGACAACGTCACGCCGCGCTCGCCGAGCTGGGCATCGAAGCCGCCGGGCAGCCGGCGCAGGAATTCGGTGGCATGCGCGAGATCGGCGGCACGCTCGACCTCGGCATGGGTGGCATCGGGCCTGCCGAACCGGATGTTCTCGCGGGCCGAGGCGGCGAACACCACGGAATCCTGCGGCACCAATGCGATCCGCGCGCGGACCTCGGCGGGATCGGCCTGCCGGATCGGCACGCCGTCGAGCGAGATGGTGCCCGATTTCGGATCGTAGAAGCGCAGCAGCAGGTGGAACAGCGTGCTCTTGCCGGCGCCGGAGGGGCCGACGATCGCGACCTTCTCGCCGGAGCCGACCTTCAGCGACACGCCATCGACCGCAAGCGCGTTGGGCCGGGTCGGATAGGCGAAGCTGACATTGTCGAAGCCGACATCGCCGCGCGCCGGCTGCGGCAGCGCGCGCGGCGCGGCGGGAGCGGCGATCTCCGGCCTGATGCGCAGAATCTCGAACAGCCGCTCCGCGGCGCCCGACGCGGCCGAGACTTCGCCCCAGACCTCGCTGAGCTGGCCGAGGCCACTCGCAGCGAACGCCGTATAGAGAATGAACTGGCCGAGCCGGCCGGGGCTGATGGTTCCGACCAGCACGTCGTGCGAGCCGACCCAGAGGATCACGACGACGCTGGCGAACACGATGAAGATGACGATCAGCGTCAGCATCGCGCGCGCCTTGGTCGAGCTGCGCGCGGCGTCATAGGCCTGCTCGACCTCGCGGCTGAAGCGCGTCCTGGCCAGCCGCTCGCCGGTATAGGCCTGCACGGTGCGGATCGCGTTGACCAGCTCGGAGGCATAGGCGCTGGCATCGGCCAACGTGTCTTGGGCATTGCGCGACAGCCGCCGTACCCAGCGGCCGAACGCGACCAGCGGAATCACGATCAGCGGGATCGCGGCCAGCACGAAGCCGGAGAGCCGCGGGCTCGTGATCACCATCATCGCCGCGGCGCCGAAGAACAGCATCAGATTGCGCAGCGCGATCGACACCGAGGCGCCGACCGCGGACTTGATCTGCGTGGTGTCGGCGGTCAGTCGCGACACCAGCTCGCCGCTTCGCGCGGAATCGAAGAATGACGGCGACAGCGAAATCAGATGCGCGAACACATCGCGCCGGAGATCGGCGACGATGCGCTCGCCGATCGTCATCACGAGGTAGTAGCGTGAGGCGCTGGCACAGGCGAGTACGGCAACGACTGCGATCATCACGCTGAAATAGCTGTTGATCATCGCGATGCCTTCGGGCGTGAAGCCCATGTCGATCATCCGCCGCACCGCGACCGGCACGACCAGCGTGGTGATCGCCGCGATGGTCAGCGAGATCAGCGCGAGGATCGCCCGCCCCTTGTAGCGCGCCACATAGGGCGCGAGCGCAAGCAGCGGCCGCAAGCGGGCACGGCTCTTCGCCGGCTCCGTGATCTGGCTCTCGATGAAGGCTTCCTCGTCGAGCAACGCATCGCGCGGAGGCTGCGGCCTGCCGGGAGGGGTCTCAAGCTGTTCGGCTATGCTCATTATGTTTCTAGACCGGTTCTATCGCCTCCACATAGGCCCGCTGACCCCCGGCTGGCAAATCCGGTAAAGTCCCAATCCGGTGATGGGCTTAAGCCCCTTTCTTGGCTTGTTTCGTGGGTCTCCATGCGTTATAGAGCCGCCCAAATCCCGTACCCCAGACATCTTGAGATGGGCGCCGGCGCGCCGAAGGAACTGCCATGAAAGCCGATATTCATCCGAATTATCATACGATTAAGGTCGTCATGACCGACGGCACCGAGTACCTGACCCGCTCGACCTGGGGCAAGGAAGGCGACACGCTGAACCTCGACATCGACCCCAAGTCGCACCCGGCCTGGACCGGCGGCACCCAGCAGCTGATGGACCGCGGCGGCCGTGTGTCGCGCTTCCAGAAGAAGTTTTCGGGTTTCCTCAAGAAAGACTAAAGCCCGCTTCGGGATTGCCTTCGCGACCCAATGCAAAACGCCTCCATCTCGGGGGCGTTTTTGTTTTGGGGATCGGTTCGGATTCGAATGTCAAACAGCATGTTCAGTGTCATCACCCGCGCATGCGGGTGATCCAGTATTCCAGAGGCGCCAGTGCTTGAGCCGAGAGGCCGCGGCGTACTGGATCGCCCGGTCGAGCCGGGCGATGACAGTGTAGGCGGGGACGTTAGCTTCGCATTCCCGCGACATGATCTGTCCGAGTTCCGGCGAGTGCAACGCATGCGAGAGGAGCGCCGGTCGAAATATTCGATAGGAGAAAAGTGAAACTCAGCTCCGGGCGTTGGAGGTCGATACGCCAAACCTGCCAGGCGAGCTATTTCCGGAAACTACGATCGCCCGAACAACAAGTGCGATGCGTTCGCCGCGCGCGCTGGGTCTTATTCGGCCTGAACGTTCGAGTGCAGCGAGCCCATGAAGGGCTGCCCAAAACGTCTCGGTGACGACAGCTACATCGACGCAAAACGGCGTCACGACTGCCGCAAGGGCTTCGAAACCGGCCCTTAGTTCCGGTCTGGTTCCAGCTTCGGCGAACCGCAAATCCGTCGGAAGGATGAACATCGCCTCGTAGAGTGCAGGATGACGTAACGCAAAGGCGAGATAGGCGGTCGCGACATCCTTGAGCGCATTTCGTCGTCTGGTCGATCCGCCTGCCGCTTCCCGAAGCGCCACTGTGAGCTCCTTAAAACCCTCGACTGCAACTGCCGCAACAATCGCATCCATGTTCTCGAAATGCGAATAGAGGACCGGCTGACTATATTCGATCTCTTCGGCCAGGCGGCGGACTGTAACAGCATCCCATCCTTCGCGCTCCGCGATCACGCGCGCCGCCGCGACAATGCGATGCTCGCGCTCAGCCCGGCCCCTCCCTTTCCGCTCGACGATACCCAATCCTCGATCTCCCAGGTCCGGAAGGCCCACACATTCGTGATCATACCGAGGCTTGATAATCTAGCAATGCTAGATTATCTAGCTAGCAACGCTAGACTTTCTTCTTTTGCTAGAATAGGACAATGTGATGCATTGGCTTGCGCTCGGAATGGCATTGCTCGTGGCTGTCGCGATTATCGCGATCGGCACCCTATATGTCGTGAGCCCAACGACCGCGACGCGCAGTTTCGGCCTGCCGCTGCCTGAAAACGGCGCCAACACCGTTTGGTGGCTGCGCCTCAAGGGGGTGCGCGACATTGCATCGGGATTGGCCGTACTGGCGTTCATGGCGTGGGGCGATCCGCGCGGGGTCGGCATCATCCTGCTTGTTGAAGCAATCATCCCCGTGGGCGACATGCTGCTCATCCTCGCAGCGAAAGGCTCCACCAAGAGCGCCTTCGGCATGCACGGCCTCACGGCGGTGTTCATGGTCTTGGCAGCCATCCCCATGATGATTGGTGCGGCCTGAGATGGTCCACGCTCTTCCAACCTGGCTCCTCGTCGCCGGATTCTTTGGCGCAGGCCTCTTCAACGCGATCGGCACGCCCGGGACGCAAAGTGATTTCGCGCGGTGGGGCTACCCGCGCTGGTGGAGCCTTTTTACTGGTGGACTGGAGATCATGAGCGCCGTTCTGATTGCGCTTCCCGCCAGTCGCAGTATTGGCCTGGCGCTTGGGGCGGTAATCGTTGCGGCTGCGGTTATGACCGTTCTGCGCCACCGCGATCTTTCGCACCTTGCGCCACTTGGTGTCTTTGGCGCATTGATTGCTCTTGCAGCGACCTTGTCTTGAGGGCTGACCTAGCGGTCCTGGAACGCGAGCCGTGCGCCGAGCCCGACCAGGATGCTGCCGCCGATCCGCTGCATGATCCGCTGCGACCTCTGCGAGCGCTGCAGCTTCGACATCACGGCGCTGGCGAAAAACACGCAGACGATGTCGACCGCCGAGAACGTCAGGTTGACGATGGTGCCGAGCAGAAACAGCTGGGCCCAAACCGGCAGGCTCGCCGATGCATCGACGAATTGCGGCAGGAACGCCAGGAAGAAGATCGCGGTCTTCGGATTCAAGACCTCGACGACGATGCTTTGCGCGAAGGCGCGCTCCGCGGAGAGCGGCGCAAGCGCGGGACGCTTGGTATTGTCGCGATCGCGGAACAGCGACAGGCCGAGCCAGACCAGATAGGCCGCTCCGGCCAGCCTCATCGCTGTGAATAGCGGCGGCACCGCGTGAAACAGCAGAGCGAGGCCGGCGGCCGCGGCGATGACATGGAGATAGCCGCCGAGATGCAGGCCGAGCGAAGCCAGCAGCCCGGCGCGCCGGCCGCCCGCCAAGGTGCGAGCCGCAGCATAGAGCATGGCGGGACCGGGGATCAGCGCGAAGGTCGCGGTGGTGATCGCAAACGCGAGGTACAATTCCATCGGGGCTTTCGTTTCAGTTCGCCGGAATCATCGCCGCGACCTCGCGGTCGGCAGGATTGTCGCTGGCGCCGAGACCCGCGATGACGCCGGCGCGATCCTCGAGCTTGCGGTTCTGACTCATCTTCTTCTTGGCGTCGATCCGCGTGATCGGCATCCGGAAGCCGACGATGCCGCGCAGCTGCGCCTTGATGAAATCATCAGGCGCATCGCTGACCTGCCAGGCCTCCTTGCGCGTGCTCTCGTGCAATCGGGTCAGCCGCGTGACGACATCGAGCAGGCGATCGGCATCCTCGAAGAACTCGGCCGCGCCGTAAGCGTGCACGGCGACGTAATTCCAGGTTGGCACCACCTTGCCGTGCTCGGCCTTGGTCACATACCAGGACGGCGTCACATAGGCGTCGGGCCCGGTGAAGATCGCCATCGCCTCGCCGACCGCAGGCAGCTTCCACTGCGGATTGGGCCGCGCGACATGGCCGTACAGCGTGCCGTAGTCGCCCTCGTCTGCAGCGAGGATCAGCGGCAGCGGCGTTCCGATCAGCCCGTCGGCGGTCGCGGTGACCAGCGTTGCCAGCTTTGAGGCCCGCATCGCGGCGTGGATCGGGCCGAGCTCATCCATCTTGAAATGCGGCGGCAGGTACATCGGAGGCCTCATCAATTGTTGCTCGCACAATAGCGCCGAAGTGGCCTATGATAAGAGCCACTTTCGATCATACTGACTGATCCACTATGCCCCGTCTGCGTACCACGATCAGCATCCCTCCGCTCCGCGCGATCGACCGCACCGCCGGACAGGTTGGGCGGCAGATCGCGCAGGCTCTGCGCGCCATCATCGCCAACGGCGAATTGAAGGCCGGCGAATTCCTGCCGTCGACCCGCGCGCTGTCGGCCTCGCTCGGCGTTGCCCGCGGCACGGTCATGGAAGCCTTCGAGCAATTGCAGGCCGAGGGCTATCTGGTCTCGCATGTCGGTGCCGGCACAAGCGTCGCGCCGACGCTTGCCGAACAAGCGCGGCCCGTCCGCCCGCCCGTCAACCGCAGTTCGAACAAGACCGCGCCGATCCACTTGCCGCCGCGCGCGATGCGGCTTGCCAAAATCGCGGCGGCCTTCACGCCGATGCCGGAGGCGCCGTTTGCGATCGCAGTCCCGGGCGGCGCCGTCGCCCCGGACCAAAATTGGCGGCGCCTCGGCAACCGCGTCCGTGCATCGCGCGCGGCCGCGCCGGCAAGCTACGGCGATCCGCGCGGGCTGATGGAGTTGCGGCAGGCGATCGCCGACTATGTGCGCAAATCCCGCGCGGTGCATTGCGAGCCCGAGCAGGTTGTGATCACGGCCGGCACGCAACAGGGCCTCTATCTCGCCGGCCGCGTGCTGCTGTCGTCGGGTGATCGCGTGTGGGCGGAGGATCCCGCCTATCCCGGCATGACGGCGGTGCTCGACGATCTCGATCTCGTCACCACGCGCATTGCGGTCGATACGCAAGGCATCGACGTCGATGCCGCCATCGCCGTTTGTCCGAACGCGCGCGGCCTTCGTGACGCCGTCGCACCAATATCCGCTCGGCATGCCGATGAGCATGGCCCGCCGCAACGCGCTGGTGGCGTGGGCGGCGCGCCGCGCGGCCTGGATCGTCGAGGACGATTATGACAGCGAGCTACGCTATGCAGGCCATCCCTTCCCGTCGATGCAGGGTCTCGCCCCGTCGCGGGTGATTTATCTGGGCACGCTGAGCAAGGTGCTGTTTCCTTCGCTGCGGTTCGGCTACGTCGTGGCGCCCCTGCCGCTGATCGACGCCTTCGCCGGCGCGCGGGCGCTGCTCGACCGGCATTCGCCGACCGCCGACCAGCATGTGCTGGCAGCCTATATGCGGGAAGGCCTGTTCGAAGCGCATATCAGGCGCATTCGCGGCGTCTACGCCGCACGGCGCGCGACACTGATCGCAGCGCTCGAACGCCACATGCCTGATGACGTCACCCTGCAGCCGAGCGATCAGGGTATGCATCTGCTGGTGTGGCTACCGCGCGGTATCGACGATGTGCAATTGGCGAAGGCCGCACTCGCCGACGGGATCGTCGTGCGGCCGATCTCGCCGATGTACGCGCTGAAAGCACGGCCCGGCCTGATGCTCGGCTTCGGCGGATTTGCGCCGGAGGAACTGGAGGCGGCCGCGATCCGTTTGCGCGGAATCATGGATCGCGGAAGACGTAGACAACCAGATCAGGTTCGCTTGAAATGAAAGCGTCGAGGTGACTGCCATGATGTTCTGGAGTGCGAGCGTGGCTGGACTGGCGATCGCTTATCTCTTCGGAGCGACGCCATCAGGCTATCTGGCGGGGAAACTGCTTAGGGGCATCGACATTCGGGAGCATGGCTCGAAATCCACTGGGGCAACGAACGTGTTGCGCACCCTGGGGCCATGGCCTGCGCTGGTGGTTCTGCTGGTCGATGTGCTGAAGGGTGCGGCAGCGATCGTGTTTGCCCGCTGGTTCTATCCCTGGCTCGCGACCGTCACGCCACCGGCGGCGCTTGATCTTGAGAGCTGGACACCTTGGGCTGTTTGTCTCGCGGGACTTGCCGTATTGCTCGGACACGGCCGTTCGATCTGGCTGAATTTTACGGGCGGCAAATCCGCAGCGACCGGGCTCGGCGTGTTGCTGGCGCTGTCCTGGCCGGTCGGTCTGGGAGCCGCGACGGTGTTTCTCGCCGTGCTGGCTATCTCCCGGATCGTTTCCTTGAGTTCAATGCTGGCAGCGTTGACTGCAATCGCCCTCGTCTGCGCGCTGGAGCAGCCACTGCCCTATCGGTTGCTGGTGATCGCAGGCAGCATCTACGTGATCGCGCGCCACCGTGCCAACATTCAGCGGCTGCTCGCCGGGACCGAGCCACGGCTGGGACAAGGTGCGCGCCCGAGCTGATTGATGAGGACGCGGGCCGAACCGCGCCGCGCGCCGTGACGACGCTTCGCGCCGATCTTACTGCTCGAACGCGGCCTTGAGGCGGTTGAGCTGCGGCACCAGCGGATTGCCGATGGTCGAACGATCCGGCGCCGGCGCGTGGATCGTGGTGTCGAGCCGGCGCACCCGCGCCTGCAGATCCATCGAGCGGGCGATCAGCTGCTGCAATTGCTCCGGCAGTTTCGTCACCATGTCGGCCGGGCCGGGATCGGCCGCCGACAGCTTCACCTTGGTCTTCTCGCGATTGGCCTGGGTCAGCGTCATCTCGCCTTCCTTGACCGCGCGATGCAACAGCAGCCAGGACGCGAGCTGCATCAGCCGCGTGGTGAGGCGCATGCTTTCGGTGGCATAGGTCAGGCTGACGGAACGTTCCAGCGCCTTGGCCTCGGTGCGCCCGTCGCCGTCGAGATAGGCGGCGGTCTGCTCGACCAGGTCCATGCCTTCCCGGAACAGCACGCCAAATGCCGCAGAATTGGTCAGCCGTTCACTGAACAGCACAAGCCCGGCTTCGCTCTGGGAACGATCGGCCATGGTTAACGCCCTCACACCACGTAACGCCCGCTGGCATCTGACGCGCCAGCTTATGATGAACAAATCATTGCGCGGGCGCGCCGAAGAGTCCAGCCGCAACCCGATTTATGGTTTCCGGCGGATAGGACGCACAAAAAAGAGCCGCCGTTTCCGGCGGCTTTGAAGTTGATAACAGGGAGGCGTCAAACAGAGTGGACAGGAGCCACTCGGTGTCCAAACCAGGACAATGCAGTCATAATCGAGAAAGCTTAACCGACCGTAAATGAGCGGATTTCTTCAGGCTTTGTTTGCCATGTCGGCCATTGACCTAGTTTGGGACAGGGCCAAGTTGATCCCCGAGAGTCGTCCCGGCCTAGTGCGCAATTGCGCACGGGGGCCGGGACCCATAACCGCCAAAGCCCGCGTTGCACGCAGCTGTGGCCCAACCGTACGCGACAAGGAACAGCCGTGGTTATGGGTCCCGGATCGCGCTCGCTTTGCTCGCTTGTCCGGGACGACGTGATGTGATGTCGAAAAGAGCTACGACTTGAAGAACGCGTCCGCGGCGTCCTTTGACGCGCGCTTCTTCGCCATCGCCTCTTTCAAGCGATCGACTTCAGCAGTGAGCAGCGCGATCCGCTCGGTCAAATCCTCGACCGACAGCAGGTAGAGATCCTGGCCGATCTCGTGGCTAATTTTTTTCTTCGGCCGGTCGTCATCCTCAATCGGCATGTTGCCCTCCCGGCAATGATGATCTGGCGCCTCGCGTCCAGAGATGATAGATCTTGGGTGAGGAGAATTTTGCAGTGACTTTCGTGTGCGCGCAACATCTGACGCGAATGCCCCGGCCCGACCGCGAGGAGTCTGACCGGACGGGATAGTGCGCGCCTGCGCGCCAGGCATGAGCCGACCCCAAGCCCTTCCGATCATGCGGGAGGGCTTTTTGATTTTCCGATTTGATCTTTCGAGGGTCGGCATCAGCAAACGCGAAAGACCTTAACCCATGACCAAAATTCTCATCACCAGCGCGCTTCCTTACGTGAACGGCGTCAAGCATCTCGGCAATCTGATCGGCTCGCTGCTGCCCGCCGACGTCCATGCCCGCTTCCGGCGGCAAACCGGCTGCGACGTGCTGTTCATCTGCGCCACCGACGAGCACGGCACGCCCGCCGAGCTTGGCGCCATCGAGGCCGGACAGGATGTCCGGGAGTTCTGCGATGCGCAGCACGCCGTCCAGGCCGACATCTACCGGCGCTTTGGTCTGTCCTTCGATCATTTCGGCCGCACCAGCGCGCCGCAAAACCATGCGCTGACGCAGCACTTCTATCGCCGGCTCGACGCAGCCGGGCTGATCGAGGCGCGCACGTCGCAACAGGTGTGGTCGCCGGCCGATCGGCGCTTCCTGCCCGACCGTTACGTGCTCGGCACCTGCCCGCATTGCGGCGATCAATCGGCGCGCGGCGATCAATGCGATCATTGCGGCACGCTGCTTGACCCGCCAGAACTCATCGATCCGCGCTCGGCGCTATCAGGCGACCGCGCGCTCGAGATCCGCGACAGCAATCATCTGTTCCTGCGCCAGTCGCAGCTGGTCGAGACAATCGGCGCATGGATCGACAGCCGCACCGGATGGCCGCCCTTCGTGGTCTCGACCGCGAAGGGCTGGCTCAATGCCGATCTGCGCGACCGCTGCATCACGCGCGATCTCGCCTGGGGCATTGCGGTCCCGCGCGACGGCTTCGACGGCAAGGTGTTCTATGTCTGGTTCGACGCGCCGATCGGCTATATCGCCGCGACGCAGGAATGGGCGGCCGCCGCACCTGATCGCGACTGGCGGCAATGGTGGTGGCAGGCCGACGACGTCAGCTACATCCAGTTTCTCGGCAAGGATAACATCCCGTTCCACACCGTGAGTTTTCCGGCGACATTGATCGGCTCCGGCGAGCCATGGAAGACCGCAGACATCATCAAGGGATTCCACTGGCTCAATTACGAGGGCGGCAAGTTCTCGACCAGCCGCCAGCGCGGCATCTTCACCGATGCGGCGCTGGAAGAATTGCCGGCCGATCTCTGGCGCTGGTGGCTGATCGCCAACGCGCCCGAAAGCGCCGACACCGATTTTAGCGTCGCGAGATCCGTTGGCGATGTGAACAAGGACCTCGCCGACATCTTCGGTAATCTCGCCAACCGCATCATCAGCTTTGCGCATCGAAGCTTCGACGGCCGCATTCCTGAAGGTGGCACGCCCGGTGAGGCCGAGCGAGAGCTTGCGCATGATCTGGAGCGGCGCATCACAGCGTTGCACCGCCATCACACCGCACTGGAGTTTCGTGCCGCGGCCGCAACGACCCGCGCGATCTGGGACACCGCGAACGCGTACCTGCAGCACGCAGCACCATGGACCGCCATCAAGTCCGATTCCGTTCGCGCGGCGGTCATCACCCGCACGGGACTCAATCTAGTCGCGCTCTGCGCCACGCTGGCGTGGAGCATCGTGCCAACTCTGTCGGAACGCGTGCTCCGCGCCTTCGGCCACGACGACGCCGTGCCGCGCTGGCCCAATGGCCCACTCATCCCGCTGCTGGATCAAGGTGCCGGCACGCCGGTCGAAAAACTCGGCCCGCTGGTCGAGAAGATCACCCCCGAGAAAGCAGGCCATCTGACGGCGCGGTTCGGGGCTTAAGGGCGTTTCGCTTCGTAGCAAAAGGCGGTATGCCACAAGCCAATCCTCCTCACTGACCAGGAACGAACCATGCCAAACCTGCCCGCGCAAATGACCGTCGTTGCCATCAGCAAGCCCGGTGGCCCCGAAGTGCTGGTGCCGGAAACCCGCGCGCTGCCGGTGCCGAAGGCCGGCGAAATCCTGGTCAAGGTCGCGGCCGCCGGCGTCAATCGCCCCGACGTCGCGCAGCGCTCCGGCTCCTATCCGCCGCCGCCCGGCGCAAGCGACCTGCCCGGCCTCGAGATCGCAGGCGAAGTGGTGGCACTCGGTGAAGGCGCGACGCACAAGATCGGCGACAAGGTGATGTCGCTGGTCGCCGGTGGCGGCTACGCGCAATACTGCATCGCGCAGGACGCGCAGGCGATGACCGTGCCGCCGCAGCTCACGATGCAGGAAGCCGGCGCCATTCCGGAAACGCTGATGACGGTCTGGCACAATGTGTTCGAGCGCGGCGCGCTGAAGGCCGGCGAGACGCTGCTGATCCATGGCGGCTCGTCGGGCATCGGCACGATGGCGATCCAGCTCGCCAAGGCGTTCGGCGCCAAGGTGATCGTCACCGTCGGTTCGCAGGACAAGGCCGATGCCTGCCTCAAGCTCGGCGCCGATCACGCCGTCAACTACAAGACTGACGATTTCGTCGAAGCCGTGAAGACGGCCACCGGCGGCGCCGGCGCCAACGTCATCCTCGACATGGTGGGCGGCGACTATATCGACCGCAACTACGACGCCGCCGCGGTTGAGGGCCGCATCGTCCAGATCGCGTTCCTGTCGGGAGCACCGAAGGCGTCAGCCAATTTTGCCAAGCTGATGGTCAAGCGGCTGCACCACACCGGCTCGACCCTGCGCCCCCGTAGTAATGCGGACAAGGCGGCGATGGTCGCGGCGATCGAGGCAAAGGTGCTGCCCTTGCTGCGCGAAGGCCGCGTCAAGCCGCTGATGGACAGCACATTCCCGCTGGAAAAGGCCGCCGACGCGCACCGGCGCATGGAGACCAGCGAACATATTGGCAAAATTGTGTTGGTGGTTTAACTCTCGCGACGGAAGCAGGGGCGGAAACCCTTTGATTCCCTTCGCTTTCGTGTCATTTATCGCGCCACCGCCGGGCCGGTCGCCGGGCCCGGTCAGTTTGTCGATCGCGGAGTACTGACATTGCGTCTGATCAGGTGCCTTGCGCTGCTCGCGCTGGGCCTCATGATGTTTGCTGCTGCGCCTGACGCGTACGCGATCGACGCGGTCAGCGTGCGCAGCGACGCGCCGGCGATCGACCTCACCGCTGTTCTCGACCATCAACGCAGCGAAACCGACCGCATTCAGGTCTCCACTGCACCTGGAACCGACGGCATCGTGCGCCGCATCGAAGTTCGCGCCCGCGAAGGCGGACAGAACTGGGTGGTGTTCGCGCTCGCCAACAACACCGACGACCAGCTCGACCGTCTGATTGTCGCGCCGCACTATCGCATCGTGTCGTCCGGATTGTTGTGGCCCGACCTCGGCCTGTCGCGCATCGCCACCATTACGCCGTCGGTCGGCGATCGCCCCGAGCGGCAAGAGAGCCCGACCGCCGACGTGTTCCGCATCACGCTCGATCCCGGCGCCGTCGTCACCTATGTCGCGGAACTGCGCACCGACAAGCTGCCGCAGCTCTATCTGTGGGAACCCGACGCCTACAAGGACAAGGTCAACTCGTTCACGCTGTACCAGGGCATCGTGATCGGCATCTCGGGCCTGCTCGCGCTCGTGCTCACGATCTTGTTTGTGGTCAAGGGCAGCATCATGTTCCCGGCCGCCGCGGCGCTGGCCTGGGCGGTGCTGGTTTATATCGGCGTCGATTTCGGCTTCTGGGGCAAGGTGCTCGACATGTCGAACAACGCCGAGCGCGTCTGGCGCGCGGCGGGCGAGGCGATTCTCGCGGCGACACTGCTGGTGTTCCTGTTCGCCTATCTGAATTTGAGTCGCTGGCATGTGCGCTACTCGCACATCACGATCGGCTGGCTGCTCTTCCTCGGCTCGCTGGTGGCGCTGGCGCTGTTCGATCCCGCGGTCGCCTCCGGCATCGCGCGCATGTCGCTGGTGATGATCGCCTTCGCCGGCTTCGCGCTGATCGTCTATCTCTCGACCCACGGCTTCGACCGCGCGGTGCTCTTGATCCCGACCTGGTTCCTGCTGGTGGTCTGGGTGGTCGCGGCCGGCATGACGGTCGCGGGCTCCGTCACCAACGACATCGTCGGCCCGGCGCTGCTCGGCGGCCTGGTGCTGATCGTGATGCTGATCGGCTTCACCGTAATGCAGCACGCCTTCGCCGGCGGCGGCGCCACCACCGGCGTGGTCTCCGATGTCGAGCGCCGCGCCTTGGCGCTGACCGGCTCCGGCGATCTGATCTGGGACTGGGACGTCTCCGCCGACAAGGTGTTCACCAGCCCCGAGACCGAGGCACTGCTCGGCCTGAAGCGCGGCACGCTGGAAGGCCCGGCCGCGAAATGGCTCGAAGTACTGCACCCGCTCGACCAGGACCGCTTCCGCGCCGCGCTCGACAGCGTGCTCGACCAGCGCCGCGGCCGCCTGGTGCAGGATTTCCGGCTGCGCACGCCCGACGGCCACTTCATGTGGTTCGCACTGAAGGCGCGGCCGGTGGTCGGCTCCGACGGCGAGGTCTCGCGCGTGGTCGGCACGCTGACCGACGTCACCGAGTTCAAGAACTCCGAAGAGCGGATGCTGCATGACTCCGTGCATGACAATCTGACCGGCCTGCCGAACCGCCGGCTGTTCATGGACCGGCTCGGCGCGGTGGCGAACCTCGCCAAGACCATGCCGAACCTGCGGCCGACCTTGATGGTGATCGACCTCGACCGCTTCAAGCAGGTCAACGATTCCGTCGGGATTGCGGTCGGCGACTCCATCCTGCTGACGCTGGCGCGGCGGCTGACCCGCATCCTCAAGCCGCAGGACACGCTGGCGCGGATGGCCGGAGACCAGTTCGGCCTGATCCTGCTGTCCGAGCAGGACCCGGCGCGGATCACCAATTTTGCCGAGACCATCCGCAAGACCATCCGCGCGCCGATCGCGTTCAACGACCGCGAGATCTTCCTGACCGCCTCGATCGGACTGGCGCTGTCCGATCCGGCCGCGCCGCTCTCGGACGAGATCATCAAGGACGCCGAGCTTGCGATGTATCACTCCAAGCGGATCGGCGGCGACCGCATCGACGTCTACAAGCCGGCGATGCGGGCGCGGAAGACCGACCGCCTGACGCTCGAGAGCGATCTGCGCCGTGCCATCGAGCGCCAGGAGCTCACGATCCTGTACCAGCCGATCGTGCGGCTCGAGGATCGCGCGATCGCGGGCTTCGAGGCGCTGGTGCGCTGGGACCATCCCAAGCTCGGCCGGATGTCGCCGTCGGAATTCATCAATGTCGCCGAGGAGACCGGCCTGATCGTCGACCTTGGCATGTTCGTGATGGACCAGACCGCACGCCAGCTCGCGGTGTGGCAGCGCGCGATGCGGGCGCGCGAGCCGATCTTCGCGTCGGTCAACGTGTCGTCGCGGCAATTGCTGCGCCACGACCTGATCCACGATATCCGCACCGTGCTGTCGCGCTCCTCCGTGGCGCGCGGCACGCTGAAGCTGGAGCTGACGGAATCGCTTGTGATGGAGAACCCGGAGCACGCCGCCCAGATGCTGGCGCGGATCCGCGAGCTCGGCACCGGGCTGTCGCTCGACGATTTCGGCACCGGCCACTCCTCGCTGTCCTATTTGCAGCGCTTCCCGTTCGACACCATCAAGATCGACCAGTCCTTCGTCCGCACCACGAGCCGCGGCACCCGCCCGGTGATCCTGAAGTCGATCATCGCGCTGGCGCACGATCTCGGCATGGAGGTGGTCGCGGAAGGCGCCGAGACGGATTCCGATGCCGTCGAGCTCTACCAGCTCGGCTGCGAATACGCCCAGGGCTTTGCCTTCGGCGAGCCGATGGACGCTGACGCCGCTACGCGGCTGCTCACCGAGGAACGGCTGGAAGCCGCGAGCTAGATCTTGTCGTCCCGGCCTCGTGCGCAACTGCACACGGGAGCCGGGACCTATACGCCGCGGCCCGTCCATGACGCGCTGGGGCCAGTTGCCTTCGTGACAACAACGCCCTGTGGTTATGGGTCCCGGCGTTCGCCGGGACGACGGTTGGACATTTTCTTGAACCTGACGCTCTTGCCGTCGGCCTGGCGCGTGGCGATGTAGCCGGCGTCGAGACAGGCTTCGCGCTGCGGCATCTTCTCCTGCGGGCTGCGCAGGGTTTCCCACCACGACGCCCGGTGGGCGGCGCGCGGCAGCGCCGCATCGATGATCGCCTCGATCTCCTCGAAGGTCAGCACGAATTCGGGCAGATGCTGCTTCTTCAGATAATCCCGCAGCGCGTCGTAGTCGTTCACAACGTCCTCGATGACAAAAAAACAGGTTTCGGCAACCACCCGTTAACCCATTCGGCGGCCGCTGTCGCCATTTAAGGCGACAACAAGATTTCCCGTTGCATGACCAAGCTTTGGAGCGGGAAATGCCATTTCGACGGGGAAACGACGCAAGGCGGCGCTGGCGGCTATCGGCAAAGCTGCTGATCGCCGCGTCGGTTGCGACCGTCCTCGGCTTCTCCGCGGTCTGCGCCGGCGTGATGTTCGACATGCGCCGCGGCGAGGAGCAACTGGCCCGCCAGACCCTGGAAAATTTTGCGTCAGGCATCGAGGCCGACATCAGCCGCAACATCGAGCTCTACGACCTGTCGCTGCGCGCGGTCGCCAGCAATCTCGAGATGCCGGAGATCCGCAATGTCAGCAAGGAACTGCGCCAGCTGATCCTGTTCGATCACGCCGCGACCGCCAAACATTTCGGCGCGATCCAGGTGTTCGACAGCAAGGGCGACCTGACCATCGACGCGGCGAGCCTCGATCCGCGACCCGAGAACCGCAGCGACGAGGAATATTTCACGGTCCAGCGCGACCATCCCGATGCCGGGCTGTATATCAGCCGGCCGATGCTGCATCGCGGCGCCTACGCCATCGTGCTGAGCCGGCGCATCGTCGGCGAGGACGGCCGCTTTCTCGGCGTCGTGGTCGGCTCGATCCGCTTCAGCTATTTCCACGATATGTTCGGCCGGCTCAACCTCGCGCCCGGCGATACCATCACCGTGCTGCGCAACGACCGCACCATCATCATGCGGACGCCGTTCGATCTCGACGTGATCGGCAAGAACCTTGCGGAGCAACTGGACTGGAAGGCCGAGAATCTGAAGGCGGGCGGCGCCTACTCCGGCAAGGGTCCGGTCGACGACACGCCGCGGCTCTATGTCAGGCGCAGCAGCTCGGGCCCGCTCTACGTCGTGGTCGGCAAGCCGCTCGAAGCCGTCTTCAACCTCTGGCGTACCGAGGCGATCCGGATCGGCGCGATCATGGCGTTTCTGGTCCTGTTCGTGCTCAGCGCGACGTTGGTCCTCGCCCGCGAGATCGTCCGTCGCGCCGACGCCGAGGACAAGCTCGAGGAGCTGGCGACGACCGACGCCCTCACCGGCCTGAAGAACCGGCGCAAGTTCGACACCGAGATCGAGCGCGAGTGGCGCCGGGCGAGCCGGCACGGCCAGCCGGTCGCGTTGTTGATGATCGATGCCGATCATTTCAAGGCCTATAACGACACTTATGGACACCAGGCCGGCGACCAGGTGCTGGTCGGGATTGCGATCTGCATCTCGGATGCGGTGCGCCGCGCCGGCGATTGCCCGGCGCGCTTCGGCGGCGAGGAATTTGCCGTGCTGCTGCCCAGCACCACCCCGCTCGAGGCCTTCAATCTGGCCGAAACCATCCGCGCCAAGGTCCAGCAATGGTGCGAGGGCGAGGTCATCACGACGGTGAGCATCGGCGTCGCCAGCATGCGCCCGAATGCAGGCCAGCAATGGTCCGACCTGATCGAAGCCGCCGACAAGGCGCTCTACGCCGCCAAAGCCAACGGCCGCAACCAGTCGGTGCTGGCGACAGCGCCGAAGATCGCGCTGGTGGCGTAGGGCACAACTCTCGCCGTATCGTCGTC
Source organism: Bradyrhizobium sp. 6(2017) (assembly GCF_011058295.2). Classification (NCBI taxonomy): domain Bacteria; kingdom Pseudomonadati; phylum Pseudomonadota; class Alphaproteobacteria; order Hyphomicrobiales; family Nitrobacteraceae; genus Bradyrhizobium; species Bradyrhizobium sp. 6(2017). Next base: position 1,221,640 of record NZ_CP049289.2, on the reverse strand, counting down.
CCTGCGAAGACTATCAGAGCCGTCATCCTGAGGTGCGAGCGGAGCGAGCCTCGAAGGATGCACGGCCCGGCTGGTGGCCGTCGATCCTTCGAGGCTCGCCCAGCGGCGCAAGCGCGCCGCAAGGCTCGCCTCTCAGCATGACGGTGATGGACATGCTCATGATCCCTCACCGCATCGTCGTCCCTGCGAAAGCAGGGACCCATAACCACAGGATTGAGCCGTCGAAGCGAGCTGTGGCCCCAGCATAGCGCGAGTAACTGCCATTCGTGGTTATGGGTCCCGGGTCGCGCTGCGCTTGCCCGGGACGACATCGAGTTTGTTGCACGGCTGTGAGTCATACATCCGCATTCTCGCGACATCATTTGTCCGAGCACAGCGTCGTAGTCGACGCGGATCAAAAGGGTCTGGCCGGACGAGCCCGACGAGAGCGATGGCAGGTTACGGCTTCGCCTAACCCGCCTTGCAAGACTGATTGCCTTCGGCGCCGGCTACTTGCCCCACGCGGCCTTCCTGATCCGCCCCTTGCCGCCGCACTTCTTGCACGGCTCCGGATAGATCTTCCGTGCCGGCTCGCGCGGCTGTTTCACGTCCGGAAAGCCCGTCCCGTTACACGCGTCACACTTCTCTTCATCGGAAACAAGGTGCTTCACCATCCAACGCCCCGGATTGAAAAAATCCGGAAGCCCGCGGCCGCGGACCTCCGCCACCGTTCGGATACGAACGGCGGCGAGATATGGTTTCACGGTGCATAGCTGCCCTGCGCGGCAACGCAGGTGGGAACGACAACGGGACGATCGCCGTTGTCAGCCTCTTTTCGACGCTCCGTTACTTCCCCTTGAGCGCCTTCTCGTGGCTCTCGAGCGCCGCGGCCATCAACTTCGGCAATTGCGCGGCGTAGAGCTCGATGAAGGTGGCATCGCCGCAGGCCTCCGGATCGCGCGCGGCCTGCTCGGCGATGCGGGCGGCCTTGGCCTCGCATTTCGCGAACATGTGCCAGAACCAATCCGGGCTCTTGCCGAGCGCCGGCCTGTGCTTCTTGATGACGGCGGCGCCGACCGCGCTCATCGCGTTGACGACGCCGGCGCCCAGCGTGCTGATAGCCCGCGCGTTAAGGATATCCTCGCGCGATTGCGCGGTGGCGTTGGTCGCGGTCGCTCGTCCGGTTGTTCGTGCCTTGGCCGGCATGTTCTGAGCTCCTTGTCGATCCCTTTGGCGCGGCAAGCATCGGCCGCGGAAGTTGAGGAAGGCTCAAGGGGCATGGTTGAAAAGCGCTATGGATTTCATTCCGGTTTTATGCGCTTCCGAGCGATCGGCCTGGAGGGTTTTTGACCGTCCCTCCAGCGCTCGATCCGTCAGGGGCCGTTACCCTTTCGCGCCGTAACGGCGGATCAGCTGGTCGGCGACATCGTTGAGATCGTCACCCACGACCTGCGGCTGCGGGCCGACGCCGAGCACATCATTGCCGGGGCGCTTGATCAGCGCGGCCTCCCAACCGGCGGCCACCGCGCCGAGCGTGTCCCAGGTGTGGCATGCGATCAGGCAGAACTCCGAAGGTTTTGCTCCAAGCTCGCTCTCGACATAACCATAGGCCTGCCGCGACGGCTTGTGATGCTTGACGCCATCGGCCGAAAAGCGCCGCTCGAACAGATCGACGATGCCGCCGTGCGTCAGCTGACGGGTCTGCACCTCCAAGAGATTGTCGGTCAGCGTGAACAGGCGGAAGCCTGCGGCGCGCAGCTTGCGCAGCGCCGCCGGCACTTCGGCATGCGGCGGCATGGTGGAGAATTTCTCCGTCAGTTCCTTCTTGTCGGACTCGTCGATCCTGATGCCGCGCGTATCCGCCAGCATTTTCATGACCGCGGCGCCGATGTCGGTGAAGGGCACGTAGCAGCCCGCCACCGTGAGCGAGGCCGAATACATGATGAAGTTCGCGAACCACAGCCGCATCGCGCTCTTGTCGTTGAAGATGCGCGCGAACACCGGCTCCATGGTCTCGAGGTCGAGCAGGGTTTCGTTGACGTCGAACACGATCAGGGGAAGTGCCATTTTTTGGTCTCCGTTGGTTGGGTTTGGTTTCAGCCCCTATCCTTGATCCGGCTGCGGTGCGCGGCCTGCTTGGCGCGATTGCCGCAGATCGCCATGCTGCACCAGCGGCGCGCACGGGCCCGCGTGTGATCGGCGAACATCAGCGTGCAGGCCGGACCCTCGCAGGCCTTGATGTCGGAAAAGCTCTCCTCGCAGACGACCCTGGCCATCGCCTCGCCGATCGGCAGGAGCAGTGACGCGGCCGAGCGCCAGCGCCGCGTCCGCTCCAGCGCGAAACCGTCGTGCTCGTCATCGCCGTGCTTATGGCGATGCGGCACGATGCGGATGAACGCCTGATCGCTTTCGAGCAGCCGGTTCAGCGGCTCCAATTCCTTCAGCGCCCGCGGCGCCAGCGGCCGGCCCATATGCTTGCGCAGGAAGCCGCGGAACCATTCGCGCAAGTCTCGCGCCTGACCGGCAACGTCGTCGAGCTCGCCCGCGGTCGCGCGTGCGCCGAGCTCATCGAGCACATCTGACGGCACCAGCTTCGCCTGCACGAGCCAGCGCAACAGGCCGTCGCCGTCGGCGATCCAGTCCACCGGCGTATCGACGGGGGTCGCGATCGAATTGATGAAATCGAGCCCCAGGCTATCGGCGATGAACATCGCGGGCGGATGGGATTGCACGGTGCTGCCTCCTGGCGGCTTTTCGACCTCGCCGCAAATAACCTGATTAAAGCCTATTGACAAGTTACGAACATTGGAGCATAAGCATCGTAACCTGTCAAATGGCTTTTGAATGGTTACAAGCGAAACGAGGGAGCTGAAGATGTCGAACAAGGATGTCAGCGTGGTGCTCGCCCATGGCGCGTGGGCCGATGGTTCGAGCTGGGCGCGGGTGATCACGGCGCTGGATGCCGAGGGCATCACCGCGGTGGCGGCGCCGCTGCCCCTGACTTCGCTCGCGGACGATGTCGCCGCGCTGAACCGCACGCTGGACCGCGTCGAAGGACCGATCGTACTGGCCGGCCACGCCTATGCCGGCGCTGTCATTGCCGAGACCCGCTCGCCGCGCGTCAAGGCGCTGGTCTATGTCGCGGCGCTGGCGCCGGACGAGGGCGAGACCGTCGCCGATGTGTTTTATCGCGCACCGCCGCATCCGTTCGCGCCAAAACTTGCACCCGACGCCAACGGCCTGATCTGGCTGCCGGAGCCCGCCTTCGCGTCGGCCTTCGCGCAAGGCGCGCGTGCCGAGGAGCTCGCGGTACTGGCGGCGGTGCAGCGGCCAATCTCGCCGGCCTGCATCACCGTTCCGGTCGGCCGTCCGCGGTGGAAGGACATCCCGAGCTGGTTCCTGGTCGCCGAGGACGACCGGATGATCGCGCCGGAGACACAGCGCAGCATGGCGGCGCGGATGAAGGCTGTGGTGCGTTCACATCCCGTCGATCACACGCCGATCGTCACCGCGCCAAAACTGGTCGCCGACATCATCCAGGAAGCCATCCGCAGCGTTACAGAGCACTGACCTCTTTTCACGATTGGACAGGAGCACTGCCATGCAGGACAAACCTCTATCAGCCGATCGGCTCGGCGCGTTTTCCGATGCGGTGATCGCCGTCATCATCACGGTGATGGTGCTGGAACTGAAGGCGCCGGAGGGCTCGCGGTTCGCCGACCTGTTGCCGCTGTGGCCGACCGCAATCAGCTACGCGGCGAGCTACCTGTTCATCGCCGTGATCTGGGTCAATCATCACCATCTGCTGCATCTGGTGCGGCAGCCGACGCCGCGGCTGATCTGGCTGAATTTCGTCCATCTGTTCGCGGTCTCGCTGCTGCCCTTCGCCACCGCATGGGTCGCGCAGTCGAAAATGGCCGCGGCGCCAGTGGTGGTCTATGCGATGATCTTCCTCGTGATCGACCTCGCCTATCTCGCCTTCGAGCGCGCGGTGCTGACGCAGGCGGACCAGACCATGATTTCCGAGCGGGTGCGGGCATGGACGCAGCGCCGCACGCTGCTGGCGCTACTGGTGTTCGCGGCCGGCGCCGCCATCGCGCCCTTCATGCCGCTGCTCGGCTTCGCCACCGTGTGCTGCGCGCTGCTGCTTTACCTCAGGCCCGAGGCGATCGGCGGGCTTGTGACGCAGATCAAATCCTGACCCCACCCCACATCACCACCACAAGGAGTGACAGATATGTCCGAGATCAAATATCGCACGGCCGATGTCGACGGCTTCAAGGTGTTCTATCGCGAGGCCGGGTCGCCCGGCGCGCCAAAGCTGCTGCTGCTGCACGGCTTCCCGAGCGCGGGCCACATGTTCCGCGATCTGATCCCGCTTCTCGCGGACAAATTCCACATCGTGGCGCCTGATCTGCCCGGCTTCGGCCAGTCGGACATGCCGGCGCGCGACAAGTTCGCCTTCACCTTCGACAACATCGCCGCCGTGATCGACCGCTTCACCGAGGTGATCGGCTTCGACCGCTACGCGGTCTATGTGTTCGACTATGGCGCGCCGACCGGCTTCCGCCTCGCGCTCAAGCATCCCGAGCGGATCACCGCGATCATCTCGCAGAACGGCAATGCCTATGAGGAGGGTCTGAGCGACGGCTGGACGCCGATCAAGGCCTATTGGCAGGATCCCTCGCCGGCGAACCGTGATGCGCTCCTCGCGTTCCTGACGCCGGACACCACGCGCTGGCAGTACACCCACGGCACACCGGACCCGGAGGCGGTGTCGCCTGACGGACAGAACCTCGACAATTACTACATGGCGCGGCCCGGCGCCCATGACGTGCAGCTCGATTTGTTCGGCGACTACAAGAGCAACGTCGCGCTCTACCCGGCCTTCCAGAATTACTTCCGCACCCATCAGCCGCCGTTCCTCGCGGTGTGGGGCAAGAACGATCCGTTCTTCCTGCCGCCGGGCGCCGAAGCCTTCAAGCGCGACAATCCGCGCGCGGTGGTGCGCTTCTTCGACACCGGCCATTTCGCGCTGGAGACTCATGCCGCCGAAATCGCGCAAGCCATCCGCGAATTCCTGAGCCGCTGACATCACGGGCGCCGCACCAGGGAATATGCACATGACCGAATCCGTCGCCATCGTGACCGGCGCAAGCTCCGGCATCGGACGCGCCACCGCGCTGCGGCTCGCTCGGGATTTTTCCGCCATCGTGCTCGTCGCGCGCAGCGGCGAGAAGCTGCGCGAGGTAGGTCACGAGATTGAAGCCGGCGGCGCTACGCCGCTGGCGCTCGATCTCGATCTTGCCGCGCCTGATGCCGCCGACGCCGTCGTGAAGGCCACGCTGGACCGCTTCGGCCGCATCGATGCGCTGGTCAATGTCGCGGGCGCGGTGCCAGGGATCGATCTGTTCGAAATGAACGATCAACAGTGGGACGCAGGCCTCGCGCTCAAATTCCACGGCGCCAGGCGGCTGACGATCCACGCCTGGGACGCACTGAGAACGTCGCAAGGCGCCGTGGTCTTCACGTCAGGCAACGCCGCCGTGCTGCCGCGCGCCGGTGTGGCCGCAGTGGGCACGATCAACGCGGCGATCGAGGCATTGGCAAAAGCGTTCGCCGAACGCGGCATCGATGACGGCGTGCAGGTGAATTGCGTATCGCCGGGCGCCATCATGACCGGACGCCGCCTTGCGATGCTGGAGAACGCCGCGGCGGCCAGGCAGGTCGACGTCGAGACCGCGAAGGCAGGCTTCCTCAGGCAGGCCGGCATCAAGCGGTTCGGCACGGCAGAGGAGATCGCCGACCTCATCGCGTTCGCCGTGTCACCGCCGGCGCGCTGGATGACCGGCACGGTGCTGCGCATGGATGGCGGCGAGATCAGGACCGTGTGAGGCCGCGCCATCTGCGTGATCCACTGTCTTCCCCTTCCCCCTGAAAGCAGGGCTGTCCGGGAAAGCTCAGCCATAGCAGAACTCCATCTGGTTGGCGGAGGCTGTGGGTTTGCTGGGGCTGGGGTTGCTGGGCGGAGGCTTGTCGATAGTGGCAAGGGATCGGCGGGTGAACAGGAACTGGCCGACAAGTTCGGCCAGCCTGAGGGGAAGCATTTTGATGCAGTTGGCCCGCGCAGCGATGCGTAGCAGCAGGTAGGCAATCATCGCTGCAAGCACTTGCAGGCGGATCGCATTGTCGTTGGTGCCGAGAAACTTGCGGATATCGAGATGCTGCTTGATCCAGCGGAATAGCAGTTCGATCTGCCACCGGCTCTTGTAGAGGGCGGCGATCTCGACGGCCGTTCGCGTCATATCGTTGGTGAGAAGCGTGATCACGCCGCCGTTCTCCCGCCTGACCTTGATGCGCCGCAGTGGTATCGGCAGTCGCGAGTCGCCTTTGCTGGTGAGCTTCACCTCGTCATCGGCGATGACCTTGAAGCCATCGCCCTTGCGCTTGCGATTAGTGCGTCGCTTGATCTTGCGGAGACGCATGCTTGTCTTCGCCCGGGTGACGAAAAAAGCCTTGCTGTCATTGATCTTCTGCCACCAGTCGAAGCGGCAATATCCCTTATCGAACACGTAGGTTGTGCCCACCTGGATAGGGACATGGCGACCGATCTCGATGTCATTGACGTTCGCATCCGTCACCTCGACGCAGTCCGGGACATCGCCCTTGGGATCGTAGACCATATGCAGCTTCATGCCACGGATGCGGCCGTTCCACGCCGCCCAGGTGCAGAGCTTGCCCAGCGGGATCGGACTGGCGTCGATCAGGCGCACCATCTCCTGGCCTTCGCTCCGCAACTGCCGGCTTGCCATCGCTGATAGTCTGGCAAAGGTTTGCGCAAAAACGCCGGACGGGCGGCGGGCATTGGCATCCGATAGCGTCGAGCGGGACAACCTGCCGGTGCCCAGATGATAGTGGTGCTGAGGATTGGCGTTGAAGCCGGCCACCACGGCGCGCAGGCTGTCGTGACTGCTCAGCTGCGCATAGATCAGCGCCACCAGGTGATCCCAACTCCTGAACGATTTGTCGTAGGCATCCCCGTCCAGACGATCCACAGCCGTCTGAAACTGCCGTCGATTGATCGGTTCAAGCAGCCTTCCAAAAATGCTATCGCGGAATCGCATGCTCGGCCTTCTGTGTCTCGACAACCAGAAAAGGCCGATTTGCCTCGGTCTTGCCGAGCATGCACCGCGACATAGTGAATCATTCCCCGGACAGCCCTGCCCTGAAAGGGGGGAGGCCGGGATGGGGGTCAGCCGCAGACGCCGCTGTATGCGGAGAGAGCAGATCCCCACCCGCTTTGCTCTGGCGAGCAAAGCGACCTCCCCTTTTCAAGGGGAGGTTTGGAGTACGCATGGCCCGAATGAAGGTCTGCTTGACGGCGCGGCTGCCCGCGCGGAATCTGGACAGATCGACATCCCAGCGAGGTCACGCAGATGCCAACCTATTACTGCACCAGCGCGCAGGGCCGCCTCAGCGCGGAGCAAAAGAGCAGGATCGCGGGCGAGATCACCCGGATCCATGCCGAGGTGACGGGCGCGCCGAGCTATTTTGCGCAGGTGATCTTCAGCGAGGTCGCCGCGGGCAACTGGTTCATGGGCGGCGTCCCGGTCGCCCATGATCACGTCTTCGTCTACGGCCGCATCCGCTCCGGCCGCGCCGCGGTCGACAAGACGCGGATGATCAGGCTGATGGCCGATGCCATCGCGCAGGCCGCCGATGTCGACAGCAAGCGCGCGGTCTGGATCTATCTCAACGAATTGCAGCCGCGGCAGATGATCGAGTTCGGCCATGTGCTGCCCGAACCCGGCGACGAGCCGGCCTGGACCGACGCGCTGCCGGACGCCGACCGCAATTTCATGCAGTCGATCGCCAAGCGACGCTGAGGGCACCTTCGCACCGGCTTCACCAAGGCCGCCAGGCAACTCCGGCAGACCTTCGCGAAGGTGCACGGCAGATACGTCCTGACCCGGTCGCGCTACGAATAGCCAATCGAGTGCCGGAGACGTGACTTGCACGCTGCCGGCCCTGCTCCGACAACGCGCGAAGGCCGCATCGGGAACTTCTGGGGGTACGAGATGAGCTGTCGGATTCTGGCCGGGATCGCCGTTGCAGTCGCAGCGACGTGCACGGCGATTCCGATGCTGCTTGCGCGAGACGGCTCAGGCCCGATGTCACCGGCCACGCTGGCCGAGATCGCGCGCCTGGAAGCCGAGATCGACCGGATCGAAGGCGATACGTTGACGCGCCTCGCGGCCGCTCCCGACAATCAGGTTCAGCAGATCGAACTGCTCGGCAAGCTGATGCTGTTCGACAAGCAACTGTCGGTGAACCGCAACGAAGCCTGCGCCTTCTGCCACATGCCGGACACCGGGTTCACCGGACCGATCTCGGAAATCAACCGCACCACCGGCTCCTATCCCGGCTCGGTGCGGACCCGCTTCAGCGAACGCAAGCCGCAGACCCACACCTACGCGCCGCTGGCGCCGGTCCTGCACTACAACGAAGGCCAGGGCGACCTGGTCGGCGGCAATTTCTGGGACATGCGCGCAACCGGACGGCGCCTCGGCAATCCTGCCGCCGAGCAGGCCGAAGGCCCGCCGACCAATCCGGTCGAGATGGGCCTGCCCGACATCGCCTGCGTGGTGTATCGCGCCTCGCAACGACCCTATCGCGGCTTGTTCGAAACCGTGTGGGGCGCACAGGCATTTGCAATCGGCTGGCCCGCCGACGTGGAAAGCGTCTGCAATACCCCGGGCCCGCCGCCCGCCAACGATCCGTTACCCGTGCATCTCAGCAAAGTGGATCGCGGCCGCGCCGCCACCACCTTCGACCAGATGGCGCAATCGATCGCGGGCTATGAAGCCTCGCACGAGGTCACGGCGTTCTCCTCGAAATATGACGCCGTGCAGGCTGGAAAGGTCACGTTCACGGCGCTGGAGCAGCAGGGATACGACGTCTTCCGCGGCAAGGGACGCTGCAACGAATGCCATCGCGACGGCGGCCCCGGAGAAGATCCGCTGTTCACGGACTTCACCGCAAGCAATATCGGGACGCCGGCGAACCCGCTGCTGCCCTATTACGCGGAAAACACGCCCGATGATCGCGGCTATGTCGCCAACAAGAACGGCTCCGCCTTCGTCGACGGCGGGGTCGGCGCTTTCCTCGCCGGCGGCCATCCGCTGAGCCAGCCTTCGGCGGTCGATGCGCGCTGGAAGCCGCTGGCGCCGCAGACCCGCGGCCGGTTTCGGGTGCCCACGCTGCGCAATGTCGACAAGCGGCCGTCGCCGGACTTCGTCAAGGCGTACGCTCATAATGGCTACTTCAAGAGCCTGAAACAGATCGTCCACTTCTACAACACGCGCGACGTGCTGCCGCGCTGCGCAGCGGACGACCCGCGTGAAGGCACCGGCTGCTGGCCCGCGCCGGAAACCACCGAGAACATGAACACGAGCAAGACCGGCAATCTCGGCCTGACCGACCAGGAGGAAGATGCCCTAGTCGCGTTCATGCAAACGCTGACGGACGGATACATACCGCCGAAGCACTAACACGCGCGCGCTTACGCCCCGGTGACGCGCCAGATCACGTTGCCGACATCGTCGGCCACCAGCAGCGAGCCGTCGGGACCGAGCGCGACGCCGACCGGGCGGCCGTACGACACCTTCTCGTCGGGCGCGAGGAAACCCGACAGGATGTCGCGCGCGGGCCCCGAGGGACGGCCGTTGGTGAACGGCACGAACACCACCTTGTAGCCTGACAGCGTCGAGCGATTCCACGAGCCGTGCTGGCCGATCACCATGCCGTCGGGGAAGCCGGGCAGCGTGCCCGCGGGCATCCAGCACAGGCCGAGCGAGGCGGTGTGGCCGCCGAGCGCATAGTCCGGCTGGATCGCCTTGGCGACCAGCGCCGGATCCTGCGGCACGCGATCGTCCACCGTCTGTCCCCAGTAGCAATAGGGCCAGCCGTAGAAGCCGCCGTCGCGCACCGAGGTCAGATAGTCCGGCGGCGTCTCGTCGCCGATGCCGTCGCGTTCGTTGACGACGGTCCACAGCACATTCGTCGTCGGCTCCCACGCGATCCCGACCGGATTGCGCAGGCCGCCGGCGAATATCCGGCTGGTGCCGGCGACGAGATCGAGCTCGTAGATCGCGGCACGGCCTTGCTCGACCTCCATGCCGTTCTCGGCGATGTTGCTGAGCGAGCCGACGCCGGCATAGAGTCTCTTGCCGTCGGCGCTCGGCAGCAGGCTGCGCGTCCAGTGTCCGTCGGGCTTGAAGGTGACGAGCTTGCGTCCCTCTGCCGTGATGCGGTCCGCGCCCGCGGTGTAGGGAAAGGCAACCACGCCGTCGGTGTTGCCGACATAGAAGGTGTCGCCGACCAGCGCCATGCCGAACGGCTGGCGCAATCCCTCCATGAAGGCACTGCTGCTTTCGGCGACACCATCGCCGTCACGGTCGCGCAGCACCGTGATGCGGTTGGCGCTGACGCCGAGCGCGGCGGCGCGGCGCATCGTCGCCTGCATCGCATAGTGGAACACGCTGCGCGGCGTGCCGGCGATCTGCGTCGCCTCGGCGATCAGCACATCGCCATTGGGCAGCACGTTGATCCAGCGCGGATGATCGAGCCCGGCTGCAAAGGCGTTAACCTTGAGCCCGGGCGCAGCGGTCGGGAGCTGGCCCTTGTCCCAGCCACGTGCCGTCGGCATCTTCAGCGTCGGGATCGCGCCCTGCGACTTTGCCGTCGGAATCTGCGGCGCGCTGCCCCAGGCGGGCGCGGGCTCGGCGCCCTGCATCCGCCGCCACGCCACGGCGCCCGCACCGATCGCCGCGACGACGCGGGCAAAAACTCCAGACGTGCTCATGAACTTCCCCTGTACTTGCGCCTTGTTAGTGTGCCCTACCGGCCGGCCGCGACCGGCAAGAGCATTGGCATAATGCCTGCCCTGATGACAGTAGTTGTACGATCTTCGCAGCCGCCCTCGAATCGAGCAATCTCGCTGCACGCTCCCTTGTCAGAGCGTTTTCCTCCCTGAGACCTTGCCCGCCCGGTCGGCGGGCTTCCTTTTACGAAAACGCCCGATTCTTTCGGAGCCGCGCGTCCGCGGCTCGTCTGCGGACCGTTATAGCCGGAAGGGCATAGCGGACCAGCGCGGGATGCATACTGCTAAGCAGAGACGTGCGTACCGGTCCTTCAGGGTCCAAGCCCCCTCACCAAAACCTGATCCCACCCTCGTGCAGCTTCACCTTCATGGGGTGCATGGCAGATCAGGAACGCTGCTCCATGCCGGTCGTTGGTCGGGACACCAGCATGGAGTGTATGAATGCAACGGAAGACCAAGATACTGACCCTGGCCGTGGCGTCCCTGATTGCAACGACAGCAGGTGCGTTCGCGCAGGGCCATTATCCGTATGGGAACCCCGATGCGAGATACTACGGCGGTCCGCGCTACGAGACCGTTCAACCGCATGTGATGTACCAACCGGCGCAACCGGGCCGGTACGGCGCGATGAACGGCAGCAACCATCCGGCGCCGAGTTCGACTCAGGGCGACGTTGGTCCTGAAGGGAACAACAACGGCACGCTGACCGGCGTCTACCGGCAGTGGTAGTCCACGCAAAATTGAAGGCCCATCGCTCGACCTGAGCGATGGGCCTTTTTGCTGTTCCTCACTCGGCCGCCTGGACATGCACGGGCGTCTCCGCCTCCAGCGCGGAAGAACTGCGTGCTGCAGGCGCGGCTCAAGGCCGCGCGGCGGTCAGTCTTTCCGGTCTATCTCAGGCTTGTCGCGCAGAACAGCGTTCAGAAGCGAGCTGTGAACTTCGATCTTTCCGTTGTAGCTGATGAAGCCGAGCTTGCGGAACTTGTTCATGAAGAAGCTAACCCTTGAACGGGTCGCACCGATCATTTCGGCCAGCGTTTCCTGGCGGATTTCGACGTCAATGGGCTGCGCGCTGGTTTCCTTGCCGAAATTTGCCAGCAGGAGCAGCAGGCGCGCCAAGCGCTTCTCGCTGGAATTGAAAAGTTGGTCGATCAGGTCTTCTTCCATTCGGCTATTGCGCGCGAGCAGATAGGTCATGAACAACTGAGAGAACATCGGCTTGGCTTCGAGCGTTGAAATCATCGCCGTCTTCGATATTCGCGTGATGACGCAGTCCTCCATTGCCGTGGTCGTGGCAATCCGCAATGGATGACCGTTGAGGCAGCCCTCACCAAAGAATTGTCCCGGCTCCAGGATCCCGACCACGGCTTCCTTACCTTGGTCAGAAACGACTGTGAGTTTGACCTTTCCTTCTTGAATGTAGAATACCGCATCCGCGACATCTCCCTGCGCGAACACGTTCTGGCCTTTGCCAAAGCTAGAAATCGATTTTCCGGCCCCAACCTTGGCCAGGAAGGTTTTGGGATCAAACAAGTCCTTCGCGGGCTTAACCAAAACGGCACTCTCGTTCGCCGGGCGTTAGCATGCTGTCATGCTACCAAGATTCTGCGGGATGTTCATCCGTTGAAAGGCGCGCGCAGCGGGAAATTGGCGTCAAAACGACGCGCTTGACCACCGTTGCAAGAGCCACTGCGCGAGATGCGGGCATGTCGAGAAGTTGCGCGTCTTTGCGCGGATTTCACCCTGTCGCGGGTTGCCTGATTAGCCGCGGCGCTCCGCGGCCTTGCCGCTGCCGAGCGATTCGGCACAGGCCCTTGCGACTGCCGAATTTGGCTCAGTGCTTCCCGGCATCGTGGCCCAACCGCCTTTTTCGACAAACCTGCTCTGGTCGAATGAATAAGTCGCCTTCTTCATTTCGGCCAGGTTCGCCGAGGCATCGGCAGCTTGTCGGAACCTGTCAACGCAGATGGGTGTGAGAGCTGCGACCACGGCCGTCGCAGCACGGTTGCTCGCGAGGGTCTCCGCCGACCCGCCCGTCACCCAGCCACCCCAGCTGAACCCCACGATCGCCAGAGCAATTGCTCCGCCTGCAGCGCCCCATAGCGCGGGCCGCATGGCAGCTTTTGTTTCCTTGGAGATTTCCATGATCTTCATCCTGACCTAGAGGTTTGGGACAGTTCGTGAGACCAAGACACGTCGATTGATCGGTGTCTGTACCAAATTGCTCATTCGGGCGCGGGCGGACCTTCGGGGATGACCTGGTGTACCGGTTGTTTGTGCCGCGATGCTCCTGAACTGCGCGGTCGCTGTCGCGATTCCTCTCCCGCGCAGTTGGGTACGAGCGGTGTACCCAAATAGTCGGTTCCATGTTCCTTTTTGGACAGACAGGGAGAGCCATCGCCGATCTATTCCACACATTGCACGACTTGAAATATGTTACCGATCAGCCCGGCCCTCGCGGCTGGGCTTTTCGCTTGAGGTCGCCCGTTCCGATCAAACGACGGAATGACACCGGCGTCCCGGCAAAGCGAGAGAGCCTTCCTACGGCGGTTTCGAGCGCAGAGGTGCGCGGTTCGCGTGAAGAAAACACGTCAAACCAAAAAACCGCCTGGGATTCAATCAGAACTGCCAATCAAGGCCCATCGCTCAGTCAGAGCGATGGGCCTTGATGCCTGCTGAAAGAGATCTCACACTGCGGTGACGGTTCTTACTTCACCATCGCGCCGTAGACGATGTCCTGCACGTTCTCGCGATAATATTTGCGCAGCTCACCGGGCGCTGCGGTTCCCACCACCACGACGAGGTGCTCCTTCGGATCGCAGAAGAACTGCGTGCCGTTGGCGCCGTTCCAGGTAAACTCGCCGGGATTGCCCGGCACCGACGACAGGCCCTCGCTGGTCCGCACCGCGACCGACAGCCCGAAGCCGAAGCCGCCGCGATGCGGCTCCACAGCGGCGACGTTGTTCTTGATCTCGGGCCCGAGATGGTTCGACGTCATGTGATGCACCGTCCTGGGGCTGAGGATGCGCTGGCCGTCGAGCTCGCCGCCGTTGAGCAGCATCTGTCCGAAGCGGAGATAGTCGCCGACGGTGGCGAACGAGCAGGCGCCGCCGCAGTCGAACTTGATCGGCGCGTCGAGCACCCTGATCGATTGCGGCTTGCCGGTCAGCGGGTCGTTGGCAAACGGCCGCGCCAGCCGCGCACGCTGGGCGTCGGTCAGGTGGAACGTCACATCCTTCATGCCGAGCGGTGTCCACACATTGGCCTTGAGATAATCGCCGAGCCGCTCGCCCGAGACCTTCTCGACCACGGCGCCGAGCACGTCGATCGAGAAGCCGTATTCGAACTCGGTGCCGGGCTGATGCACCAGAGGCAGCTTAGTGATGCGATCGATAAAGGCCGCCGTGCCGCCCTCGACCGCCGGCGCCGTACCTTCGGGATAGAGCCGCGCCAGCGCGCTCGAACTGTCGGGGCGGCCGCCATACATCAGGCCCGAGGTATGGCGATAGAGATCATGGATGAGGATCGGCCGGGCCTGCGGCTCCATCTTCAGCGAGCCGTCCTCCTGGGGCACACCGACCTTCATGTCGGCAAATGCCGGATAGTACTCGGCGACCTTCGCCTGCAGCGGCAGCCGGCCCTGCTCCATCAGCGTCAGGCCGGCGACCGCCGCCATCGGCTTGGTCATCGATGCCAGCGCGAACACCGCATCGATCGGCATCGGCGTGCCCTTGACCGGATCAAGCTGACCATAGGCCTTGTAGTGCACGAGCTTGCCGTCGCGCGCGATCGCCACCACGGCGCCGGGCACCCGCTTGGCCGCGATCTCGCGCGCGAAGAAATCGTCGAGCCGTGCCAGCCCCGCTTTCGAGAACCCGGCCTGGTCGGGCTTTATCTCGGGCAGCGGCGCGGCGTGAGCGATGTTGAAAGCAAGACCAGTGGCGGCGACAGCCGCGGCGATAGCGGTTTTTCTCATTGTTTCCTCACCGGGGACTGCGGGCGATTGTTATGACGTTCGCTGCCCGCACCCAGAGGGCTTAGATTACGCCGGCAAGGGCGACAAGGCGTGGCGACGCGCGGCCGCGTCGCCGAGTTGCATGCCTTCGCTGCCGAGGCGCGGCTCGACCTCGTGCTCGAACGTCTTCAGCGCGGCGCCGATCGCCTGGTGCATGTCGAGATATTTGTAGGAGCCGAGCCGGCCGCCGAAGATGACATTCGGATGCGACGCCGTCATGGCGTGGTAGGAGGCGAGCATCGCTCGATCGGCCGCGGTGTTGATCGGGTAATAAGGCTCGTCGTCGCGGCCGGCGAAGCGGGAATATTCGCGGTAGATCGTCGTCCTGGCTTGCGCATGCGCGCGCTCCGGATGCAGATGCCTGAACTCGTGGATGCGGGTGAACGGCACCTCGGCGTCGGCATAGTTGATGACGGCAGCGCCCTGGAAATCGGCGACGTCGTGGACCTCGTGCGCGAAGTCGACGGTGCGCCAGCCGAGATGGCCGCAGGCATAGCCGAAGAAGCGGTCGATCGGGCCGGTATAGATCACGAGCTGCCGTGGGTTGATGCGGTCGGCGACGTCGAAATAGTCGACACCGAGCCGGACCGCGACCTTGGGATGATCGAGCATCCTGCGGAAGATTGCGGTGTAGCCGTCCACCGGCATGCCCTCATAACGGTCGGCAAAGTAGCGGTCATCGAAGGTGAAGCGGACCGGTAGCCGGCCGATGATGTCGGCCGAGAGCTCGCGCGGATCGGTCTGCCACTGCTTCTGCGTATAGCCGCGGATCAGGAGGTCGTAGAGCGTGCGGCCGACCGAGGCGATCGCCTTGTCCTCGAGATTACCGATCCCGGAGGCGCCGTGCGCTGCAGCCTCCGCCGTGATCGCGGCGCGCGCCTCGCCGGGCGTCATGATCCGGCCGAACGCGGCGCAAACGGTCGCAAGGTTGATCGGCATCGAATAGACGCGGCCGTTCGCCACCGTGAAGACGCGGTGGCGATAGTCGGTGAACTCGGTGAAGCGCTGCAGATAGCGCCAAACGGCCTCCGAATTGGTGTGGAAGATATGGGTGCCGTAGCGGTGCACCTCGATGCCGCTGTCCGGATCGAGCTCCGAATAGGCATTGCCGCCGATATGCGGACGGCGGTCGAGCACGCAGACGGAGCGGCCGAGCCTGTTCGCCACCTGCTCGGCGATCACGGCGCCGAAGAAGCCCGCGCCCACCACGACGACATCGAAGCCATCAAGCTGCATGTGATCCCCGGCCCTGCCCGTCGAACCGCAAAGGCGCCCCGACGGAGCTTCAACGCTGCGGCACGGCCATTCCGGCGAAATAAATCGCGGCGCCAGGATAATTCCGAGCCCGGAACGGACGGCTCGGCCGTTCAACGAGGAGCAGGCGAGGCGATCGACAGGTCCGGGCGCAGCAACAACATCATACGCGGGGGCCTCATGTCCGTGATCTGCGTTCTCTATTCCAGCAACACGACCTATGATTCACTGCGCGGCATCCTCGCGATGGCCGCGGCCGAGCTCGACCGGCTCGGGCACGAGGTCATGATGCTCGACCTGCTGGCGCCGGATTTCTCGGCCCGGCTCAACGCCCTGCTGCCGCGGCGGACGGAGACGATGGCGCTCGGCTTCTCCGGCATCGGGCTCGACATCCACACCAAGGACGGCAAGCTGTTCTGGGACGTCGCGCAGATCCCGGTCTTCACCTGGTTCTGCGACCACCCCTGCTATTTTGCCAAGCGGCACGGGCTCGAGAGCCGTTATACCGCGCACGGCTACGTATTTCCGGACCACGCCGCCTTCAACCGCGATCATCTGGGCGCCAATGGCGCTGTGTTCGCGACCCATATGGGCATCCCCGATCCCGGCTTCTTCGGCGGCCTGCCGCCCGAGCAGCGCAACGGCCGGCTGATCTTCGCCAAGTCGGGCTGGAATCCGCTGGCGCTCGAACGCGGCTGGCGCAAGACGATGCCGCCAAAACTGTTCGGCCTGCTGTTCGATGCGATCGCCGCGGCGCGCGGCAAGACCTGCGGCGCGTTTCCGAAAATCATCGTCGACGTGGCCGAGCAGCACCTCGTCTATCTGAAGCCGGGCGGCGACCTGTTCAACGTGATCCTGACCCGGCTCGACAATTACACGAGAGGGGTGCGCACCCGCGAGGTGGGCGCCGTGCTTGCCGACTATCCGGTCGATTTCATCGGCGGCGGCTGGAGCGATCTCGACGTCGCCGGACGTCCGGCCCGCGTGCTCGGCGCGATGACCTTCGATGCGATGCGCGAAGGCCTCGGCAGCTATCTCGCCGCGGTCTCGCTCAATCCCAATATCGACCTGTCGGTGCATGACCGGGTGTTCTTCGCGCTCGGTGCCGGCACCGTCCCGGTGTTCGATGCCAACCGCTTCTCGGCCGCGGAGATGCCGCATCTCGCCGGCTTCACCTTCGGCCAGGACACGGCAAGCGTCGCCGCCGCCGTCGAGGCGGTGCTGGCAGATCCTGCCGCGGCGCAGGCGGCGACCGCCACCACCATGCGCGAGCTCTATCCGCGCTTCTCGATGCAGCGGTCGGTGCAGGAGATCCACGAGATCACGCGGTCGATCGCGGGCGCCGCCGGCGCCAATCTGCTACCCGCCGAGCCGGTGCCGGCCGGCGTCTGGACGCCGAAGCAGGCGGCCTGATCGCACAGCCATTTCCGTGGCTGGCTCGCACGCCCTGCGTTACCATGGACCCGTCACCTCCGATCGGGTCCAGCATGAACCGCCGCGCGTTTGTTTCGGGACTGGCCGTCACCGCCGTGCTGGCGGGCCTCGCGTCAGCGCCGGCTCGGGCCGACGGCAAGCGGGTGGCGCTGGTGATCGGCAACGGCGCCTATACAAGCGTGCCGGCGCTGTCCAATCCGCCAAGTGACGCCGGCGATGTCGCGGCGGCGTTGAAGCGCCTCGGCTTCGCTGTCACCCTGATCACCAATGGCCGCTTCGACGAGATGCGGCGCGGCCTGATCGCGCTCGGTCGCGCGGCTGCCGGCGCCGACATGGCGGCGGTGTACTTCGCCGGCCACGGCATGGAGATCAACGGCGACAACTGGCTGATCCCTGTCGATGCCGAGCTGAAGCGCGATACCGACGCCGCCAATGAAGCGATCAGCCTGCAGAGCGTGATGCTGCAGGTCGCAAACACCACAAGCCTCGGCCTCGTCATCCTCGACGCCTGCCGCAACAATCCGTTCGCGGCGAAGATGAGCCGCTCGCTCGCGACGCGCGCCACAGCGGGCAGCGGGCTCGGCCGCATCGAGCCGGTCGGCAACGTGCTGGTCGCCTATGCCGCGCGCGACGGCACCACCGCGCTCGACGGCGACGGACGCAACAGCCCGTTCGCTGCGGCGCTGCTGCGCAACATCGAGGCGCCGGGCGTCGAGGTCACCTTCATGTTCCGCAACGTCCGCGACGACGTGATGGAGGCGACGCGCAACGAGCAGCAGCCCTTCGTCTACGGCTCGCTGTCGCGCAAGGCGATCTATCTGGCGGGCGCGCCACCGGCCGAGAGCGCGGCAGCGAAACAGGCGAACGCGGCGCCGGCCGCCGCGGCATTATCAACGGCGCCCGCGACGGCAGCCGGCGCGATCGATCCGGCGCTGGTCGGCACCTGGGAGATCATGGTGGCAAGCGGCCGCGGCCAGTCGCGCTGGATCTGGCAGATCATGGCCGACGGTGCTTACAAATTCCACGCCGAGCCCGCCCGCTCCGCGCGCCCGCATGAAGGCACCGTCAGCTTCGCCAACGGCCGCTGGACGCTGCACGCGCTGCGGGGGCTGAAGAATTACAGCGACGGCGGCTCCTACGAGATCCACGACACCACCGCCGTGATCACCGGCAAGCTCGGCACGGGCTACTGGAAGCGGAGTGGGGGGTGAGGCGGCGCTACTGTGAGGGGGTAGGGCGACTACCCCACACCGGCGACCAACAGATTAAGGGAATGGCAACGCACACGGATTTAGACACAACATCCGATCATCCAAGCAGAGGTTGTTCGAAGAACATACATGACGCGGATATCTTTCAAGGGCGTTGCAATCGGCAACGTCGTCGACATCGTCGCCTCGAATGTTGTGATGCTACCTGTCGTGATCTACCTACTGGCCTCTGCAAAGACGGGGTCACCGACCGATCAAGGCGCCGCGTCTGCCGTAGAGGCCCTCAAGACAAGCAATGGCTTTCTTGCAGCGTCGAGCATACTTGGTGGACTTTGTTCGATCCTTGGCGGCTACGTTTCCGCGCGTATTGCAAAGCACGATGAAGCGCTCTCGTCGATCCTCTGCGTCGGCTTCGGCATCTATGCGCTGGTCAACGGCACCGGCCACCTTTGGCTGCATTTGCTCTACCTGCCTCTAAGCCCCGCACTCGGCGCCCTCGGCGGTTACCTGCGGTCGCGGCAAACCGCGCGCATCAGCTGATCAAATGTGGCGCTGAAGGGAATGGTGCCCAGGGGCGGGATCGAACCACCGACACTGCGATTTTCAGTCGCATGCTCTACCAACTGAGCTACCTGGGCATACTCGCGGGGCCGAAAGGCCGCAGCGAGCGGGCGGTTTATAGAGAGGTCGGGGCGCCGTGTCCACCCGCCTTTGCCAAAGGCTTCGGCGTGGCAGGCCCGCCCGGCGTTGTTTCCCCAACTTGTTGGGAAATCTTGGCTATTCCGGGTCCTCTACGTCGTCCTCGCGGCCGGGGACGACATAGCGGCCGGTCAGCCAGCGGTTGAGGTCGACGTCGCGGCAGCGCGGGGAACAGAACGGGAGAAAAGCCTGCTGGGCGGGCTTGCTGCAGATCGGGCAGGCGCGCGCGGTGGCCGGGGGTGTTCGGGCTTGATCGGTCATGGCTGGGACAGACTACATCAACTGGAGTTGCAAAGCCGCCGCGAGCGCCGGGTTCCTCTTCCTTTCCCCTTGTGGGAGAAGGTGGCGCGCAGCGCCGGATGAGGGGTTTCGATCCGCGGAGACAGACCCCTCACCCAAATCGCATCTCGCGATGCGATTTGACCTCTCCCACAGGGGGAGAGGTGCAGTGCTAATGCGGCGCCGGAAGAGAGACTCGTCAGATCTCACACCGCGACGGCGTTGAGCCAGCCGTGGCGGATCGGAAAGCCCTCGCCGCCGAGCAGGGTCACGGTCTCGTAGAGCGGCAGGCCGACCACATTGCTGTAGGAGCCGACCAGCTTGACCACGAAGGAGCCGGCGATGCCCTGCACGGCATAGCCGCCGGCCTTGCCGCGCCATTCGCCGGAGCCGATATAGGCCTGGATATCGTCGTCGCTGAGCCGCTTGAAGCGCACGCGCGTCTCGACCAGGCGCTGGCGGAACGCCTCGCGCGGCGTCACCACGCAGATCGCGGTGTAGACGCGGTGGTTGCGGCCCGACAACAGCCGCAGGCACTGCGCGGCCTCGTCGACCAGATTGGCCTTCGGCAAGATGCGGCGGCCAACCGCGACCACGGTATCGGCGGCAATGATGAAGGAGCCGCGCAGATCGTCGTCGAGCTGCACCGATTTCAGCGCCGCGTCCGCTTTCGCACGCGCCAGCCGATTGGCGCAGGCGCGCGGCAGCTCGCCCCGCCGCGGGGTCTCGTCGACATCGGCCGGACGCAACGCATCGGGCTCGATACCGGCCTGGTTGAGCAGGGCCAGCCGCCGCGGCGAACCGGAAGCAAGAACGAATTTGGGACGGCCTAGCATGCGGGTTTTGGGGCTGAATCGGGGGGACGGACGCGGGCGGAACCTATCGGATGGGGCATGGATGCACAACCTTGGAACCGGCCTGCGAATCGCGCTTCCCCGTGGGCGACAAGGCCCCATAAGCACAGCTGTTTGTCAGTCTGGCGACAAGGGGCATTCTGCGAATCGGAACCACGCAGGACTCTTCACCTCTCCCCTTGTGGGAGAGGTCGGAATTCAAGCGACAGCTTGAATTCCGGGTGAGGGGTTCAGGTCTGTCGGCGAGCGGAAGTCCCACGAGAGACCGAAACCCCTCACCCGGATTGCATCTGTCGATGCAATCCGGCCTCTCCCACAAGGGGAGAGGCGAACCGGGTGTGCGGGGCGGCTCGCGACTATCGGGCAATCATTCGTTCGCGGCGCCGGCCTTGGCAAAACGGCGGCGGATGCGCAGCAACAGGCCATCGCAGACCTCGCGATAGGCGGCGAGCTTCTGCTCGCGCGTCCCCTCGGTGCCGGTCGGGTCCACCGTCGGCCAGTACTCGACATCGGCGGCGAGCGTGCGGGTGAGGTCGAGCGCCCTGTGGTGGGCCTCCGGCGCCAGCGTGATGATCAGGTCGAAGTTCAGGCCTTCCCAGTCCTCGAGCTCCTCGAAGGTTTGCGGCTTGTGGGTGGAGATGTCCTGGCCGAGCTCCGCCATCACGGCGATCGCGAACGGATCGAGCTCGCCCTTGCGCACGCCGGCCGAGCGGACATAGAGGCCTTGCGGAAACATCTGCTGCAGCAGGCTTTCGGCCATCGGCGAGCGCACGCTGTTGAGGCCGCATGCGAACAGCACGGCCTGCGGGTTGCGCGCGCGCGGCGCTGCCATGCGATCAGGCTTTCGGTCGAGGGGCCGACACCGACATCATGCGCCTCATGTTTTTGCGCATGATCTGATCCGAAAACCGGTACCCACTTTTCGGGATCATGCGCCTTCACCCTTCCAGTGCAGCACAGTGATCAGTGTGAACAGCCGCCGCGCGGTCTCGAAATCGACGCGCACCTTGCCCTTGAGCCGCTCCTGCAGCGTGCGCGAGCCTTCGTCATGGATGCCGCGGCGGCCCATGTCGATCGCCTCGATCTTGTCCGGCGTAGCGGTCCGGATTGCCTGATAATAGCTGTCGCAGATCATGAAGTAGTCCTTCACGACGCGGCGGAACGGCGTCAGCGACAAGAGATGCGCGACCACCGGCGCGCCGTCCTCCTTGCGGATGTCGAACATCAGCCGGTTGCCGGTGATCGCGATGTGCAGGGTGTAGGGCCCCGGCCCGGCGCCGCCTTCCGGTGCAAACAGATTCTGCTCGACCAGGTCGTAGATCGCGATCGCGCGCTCATGCTCGATGTCGGGCCCGGAACGGCCGATCGATTCCTCGTCGAGCGTCACCGCGACGATGCGATTGTTGGAATCCTCGTCGTCTGGTGGCTTGTTCATGAGAGGTTGAGGCGCAATCCGACGGAACGTGAATGGGCATCAAGACCCTCGGCCTGGCCGAGCGTCATCGCGGCGGGCCCGAGCGCACGAAGCTGATCCGGCCCGCACCGCAGGATCGAGGTTCGCTTCATGAAGTCAAGCACCCCGAGGCCGGAGGAGAACCGCGCCGAGCGCGCGGTCGGCAGCACGTGGTTGGAGCCGCCGACATAATCGCCGATCGCCTCCGGCGTATGGGCCCCGAGGAAGATCGCCCCGGCGTTGCGAACCTGCTTCGACAGGCCCTCGGCATCCGCGGTCATGATCTCCAGATGCTCGGCCGCGATCGCGTTGGCGAGTTCCACCGCGTCGTCGAGCTCTGCGACCATGATGATCGCACCGAAATCGTCCCACGAGGCGCGCGCGATCGCCGCACGCGGCAGCGTCGCCAACTGTGCCTCGACCGCGCGCTCGACATCGGCGGCGAGCCGGGCACTGTCGGTGATCAGGATCGACTGCGCGCTGACATCATGCTCGGCCTGCGCCAGCAGATCGGCCGCGATCCAGTCGGCGTTGGAGGTCGCGTCGGCGATCACAAGCACCTCGGAGGGCCCGGCGATCATGTCGATGCCGACCTTGCCGAACACCAGCCGCTTGGCGGCGGCGACATAGGCGTTGCCGGGGCCGACGATCTTGGCGACCGGCGCGATCGTCGCGGTGCCATAGGCGAGCGCGGCCACCGCCTGGGCGCCGCCGACGCGGTAGATCTCCGAGACGCCGCCGAGACCTGCTGCCGCCAGCACCAGCGGGTTGAGCTTGCCGTCCGGCGCCGGCACCACCATCACCACCCGCGGCACGCCGGCGACCTTGGCCGGCACCGCGTTCATCAGCACCGAGGACGGATAGGCGGCGGTGCCGCCAGGCACGTAGAGCCCGACCGCATCAACCGCGCTCCAGCGCCAGCCGAGCTCGACGCCCGCGGCATCGGTAAAGCGCTCGTCCTTCGGCAGCTGACGGCGATGGAAGGTCTCGATCCGGTCGCGCGCGAATTTCAGCGCCTCGACCGTCGTGGGGTCGCACGCGGCGACCGCGGCGTCGATTTCAGCGGCGGTGATGCGCAGGCCGGCAGCGTCGATGTCGAGCCGGTCGAATTTTTTGGTCGCCTCGAGCAGCGCCGTATCGCCGCGGGCCGCCACGTCGTCGACGATGGCGCGGGTGGCGCGCTCGACGTCAGCCGACACCTCGCGCTTCGCCGCCAGGAAGTCGCGGAAACGCTGGTCGAAATCGGCGCTCTGTCGGTCCAGGCGAACGGGCATGGCGGCTTTCTGAAGAGGACTCTGGGTCCCTGCTCAATGGCGCGGCGGATAATGGCCGTCAACCCTTGGCAGACACGCAATCCCACCGTCGTCCGTCGTCCCGGCGAAGGCCGGGACCCATTACCCCAGAAGCCTGCTGCTGGAGCAGGGTGGGACCCCCAGCGTCCCATAACAAATGGCATTTGTGGTTATGGGTCCCGGCCTTCGCCGGGACGACGGCATATTTACCCCGCCGCCACCCCGAGATCATCCGTGCCGAGATCGGTCAATTCGCACTCCAGGCACTCGACATCGAGCCGCAGCGCCGCGCCTTGCCCGAACATCAGGAGCGCGCTGCCGCCCGGCGGGTCGGAGGCATGGAATTCGATCCCGAGCAGTTCCAGGCTAGCCTCCGGGGCCTCCAGGTCGATATTGCGCGACTTGCATGCCAGCACCCGGTCGAACCTGAGCGCGGCGATCAGCCGGCGCGAGCAGGCGCCGCCGGACAGGGTCTGCTCCCAGTCGAGCCGGTTCAGGCCGACCACCAGGCGTTTCTCGTCCTGGCGCCAGACGATGTCGGCGGGCAGGACGCGGGCGTCCTGCACATGGGCGGAGATCACCGCGAGGTCATCGGCATCGAGGGCGATCAGTTTCAGGGGAGCAGGTGGGGACATGCGGTAGTTATAACGCCTTGAGACCCCGAGGGTACCCACGTGGCCCAAGGAATCCCGCTCAAGGGAACCCGGGCCTTCGGCACGCCTCAGAGGCTGTTGATGTCCTCACTCTCAAGCACCGGCCAGGGGTAGCCGTCGCGGGCGACCTTGAGCATGGCGCGGCCGAGCTGTTCCGACGTCGTCATGTAGGCGGGGGCGAGCCGGACCAGAGCCGACAGCAGCGGCGAGGTCGCGAGATAGATCGCCTGCACCCAGGGCGTCTTGGAGCGCACGCCGTGCAGCGGCTGGATGCCGGCGGGGCGGAACATGTAGGCGGCCTTGAACGGTAGTTTCAGCAGGTCGTTCTCGGTCTTGCCTTTGACCCGCGCCCACATCAGCGAGCCCTGCTCGGTGGAATCGGTGCCGCGTCCGGTGACATAGGTGAACACCATGCCGGAATTGAGCCGCGCCAGCGTCGTCGCCGCAGCCAGCGTGATGTCGTAGGTGAGGTGGCGGTAGCGCGCCTCGTCCATGCCGATCGAGGAGACGCCGAGGCAGAAGAAGCAGGCGTCATAGCCCGCAAGCTGCGGCTCGATCGCGCTGTAATCGGTGAAATTGTCGCAGGTCAACTCGACGAGCTTGGCATCGCGCTGCCCGGTCGGGCTGCGCCCGACCGCGAGCACCCGCTCGACGCCGCCATCAAGCAGGCACTCGCGCAGCACGCCCTGCCCGACCATGCCGGTCGCGCCGAACAGGATGATTTTCATCTCGATTGCCCCTCGATGCCGCGTTGCCGCCCGATCACGCTCAGGCGGCGGTGGCGACCTGATCGAACGATACACCGGTCAGCATTGCTGAGACATCCCAGAGCTGCTCCGCCACCACGGTGTCCCTGGCGTGCGGCATGATCCGCGCTGGCACCGGCGGTCCCTTCAATTCATAGAACCAGTCGGGCCCGTAATAGCCGCCGGGCTCGGCCGCCGGCGAGGTCGCCGCGAACAGCGTCGGCAGCGCGCCCGCGGCCGCCGAATGGCTCATCAAGGGCTGCAGATATCTGCCGAGCCGCCACGACAGGCTGTCGGTGCCGGGTCCGTTCGGGATCAGTTCGGTGCGCGCATAGCCGGGATGCGCGGCATTGCTCATGATCCCCCAGCCATTGCGCGCGCTGCGACGCTGCAGCTCGAGCGCAAACATCAGCATCGCCAGCTTCGACTGGCAGTAGGCACGCCACGGCACATAGGCGCGCTGCGACTGCAGATCGGCGAAACTGATCGCGCCGCTGCGATGGGCGAGACTCGACAGATTGACGACGCGGGTGTTTTGGCCGCGGCGAAGCTGCGGCAACAGATGCGCGGTCAGCGCGTAGTGGCCGAGATAGTTGGTGCCGAACTGCATCCCGAAGCCGTCTGACGTGACCTGCCGTTTCGGCAGAGCCATCACGGCGGCATTGTTGATCAACAGATCGAGCGCATCGTGGCTGGCGGCAAAGCGCGCGGCGAAATCGGCGACCGATGCGAGGCTCGCGAGGTCGAGCGTTTCATAGGTGACCGCGGCATCGGGGAGCTGCGCGCGGATCCGCGCCAGCGCGTCCTGCCCCTTGGCGCCGTTGCGGCCGGTCAGCACGACATTGGCGCCGGCACGCGCCAGCGCGAGCGCGGTCTCGTAGCCGAGCCCGCCGGTTGCGCCTGTTATCACGGCCGTCCTGCCGCGCTGCCGCGGAATGTCTGCAGTGCTCCAGCCGGTCATGCTTATATCTCCTTGCGACACGAATCGGTGCTGACGGTTGTTGTCGGTCTTGCGGGTTCCAGCCGCACTCCGATGAAATGTGCACTAAGTGCATTTTTGCAAGAGGTGAAAAATTTGAAACGCTCTGCGCCCGCGCGCAAATCCGCCAAGCCGCGGCAGTCCAACGGGAATTCGGCGCCGCCCACGGTGACGTCCGGCCTGCGCGCGCGCAAGCGGCGGGAAACAAGGGAACGGCTGACCCGGGCGGCGATGGCGCTGTTTCTTGAGCGCGGCTTCGAGGCGACCACGCTCGACGACATCGTCGCCGCAGCTGATATCTCGCGCCGCACCTTCTTTCACTATTTCGCATCGAAGGAAGACGTCGTGTTCGCCTGGCAGGAGGACGGCAGCACGGCGCTGATCGCAGCGGTCGCGGCGCGCCCGGCCGCAGAGTCGATGCTGCAGGCCGCGGAGAACGCGATCGCCGAGATGGTGCGGCAGCTCGATCCGCGCGAGGCGGTCGCACTGGCACGGCTCAAGCGCGACAATCCGGCGCTGCAGGCCCGCGATCAGGTGAAGTACGAGAAGCTCGAGCGCGAGCTCGCCGACGCCTTGCTCAAGCGCGCCGGCAACAAGGCCGACCGGATGAAGGCCCGGCTGGTCGCAATGATCACCACCGGCGCGATGCGCGTCGGCGGCGATCTCTGGGCCGCCGACGGCGCCCGCGAGAAGCCGGAACTGCTCGCCAAGCGCATCTTCGCCGCGATCCGCGCGATTTTCGAGTGATGTTTCTCGCCGCTCTCACGTTCTTTGTGGAGCTCGCGAAAACGTAAGGTGAGCACACTGATCAGGCTCCCTCCCCCACGCAACCGGGGTTTACCCCGGTTGCGCATCATTTATTTGCGCAAGTCGGGCAGGCCCGACTTGCGACGGGGGAGGGTTGGGGAGCGGGGCGGCCCCGGGCGAGATGATCGACGAAGCGACCGCCATCCCAATCTTGCTTGCGACTAGTCGAACGGCAATTGAGAGAGCGCGTCGTGTGGACCCCTCTCCCTAACCCTCCCCCGCAAGGGGGGAGGGAACCCTGCCGCTGGTGGCTTCCTCACGTCAGTGCCGTTGAGAACGTCCAATTGCGACGCTCGCCAGCACGCGCGGCCCTCAGCCTCACCCCCTAATGAACGCCAGCAGATCCTTGTTGATGGTCTCGGCTTCCGTGGTCGGCATGCCGTGCGGAAAGCCCTTGTAGGTCTTCAACGTGCCGTTCTTCAGAAGCTTGGCCGAGAGCGGGCCGGAATCGGCGTAGGGCACGATCTGGTCGTCGTCGCCATGCATCACCAGCACCGGTACGTTGATCTTCTTCAAGTCCTCGGTGAAGTCGGTCTGCGAGAACGCGACGATGCCGTCGTAATGCGCCTTGGCGCCGCCCATCATGCCCTGCCGCCACCAGTTCTGGATCACGGCCTCCGACGGCTTCGCGCCGGGCCGGTTGTAGCCATAGAACGGCCCGGCCGGCAGATCGCGGTAGAACTGCGAGCGGTTGGCCGCAAGTTGCGCCTGCAGGCCGTCGAACACCGACTTGGGCAGGCCGCCGGGATTAGCTGCCGTCTGCAGCATCAAGGGCGGCACCGCGCTCAGGATCGCCGCCTTCGCCACCCGGCTCTCGCCGTGGCGCGCGATGTAGTGCACGACCTCGCCGCCGCCGGTGGAATGGCCGACATGGACGGCGTTCTTCAAATCGAGATGCGCGGTGACGGAAGCGAGGTCGTCGGCATAGTGGTCCATGTCATGGCCGTCGCCGACCTGGGCGGAGCGGCCGTGGCCGCGGCGGTCATGGGCAACGACGCGAAAGCCGTGACCCACGAAGAACAGCATCTGCGCGTCCCAATCGTCCGACGACAGGGGCCAGCCATGGCTGAACACGATCGGCTGGCCTGAACCCCAATCCTTGTAGAAGATGTCGACGCCGTCTTTGGTGGTGATGGTGGGCATTTGATTGCTCCTCTTGTTGCTGATCCTTTGGTCCGGACGCGCCAGGGGTGAACGGACCTCGGACGACGGCACGTCGCGGACGCGCCATCGCACATCATCTTCTATGCTGTACGTCACTTTGCGACGATGTCATCCGCCCCGGATCAGGCGAACGTGACCGGCCTGAACCGGCGCCAGGCGCCGATGATCACCACGGCGAAGAACACCAGCACGATGCCCTGCACCACCGCAAATACCGGCCCGGACGGCGGGTTCGGCGGCACGGCCGGCGCCAGCGCCTGCAGCGCCGGCACCTTGAGGAAGCTCTGGATCACCAGCACGAAGACGTTGAGATAGAGCGAGACCATCGCGGTCACGACATAGATCGGCCGCCAGGCGCCTCTGAGCTGCATCGCATACAGCGCGATGCAGGCGATCGCGAGCAGCACCAGCGAAAGCCCGCCGATGATGTGGGACGGCAGCAGCTTCTCGGTCACCAGCGGCGGGATCAAAAACCCGGTGGCATTGGTCAGGATCGTGAGCACGAGGAAGATCGCGGTCAGCCCGGGCATCGCCCGCGAGCCGAGCAGGCCGAACATCACGATCACACCGGCGACGATTGCAATCAGGCTGATAATGACGTGCACAAGCACCAACGTCGTCATATGGCGCACTCCCCGTTGAGACCCGCGCCACGTTACGATGCATCCTCGAAAATTGCTACACGGTTCGATGGCAGGATGACCGGCATCTCATGACAATTCGCCGACGCCGCCTGTTGCCGAAAATGTTCGCAACCGATGTCGCACCACGCGGCACGTGCGCCTGGTGAGACATTGAATCAATCATAGCGCGGGATCGGCCCGTTATGCGGCGTCTTGCGCTTCGACAGATCGAACAGCACCTCGTCGACATAGCACCAGCCCCAGCCTTCCGGCGGATCGTAGCCCTCGATCACGGGATGGCCGGTGGCGTGGAAATGCGCGGTGGCATGCCGGTTCGGCGAGTCGTCGCAGCAGCCGACATGGCCGCAGCTCCGGCAGATCCGCAAATGCAGCCAGCGGCTACCGCTCTTCAGGCACTCCTCGCAGCCGAGCGCGCTCGGCGTGACGTCCTGTATGCCGGTGATGTGGGTGCAGCCTTTTGACATTTTTGGCCCTCTTGCCTCGTGCGCCTATTTAGCCCGTCATCCTGAGGTGCGAGCGGAGCGAGCCTCGATGGATGAACCGGCCACAGGCGTGCCGTATATCCTTCGAGACGCCGCTGCGCGGCTCCTCAGGAGGACGGGGATGGTGTCGCATCGATCATTCCCTACAGCGACGGACTGCCCGCATCGGCGAGATAGCCGTGCAGGGCGGCGACGACCTGGGCGCCCTCGCCGATCGCGCCGCCGACGCGCTTGACCGATCCGGAGCGGACGTCGCCGACCGCGAACACGCCGGGCACCGTGGTCTCGAGCAGCGGCACGGCGCGCGCGCCCTCGCCGCTCTCGCCGGTCATCACGAAGCCGCCGCGGTCGACCAGCACCCCGCAACCCTCGAGCCAGCTGGTGGCGGGATCGGCGCCGACGAACAAAAACAGATTGCGGATATCCATGGTGAACTCGTCGGGCGCGAGCCGGCTGCGCCAGCGCACGCGCTCCAGCGTCTCTGCGCCGTCGAGGCCGATCACCTCGGTGTTGAACATCAGTTCGATGTTCGGCGTCGCCTCGATGCGCTCGATCAGGTAGCGCGACATGCTGGCCCCGAGCCCGCCGCCGCGGATCATCATGTTGACCCTGCGGGCATGCGCCGACAGGAACACCGCCGCCTGGCCTGCGGAGTTGCCGCCGCCGACCAGCACGACGTCCTGGTTGGCGCAGAGCCGCGCCTCGATCGGCGAGGCCCAGTACCAGACGCCGCGGCCCTCATAGCTCTCGAGATTGTCGATCGCAGGCCGGCGATAGCGCGCGCCGCTCGCCACCACCACCGACCTGGCGCGCAACGTGTGCCCGCATCCGGTGGCGAGCGCGAACGCGCCCGACGCCTTCGTGCAGTCGAGCGATTTGATGGAGACCGGGATCAGCATCTCGGCGCCGAATTTCTGCGCCTGGTTGAAGGCGCGCCCGGCGAGCGCCTGGCCGGAGATGCCGGTCGGGAAGCCCAGATAATTTTCGATCCGCATGCTGGCGCCGGCCTGGCCGCCGAAGGCGCGGGAATCGAACACCGCGACCGACAACCCTTCCGAGGCCGCATAGACCGCGGTGGCAAGCCCGGCCGGGCCGCTGCCGACCACGGCGACATCGTAGAGCTTGTCATGCGCGCTGTTGCCGATCATGCCGAGCGCCATCGCAAGCGCGGTCTCGGACGGATTGCGGAGCACCGTGCCGTTCGGACAGACCACCAGCGGCAGCTCGGCGCGCGTCGGCGAATAGCGCGCGACGAGGTCGGCAGCGTCCTTGTCGGTCTCGGGGTCGAGGAAGTGGTGCGGCTGGCCGTTGCGCGCCAGGAAATTCTGCAGCTGCGCCATGTTGCCGACAGACGCAGGGCCGATCAGCACCGGCCCGCCGGCGCCGCCCTGGATCAAGCTGACCCGGCGCAGGATCAGCGCGCGCATGATGCGCTCGCCGAGGTCGGCCTCGGCGACCAAAAGCGCGCGCAGCCGCTCCGGCGGCAGCAGCAAGGTCTCGACAACACCGTCGGCATGGCCGTCGACCAGCGCGGGGCGGCCGGAAAGCTGGCCGATCTCGGCGAGGAATTGGCCGGGCCCCTGGTCGATCACAGGCGTGACATGGCCGAGGCCGTCGCGCTGGGTGATCGCGATTGAGCCCGACAGCACGACGAACATGCCGGGCCCCGGCTTGCCGGTTTCGAACAGCGCCTCGCCATCCCCAAACGACCGCGGCTCGCCGAAGCGACGCATCCGCTCGATCTCATGCGCCGTCAGGGTCGGAAAGGTCTGCTCATGGCGCGGAAAGGCGTAAGCGGTTGCGTTCAGCCGATCGATCGTCGTCTCATCTACAGCCATGTCGGCGACCCGCTTCTTCTTGCAACACACGTTCTTGCAACACACGAGCCGGGTTAACGGCGCGGCTCGTTTCCACCGGCGTCATCTAGCGAGCCACGATCTAAAGAGCCATGGCCCGGTTCGGAAGCCACATCCTCGCGACCGCGCGCCTGCGACTTCCGCCGCTTCAGGTTTTCGCGCAGCGCCAGCTTGAGACGATCCTGTCGTGAATCCTTCACGCGGGCCCCGGCCTGCCCGCCGCCCTTGTCGTGATCGCCCGTCATTGCAAAACTCTCGAACTGCCGACGCCTCTAGCAAGAGGCCAGCATAGACAATGGCCGACGCCGGCGCACCCTGCCCGGTCGGCCAGTTGTGCTCGATGGCATGATTCGGCGCGCGACAGAATCAGGAGCTTTTCGACCGATCGGGAACCCAATCCGGCCGAAATCGGCCGGATTGGTCGGAATCGCCGGCGAGGAACGCCAATTTCTGCCGATTTCACGGGCAGCAGGGACGCTGTTTCGCTTGCGCGAAGGGGAGGCCTGTGGCAAGAACCGCCCGCTTGGACGGGCCCTTGGGGCCGATTCAATTTTTCCCGGGCATGCTGCCGTAGCTCAGTGGTAGAGCACTCCATTGGTAATGGAGAGGTCGACAGTTCAATCCTGTCTGGCAGCACCACCTATCCTATTGAGAGGCCTAGATCCTCTTGCAATTGCAACACTAATCCCGCTTGCTTGCCACCAACCGTCGCCACAAAAACAGGTTTGGTCACCCGACGAAAGCTACTTCGCGGACATAGAGTCGATCATCGCGGGGCGCCTCGACGACCACGAGCCGCCATTCTTATCCGGCGACAACCGTTTTGCCTGGTTGATCTGCTAGACACACCCACGATCAAGCCGGCCCGAAGGGGCGCCGCGGAACGAAACTTGCTCCGCATCGGCGGGGGCGGATTTTCGCGATAGACCATCGGTCTTCGGCTTCGGAAATGCGCTTCATTCG
Source organism: Bradyrhizobium sp. 6(2017) (assembly GCF_011058295.2). Classification (NCBI taxonomy): domain Bacteria; kingdom Pseudomonadati; phylum Pseudomonadota; class Alphaproteobacteria; order Hyphomicrobiales; family Nitrobacteraceae; genus Bradyrhizobium; species Bradyrhizobium sp. 6(2017). Next base: position 1,189,994 of record NZ_CP049289.2, on the reverse strand, counting down.
CCGTCGTCCTCAATCGGCTGAGTCAGACGTCGGACGATATACATCGTCTCGACTGATCGATTTGAAGATGAACGCGGAGGGCGAATTCTTCTTTTTCGACCGACCTTCCCGTTCGCAGAAGTGTTTGTCGACTTCCTCATTACAGAGGGAAAATAGGCGCTGGGTTGCGGCGACGGCGGCCTTGTCGCCTGCTTCCGGCGCGGCTTCGACTACACCGCGTCGGCCGCCCTGAGCACGCGGCAGACTGCGCTACGCACCCGCCAGCACGACAAGCTCAAGTCGAGCAAAGTTGCCACATGGACTTGCAGGCGAATTTGTGTAGACCGGTAGAGCCGGTGCAGTTCGACTTGAGAACTGGGCCGGCATCGCCTTGGGGCACAGCCAATGGGACGCTTGCGTTGCTACTGTTTTGATCAGAGCTGCCGCGCGACCGCTCCCCGCGTCGAACCGGATAATCAGGTCGCCTTGCCCGTCGTGGTCGGCCGTTCCGTGGGGCAGGGCGGGGCCAACGTCCGCAACGATGTTCTCACCATCCAGCAGGCACTGAATGCGGTCGGCACCAGTCAGGGCGGCCCGACGCCACGCCTCGCAACGGATGGCTTGATGGGCCCGTTGACGCGCGCGGCGATCGGCAGGTTCCAGAAGCAGAACATCAGTTTCGTCGATTTCCGCATCGACCCGAACGGGCCGACGATTCAGGCGCTCAATCGCATTTTACGCGCCTCGTTGCCAATCCTGGCGAGCGGATCATCGAGATCGCTCGCGCCCCGCAGCGGTGTCGGCCAGGTTGCGCCGCCGGCTCCGACCTTCACCGTCACGGATGAGATGATGGAGCAGATGTTCGAAGACACCTTGCCCATCTCGCGGGCCTGCGTGAAGAGCGCGCTGCGCACGCTGACCGCGGCGAAAGTAATGGGCACAATCGAATCTCCGGCCCAGACGCTCGTGCGCAAACACTTCGCGGTTCTGCTCAGCGATCCGCCGCCGCCGGATTTTGTGCTGATCGAGCGCACCTTTCGCGCCATCGATCGCGAGCTCTCGGTCGCCGCCCTGAGTCCCGCTACGACTTTCATTAAGTTCCCGTTTACGCTCTCCTTTAACGAGATGGCGGAATCCCGCACGCTAGCGCTCGCGATTTCGAACGGCGTCACCATGCGCGGCGAGACCGTTCAGCTCGACCGGACGAATGGCACATCCGCCACGCTGCGGGCGGATGCGGTGGTGATCGCGCCGGTCTATTTCTTCGCGTCGAGCGACCTGCAGATCGGCACGCTCATCCACGAACTCGCGCATTTCGTGGGGCGGCCGGATGGCCATCCCGATTGCATCGACGATCCGCCGGACAGGTCATCGAGCGATGCCTCCCTCGCACGGTTGCCGCCGGATAGGCGGCCGCGCATCGCGGAGTTCTACGCGCTGTTCGCCTTCGAGGCACATTTCGGACGCAGCATGTTCCGCGTGCTACTCCAGTTCTGAGGCGGGCTGGCTCGCTTTGCTATCCCAATAAAATTCAAACTGCGACACCACCGACCCATCCACCCAAAAACCTCACGCTCTTCGACACGCCCTTGCCTCCTCATGTCCATTGCCGGCTGAGACTTGTCAGCGGCCTGATCCACCTGGAGAGCAGTTCCCGGGTGCGCTATACTGTAAAAATTGGCCGGTACTATCCGCCGCGCGCCGCCAGGCATTTCGTGAGCAGATGCACGACGGCATGGTGCGTCAGATCATTGGCGGAGACCGCGAAGTGAGCGCTGGCATCCACGCAATGCAGACCATCATCCCGCACGGGCAATTGGGCTTGCTATCGCCCCTCGGTTGCGCTTGCATGGGTTGCATGCCAAGGACGCGCTGAATGTCTGGTAAGCGAGCACCCGAGCCCAGCGGAACTTCAAACCTCAGGAACTTGGCTCGCACCAGCGTGGCGCCCGGGAGGCACCAGCGAGAGCGAATGTCAAGTTCGCAAATTTGGTGAGCGGAGACCGCGCGGAAGTTGAGAGAATCAGATTATTCACGTCCAACTGCTTGATCACCACGACGAGAAACCAGAGTGCAATCCCCCCGCTACAACATTCTGCTGCTGTGCGCCGCAGCAGCCCTGAGAACCAATACGGTATCGGACCATATCCGAGCGTTTCGCCAATACAGTCAGCATAAATATACGATCGTGGATCCGCTGGCGTTCGATGCGATCGGACCAGATCTGGATGCCTTTGACTGCCTGGTATTTCACTATTCCGTCGTGATCTCGATGGAGAACCATGTTCCCGCCTCGCTCCGTGACAAGATCAGGCGCTTCAAAGGGGTCAAGGTCGCGTTCATTCAAGACGAATATCGATTTATCGATCGTCAAAATGCTGCATTGGCCGATCTGCAGATCGGAGCGATTTTTACCGTTACGAACTCGGACGTCACCAGAAGAATCTATCGGGACACGTTCTTCGACAAGGTACGTTTCGAGCATACTTTGACGGGATTTGTACCCGAGCATCTGTTGTCGATGGACGTGCCGAATTATTCGGAACGTCCGCTCGACGTTTCGTATCGCGCACGCAAGGCTCCGCCTTGGTACGGATACTTCGCCGAGGAAAAATGGCGAATAGCCGACAGATTTGCCGCTGATGCAGCTCAGTACAATCTGGTCTGCGACATCGACACGAGCGAAACGTCCCGAATCTACGGCGGCTCCTGGGTTGACTTCATCGCGAGCTCGAAGGCCGTTTTGGGGACGGAGAGCGGGGTCAGTTTCATCGATTTCACCGGGGACGCCCAAATCCAGGTGGAACGCTTCTGCGCCGAAAATCCCGATGTGTCCCACGAGGTGGTGAGACAGAAATTTCTGGGAGACGACGACGGCAAGATCGTTATCCGGGTGGTTTCTCCCCGCATTTTCGAAGCTGCCGCGCTTCGTACTCTGATGATCCTCTATGAAGGTGACTATTCAGGTGCGGTAAAGCCGTGGGATCATTATGTCCCGCTCAACCGCGACCACAGCAACATGGCGGAGGTGGTCTCGGTCATACGAAATCCTTCGAAGGCGCAATCGATCATCGATCGTGCGTTTCACGAAGTCGCGCTGTCTCCGGCGTGGACTTTCAAGCGAATGGTCGAGCAATTTGACAAAGTCGTCGACGACGAAGCGCAACGGGTTGAGCTTGCGCGCAATGCGATTCCCGGGGCGCTCGACCCCCTGGAACTCGCCATCAGCACGCGCGGACTGGAGCTGACCGCACGCGGCCGATATCTGGAAGAACATGTTCTCCCCGTCTACAACAAGCTGATAGAAGACCATCAAGGGCTGGCCAACGCCTACGAAAGGCTGGCCACTGACCACCAAAGGTTGGCCACGGACTTCCAACGGCTAGCCATGGATCAACAGAGCTTGGCCAACATGTCCATCAAGCGCTTTGCCTATACTTGGCTTCGGCGAACCCTCGGTTCCGTCAAGAGAAAATTGACGTCGCCCCTCGGCAACTGAGGACTGTCTACGGCAGAAAGTGCCCTCGTCGGGTTCGCTGGATCAATGCGCGAGCAGCAGGCCCACGCCGCCGATCGTCAGCACGATGTAGAACGCGAACACACTGCCGACCCATTTCCAATCGATGTGTCCGTGTTCGGGGCTGAGGCTCTCGATGATGGCGTGCATGATGGTTTCCTTTAGAAAGTCGCATGCGCGGCGTATAGCCCGCACCCCGAGCACGTCATGTGACTCACTTCACACTTTGCGATCGCGGAGCGGACTTAAAGCGTGACCGGCCCAGAACTGAAGAAATTGCGTAAACACCTCGGCGAGGCGCTTGGCCGCGAGCTGACGGCGGCCGACATGGCGAAGCTGTGCGGGTTGCCGGCCGCCGGCGGCGCCGAGAAGCTCCGCAAATGGGAGGTCACCGGCCCGACCCCGAAGGTCGCCGCGCTGCTGCGCGTGCTGGCGATGGCGAGCGAGCACTATCCGATCCTGGAGAAGTTCGACGTCTTCGATCGCCACGACGTCCCCGTCAAAGACCGCGCCGCGCGCCGTCAAGCGTTCCGCGAGCAGATGCGCGACGACGTGCGCAAGCGACTTGGTTAGCAAGCGGCTTGATTGACGGCGGGCGGGCGTCGCACGCGCCGGGTTAAGCCTTCCTTGATTCCGGCTTAAGCGTTCGTTAGGCACAACAAAACGTTTCGCCGCAAAGCCTGCGACTTAACGCGCCGGGCGGTCTTCCGGTGACAGCATTTTATTCAAATGCTGTCTATCTCGCCGGCCATGGACGGCGCCATGTCGCTGCGCCTCCACGACTTGTCCGGAGACTGACCACATGAAGAAGATCCTGCTTGCAACCGCAGCCGCTGTCGCAGCCTTGAGCGCCACCGCTCAGGCCGCCGACCTCAACCGCGGCTATTACCAGAAGGCGCCCGCGCCCGTTTACGCCGCTCCGCTCTACAACTGGACCGGCTTCTATCTCGGCGGCCATCTCGGCGGCGTGTTTTCCCAGAACAACACGTTCAACGGCCTCGCGCTGTCGGACTCCAGCGCCCGCTTCATGGGCGGCGTGCAGGGCGGTTACGACTGGCAGCTGTCGCCGATGTGGGTGATCGGCCTCGAAGGCCAGTATTCCTGGGTCGGCAACCACCAGCTCAACGCGATCTTCCCCGGCGGCTATGTCTACAACAACAACCAGCGCGGCATCGCATCGATCACCGGCCGCGTCGGCTACACCTGGGGCCCGGGCCTGATCTATGTGAAGGGCGGCTACGCCTACTCCGACAACAACGAGTCCGTGACGCTTGGCGGCGCGCCGGTCGGCTTCGCGCTCACCGACAATCACAGCAACGGCTGGACGATCGGCGGCGGCGCCGAATACATGTTCGCGCCGAACTGGTCGGCCAAGGTCGAGTACCAGTACTACGACTTCGGCGACAGCCGCTTCACCGCGCCGGCCGCGCTGGTGCCGTTCGGCAGCTTCCACAATGACGAGCACACGGTGAAGGCCGGCCTCAACTACCGCTTCAATCTCGGCAACCTCGGCGGCCCCGGCTACGCGCGTTACTGAGACCACGCCCCACAACCAATAGTGGAAAGGCCGGCTCGCGCCGGCCTTTTTGCGTCCGGTCGCGTGCATCGATTCCGCACAGCGAACTAGGAGAGTGCTCGCGCACCGCCGCCCTGAAAAATCCGGCGGATCGTCGCAATTTTCCCGATTTTGTTAACCCGCCGCACCGATACTCCCGCGCCGGGGAAACATCCAAGAGTAGTGGCCAGGGGTAGTGGGCCAGGGGGCACGGGGGCAATGGCGTTTCGGTTCAAGCTCGGCAAACTCAATCTCAAGCACATCCGCCTGCCGCAGATGGGCGTCAGGGGCAGCCTGTTCGCGGCATTCGCCGTGATCGCGGGCATGGCGCTTGTGATCAGCGCAGGCGCCGGCATCGTGCTGCATCAGCTCGGCGGCACCATGACCGATCTCAGCGGCCGCGACATCCCGCGGCTTGCCGCAAGCCTGCAACTGTCAGCGCAGAGCGCCTCGCTGGCGGCGCAAGGTCCCGGCCTGCTCGCCGTGCAGAGCGAGGATGCACTCAACGATCGCAGCAAGAAGGTGAAGGAGGTCGCGCAGGCGACCCGCGCCAAGCTCGGCGAGATCATCGAGCTCGGCGCCGACAAATCCGTGGTCAGCGCGCTGCAGGAGAACGTCAAGAACACCGACGAGGCCACCAATAGCCTGATCTCGGCGGCGCGCGAGCGGCTCGAAGTCGGCGCGCTGCGCGACAAGCAGTACAATGCGCTGCGCAAGGCGCAGGCGGTCTTCGTCTCCGCCGCGAGCCCCGCGATGCTCGACGCCCAAACGAGACTCAACGCCATCCTCGGCGCCGCCGACGTGTCCGCCGATGATGCCACCGAGGCGGCCCGCACTGTCGGCCAGATCAGCAACGTGCTCTCCGCCGGCAATCTGATGGCCGCCGACATGACCGCCGCGCTGTCGGCCAATTCCAGCGAGACGCTCGATGCGATCGAGGCCGAGTTCAAGAACGGGCGCGAACGCATCAAGTCCAACCTCGAGGACCTGCCGAACAATCCGGCGATCGTCGCGGTGCGCGACACGGCGCAGAAGCTGCTCGTGCTCGGCGAGGGCAAGACCGGCGTGTTCAAGATCCGCCAGAAGGAGCTCGACGCGATCGATTACGGCCAGACCATTTTGGAAGAAACGCGCAAGCTCAATGTCGGGCTCGGCATCAGCGTGCAGCAGCTGGTCGAGGCCGTGCAGAAGGAGACCGACACCTCGACCTTCCAGGCGCGGCAGCAGATCTCGCTCGCGACCATGGTGATGATCGCGCTCGGCGCGCTGACGCTGGTCGGCTCGTTCCTGTTCGTCTGGCTCTATGTCGGGCGCAACATCCTGCGCCGGATCCGCGGCCTGCAGCGTTCGATGCAGCTGTTGTCCGACGGCGACCTCGACACCGAGATCCCGCAGAGCCGGCAGCGCGACGAGATCGCTGTGATGGCCGACGCGCTGCAGGTGTTCCGCGAGAGCATGATCGAGGGCCGCGAGCTCACGGCAAACCAGAACAAGGACCGCACCGCCAAGGCGGAGCGCACCACGCGCATGGAAGCGCAGATCGTCACCTTCGAGTCCAATGTCCGCAGCGCGCTCGGCAGCCTGCAGACCGCGGCGAACTCGATGCAGTCGACCGCGCAGAGCATGTCGGCAACCGCCGACCAGTCGAGCGCAATGGTCAATGCGGTGGCCTCGGCCGCCGAGGAGACCTCGGTCAACGTGCAGACGGTGTCGGCCGGCACCGAGGAGCTGTCGTCGTCGATCTCGGAGATCGGCCGCCAGGTGGTCACCTCGGCGGAAATCGCCCGCAAGGCGGTCGAGGAAGCCAGCGCCACCGACAGCACCATGCAGGGCCTTGCCGACAACGCCGCGCGGATTAGCGTCGTGGTCGACCTGATCCAGACCATCGCCTCGCAGACCAACCTGCTGGCGCTCAACGCCACCATCGAGGCGGCGCGCGCCGGCGAGGCCGGCCGCGGCTTTGCCGTGGTCGCCTCCGAGGTCAAGAACCTCGCCAGCCAGACCGCGAAGGCGACCGAGGAAATCCGCCAGCAGATCGTCAGCATGCAGGAGGTGACGACCACGGCGGTTTCCGCGATCCGCAACATCTCGAGCACAATCGGCGAGATCAACGACGTCACCACCGCGATCGCCGCCGCCGTCGAGGAACAGGGCGCGGCGACCCGTGAGATCGCCCGCAACATCCAGCACGCCGCCGGTGGCACCAGCGAGGTGTCGAGCAACATCGTCGGCGTCTCCACCGCGTCAGCCGAAGCCGGCGCCGCCGCCGGCGAGGTGCTGAGCGCCTCCGACGCGCTGCGCCGCGAGGCCGACGTGCTGCGCTCGGAGATCGACGGCTTCCTGTCGAAAATCCGCGCGGCGTAGGAATAGGCCCCGGATTACGCTTCGCTCCATCCGGGCTACGCATGCTTTGACCTCCCCTTGAAAAGGGGAGGTCGCTTTGCTCGTTAGAGCAAAGCGGGTGGGGATCTGCTCTCTCGGCTTGCAGCGTCGCCCGCGGCTGCCCCCCATCCCAACCTTCCCCCTTTCAGGGGGAAGGAGAAGAGAGAGATGTAACCCGGATGAAGCGCATCGCAATCCGGGCTACGGAATTCGGGTGCCTCGCCGCCCCATTCTCCGGACGACTATCTGATTTTTCGGCTGGCGCGGCGGGCAATGTGCCGCTAAGCCGATAGCATGCATACGAAGACCGACAGCCTGCCCTCCTCGGCGGAGGCATTGCGATACCCTTGGGAGAACCATCCCGGCCACGATCAGGTCGTGGAGGTCGCCCCCGGCGTGCTGTGGGCGCGGCTGAAGCTGCCGTTCCGCCTCAACCATGTGAACGTCTATCTGCTCGCCGACGGCGACGGCTGGACCATGGTGGATGCCGGCTTCGGCAATGAGGAATCGATCTCGGCCTGGACCACGCTGTTCGAGGGACCGCTGAAGCACGTCAAGGTCACGCGGCTGATCGTGACCCATTCGCACCCCGATCATGTCGGTCTCGCCGGCTGGATCACCGAGCGCTTCGGCTGCCCACTGTTCATGTCGCAGGTGGAATATCTGCAGTCGGTCTATCACCAGAACCGCGGCACCGAGGAACGGCGCAACGCGCAGCGGCTGTTCTTCCGCCGCCACGGCATGGACGAGGACCTGACGGAGAAGCTGCTCGGCCGCGGCCAGGACTATCTGAAGCGCGTCTCGGTGCTGCCGCCGTCCTATCACCGCCTCACCCATGGCGACGAGGTCGTGATCGGCGCGCGGCGCTTCAAGGTGATCACCGGCGGCGGCCACGCGCTCGACCAGGTGATGCTGTATTGTGCGGCCGACAAATTATTCCTGTCCGCCGACCAGGTGCTGAGTAAGATCTCGCCCAATGTCAGTGTCTGGGCGGTCGAGCCCGAGCAGAATTCGCTCGGCGAATATCTGGCGTCGCTGGCGAGCCTGACCACCACTTTGCCCTACGACGTGATGGTGCTGCCCGGACACGGCGTGCCGTTCTACGGGCTGAAGACCCGGATCAAGCAGCTCGCCGATCACCATGAGGAGCGCTGCCGGCTGATCGCCGAGGCCTGCCGCGAGGTGCCGCAGACCTCCAAGGAGCTGGTGCCGGTGGTGTTCCACAAGCACGTGCTGGACGAGCACCAGATGGGCTTCGCTGCCGGCGAACTGGTTGCCCATGTCAACTACATGCTGGTCGAGGGCCGGCTGACGGCCGAGATGGCCGCCGACGGCATGCTGCGCTTCAGGACGACCTGAGCGCCCGGTTCCGGGGCGGCCATGCCGCCTCCCGGCGATTTGCCCGAAATCAAGGCGGATAGACCCCCGCTAGGGCAATTTGCCCAACTGCGGCGCATGCCCAGATGTGAGCCAATGCATGGACATTAGAGCTGGAAAAGCTCTAAGAAGAGGCAGCTTTTCCGGTCAGGTTCCGCTTTCTGGGTTCGCCGATGAATTACAGCCAGTTCTTCCAAACCGCCCTCAACCGCCTGCATGACGAGCGGCGCTACCGGGTGTTCGCCGACCTCGAGCGGATCGCGGGACGCTTCCCGCACGCGACCTGGCATTCGCCGAAAGGCAGCCGCAACGTCGTGATCTGGTGCTCCAACGACTATCTCGGCATGGGCCAGCACCCCAAGGTGGTCGGCGCCATGGTCGAGACCGCGACCCGGGTCGGCACCGGCGCCGGCGGTACCCGCAACATCGCGGGCACCCACCATCCGCTGGTGCAGCTTGAGGCCGAGCTCGCCGACCTCCACGGCAAGGAAGCTTCGCTGCTGTTCACCTCGGGCTATGTCTCGAACCAGACCGGCATCTCGACGCTCGCCAAGCTGATCCCGAACTGCCTGATCCTGTCGGACGCGCTGAACCACAATTCGATGATCGAAGGCGTGCGGCAGGCCGGCTGCGAGCGCCAGATCTTCCGCCACAACGACGTCGCCCATCTCGAAGAGCTGCTGATCGCCGCCGGCCCCGACCGGCCGAAGCTGATCGTCTGCGAGAGCCTTTATTCGATGGACGGCGACGTCGCGCCGCTCGCCAAGATCTGCGATCTCGCCGAGAAGTACGGCGCCATGACCTATGTCGACGAGGTGCATGCGGTCGGCATGTACGGCCCGCGCGGCGGCGGCATTGCCGAGCGTGATGGCGTGATGCACCGGATCGACGTGCTCGAAGGCACCCTCGCCAAGGCGTTCGGCTGCCTCGGCGGCTATATCGCCGGCCGCGCCGAGATCATCGACGCGGTGCGCTCCTACGCGCCGGGCTTCATCTTCACGACCGCGCTGCCGCCGGCGATCTGCTCGGCCGCGACGGCCGCGATCCGCCATCTGAAGACCTCGAACTGGGAGCGCGAGCGGCACCAGGACCGCGCCGCCCGCACCAAGGCGATCCTGACCGCCGCCGGCCTGCCTGTGATGTCGAGCGACACCCATATCGTGCCGCTGTTCGTCGGCGATCCCGAGAAGTGCAAGCGCGCCTCCGACCTGCTGCTCGAGGACCACGGCATCTACATCCAGCCGATCAACTATCCGACGGTCGCCAAGGGCACCGAGCGGCTGCGCATCACGCCCTCGCCCTACCATGACGACGGCCTGATCGACGCGCTGGCCGAGGCCCTGCTCCAGGTCTGGGACCGGCTCGGCCTGCCGCTGCGCCAGAAGTCGCTGGCCGCCGAGTAACCCTATCCTTCTCCGCCCCCGAATTTGGGCCGGTCGTGCGATGCGCGGCCGGCCCTTTGCGTTATAATCGGGGCAACCGGCCCGTTCTTGGCCGGGACAGGAGATAGGCAGCGATGCTGCACGACTGGGGCGTCATCGCCACGGCGTTCGCCTACATCGGATTGTTGTTCTTCATTGCCAGCCGCGGCGACCGGACGTCGCCGGGCGCGCGCGGCCGTGCCAGCCAGTGGATCTATCCGCTGTCGCTGGCGATCTACTGCACCTCCTGGACCTTCTTCGGCTCGGTCGGCTTCGCCACCCGCACCAGCATCGACTTCCTGGCGATCTATGTCGGCCCGATCGTGATGATCGGACTGTGCACGCCGCTGCTGCGCCGGGTGATCGCGCTCGCCAAGTCGCAGAACATCACCTCGATCGCCGACTTCATCGCCGCGCGCTACGGCAAGAGCCAGGCGGTCGCGGCCACCGTGGCGCTGATCGCGATCATCGGCTCGGTGCCCTACATCGCGCTGCAGCTGAAAGCGATGGCGTCGTCGCTGGAGACCATCCTGAGCGAGGACCAGGCGTTCTCGAAAATCCCGATCATCGGCGACATCGCGCTGATGGTGACCTTGGCGATGGCGGTGTTCGCGGTGCTGTTCGGCACCCGTCATACCGACGCCACCGAACACCAGCACGGCCTGATCCTGGCGATCGCCGCCGAATCCATCGTCAAGCTGGTCGCCTTCATCGCCGCCGGCGCCTTCGTCACCTTCTGGATGTTCTCTCCGGTCGAGCTCTATGAGCGCGCCCTGAAGACGCCGGAGGCGGTGCGCGCGATCGAATACGTGCCGTCGATCGGCAATTTCCTGATCATGACGCTGCTGTCGTTCTGCGCGGTCATGCTATTGCCGCGCCAGTTCCACGTCAGCGTGGTGGAGAATTCGACCAGCGCCGAGGTCAGCCGGGCGCGCTGGCTGTTCCCGCTCTACCTCGTCGCGATCAATTTGTTCGTGATTCCGATCGCGATCGCGGGCCTCGTCATCTTCCCGTTCGGCGCGGTCGATGCCGACATGTTCGTGCTGGCGCTGCCGATCGAGGGCAATTCGCAGCTGCTCAGCCTCGCCGTCTTCGTCGGCGGGCTGTCAGCGGCGACCGCGATGGTGATCGTCGAATGCGTCGCGCTCTCGATCATGGTCTCCAACGACATCGTGCTGCCGCTGGTGCTGCCGCGCAGCGACGACATCAGCACCGGCCAGAAGGATTTCGGCGATTTCCTGCTGAAGGCGCGCCGGTTCTCGATCTTCGCCATCATGGTGCTGGCGTATTTCTACTATCGCGCGCTCGGCAACACCCAGCTGGTCGCGATCGGCCTGCTGTCGTTTGCCGCGATCACCCAGCTGGCGCCGGCCTTCTTCGGCGGCCTGTTCTGGCGGCGCGCTACCGCGCGCGGCGCCATGGCGGGCATGCTGGTCGGCTTCGCGACATGGCTCTACACGCTGTTCATCCCGAGCTTCCTGGAGACCTCGACCACCGGCCTGATGCTGCTGCAGCATGGACCGTTCGGGATCGAGGCGCTGCGGCCGCAGGCCTTGTTCGGCGCCGACCTGCCGCCGCTGCTGCACGGCGTGCTGTGGAGCCTTGCGCTCAACATCCTGACCTATGTCCTGTTCTCATTGGCGCGCGCGCCGTCCGCGATCGAGCTGTTGCAGGCCGATGTGTTCGTGCCCAACGCGCTGGCGCCGATCGCGCCGAGCTTCCGGCGCTGGCGCACCACGGTCACGGTGCAGGACATCCAGAGCACGGTGACGCAATATCTCGGTCCCGACCGCACCCGCGAGGCCTTCGCCTCGTTCGCGGCCGACCGCAACATCATGGTGCAGACCTCGGCGCCGGCCGATTTCGAGCTGCTGCAGCATGCCGAGCGGTTGATCGCCTCCTCGATCGGGGCCGCGTCCTCGCGCCTCGTGATGTCGCTGCTGTTGCAGCGGCGCACCGTGTCGGCCAAGGCCGCGCTGAAGCTGCTCGACGATTCCCACGCCGCGCTGCACTTCAACCGCGAGATCCTGCAGACCGCGCTCAATCATGTGCGCCAGGGCATCGCGGTGTTCGACGCCGATTTGCAGCTGATCTGTTCCAACCGCCAGTTCTCCGAATTGCTCGGGCTGCCGCAGCATCTGGTGCAGCTCGGTATCCCGCTGCCCGAGATCCTCGAATTCATGGGGGCGATCAGTCCGCCGCCGGCGGGCGACAGCGACAGCCTGTTGCAGCTGCGGCTGCGCGCCTACACCACCGAGGGCGAGCCCTATCTGGAACGCTTCACCGACCGCCATCTGGTGATCGAGGTGCGCGCCAACCGGATGCCGGGCGGCGGGCTCGTCATCACCTTCTCCGACGTCACGCCGAGCTTCGAGGCCGCCGAGGCGCTGGAGCGCGCCAATGCGACGCTGGAAAAGCGCGTGCGCGACCGCACCGAGGAACTGACGCGGCTGAACTCGGAGCTCGCGCTCGCCAAGGGCGTCGCGGAAGACGCCAACGCCTCCAAGACGCGCTTCCTGGCGGCTGCCAGCCACGACATCCTGCAGCCGCTCAATGCGGCGCGGCTCTACGTCACGAGCCTGGTCGAGCGCCAGAACGGCGGCGAGGATTCACGCCTGGTCGAGAACATCGACGACTCGCTGGAAGCGATCGAGGATATCCTGGGCGCGCTGCTCGACATCTCCAGGCTCGACGCCGGCGCCATGACGCCGGCGATCACGAGCTTCCGGATGGCGGACCTGATGCGCTCGCTGGAGATCGAGTTCATGCCGATCGCCCGCGACAAGGGCCTCGATCTGCGCTTCGTGGCCTGCTCGCTGCCGGTCGAATCCGACCGCTCGCTGCTGCGCCGGCTGCTGCAGAACTTCATCTCCAACGCCATCAAATATACCCCGCGTGGCCGCGTGCTGATCGGCTGCCGCCGCCGCGGCGACAAGCTGCAGATCAGCATCTTCGACACCGGCGTCGGTATCCCCGTGCAGAAGCGCGGCGAGATCTTCAAGGAATTCCACCGCCTCGAGCAGGGCGCCCGGATCGCCCGCGGCCTCGGTCTCGGCCTGTCGATCGTCGAGCGGCTGGCGCGCGTGCTCAATCACCGCATCGCGATCTCGGCCAATCTGAGCGGCGGCTCGGCATTCTCGGTCACGGTGCCGGTCGCGACCGCGGTCAATCACACCGCCGCCGTCACCAGCGCCACGCCGCTGTCGAAGACGCCGATGAGCGGTTCACTGATCGTCTGCATCGAGAACGATCCCGCCATTCTCGACGGCATGAAGACGCTGCTGACGGCGTGGGACGCCGAGGTGATCGCGGTGCTCGATGCCGACGGCGCGATCAGTGCGATCGAGGGCGCCGGCGGCCGCGTCACCGGCGTGCTGGTCGACTACCATCTCGACCGCGGCAACGGCGTCGCCGCGATCCGCGATATCCGCCGCCGCTTCGGCGACGGCATCCCGGCGATCCTGATCACCGCCGACCGCAGCCCGGCCGTGCGCGCCGCCGCGCGCGAGGAAAACATCGCGGTGCTGAACAAGCCGGTCAAACCGGCCTCGCTCCGCGCTCTGCTCGGACAGTGGCGGACGCAGCAGATGGTGGCGGCGGAGTAGCAGCAAAGTGCGCAAACCGCGCATTCCACACCTGCCCCGTCATCCTGAGGTGCGAGCGAAGCGAGCCTCGAAGGATGCACGGCCCGGCTGGTGGCCGTCGACCCTTCGAGACGCGCGCAAGAGCGCGCTCCTCAGCGACAACGGCGAAGCCGTTGCGGGGGGTGACGGAACGAAAGGCCGGGCGATGTCCGTCAGCTCGACGGCGTGCCCTGGCGCCATTGGCCGCCGGCGATCTTGGCGGCGGCGATCACGGCTTGGGTGCGGCTTTCGACGCCGAGCTTCTGCAGGATGGCCGAGACATGGGCCTTGATGGTGGCCTCTGAGACGCCGAGCTCGTAGGCGATCTGCTTGTTGAGCAGCCCCTCGGACAGCATCATGAGCACCCGCACCTGCTGCGGGGTCAGTGTCACCAGGCGGTCGCGCAGCCGGGTCATGTCGGGATCGCCGCCAGCCGACAGATCGGTGTCCGGCGGAACCCAGACGTCGCCTTCCATCACCTTCATGATGGCATCGCGCAGCGTCTCGACGCCGAAGCGCTTCGGGATGAAACCGGAGGCGCCAAAGTCGAGCGAGCGGCGGATGGTTCCGGCATCGTCGCTGGCAGAGACGATGACGACCGGGATCGCCGGATATTGCGCCCGCAGATAGATCAGGCCGGAGAAGCCGCTGATCCCCGGCATGCTCAGGTCGAGCAGGATCAGGTCGACCTCGGAGTCCCGTTCCAGGAGCGCGGTCAGATCCTCGAACGATCCGGCCTCGCTGATCGTGGCCGAACTCACGACGCTCGACACCGCCTGGCGCAACGCATCGCGGAACAACGGATGGTCGTCGGCGATGACAAGGTGAGTATTGGCAGCAGCAGTCATCTCAGTCCCACAAGCGGGCCTTGACAAACCCGCACCGTTCGGTTGTCGCCCGCGCGGCAGTATCACGCAAGGGCTCGATAATACCAGATGCCAACGCAGTTAACCCGCCCAGCTTGTGCGCCGCAATAGACGCACGCCGGGAGCGTTCCATATCGCTCGTCCCTCAGAAGATAAGTTCGATCCTGAAAAGGCCAAAAGTCTTATTGGGGCACATTTCACTGCAATGTTACCCTTTAACTCAAGCTTGGGGCTTATTCGGGCCCAACCCGGCAGACGGGAACGAGCATGGCAGCAATAATTCGGGGGGAGCGATCCAGATGTCCACAATGACTGCAACTTCGGCGCGGCCCGCCGGCATGACCAAGGATGAGCGTTTCGTCATCCTCGCGTCGTCGCTCGGCACCGTCTTCGAGTGGTACGATTTCTATCTGTACGGTTCACTGGCCGGCATCATCGGCGCGCAGTTCTTCTCCGACTATCCGCCGGCGACCCGCGATATCTTCGCGCTGCTGGCCTTTGCCGCCGGCTTCCTGGTCCGCCCGTTCGGCGCGATCGTGTTCGGCCGGGTCGGCGACATCGTCGGCCGCAAATACACCTTCCTCGTCACCATCCTGATCATGGGTCTGTCGACCTTCATCGTCGGCCTGTTGCCCAACGCCAAGACCATCGGCATCGCGGCGCCGATCATCCTGATCTCGCTGCGCCTGTTGCAGGGCCTTGCGCTCGGCGGTGAATATGGCGGTGCGGCGACCTATGTCGCCGAGCATGCGCCGCAGGGCAAGCGTGGCTACTACACCTCGTTCATCCAGACCACGGCAACACTCGGACTGTTCCTGTCGCTGCTGGTGATTCTGTTCACCCGATCCATCATCGGCGAAAAGGACTTCGCGGAATGGGGCTGGCGCATTCCGTTCCTGGTGTCGGTGCTGCTGCTCGGCATCTCGGTCTGGATCCGGCTGCGGTTGAATGAATCGCCGGTGTTCCAGCGCATGAAGGACGAGGGCAAGGCCTCCAAGGCGCCGTTGACCGAAGCCTTCGCGACCTGGAGCAACGCCAAGATCGTGATCCTCGCGCTGTTCGGCCTGACGATGGGCCAGGCGGTGATCTGGTACACGGGCCAGTTCTACGCGCTGTTCTTCCTGCAATCGATCCTGAAGGTCGACGGCTACACCGCCAACCTCCTGATCGCCTGGTCGCTGTTGCTCGGCACCGGCTTTTTCCTGGTGTTCGGCGCGCTGTCGGACAAGATCGGCCGCAAGCCGATCATCCTGGCGGGCTGCCTGATCGGCGCACTCACACTGTTCCCGATCTTCCGCATGATCACGACCAACGCCAACCCGGCGCTGGAAAAGGCCTATGAGACGGTCAAGGTGCAGGTGGTGGCGGATCCCGCGGGCTGCGGCGATCTGTTCAACCCGGTCGGCACCCGCGTCTTCACGGCGCCTTGCGATACCGCCCGCGCCTTCCTGGCCCAGTCGTCGGTGAAGTACTCCACCGTGCCAGGCCCGGCCGGCTCGCCGGTAAAGATCACAGTCAACGACAAGGAAGTGCCCTACACGGACGCCAAGACGTCGAACCCCGCGATAACAGCGGCGGTGCAGGCGGCGGGCTATCCGAAGCCGGGTGACGCCGGCATCGTGAAGATGTCGAACCCGTTCGACGTCTTCCGTCCGCAGGTAGCCGCAGTCATCGGTCTGCTGTTCATCCTGGTGCTCTACGTCACCATGGTTTACGGACCGATCGCAGCGATGCTGGTCGAACTGTTCCCGACCAAGATCCGCTACACCTCGATGTCGCTGCCCTATCACATCGGCAACGGCTGGTTCGGCGGCCTGCTGCCGGCGACCGCGTTTGCGATCACCGCCTCGACCGGCGATATCTATTCCGGACTGTGGTACCCGGTGATCTTCGCGGCAATCACCGTCGTGGTTGGCGCATTGTTCATTCCGGAGACCAAGGACGTCGACATCAGCAAGACCTGATCGGTCGACATCTCGATCAAACAGCATCGGCCGCGGAGCGATCCGCGGCCGATGTCATTTGAGAAGCCAGATCGAATTGAAAGCCGGTCGAACGCGTCAGTGCGTGGCCCCGATGAATTGCAGCACGATCTCGCGCCGATGCGGACGGGCGCGATGCTCGATCAGATAGATGCCCTGCCAGGTGCCGAGCGCCATTTCATCATCGAGGACCGGAATCTGCAGCGAGGTCGCCGTCAGCATGGTCTTGATATGCGCCGGCATGTCGTCGGGACCTTCGGTATCGTGGCGCCAGCCGCCGTCTTCGGGTGCGGCGCGATCGAGCGCCGTCATCAGGTCGACCAGCACCGTCGGATCGGCATTTTCCTGGATCGTCAGCGAGGCCGAGGTGTGACGGATGAACAGCGTTACCACGCCCTCGCCGGCACGCACTTCGCGCAGGAATTTTACGACCTCGCGCGTGATGTCGGTAAAGCCTGCGCCAGAGGTTTCCACCGTCAACCGCGACGAGACGATGCTGGTCGCAGCGACCGATGATGGCGTCGAGCGCGACATGGTTCTCGCTGAATTCATCTGCGCTCCTTCAACACGTCACGGCGGAGGCTGCGACGACGCTTTTGAGCAGCGCCGCGTCACCTCAAATCTTGCCGCCATTGACGTCGCGCTGCACGCGGTTGGCCATCTCGATCAGCCGCCGCCAGGCCCGCTCCACGAACGACATCACGCGATCCATGTCGCGGTCGCTCGGCAGCGGAATCTCGATCTTGCGCTCGCCCTCGGCGACCTTCGGCTCGGCCTTCTTCAACGAATCCGACTTCGGCAGCGCCTCGTCGGTCTTGGCCGGCGGTGTGCGCGCCACAAGTTCGCCCTTCAAATTGTCATTGTCGGCCTGCAAGCGCCCGATCTCGGCATCCAGCGCCGCGCGCTCGTCGGGCACCATGTAACAGGCCCAGCCGGCGCTGGAATTGGTGCAGGTCGACACCGCGCCGGTGCGGGTGTCGAGCCGCAGGAAGCCGTCGCCTGCCGGAGACAATGCGTAGCGGCCGTTCTCGGTGTCGGGCGCGGTTTGCGCCGTCGCCGCGCCGCTCGTGATCAAAACGGCCGCAACAATTGCGATGGACGATTTTGAGAGCGACGACGCGATGGGCATGGCTTGCTCCGCCTCAACCTGATTCCTGCCCCTAGCCCACAGAGCTATAGGGCTTGCGGCCTGACTTCAACGCGTCCTCGAGCAATTCGATCCGGTCCTGGCCCCAGAAGACTTCGCCATCGAGCACATAGCCGGGCGAGCCGAACACGCCGGCGTTGAGCGCATCCTGGCGATTCTGCTCATAGGCCGCGCTGATCGCATCAGAGGGTGAGCGCTCGACAAGCTGCCGGCCGGGCAAGCCCGCATCGTCGGCGAGCTTCACCAGCGTGGCGGGATCGGCAAGGTTGAGCTCAAGCTCCCAGACCGCGGGATAGGCCCGTTGCAAAAACGGCTCGGGGTCGAGACCCACCTCGAGCGCCGCGATCACGACGCCATCAGCCAGACGACCGTTGAACGGCCAGTTGGCTGGCTGCAGATGGAAATTCAGCCCGCGCTTGTCGCGCCAGCGCTGCAACTCGATCATCCGGTAGCGCTGCCGCACCGGATGGCGCTGCGCGAGCGGCAGCCCGCCGGTCTCCGAGAACAGATCGACCAGCAGCACGGGTCGGTAATTTACCTTGAGATCGTAAATGCTTACGAGCCGAACGAAGGGCTTGTGGCCGATATAGGCCCAAGGTGATTGCAGCGAGAAGTAGTAATCGATTGGGCGCGGCATGCGGAACCTTGACTGCACGAGAGCGGGAGACTTTGGGTGATCCCAGCAGAGCAGGATAAGCCGCGCAATATCGCTCAATGCCACGCAAGCTGTTGCACTGCGATCACTGTGTCACTCTGACCTTGAATATCTCCAAATAAATCCAGCAGAATCAAAGCAATAACTGGTTACGACGCAATCTTGACTTGATTAGACGCGGTAAGTATGGTCCGCGCGGCTTTTGACGGGGACGGGCGCAATTTCCATCATCCGCGGCATCGGTTAGTGTTTGCAGCATGGCTGAAAGCACCAACGACGGCGCAGATGGAAGTCGCGATCATTCGTCTCCCGACGAAGCTGCGCTTTCCGCAAGGCTCGGAAGTCTCGATCATCGGTTGTCAGAAATTCGCGACAGCCGCAGGAGCAAGACTGATCAATCCGGTACTGAAGGCGGGGACCGTGCGGCCAGAGCTTCGGCGATGGCGCTCGGTTTTCGTCTTTCCTCGGAGCTGGTCGCGGGCGTTGCCGTCGGAGCGGCGCTTGGCTGGGGGGTCGACCGTTTGCTGTCGACGTCGCCATTCGGATTCATCGTGTTAACGCTGCTCGGCTTCGTCGCCGGCGTGGTCAACGTGGTGAGGTCCGCGGGCGTGGCCTCGGGCAAGCGGTGAGCGCTGGCGGGAAGTCACGACATCTGAAATTCGATTACCGGCACGATGGCCGGTGGACCAAGAGCCGCGCGGATGAAAATCGACCCGATCCACCAGTTCAATATCGAGCCCCTCTTCACGCTCGGCCACATCGGCAATCACACGATCGCCTTCACCAATTCGACGCTCTTCATGCTCATCGCGGTGCTGCTGATAGCGCTGCTGATGCTGGCGAGCGGCCGGGAGTTGGTTCCGGGTCGTCTGCAGTCGGTCGCCGAAATCTCCTACGAGTTCGTCGCCACCACAATTCGCAGCACGGCCGGCGCGGAAGGCATGAAGTTCTTCCCGCTGATCTTCTCGCTCTTCATGTTCCTCTGCGTCTCGAACCTGGTGGGCGTGATTCCCTACACCTTCACGATTGCGAGCCATCTGATCGTGACCGCGGCGCTTGCGCTGCTGGTTTTCTTCACCGTCCTGATCTACGGCGTCTACAAGAACGGCCTGAAATTCTTCAGTATCTTCGTCCCCCACGGCGTTCCGGTCTACATCCTGCCGCTGGTCATGTTCATCGAGATCCTGTCGTTCTTCCTGCGGCCGGTCTCGCACAGCGTTCGTCTGTTCGCCAACATGCTGGCCGGCCACATCGCGCTGAAGGTGTTCGCGGGCTTCGTCGCAATGCTCGGCTTCTCGCTCGGCGCG
Source organism: Bradyrhizobium sp. 6(2017) (assembly GCF_011058295.2). Taxonomy (NCBI): domain Bacteria; kingdom Pseudomonadati; phylum Pseudomonadota; class Alphaproteobacteria; order Hyphomicrobiales; family Nitrobacteraceae; genus Bradyrhizobium; species Bradyrhizobium sp. 6(2017). The sequence goes on along the minus strand of NZ_CP049289.2, from coordinate 1,170,183 downwards.
CTCGGCTGGTTCGGCGGCGTGCTGCCGCTCGCGCTCACGGTGGCGCTGTACGCCCTTGAACTGCTGGTCGCGTTCTTGCAGGCCTACGTGTTCGCGATCCTGACCTGCATCTACCTCAACGACGCCATTCATCCGGGACACTAAGCGGTCCGGGGAATCTCCACCCACCAATCTGTCTATCTTTCTCAAGGAGCTACAAATGGAACCGGCAGCAGCAAAACTTATCGGCGCGGGCATCGCGTGCATCGGCATGGGCGGTGCGGGCGTCGGCGTGGGCATCATCTTCGGCAACTACCTCGCCGCTGCGGTGCGCAACCCCTCGGCCGCTCAGGGCCAGTTCGGCAACCTGATCTTCGGCTTCGCGGTGACCGAAGCGCTCGGCATCTTCTCGCTGCTGATCGCGCTGCTTCTGCTGTTCGTTCCGCTCTGAGCGGCACCCCGTCGCGCCGCCCCTTCGGGCGGCGCGCATGACAGCAACAGGAGAACACCATGGCTGAGAGTCATGGCGAGGCAAAAGGCCAGAAAGCCGGCGCCCACACCGAGACCGATGGCGGACATCACGGCGGAGCCTTTCCGCCGTTCGATTCGTCCAATTTCGCCTCGCAGCTGGTGTCGCTGGCGATTGCATTTGTCGCGCTCTACCTGATCGTGTCGCGTATCGCACTGCCGCGTGTCGGCGGGACGATCGATGCACGTCAGAACAAGATCGAGGGCGATCTGGCCGAGGCGCAGAAGCTGAAGGACCAGGCCGACGCGGCGCTGAAGGCCTATGAAACCGAGCTGGCGAACGCCCGTGCCAACGCGCAGGCGATCGGCAACGAGACCCGCGAGAAGCTGAACGCGGCCTCGGAAGTCGAGCGCAAGGCGCTGGAAGAGAAGCTGGCGGCCAAGCTCGCCGACGCCGAGAAGCAGATCGCAACGACCCGGACCAACGCCATGAGCAACGTCCGCGGCATCGCGGCGGATGCAGCCGGCGCCATCGTCCAGCAACTCGCCGGCGTCACGCCGGACGCGAATGCGGTCAACAGCGCCGTCGACGCGTCGCTGAAGGGATAGGCCGATGTTTTACGAACCGGAAACCTGGGTTGCGATCGCCTTCGTCATTCTGATGGTCGTGTTCGGCTACCTCGGCGTCCATCGCACCCTGCTGACGGCGCTCGACCACCGTGCCGAGCGCATCAAGGCCGAGCTCGAGGACGCCCGCCGTCTGAAGGACGAGGCCAACAAGCTGCTCGGCGAGTACAAGGCGCGCCGCGCCAGCGCCGAGCGCGAGGCCCAGGAGATCATCTCCAGCGCCAAGCAAGAGGCCGAGCGGATCGCGGCCGAGGCCAAGACCAAGATGGAAGATTTTGTCGCGCGGCGGACCAAGACCGCCGAGAGCAAGATCGCCCAAGCCGAGGCCCAGGCCGTGGCCGATGTCCGCGCCGCCGCGGCCAACGCCGCCGTGACCGCCGCCTCGACCATCCTGTCGCAGTCGGTCAAGGGCTCGGTTGCCGACGACCTGGTCGGCAAGGGCATCGCCGAAGTCCGCTCCAAGCTGAACTGACGCGATCTCAACTTCTTCTACAAAAGGCCGGCGCGAGCTGATCGCGCCGGCCTTTTTGTTTGCTCAAATCCGCCCCGCCTGAAGCCACGCGATCCCGTTCCGATTGAATCGGAACGGCGCTACTTCTTCTTCGGCGCGCGGGGCTTGGGCTCCGGCTTCAGGGCCTGCGGGTCGAAGCCGATATAGAAGATGTAATCGTCGTTCTCGGCGGCCGTCGGCGCCGGATAGACCACATCCTCGGCGACCAGGCTGAACGGCACGCTGCCGCTCTCGTCCATCTGCACCGTGGTGGTGTAGGCCTTGGTCATGACCGTCCTCTCGCCGATGCCGCCCTTCACCACGGCGACGCGCAGCGGCACCTGGACAGTCGGCGGCGCGCCCGAGGGCCCGGCGATCACCCGCCCCTGGATACCGATCTTGGCGGTGATCTGCCCGCTGTTCAGGCCGCATTGCCGCGCAGTGCGCGTGATCGAGGCCAGGAACTTGACGTCGTTGCCGACCGCCTCCTTGCCGTTCGCGGCCACGGAATAGGTCGAGGCCCCGGCGCGGATCTGCACCGGCGGACAGGTCAGCTCGGCGTCGGCGTCATTGAGCTGTTTTGGCGCGGCTGGCGCGGCCGGCTTGTCCGAATCGGACGAGCCGCCGCCGAACAGGCTCTTGAAGCGGTCGCTCAGCGACTGCGCCGAGCCGACCGACGGCAGCAGGGTGGCACCGAGACCGATCGTTACCGCCGCCGCGAGCGCGAACCTGATCACCCTGTCACCCATGCGATATCCCTAAAGCCCCCAAGTGGTCTCCGAGTGGAGTTCCCCGTTTCGCGGGCGTTATAGCAAGCCAATGGCGGCGAACCCAAGGCATCTTGAAAGGACATTGAGCGGCGCCCGCCACCGGCCAAAAGACGTAAGAATCAGCCGCGGAAATCCTCGTGCAGCAGGCCGAACAGCAGGTGGTCCTGCCAGATCCCGTTGATGCAGAGATAGCGCCGCGCCAGGCCTTCGCGGGTGAAGCCGCACTTCTCCAGCACCCGGATCGACGACGCATTGGAGGGAATGCAGGCCGCCTCGATGCGATGCAGATTGAGCTCGCCGAACAGTGAGGGCAGCAGCACCCGCAGCGCCGTCGTCATGTAGCCGCGATGGGCGTGCGGCAGGCCGACCCAGTAGCCGATCGTGCCGGCCTGCACGATGCCGCGGCGGACATTGGCGAGCGTGATACCGCCGATCATCACCCCGTCCGATTCGCGGAAGATGATGAACGGGTAGGAGCGGTCGGCGGCGATATCCTCGGTGTAGCGGCGCAAGCGGCGGCGGAAGCCCGCGCGGGTCAGGTCGTCGGACGGCCAGATCGGTTCCCACGGCGTGAGATAGGCGCGGCTGAATTCGCGCAACTGCGCCCATTGCGGGAAATCCGACATTTGCGGCGCGCGCAGCAACAGCCCGTGACCGCGCGGCATCAATGCAGCGGGTCCACTAGACGGCAAACGAAACAGGGCCATGGCCCAACACTCCCCGCCAAGCTATTCCCCCTCGCCCCGCCCTTGCGGGGAGAGGGTTGGGGTGAGGGGCTCCGTCCACGAGCGAGCCGATCGCTGGGACCTGTACCCCCTCACCCGGATTGCACCGGACGATGCTTCGCATCGCCGAGAGCAATCCGACCTCTCCCCGCAAGCGGGAAGAGGTAAATTCTAGTGCAGCAACGACTTTGCCTTCGACTTGGTCAATCCTTCCGCAAAAGACACCGCCGTGTCCAGACCCCTGCCGCTGCCGAGGGCAACGACGGCGGGCCGGCTACGCGACAGCAGGGCGCGGGCGGCGTTGCGGCTCGATTCGACGCTGACAGCATCGATCCGCGCCACCAGTTCGTCCACCGTCTGCGGCCTTCCATAGGCTAGCACATGGCGTGCCAGTTGCTCGGCCCGCGATGAGCAGCTTTCCAGCGCCATCAACAGGCCGGCCTTCATCTGTGCCTTGGCGCGGGCGACCTCGGCCTCGGTCAGGGTTTCGACCGCGTCATTGATGACGTCGACGATCACTTCCATCATTTCCGGCGCGTCAGCCGGATCGGTGCCCGTATAGAGACCGAAGAAGCCGGTGTCGGTGTAGGGCGCGTGGAAGGTGTAGATCGAGTAGCACAGCCCGCGCTTCTCGCGCACCTCTTGGAACAGCCGCGACGACATCCCGCCGCCGAGCGTATTGGTGAAGACCTGCAGCGAGAACAGCGACAGGTCGGTCTGCGGCACGCCTTCGAGCGCCAATGTCAGATGCGCCTGCTCGAGATCGCGGTGCACCACGCGCGAGCCGCCCTTGCCGAACATTGCGGCTTGCGGCTTCGGCGCCGGCGTGGCGTCGAAGCTCGCAAACTTCTGCGCGACGTCCTCGACGATGCGCTTGTGATCGACGGCACCGGCGGCGGCGACCACCATGTCGGGGGCGCGGTAATGCGTCGAGAGATAGCCGCGCAGCATGTCGCGGTTGAAGGCCTTCAGCGTCTTGGCGGTGCCGAGCAGCGAACGGCCCATCGGCTGGTCCGGGTAGCAGAGCTCGTTGAGATGCTCGAACACGACGTCATCGGGCGTATCCTGCGCTGCGCCGATCTCCTGCACGATGACGCTCTTCTCGCGCTCCAGCTCGTCCGGCACGAAGGACGGGTTGGCGAGGATGTCGGAGAGCACGTCGAGCGCCAGCGGCACGTCGGCCTTCATCACCCGGGCATAATAGGCCGTGGTCTCGGTCGAGGTGCCGGCATTGAGATCGCCGCCGACCGCCTCGATCTCCTCGACGATCTCGCGCGAGGAGCGCCGTGCGGTGCCCTTGAACGCCATGTGTTCGAGCAGATGCGAGATGCCGTGCTCGTTCGGCTTTTCGTCGCGCCCGCCGACGCCGGCCCAGACCCCAAGCGCCGAGGTCTCCAGATGCGGCATGCTGTCGGTGACGACGGTCAGGCCGCTCGGCAGCTTGGTGATTTCAACGCTCATTCAGGCAACTCCTTGCTTGGCGGCACGGCTGACCGACAGCACGAAGCGCTCGACCTCGGCAGAATCATTCTTCATGACCGTCATCTGTTCGGACTTGGTCATCAACCCTCCGAGCCAGGCCGGCAGCTGCGGACGCACCCCGCAGGCGGCCTCGACTGCGTCGGGGAATTTGGCCGCATGCGCGGTCGACAGCACGATGTTCGGGATATTGGAGTCCGAGGTGTCGCGGTCGGCGACCGCGAGCGCCACCGCGGTGTGGGGATCGACCAGATCGCCCGCCTCGCGCCAGGCGGCGCGGATCGCCGCCGCCGTCTCGGTCTCGTCGGCGCGGCCGGCGTCGAAATCGCGGCGCACCGCGGCCAGCGTCGCATCCGGCAGCACGAAGCGGCCGGACTGCTTGAGCGAGCCCATCAGGCGGCGGACCTGCTCGGCGTCGCGGCCGCTGGCCTCGAACAGCAGCCGCTCGAAATTCGACGACACCTGGATATCCATCGACGGCGAAGTCGTGGCGTGCACCTCGCGCACCTCGTAGATGCCGGTCTTCAGGGTGCGGGCCAGGATGTCGTTGACGTTGGCGGCGATACGCAGCCAGCGGATCGGCAGCCCCATCCGCTTCGCGACATAGCCGGCGAAGATGTCGCCGAAATTGCCGGTTGGCACCGTGAAGTCGACGGTGCGCTGCGGCGAGCCGAGCGCGACCGCCGCGGTGAAATAGTAGACCACTTGCGCGACGATGCGCGCCCAGTTGATCGAGTTGACGCCCGACAGCGCCACCTGGTCGCGGAAGCGATGGTTGTTGAACATCGCCTTCACCAGCGCCTGGCAATCGTCGAACGTGCCTTCGATCGCCAGCGCATGAACGTTGCCGGCGCCGGTCGTCGTCATCATGCGGCGTTGCACCTCGGAGATGCGCCCGTTCGGGAACAGCACCACGAGGTCGACATTGTCGAGCCCCGCGAACGCCTCGACCGCGGCGCCGCCGGTATCGCCCGAGGTCGCGACCACGATAGTGGTGCGCTGTGCGCGCTTGGCCAACACGTGATCCATCAGCCGCGAGATCAGCTGCATCGCGACGTCCTTGAACGCCAAAGTCGGCCCGTGGAACAGCTCGAGCAGGAACTGGTTCGGCCCGACCTGGTCGAGCGGCACCACGGCGGGATGGCGGAACGTGGCATAGGCCTCGTTCGCCATGCGGCCGAGCTCGGCGTCGGAAATCTCGCCGGCGACGAACGGACGGATGATCTCGACCGCGACCTCCCAATAGGGACGGCCGAACAGGGCGGCGATGGTCTCGGGCGAAAGCTGCGGCCAGGTCTCGGGCACGTAGAGCCCGCCGTCGCGGGCGAGCCCGGTCAGCATCACATCGCAGAAGCCAAGCACCGGGGCCTCGCCCCTGGTCGAAATATACCGCGTCAAACCGCCCTCCAAAGGCTTCGATCCGAGCCTTAAGCCTTTGATATCATGGAATTATCGAGTTCGCCGCATGCGAACCGGATGAGGTCACCATAGAAGATCGGGCCCACAATGGGTAGCCCGAAGCGCACGTCCCCGGGGTCGCGCGGGGTGGTGAATTGCCTCGTGATGAAATGGATTGTGCAGCTCTCTCTCCGTTCGTCGTCCTGGCGAAAGCCAGGACCCATAACCACCGCAGTTGGATGGCGAACGAGGATCGTGGCCCCAGCGTCGCACAACAATTGAGATTTGGGGTAATGGGTCCTGGCTCCCGTGCGCAATTGCGCACTAGGCCAAGACGACGATGAGGATGGTTTTCGATTCAACCTGTCAAACAGCTTGTTCGCTGTCATCGCCCGGCTCGACCGGGCGATCCAGTATTCCAGAGACGGTTGTGCTTGAATCGAGAAGCCGCGGCGTACTGGATCGCCCGGTCGAGCCGGGCGATGACAGTGTGGGTGGGGACGCAGCTTCGCGTTCTCGCGACATGATTTGTCCGAGCTTTGCTCTTCGTTCCGCCCTCCTCTCGAACAGAGGGCGCAGGGAAAGCCGGGTGCCGATCGCACCCATGGGCCCCGAGCAATGGGTAGAAAGCTCGGGGGTAGGACCACAGGTGTAACCGGAAACAACCCGGCTTTCCCTGCGCGATGGGTTACGGCTTACTTCGTGCTCTCCCCGGCGAGACTGGGCTTGCTTGTCACCGCCGTCGTAACGCGCCTTCGCGTGTTGCGACGAGACACCTGCCGTTAGGGCGTCAGGACCACACGACTTCACCGTCCGCTTCGCGTGCTCTCGTCAGTCACACACTCGGCGTCCACCGCATCCCACACCGCGTTCGTGACGACCGCGAAGCGCCCCTCGATCGGGTGAGACGGGCGAACCATACACTAAGTTGCAATTCCGATAAACCGAAATATTTTTGCTCCTGGGGCTTGCGCCGTCGGGCAACTCAGTGGCAGGGGCGCGCGCCTCCATCCACTCGTCATTCCGGGGCGACGCGAAGCGTCGAGCCCGGAATCCATCCATCCACGGAACCCGCGGCCTGATGGATTCCGGGCTCTCGCTTCGCGAGCCCCGGAATGACGATGGAGAGAGAGCGGCGCTATCCCCTAACCGCTCGGCGGCGCCAGAGGCTGCACGATCTCCTGGAACGGCGGCAGCGCCTCGCAGCGCGCGGCGTGGGCCTGCAGCGCAGGATAGCGCGCGTCGAACAGATGCGGATGCGCCTCGCCGGTGAAGCGCAGCGCGCAGGCGACCGCGATGTCGGCATGGCCGATGCGCTTCTCCAGCCAATACGGCGATGGCACCGCCGCCCTCTCCTTCTCCAACACCGCGAGCACGCCTGATATCTGCGCATCGCAACGCTCGACCCAAAGCTTGAGCTGCTCCTTGCGCAGCACGCGCTCGTAGATCAGGCTCACCGCCTTGTCGGCGAGCCCGGTCGCGAGCGCCGTGATGCGCAGATGCTTGCGCCGCTCAGGCCCGGAGCGCGCGATCATCGCTTTCTCCGGCCCGACCAGTTCGTCGAGATAATCCAGGATCGCACCGCTCTCGATCAGCGCTTCGCCATCGTCAAGCACCAGCGTCGGCACCCGCCGCACCGGGTTGTAGGCCGCGACCTGCTCCGCATCGCCGAAAGTCGACCACGGTCTGTGCTCAAAGGGCAACCCATAGAGCCGCAGCGCAATCGCGGTGCGGCGGACAAAGGGCGAGTCGTATTGGCCGATCAGGAACATGTTTCACTCACGATTGCCGGACGAGCGCGAAGCGGAGCCGTTCACGAAAACAGTACTTTTTTGCTATGAGATGCACCAGCAGTCCACATCGATTTTCTATCTCAACTCCGGCAGATGACCCGCGCAGGCTCCATCAGAAGCCGATGCTCGCGGCTCAGAAGCGGGAGGGGGATTTGTCGCGCGAAAAACTTCTATGGGTTACGGCCTTGGGGCTGCTTCTGACGAGCGGCCCGCTTCTTGCCCAATCCAGTGGTCGGCCTGCGCAGGATGGGCTGCTCAAGAGCGTGCCGCCGATCTGGGATGCCAATCGCGACGGCGTCTACACCTGCGATGAATGGAAGAGCTTTGCCGATCGGATCTTTGCCTCCGCAGACCACAATCGCGACGGCAAGCTCGACCGATCCGAGTTCGCCACGGTTCAGAAAGCCGATGCGACATTGGCCGACGCTGACTTCGGCTATTTGGACGAAAATCAGGACGGCAAGATTACCCGCAAGGAATTCGTCGAGAAACCGAACGCGTTCATCCTGCGCTTCGACAGCAATGGCGACTGCCGTGTCACGGCCGACGAGCTAAGAGCCGCGACCGCGCCAAAAGGTCCCCAAGGCCCGGCCGAGCGGCCACGCGACAGATTCCACTGAGGTCACGTCTCTGCTGCCGCAGCCCCGTTACGCAATCACCGGCACATGCCTCGCCGCATCGCGCAGCAATTTACCGTCGAGCCTGGGATCGTCGGCCACCTCGATCTGCCGCTTGAACGGACGAAAGCCGGAGCGCTGGTAGAACGCGACAGCCGCGGGATGGTCGAAGGTGCAGGTATGCACCCAGACGCGGTTGACGTCGCGCGACCAGGCGATCTCGAGAGCGCGGTTCATCAGGAAGCGCGCGGCGCCGGTGCCGATGAATTTTGCGGTGACGCCGAAATAGAGCAGCTCGCATTGGCCGGGCTCGCTCAAATCAAGTTCGAGCAGGCCTTCATCATGGCCGTCAACGACCAGCCCGTAGAGCTCGATGCCGGGCGCGTGGATCCGAGCAGCCAGATCGGCGTCATCGAGCCCCGTGCGGGTGAACCACAGCCATTCCTCGCCGACGCGGCGGTAGAGATCGCGGTACCAGTCGAGCGCGGGCGGATCGACCTTGCACAGGCGCCACGCGCCGGGCGGATCGTCGCGGCGCGGCGGGCGCTCGGTCATTTCCAGATGTGTGACGACGGCGGCGATCTTGCCGTGGGGGATGTCGGAGTACCCGTCGGGTAGCAGCATCATGCGACCTTTGTTTCCAATTATCGGCGGGAAATATCCGCGTGTCTCGCGGCACATGCAATGCAACGCGGCGTAACAATATTACCGATTTGTCAGTCGGCGTTTTGGCGAATCAGGCGCTCGATGTGGAGAGGCTACCGGAGCAGAGGCCGTGTCGCGCCATCACACGCTGCCGCCGATCATCTATACGCCGCCGCCACCGAAGCCGAAGCCGGCACGGCGGCGGCGCGGCATCGGTTACGCACATGGGACGAGCGCGGCTGGTGCGGCCGAGGACGTCACGGATGGCGCGCCGGTGATGAGCACTCAGGTTATCCCGCAGCACGCGCGCCCGGTCGAGACCGTCGAGCGGCGCACGCCGTCACCGAACGGCAAGCTCAGCGACGACACGCTGCGCGCGATGCTTGAGTTGCAGGAGAAGCAGGTGAAGTAGTCGACGATATCGGCCACATATTCACTGTCGTCCCGGCGAAGGCCGGGACCCATAACCACCGATGCCGATTGCTTTTGCGCGCTGGGGCCACAGCGCCGTTCAACAACGCAACCCTGTGGTTATGGGTCCCGGCTTTCGCCGGGACGACAGTGGAGTTTTGGGCGGCCACCAGCCTTCCCTCACCGCGGCGTCAGCGTGATCGCTTCCGCCGTCGCGGCCTCCACGGCCGGGCGGCTGTAGAGCAGCGGCACATATTGGCCCGCGGCCCACAGCGGCGCGAGGTCGCGGTAGTGGGCGCTGAAGGGATCGCCGGATTGGCCTGGCGTGTTGATGGTGCGGCTCGCATCCCAATTGCCGACGTCGAGCACCATGCGGAACGAGGCGCCCGCGGTGAGGTGATAGTCGGAGCGGCGATAGGTGGCGGCGCGCGGCACGTTGGCGGCGCCGCCATAGGCGAGCGGGCCGACCGTCATCTGCGCCGCGGTGGCCTTGTCGGCGAGCGGCATCAGCGCGTGATCGAATTTTGCGACATGCAGCCGGCCCCAGCGCCAGGTCGAGGCATCGGGTCCGAGCTTTGCGGTGACGTCGGCGACGGCCGCGCCGAGGCTGTCGCGCAGCACGCGGTCGCGTTCGGCGGCGGGATCGCTGCCGAGCGCAGCGTCGGGCTTTTCGAGATAGCCGACGATGGCGGAGATGCTGGACGCCTCCGGCGCGATCAGCTCGGCCACCTTCGGCGCCGTGGTCTTGAGCAGGACCGGGCCGAGATGGTTCGCGATCCAGACCTCGTAGACCGCAGCGGCGGCGCTGTCGGCCGCATCGCGCGCGTCCCATGCCTTCAACAGGTCGAGCCCCTTCTTCACATTGGCATCGTCGGATGACAGCGGCTTCAACAGCGCGACCAACCGGCGCGCGAGCATGCCGGTGTCGTCGTTCTGCAGCGCCATCGCGTCCGCCAGCGTCACCTTGCTGTTGGCTTGCAGCACCTCGGTGATGCGCTGCCAGCGCGCGCTGTCGGACCATTCGAAGCCGACGCGGCGCTCATTGACCGGATAATCCGCCGGCAAGTTCATCTGGTTGGCGGTGGCGATGAATCCCTGCTTCGGCTGATACAGTTTCGGCAATTCGTCGAGCGACAGGAAGCCCTGCCACTCGTAGCGGCCGTCGCCGGGCACCGGCATCAATCCATCGAAGCTCGTGCGGCGCGGCGTCTTGCCGGCGGCGACCCAGCCGATATTGCCTGACGTGTCGGCATAGACCTGGTTCTCCGACGGCGCGCCCCAGCGCCGCATCGCGCCGAGGAAACTTTTCCAGCTCTTCGCGGTCATGTAGTCGGAGGAGCCGAAATAGGCCGAGGTGCCCGGCTCGAACCAGATCGAGCGCACGGCGAAGGCGCGCTTCTTTGCATCGTCGACATAGATCACCGGGCCGTGGCGAGTGAACTTCAGCTCGAGGTCGCGGTCGGCCTCGCCCTTCACCGCTTCCTTCTCGTGCACGATGCGCATGTCCTCCCAGCCCGTGCCGTAGCGGTACTGGTTCGGATTGTCAGGGTTGAGCTCGTAGACGTAGAGGTCTTCCTGGTCGACGTTGAAGATGGTCAGGCCGAACGCGATGGTGTCGTTGTGGCCGATCGAGATGCCTGGCAGCGCCGGCTCGCCCGCGCCGATCACGGAGATGCCGGGCGCGTTGAGGGCGACGATGTAGCGCAGCGACGGCACCGAGTGCTCGCGATGCGGATCGTTGGCGAGGATCGGACGCCCGGTCGCGGTGCGTGAGGCCGCGATCACCCAGTTGTTGGAGCCGATGGTGTCGCGCTGCTGGTCGGCGGCGGCGAGGAATGTGTCGGGATCATGCGCCAGCGCCGCCTTCAGGTCCTTCGGCGTGGCGAAGGCGACTGGGCGCGTGGCGAGGTCATAGGCTGCGAGCACGCCTTTCGGCACGCTGCAGGGATCGAGCCCGTCGGGGATCTTGGTGGTCCATGCCGGCTCCAGCTTGACGCGGAAGCGATCGGCATCGAGGCCTGCGGCACACGCGACCTGCGCGCGCTTCACCTCGGAGGCGACGTTGCGGGTCAGGCCGTGGCTCCGGACGCGCACGACATCCTCCGCCGACCACAGGTCCGGCATCGTGCCTGCGATCCTGAACTCGATCGGCAGCGGCCGCTTGCCCGCCTTGACGTCGGCGACATAGGCGTTGACGCCGGCGACGAAGGCCTCGGCATAGGATTTCGCCTTCGGGCCATAGGCGGCCCATTCCGCATTCATGTCGCCACGATAGAGGAACAGGCGCAGCGCCTTGTCCTGCTCGGCATAAGCGGGGCCGAAATCCTTCGCCAACAGGCCGAGCCCGCGCTTGCGCCAGAGATCGATCTGCCAGAGCCGGTCGCGCGCGGCGTTGAAGCCCTGCAGGAAGAACAGGTCGTGCTCGTTGCCGGCATAGATGTGCGGGATGCCCCAGACGTCGACCAGGATCTGGCCCGGCGCCGTCAGCCCGGCGACGTCGGTCTTGACCTCGCGCGCCGCCACCAGCGGGCTCGGCTTCTCGCGCGCCGCGGCGGGAGCGGCCAGCATCACGGCGCAGAGCGCGGCGGTGAGTAGTCTGGTGACCCGGTTGAAATCCGTGTTCATGTTGTTCTCTCCGATGGTTGTTATTGGTTTTGAGACGTCTTCAGCCACAGCTGTGCTGCGCCCCCTCTCCCGCTTGCAGGGGAGGTGTGGAGCGTCTACCGCACAGTTCGCTATTCCCCCTCGTCGCTCGCCAGCACGCCCTTCACGGCGCGCGCCCAGCCGGCGAGCTTACGGTCGCGCGTTGCCTCGCTCATCGCCGGCCTGAAGCGGTGCTCGAGCCGCCAATTGTCGGCGAATTTTGCAGGCTCCGGATAGACGCCGGCCTCGAGCCCGGCGAGATAGGCCGCACCGAGCGCCGTGGTCTCCTGGATCATCGGACGGTCGACCGGGGCGTTGAGCAGATCGGCGAGCCGCTGCATGGTCCAGTCCGACGCGGTCATGCCGCCATCGACGCGCAGCACGGTGTTGGTGGCGTTGGCCTCCGGCCAGTCGGTGCGCATCGCGGCCCACAGATCGAAGGTCTGGTAGCAGACGCTTTCCAGCGTCGCATGCGCGAGCTCCGCCGGGCCGGTGTTGCGGGTCAGCCCGAACAGCGCGCCGCGCACGCGCGGATTCCAGTACGGCGCGCCCATGCCGACGAAGGCCGGCACCAGGTAGACGCTCTGCATCGAGTCGGACTTGTCGGCAAGCGGCCCGGTCTCGGCGGCATGCTTGATGATGCCGAGCCCGTCGCGCAGCCACTGCACGGCGCTTCCGGCGACGAAGATCGAGCCCTCGAGCGCGTAGGTGCGCTGGCCGTTGAGCTGATAGGCGATCGTCGTGAGCAGCTTGTGCTTCGAGGCCACCGGCGTGGTGCCGGTGTTGAGCAGCGCGAAGCAGCCGGTGCCGTAGGTCGACTTCATCATGCCGGGCTCGAAGCAGGCCTGGCCGATGATCGCGGCCTGCTGGTCGCCGGCGATGCCGGAAATCGCGATCGGGCCGCCAAACAGATCGGCGGTGCTCTCGCCGAAGCGGGCGGAGGAATCCTTCACCTCGGGCAGCATCGAGCGCGGCACGCGCAACAGATTGATGAGGTCGTCGTCCCACGCGCCGCTGTGGATGTTGAACAGCAGCGTGCGCGAGGCGTTGGTGGCGTCGGTGGCATGCACACGCCCGCCGGTGAGCCGCCACAGCAGGTAGCAGTCGACGGTGCCGAACAGCAGTTCGCCGCGCTCGGCGCGTTCGCGCGCGCCCGGCACGTGATCGAGGATCCAGGCGACTTTGGTCCCGGAGAAATAAGGGTCGATGATCAACCCGGTCTTGGCCGAGATCGCGGGCTCGTGGCCTTCGGCCTTCAGTTTGGCGCAGATGTCGGCGGTGCGGCGGTCCTGCCAGACGATGGCGCGGTGCACCGCCTGTCCGGTGGCGCGGTCCCACACCACGGTGGTCTCGCGCTGGTTGGTGATGCCGATCGCGGCGATGTCCTTGGCCTTGAGGCCGGCCTGCTCCAACGCCTCGCGGCACACCATCACGGTCGAGGTCCAGATGTCCTCCGGCTCGTGCTCGACCCAGCCGGAGGCTGGAAAATGCTGCGGAAATTCCTGCTGCGCCACCGCGGCGATGGAGATGTCGCCGCGAAACACCATGGCGCGCGACGAAGTGGTGCCCTGATCGATGGCCAGCACGAAAGACATGAGCGTTTCCCTTGAGGCGTCTTCCCGAAGGAGATTGGTTCAGGCGCCAAGGGAGCGGATTACCGCGGCGAGGTCAAGATTGAGGGCGCCGTTCGCCGCGAGGCTATCAGACCCTCTGAGGCTGTCAGACCCGTCATCCTGAGGAGCGCGTAGCGCGTCTCGAAGGATGCACGGCCACAGTCTGGCCGTCGACCCTTCGAGACGCGCTTCGCGCTCCTCAGGGTGACGGTGACACATTAGACGCAGGGAGAGAACGAGCCCGATCACATCGGCCGGTAGGTCCGCACGTCGCCGGGGACGTTGACGCCGATCTTGATCGCGCCGACCGAGCGGATGATGTCGTCGCCGAGCAGCTGGGCGAAGCAGGCGTAGCCCCAGTCGTTCATATGCAGGCCGTCAGCGGTGACGAAATCGTTGATCGGGATCGCCTGCCGCTCGTGCCAGTCGCGCATCACCTCGAAGCGCGGGAAGATGCCGACATGGCGCAGGGCGGCGATGCGGCCGAGCAGCTTCACCATGCCGCGCGCGCTTTCGGGACGCTCGGTGACGCGCGGCGAATATTGCGGATCGACCAGCACGACGTCGGCGCCGGAGGCCTGCAGCCGCGCCACGCCGTCCTCGACCTGCTTTGCGGTCTCGGAGGGATCGAGGTTGCGCAGCACCGCGTTGGTGCCGACCTGCCAGATCACCATGTCGGGATGCACGTCGATCACTTCGGTCTGCAGCCGTGCCATCATCTCGGGCGCGTCCTCGCCGCCCTTGCCGCGGTTGAGCACGGTGATGTCGGCGGACGGATACTGCCGGCGCAGCTGTCCGGCGAGCCGGTTCGGATAGGTGAATTGGGGCGCCGACGAACCATACCCTTCCGTCGAGGACGAGCCGAATGCGATGATCACGACCGGCTTGCCGGCGGCGAGCTTGGCCGCGACATGCGGCAGCGAGCCGGTCGAGCTCGGCACGCCCTTGGGCTGCTGGCACGGCACGCGGTGGAAAATGTCGCTGGCGGATTTGGCGACCTGCCTCACCTTGTCGAACGCCTTCGCGGCGACGCCGGGCTGCTGATTGGCCGCATCGGCTTCGATGGCGGCGGGCTTGTCCGCGTCAGGCCGTGCGGCCTCAGACTTGGCACCGGGCGCGAGTGCCGCATGCTGATCGCCCTGGCCGGTCTGCGCGCGCGACGGCGTAACCGATAGCGGCGCGAGCAGCGCGAGCGCCGCAACGGCGCACAGGGTTCGCCCTACGGTGAGGCGAAAAGGGAACGCAAAACGCATCAACTCTGCTTCCTCTAATTCTGCTGCACCGGGCCCAGATGGGCCGCATCGATCACGAATTTCGCAAGGGCCCGGCCGAGACAGGCATGAACCTTCTTGGCCAGGTCGACACCATGCGAGGTGCTGAACAGGTCAAAATATCCGGCGTCGCTCCATTGCTTCATGATCGCGAACCGGTCGAACAGCGGAACGTCGTGCTGCTGCGCCACCACCTTCATATTGTCGAGATATGGCGGTGCAGAGATCATCGTCTCCGTACGCGGGCTGTATTGCAGATTGACCAGCACCACGTCAGTCCCGGCGCCCCGCAACGCAACAACGCCGTCGTTGATGGCGGTACGGAAATCGTCGGGATCGACTGCTCGCATAGCATCGACCGTGCCGGTCTGCCAGATAACCAAAGTAGGCTTTTTTGCTTCAGCAAGCTTAACAAGGGTTCCCGCGGTCTCCTCGGCGGTGCTCTTTCCCTGTAATTCTACGGATAGATCGATCACAGACGACGGCAATGCCTCCTTGAGCGCCGCCTGCAGCGTGGCCGGATAGGCGCTCGCCTCGTTGCCAGGAATGGTCGAGGAGCGGCTGCCGACCACTAGCACGTTGAGCGGCTGGTTGGCCTTCACGGCATCCATGACCTTCGGCAGCGAGCTTTCGGTCGAAAGCAGATAGGCGGGCACGTCGCAGGGCGGCGCGGGCGGCTCGGCGGTGTCGCCGGCGCGTGCGGGCGCCGCCGCCAAACAGGCGGCCAATAGCGTCAGGCCCAGCAGCGTCCGCGCGGACATCATGCTCCCCCTCCCGCCATATCGGCGTTGCCGCCGGCGCCTTTTTTCGAGGCGCCTTTGTCGGCGGAGTGTTTGTACCACGAAATAATCCACGCCATGCCGCACATGATGAGGATGCCGCTGACGCTGATCAAGGCGTGCAGTGCGGCACCGCCAGATACTTCGGCAAGCACGAAGTGACCGGCAAAGGCGAGGAAGACCCCGAGACAGAATATCTCAAGCGAATGCTGGCCACACAGGATCAAAGGTCGCAGCCAGGGCGATTTCAACCCCGGCCAATCCCGGGGCAGGAAGCGCACGGTGAGGGCTGCGAGCGCCAGGAAATGCGCGAACCGCAACACGTCCAAGTCGGTCTTGTTGATCGGATACATCCATTGCTCGATCACCTTGGGCATGATGTGGCCGAGCTGCGGCACGTACCAGGTCAGCGTCACGAAGAACGCGGCGACCAGATAAACGATGCAGATCCACATCGTGATGTTCGACGACAGGATGTGCGACATCCGCCGCGCGCCGCCCAGCGCACACCAGGCACCGAACACGAACAGCAATTGCCAGGCGAACGGATTGAACGCCCAGAAGCCGTTCGGATAGGCCGAGAGATAGAGGTCGAACTGCCAGGTCACCGCGTAGAGCACGACCGACAGGCCGAGCGTGACATCGGGCTTCCATTTCATCAGCCACAGGATCAGCGGCAGGAACAGCATCAAGACGATATAGAGCGGCAGCACGTCCATGTTGACCGGACGGAAGCGCAGCAGCAACGCCTGGACGATGGTGACGTCGGGCTGCTTGAGGAAGTCCATGATCCCCATCTCTTCGGTGTAGAGCGGGTTCTCGAACGAGGTCGCCACATAGGAGATCTCGGCGAGGAAGATCGTGAACAGGAAGACATGCGCGACATAGATCTGCCAGACCCGGCGCAGGATGCGCGCGGTCGCGATCACGAAGCCGCCCTCCAGCATGGCGCGGCCATAGACGAAGGCCGCGGTGTAGCCGGAGATGAAGATGAAGATCTCCGTGGCGTCGGAGAAGCCGTAATTGCGGATCGTCAGCCAGGTCAGGAGATTGGTCGGCAGATGATCGATGAAGATCAGCCACAGCGCGAGCCCGCGGAACAGGTCGAGCCTGAGCTCGCGCTCGCCGGTCACCGGCAGCGTGATCGCAGGCGCCGCGGCCTTCGCCTTCACCTCGGCATCGGCTTTTGCCTCGGCCTTGACGTCAGTCTTGGCCTCAGCCACCGGCGAACCGGCTATGGGATCGGCAATCGAGCTCATCAAACACCGTGTCGGCTGCGGACGCCCCGCAGGCCGTGCTGAAAAGATAATACCGGTCCACGACTTCCGGAGAAAGCCTTGCCGACAAAGCACAGAGTGCGGCGGCATGCCGCCGCGCTTTAGAGCGGAACTATGTTGAAACCGCGATGAACGGCCGGCCCCGGGACCGGCTTTTCACGGCCCGGCAAGCGATTGGTTCCGGCTGACCAATTGGCTATGATAGGCGCCTGTTTGCGCATGATCCGGTCGAAAACGGATTTTGCGCCGAGATCATCGGATTGAGCCGTATGTACCGCGCCGTTACCCGCCAGATCGAAGTCACCGTCGAGCCGAACTTCATGCCGGAGCGCTCATCGGTCGATCGGCGCGAGTATTTCTGGTCGTACAAGATCGTGATCGTCAATGCGGGGCCGGAAACGGTGCAGCTGCGCACCCGGCACTGGATCATCACCGACGCCACCGGGCGCCGCCAGGAGGTGCGTGGCGAGGGCGTGGTCGGCGAGCAGCCGGTGCTCGCGCCCGGCGAGCGCTTCGAATACACCTCGGGCGTGCCGCTGCCGACCGCCTCCGGCTTCATGACCGGCAGTTACCAGATGGTCACCGAAGCCGGCGAGCGCTTCGACATCGACGTGCCGACGTTCTCGCTGGACAGCCCGAGCCCGGATGGGA
Organism: Bradyrhizobium sp. 6(2017); assembly: GCF_011058295.2. Classification (NCBI taxonomy): domain Bacteria; kingdom Pseudomonadati; phylum Pseudomonadota; class Alphaproteobacteria; order Hyphomicrobiales; family Nitrobacteraceae; genus Bradyrhizobium; species Bradyrhizobium sp. 6(2017). Next base: position 1,152,547 of record NZ_CP049289.2, on the reverse strand, counting down.
AAAGGGTGTTGAACTGAGACTCCCCGGCGACAACGTCGCGGCAAGGGTGCGCGCCACAAGTCTTCAGGGAGCCAGTCCGCACGCTCTCCGTCACCGTGGAGAGCGATCGCGACGAAGCTGTGACGGTCAAACATAGGTCCGCACTCTCGCGGTGCGATCCAACACGTTGGTTTCCTTGCATCAACGTGCTTGTGGCATAGTGCACGAGCGTATCCGGAAATTGCGCCCTAAGGGATTGGCCCGGACCGACCACGTTGCCTCTGCGACAAAAACGGTATACTTTGTTGTTGCTCGGGCTGTTCAATGCGCCGGGCTTCGGTTGATCCCTGCACCGCGCTGCGAATACAGGAGCGTGACCATGCCGATTACGACGCTGAAGGTTTTGGCGAGCCTCATCCAGCTCCATGGGCCGGACGCAATCATTCAAAGCGACCATCAGGGTATCGACGCATTGCTGAGCGATCTGCGCGGACAGGGTGTGCAGCAAGGAGTCGTCGCCGACGAAGCCGTGGTGACCCAAGCCGCTTTCAGGCGTGGGGGTTTTGCCAAGGGGCCTAGCGCAGGCGCGTTTCGCAGAGCGGCGTACGCTCCGGGCGCGGGCGCGTTTCGCCGAGGCGGATTTGTTCGAGGGTACTAGAGCATTTTCGGTTCTGATTGAATCAGAACCGAAGCTCTAGCTCTTTGTTTTGACGCGTTTTCTTCACGCGAACCGGTATCCACTTCGCTCGAAAACGCTCTAGCTAGCTCCTTCAACCAGTCTCGGTATCGGCATGTCAGCGGACGGTGCAGATTTTGCCGCTTTCCAGGATCAGCCGATCACGCAATTGTTGGTCAAGGTTGCAACGAGATGTAACATCGATTGCTCCTATTGTTACTGGTTCCGCGACGCGTCCGTTTATAGCAAGCCCAAGCTCATGAGCCCGGACGTGCAGCAGCAATTGCTGCAGCGCATAGAACAGCACGTTCTCAGATACGCCCTCGTCGATTTTCCCATCATTCTGCACGGGGGTGAACCGCTGCTGTGGGGCGCCGAGAACTTCCACCGCATTGCCGAGGCCTGCGAGGATATTTCATCACGGACCGGCTGCGAGATACCCATCGCGGTCACGACCAACGGCGTGTTGATCGATGACGATTGGCTGGCCTGCTTCGAGGCCCACAACATTTCGGTCGCGATCAGTCTGGATGGGCCGGCGCACATTCACGACACTCACCGCAAGACGTTCCAGGGTACGGGCACCCACGCCGCTGTCGAACGAGCCGCTCGCATGCTGGTGTCGCGCGAGATTGGCGTGATTGCCCTGGCAGTCTGCAATCCCGCTTATGCGCCGCAGCAATATGCCGATTTTTTCGCTGCGTGCGGGATCTCCAACTACGACATCATGATCCCCGACGCGACGGTGGACGAGCAGCCGCCATCCATTGCCGCGTTCTACAAGGGCTTGTTCGACGTATGGCTGGAGGCGAATCGCGCCACACCGACGGCCAATATCCGCATCATTTCCGACATGATCACCGCGCTGCTCGACAACAATTCACCGACCGAGGGCGTCGGCCACAAGCCCGTCGAGCTTTGCACCATCATGACCGATGGCACCGTGGAGGCGCACGATGTGCTGCGGATTGCGGGCGACGGCTTCACGAACACCAGCTTCAACATCTTCGATCATGCGATCGACGCTGTCAGGAACGAGCCTCGCTGGAAAGCCGCGCGCGATGCTTCAATCAATCTTTGCGCGAAGTGTCGGCAATGCAAGTTCATGAACGCCTGCGGGGGCGGCTATCTTCCGCACCGTTTCTCCAAGGCGAACGGCTACGATAATCCTTCGGTCTATTGCGACGATCTCTATGCGATGTTTGAGAACATGCAGTCCGTTCTGGAACGCCATCTTTACGTCAGCAAGCCAGACGGCAGTCGCGTCAATGTACACGACACTTTGACAGGTGCCATGCCCGCGAATGCGAGGCACCATGCTTCTGAGCAACAGAAATAGTTTCGAACTTTTCTGATTTGCTCGACGGCCAGTCAACTCGCCATCATTCAATGTGAAATTGCGCGTTGGGGCGGCGCGGCCGTCACGCGATCAATGGAACCGACGGGTCGGCACCAGGAACCAATGCCTCGCGAGACCATTGGCTTCCTGACACAAGCACTTTTGGAGGATTAGTATGAAGAATCTCGCGATCTATTTGGCGGCCGGCGCAAGTGCCCTTGTCATGACTGCCACAACCACGGCTTACGCCGGACCGCTCTCGCTCGGCGCGTCCGCTACACCGGAGAGCAACATCCAAAACGTCCGCATGGTTTGCAATGAGGACGGCCGCTGCTGGCGTGAACGTGGCGAACGCCGCGTCATCATCCGTGAGCGCGGTGATTCATACGGATATGCGCCCCGCGAGCGCTACATTGAGCGCCGTGATTATGAAGAGCGTGGTGGCATCGGGTTCCGCGCGCCGGGCGTGAGCGTCGGAATCGGGACCGACCGCTACTGAGTAAACCGAAAGCCCCAAAAGGGCCGCGGAGAAATCCGCGGCCTTTCTTTTTGGCGGCGTTGCAAACGGCGAGGACCTGGTCTGCCGGCCAACTGCCCCCGCCTTCACATGTGAGGGGCACTGGCGCCCCGCATGCGCTCCAGGAGCCAGAAAGCCCCGATCGCAACGAACGAGAGAACGAAAATTCCTCCGCACGCCAGGAAAGTCTGTACGAAACTCGTATCCATGACATCCTCCAGTTGATCGCTCGCAAGCTCGACCAACGTGCTCAATCTGCCAGATTGTCTCGCGTGATCGGATCGACGGCGCCGATTTCAGAAGTTCGCAGCAACCAGATCGTAAGATCCCCTGCTTCCGCGAACATAGACCCTGGCAGCGGCGGCACATATCAGATCGCGATTGGCATCGAATGCGTTCAAAAGGCCTGGCTCGTCGAGGTAGGCATCCGATTGAATGCGCTTCAAGGCGCCTTCGGTGACGAAGAATGATGCCTCAATAGCACTGTCATATCCCCAAAACCGCACGGCGCGCCGCGTCTGGTCGTATGAACGACTATGATTTGGAAACTCAATCATGGATGAGGCCTATCAGGTTGATGCCATGGCGCGCCGTGCCCCGAGACGCGCACATTGAAGCGACGTGTCGTCGGTCGATATCGGGGGCAAGATTTGGCGGCTAAGGCTTCGCGCTTCCGCAAAGGGGATGCTGTAACAATACAGTTGCGCTACCGCTTACGTGGCTACTCCACTAACGAATGACAAGCCCACTCGCTCCAGGCCCCCACAAATAGATCGCGATTCGCCTTGTTGTCGGGCGGAAGGATCGCTACGTGTTTCAGTATCACCGCGCGCCCCGGGCTGTTACCGGTGACTGAGAGTGTTGCGCTCCCGCCTTGACCAAAACAGGCGGTCACATGTCAGATATCTCCAAATTCGATCTTCGCGGGTTGCTCGTACCACCGGTGCTGCTGCCGATCTTCTTGGTGCTGCTGGTCGCCGCCGCGGTCGTCATTCAATGGTGATCCAACGCTGCGCGCTTTCGCCGCAGGATGATCCGAGCGGTGGCCGCCGTGGACGAGGCGCGCGAAATGCCGCCGAAATGCAGGAGCTTCTCTGCAGTAAGCGCGGCGGACCGGCCGATTGAACGGCCTAAGAGGGCGGTGCGCTGCTGTGTGCTCGCTCCCAACTGAGAACCAACACGCTAGTGACACGCAGGAGCAAGCCTGCCGTTTGTCGCCGGCGCGAGATGGCAACGTGCGTTCGCGGCGAGCTTGTATCATTCATCAGCTGGCCGGGGATCGAATGGGCACCGAGATGCTTGTCCCAGATCGACTGCCTCGTCCGGTTCAGGGCAGCTTCGATCTCTCAAATCGCTGCGAGCGGCGTTCCAGGCGTTCTAATGGTACTCGATCATTCAGGCATTCCAGCTGTTGTGCTCATTGTCGAGGACGAGATGCTGCTTCGCATGCGCGCGGTAGAAATGGTGGAAGACGCCGGCTATACGCCACTTGAGGCCATGGATGCCGATGAGGCTGTGGCTATCCTGGAATCCAGGTCCGATATCGCGCTGGTATGCACAGACATCCAGATGCCCGGCAGCATGGACGGCCTTGAACTTGCACATGCCGTGCACGGGCGTTGGCCGTCGATCAAGATCATCGTGGTATCGGGGCAATCGAACCTGCCGAGCCTTCATCTTCCCGCCTGCAGCAGGTCCTTCGCCAAGCCACTCGATGCCGGGAAAGTGATAGCTGAGATGCATGGCATGATCGGCCGCGCCTGATGCGCTCGCGTCTTTCCTGCCGGATACGTCCCTGATTGCGCAGAAAACATTCGCCGAAGAGCAAGCTTATAATGATACGGTCGATGATGTCTCCAGCCGACCTCCGCACAGACCCGCGTGCTGCAAGCCGCTTAGCACCGCAGCAAGACGTTCTGGCGGAAGAGAATGTCAGCCTTCGCCTTCTCCTCGCGCAGGCCGAGATCGATGCCCAGAGTTTGCTGACCGCGGCCGGCATTGACGCCAAGGAGCGCGAAGCGGCCGACAAGCTGCAGAAGGTGATCCTCGAGGAGCTGCACCACCGCATCAAGAACACGCTCGCAACCGTCGGTGCCATCGTCTCCCAGAGCCTGCGCAACCTGGAAGGAGCTGAACACGCGCGGCACGCCATCGAGGGCCGGCTGCTGGCGCTCGGGCGGGCGCACGATCTCCTGCTGCAGGCAAGATGGAGCAGCGCGGATCTTGGCACGGTCGTCCGCGGCGCCACTGAAGCATTCAACAATCCGGATGAGCCGAAATTCTCGATTTCAGGACCCAATATTCGCATGACGTCGGGCGCCGTTATCGCCATCGCAATGACGCTCAACGAGCTCTGCACGAACACCACGAAGTTCGGCGCCCTGTCCGCCCCACAAGGGCGGATCGACATCAGTTGGAGGCTGGATCAACCAACACAGCGCTTGCATCTGATATGGACCGAGAAAAACGGACCGGCAGTCCACCCTCCCGAAAGGCGCAGTTTCGGGACACGGCTGATCGAGACGCTCGGCAGGCAGCTGCGCGGCGATGTGCGGCTAAGCTATGAGCCGACCGGCTTCGTGTATGCATTCGACGCACCATTGGCTTCTCTGACATCGTCAACCGCATAGTGGACGTCCCGAACCCACCCGCTAAAGTCTGGATATGACGCTCAATGACGAATTAAGTCGACTACCGGGCATAAGGGGTATCTACTGCGGTCATCACCGCTCCGCCTCTGGCCGATACCGGTGACTGAGAGTGCTGCAAGCTCCCGCCAGTAATCAGGAGAGCTTTATGCCGATTGCCCAACACAGCCAACCTGAACCGCCGCCTCATGATCTGCTGGCGTTCGAGGCGGTGAGGATAAAGGATGCTGCGAAGCCATTCCTGCCCAGCCTTCAGCGCGATGCGATGCTTCGCAAGGCGCGCCTGATCGAGACCGCCTCGCACATCAATGATTGGCTGACATCTCCCGGCCTTCGAACGCCGTGCTAGAGCGTTTTCGAGCGAAGGACATCGGTTCGCGTGAAGAAAACGCGTCACACTGACAAACTGGAGCTTCGCTTCTGATTCAATCAGAACCGAAGCTCTGGCTGCCGACCTTGAGGAAAAGCCGCCTCATTACGAGGCGGATTGAGACCGCCATTCATCGGATGCCGAAGAGCATGGCCTCCGGTCGTCTCTCACCAGGCAACGGCGTCGACATCGGCTCTGACCTATCCTTCAGGAACAGGCGACCGCGGTGAACGTTGTCGCGGTGCAGATATTCACGCGCGCCATCCGATTTTCTTCTGCCGGTGATTTGTGGCCTTGGTGCTCGTTATTCGACCCTTTGCTTCCCATATAAAAGATCATCCTCGTCGGCCATCGAGTTGGGTCGGAATGCGCGGAGACCTCCAGCGAAAGGGCCCGCCATGTTCAAATCTCAGCAGTATCGTGCCAAGGCAGCCGCATATGGCGAACTGATCAAGCGTTCGAGCGGTCAGGGCGAAAGCCGCAAGTTTCAGGAGCAGCAAGACCGCCTCGCTTCGCTCGCGGATAACGAGCAGCAACTGGCGGACAATTTTGACGACGCAGTGAACGTTGCGGAGCAGGACCGCTCCCGCGGCGCGGCCCTTGCCGCCGAAGAGGAGTACGTTCTGCGGTGTCTCGGCGCGGCCGTCATCATGCAATGGAACGTCCTGCCGAAGACGCTGCAGCGGGAAATCTTCGACACCGCCGGATCGGTCGGAAAGCTGCTGGAGACGGCGGCGCTCCGCGGGCAGATCGCGCGCTTCCTGCACAAGCACAAGGATGATGCCGATCGCAACAAGGTTCTGGAGGCGCGTCAGGATGCGAGATCGCGCGCTGCGGCTTTGTCGCGATGGGACAATGAAGGCGGCGCAGTCCCCGAGGGACTGCCGATGTAAGCAAACTGCAACAATAGGAGATTCGTTATGTCACTTACCCAAATCGGCGTCGATGACGGACCGCACAGCATGGACGGGCTGCGGCTTCTCGCCCGGGATGGAAATGAACGGATCGAGGCATTCATCGGCCGCAAGGTGATGGACGTCTGGGCCGAGTCTGTCGAGCACCGCGGCGGACACCGAAGCCTGTTCCGCGATCAATACAATGCGCTTGGCAGACTTAACCTGGCGGCGATCGAGCGGATCGTCAGTGCGAAATACCAACGCGGTGCTGCGTTCAACCGCCAACACCCCTATGTCGAGGTGCTGTTCTCGGACATCACCGACAGCGGGGAGACGCTGAATCTGAGCGAACTCGTTCGTGAAGTCTTGCCGCCGGCGTTTCACCGGCTGAGTTGAAGGTCGATCCAGGAGGAATTCCCATGATGAAGAAATCCCCACCGTCCACTGACGAACCAGAGCCGAAGAAGCCACTGCGCGCCGACCGGCCTCCTGCCGAAGGTTTCGTGATCATTGTCGACAAACATTTCAAGTCGGAGTTCGACACGGTCGAGGCTGCTGAAACGTCCGGCCGACAACTGAAGGCGGCTTATCCGATGCTTCAGATCGAAATCTATGACGCCGTCAGCAAGACCCGCACCTTGCTGAGCTGACAGGCCTGGTTACCGGGCCTCGTGGACAGGTTGCCGCCTACTCCACGCCGGCTTCCTGCGGCGTGAATTCATACACCGACGAGCAGAACTCGCAGGTGACGACGACCTTGCCGTCCTTGACCATCTCGGCGCGATCGTTCGGCGCAAAGCTCTTCAGCATCGACGACACCGCATCGCGCGAGCAGGAGCACTGCGCGCGCAACGTCTGCGGGTTGAAGACGCGGACGCCGCGTTCGTGGAACAGCCGGTAGAGCAGCCGTTCGCCAGAGAGATCGGGATCGATCAGCTCGACATCCTCGACGGTCGAGATCAGCGACTGTCCCTCGACCCAGGCGTCATCGTCAGGCACGTGATGCGTGGCCGTGCCCTCCGGCGCATCGCCGGGGTGCAGATCGGCCTGCTTGGCGCGCTCGGGCGCCTTGGGCAGGAATTGCAGCAGGATGCCGCCGGCGCGCCAGTGCAGCTTGCCGCCCTCGCCGCCGCGCATCTCCTCGCCGACCGCAAGGCGCACCCGGGTCGGAATCTGCTCCGAGCGCAGGAAATATTCGTGGGCCGCCTCTTCGAGGCCGCCGCCGTCGAGCGCGACCAGTCCCTGGTAGCGGCTGGTGGTGTTCGCGCCCTGGTCGATGGTCATCGCGAGATGGCCTTTGCCAAGCAGCTCGCCCGAGCTCTGACCAGTCTTGAGGCGCGCCTCGTCGTAACGCGCATAGGCACGCAGCCGGTCGGGCGCCTGGAAATCGACGATCAGCAGCGAGACCGGACCATCGGTCCGGGTCTGCAGGATGAAACGGCCCTCGAACTTGACCGACGAGCCGAGCAGCGTGGTCAGCACGATGGCCTCGCCGAGCAGCTTGCCCACCGCGGGCGGATAATCGTGCTTGTGCAGGATCTCGTCGAGCGCGGGGCCGAGCCGGGTCAGCCGGCCGCGCAGATCCAGCGCGCCGACCTCGAAGGCCAGCACGGCATCGTCGACAGGAACCGCTGACGGCGCGCGAACCGGCGCCTCGGGCGTGATTTTGATGTCAGGGGATTGTGAAACCATGGCGCTCTATCTGGGGTCTCGAACCATGAAATAAAGGGGTTGAGCTAAACGCGAACTCTTCGTCCCTGCCTTGTGCGCAATTGCGCACTGGGGCAGGACCCATAACCACCACTGTCGGTTGATGCATCCAGCTGAGGCCCCAGCCTTCACAACAATTGACAGCGGTGGTTATGGGTCCCGGGTCGCGCTGCGCTTGCCCGGGACGACAACGTTAGTGACCTACGACTACGCGACCGCGTCGAAACACCAGGCCAGAATGCCCTTCTGCGCATGCAGGCGGTTTTCCGCCTCGTCGAACACCACGGATTGCGGGCCGTCGATCACCTCGTCGGTGACCTCCTCGCCGCGATGCGCGGGCAGGCAGTGCATGAACAGTGCGTCCGGCTTAGCGAGCGACATCAGCTTGGCATTGACCTGATAGGGCTTCAGCACGTTGTGGCGGTGCTCGCCCTCCTTGTCGCCCATCGACACCCAGGTGTCGGTGACGACGCAGTCGGCGCCGCGCACGGCGGCTTCCGGATCGGTGCCGAGCACGATCGGAGCGCCGGTCGCCTTGATCCAGTCGCGCATCGGCTTCTTCGGCGAGAGCTCCGGCGGGGTCGCGACATTGAGCTGGAACTTGAAGCGCTCGGCGGCGTGCGCCCAGGAGGCCAGCACGTTGTTATCGTCGCCGGTCCAGGCCACCGTCTTGCCCTCGATCGAACCGCGATTTTCCTCATAGGTCATGAGGTCGGCCATCACCTGGCAGGGATGTGAACGCCGAGTCAGGCCGTTGATCACAGGCACGGTGGCATGCGCCGCGAGCTCGAGCAGCGCGTCATGGTTGAGGATGCGGATCATGATCGCATCGACATAGCGCGACAGCACGCGCGCGGTGTCGGCAATGGTCTCGCCGCGGCCGAGCTGCATCTCGGCGCCGGTCAGCATGATGGCTTCACCGCCGAGCTGGCGCATGCCGACGTCGAACGACACCCTTGTGCGGGTCGACGGGCGCTCGAAGATCATCGCCAGCGTCTTGCCCTCAAGCGGCTTCCTGCCCTTCTCATGCGCCTTCCGCGCCGCCTTCATGGCGGCGCCAGCGGACAGCATGTTGCGCAGCTCGGCGAGCGGCACCTCGTCGATGTCGAGGAAGTGGCGGACAGGCTTGCTCATCATCCCGCCGCCTTCTTCGGCTGGGTTGCCGCCAGCGCAGAGCAGGCGCGCTCGAGCGCTGTGATCGACTGGTCGATCTCGGCCTCGGTGACGATCAGGGGCGCCAGGAAGCGCACCACATTGTCGCCGGCGCCAACGGTGAGCAGCTTCTCGTTACGCAGCGCGACGATCAGGTCGCCGGAGGGCACCACGGCCTTGACGCCGATCAACAGCCCCTCGCCGCGCACGTCCGCCAGCACGGACGGATAGCGGTCGACGACGGAGGCTAGCTTCTGCTTGAGCAGCAGCGACATCTTCTGCACGTGCTCGAAGAAGCCGGGTTTCAGCATCACGTCGAGCACGGCATTGGCCGCGGCGACCGCCAGCGGATTGCCGCCGAAGGTCGAGCCGTGCGAACCCGGCGCCATGCCCTCAGCCGCCTTGGCGCTCGCCAGCACCGCGCCGATCGGGAAGCCGCCGCCGAGCGCCTTCGCCAGCGACATCACGTCAGGGGTCACGCCGGTGCGCTTGTAGGCGAAAAGATCGCCCGTGCGGCCCATACCGGTCTGCACCTCGTCGAATGCGAGCAGCAGGCCATGCTCGTCGCAGAGCGCGCGCAGCGCCTTGAAGAACGCCTGCGGCGCCGAGCGCACGCCGCCCTCGCCCTGCACCGGCTCGATCAGGATGCCGGCAGTGTGCGGGCCGATCGCTTTCTTGACGGCCTCGATGTCGCCGTGCGGCACCTGGTCGAAGCCGTCCATCGGCGGGCCAAAACCCTCGAGATATTTTGGCGAGCCGGTCGCAGCCAGCGTGCCCAGCGTGCGGCCGTGGAAGGCGCCTTCGAAGGTGATGATGCGGTAGCGCTCGGGATGGCCCTTGGAGAAGTGATAATGGCGGACCAGCTTGATCACGCCCTCCATCGCCTCTGCGCCGGAATTGCAGAAGAACACGAAGTCGGCAAAGCTCTGCTCGCACAGCCGGGCGGCCAGCGCCTCGCCGTCCGGGCTCTTGAACAGGTTCGACATGTGCCAGAGCTTGGTCGCCTGTTCCTGCAGCGCCTGGACCAGATGCGGATGCGCGTGCCCGAGCGCGTTCACCGCAACGCCCGAGGTGAAGTCGAGATAGCGGTCGCCGTTGGTTGCGATCAGCCAGGCGCCCTCACCGCGCTCGAAGCCGAGATCGACCCGGGCGAAGACGGGGAGCAGATGCGACGAGGCGCTGTTGGTCATGGCGTTCACTGCCGGTTTGAAGCCGACAATTGCCGTGCGCGCCTTGACGCCAGTGCAGCAACGGCCAGCTTCGGAAAACAAAACGGCCGCCTTTGCGGGCGGCACGTGCAGCCATTCTATGCTGCGGCCAGTAGGTGTCAATCGCCAGGAGCCGGCCTTTGCCGGCCTTCCTGCGATGCGAAACGAGCGCAATCCGGAGCATTCCGGTGCGGTGGAAAAGCCTCATTACAGTGCTTAACTTTGTGGGAACATGTGGACGCACGGCCGCGGACTCTTGCGCCAGAGTCACGCCATATTGTAGCGTTTGGCCTGTCGGGTACGACATCTCGTGCGGCAGTACTGGACCCTCTAAGTAGCCTTCGTGTCACACGTAAACGTTCGGGCGCAAGACCGCGCCCGGCGAGGGCTAAGGGATTCTGGCCGCTGGGATTTTGACCCGGATTTGGCTCGCAGCGTCGCTCCAATGACTGGCCGGCGCCATGCGAAAGGAAGAATGCGATGACTGTATTGACCTGGTCCGACGATCGCGTCGAGCAGCTGAAGAAGCTCTGGGAGTCTGGCCTCTCGGCCAGCCAGATCGCCGCGGAACTTGGCAATGTGACGCGAAATGCCGTGATCGGCAAAGTGCATCGGCTCGGCCTCTCCGGCCGCGCCAAGGCCCCCTCCACGGCCGCGCCGCGGCAGCGCAAGGCCCGCCCCGCCCAGCACATGATGCGGGTGGCGCGTCCGGTCTCGCGCGGCAACACCGCGCTGGCGCATGCCTTCGAGGTCGAGATGGAGCCCGATCCGATCTCCTACGACAACGTGGTGCCGATGAGCCAGCGGCTGTCGCTGCTCGAGCTGAACGAAGCCACCTGCCACTGGCCGGTCGGCGATCCATCGAGCCCGGAATTCTTCTTCTGCGGCGGCAAGGCGCTCGGCGGCCTGCCCTATTGCGCACACCACTCGCGCGTCGCCTACCAGCCCGCCGGCGATCGCCGCCGGCCGTCGGCGAAACCGCAGATCAAGTGAGCACTCGGGAAACTGGCGTAGGACTGAAAAAGAAATCCCCGTGAAAGCGGGGATTTTTTTGTGAGAACCGTAGCCCGGATGCATCACCGGCGTCGTCCCGGCGCAGGCCGGGACCCATAACCACGAATGGGTGTTGTTTGAAAGCCGTCTGGCCGCGTGCCGATTGCGCCGGCCGCGGCGTATGGGTCCCGGCTTTCGCCGGGACGACAACGTGTTGCGGTTTATGAATGCCACACGGCCGTTACGGCTGCGGCTCGGCCTTCGCGAAGCGGTCGTCGAGCGCGTAGCCGGCGCCGCGCACGGTGCGGATCGGATCCTGCTCGCGGCCCGGATTGAGCAACTTACGCAGGCGGCCGATATGCACGTCGACGGTGCGCTCGTCGATATAGATGTCGCGGCCCCAGACGCTGTCGAGCAGCTGCTCGCGGCTGAACACCCGGCCGGGATGCTCGAGGAAGAATTCGAGCAGACGATATTCGGTCGGCCCGAGATCGATCGGGCGGCCGGAGCGCGCCACGCGGCGCTTCTCGCGGTCGAGTTCGATATCGCCATAGGTCAGCACGGTGGCAAGCCGCTCCGGGCTCGCACGGCGCAGCAAGCCCTTCACCCGCGCCAGCAGCTCGGGCACCGAGAACGGCTTGACGATGTAATCGTCGGCGCCGGTGGCAAGCCCGCGCACGCGCTCACTCTCCTCGCCGCGCGCGGTCAGCATGATGATCGGAAGCTGCTTGGTCTCGGGCCGCGCCCGCAGGCGGCGGCACAGTTCGATGCCGGACAGGCCCGGCAGCATCCAGTCCAGCACAACGAGGTCGGGGATGCGCTCCTTCAACCTGGTGTCGGCGTCGTCGCCGCGTCCCACCGTTTCGACGTCGTAGCCTTCCGCATCGAGGTTGTAGCGCAACAGTGTCGTCAGCGCTTCCTCGTCTTCGACTACCAGAATGCGTGCGCTCATCGGTCTAAGTTCTTTCTCTGTGGTGATCCGTTGCCCAAACGCAAACCGAAACACTCAACCCCTGAGCATATTCCCCGTGGGAAACGGTTTGTCGCGACGACAATCCGGTTCCGCCGATGCGGATCATGCCCTAGTTGCCCGGCACCGTGGTGGCGAAATTGGTCATATCGCCCTTCGGACGCTTGTCGGTGATCTGCTGGCCCTCGATCATGTAGAACACGGTCTCGGCGATATTGGTGGCGTGGTCGCCGATCCGCTCGATGTTCTTGGCGCAGAACATCAGATGGATGCAGAACGAGATGTTGCGCGGATCCTCCATCATGTAGGTGAGCAGTTCGCGGAACAGCGAGGTGCAGATCGCATCGACCTCCTCGTCGCCCTTCCAGACGTTCATCGCCGCCGGCAGATCGTGCGCGGCATAGGCGTCGAGCACCGACTTGACCTGCGACAGCACGAGGTCGGTCATGTGCTCGAGGCCGCGGATCAGCTTCAGCGGCTGGAAATCGCTCTCCAGCGCCGCGACGCGCTTGCCCATGTTCTTGGCGAGGTCGCCGATCCGCTCGAGGTCAGTCGCGACGCGCATCGCGCTGACGATCTCGCGCAGGTCGATCGCCATCGGCTGGCGGCGAGCGATCGTCAGCACCGCGCGCTCTTCGATGACGCGCTGCAGATTGTCGATCTCGATGTCGGCGGCGACCACGCGCTTGCCCAGCGCGACGTCGCGGCGGATCAGCGCGTCGACCGACTCGGTGATCATGCGCTCGACGAGGCCGCCCATCTCGGCGACCAGGCGGGTCAACTCCTGCAGGTCGCTGTCGAATGCCTTGGCGGTATGTTCAGAAGCCATCGCTTGTCTCCTCAGCCGAACCGGCCGGTGATGTAGTCCTGCGTGCGTCGATCGCTCGGCGAGGTGAAGATCTTGTTGGTGTCGTCGAACTCGATCAGCTCGCCGAGATACATGAAGGCGGTCTTGTCGGAGACGCGCGCCGCCTGCTGCATGTTGTGGGTGACGATCGCGATCGTGTAATCCTCGGAGAGCTCCTGGATCAGCTCCTCGACCTTGGCGGTCGAGATCGGGTCGAGCGCCGAGCACGGCTCGTCGAACAGGATCACCTCGGGACGCACCGCCACGGTGCGCGCGATGCACAGCCGCTGCTGCTGGCCGCCGGAGAGCGACAGGCCGGAAGCGTTCAGCTTGTCCTTGACCTCGTTCCACAGCGCGCCGCCGCGGAGCGCCTTCTCGACCCGGTCGTCCATCTCGGACTTCGAGATCTTCTCGTAGAGGCGGATGCCGAAGGCGATGTTCTCGTAGATCGTCATCGGGAACGGCGTCGGCTTCTGGAACACCATGCCGACCCGCGCACGCAGCAGATTGAGGTCGAGCTTGGGATCGAGAATGTTGGTCTGGTCCAGCATCAGCTGGCCGACCGCGCGCTGACCCGGATAGAGATCGTACATCCGGTTGAAGATGCGCAGCAGGGTCGACTTGCCGCAGCCGGACGGGCCGATGAACGCCGTGACGCGGTTGGTGCCGAGCGTCAGGTTGATGTTCTTCAGCGCGTGGTGCTCGCCGTAATAGAAGTTGAGGTTGCGCACCGTGACTTTCGGCGGCGCTTCCGGCAGCGGCACCTGGGGAACGTGGCTCGCGACAGTCGTGGAGACGGAAAGCTCGGTCATTTTGCGGCCCTTTCGGCACCAAGGATGCGCGCGCCGATGTTCAGCGCGAGCACAGTGAATGTGATGAGCAGCGCACCGCTCCACGCCAGCTCTTTCCAGTAGGCGTAGGGACTCTGCACGAAATTGTTGATGGTCACCGGCAGGTTGGCCATCGTCTTGGTCAAATCCCAGCTGAAGAACTGGTTCGACAGCGCGGTGAACAGCAGCGGCGCGGTTTCGCCGGCAACGCGGGCGGTCGCCAGCAGCACGCCGGTGATCAGACCGGATCGCGCTGCACGATAAGCGATCCGCTTGATCACCAGCGAGCGCGGCAGGCCGAGCGCGGAGGCTGCCTCGCGCAGCGGATTGGGCACCAGCAGCAGCATGTCCTCGGTGGTGCGCAGCACCACCGGGATCACGATCACAGCGAGCGCGAGCGCGCCTGCGATCGCCGAGAAGCCGCGCATCGGCACCACCACCGCGCCATAGATGAACAGGCCGATGATGATCGAGGGCGCGCTGAGCAGGATGTCGTTGATGAAGCGGATCACCGAGGTGAGCTTGTCGTTCTTGCCGTATTCGGCGAGGTAGGTGCCGGCGAACAGGCCGAGCGGCGCACCGATACCGACGCCGATCACGGTCATGATGACCGAGCCGACGATGGCGTTGAGCAGACCGCCTTCGGTCGAGCCGGGCGGCGGCGTGTTCTGGGTGAACAGCTGCACGCTGAGGCCGGCGAGGCCGTTGTAGAGCAGAGTGAACAGGATCAGCGCCAGCCAGGTGACGCCGAACAACGCCGCGCCGACGCAGAGTGCGCGGATGACGATGTCGCTGCGGCGGCGGGATTTGTAGATCGGGTTCATGGCGTTACTTCCCCGCCTTCGTTTCAAGCCGCATCAGCATCAATCGCGCGCCGGCGAGCACGAAGAAGGTCAGCACGAACAGCAGCAAGCCGAGCAGGATCAGGCCGGACTGGTGCAGGCCGTCGCTCTCGGCGAATTCGGAGGCGATCGCGGCCGAGATCGTGGTGCCCGGCGCGAAGATCGACGACGAGATGCGGAACGAGTTGCCGATGATGAAGGTCACCGCCATGGTCTCGCCGAGTGCGCGGCCGAGCGCCAGCATGACGCCGCCGATCACGCCGACCCGGGTGTAGGGGATCACGACGCTGCGGACGACTTCCCAGGTGGTGCAGCCCATGCCGTAGGCGGCCTCCTTCAGGACCGGCGGCACGGTCTTGAACACGTCGACCGAGATCGCGGTGATGAAGGGCAACACCATGATCGCAAGGATCAGCGCGGCGTTGAACAGGCTGAGATAGGACGGCGGGCCTCCGAACACCGCACCCAAGACGGGCACGCCCTCGAAGATCCGGATCATGAAGGGCTGGAACGTGTTGGCCAGGAACGGGCCCAGCACGAAGAAGCCCCACATGCCGTAGATGATCGAGGGGATGCCGGCCAGCAGCTCGATGGCGATGCCGATCGGGCGGCGCAGCATTTGCGGGCAGAGCTCGGTGAGGAAGATGGCGATACCGATGCCGACCGGGATCGCGATCATCATCGCGATGACCGAGGTGATCA
This sequence comes from Bradyrhizobium sp. 6(2017), assembly GCF_011058295.2. NCBI lineage: Bacteria > Pseudomonadati > Pseudomonadota > Alphaproteobacteria > Hyphomicrobiales > Nitrobacteraceae > Bradyrhizobium > Bradyrhizobium sp. 6(2017). The sequence goes on along the minus strand of NZ_CP049289.2, from coordinate 1,136,868 downwards.
GCGTGCCGTAGATCGGGCCGAGCGCGCCGAGCACCGGCGGATCGGCCGAGGGCGCCCAGCGCTGCGTCCAGAGGAAGGCGAAACCATATTCCTTCATCGCCGGCCAGGCGCCGACGATCAGCGACAGGATGATGCCGCCGAGGATCAACAGAACCGAAATCGCGGAGATACGGGTGATCCAATAGAAGGTGAGATCACCCAGCTTGAAGGCGCTGAGGGCCTTGGCGCGATCGTAAGGTCCCGCGGCTTCCATCACATCGCTCTGAACAGCCATGTCTGCCACGCCAATCCCCTCTTTACTATGTGAAAGCCACGCAAACCGCTACGCCCCGAAGCGATCTTCACTGACGCATTTGACCGGGCGCCGTTCCGGCTTGCGCCTCCCGGGGCGCGAACCCGGGCCCCTGAAGGAGCCCGGGTCTAGTCGCTCAACCTGTGCCGCCCCCTTGGAAGGCGGCACAGGCCGTGTTCGAAATATCGAACTTAGCTCTTGATGTCCGACGACCAGGTCTTCTCGATCAGCTTGACGACCGAGTCCGGCATCGGGATGTAGTCGAGCTCTTCGGCCGCCTTGTCACCCTTCTCGAAGGCGTACTTGAAGAACTTGAGCGCTTCCTGCGAGGCCGCCTTGTCGGTCGAGTCCTTGTGCATCAGGATGAAGGTCGCCGCGGTGATCGGCCAGGAGGCTTCGCCCGGCTGGTCGGTCAGGATCACGTAGTAGCCGGGAGCCTTGGCCCAGTCGGCATTCGACGCAGCGGCCTGGAAGGCGGCGATGGTCGGCTGCACGGTCTTGCCGGCCTTGTTGACCAGCGCGGTGTAGGTCAGCTTGTTCTGCTTGGCGTAGGCATACTCGACATAGCCGATCGCGTTCTTGGTCTGGCTGATGTTGCCGGCAACGCCTTCGTTGCCCTTGGCGCCGACGCCGACCGGCCATTCGACCGCGGTGCCGGAACCGACCTTGGACTTCCAGTCGGCATTCGACTTGGCGAGATAGTCGGTGAAGTTGAAGGTGGTGCCCGAACCGTCCGAACGGCGCACGACGGTGATGGCGTCGCCCGGCAGGGTCAGCTTCGGATTGAGCTTGGCGATCGCCGCGTCATTCCACTTGGTGATCTTGCCGAGGTAGATGTCGCCGAGCACTTCGCCCGACAGCACGAGGTCGCCCGGCTTGACGCCCTCGACGTTCACGACCGGAACGATCGCGCCCATCACCATCGGCCACTGGACGAGGCCGTCCTTCTCGAGCTGCTCGGCCTTGAGCGGCGCGTCGGTGGCGCCGAAGGTCACGGTCTTGGCCTGGATCTGCTTGATGCCGGCGCCGGAACCGATCGACTGATAGTTCAGGCCATTGCCGGTGTCCTTCTTGTAGGCGTCAGCCCACTTCGAATAGATCGGGAACGGAAACGTCGCGCCCGCGCCGGTAATATCGGCAGCGAAGGCTGACGTCGAAGCGGCGACCAAGCCGGCAGCGACGATTGCTTTGATGAAATTCATGGGGTGGTCTCCATCTTGTGAGCGAAGCGCCGAACGCGCCCGATTGCGCTCACGCCGGTCCATCTAGGAGCGGTCGGTGCTGCTTTTACGAAGGTTGGATGACAGTTGGATGACAGCGCTAAGCGGCTGAAAGTGCTTAGCTTTGGGTCGGTATCGGGGTCTTCGGCCGGGGAAAACAGGCGGTAAAAGTCGCGCCGTTTTTCGGCACGCTCTCGATCAAAAGACGCCCGCGATGACGGTTAAGAATATGTTTCACCAGCGATAATCCGAGGCCGGTTCCGCCCTGGTTACGACTGTCGCCGACGTCGACCCGATAGAAGCGCTCTGTAAGCCGCGGCAGGTGCTCCGGGGCGATGCCGGGGCCGAAATCCCGTACCAAAACACGGATTTCGGGGCTTCCCTCGCCGCCCGTGCCCGGCGCGGTCTGGTTGAGCGACACTATGACGCGGCCACCGGAGGCGCCGTATTTGAGGGCATTCTCGATCAGGTTTTCGAACAGGCGGAGCAGTTCCTCGCGGTCGCCGGCGATCGTGACCGGGGCCTGCGGCAGGTCGACGTCGATTTCGACCTGACGCTCGCTGGCCAGCGCCTCGAGCCCGTCGGCGACCTGACGGATGATCGGCACGATATCGATCGAGGCCTCGGGCCGCACATGGGCCGACAGCTCGACCCGCGACAGCGACAGCAGGTCGTCGATCAGCCGCGCCATGCGGATGGCCTGGGTGTGCATGATGCCGAGGAACCGCTCGCGCGCCCGCGCGTCATCGCGCGCCGGCCCCTGCAGGGTGTCGATGAAGCCGGACAAAGCGGCGAGCGGCGTGCGCAGCTCATGGCTGGCATTGGCGACGAAGTCGGCGCGCATCTCCTCGACCCGGCGCAGCGGCGTCAGGTCGTGGAAGGTCATCAGCATGCATTTCTCGGTGCCGCCGAACTGGGTCGGCACTGGAACCGGCGTGATCACCAGTTCCATCCAGCGATCGACCGGGACGTGGTCGGTGTAGGTGGCCCGTCGCGGCTCGGTGGTCGCGATCGCCTCGCGCAGCGCGGTGATGATCTCCGGCGAACGCAGGGCAAATTGCGCGAGTTCGTTCCGGCGCAGCGCCGGCGCGAGCTCAGACGCGGCGGTGTTGAGATGGATGACGCGGCCGGCGCGATCGAGCAGCACCGCCGGGTCCGGCATGCCGGCGACCACGGCGCTGACGGCCGAGGCCTCGACCGGATTGCCCCCGCGGACATCCTCCCGCGAGGTGCCGGCATCATGCAGCCGCCATGGTACCAGCGCCGCGGCCGCGATGCAGGCGAACACCGCGCAGGCGCGGACCAGCGACAACTCGCCGAGTGAAACCACCACGCTCAGCGCCAGCGCCGCGGCGAGCAGGATCAGCGCGGCATGACGCAACCGGTCGGGCCAGGGCGAGAAGATGGAGGAATGCGAATCGTCAATTGCCATCGCGGCGGCTTTCTTCCCGTCGGTTCATGTCTCGCCCAGGCGCGGTCACATCGACCTTCCCTCGGGAGGCATCGGGCCGCTTCATCAGACGCCGGAGTCACCGCGCTTGCGGACCAGAACCGCCTCATGATGCGGCTCAGCACGGGGACCCGAATCAGCCTGCGGCAGCCGTTTGAGTCGGGCGCCGACGATAACCTCCCGAAACGTCAGCAAGATTACAGATATGACGAATGGCGCAATATAGTAGAGCAGGCGGAACAGCAGCATGCCGCCGAGCAGGTCCTCGCGGTCCATCTGCCAGAGGCCGACCAGCATGGCGGCGTCGAACACCCCAAGGCCCCCCGGGGAGTGGCTGGCGAAGCCGAGCAGGGTCGCCGACACGAAGATGACGGCGACCACGACGAAGCCGAGATTGGGCTCGTCCGGCACCAGCACGTACATCGCCAGCGCGCAGAAGCCGAGGTCGACGATGCCGATTGCGATCTGCAGCAGCGTCAGCGGACCGCCCGGCAGGGTCACCGTCCAGGGGCCGCGGCCGACCACCCGCGGCTGGGTCCAGACCCAGACCACATAGGCGACCAGCGCGATGATGATACCGAACGCCAGCGTGCGGTTGAGCCAAGGCGGCAGCTGGTCGATGTTGGCGGCGGCCTCCGGGTGGTAGGCGATGCCGAGCCCGAGCACCGCGGCATTGCCGAGCCAGAAGGTGAGGCCGGCGAGAAAGCAGATCTTGGCGACGTCGATCGCGTTCAGTCCCCAGGCCGAATAGATCCGGTAGCGCACCGCGCCGCCGGTGAAGACGCTGGCGCCGACATTGTGGCCGATCGAATACGAGGTGAATGCCGCGAGCGCGTTGATGCGATAGGGCACGTGGGCGTGGCCGATCGCACGCACCGCGAACAGATCGTAGAAGGTCAGCGTGAAATAGCCGGCTGTGACAAACAGCCCCGCCAGCGCGATCTGCCGCGGCTCGGTGCTCTTGATGGCCTCGAGCACCTCGTTGGTGTCGATGCCGCGCAGCATGTGATAGAGGACGTAACAGGCGATGCCGATGACGGCGATGCTGATCACAACACCCAGCCGATGCAGGATTTGCTTCTGGCGCAGAAACGCCATCGCCCTGCGTATTGCTTCCAGCATCTAGACCTCGAATTGCGATCCCGCGACGACGGCTCCCGGGCGAACTCCGCCGGCGCTTCGCTGTGTCCTGCCCCGTGTAGCGCGTTTTAAGCCGGAGTGGAATTCGTCGAAGGACAATAAAACGCGCATCTTCAAGATATTAGGGATGATTCATGACAGCGGATGCACAAATATGCGCGTTTCTCGCCACCTTCGACAAGACTTGACATTCCCGTGCGGTAGTTAGCCCGCCGAACGGCCCGCGAGGCATCCGGAATACTACGGGGAGGAAGCCGCGAGCGGCGGCGCGGTCATGTCCGTGCCGACGCCACCGCGGTGACGATTTCCGAGGCATCGGGGAAATGCCCCTTGACGCGGCGGGCGATCACCTTGCCGTCAAGCCTGACCTCGAAGATGCCGCCCTTGCCGGGCACAAGCGCCGCATCGAGCCCAAAGCGTTCGCGCAGCAGCGCGGCCGCCTCCCTGGCACGCTTCTCGTAACCGCAGGGACGGCAATAAATGATCGAGAGATCGGTCATGGCGTGCCCTCCCGTCCACTCATGCCGCGCGGCGTTGCGCGCTCGCGGCCTCGATCCCGGCGATCCAGCCTGCGACCGAGCGGCCGATCGCCTCCGGATGATCTTCCTGCAGATAGTGCGCGCCGGCTCCGAGCTGAATGACCGCGCAATGCTGCAGCGTCGCCGCGAATTCGGCGGCGAAGGCCGGCGACACCAGTGCCCCGGGCGAGGCCGCGAACAAGAGCTTCGGATAGCTCGATGCCGCAAGCGACGCATGTGCTGCGGTGAGCGCCTGATCGACATCATCAGGTTCGCCGGCGATCGGCAGCTCACGCGGCAGCATCAATGTCGGCCTGCGGCTCTCGCGCGTCGCAAACGGCGCGCGGTAGGCCGCCATCTCCTCCTCGCTGAGCTTGCGCAGGATCGAGCCGGGCAGCACGCGTTCGACGAACGCATTGTTGTCGAGGACCATCGCCTCGCCCTCGCCCGGTGTCCTGAACTTCTTGAACGTCTCCCGCGCCGCGTCGTGCTGGTGGAAATCGGACCAGTCCCGCATCGCGCGGATGAACTCCATGAAAGCGAGCCCGCGCACGAGTTGCGGACGGCGCGCCGCGAGATGGAACGCGAGCGCCGTGCCCCAATCCTGCGCGACGAGATACGCCGAGTTGATGCCGAGCGCGTCGATCAGCGCGTCGAGATAGTCGGCATGGTCGAAGAAGCGATAGGCGATGTCGGGCTTGCCGGACTGGCCGTAGCCGATCAGGTCGGGCGCGATGCAGTGCCCGACCGGCGCGACCAGCGGCATGATGTTGCGCCAGATATAGGACGACGTCGGATTGCCGTGCAGGAACAGCACGTGCGGCGCGTCGCTGCGTCCGGTCTCGCGATAGGCCATCGTGGTCCCGAACACGGAGCGATGATGCAGGCTGATCTCGGCGGACATGGTCATGGCAACTCCTTGAACACGGTTTGGAATGCGATCGTCTTGAAACGCGTCAGCGCCGCTCCGCTGCGTTCGACCTTCATGCGCAGCATCGCGCCCTGCCAGGATGCGAGCAGGAAATCGGCAAGCGCGTCGGGATCGAAGTCGGAGGCGATCTCGCGCTTGGCCTGGGCTTCGGCGATGCAGGCCGCAAACGGCAGGCGCCATTCCCGGAAGATGTCGTCGAGCTGCGCGCGCAGCATCTCGCTCGAGCCTGACGCCTCGAGGCTGAAATCGCCGATCAGGCAGCCGCGGGTGAAGCCGTCATGCGCAAGCTTGCCGGTGATGAGATCGAGGTAGCGCCGCAGCCGTTCGCGCGCCGGCAGCGCGGTGTCATCAAGCGCTTCCGCAACGAGGCCGCGCACATAGAGGAAGTAGCGATCGAGCACCTCGGAGGCGAACAGCTCTTTCGAGCGGAAATGGTTGGTGAACGAGCCCTGCGGGGCGCCGGCGGCGGCGGTGACGTCGCGCACGCTGGTGCCGTGATAGCCGGTGCGGAACATTTGCTTCAGGCCGGCGTCGAGGATGGCATCGCGGAGAGAGGGTTTTGGCATCGCCACGATTTAATACGTACGTACGTATTGATGTCAAGCCGTAAAATGAATGCGGCCGGCGCCGCGCGTGGCGGCCTCGTCAGGCCTGATGGATCAAGGGTTTGGGGTCAGCTCGCGGGCTTGCTGCGGGAAACCACCCAGTCGCGCAGCCAGGAGCCGATGGCGCAGCCGACGAGATAGAGCGCGAACATGACCAGGAACAGATCGAGCCAGTAACCGAAGCGGCCGGGCATGACCCGCGCGAACGACGCGGCCACCAGCGCGGCGGCAACCAGCGCCAGCCAGCCGATCCAGGCCTTCGAGACGCCCTGCGCCCGATGCACCACCGCAATCCAGCCCATGCCGAAGCCGAGCAGCGCTGCGCCGAGCAGCCAACCCCAGAAGAATGTCGCGAGCACGGTCATCGCTACTTCACCACGAATTCGATGCGGCGGTTCTGCGCCTTGCCGTCTTCACTGTCGTTGCCGGCGAGCGGCTGCGTGCTGCCATAGCCGATCGGCGTGAAGCGATTGGCGGGCAGCCCGGCGCGCACCAGGTAATCGACCACGGCCTGCGCCCGACGCTCCGACAGCGCCTGGTTGGCGGCTTCCTCACCGTCGCTGTCGGTATGGCCGACGACTTCGATCGTCGCATTCGGGCAGCGCATCGCGGTCTCGATCAGGCGGTCGAGCAGACCGGCGGAGTCAGGCACGATGTCGGCCTTGCCGGATTCGAAGCGGATCTTGCCCTTCGAGAGGATCTCGGAAAACAGCTGCTGGCACACTGTGGGATCGACCGGCGCCGCCGCCGGCTTGACCGTGACCTCGGCCTTGTACTGCCAGCCCTGCGGGAAGTCCTTGCCGAGCCCGTCGCGGATCTGGCCGGCCGCGGCATCATAGAGCGCATCGCCCGACAGCTTCACCTCGCGGTCCGAGACGACAAGCGTTCCGGTCGACAGCCGCGACAGCGCGCCGAGCGCAGGCGCCACCGCCGCCGCGAAACCCGACGGCGCGCCGAGGCTGGCCTTGAGATTGTCGACCACCTTCTCGCTGAAGAACTTGCGGCCAGCGGCCGCGACCAGCGCGGCATGCACGTTGTTGTCGGGCACGTATCCGGTCAGTGTCAGCGTCACCGCGACCGGGTCCTTGTAGGCCTGGAACACGTAAGGCGGCGCCTTGATGTCGTTGGCGGCGACCGAATAGCCTTCCGGCAGATTCTTCAGCGCGGCCGCGACCGCTTCGCGTCCGCCGAGCTCGCGCGCCATGCCGGCGAGGTTAACCTTGCTGTCGGTCAGCGTGATCTTGCCGTCCTTCAGCTTGCTGATCTGGTCGAGCAGCAGCAGCGCCGCCGCGTCGAACCGCGACGGTGCGCCGCGGGCGAGCGCCATCTGATCCACCACCTCGACACCGCCGAGGCTGGCCTTCGCGGCCTCGGTCAGCTTGCTCTTGCTCGACGGCAGCGGCGCATTGCCGCCAAGCGTGACCCGCACCACGTCGCGGTCGGCGGACCAGACATAGGGCTTGGCCTCGGCAACAAGACGGGTCTCGTCGTTGACCAGCCGCACGCCCGGCACCGCCTCGACCGACGCCACCGCGCTGAGGCGGCCGTCCTCGGAGAAGGCGTTGGCCGCAAACGTCACGTCGCGGCCGTCGACGCTGATGCGGCGCTTGTCGAGCACGGTGTCCTTGAGTGCGGCATTAGAGCGCGCGGCAAGGTCGGCTTCGACCGTTGCCGTGCTGGTCCAGGCCGCGATACCCCAAAGGACGACCAGTGGAATCACGCCCGGCCACCACTTGCTACTCCACTTGAAAAGTCCGTGCATTCAGGGTCCTGCGGGCTCGGGAACCAGAGAGAAAACAAACCCTTGGCTGACTGTCAAACCCCAAATCAAGCATCATGGCGGGGGCGCCATGTCGGACCGGAATAACAGTTTCTTCAGTGGTCTTTCGCTAAGTTTGCCGCGGAATGCAAATCGGCCGGCCGGCGCCCTCATGAAACAACTCCGCAACACCGTGATCCGTGCCGGGCTGGAGGCGTTGTATTTTTCGGGCGCGCATCATTTGCTGCGGCCGATCTTCGCCGGCGTCGGCGCCATCTTCATGCTGCACCACGTCCGCCCGCGGCGCGGCGACGCGTTCCAGCCCAACCATCATCTCGAGGTTACGCCCGACTTCCTGCGCGCGATGCTGACGCACCTGCGCGCGCTCGACGTCGATGTCGTCAGCATGGACGAGGCGCATCGCCGTCTCACCGAACGGAACTTCGCGCGGCGCTTCGCCTGCTTCACCTTCGACGACGGCTATCGCGACAACCGCGATTTCGCGCTGCCCGTCATGCGCGAGTTCGGCGCGCCGTTCACGGTCTATGTCGCAAGCGATTTCGCCGAGGGCTGCGGCAGGCTGTGGTGGATCGCGCTGGAGCGGGTGATATCGGCAGCGTCCGCGATCGAGGTGCCGATCGATGGCGTGATGACGCGGATCGACACCTCGACGCCACCGGCCAGGCGCGCCGCTTTCGGCCGCATGCACGACTGGCTGCGTTCGCTGCCGGGCGAGCAGGAGATGCAGGCCGAGATATCAGCGCGTTGCACCCGCCATGGCGTCGACGAGGCCGGCATCGCGCGCGAGCTGTGCATGTCATGGGACGAGTTGCGCGGCTTTGCCGACGATCCGCTCGTCACGATCGGCGCGCACACCATCACCCATTGCAATCTCGCCAAGCAGAGCGAGACCATCGCGTCGTTCGAGCTCGCGACCAGCCGGGCGCGGATCGAGCAAGCCCTGCAGCGGCCGGTCGCGCACCTCGCCTATCCCTATGGCGACCGGATCGCCGCCGGGCAGCGCGAATTCGCGCTCGCTAAATCGATCGGCTTCAAGACCGCGGTGACGACGCGGCCGGGCATGCTGTTTGCCGAAAGCGCCGACCACATGACCGCCTTGCAGCGCGTCTCACTGAACGGCAATTACCAGGAAGCGCGGCTGTTGCCGGTGCTGACCTCAGGCGCCGCCACCGCGGTGTGGAACGGCTTTCGCCGCATCGACGCGGCGTAATCGAGCGACGTCCCTAAAATTGTTTGAGCATGATCTCTTCGGAAAACCGCTTCGCACTTTTCCGGATCATGCTCTCAGATCACCAGCAACAGCCCCGACGCCAGCAACAAGCTGAGGATCACGCGCCTGAAATTGGCCTCGTTGATGTTGCGGAAGGCAAAGATGCCGAGCCACGAACCGGCCAGCAGCGCCGGGGCGCCCAGGACGACGTCGTAGGCGACCTTCATCGAGAGATCGCGATGCAGCAGCAGCATCACGAGCGAGGAAATCTGCATCGCGGCGATGAAGGGTTGCACGAGACCGCGCTGCTGCTGCTTCGGCACGCCATGGATGTCGCACCAGATCGTCGGCAGCGCGCCGGGCATCGCGGTCAACCCGCCGATCAGGCCGCCGCCAAACCCGACAAGCGCGTTGCGCCCTTCCGGCAACCGGCCGTAGCCGATCGCGGGCCTGAACAGCATGTAGCCGGCATAGAGCGCGACCATGACGCCGAAGCCTTCGCGGAAGGTCCGGCTATCGGTGTTGTGCAACAGCCAGAGCGCGAGCGGCACGCCAAGCAGTCCGCCTGATATCAGCGACAGGCTCTCCTTCCACTGAATGTGGTGTCGAAGCGCCCACAGATTGGCGCCCTGCACGCCGACGCTGCAGGCCATCATCAGCGGCACCGCCTCGGTGGGTGGCATCGCATGCAGCAGGATAGCGCCGGCAATCGCCGAAAAGGCAAAGCCGGCGAGACCGGATACGAAGGCGCCGCAAAACACCGCCGCGCTGAGCACGAGAAATGATGTGACGTCGGCCACGAGCGGACCTCCGTTGATGAGAGTGATGATGAATGAATTGGGAGAGCGCTAGTCGGTGTGAACCGCCCTCACCTCTTGCGGCGCGGCTGGCTGGGGCTCGGCCGGATCGCCTGCGGCCGCAGGCATCAAAAGCGTCGCAGTGAGCAAATGCAGGACAAGAAATCCGATCGCGATGACGATCAATAGCGTGATCTCGCTGATGTCAGGGAGACGGATGATCGATTTGCGCGTCGTCGACCGCTCACCGATGGACATGAGCGCCCTCCAGATTGGTACGGTGGCGATCGGCGCGGTCGATCAGATGCCGATACTGCTTCAAAACGCGGCGCGTCTGGATCCGTCGCGAGACATGAATTGCGCCAAGGATTGCTGCGAAGAGGCCCTTCCGCCTTCGGCCCGATTGAATAAGGGTGACAGGCATCACACCCGTCACCGGCAATGAAATGTGCTTCATTCTTGGAACTCCTTGTCCTGGAATTCCACCCCACGTGCTCGATACGTCAAAGCGACTGACCCGTTTGTTCAACGCATCACATCTCAAGAAAGCTTGATCGAATCGACGCACGATCTCTGCGGGCATATCGATCAAGACAATTCCTTGGATTGATCGGGCAGCAGGTTCATCCGCCGCGGCGGTTCCTTGACTAGCTCCGCCAACACGGCCAGAACGCTTGCCACAGCAAGGGAGGCAACATGTTCAAGGATCTGTTCTCACTGAAGGGGCGCGTCGCGCTGGTCACCGGAGGATCTCGCGGCATCGGCAAGATGATCGCGGCCGGCTTCCTCGCGCAGGGCGCCGCCAAGGTCTACATCACCGCGCGCAAGGCCGGGCCGTGCGAAGCCACCGCCCAGGAGCTCTCTGCCGAATATGACGGCGAGTGCATCGCGCTGCCGATCGACATCTCGACCGTCGAGGGCTGCGAAAAGCTCGCGGGCGAGATCATCAAGCGCGAGCCGAAGCTCGACATCCTGGTCAACAATGCCGGCGCGGCATGGGGCGCCGATTTCGACGAATTCCCGGAGAGCGGCTGGGACAAGGTAATGAACCTCAACGTCAAGTCGATCTTCTTCCTGACCAAGGCGCTGGCCAAGCCGCTGCGTGCCGCGGCGACGCATGACAAGCCGGGCAAGGTGATCAACATCGCCTCGATCGACGGCATCTTCGTCAACCCGATGGAGACCTATTCCTATGCCGCGAGCAAGGCTGCGGTGATCCATCTGACGCGGCGGATGGCGACGCGGCTGATCAAGGACAACATCAACGTCACCGCGATCGCGCCGGGCGCCTTCAAGTCGGACATGAACAAGGCCGCGCGCGACCACGCCGACGAGGTCGCCAAGCGCGTTCCGGCGAAGCGCGTCGGCACCGACGAGGATATGGCGGGTGTGGCGATCTACCTCGCCTCGCGCGCCGGCGACTACGTAGTCGGGAACACGATTGCAGTCGATGGCGGCGTGGTCTACGCGACCGCGGGGCTGGAGATCGCGGGGTAGGTCACGACCGCAGTCGCCATTGTCTGATTGTCACGCCCCGGCTTGACCAAGACATGGCAGCATGCTGCGGGGGTCTTGTGCCTTACGACACTGTCTCTGGAATACTGGATCACCCGCTTTCGCGGGTGATGACAGGTCAGCTCAAAGGCTCGAAGCAAACGCGTCGAGGGTCCGGTCGAAGGCTTCGGCCTGCTCCCATTGCGTGGCATGGCCCGCGCCTTCGATCACCTGAACCTGTCCGCGCCACAGCGTCGGCGCGGACAGCCGCTGCAGATAGCCGAGATCGACGATCTGTTCCTCGCTGCCCTGCACGATCGCGAACGGAATCTTGAGATTGCGCACGATCTCGACCTCGTCGGCGAAGCGGCCGGCCTGCACGCTGGCACCGAGATAGCCCCGCGCATTGCCGTCAGTGCGGCGGAAATCAGCTTCGAGGAAGGACGGGCGGGGCGCATAGCCCGGCGCAAAGGCCGACTGCCCCCACTCCTCGATCTCCGCGTCGCTCGGCGCCGGCGTGAAGATGGTGGCCGACAGCCCCTTGAAGCCGGAAAATCCATCCGGCGCCTTGCTGATCGGCGGCGTGCCGAAGATCATCAGTCCGGCCGCCGTCGGCAGCGATGCGGCCGCGTTCAGCACGGCGTGTCCGCCGAGGCTCCAGCCCACCATGACCGCATCCTTCAGGCTGAGTTCCCGCGCGGCGGCGGCGATGCAATCCGCATAGCCCGCACCGGAATAGCCGTGCTCCGGATCGGGCGCCGGCGACGATGCACCATGGCCGGGAAGGTCGATCGCAACCAGCCGGTATTTGGCGCCGAGCGGTCCCTGAAGCTGCTTCTGCCAGATCCGCGACGACGACGAATTGCCGTGGACGAGCAGGATGTGGCGGCCGGTGCCGCCACTCTCGAAACCTGCGATCGTCTGCGCCCCAATCCGAAGCTGCAACGGACGCAGCGCCGGACCCGGAAAACTCTCTTCACTCATGACAGCACCCCGAAATCCCAAGCCACGACGACACAAGCAAGCGTACTGCTCTCGACGAGGAAAAGGGGCGAGCCTGGGACCTTTTCGGCTCGCCCCTTTCCTGCTCTCTCCGTCCGGAGAGAATCAGCTCTCGATCCTCACATACTCGAAATCGCCGGGCTTGTTGTCGATGCCGACCTTGGGCGCCGAGATCCAGGAGGCGAACTCGCCCGGCTCGGTCACCGGCTTCATCAGCGAGGCGATGAAGTCGCCGTCCTCGGTCGACGGCAGCCAGTCGTTCCTGCGCTTGGCCCAGGTGGCGTCGTCGATCAGCAGGCCATCGGGGGTGGCATGGACGTCCCTGAACTCGCCGATCTGGCGATGGAAGACCGTGTTCGGCACCGCGAGCTTGTAGTCGTAGCCCGCGCTCGAGATCACCTTGTTCCAGCGCAGCATGCCCTTGACGCAATCCTGCGTGTAGTCGTCGCGCAGCCGCATGTTGAGCGCGGTCAGCGCCGGCTCGTCGACCATCTTGATCTGCCCATCCACCATCTTCATGACCGGATAGGTCGAGTTCTTGAGCTGGTGATCGTCCTCGATTGTGGTTTCCTTGTAGCGGCCCTTGATGCCGGCATTGAAGGCATTCGCGGCGTTGGTCGAGACCTCGGAGCCGAACAGGTCGAGCGACAGCGAATAATGCAGGTTCAGCTTCTTCTGGATGGTCGGCAGGTCGATCACGCCGAGCGCGCGGACCTTGGCGATGTCGGTCGGATCGGTGATGCCGGCTTCCTGCATCGCATCGCAGGTGCGCTGCACGACGCGGGTGATGCCGGTCTCGCCGACGAACATGTGGTGGGCTTCCTCGGTCAGCATGAAGCGGCAGGTGCGCGACAGCGGATCGAAGCCCGACTGCGCCAGCGAATGCAGCTGCATCTTGCCGTCGCGGTCGGTGAAATAGGTGAACATGAAGAACGACAGCCAGTCCGGCGTCGCCTCGTTGAAGGCGCCGAGCATGCGCGGGGAGTCCGCGTCACCGGAGCGGCGGCGCAACAAATCATCCGCCTCCTCGCGGCCGTCGCGGCCGAAATACTTCTGCAGGAGGTAGACCATCGCCCAGAGATGGCGGCCTTCCTCGACATTGACCTGGAACAGGTTGCGCATGTCGTAAAGCGAGGGCGCGGTCTTGCCGAGATGGCGCTGCTGCTCGACCGAGGCCGGCTCGGTGTCACCCTGGATCACGATCAGGCGGCGCAGCATCGCTCGATGCTCGCCGGGAACTTCCTGCCAGGCCGGCTTGCCAAAATCTTCGCCGAACGGGATGACGCGATTTTCCTCCTGTGGCGCAAGGAGAATGCCCCAGCGATATTCGGGCATGCGCACGTAATCGAACTTGGCCCAGCCGCGCGGATCGACCGAATAGGCGGTGCGCAGATAGACCAGCGATTCCTGGAAGCCATCCGGCCCCATGTCCTTCCACCAGTCCATGTAACCGGGGTGCCAGCCTTCCAGGGCCTTGAGCACCTGGCGGTCCTCGGCGAGATTCACATTGTTCGGAATCTTGGTCGAGTAATCGACGTTCATGATGTTCATGTTCATGGCCGTGCTCCTTGCTGGGTCTCGTGTCCCGGACGCGGTGCAGCGCGAAGCGGTGCGCCGCAGGGCCGGGACCCATTGATTCGTGGTCCACATAAGTCCCGGTTCTGCAGCGCGTCACTCGCGTGCCGCGCAGCGCCCGGGACACAAAATCAAACGCGCGTCATGTCGAATTGCGCCTTCTGGCCGGTGCCGTAGCGCCGCAGCGCGCCGTCTTCACCGACCGCGTTGGGCCGCTGGAAGATCCAGTTCTGCCACGCGGTGAGACGGGAAAAGATCTTCGATTCCATCGTCTCGGGACCGACGAAGCGCAGATTTGCTTCCATGCCGGTGAGGCCGTCGGGCGAGAATGAGGTGCGCTCCTCGAAGAACACGCGGACCTCGTCGTCCCAGTCGATGTCGTCGAGCGCGAAGGTGACGAGACCGAGCTCCTCGGCCTCTTCGGCGTCGAGCGCCTTGCCGATCGATGCCTGTGCGCGCTCGATATCCGATGGATCGGCCTGGAAGCGCGATTGCAGCCGGGTCAGGCCATGGCTCATCGGATACGGCCCGAAATTCATCGCCGTCAGCTCGATCGCCGGCGGCGGGCGGTTGTCGCCCTGCTTCTGGCCGATCAGCATGTAGGAGCGGTCGGCGGCGAACACGAGCTCGGCGAGCGTGCCGACGAAGCAGGAGCCCGGCTCGACCAGCGTCACCAGCGTGCGCGAGGTGACGTCGATGCGCTTGAGCACGCGCTTCCAGTAGTGCCTGACCTCGTTGACCAGCCAGTGCGCCTTGTTGGCTTCCAGGAACCCGTCGTAGGACACGACATTGGCGCGGTCGCCATGGCTCTTGAACACCAGCATCGCGATCTCGAGCTCGTTGATGCGCAGATGCAGGATCGCATCGTCGAGTTCGCGGGCGACCTGCAGCGGCCAGAACGCAGACCCTTGCGCGATCATGCCGTCGATATCGGCGGGCGCCGCAGTTTCCGGCGCCTTGATCGAGATCGTGGCGATGCGCGCGGCGCGATCGATATCGACGCTGACAAAGCCGTAGCGGATCGCGCTGTCATCGATGGTGCGCGTCAGCGGCGCCAGCGTGATGCCCTTGCCGGTGCCGTTGCGCTTCGACTTCGCTGCAAATTCCTTGACGCGCTCGGCAAGCTTGCCCTCGAGCTTGGAGTTCGGCGCGATCTCGTCGACCAGACGCCAGGACACGGCGCGCTTGCCCTTGATGCCTTCCTCGATGGTGCAGAAGAAGTCGGCGTGGTCGCGGCGCACCTTGCGCTTGTCGACGACGCGCGTAAGCCCGCCGGTGCCGGGCAGCACCGCGAGCAGTGGCACTTCCGGCAGTGCGACGGCGGCAGCGCCGTCATCGGCCATCATGATGTGATCGGTCGCGAGCGCCAGCTCATAGCCGCCGCCGGCCGCGGTGCCGTTGACGAGGGTGATAAAGCTCTGGCCGGAATTCTCGCTGGAATCCTCGAGGCCATTGCGGGTCTCGTTGGTGAACTTGCAGAAGTTGACCTTGTGGGCGTGGGTCGAGCCCGCCAACATGCGGATGTTGGCGCCGGCGCAGAACACCCGGTTCTTGCCCGAGCGCATCACCACGACCTTCACTTGCGGATGCTCGAAGCGCAGCCGCTGCACGGCATCGGCGAGCTCGATGTCGACGCCGAGGTCGTAGGAATTGAGCTTGAGCTGATAGCCCTCGAACAGGCCGGCGTTCTCGTCGACGTCCATGGTCAGCGTCGCGACGTCACCCGCGATGTCGAGCTTCCAGTGGCGGTAACGCGACGGATCGGTCTGGAAGTCGATGTACTTCGCCCCGCCTGCAAGGACGCGATCGTCACCAGCCATGGGCCACCCTTATCTGTTGTTCGTTTTGAAGGTTCGTCGTCTCAGTCCTCATGCACAATAATGCATGTTTTCGATCTGGTCCAGTTGAAAACGCGAAAACATGCATTTTGTTTCATGTTCGGGAAATTCGCCCGCTCGGCCAATGGCCTGGCACCGGCACCAAATGTCAGGCCGCCAAGGTCCGGTCGTCGCGGAGTGCCGCCTTGGCGAATTCGGTGACCGAATCCAGCGTCACTGCCGGCGCCTCGCGATGCGGCGAGTGGCCGGCGCCTTCGATGACCGCGGCGTCGACCGGGCAGTAGCACTCGCCCTCGGCGATCTCGACCTGCCGCATCGTGCCGTATTGATCCTCCGCGCCCTGCACGATCAGGACGGGGACGCGGATATAGGCGAGATAGTCGGAGATATCCCAGTCGCGGAATTTTGGGTCGAGCCAGGCGTCGTTCCAGCCAAAGAAGGTGCTGTCGACATCCTTGTGCCAGCGCGCCAGCTTCTCTTTCAGATTGGTGGTCTGATACGCGGTCTTGGTCTCGGCGATCGAGTTGACCGAGATGTCCTCGACGATGAAATGCGGCGCGATCAATGCGAGCCCGTGCAGGCGATGGTCCTGATGCGAGCCGGCATAGATCGCCGCGATCGATCCGCCATCGGAGTGCCCAAGCAAGAGGCCGCGGCGGAAGCCGATCCGATCGAGCAGCTTCGGCAGTACGTCGAGCGCCTCGCGATGCATGTAATCGACCGGACGCGGCAACTTCGCCGGCGACGAGGCGCCATAGCCCGCGCGCGAATAGGCGAACACGCCGGCCCCGGTCGCCGCCTGCAGCTTCTCCGGGAAATCGCCCCACAGCCCGACGCAGCCGAGACCTTCATGCAGCATCACGATGGTCGGGGCTTTCTCGGGCATTGGACCGATCATGCGGTATTCGAGCTCGGCGCCGTCGATGCTGAGGAAGCCTGAGGGGTTCAAATTCTGCATAGTGGGGCCTTCCTCACTCGTCGTCCCGGCGAAAGCCGGGACCCATACGCCGCGGCCTTCGTTTTGAGGGATGCTGTTCAACGGCTATCGCGCAACAACTAAAGCCTGTGGTTATGGGTCCCGGCTCCCGTGCGCAATTGCGCACTAGGCCGGGACGACGCCGGGAAACGCTAGTGCGCACCGTCGCGCAATTTGAACCGCTGGATCTTGCCGGTCGCCGTCTTCGGCAGAGTGTCGACCACGTCGATCCAGCGCGGATATTTCCACGGGCCGATCTTCTGCTTGACGTGCTCCTTCAGCGCCTCATTCAGACCATCGGCCGAGCTGCCGGGCCGCAGCACCACATAGGCCTTCGGCTTCAAGAGCCCTTCCGGATCGGCCTCCGGCACCACGGCGGCTTCGAGCACCGCGGGATGGGTGATCAGCGCGCTCTCGACCTCGAATGGCGAGACCCAGATGCCCGAGACCTTGAACATGTCGTCGGCGCGGCCGCAGAAGGTGTAACGGCCGTCAGCGTCGCGCGTGTATTTGTCGCCGGTGCGAGTCCAGGCGCCCTCGAAGATGGCGCGGCTCTTGGCGCGCTGATTCCAGTAGCTCTCGCCGGCCGAGGGCGCATCGACCACGAGCTCGCCGACCTCGCCGTCGGCGACATCGGCGCCGATCTCGTTGACCAGCCGCACCTTGTAGCCGGGCACCGGACGGCCGGACGAGCCGTATTTGATGTCGCCGGGCGCATTCGACAGGAAGATGTGCAAGAGCTCGGTCGAGCCGACGCCGTCGAGAATGTCGACGCCGAACCGCGCCTTCCAGGCATTGCCGACCGATTCCGGCAGCGCCTCGCCGGCCGAGGTGCAGACGCGCAGCCGATTGCCGCCGGTCTGCGCCTTGGTCGCCTCGTCGTTGAGCATCGCCGCGAACAGCGTCGGCACGCCGAAGAAGATGCTCGGATGATACCTGTTCATCAGCGCAAACATCACCGCCGGCGTCGGACGCTCCGAATTGAGCACCGTGGTGGCGCCGACCGACATCGGGAAGGTCAGCGCATTGCCGAGCCCATAGGCAAAGAACAGCTTTGCCGCCGACAGGCCGACATCGTCCTGGCGGATACCGAGCACCTGTTTGGCGTAGGTCTCCGCGGTCGCGGCGAGGTTGGAATGCAGATGGCGCACGCCTTTCGGCATGCCGGTCGAGCCCGACGAATAGAGCCAGAATGCCGGCTCGTCGGCATGGGTCGGCGCGGTGGCAAACACGTCGCCCTCGCGCGCGATCTCGTCGGACAGCTTCTTGTGGCCGTGCGTGTCCTTGCCGGAGACCACGACATGTTCGAGGTCGGGCATGCGGCCGATGATGTCCTTCACGACCGGCAGCAGCGCCTCGGAGACGAACAGCACGCGGGCGCGGCAGTCGCCGAGGATGTAGGCATATTGCTCTGATGTCAGCAGCGTGTTGAGCGGCACCGGCACCACGCCGGCGCGGATCGCGCCCAGGAACACGACCGGGAAATCGACCGTATCCAGCATGATCATGGCGACCCGCTCCTCGCGGCGGACGCCGAGCCGGCGCAGCATGTTGCCGAGGCGGCGGGTCTGCTGCTGCAGCTGGCCATAGGTGATTTGCGACACCGTGTCGTCGAACACGACCTTGTCGCCGCGGCCTTCATCGACATTGCGATCGAGCAGCCAGGTCACTGCGTTGTAAGTCATGGCCCGCTCCTCAGGCAAAAGCGCGTCGCGCCTGCCCTCTCCCGTCAAGTTTTTAGAATTATAATTCATACAAAGCCACCACATTGGCTTGCTGTCAATCCTCATCGGCACTATGTTTCCTAAAGCTTGGGTCTGATTCCAGCCTGAACAGAACCCGCACGTCGCACAGGGATCATGACCGCAGCCAACGATCCGGAAACCGACTTCCTCGAGCAGCTCGGCCAGCGTGTGCGCACGACGCGCGGCCTGGCCGGCATGTCGCGCAAGGTGCTCGCCAAGGTCTCCGGCATTTCCGAACGCTACATCGCCCAGCTCGAGAGCGGCAAAGGCAATGTTTCGATCGTGCTGCTGCGCCGTGTCGCAGGCGCGATGGGCGCGCATCTCGAGGACCTGATTCCCTCGAGCGAACCGATCCCGGATTGGGCTGTCATCCGCGACTTCTTGCGCAAAGCTTCGCCGAACCAGATCGCGCAGGCCAAGGACATCCTCGCCGGCAGCAGCCCGCTGGCACCGCGCCGCGCCTCGTTCTCCGGCATCGCGCTGATCGGTCTGCGCGGCGCCGGCAAGACCACGCTGGGCCGGATGCTGGCGAAGAAGATCGGCTGGAGCTTTGTCGAGCTCAACAAGGAGATCGAGGCGCAGAACGGCCTCTCGGTCGCGGAGATCATCGCCCTGTACGGCCAGGAAGGCTTTCGCAGGATGGAGCAGGCCGCGCTGACGCAGCTGCTGGCACGCAACGAATTGATGGTGCTGGCGACCGGCGGCGGCATCGTCTCCGAGGCCCTGACCTTCGACCTGATCCTGTCGTCATTCTACACGATCTGGCTGAAGGCCGAGCCGGAGGAGCACATGGCGCGCGTCCGCCGCCAGGGCGATCTGCGCCCGATGGCCGACGACCGCTCGGCGATGGCCGAATTGCGCAACATCCTGGTCAGCCGCGAACCGCTTTATGCACGCGCATCGGCGGTGGTCGACACCGCCGGCCTCTCGGTCGACGCCGCCGCGGCGCGGCTGATCGATTCAGTGCGGCCGGTGCTGCAGAACGAGGCGCGCTCGTTCGGGCTGCGCAGCGTGGCGCTGTAGCCCGAGCTAAAGCAGCCTACTCTTCACATCATCAGCGCCGTCGCGCAGCAGCGGCAGGAAACGGTCGATCAATTCCTGCTTCGGTACGCGATCGACATGCGCGCCCATGTTGATCGCGGCGACGATGGTGCCGTCGTAGCGGCGCACCGGGACCGAGATCGAGCGGAAATGCGGTTCGGCCTCGCGGTCGACCAGTGAATAGCCCTGCGCACGATCGGCGATGATGACGGCCAGCAGTTTTTTTGGATCGGTGACCGTCTGCGGCGTCACCGGATCGCGGCGCATCGCCTTCAGCCGCGCCGCGAGTTCGGCATCGGCGAGCCGGCCAAGCATCGCGCGACCGACCGAGGTGCAGAACGCCGGCAGCCGGTAGCCGATATCGAGACCGGCGGAGAACACGCGGGTCGGGCTCGAGCGCGCGACGAACACGACATCATCGCCGTCGAGCAATGCGAGCGACGCGATCTCCTGGGCCGCGGTCGCGATGCGATCGAGCACCGGTTGCAGCACCGTCACCACCTGGTTGGATTGCAGGAACGAGCCCGCCAGCGTCAGCACATGCGGCGTCAGCGTGAACAGCTTGCCGTCGGTCGCGACAAAACCGCCATGCGCGAGCGTGAACAGGATGCGGCGCGCGGTGGCGCGCGGCAGGTCGGCGGCGCGCGCCAGATCGCTCAAGGTCGCCGGGCCGGAGACGGTGCCGAACACCTGCAACAGCCGCAGACCGCGATCGAGGGCCTCGACGAAATCGGTGGCGCGCTCGTCCTGATCGTTGCGCTTCAGCTTGGGCATGAGGTTTAGGTTTGGGTTGGGCTTTGAACGGTTCAAAAATTGCGCTTGCTGTTGGAATTAGACATGGCATAATTCGCACATAAGTTCAATAGGCGAACAAATCCAAATCCGGGAGACGCCGCCATGATGAGCCAGGAAGCGAACGATCTGATCACCCGCACCGGCCGCAAAGACCCCTGCGGAAAGCTGATGCGGATGTACTGGCAGCCGGCGGCGCTGGTCGACGAACTGGAGGGACCGCGCCCGGTGCGGCCGGTCAAACTGCTCGGCGAAAACCTCGTGCTGTTCCGCGGCGAGGACGGCAGCTACGGGCTGATCGACCGCCACTGCGCACATCGCGGCGCCGACCTCGCCTTCGGCCGGCTCGAGCATGGCGGGCTGCGCTGCGCCTTCCACGGCTGGCTGTTCGACGTATCAGGTCAATGCATCGAGACGCCGGCCGAGCCTGCCGGCTCGCAGCTCTGCAAGGGCATCAAGCAGCGCTCCTACCCGGTGGTCGAGAAGAGCGGCATCCTCTGGGCCTATCTCGGCGAAGGCACCCCGCCGGCATTTCCGGAGCTCGACTGCTTCGTGGCACCCGACAGCCACACCTTCGCGTTCAAGGGCCACATGAACTGCAATTGGCTGCAGGCGCTCGAGGTCGGCATCGATCCGGCGCACGCCTCCTTCCTGCATCGCTTCTTCGAGGACGAGGACACCTCGGCCGCCTACGGCAAGCAGTTCCGCGGCGCATCCGCCGGCTCTGACATGCCGATGACCAAAATCCTGCGCGAATATGGTCGGCCGATCATCAATGTCGAGCACACCGAATACGGCCTGCGCCTGATCGCGCTGCGCGAGCTCGACGAGGAGCGCACCCATGTGCGGGTGACAAATCAGCTGTTCCCGCACGGCTTCGTCATTCCGATGTCGACCGAGATGACGATCACGCAGTGGCACGTGCCGGTCGATGACGAGAACTGCTACTGGTATGCGATCTTCACCAGCTACGCGGCGCCGGTCGACAAGCAGAAGATGCGCGACCAGCGGCTCGAGCTCTACACGTTGCCCGACTACAAGTCGCGCAAGAACCGCAGCAACGATTACGGCTTCGATCCGCACGAGCAGGCGACCGAGACCTATACCGGCATGGGTACCGACATCAACGTCCACGACCAGTGGGCGGTGGAATCGATGGGGGCGATCCAGGACCGCACCAACGAGCATCTCGGCCAGAGCGACAAGGCGATCGTGCAGTACCGCCGCCTGCTGCGGCAAGAGATCGAGAAGGTTGCCGGCGGCGAGAAGCCGATGCTGTTCCTAGACGACGCCTCGGCGCGCAGCATCCAGGGCCCGGCGACGATGGACGGCATCGGGCCGACGCTAGGCTGGGAGCTCTACTGGATGGAGGTCGACGTCAAGCGCCGCCGCGGCGCGCCGTGGGCCGCTCCAGTGCCGCGCGAGATCGCAGGCAAGGTGCATCATCTGACGGCGGCGGAGTAGTCATGTCCTTCCGTCATTGCGAGCGAAGCGAAGCAATCCATCGTGCCGCTTGGCGAGACATGGATTGCTTCGTCGCTTCAGCGCAAAATTGCGTGCAACTTTGTCGCGAGCTCCTCGCAATGACGACTGAGAGAGGGGTAACGCCTTGAGCTTTGTCGAGCGTCACGGCCTGTGGTCGGATGAGCAGAAGGAGGCCGCGAACCGCCTCCGCCGCATCGTCGAGGAGAAGAACCTCGAGGTCATCCGCCTCTCATTCCCGGACCAGCACGGCATCCTGCGCGGCAAGACGCTGATCGCCGGCGAAGCGGTGCGCTCGCTGGAGGGTGGCTGCTCGATCACCACGACGATGCTCGCCAAGGACACCTCGCACAAGACGGTGTTTCCGGTGTTCACCGCCGGCGGCGGCTTCGGCATGAAGGAGATGGAGGGCGCGGCCGACGTGCTGATGGTCGCCGACCCCACCACGTTCCGCGTGCTGC
The DNA here is from genome assembly GCF_011058295.2 of Bradyrhizobium sp. 6(2017). Lineage (NCBI taxonomy): Bacteria > Pseudomonadati > Pseudomonadota > Alphaproteobacteria > Hyphomicrobiales > Nitrobacteraceae > Bradyrhizobium > Bradyrhizobium sp. 6(2017). The sequence continues at coordinate 1,114,519 of NZ_CP049289.2, read as the reverse complement.
CCTGGGCGGAGAACACCGGCTGGGTGCTCTGTGATCTCTATTTCAGCGACGGACGGCCGGTGCCGTTCGCGACCCGCAACCTCTATCGCAAGGTGCTCGATCAGCTCGGAGACCGCGGCTACGATTTCGTCGCGGGCCTCGAGGTTGAATTCCATCTGTTCAAGCTCGACGATGCGCATATGGCGCCGGAGGATGCCGGCCAGCCCGGACGGCCGCCGTCGGTGAGCCTGCTGTCGCACGGCTATCAGTACCTCACCGAACAGCGCTACGATCTGATGGAGCCGGCGCTCGAGATCATCCGCCGCGACATCCTCGCGCTCGACCTGCCGTTGCGCTCGGTCGAGGTCGAGTTTGGCCCGAGCCAGTGCGAATTCACCTTCGCGCCGACGGTCGGGCTCGCACCGGCCGACACCATGGTGCTGTTCCGCTCCGCGGTGAAGCAGATCGCGCGCCGCCATGGCTATCACGCGACCTTCATGTGCCGGCCGAAGCTGCCGAACGTGTTTGCCTCGGGCTGGCACCTGCACCAGTCGCTGGTGTCGCGCGCCAATGGCGAGAACGTCTTCATGGCCAAGGAAGCCGGCGAGCCGCTCAGCCCGCTCGGCCGCGCTTGGCTCGCCGGCCTGATCGAGCACGCGCGGGCCTCTACCGTGTTCACGACGCCAACCATCAACGGCTACAAGCGCTACCGCTCCTATTCGCTGGCGCCGGACCGCGCGATCTGGGGCCGCGACAACCGCGGCGTGATGATCCGCGTGCTCGGCGGTGCCGGCGATCCGGCGACGCGGCTGGAGAACCGGATCGGTGAGCCAGCCGCCAACCCCTATCTCTACATGGCAAGCCAGATCCTCTCCGGCCTCGACGGCGTCGACCGCAAGCTCGATCCTGGCCCGTCCGCCGACACGCCCTACGAGACCAAGGCCGCGCTGCTGCCGAAATCGTTGCGCGAAGCGGTGTTCGCACTCAACGACGATCCGTTCTTCCGCGGGGCGCTGGGACCAGAGTTCGTCGACTATTACGTCTTCATCAAGAATGCGGAGATCGAGCGTTTCCAGGCCGAGGTGTCGGACTGGGAGCACCGCGAGTATTTCGAGATGTTTTGAGGGGGAGCCACGCGCGGGGCACCCCCTCGAACCAACCCACTCTGCGGCTAGAGACTCGCGAGGTTTGCGGCAACAGCCCGTTCGTTCCATTCCAAGCCGAGGCCGGGCGCGTCGGGAATATGCAAAAGGCCATCCTTTATTTCATATGGCCGCTCGAGAATTGGATCGGCCCAATCCTGCCACTCCAGCCAATGCGCGGTCTCCGTTGCACGCATGACGTGAGCGGCGACTTCCGGATAAAGATGCGTTGATATCGGTATGCCCGCTGCGCCGGCGATCGCTGCCGCGCGCATCCAGCCCGTCACTCCGCCGATGCGCATGAAATCAGGCATCACAAGGTCGCAAGCCTTCTTCGCGATCGCCTTGTGCATCTCCCTCGGGCCATAGAAGTTCTCCCCGATCTGGATCGGTGTCTTCAGCTCTGCCGCAAGCTGGGCGTGCCCGTCGAGATTGTCGTAGAGCACGGGCTCTTCGATCCAGTCGAGGCCATGGTCGTCGATCATATGGCAGCGCTCGATGGCTTCGGCGAGATTTAGCCCCTGGTTGTAGTCGACCATCAGATGCATGCGCTCACCGACCGCTTTGCGCACCGCGTCGAGCGTCGCCAAATCTTCGCGCGGATCGCTTCGGCCGAGCCGCAATTTCAGAGCGGAGAATCCTCCTTCGTCCCGCAACTCCAAGGCTTCGGCTGCGACGGCGGCCGGCTCTTTCAACCAAAGGCCGTTGCTGTTGTAGGACCTCACGGCGCCGACCGTAGCACCTAACAGCACGCACAGCGGCTTGTTTGCGGCCTTCGCCAACGCATCCCACGCAGCCATGTCGAGACCCGACGCGGCGATCATCGACAATCCCTCGTAGCCGACAAAGTGCAGGGATCTGCGCGCTGCCTCGAAGAGCTCGACTGGCGCCACGCTTCGACCTTTGAGCAACTCGCTGAGGTCGTGAAGTGCGGGAACCAGATATCGCATCGATTTCACGATATAGGGCTCGAGATAGCTTCGCCCGACGATGCCCTCCTCGGTCACGAGATCGATGAGAACGAGCGGCCACTCCGATATCGTGACAATGCGCGCGACCACAGGCCGCTTCAGCTTGAGCACCACCGGACGGGCTCTGATTTCTCTGAGCGTCAATGGGTCGGGCATGACGATTGCCTTCGCAGCGCGAGGGAAGAAACTGATTACAACGGGCTGAAAAAGTCACAGATGCCATTCCAATCGGTTTTTCGGCCGGTGTAAATTCACTACCTGGTATACTCTGGGGTGACTGCATGGCACGATCTGCAGAACCGACACGACAGCGCATCCTTGCTGCCGCCTACGTCCTGTTTCGCCAGCGCGGATATAGCCGCGTGAGCATGGACGAAATCGCAGCGGCGACGAGGGTCACGAAGCGCACGCTCTACAATCATTTTCAAAGCAAGGATCAGCTGCTCGCCTTCGTGCTGGAAGCCCAGAACGAATTGGCCTTGGCCGCGTTCGCCACGTTCGGTGACAAGCTGTCCGGCTCGCCGGCGGCGATCGTTGACGGCCTATTCCGCGACCTCGCGGTCTGGGCGGACCGGCCGCGATGGGCCGGCTCGGGATTTACCAGGCTGGTCGTCGAACTGGCCGATCTCCCCGGCCATCCCGCACGGGCAATTGCGCGTCGGCACAAAGCACTGCTTGAAACCCACCTCGGCGACTTGCTGAAGCGGGCTGGCGTCCGCGAGGCTCACCGCCGTGCGCGCGAGATCTGGCTGCTCTCCGAGGGCGCGATCTCCTTGATGCTGGTGCATGGCGATCGGGCCTATGCGGCGGCCGCGGCCGATGCAGCCAAACGACTGCTGCGAAGCTCTTCGCGGTGAGGCGGCAGCACGCCTCTCTGATCCGTCATCCTGAGGAGCGCGTAGCGCGTCTCGAAGGATGCACGGCCACCAGCCGGGCCATCGATCCTTCGAGACGCCTGCTACGCAGGCTCCTCAGGATGACGGCTATACGGCAATGCTTGCTGCTCAAATCCCCAAATACTTGTGCTGCAGCTCCGGCTCGGCGATCAGCTGCTCGCTGGTCCCGCTCCACACCGCCTTGCCGCGCTCGATGATGTAGTGGCGGTCGGCGATGCGGGCGAGGTTTCCGACGTTCTTGTCGATCACGAGCACCGACTGCCCGCGTCCCTTCAGCATCGACAGGCAGCTCCAGATCTCGCCGCGGATCAGGGGCGCAAGGCCTTCGGTGGCCTCGTCGAGGATCAGGAGTTTTGGGTTGGTCATCAGCGCGCGGCCGATCGCGAGCATCTGCTGCTCGCCGCCGGACAGCGTGACGCCCATATTGCCTGTGCGTTCGGCGAGCCGCGGAAACAGCGCATGGATCTTGTCGATGGTCCAGGGATTGGAGGCGCCGAACCGGTTGCCCGAGGCGGCGACGAGATTTTCGCGCACCGTCAGGTTCGGAAAGATCTGGCGTCCCTCGGGCACCAGGCCGATGCCGAGCTTTGCGATCTTGTAGGACGCCAGGCCGCGCACCGCCTCGCCGGCGAAGCGGATCGCGCCCGATCGCGCTGGCGTCAGGCCCATGATCGAGCGGATGGTCGTGGTCTTGCCCATGCCATTGCGGCCCATCAGCGCGACCATCTCGCCCGATCTGATCTGCAGCGACAGGCCGAACAGCACCTGGCTCAACCCGTAGCAGGTCTCGATTCCATCGACTTCGAGCAGGGTTTCAGCGGTTTTGATATCAGCCATGGCCTGTCACCGCATGCTGTTCGCCGAGATAGGCGCGCTTGACCTCTTCATGCTTGCGGATCGCATCCGGCACGTCGCAGGCGATGACGCGGCCATAGACCAGTACCGTGATACGGTCGGCCAGCGCGAACACCGCCTCCATGTCGTGCTCGACCAGCACGATGGTCACTTCCTTGCGCAGCTCTTTCAGCAGCGCAACCATCCGCGCGGATTCGGTGACGCCGAGCCCGGCCATCGGCTCGTCGAGCAGCAACAGCTGCGGCTTGGTGGCGAGCGCGACCGCGAGCTCGAGCTCGCGCTGCTCGCCATGGCTCAATTGCGACACCAGCACATCGGCACGCTTACCGAGGCCGACGCGCTCCAGCGCCGCGCGCGCGGCGTCGCGCAGACGCCGCTCCTTGCGCGCATTGCCCCAGAAGCGGAAGGAGTGGCCGTCGTGCGCCTGCGCCGCCAGCGCGACATTGTCGATCGCCGAGAAATCCTTCAGCAGCGATGTGATCTGGAACGAGCGCGCCAGCCCGAGCCGGCTGCGCTTATAGGACGGCAGGCCCGTGACATCGCGGCCGGCGAAGCGGATGGTGCCGGAGTTCGGCATCACCTGCCCGGTGAGCTGGCTGATCAGCGTGGTCTTGCCGGCGCCGTTGGGGCCGATGATGGCGTGCAGTTCGCCCGGCACCACCTCCATCGAGAGGTTGTCGGTCGCGGTGATGCCGCCGTAGCGACGGACCAGATTTTCGACGCGGAGCAGGGGCTCAGCCAGGGAATCAGGCACGGCGCATCCTCCCGAGCAGGCCCATGATGCCGCCGCGCGCGAACAGCACGATCAACAGCAGCACCGGACCGAGGATCAGTCCCGAATATTCGGTGACCTGCGACAGCAGCTCCTCGAGCAGGAGATAGACGATCGCGCCGATCACAGGGCCGAACAGGGAGCCCATGCCGCCCAGGATCACCATCACCATGAGGTCGCCGGAGCGGGTCCAGTACATCACGGCGGGGCTGACGAAGTCGGTGTTGTTGGCAAGCAGCGCACCGGCAAGGCCGCAGATGGTGCCCGCGATCACGAAGCAGACCAGGCGATAGCGGTTGGCATGGAAGCCGATCGCCTGCATGCGCTGCTCGTTGGAGCGGACGCCCTGCACCACGAGACCGAAGCGCGAATTGACGATGCGCCAGATCAGATAGAGGCCGCCGAACAGGCAGGCCAGGCAGAGGTAATAGAACTGGGTGCGGTTCGAGAGGTCGATCAGGCCGGCGAAATCGCTGCGCTTGTAGACGGTGAGGCCGTCGTCGCCGCCGTAACGCGACAGGCCGGAGGTGATGTAATAGGCCATCTGCGCAAAGGCGAGCGTGATCATGATGAAGTAGACGCCGCGGGTGCGCAGGCTCAGCGCGCCGATCACCAACGCGAACAGCGCCGAGACCGCGAGCGCCACCGGCCACTGGATGAAGCCGGAGCCGATGCCTTCAGTGGCGAGGATGCCGACGGCATAACCGCCGATGCCGAGATAGGCGGCGTGGCCAAAGCTCATCATGCCGCCATAGCCCATGATCAGGTTCAGGCTGGCGGCGGCCAGCGCGAAGATCACGATGCGGGTGAAGAGCGTCAGGATGAAGATGTTGCCGGTCACCGCCGAATAGACCGGCAGCAAGACCAGGGCAGCGCAGAGCAGCGCCGCGACGGAATTGGAGGCGTTGAGCTTGGGCATCATCGTTTGGCCGCCGGGAACAGCCCTTCAGGCCGCAGCACGAGGATGATGGCCATCAAGAGATAGATCAGCATCGAGGACAACGCCGGCGCCGCGGTGGAGGCCGCAGCCCCGCTCAAGACCTTGCGCAGCAGGTCGGGCAGGAAGGCTCGGCCCATCGTGTCGATGATGCCGACGAACACCGCGGCCATGAACGCGCCGCGGATCGAGCCGATGCCGCCGATCACGATGATGACGAAAGCGAGGATCAGGATGTTCTCGCCCATGCCAATCTGCACGGTGAGGATCGGCGCCTGCATCAGCCCGGCGAGCCCGGCGAGCGCGGCGCCAAGGCCGAACACCAACGTGAACAGCAGCTTGATGTTGATGCCGAGCGCCCCGATCATCTCGCGGTTGGAGGCGCCGGCGCGGATCAGCATGCCGACGCGGGTGCGCATCACGACGAGATAGAGCAATGCTGCGACCGCCAGCGCGACCACGATGATCATCAGCCGGTAGGCCGGATAGTACACGCCGGGAATGATCTGCACCGGAACGGTGAGCCAGACCGGCAGCGGCAGCGCGAGACCGGCCGGGCCCCAGATCAGCCGGACGGCATCGTTGAAGAACAGGATCAGGCCGAATGTCGCCAGCACCTGGTCGAGATGGTCGCGGCCGTAGAGATGCCTCAGCGCGGCATATTCGAGCGCGATGCCGAGCAGCAGCGTGGCGCCCAGCGCCATCAGCGCGCCAAGAACAAAACTGCCGGTCCAGGCCACGAAGGTCGCCGCGAAATAGGCGCCCATCATGTAGAGCGAGCCGTGCGCCAGATTGACGAAGTCCATGATGCCGAACACCAGCGTCAGTCCGGCTGCCAGCAGGAACAGCAGCAGGCCGAATTGCAGGCCGTTCAGCAGTTGTTCGACGACGAGGTACATGGATCCTTCATATCGGGCTGAAACAAAACAGCGGCAGCGCGCATGCGCTGCCGCTTTTACGGCTTGTTGTTCTCCCTCGGCCCCGCTCTTGCGCGGCCGGGACGAGCAAAGCTCGCCCTGAAAGGGTTGGGGTGAGCGGCCATCTCCACGAATCGAACTCGTGGAAGGAGCCCCTCACCCAATCGCTTCGCGCATAGCCGAAGCTTTGCTTCGGCGTTCTTCTTCAAGAACGGCCGCCGGAGGCGGCCTATGCTCTCCCCGCAGGAGCGGGGCGAGGTGAATGAAAAGCAAGGCTCGGGCCAAGATTGCCCAAGAGTTATTTCATCGCGCACTTGTCGTGGAAGCGATCCTGGTCATCCTTGACGATGGTCGCGACCGTCTTCAGCGAGAGCTGGCCGTCGGCGTCCTTGACCACGTCCTGCAGATAGAAGTTCTGGACTGGAATGTGGTTGTTGCCGTACTTGAACAGGCCGCGCACCGATTTGAAGTTCACCTTCTCCATCTCGGCCTTCATCGCGTCTTTCTTCGTCAGGTCGCCCTTCACCGCGACCACGGCGCTGTTGATGAGGTTGGCAGCGTCATAGGATTGCGCGCCGTAGAACGTCGGGCGCAGGCCCGGATACTTCTTGCGGTAGTCGGCGACGAACTTCTTGTTCTCCTCGTTGGGCAGATCGTTGACCCATTGCTGCGCGCCGGGAACGCCGAGCGCATTGTCCTTCTGCAGCGGCAGCGACAATTCGTCGATGGTGAAGGCGGTATAGAGCGGGATCTGCTGCTTGATGCCGGCCTGCGCATACTGGTTCAGGAACTGCACGCCGGCCGCGCCCGGATAGAACACGAAGATCGACTCGGCCTTGGAATTCTTCGCCTTGGTGAGTTCGGCGGAGAAATCGAGCTGGCTCGGCCACACCGTATACTCCTCGCCGACCACCTCGCCCTTGAAGGTGCTCTTGACGCCGGCCAGCATGTCCTTGCCCGCGGCGTAGTTCGGGCCGATCAGGAATACCGACTTGACGCCCTTCTGGTTCATGTAGGTGCCGACCGCCTGCGGGGTCTGGTCGTTCTGCCAGGAGGTCGAGAACACGTAGGGCGAACACAGTTCGCCGGCGAGCTGCGACGGACCGGCATTGGCCGAGATCAAAAAGGTCTTGGAATCGACCGCGGTCTTCAGCGACGCCAGCAGCACGTTCGACCAGATGTAGCCGACGATGAAGTCGACCTTGTCGGACTGCACCAGCTTCTCGGTCTTCTGCTTGCCGACATCGGGCTTCTGCTGGTCGTCCTCGTAGATCACCTCGACCGGCTTGCCGTCGATCTTGCGGCCGAGATGGTCGAGCGCGAGTTCGAACGAATTGCGCATGTCGTTGCCGATCACGGCGGTCGGACCGCTGAAGGTCGAGACAAAGCCGATCTTGACGCTGTCAGCCGCCGTCGCGGGCTGCGCGAGCGCCAGTGCCATGGCGCCTGCCAGCCAAAATGCCTTTTTCATATTCACTCCCCTCCTCAACCAAAGATCCCGCCAGGCTCGATCACGAGGGCCCGGGGGTCACGCTATACGCGCGTCGTTCTGTGACGTGTTTTGTGCGCGATATCGCAAGTCTGCAGCAAGCATGAACCGACGGCACCCTATTAGAACCTTCGGCGCATACCCGAGCACTGTGCATCATAATTCGTCTAAACCGGGCAAAGCAAGAAATATAATGCCGGTTGCGTAGGCAACGATTGTCGCACCCCGCTCCCTCCGGAGACCGCCGCCGCACTGCAGCAGGCTTTAAGGATTCGGTAAAGCGCTCGGAAACCACGTCCCGGGAAGCCGTCCCGGACTTCATGCTCTCGAAAGCATCGCCGGACGAGGCTCGGTCCAAAGGGACGCGTCGCATGTTGTTGAACTACATTTTCGGCTTCAACGCCCGGCTCGGCCGGCTGGCCTATTTCTTCTTCAGCTTCGTGGTCGGCTGCGGCTACCTGATGCTGGTGTTCGGCATCACCGGCAATGCACCGGCGAGCGGCCGGACGGATGTGCTGCTGGCGCAAGCCGCCAACAGCATGCCGCTGTTGATCGGCTTCTATGTCGTGCTTGCCATGACCTTCATGCTGCAATCGATGCGTATCCGCGACATCGGATGGGACCCGGTCTGCGTGATGGTGGGTTGGATCGCGCTCGTCGTGATCGACCGGGTCGTCGCCGGAAAATATCCGGAATATGCGCTGACCTACCAGCACACCGGCACGACGGTCGGCACGCTCGTCAACCTTGCGCTGATGCTGGCCCTGACGTTCTGGCCCGGCGAACGCCTCGGCGAAGCGCCACATGAGACGGGCGATGACGGCTTCTCAAGCAGGGGCAGCACCCCGGCCGCAGCCGGCAACCGCGTTGCGCGTATCGCCAGCGGCGAGTTCGGCGGCAAGACGCGGTAGCGGCCGTCGTCCCTGCGAAGGCAGGGACCCATAACCACAGGATTGGATTGTTGAAGAGCGCTGAGGCCCCAGCGTGCAAGAACGATTGTCATTCGTGGTTATGGGTCCCGGCTCGGAGGCCGGGACGACGCTGAGTTTGTGGCGCGATCATTGCGCAACGCGCGGAGCGCCGACCGGTCACCCTTTATCCACCACCCATTCGGCGCCATCGATCGCATAGTCCGCATGCCGAAAATCCCTGATCGTCGCAACCTTGTCGGCCGACCAGTCGAGCAGCATGAACGAGCGCGGCGGCGCGCCTCGTGCGTCCGGGTCGAACACCAGGATCGCGGGGCGTCCCTCGACCTGTCCGGTCACCAGGTGCCAATCGTGGATCTTCGAATAATTGCCGAAGTAGCGCGACACCTCGGCCTTGCCGTTGAGCCGTGTCCGATTGACGAGCTCGAGCCTGACGTCATCGGCGATCATGGCGCGGATGGCGTCGAAGTCGCGGGCGTTGAAGCGGCCGACATAGGCATTCAGCCTGTTGCGATCGGCCGGCGACAGGCCGGGCCGCGGCGCGTCGTCGGGCTCGCGGGCGAAATCCCGCAACTGCGTCCGTCCGCGGTGTAGCGCCGCCTTCACCGCGGGCAGGCTGAAATCCATGATGCCGCAGACCTCCTGCAACGAGCAACCGAGCACGTCCATCAGGATCACGCTGGAGCGCTGCGCCACCGGCAGACGCATGAAAGTGCGCAGGCTCGCCGCTGCGATCTCGCGGCGGCTGACATCATCGAGCTCTCCGGCCATCATGTCCACCTCCTCCGGCGCGTGGAGCGCGTCCTGGCGATTGCGCCGCCTGAGGAAATCGAGCGCGGTGTTGTGCGCGATCCGGAACAGCCAGGCTTCCACGTTCTGGATTGGCGCTGCGGACGCAAAGGCCTCCACCGCCTTGATCAGCGCGTCCTGCAGCACATCCTCGCCATCGATGACCGATCCGACCATACGGGCGCAGTAGCGATGCAGCCTGGGCCGCATCGCCGCCAGCAGCGCGTCGACCTCGGTCGCTTCAGGCGCTTGGGGTGGTGACGTCATGATGGCTCCGCCAAGTCGGTTCACTCGGTTCACGGCTCATCCAGCATACGATAATTGCCGACAATCACGGCACTGCGAACCAGCGGCGGCTCGGCGCAACGATCGCGGATGCCGTCCTGGAAGACCTGGAACGCCGCGAGCTTCGGGATCGGGCTCGAGCCGTCGTCGGCCGCGGTCTCGACCATGTGGATGAAGGTATCGTCCTCCAGCCGCAAGGTCAGATAGCGCACGCCATCCGGCTTTGCCGCCTTCAGCTCGGCGAACACCGCCGAAACCAGCTCGGCATTCTTCTCGGCCATCTCCGGCTTCGCCTTGTACCTGATCAGGGTCCGTCTCATCGCAACCTCCTTGGCTCGATCTCTGCGGCCGGAACAGGCCGCGTCAGACCCAAGGACGTTTGCCGACCGCCAAAGGATGCGGTCCGTCAAAAGTTATTTTCGGCCGCATCCTTTGCCGGCCCCGGTTCGTCCTGGCCTGCGAAGCGCGCCGCAACCTTGCCGCACGCCAACGGAGAACGACCATGCAGACCCCTCGAGAGCGCGCCGAACAGCGCTGGGTGCTCGGCCTCACCGCGCTGGCATCCTTCATGATGGCGCTGGACGCCATGATCATGACCACGGCCTTCGCGACCATCCGCGCCGATTTCGGCAGTCCGGTGGAGACGCTGCAATGGACCGTCAACGCCTTCAACCTGACCTTCGCGGTGCTGCTGTTGACCGGCGCCGCGCTCGGCGACCGCTTCGGGCGCCGGAAAATGTTCGCGGCCGGGATCGGCCTGTTCGTGGTGGCATCGGTGGCCTGCGCGCTGGCCGGCAACGCCGCGGCACTGATCGCCGCCCGCGCCCTGCAGGGCGCAGGCGCAGCGCTGGTGATGCCGCTGGCGATGGCGATCCTCAGCGGCGCCTTCGGCCGGGAGGAACGCGCCCGCGCGCTCGGCATTTTCAGCGGCGTCACCGGATGCGCGCTGATCATCGGCCCCGCGATCGGCGGCTTCATCACCGAGCATCTCGGCTGGCGCTGGATCTTCTGGATCAACCTGCCGATCGGCCTGGTCGCGATTACCCTCGTGCTGGCGCGCCTGCGCGAAAGTTTTGGACCGGCAGCGCCGCTCGACGTCGCGGGACTGTCGCTGGTCGCGCTCGCCGCGCTGGCATTGGTCTGGGGCCTGTTGCGCGGCAACAGCGTCGGCTGGGCCAGCGCGGAGGTGACCGGCGCGCTGATCGCCGGCGCCGCGCTGGCTGTGATGTTCGTGTTGTGGGAGCTGCGTGCGACGAACCCGATGGTGCCGATGCGGCTGTTCGCGGCAAGACCGTTCGCCTCCGGCATGGCCGCAAGCGTGCTGTTCTATGCCGCGATGTACGGCGTGCTGTTCCTGCTGCCGCAGTTCCTGCAGATCGCGCTCGGCTTCGACGCCTTCGGCGCCGGGCTGCGGCTATTGCCGTGGACGGCGACGCTGTTCGTCACGGCACCGATCGCCGGCGCCGCCGTCAACCGGTTCGGCGAGCGCTCGCTGGTCGTCACCGGTCTGCTAATGCAGGCGATCGGGCTCGGCTGGATCAGCGAGATCGTGGGCCCGTCGGTGTCCTATTCCGCGCTGGTTGCGCCGCTGGTGCTCGCTGGCGTCGGCGTCTCGATGGCGATGCCGGCTGCGCAGAACGCGGTGCTGAGCGCGGTTGCCGTCAGCGAGATGGGCAAGGCGTCTGGTATCTTCAACATGGGCCGCTTCCTCGGCGGCATGTTCGGCATCGCGGCGCTGGTGGCGAGCCTCGTAGCCAATGGCGCCGCCGATTCATCCGGACATTTCACCAGCGGATTTGCTCCCGCGATGAGCCTTGCAGCAACGCTGTCGTTTGCTGGCGCTGTCGCGGGACTATTCCTGCCGATGCGGCGACGAGCCGTCGCAGCAGCCGCGCCGCAGGATGCATGACGTTGCAACGATTGGGTTTCGCTATCGGGCGATCGGGCATTTCGTGTTGGAATGAGGCTGCGAATGACTACATAATCAAATGACGAAGCCGTTCGGAACCGAGAGCGACATCTCATGACGCAAGCGCCGGCCAAACCTCATCGCGTGGTGATCGTCGGCGCCGGCTTCGGCGGGTTGGAATCCGCCTTCGGTCTCTCCGGCGCGCCGGTCGAGATCACGCTGATCGACCGCCGCAACCACCATCTGTTCCAGCCGCTGCTCTATCAGGTCGCGACCGCATCGCTTGCGACCAGCGAGATCGCCTGGCCGATCCGCTATCTCTTGCGCGACCGGCCCGAGGTGACGACGCTGTTTGCCAATGTCTGCGGCGTCGATGCGGCCGGAAAGCAGGTGCAGCTCGATGACGGCGGCAGCATTCCCTACGACACGCTGATCCTCGCCACCGGCGCGCGCCACGCCTATTTCGGGCATGACGAATGGGAGCCGTTCGCGCCCGGCCTGAAGACGCTGGAGGACGCCACCACGCTCAGGCGGCGCATTCTGGTTGCGTTCGAGCGCGCCGAGCGCGAGACCGATCCGGACGCGCGCGCGGCGCTGCTCACCTTCGTCGTGGTCGGCGCGGGCCCGACCGGCGTCGAGATGGCCGGCACCATCGCCGACCTCGCCAAGGACACGCTGCCGCGCGACTTCCGCCACATCGACACGCGGATGGCGCGCGTGGTGCTGATCGAGGCCGGCCCGCGCGTGCTGGCCGGTTTCCCGGACGATCTCTCGGCCTATGCGCAGCGCGCGCTGCAGAGCCTCGGCGTCGAGGTGGTGCTCGGCGAAGCGGTCACCGAATGCGCGGCCGACGGCGTGGTCTATGGCGGCAAGAAGCTCGCGGCGCGCACCATCGTCTGGGCCGCCGGCGTGCGCGCCTCGCGCGCCGCCGAATGGCTGAACGCGCCGGCCGATCGCGCGCACCGGTTGCAGGTCGAGCCGGATCTCACCGTGCCCGGCCATCCCGATATCTTCGCCGTCGGCGACACCGTCACCATCAAGGGCCCGGACGGCAATCCGGTGCCCGGCATCGCGCCGGCCGCAAAGCAGGAAGGACGCTACGCCGCAGCCCTGATCAAGGCGCGGCTGAAGGGCGAAACGCTGCCGCCGTTCCATTACAAGCATGCCGGCAGCCTCGCCCAGATCGGCAAGCGGCTCGCCGTGATCGACTTCGGCAAGATCAAGCTGCGCGGCGCGCTCGCGTGGTGGATCTGGGGCATCGCCCACATCTACTTCCTGATCGGCCTGCGCAACCGCCTCAGCGTCGCGCTGAGCTGGCTCTGGGTCCACGCCCGCAACCAGCGCGCCGCGCGGCTGATCACCCAAGGCAGCAGCAAGGTCGCGCAGTAGGCATTGCTCCGCGCAGCCCCTGCGCACCGTCGCCCTGAGGTGGCCGCCTCTTCGGCGGCCCTCGAAGGGTCGACGGCCGAGCTGGTGGCCGTGCATCCTTCGAGGCTCGCTTCGCGAGCACCTCCAGCGACAAAGGCGGAGCCTTTGCGCGGGGATGACGGAACTGCTTGCAACTCCCCTCGCGTGAAATACTTGCCACGGCAACAATTATTGCGGGGAGGAAACAATGCAGATCGATGCGCGCGCATGGGCGCTTGCGGCTTCGCTTGCCACGCTGACGTCATTCGCAGGCGACGCGGCGGCGGCGCAGATGCTCGCCGATCCCGTGGCCACCTGTAGCGGACTTGCCGGCCCCGCCGATGGCACGATCAAGGTCGATAGCGCAATGCTCCAGGCGCCGTCGCCGCTCGCGGTTGCCGAGAAGGGACCGACACCATCCGGCCGCGTCGTCCCGGCCAATCCCGCCTTCTGCAAGGTGCTCGCCCATATCGATCCCGCCGATCCCACGGCACCGCCGATCAAGTTCGAGGTCAACTTGCCGGTGGAGTGGAAAGGCCGCTCGCTGCAATATGGCGGCGGCGGCTTCAACGGCGTGCTGATCAGCGGCCTTGGCCTGCCGCCGGCCTATCCGTTCGACAAATCCTCGCCGCTGGCACTCGGCTTCGCGACCGTCGGCACCGATTCCGGCCACGAGTCGAAGCCCGGCGAGCCGCCCCAGCTGTTCGCGCTCAACGACGAGGCGTTCGAGAATTTTTCGCACAAGGCCTACAAGAAAGTGCGCGACGCAGCGCGGACGCTTGTTGTGCGCGCCTACGGCAAACCGCCGGCGAAGACGTATTTCATGGGATCGTCCGAAGGCGGCCGCGAGGCGCTGACCATGGCGCAGCGCTACCCCGACGATTTCGACGGCATTTTCGCGCGCGTGCCCGTGATCAACTGGGTGGGGCTGCAGCATGCCGGCACCCGCTCGGGCCTTGTCACGATGGGCGACGGCTGGATCCGCCCGGCCCAGGTGAAGCTGGTGGCAGATGCCGTGCTGAAGGCCTGCGACAGACAGGACGGCTCCGACGACGCGCTGGTGCAGGACCCGGTCGGCTGCAAGGCCGCGTTCAAGCCGGCCTCGCTGGCATGCGCGGCGGGCCAGAGCGGCGACGACTGTCTGACCGACAAGCAGATCGCGGCGATCGACACGCTGCATGCGACCTACAAATTTTCGTTCCCGCTCGCCAACGGGCTCGACGACTATCCGGGCTGGGGCGTGTCCGGCGAGAACACACCGGCATTCGGCCCGACCGGCGGATGGAAGGCGTGGTGGCTCGGCACCACGGCGCCGGCGCAACCGCCCGCGCCCACCAACGGCATCGCCTGGATCTACGGCGCCGGCGGAATCCAGTATGTCTTCGCGCGCGATCCAAAACTCGACGTCACGACCTACAGGCCGGAGGACTACAAGGATCGCGTGCGGCAGGTCTCCGCGCTGATGGATTCAACCGATACGGATCTCAGCCGCTTCCACACCCATGGCGGCAAGCTCGTGATCCTCGAGCACATGGCCGATTATGCGCAAAGCCCTTATGCCGGCATCCGCTATTTCGAGACTGTCGAGAAGACGCTCGGCAAGGAGAAGACGGCGGAGTTTGCGCGGCTCTACACCGCGCCCGGCGTCGACCATGTCGGCTCCGGCGCGCCGGCGAATGTCGACATGCTGGCGGTGCTGGTCGACTGGGTCGAGAACGGCAAGACGCCCGCCGATCTGGAAGTGACGGAGCAGAAAGTGCAGGCGCCGGGTTTCGAGACGTTGCGCGCGCTGCCGCTGTGCCGCTGGCCGGCCTGGCCGCACCACAAGACTGGACCGGTGATCGCGGCGTCGAGTTTCTCCTGCGCGCCGTGACGAAAGGTCGATCCGCGCGTCACCCCATCACCTGATGGGGCGACCGGCCGAACGCGGCCTTGAAGGCGCGGCTGAAATGCGAGACGTCGCTGAAGCCGAAACTCAACGCGACATCGGTGACGTGGCTGAAGCGTCGTTCGGCCAGCGCCCGGTAGGCGCCGGCGAGACGCTGCTGCCAGAGCCAGCGGATCGGCGTCGTACCCTCGCGCGCGAACAGGCGATTGAGCGTGCGCGGCGCCATATGCTGCGCCTTGGCGATCGCATCGAGATCGAGCTCGGAATCGTCGAGATTGGCGAGAATGTAGCCCTTGACCCGCGCCAGCCGTTCGTCGCCGTGCCGCGGCATGTCATCCGTCAGCTCGGTTTGCAGCGTCGTTGCGAAAATGTCGAGCGCCGAGGCGCCGAGCCGTACCGCAGCCGGTCCCGCCGCATCATCGAGCCGCGTCAACCGGCCGATCAGCGATCCCGCCAGCGCTCCCACTTTCGAATCGTTGCCGACCCGCCGTGCGGTCAGGCGCTGCGCATCCGGCAGGCGCGCGAGCAGCAGCGGCCGCGGGATCGACACCATGATCGAACGCGCGCTCGGGGCGAATTCGAGCGTGAACGGCTGCGCCTGGTCATGGAGCATGAGATCGCCGCGGCGCATCTGCACCTCGCGCCCGCCCTGTGTAAAGCCGACCTCGCCGCGCAACGTGAGCCAAAGCATGAAATAGTCGCGCGGGTCCCGGCGGACGTCGCTCGCGCTGCGCACCACCCGGATCCGGTCGGCCGCCGGGGTCGACGACCAGATGTCGTTGATCGCAAGCGGGCCAAAATTGCGGATCGAGATCGACGCGGCAAACGCCTCGTCGGCGACCCGGCGGCATTCGGTCAACGAGAACTCGCGGCAGGTGACGTGATGCCAGCGGTCGAAACTGTCACCTGGCGCGACAAGCGTTTGCGCGACGACTGTGTGATCTGGGGTCTGCATCGGACCTTGCTCCCACCCAACCCGGCAGCGGGATATTCTGCGTCCGCCGCCCGGTTCTGGCAAGCACAGGCCAGCGATTGGCCGGCGCAGCCAAGAACGGCTGCCGCGGGGGATGTAGAAATATCTCCCTTTAGAAGAGGAGACACCACATGGGCTACCAATGCGACATCATCGATCCCGCCCGAACCGTCATGATCGTTGTCGACATGCAGAACGATTTCGTGGCCGAGGGCGCCAAGCTGCGTTCCGCGCAAGCGGCCGCCATGGTGCCCCGGCTGGCGCAAACGCTGAAGGCCTGTCGCGACAAGGGCATCCGCGTCATCTACACCGCGCATGTGCATCGCCGCGACGGCAGCGACATGGGGCTCTATGACGATCTCTATTCGCCCATCGCCGACCGGTCGTCGCTGGTCGATGGCACCGCGGGCGTCGAGATCTTCAATGACCTCGCACCCGCGCCGAGCGAGCACGTCATCAAGAAGCACCGCTACAGCGCGTTCTTCGCCACCGACCTCGACCTCATCCTGCGCGAATGGGGCATCACGACGGTCATCATTTCAGGGACGACGACCGAGAACTGCTGCCACGCCACCGCGCGGGACGCCATGTTCCACAATTACAAGGTGGTCTTCCTGTCGGATGCGACGGGCACGTTCGACTATCCGGATGTCGGCCAGGGCGCTCTGTCAGCCGAGCAGGTGCATCGCGCCACGCTGACGATCCTCGCGTTCTCGACAGCGCATGTGATGACGGCGGCCGAGATGCTGGCGCGGGTGAAGGTGACGGACGGTGCAGCGAGCCCGAAGGCGGCGTAGGTCTTCTCCCTCTCCTCGTTCTTACGGGGAGAGGGTCGGGGTGAGGGGCTCCATCCACGATTGCGACTCGTGGAGGGTCCCCCTCACCCGCCGCGCTCTTCGAGCGCGTCATCCTCTCCCCGCAAGCGGGGCGAGGCAAACGGAGCGCGCCTCACTTCACCAGCGAGCAGCCGCCATCGGCCAGCGGGCGGAAGGCCTGGTCGGCAGGGATGGTCGCGATCAGCTTGTAATAGTCGTAAGGGTATTTCGACTCCTCCGGCTTCTTCACCTCGAACAGGTACATCGGGTGGACGACGCGGCCGTCCTGGCGGATCGCGGTCTCGCCGAACAGCTTGTCCATGCCCTTGAAGGTCTTCATCTGCGGCACCACGGCCTTGGCGTCGTCGCTGCCGGTGGCGGCAACCGCGTTGAGGTAGGCGAGCGTCGCGGCATAGACGCCGGCCTGGTTGCCGCTCGGCATCTTGCCGTTCATGCCGGGACGCGCGGCGAAGCGTTTTGCAAACGCGCGGGTGTCGTCATTCATGTCCCAGTAGAAGGCCTCCAGCAGCTGCAGGCCCTGCGCGACCTTCAGGCCCATGCCGTGGACGTCGTTCACGAACAGCAGGAACGCGACCATGGTCTGGCCGCCCTGCTGGATGCCGAACTCGGCCGCCTGCTTCACCGCGTTGATGGTGTCGCCGCCGGCATTGGCGAGCCCGATCACCTTTGCTTTCGAGTTCTGCGCCTGCAGCAGAAAGGACGCGAAGTCCGATGTGCCGAGCGGATGCTTGCTCGATCCCAGGACCTTGCCGCCGTGCTTCTCGATATAGTTCGTCGCTTCAGCTTCAATGCCTTTGCCGAGTGCGTAGTCGACGGTCACAAAATACCAGTCCTTGCCGCCGCGCTGCATCATCGCGGCCGCGGTGGTGTTGCCGGTCGCCCAGGCGTCGTTGACCCATTGAATGGTGTTCGGCGAGCAGGCCTTGCCGGTGAGATCGGAGCTTGCGGTCGACGACGCCAGGAACGTCATCCTGCTATCGCGCAGGATGGTGTTGATGGCGAGGCCGACGGCCGAGTTCGGCACGTCGACAATGGCATCGACGCCTTCGACATCGAGCCATTTGCGCGCGATCGCAGATCCGACGTCGGCCTTGTTCTGGTGATCGGCATAGACGATCTCGACCTTGATGCCCTTAGCCCCGCCGTTGAAATCCTCCGCCGCCATGCGCGCGGCTTCCACCGAGCCCATGCCGTTGGTGTCCTGGAAGATGCCGGAAATGTCGTTGAGCACGCCGACGCGCACCACATCGCCGGAAATCTCCGCGCGTGCGCTGCCTGCGGCGCAGGCCAGTGCCAGCGCAAGTCCAATCCTAAATCGCCCAACTCCGAAGCCCCTCATCCTATCCACTCCCCTGTTTCCTCAACCAACCTTTGCCGGTATTGAGCTTCTCGTCAGGCCGGCGTGATCTCGACCGGCAGGCTGCTGAGCCCGCGCAGTGTGTTGTTGAAAAGGCGCTTTGGCTCGCCTGATATTTCGATCTTGGCGACACGACGCGCGAGCGCCGCCATCATCACTTCGCCTTCGAGGCGGGCGACAAGTTGGCCGACACACATATGGATGCCCGAACCGTAGCCGACATGGCCCGACGTACGACGCGTGATGTCGTAGCTATCGGGCTGTTCCCAGCGGCGCGGATCACGATTGGCCGCAGCCAGGAACATCAGCACCTTCTCGCCTTCGGGGATGCTGGCGCCACTGAGCTCGACGTCGCGGGTCGTGGTGCGGAAGAACGTCTGGACCGGACTTTCGAACCGCACGGCTTCCTCGAAAGCGTTGCGCGCCAGCGTCGGGTCGCCGCGCAGCCTCTCGAACTGGTCGGGGAAGCGGGCAAGGCAGTAGACGGCGGCACCGATGCCGTTGACGGTGGTGTCGAGACCGGCCGATAGCAGCGAGCGCACCAGCAGCGGCGCCTCGGTCGCGGTAATGGCACCGCTATCGACATGGGCGTGGATGCAGGCCCCGATGCCGCCCGGGGTGAGATTGTCGCGCTGACACTGCTCGGCAATATAGGCCTGATGCGGCGCCGAGCGCTCGATCGCCTGCTTGCGGAGCTCGTTCGGCGGCCCGAAGGCGTTGAACACCAGGCTTGCGTAAGGCAGCAGATGCTCGCGGCCCTCCGGCCGCAAGCCCAGCGCATCCGGGAAGATCGACAGCGGATAGGCGTCCGCAAGGTCCTCGATCGCGTCGAAACGGCGCTTCTCCAACAGCACATCGACGCGGGCCTCCGCGGCGGCGGAAAATCGCCCGCGAAGCTGCTTCATCACGGTCGCTGACAGCACCGAGCTTAGCACCGTGCGGGTGCGGGTATGCGCCGGCGGGTCGGCCTCCAGGATCAGGCTCGGCGGCCGCCACGGCTTCTCCTTGGAAAAGTCGCTGAGGCCGACGCCGCGGCTGGAGCAGAAGGTCGCGGGATCGTTCAGGACCGCATGGACCTCGGCATAGCGGGCCACGCCGTAGACGTTCAACTTGTCGAGATAGACCACGGGTGCGGCCTCGCGCAGCCGCTCATGGGTCGGGAACGGATCAGCGAAGAATTCGAGCGCAAACGGATCGACGTCGAGGTGCGGGACGGACGTCCCTGCCGTTGCAGTCATCGGGACCTCCCGAGGTTTGATCTTGTCAACACGGGCCGCATGTCTATTGCTCCCGAGCAGTTTCGCAGCGATGATTTGAGAAATGAGCAGTCAGCCCCTCCCCCGAAAGCCCCGCCGGCCGAGACCGGCCGATCCCGCAGACGCCACCGACGGCCCGCTGCTGGACCTCAATCGCTATGTGCCGGCGTTCATCACCTTCATCGGCAACAAGCTGTCGAACAGCGCCACCGCCTTTTACCAGAAGAACTTTGGCGTCAACGTCACCGAGTGGCGAATCATCTCGCAACTGGCGATCGAGCCGGGGATTCCGGCCTCGCGGATCTGTCAGGTGATCGGCTTCGACAAGGGCCCGGTCAGCCGCAACCTCGCGGCGCTGCAGAAGCGCGGGCTTTTGACGATCCGCACGGCGCCCGACGACGGCCGCACCCATTCGATCACGCTGACCGCGCGCGGCCGCGCCATCCACGACAAGGTGATCGTCGCGGCGCTGGAGCGCGAGCGGCGGCTGCTGTCGTGCCTGAAAAAGGACGAGCGCGAGGTGCTGATCGACCTGTTGCGCCGGTTGCACGAGAATCTCGGCGCCGTGACCGGGCAAAGCACGACCTGACCGTACGGCGGCACCCTGCGCCACCGCGATATTCGCCCGGTCTTCCATGCGTGCCGCTCGCGCGCTGCTGCGCAACATTTTCCTCCCAAACGCGTGGCCGTTGACCGGCCCTGTCCCGATTGGCACGGAAACTCGCACAGCTTAGTTGCCATGGCAACTAAAAATACGAACCCTTGCGGGGCAAGGCTCCGGGGAACCGGTGCGGACGGCTCAAGTGTATGGTCCGCCAGACGTTCCACAAACTCGGTGTCGTCCCGGCCTCCGAGCCGGGACCCATGACCACCAATGCTGATTATTGCGCGCCAGCGGAACGACGACCTTTGTACACAACGTCGGCCGCGGAATATGGGTCCCTGCTTTCGCAGGGACGACGGCGGTGTACGTGGCGCCCTGCCAGCACCCTACCGGTACAAATCACGTCACGAGCCCGCGCAGGCGATCGGCTCGGCCGACGCGCCGTCCTCCAGGACCGCCACTGCTGCGGCGCGGCGCGTCAGCACGGCGCGCTGGTTGATGTAGCCCTTGTCGGTGATCTCCCCGCCATCGACCGAGGCGGGCTCGGCCAGCAGCAGCGCACGGGTGGCGTGGCCGGAGGAATGGCCGCCTTGCGCCTTCAGTTTTGCCAGCCCCTGCCCGATCGCGGAGCGGATCGCAGGATGGCTGATCACCTCTCGCACGTCGGCGCTCTCGGAAAGTTCCGCCAGTGCGCGGCAGGCGGCAATGTTCGGAAACACCAGGAACCGCACCTCGTCGCGGCCATGACCAGTGACGACGATGTCCTGCGCAAGCGGGGCCAGTGCCGCGATGCCCGCGACGCGCAAGGTGCCGACGCTGACCCAGGTTCCTGAATTGAGCTTGAAATCCTCGGCGACGCGGCCGTCGAAGAACAGGCCAAGATCGGGCCTGTCAGGATCGGCGAAGGTGACGGCGTCGCCGATCTTGTAAAAGCCCTCGTCGTCGAAGGCCTCGGCGGTGAGCCCGGGCGCCTTCCAGTAACCCGGCGTGACATTGGGCCCGCGCACGCGCACCTCGAGCTTGTCGCCCGACGGCACGAGCTTGAGTTCGGTGCCGGGGATCGGCACGCCGATATTGCCGGAGCGTTTGGCGAGGAAGTGACAATCGGTCGCGAGCGGCGAGGTTTCGGTCGAGCCCCAGGCCGACACCATCGGCAAGCGCCGCCCCACGGTTTGCAGCGACAATTCCTCCAGCGCGTCCCACAGATTCGGCGGCAGCGCCGCGCCGGCATAGAAGGCGAATTTGGTTCCTTCGAAGAATTTGCGGCGCAGCTCGCCATCGGTGCGGAGCGCCGCGATCAGCATGTCGAAGCCGCGCGGCACGTTGAAATAGACCGTCGGCACCACGCTGCGCAGATTGGCGAGCGAGGTCGCGAACAGGCCGGGCGCCGGCTTGCCGCCGTCGATATAGAGCGTGCCGCCGTTGCGCAGCACCAGATTGAAATTGTGATTGGCGCCGAAGGTGTGGCTCCAGGGCAGCCAGTCCAGGATCACAAGCTCGCCACCGGACTGATCCAGGAACGTCCAGGTCTGCGCCTTGGCCTGCTGGCTCGATGTCAGCATGCGCTGGGTGTTGATCACGGCCTTCGGCGTGCCTGTCGAGCCCGAGGTGAACAGGAATTTTGCTATCGTGTCCGGCGTCACCGCCGCGAAGGCTTTTGCAATCTCGGGCGCTTCCGGCGTCGTTGCGACGGTGCGGAACGGCATTGCGTCGGCATCGCCGGGATTGCCGCTGACGAGGGTCGCCCGATGCAGCGGCTCGATCGCGGCAAGTGCCGGCGCGAACAGCTTTGTGCCCGTGACATAGATCGCGCCGGGATCGAGCAGTTCGATCATGCTCTTCAGCTTGTCGAAATCCCGCGACATCAGCGAATAGGCCGGCGAGATCGCGGCCGAAGGCACGCCGACATGCTGGGCGGCGAGCGCAAACAGTGCGTGATCGATGCCGTTGTCGGACAGGATGACGAGCGGCCGGTCGGCGCTCAGCCCTTGCGCCAGCACCCACGATGCAGCGCGGCGCACGATTCCGAGCGCATCGCGATAGCTGACCGTGCTCCAGGGCGCCTCGGCACTGGCGCGCTCGCCGAGGAAGATGCGATCCGGCGCCTGCCGCGCCCAATGCTCCAGCCAGTCGCCGATGCAGCGGGCACCTTGCTTCAGCGGCATGGTGGATCGAACCAGGATGCTGCCGTCTTGACGGCGGTCGGCAACGATCGCGGGCGTCGCGAACAGGCGGTCTGGATTGTCTGCGCTGGCGGCCATCGTCATAATTTCCTCCTCGCCCGCATCTTGCAGGACCGCGCTGCAACATCGTGCAGCATCGCGGTCCCGGCCGGGCTCTTTGGCTACAAAGTTGCGAGCAACAATTGTTGTCGTCAACAACAATCTTTCCCTTGCGCCTCGGGCGCGCTAGCATCGCCGCCATGGCAAGCCAGCAAAAGACGTTGCGCAAGGCGGCAGGAACCGGAGCGGCAATCCGCCGCCCCCAGGCGCGGGCGGCGAACGGCCGGGCACATCGCGGCGACAACGGCGACGAGATCGGCCTCGACGCGCTGGCCGGCCACGCCGGCTACGCGGTGCGGCGCTTCCAACTCTGGATCTTCCAGGACTTCATCAAGACGCTGGCGGCGGCCGATATCCGTCCGACCCAATATTCGGTCATGACCGTGATCGGCGCCAATCCGGGCCTGAGCCAGATGGCGGTGGCCAAGCGGCTCGGGATCGAGCGCGCGCGGCTGGTTCATCTGCTCGACAGCCTGGAAGAACGCGACTTCGTCAGCCGTATCCCCTCCGCCACCGACCGCCGCACCCATGCGCTGCATTTGACCGCGCGCGGCAGGACCGCGCTGGCCCAGTTCAAGCGGCTCGCCGCCGAGCACGAGCGGCATGTCGCCGCGAAGATCGGCAAGGAAAACCGCGAGCGGCTGCTGCAGATCCTTGCCTGCTTCACCTGACCTCCGGCTCAGATTTCGGCTTGATCAGACCTGCCCTAAGATTAGGCAGAAGCATTCGCAGGCGAGTCTGCAGCAGTTGCTGGCGACCGCTTCAAACAATTGATATCGTACAATAATTTGCCGTGACGCGAGCGCATTCGAATTGTACACAATGGCACATTGCTTGCTTCGATCAGGCTACAATTCCCTCGCGCAGGACATCCGATGCCTTGCCGCTCAACAGACGGGGCCAACCACGTGACTGAAACTGTCGCCGCGATCGTCGCCTCGCATCGCGCCGGGACCATGACGCCGGCCCAAACGGTGGCGCGCAGCTACCAGCGCATCCGCGAGCACAACGATCCCGCCATCTTCATCAGCCTGCGCGACGAAAAGGAGGCGCTCGCCGAGGCCGGGCGCCTCGCCGACCCGACGCTGCCGCTCTACGGCGTGCCGGTCGCCGTGAAGGACAATATCGACGTCAAGGGCCTGCCGACCACCGCAGCCTGCCCGGCCTTCTCCTACATGCCGGCGCACGACTCCACCGCGGTCGCCCGGCTGCGCGCGGCCGGCGCCATCATCATCGGCAAGACCAATCTCGACCAGTTCGCCACCGGCCTGGTCGGCGTGCGTTCGCCCTACGGCATTCCCAAAAATCCGGTGCGCGGCGATCTCGTGCCCGGCGGATCGAGCTCGGGCTCCGCGGTCGCGGTATCCGCGGGACTGGTCGCGCTGTCGCTCGGCACCGACACCGCCGGCAGCGGCCGGGTGCCGGCGATGCTCAACAACATCGTCGGCCTCAAGCCGAGCCTCGGGCTGATCTCGAACGCGGGACTCGTGCCTGCGTGCCGAACGCTCGACTGCATCTCGGTGTTCTCGCTGACCGTCGACGATGCGATGGCCGCGCTCGCCGTGATGGCCAGGCCGGATGAAGCCGATCCGTTCTCGCGCGACCGGCCGCTGGCATCACTGGCAACGTTTCCGGCCAAGCTGAAGCTCGGCATTCCCAAAAGCGGTCAGTTGATCTTCTTCGGCGACCGCGAGGCCGAGAAAGCCTATGGCGAGGCATGCAAGCGCTGGCAGTCGCTTGGCGCCGACCTCGTCGAGTTCGATCTCGAGCCGTTCTACGAAACCGCGCGGCTGCTCTATGAGGGGCCGTGGGTCGCCGAGCGCTATCTCGTGATCCGTGACCTCTTGGCGTCGTCGCCGGACGCAATCCATCCGGTGACGCGCGAGATCACGATCGGCGGAGCGCGGCTCACGGCGGCGGATACGTTCACTGCGCTGTACCGCCTGCAGGCGCTGCGCCGTGTCGCCGAGCGCACCTTTGCGCAGTGTGGCGCGATCGTGCTGCCGACGGCCCCGACCGTCTATTCCACCGCTGACGTGCTGGCCAACCCGATCGAGCTGAACTCGCGGCTCGGCACCTACACCAATTTCGTCAACCTGCTCGATCTCTGCGGCCTCGCGCTGCCGGCGGCGATGCGGCCCGACGGTGCGCCGTTCGGCATCACGCTGCTCGCGCCCGCCGGCCGCGATGCCGAGCTTGCCGGCATCGGCCGCGTGTTCCACGCCGACACCGGACTTGCCATCGGCGCCAAGGCGCTGCCGCAGCCACCGCTCGCCGCAGTGCCGGCGCAGGCCGGGGCCGACGAGATCACCATCGCAGTGGTCGGCGCGCATCTCTCCGGCATGGCGCTGAACCACGAGCTGACGACGCTGGATGCGCGCCTGCTCGAGGAGGCGGTCACCGCGCCGGACTACAGGCTCTACGCACTCGACACCACGCCGCCGAAGCCCGGCATGCTGCGCATCGAGGGCGACGCAGGACACGCGATCAAGCTCGAGCTCTGGGCGATGTCGCCGGCCGCGTTCGGAAAATTCGTTGCCGCGATTCCGCCGCCGCTCTCGATCGGCACGATCAGGCTCGCCGACGGACGGCAGGCCAAGGGCTTCATCGTCGAGCCCGCCGCAATCAACGGCGCGAAGGATATTTCCGCCTATGGCGGTTGGCGGGCGTTCATGGCGGAGAAGGTGAAGGCGTAACCGCGGGAATGGTGTGCTCCCTCGCCCCGCTCTTGCGGGGAGGGGCTTCTCTCAACGTTCCGTGACTACCGAAAGACCTGTCCCCCCACACCCGGATCGCATCTAACGATGCGATCCGACCTCTCCCCGCAAGCGGGGCGAGGTAAGGAGGGCTCCATACTCGCCGCTACAATTCAATTTCTCCGCAGGAAAAACGCTCTACGAGGCTTTTAGAATGAGGCTCTCCAAATTTCCGGGCCCAAGCCTCCATTCGAGCTATCTCCGGCGCAAGAGCCTCCAGCGCCGACTTTTGCCAGAGTGATCTCTCATCGCCCACCGGCAGCGCATCCGTTTCGGAGAAAATGCCGACGAAGGGCACCAAATCCGGGTCCCATTCATCCAGCCCCCACGCGAAGCGGGCTGGACAGATTTTTCTTGCTCCTTCGATGTACGAAAGCCGTCCCGCGAGCATATCTTGCGCAGCTTCAAATATGCTTCGGCGCGCTGCAGCAATCTTGGATTCGTCATGGCTCAAGGTGACGCCCTTTCTTTGCAGCCTGCTCTGGTCGTGCCTTACACCGACACCGCGTAGGTCTCGTATTCGCCGCGCACCTGCTCGATATGGGCGCGCATTGCGGCGGCGGCACCTGGCTTGTCGCCGCGCATGATGGCGACGACGACGCGGTCGTGCTCGGCGTGGGATTTTGCCAGCCGCCCGAGGTTGCGGAACTGGGCGCGGCGGAATGGCTGCACGCGCACGCGGGTCGCCAGGGTGATCTCGGCGATATAGGCGTTCTGCGATCCGGCGTAGATCGCGTTGTGGAAGCGCTCATTGACCTCGTGGAAGCGCTCGGGATTGCCGGTGTAGCTCAAGACCCGCAGCTCCTCATGGACCGCTTCCAGCGCGTGGCGCTCCGCCGGCGTCATCCGCTCGGCGGCAAGGCCGGCGCACATCGCCTCCAGCTCGGCCATCGCCTCGAACATGCCGGTGAGCCTTTCAAGGGACGGCCGCGCCACCACCGCGCCGCGATGGGCGCGGGCATCGATCAGGCCGCTGGCGGCAAGCTGCCGCAGCGCCTCGCGCACCGGCGTGCGGGAGACGTTGAAGCGGCGCGCGAGGTCGGTCTCGTCGAGCCCGGCGCCCGGCGGCAGCGTGCCGCGCACGATCTCGTCGGCGAGTTGCAGCCGCAGCTCTTCGGCGCGGGTGATCTTGTCGGTGAGCGACGACGGGCGATCGACGCGGCGCACGGCCGCGTCGGGCTCGGCGCCCGGCGGCATACGCGTCGGAAGATCGTCCAGGCTCATGCCTCAAGCGTCCTTTCAAGCAGTCCGGTTCAAACGCCGTTGTTCAAGTAGTCTTGGGCTCGTCGATGACGCTGACATGGGCCGCGACGATTCTCCAGCCCTCGGGGAAGCGAATCCACGTCTGCATCTGCCGCCCCACTCTACCCGGTGTGCTGTCCCGGTAAAACAGCGTCGAGGCGATTGCGGTGTCGCGGCCATAGGTCGTGATCACGGTGCGGTCGATCTTGCGCATCAGGCCGACCGGCGAGCGCCCGGCGCGAAACGCCATGATCTCGGTATAGCCATAGAGGTTCTCGCCGATGCCATAGCGCAGCGTGCGGCTGTCGTTGCGGAACAGCTCGTCGAGCACCGCGACATCGTTCGACACCAGCGCCTTCTCGTAGCGCTGGAACTGCGCGGTGACTTCGGCGACCACGTCGGGAAGATCAATGTCCATATCAGAGTCCTCTCGGTGCGGGTGCCGCAGCAACGCCCATCTGTTCCAGCATGTAGGCGACCCGCAACGCGATGTCCTCGCGCCAGGGCGCGGCGATGATCTGCACGCCGATCGGCATCGGCTCGAGCGGCACCGGCACGGCCACGACCGGCAAGCCGATAAAGGAGATCGGCTGGGTGTGGATGCCGATATTGGCGCGCACCGGCAGCTCGACGCCGTCGAGCGTGAAATTGACCTGGCCGAGCTTCGGCGCGGTGCACGGCGTCGCCGGCGCAAGGATCACGTCGACCGACTGGAACAGCTCCGCTGCCTTGGCGCGGAACCAGCGGCGGAATTTCTGCGCCTTGTCGACATAGACGGCCGGGACCATCGCACCCGCGATGAAGCGGTCGCGCACCGCCGGATCGAAATCATTGGGACGCTTGCGCAGGCGATCGAGATGCAGTGCGGCACCCTCGGTGGTGGTGGTGATGAAGGCCGCGGCGCGGGCGCGCGCCGCCTCCGGCAGCTCCACTGTCTGCGTGGCACCGAGCGCCTTCGCCACGCGTGCGACCGCTTCGACAGCCTCCGGAAACACGTTCTGCTGGAAATAGCCGCCGGCGATCGCAACGCGCAGCCGGCCGACATCATTGGCAAGCAACGGCACGGTCGGCTCGATCGACTGCACGATGCAGGCGGGATCATCGCCGTCAGGTCCCTGCATGGCGTCATAGGCGAGCGCGAGATCCTTCACGCTGCGCGCCAGCGGACCGAGATGGTCGAGGCTCGCGACGAACGGATAGGACCGCGCGCGCGACAACCTGCCATAGGTCGGCTTCAGGCCAAAGGTGCCGCAGAACGACGAGGGTACGCGGATCGAGCCGTTGGTATCGGAGCCGAGCGCAATCGGCACCAGCGCGCCGCCGACGGCGCTGCCCGAGCCGCCCGAGGAGCCGCCGGTCATCCGCGTCGGGTCATGCGGATTGCGCGACGGGCCGTCATGCACGTTCTCGCCGGTGAAGTCGTAGGCGTATTCGCCCATGTTGAGCGCGCCGACCAGCACGGCGCCGGCCGCTTCCATCCGCTCGATCAGCGCGGCATCGCGCGGCGACGGCGGCAGGTCGCGGTTGATCTTCGAGCCGGCGCGGGTCGAGAGCCCCTGCACGTCGAACAGGTTCTTGACCGCGAAGGGAACGCCGGCGAGCGGGCCGACCGATTGGCCTACCGCGAGCGCGGCATCGACTGCCCTGGCCCTGGCACGCGCACGATCGGCGGTGACGTCGGTGAAGGAGTTGAGCACCTTGTCGTGCGCCGCGATGCGCGCGAGCGCAGCTTCGGTCGCTGCGAGGGCAGTCATCTTGCGGCTTGATACGGCCTGCGCGATTTCGGCGGCCGACATGAACGTGGGAGTTTCGGACATCGCGGTCTCAGGTCGAATAGATCGCGGCGGACACGATCTCGTCCGGCAGCGGGAAGTCATCGACCAGCCGCGCCAACCGCAGCGAGGCCTCGAGATTGGCGCGCACCGCGGGACGCCAGGCGTCTTCCAGCGGCAACGCCATCGCACGGGCGACGGCGTTCATGTAGTCGTCGAGATGATCGGCCATTTCGCTCCCAATGAATTTCTCAAGCAACCGGCAACGGCGGATGCGGGATCGCCGTCAGCAGCTCCCTTGTATAGGCATCCTGCGGATTGCCCAAGACTTGTTCGGACGTGCCCTGCTCCACGATGCGACCGGCGCGCATCACGATGACGCGATCACACAGCAGGCGCACCACATTGAGATCGTGCGACACGAACAGATAGCTCATGCCCATCGACTGCTTGAGGTCCTGCAGCAGATTGAGCACCACCGCCTGCACCGAGACGTCGAGTGCCGCGGTCGGCTCGTCCAGGATGACGAGCTTCGGGTGCAGCGCGATCGCGCGCGCGATGCCGACGCGGGCCTTCTGGCCGCCGGAAAGCTGGTGCGGAAAACGGTCCAGCAGATTGACCGGCAGACCGACCAGCCGCGCGAGCTCCTCGCAGCGGTCGCGGAGCGCGTCACGCCCGCGGATATCGCCCAGCTGCATGATCGGGTCCGCGATAGCGCGCGTCGCGGTGAAGCGCGGGTTGAGGCTGTCGGTTGGATCCTGAAACACCATCTGGATCTGGCTGCGCCGCGGCAGCCGCGCGAAGGACTGCGGCATGATGGCGCCGATGTCCTCGCCGTCGAACAGGATGCGGCCGGAGGTCTGGTCCAAGAGCCGCATCACCATCATCGATGTCGTCGACTTGCCGCAGCCGGATTCGCCAACCAGCCCGACACTCTCGCCGTGATCAATCGAGAAGCTGATGCCATCGACGGCGCGGAAGATCTCCTCCTCGAGCGGCGGCTTGCGACCGAACAGCTTTGCCAGCACCGAGCCCGCGCCCTGGCGGGGATATTCCTTGACGAGTTTTTCGACTGACAGGAGGGGCCGTGTTCTCTCGTCACCCCCGGGCTTGACCCGGGGGTCCATCGAGGGAGAAGCGTCTTGCGAAGGTCGATGGATGGCCGGGTCAAGCCCGGCCATGACGGGGATAGGCTGCGGAGACTTCGTCTCTTCCTCCGGCAGCAGATCCCGCAGCGACACCCCGAGCC
The DNA here is from genome assembly GCF_011058295.2 of Bradyrhizobium sp. 6(2017). NCBI lineage: Bacteria > Pseudomonadati > Pseudomonadota > Alphaproteobacteria > Hyphomicrobiales > Nitrobacteraceae > Bradyrhizobium > Bradyrhizobium sp. 6(2017). The sequence continues at coordinate 1,085,027 of NZ_CP049289.2, read as the reverse complement.
GCGGCGTCGCGCGCATCAGTTTCTTCGTGTAGTCGTGCTGCGGCGACGCGAAGATGTCGGCCGAGACAGCGGTTTCGACCACGCGGCCCTTCTCCATCACCACGACGCGGTCGCAATAAGCGGCAGCCAAACCAAGATCATGCGTGATCAGGATCGTCGACATCGCGCGGCGCCGGGTCAACTCGACGATCAGGTCCATCACCGCCTTCTGGGTGGTGACGTCGAGGCCGGTGGTCGGCTCGTCGGCAATCAGAAGCTGCGGGTTGCAGGCGAGTGCCAGCGCGATGACGACGCGCTGACACATGCCGCCTGACAGTTCGAACGGATAGGCGTGATAACGCTCGCGCGGACGCGCGATCTTGACCTGCTCCAGTGCCTCGATCGCCTTCTCGCCGCGGTCGGTGACCTGCGCCTGCTGGACATGCTGACGCAGCACATCCTCGATCTGATGCCCGACCTTTCGGATCGGATTGAGGGCGGCGCGCGGATTCTGGAAGATCATCGAGACTTCGCGGCCGCGCAAATCGCGCATCTGGCTCTCGGTCGCCGCCTTGACGTCGATGCCTGAAAACATCACCGAGCCGTCGGCGATCCGGCCGGCACGATCGAGAATACGCATCACCGCATATGAGGTCACCGACTTGCCGGAGCCGGACTCGCCGACGATGCCGACGGTCTCGCCCTTGCCGACCGAGATATTGACGTGCTGCACCGCCTTGACGATGCCGCGGCGGGTGGTGAACTCGACCGTGAGGTCGCTGACGTCGAGCAGCGGCTGGGCGGTCATGACCGCCTCCCCCAATGCGATGCATCATCCAAAAATCCGCAAAACAACCCCATGCAAAGTAGCGGCGAGGTAGCGCGACACCGTGCCGAGACAGTCATCAGGTCCTCCGCTGCGGGTCGACGATGTCGCGCAGGCCGTCGCCGAGCAGATTGAAGCAGAACACCGCGATCATCAGCGCAAGGCCCGGGAACAGCGCGATCCACCATTCGCCTGAGACCATGAAGCCCGCACCCTCGGCAACCATGATGCCCCACTCCGCCGTCGGCGGCCGGACGCCGAGCCCGATGAAGGACAGGCCCGCGGCGTTGAGGATCGCATAGCCCATGGTCAGCGACATCTGCACGATCATGATCGGCATGATGTTCGGCAGAATGTGCCCGAGCAGGATGCGGTACTCACCATTGCCGGAGAGCCGCGCCGCCTGCACGAAGCCGGCATTGCGGCGGACGTTTGCCTCGGCGCGCGCGACGCGGGCATAGAGCGGGAAGTTCACGATCGCGGTCGCGATGATGATGTTCTGCACGGTGTTGCCGAGCGCTGCGACGATGCCCATCGCCAGCACGAACAGCGGAAACGCCATGATGGTATCGGCGACGCGGCCGACGATGCGGTCGGTCCAGCCGCCGAAATAGCCGGCGGCGATACCGGCCAGCCCGCCCATCAGGAACACCAGCACGACGGAAGCGACCGCGATGAAAGTGTCGAGCCGTGTAGCCACGATGACGCGGCTGAAGATGTCGCGGCCGAGCTGGTCGGTACCGAACCAGTGCGCGGCGGACGGCGGCTTCAATGCGGCCGCGGTATCAGAGGCGAGCGGGTCGTACGGCACCACATAAGGCCCGAACAGCGCGGCAAACAGGATCACGATCAGCAGCGCGAAGGCAAAGCCGGTGACCTTGTTCTCGCCGAGGACGTAGCGGGTTTGCTCAATGATCGCGGCGAGACCGGAGGTGCGTGCGGGACCGATCGGCTCAACAGTGGGGGCAACGCTGCTCATCTGTCCTCCCTACCCTTCCAGCCTGACGCGCGGATCGATCACGCCATAGAGGATGTCGATCAGGAGATTGAGCAGCACGTACATGACCGCCATGGTCAGCACGAATCCCTGCACGGGCGCGAAGTCGGACGCGATCAGCGCCTCGACCGCGTAGGAACCGATGCCGGGCCAGGCGAACACCTTCTCAACCAGCACGTTGGCGCCGAGCAGGAAGGAGAACACCATGCTGAGCGTGGTGATGACCGGCAGCATCGCGTTGCGGAAGGCGTAGGTGACGATCACCTTGCCGGGCGACAGGCCGCTGGCGCGCGCGGTGCGGACGAAATCGGAGGCCAGCACCGCCAGCATCGAGGCGCGCGTCATCCGCGCGATCGGCGCCAGCGAGAAGATTGCGAGCGTCACCGCCGGCAGGATCAATTGGCTGAGCGCCGAACGGAACGCCTCGAAGTCGCGCGCGATCAGCGTGTCGATCAGATAGAAGCCGGTGACCGTCGGCGGCGCGCTGGTGAACACGTCGAGCCGGCCGAGCGGCGCCGGCGCCCAGCCAAGCCGGAAGTAGAACACATAGACCAGCACGAGCCCGGTGAAGAACACCGGCAGCGACACGCCGGCCGTCGTGGTGACGCGGCAGAGATGGTCGATCCAGGAGCCCGGCCGTGTCGCCGCCAGCACGCCGAGCGGGATCGCGATTACGATCGAGACGACGAGGCCAAGCAGAGTGAGCTCGGCCGATGCCGGCAGGCGATTGCGCAGCTCGGCGGCGACCGGCTGCCCGGTGGTCAGCGAGGTGCCGAGATCGCCATGGGCGAGATCGTTGCTGTAGCGGACGAACTGCTCGATCAGCGGCTTGTCGAAGCCGAGCTTCTTCCTGATCTGGTCGACCGCCTCTTTGGTTGCCGCAGGCCCTGCAAAATACGCCGCGGGATCGCCCGGCAGCGCGCGCGTCAAGAGGAACGTCACGATCACAACCCCGATCAGCGACGGGATCGCGAACAGCAGCCGCTTGCCGATCAGGGTCAGCATGCTGGCCTCGCTGTTTCTGGCTGCGACGCCACAACGGGACTGGCAGGGCTCCCTCCCCCCTTGCGGGGGAGGGTTGGGGAGAGGGGTACCGCTTGCTCCGATGCCAAACGGGATTGGATTCTCAGCGAAGTTGTTTGTGACGATGCGAAATGGTTTGGCGCCTTCCCGCCTAATGTCGTCTTTGCGCGTTCGCGGCTTACCCCTCTCCCCACCCTCCCCCGCAAGGGGGGAGGGAGCCTGAGAGGCGTGCTCACCTCACCTGAACCCACACCACCTCCGGATGTGTCGCGGACGATCAGCATGCGCCCTCACCCCTTCGCCATTGCGCGGTAGTCGAGGCGGCGGTGGAACCAGTATTGGTAGCCCGAGATGTTCTTCTGCATCGCGACGTTGACGAACGGCTGATAGAGCGGGATGCGCGGGATGTCGGCGTAGGCGAGATCGACGAAGCCCTTGACGTCGGCGTCATAGGCCGCGGTGTCGCCGGCTGCGGCAGCCGTGCGCGCGCCGTCGATCAGCCTGTCCATCTCCGGCGACTTGTAGCTCATGGTGTTGAAGACGGAATTGTTGCCGTGATAGCACCAGTAGAAGAAGTACTCGGGGTAATCGAGCCAGCCCGAGAACACGTTGGTGAACAGCGGCATTTCCTTCTTGTTCAGCTCGGTGCGCCAGTTGGCGCCGGGCACCTTGTTGATCGTGGTCTTGATGCCGAGCTGCGCGAGGCTCTCCTGCACCAGCACGCAGAGCGGCTCGTTGACGCCCGCAAAATTCAGGTCGAACGAGATCGTGGTCTCGAAGCCGTTGGCGTAGCCGGCCTCGGCGAGCAGCGCCTTGGCCTTCTCCATATCGGTGTTGTATTTTGTCGGCTGCGGCCAGGCGACTTCGGTCGGCTTGTCCTTTGAGGCGCCGAACATCGGATTGGCGAGACCGAACAGCACCGCATCCATGATCTTCTGATACGGCATCGCGTAGGCCATCGCCTGCCGCACCTTCGGATTGTCGAACGGCGGCTTGGTCACGTTCATGCCGATATACTGGATGCCGTTGGAGAACGGCAGCGAGACCACGTTGAGCTTGCCGTTCGTCTTCATCTCCTGGAAATCCTTGAACGGCAGCTCATAGGAGATGTCGGCGTCGCCGCGCTCGAGCAGCGCACGGCGGTTGCCGGCCTGCGGCACCATGCGCCAGATCACGCGCTTGATCTTCGGCAAGGGACCGCAGACCCAATCGTCGTTGCGCTCCATGACCACTTCGGTACCGGCGGTCCATTTGGTCACCTTGTAGGCGCCGGAGCCCGCGGTCTGCTGCTTGGTGAATTCGAGACCCCACGGGTCCTTTTCGCTCGCGTTCTTCTTCACCAGCTCGGAGTTGACGACGCAGGGCACGATCACCGCGAGGTCGGGGATCGTCAGCCTGTCCTTCCTGAGGAAGTCGACGCGCACCGTATAGTCGTCGACGACGACGAACTGCTCGGGCTTGGTGAGCGAGCCCGCGCTCATCTGGAAGGTCGGAAACCCGCCGACCGAGACGGCGCGGTCGAGCGACCATTTGACGTCCTTCGCGGTGACCGGCGTGCCGTCGTGGAATTTGGCGTTCTTGCGCAGCTTGAAGGTGACCGACATGTCGTCGATCTTCATGTCCTCGGCGAGCTCACCCTTGAACTTGTCGCGGTCGTAATAGGGCACGCCGCCCGGACCGCTCTTCATCTCGTGGCTGATCAGCCGGTCGTAGCAATTCCACGACACCTCGTAGCCGGGCACGTTGGTGCCGATGCCGTGGATATCGAGATTGTTGGGACCACCCTCGGAGACGATCAGCAGCGTCTCGGAGCGCGCGTCGGCCTTGGCCGGCGACCAGATCGCGGGCGCGGTCGGCGCCAGCGCCCCCGCTGCCAGTCCAGACACCGATTTGAGGAAATCGCGACGCTTCATGTGATGCTCCAAATGCCTTTTTTGAAAATGGCTTTGGAACAGGGATCGCAAGGTTTGTGCCAACCCTTAATGGATCCTTATGTCGGCGCTAACACGCGGCAAAGGCGGGAGAAAACGGCAGAGGTATTTTGATCCGACCGCAGTAGCCGCCGCCTATTGCATACAAAGCAAGGCCGCCTGCTTAACAAACAAGCACAAAATAGGCGCTGCTCGCTTTCTGGCCGACCATCAGGGCCGCCCGCCAAGAGAGCTAATCCGGCCAGATCAGCTCCTGCAATTGCACGAAATCGTCGACCCGGTCCGGCCACCCGGCGATGCAGATGTGCCGGAGCGGATCGCTGGCCCAGTGCAGCATCAATAGCGCCATCAGCCGCCGCTTCAGCGCGAACGTCAAATCCGCAGATGCGATGCCAAAGCCGTCGAACAAGCTGCGCACCCTCCGCGGATGCCCGGCGGCCATGAAGGCGCTGGGACCGAGCAGGTCGTATTCGCCCCAGCCCGTCCGGACATCGCCGAAGTCGAACAGGCCGGCGACGTGCCAGCCGTCGGCCCGGCGCCCCAGCAGGAAATTCTCCGGGATGTATTCGCCGGTCAGGATCACCGGCGGCGCGGCCATCGGGATCAATTCGGCGGCGTCTCGCAAGAGATCATCGAGCCCGGCGAGGAATTTCGCCGGCAGGCCGAGCCGCTCGTGCCGCGCCCGGCACTGCGCGATCTGCCCGCGCATGAAGGCCTCCCAGCGCGGCTCGATCGCTAGCAACCGGCCTGGCGGCACGCGCTGCACCGCTGCGATCACGGCGCCGATCTCGGCGAGCACGCGCTCCCGCTCGGGCTCCGACAGCGATGGCCACACCTCCGAGCCGACGGTGCCGGACAGGCGGGTGATGACGAGATACGGCCAGCCGTCCCGCTCGCCCTCCGCGACCAGGTCGGGGATTGGAAAGCCGAGCCGTCCGCGCAGCTCCGCCAGCGCGCCGCGTTCGGAGATGAATTGCGGGCGCAGAAACGGCGGGAAGAGTTTCAGGATCAGCTCACCGTCGAGCCCGATGACGAGATTGGTGCCGGTCGAGAACACATGCGGGGTGCGCCAGAACAGCCCATGGCCGTCGGCAATATCGCGCGCGACCGGCAGCCAGCGCGACGTGTCGCTGCGCCAGGCGCGGTAGCTGTCGTAGGTGGTGATGGATGGAAGGGATATCATTTCAAGGAATCTCGTAGCCCAATCTATCCCCGTCATCCCCGCGCAAAGGCTTGTTCAACTGCTTCTCCGTCATCCAGGGAGGATGTGTGCACCCTCACCGGTCCGGATTGGCGCGCTCGAACTGGCGCAGCAGGCGGTTGCCGCGTTCGACGGCGTTGTCCATCGCGGCCTGCGCCGAACGCTTGCCGGCGAACACCTGCTCGAGCTCCTCCTCGATCACATCGCGGATCAGGACGAACGAGCCGAGGCGGATGCCCTTCGAGTTGTCGGTCGGTGGCTTCAGCGTGACCTCCTCGATCGACATCGAGGCGCCGGGATTGCGATCATAGAAGCCCTGCGTGCGGGTGAGATCGAACGCGGCGCGGGTAATCGGCAGGTAACCCGTGTTCTGGTGCCAGGCGGCCTGGACTTCCGGCCGCGACAGATAGGCGAAGAACTTCGCCACCCCGGCGTATTCGGCACGCGGCCGGTCGCGCAGCACCCACAGCGTCGCGCCGCCGATGATCGAATTCTGCGGCGCGCCCTGCACGTCGGGATCGTACGGCATCATGCCGTAGCCGACCTCGAATTTCGAATTGGCCCTGATGTCCGCGCGGGTGCCCGACGAGCCGATGAAGATGCCGCACTCGCCCTTCTGGAAGCGCGGCTCGGCCAACTGCCCGCGGCCGCTATAGTCGAAGGTCTTGTCGGCCTGCCACTGCGCGAGCTGCGCGATATGGCGCACCAGCAGCGGGTTGTTGAAGATCAGCTGCGCATCGAGCCCGGAGAATCCGTTGGCCTTGGTCGCGATCGGCAGATTGTGGAAGGCGGAGAAATTCTCGACGTTGATCCAGGACGGCCACGACGTGGTCACGCCGCACATTGCGCCCGCGGCGCGCAACCGCTTGGCCGCGATGCCGAGCTCCGGCCAGGTCCTCGGAGGCTGGCTCGGATCGAGCCCGGCCGAACGGAACATATCCTTGTTGTAGTAGAGGATCGGCGTCGAGGCGTTGAACGGAAACGACAGCATGTTGCCATCGACATCGGCATAGTAGCCGGCCACCGCGGGCAGATAGGCCGACGGCGCGAACGCTTCCGATTGATCGCGCATCAGCTCGAACACCGGATAGATCGCGCCGCGCGCCGCCATCATGGTTGCGGTGGCGATCTCGTTGACCTGAACGATCGCCGGCTGGCTGCGCGAGCGGAAGGCGAAGATCGCCGCGGTGACGGTTTCGGTGTAGTTGCCCTTGTAGACGGGCACGATCCGGTAGTCGGACTGCGAGGTGTTGAAATCGGCGGCGAGCTTCTCGAGCTGCTTGCCGAGCTCACCCGACATCGCGTGCCACCACATGATCTCGGTCGCAGCTTGCGCGGGCGATACAAGCAGAAGGGCCGCCACGGTGAGTTGCAGGAGTTTGAAAGCGAACTTCACGACGAGCTGTTCCTCGATGCCAGCGCGCAGTCATAAGGCGCCACAACCCCGGATTCAATCGACACCGCAGGTTGCACCGCGGATTTAACGTTTGGCCGATGGGCGAACCACCCACGTTCTGCTAGAAAGCATTGAACCTTTTTCTCCCGCCCTGGACACAAATCACAAGGGGAATTGTAGCCTGTGTACCGCCGCGCCGGCCTTTCGCGGACAATGATGCTTGCCGTCGCGCTGTTATGGACAGCGGTTTCGGCGAGCCTTTTTGCGCGCGAATTCCGCACTGCCGATACCCAGAATGAGGACTATCCGACCGTTCAGGCACTGAATTACATGGACCGCCTGATCGCCGAGCGGACCTCCGGCCGGCACCGCATCGTGGTCTTCCATTCCCGCCAGCTCGGCGAGGAAAAGGAGACGCTGGAACAGACCCGGGCCGGCGCCATCGATCTGAACCGGACCAACGTCGCGCTGATCGGAACCATGGTGCCGTCGGTCAACGTGCTGGCGATGCCGTTCCTGTTTCGGTCGCTTGAGCACCTGCAACATGTGCTGGACGGACCGATCGGGACCGAGATCCTGAACAGTTTCGAAGCCCATGGCTTCGTCGGATTGACCTTCTACGATTCCGGCGCCCGCTCGATCTATAACAGCGTCCGCCCGGTGCGCTCGCTCGACGACCTCAAGGGGCTGCGGCTGCGCGTGCAGCAATCCGAACAGATGTCGGACGTGATCCGCGCGCTCGGCGCCCAGCCGGTCGAAATGCCCTACGGCCAGGTGCTGACCGGGCTCGCCAACCGGCTGATCGATGGCGCGGAGAACAACTGGCCGTCCTTCGTCACCACCGGCCACTACAAATACGCCGGCTACTACACCTTGACCCGGCACACCATGAGCCCGGAAGTGCTGGTGATGTCGCGCAAGGCCTGGGCCAGCCTCTCGCCGGACGAGCAGACCATGTTCCGCGATGCCGCGCAGCGCTCCAGCATCTATATGCGCGACAAGTGGCGGGAGCTCGAGGAGCGCTCGCGCAAGCAGGCGGAGCTCGCGGGCGTCAAGGTCGTGACCGACTTCGACCGCAAGCCGTTCGAGGCGGCGATGGCCGGCATCTATGCCAGGGCCGAGCGCGATCCCGCTCTATCCGCGCTGATCGAACGCATCCGCAACATGGAGTAACCGGATCTTGGCTGCACCCAAACAGGACAGGAAGACACGGCGGCCGGCGGCCTTTGGGCCGCAGGGCCGTTTCCGTATCGTCCAGTTGCTGCGTGCGGTGCCGATCCGCTGGCGCATTCTTTCGATCGCGCTGCTCAACTCCGCGGTCGTGATCGTGCTCGCGGTGCTGATCTGGAACGGTTCGAAGGTGCTCGGCTCCGCCTGGGAGGATGTCCGCCAGGTGCGGGAATCCGACAAGATCCTGGCCAAGCTCGAAAGCGAGACCAGCCGGCTGCAGAACCTGATCCACCGCTACATCAACCAGCCGAGCCCGGACCTGTTCGCGGAAATCCTGCTGCTGCGCGAGGCCGTGCTCGGCACGCTGACCAACCGGGCCTCGACCGACCCGATGCTGTCGGGCTCGGTCGAGCAGCTGGAACGCGTCACCAGCCGTTTCCTCGACGGCTTCGGTGAATTGCGTACCTTGCAGACCAAGATCTCCAAGACCTATGACGAGCAGGTGCTGACGCCGACCAAGGACATGGCCGGACTCTATTCGATCATCGAGGGCGCGACCGGGCATCGCGACGCGCTGATCTGGCCCGCGCTCGGCAAGTCGCGCGAGGCGTTCACCTCGCTGCTGGTCGCCGCCAACGCCTACTACCTCTCGCTCGCCTCGTCGTCGGCCGAGGAGGCCCGCCGCAACATCGACACGATCGAGAAGACGATCCCGGTCATGACCGATATGGCCGAGAACGATTTGCAGCGCATGGCGCTGGCGCGGCTCAAGGTCAAGACCGCCGAGCTGCGCGACGGGCTCGGCAAGCTGAGCGAACAACTCACCAACCGCACCGACCTGTTGCGCAACTCGATCGACGCCAGCCAGGCCGACGCGATCGGCGCGATCGACGATCTCTCGGTGAAGATGCGCCAGCGCGAGCAGAAGGCGCAGGAGACCTTCGACAGGACGCTGTCGTCGATTTCGCGCCGGGTGCTGTCGATTGCCGTGGTCTTCCTCGGCGTCATCATGTCGGCCGGCGTCATGATCGCACTGTCGATCCGGCTGCCGCTCGCGCAGATCATGGCCGCGATGCGCACGATCACCTCGGGCGATCTCGACCGGCCGGTGCAGGGCACCTCGGCCAGGGACGAGGTCGGCGCCATGGCGCGCGCGGTCGAGGTGTTCCGCGAAAACGCGATCGCCAAGCGCAAGACCGAGGACGAGCTGCGGACCTCCAAGGAGAAGGCCGAAAGCGCGCTGCTCGAGCTCAATGCCGCGCAGCAGAACCTGATCGATGCCGAGCGGCTCGCCGCGCTCGGCGGCCTCGTGGCCGGCGTCGCCCACGAGGTCAACAACCCGATCGGCATCAGCCTGACGGTGGCCTCGAGCTTTGCCCGCCGCGCCGAGATGTTCGACAACGACCTGAAGACCGAGCCGCTGCGCCGCTCCAAGCTCGATGACTTCGTGCGCGCTTCGCGCGACGCTTCGCAGCAGCTGGTCTCCAATCTGCAGCGCGCCGGCGAACTGATCCAGTCGTTCAAGCAGGTCGCCGTCGACCGCTCGCATGCCGAGCGACGTCAGTTCAGCCTGGGCGAATCGACCGACCAGATCGTGGCGAGCCTGCGGCCGGTCCTGAAGAAGGCCGCCATCGCGCTGTCCGTCGACGTGCCCGAGGGGCTCCTGATCGACGGCTATCCGGGCGCCTATGGGCAGATCTTAACCAATCTTTTCCTCAACGCCGTCAATCATGCCTTCGCCGACGGCCGCTCCGGCAACATCACGATCTCGGCGCGCGGACGCGGCGCCGACGACGTCGAGATCATCTTCGCGGATAACGGGGCTGGCATGACGCCGGACGTGCAGCGGCAGGCGTTCGACCCCTTCTTTACGACGCGCCGCAACGAAGGTGGTACGGGCCTCGGCCTCCATATCGTCTATAACCTGGTCACCCAGCAGCTCGGCGGACGCATGATGCTGGAGTCAAGGGTAGGACAAGGCACCACTTTTCGCATTATCATGCCCAGGATCGCCAAGGGCCAGCCCACGATCACTGACGCAGCAGCTGACGGAACCAGTCAATGGCCGAACAGGACGATGTCCTCCAACTGATCGACGATACCGAGAGCCCCCCGGAGGACTCGTCGGCCCGCAAATGGAAGATCGCCGTCATCGACGACGATCACGCCGTCCATGAAGGCACCCGTTTCGCGCTCAGCGACTACAATCTGAACGGCTCGACGCTGGAGATCCTCTCGGCCTACTCCGCGGCCGAAGGCCGCACGCTGATGCGGGACAACCCTGACATCGCAGCCGTGCTGCTCGACGTCATCATGGAGACCGACGTCGCCGGCCTCGAGCTCGTCGAGTACATCCGCAGCGAGATCAAGAACGAGACCGTCCGCATCATCCTGCGCACCGGCCAGCCCGGCCAGGCGCCGGAGCGGCGCGTCATCGTGCAGTACGACATCAACGACTACAAGGCGAAGACCGAGCTCACCGCCGACAAGCTGTTCACCTCGCTGACGGCCGCGCTGCGCAGCTACCAGCAGCTCGAGCGCATGGTGCAGACAAGGCGCGGCCTCGAGATCATCATCGACGCCGCCTCGACCCTGTACGATTTCAAGTCGATGCAGCGTCTCGCCGAAGGCGTGCTGACCCAGCTCGCCTCGCTGCTCAATGTCGATTGCGCCGGGATCCTGGTGCTGCGCGACGACGGCAACGCAGCCGCATGCGATTTCTCGGTGCTGGCCTGCTCGGGCTGCTACAGCCGCTTCATCGGCACCACCTCGTCGAAGGCGCTCGATGCGGACCTGCGGCACATGGTGGAGGCCGCATTCCAGCGCCGCAAGAACGAATTCGCCGACCACCGCAGCGTGCTCTATTCGCGCACCGGCAGCGGCCGCGAGGTCGTGGTGCTGCTGCAGGCCGAACGCCAGCTCTCCGACACCGACCGTGCGCTGGTCGAGATCTTCTCGAGCCGGCTGTCGATCGCGTTCGACAATGTGATCCTGTACCAGCAGCTGCACGAGGCCAACAGCCAGCTCGAGGACCGCGTCGCGCAGCGCACCCGCGCGCTGATGCAGGCCAACCGGCGGCTGTCGGCGCAGTGGCTGCGGCTGCAGCGCGCCAACGGCTTCAAGAACGAGATCCTCGGCACCGTCGCCCACGACCTGAAGAATCCGCTCGGCGTGATCCTCGGCCGCACCGAGATGCTGACCGAACTGATCGGCGCCGGCTCGCCGAAGGAGAGCGTCACGTCGCAGGTCGAGCACATCCGGGATGCGACCAAGCGGCTGACCTCGATGGTCGACCACCTGATCTCGGATGCGATGGCCGATGCCTTCGACATCACCATTCGCCGCGAGCCGGTCGACGTCGCGGCCCTCGTCAACGAGGTCACCGAGGCCAATTTGCCCTCGGCCGTCAACAAGCAGCAGAGCATCTCGGTCTCGGGTCCGCAGCATTTCGTCACGATGTGCGACGCCGACCGGATCCGCGAGGCGATCGACAACCTCGTCAGCAACGCTATCAAATACTCGCCGATCGGCGGCAAGATCACGGTCTCGGTCAGCCACGAGGGCGAAGACACCGTGATCCGCATCTCCGACCAGGGCCCCGGCCTCAGCCCCGAGGATCTCGGGCGGCTGTTCGGCCGGTTCCAGCGGCTGTCGGCCAAGCCGACCGCGGGCGAGAGCTCGACCGGCCTCGGCCTCTCCATCGTCAAGCGCATCATCGACATGCATGGCGGCCATGTGACCGCTCAGAGCCCCGGTCCCGGACAGGGGTCGACCTTTACGGTTACACTGCCGGCGACAGAGACATCATGAACCAGAACCCGCATATCTTCATCGTCGACGACGAGGCGCCGGCCCGCGAGATGGTCGGCGATTACCTCAAGATGCACGGCTTTGGCGTGACGCTGTGCGATGGCGGCAAGAGCCTGCGCAAGGAGATCGAGAGCAGCACGCCCGATCTCGTGGTGCTGGACCTCAACATGCCCGAGGAAGACGGGCTGTCGATCATTCGCGACCTCAAGAGCAAGATCAACGTCCCCGTCATCATGCTGACAGCTACTGCCAGTCCGATCGACCGCGTGGTCGGGCTCGAGCTCGGCGCTGACGATTACGTCGCAAAACCCTGCGAGCTGCGCGAGCTGATGGCGCGCATCCGCTCGGTGCTGCGGCGGAGCGGCCCCGCGAAGACTGCGGCGCCGGAACCGGCCAGCGCGAAGGCCGAAAAGGAGCAATTGGTGCGGTTCGGCACCAAATGGCTCGATCTCGAGGCCCAGGCCTTGCGCGACGACGAAGGCAATGAGCACCCGCTGACGGCCTCCGAATTCGGCCTGCTGAAGGTGTTCGCGGCCAATCCGAAGCGGGTTCTGTCGCGCGAGCGGTTGCTGGAACTCGCCAATGCGCGCGATGCGGAAGCCTTCGACCGCGCCGTCGACCTGCGCATCATGCGGATCCGCCGCAAGATCGAATTCGATCCGACCAAGCCGTCGGTGATCCGGACCATCCGAGGCGGCGGCTATTTGTTCTCGCCGACCGGCGACAAGGCGTAGCTCTTCTCTATTGTCGTCCCGGCGAAGGCCGGGGCCCATACGCCGCGGCCGTCGTAACCGGCAGGCGGCACGACGGTCCTCTAACAACCCATTGTGGGTATGGGTCCCAGCCTTCGCCAGGACGACGATTTGGTTGTGTGGCACAAGCGGATTCTGTGACGCAAAGGCTGTCAATCCGCGCAAAAATCCCTAAGTTTCGGCCATGCCGAAAACAGCCTCCACAGACCCCGCCAAATCAGCCCCGAAGACCGCCCCCAAGCCCGTTGCCGCCGAGCCCATTGCTACCAGGCCCGCGGCGAAGGGCGACCATGTCTTCCTGGTCGACGGTTCGGGCTACATCTTCCGCGCCTATCACGCGCTGCCGCCGCTGAACCGCAAATCCGACGGGCTGCAGGTCAATGCCGTGCTCGGCTTCTGCAACATGCTGTGGAAGCTGCTGCGCGACATGCCGGAGGACAACCGGCCGACGCATCTGGCGATCGTGTTCGACAAGTCGGAGATCACCTTCCGCAACAAGCTCTATCCGGACTACAAGGCGCACCGGCCGCCGGCGCCGGACGATTTGATCCCGCAATTCGCGCTGATCCGCGAGGCGGTGCGCGCTTTCGACCTGCCCTGCCTCGAACAGTCAGGCTTCGAGGCCGACGATTTGATCGCGACCTATGCGCGGCTGGCGAGCGAGCGCGGCGCGACCACGACGATCGTATCTTCCGACAAGGATTTGATGCAGCTCGTCAACGACAAGGTCGTGATGTACGACACGATGAAGGATCGCCGCATCGGCCGCGACGAGGTGATCGAGAAATTCGGCGTGCCGCCGGAGAAGGTGGTCGAGGTGCAGGCGCTGGCCGGCGATTCCACCGACAACGTTCCCGGCGTGCCCGGCATCGGCATCAAGACCGCGGCGCAGCTGATCATCGAATATGGCGACCTCGATCAGCTGCTGTTCCGCGCCAGCGAGATCAAGCAGCCGAAGCGGCGCGAGGCGCTGCTCGAGAACGCCGAGAAGGCCCGCATCTCGCGCCAGCTCGTGCTGCTCGACGACAAGGTCGCGCTCGACGTGCCGCTCGACGACCTCGCCGTGCACGAGCCCGACTCGCGCCGGCTGGTCGCCTTCCTCAAGGCGATGGAGTTCTCCACCCTCACCCGCCGCGTCGCCGAATACGCGCAGATCGATCCCGCCAATGTCGACGCCGATCCCGGCAACAAGAGCGGCGCCAGCGTGTTCTCGCCGCTGCCGCCGTCGGATGTCACGCCGGCGCCCGGAGACGGATCGACCGCTGCTGCACCCGCAAGGCCGGCTTCGAATGGTCGCGGCAAGCCGAGCGGCGCCCGTGACGACAAGAATTCCAGCCTGAAGGGCACGCCGGCCGCGCTGGCGGAGACCCGCGGCGAAGCGATCCGCAACACCGGCTTCGACCGCAAGGCGTATCAGGCGATCGGCAGCCTCGACCAGCTCAAGGCCTTCGTCGCCCGCGTGCCCGACACCGGCTATGTCGCGATCGAGGCGATGTCCGAATCGATCGATCCGATGCAGGGCGAGCTCTCCGGGCTCGCACTGGCACTGGCGCCGAACGACGCCTGCTACGTGCCGCTCAGCCACCGCCAGCCCGGCGGCGGCGCCGGCCTGTTCGATGCCGGCCTCGCACCCGGCCAGATCAAGGCGGCCGAGGCGCTTGCCGCACTGAAGCCGCTGCTGGAGTCCGCCGGCATCCAGAAGGTCGGCTTCAACGTCAAGTTCACCTCGGTGATGCTGGCGCAACACGGCATCACCTTGCGCAACATCGATGATGCGCAGCTGATGAGCTACGCGCTCGATGCCGGCCGCGGCTCGCATGCGCTCGAATCGCTCGCCGAACGCTGGTTCGAGCATGCCGTCGTCAGTTACGGCGGCCTCGTCGGCAGCGGCAAGGGCAAGCTGACCTTCGATCAGGTCACGATCGACAAGGCGACCGAATACGCCGCCGAAAGCGCCGATTTGATCCTGCGGCTGTGGCGCGTGCTGAAGCCGCGCCTGGTCGCCGAGCGGATGACCACGGTCTACGAGACGCTGGAGCGGCCGCTGGTGTCGGTGCTGGCGCGGATGGAGCGGCGCGGCATCTCGATCGACCGCCAGGTGCTGTCGCGGCTGTCGGGTGATTTCGCCCAGACCGCGGCGCGGGTCGAGGCCGAGATCCAGCAGATCGCCGGCGAGCCGGTCAATATCGGCAGCCCGAAGCAGATCGGCGACATCATTTTCGGCAAGATGGGATTGCCCGGCGGCACCAAGACCAAGACCGGCGCCTGGTCGACCACCGCGCAGGTGCTGGACGACCTCGCCGAACAGGGTCTCGAATTCCCGAGGAAGATCCTGGAGTGGCGCCAGGTCTCGAAGCTGAAATCGACCTACACCGACGCGCTGCCGACCTACGTCAATCCGCAGACCCATCGCGTGCACACCACCTACGCGCTGGCGGCGACCGCGACGGGGCGGCTGTCGTCGAACGAGCCGAATTTGCAGAACATCCCGGTGCGCACCGAGGACGGCCGCAAGATCCGCCGCGCCTTCATCGCGACGCCGGGCCACAAGCTGGTGTCGGCCGACTATTCCCAGATTGAACTGCGGCTGCTCGCCGAGATCGCCGACGTACCGGTGCTGCGCCAGGCGTTCCGCGACGGGCTCGACATTCACGCCATGACCGCCTCGGAAATGTTCGGCGTGCCGATCAGGGACATGCCGAGCGAGGTGCGCCGCCGCGCCAAGGCGATCAACTTCGGCATCATCTACGGCATCTCGGCGTTCGGCCTCGCCAACCAGCTCAGCATCGCCCGTGAGGAAGCTTCGGCCTACATCAAGAAATATTTCGAGCGCTTCCCGGGCATCCGCGCCTATATGGACGAGACCAAGGATTTCTGCCGCCGCAATGGCTATGTGACGACGCTGTTCGGCCGCAAGTGCTATTACCCTGATATCAAGGCCTCCAACGCCTCGGTGCGCGCCTTCAACGAGCGCGCCGCGATCAACGCACGCCTGCAGGGCACCGCCGCCGACATCATCCGCCGCGCCATGATCCGGGTCGAGGACGCGCTGGCCGAGAAAAAGCTGTCGGCGCAGATGCTGCTGCAGGTGCATGACGAACTGATCTTCGAGGTGCCCGACGGCGAAGTCGCGGCGACGCTGCCTGTGGTGCAGAAGGTGATGCAGGACGCGCCCTTCCCTGCAGTGATCCTGTCGCTGCCGCTGCAGGTGGACGCGCGGGCGGCCACCAACTGGGACGAGGCGCATTGATCTTCACCTCGCCCCGCAAGGGCGGGGCTCAGGGACGGTGGCTGCTCGTTGGTGAAGTGACGCTATCGCCGCCTATGCGACTCCCCTCCAAGTAAGGTGAGCACCAGCAGACGGGCTCCCTCCCCCCTTGCGGGGGAGGGTGGGGAGAGGGGTACCACACGACGTGCTCTCTCAACATGAGTTTCGACGACGCGCGGTTCGAAATTGCACGAGCCGCGCGTCCATTAGTCATCTCGCCCGCGGCTACCCCTCTCCCCACCCTCTCCCGCAAGGGGAGAGGGAGCCTAACCGATGTGCTCACCTCACTTGCGGTGTGCGATCGGTCGTTCCGGCCGAAGCCCTCGCACCACCGCTGCCGCTACATTGCTCCGAGAGCAATTCCAGCATGGCTGCGCGGCGAATGACACGCTAGAAGTGCGTGTATCCCCTCGCGAGAGCCAACATGCCCCACACATCCGCGTTGCTCGGCTTTGCACTCGTCTGCCTCGGCATGGTGCTGACGCCGGGCCCGAACATGATGTACCTGATCTCGCGCTCGATCACGCAAGGGCCCGGGGCCGGCATCGTCTCACTCGGCGGCGTCGCGCTCGGCTTCGTGTTCTACATGCTGTGCGCGGCGTTCGGCATCACCGCACTGCTGTTTGCGATTCCCTATGCTTATGACGCGCTGCGCTTTGCCGGCGCGGCCTATCTGCTCTGGCTGGCGTGGCAGGCGCTGAAGCCCGGCGGGCGCTCGCCGTTCCAGGTCAAGACGCTGAAGGTCGACGGCCCGCGCAAACTGTTCGCGATGGGCTTTGTCACCAATCTGCTGAACCCGAAGATCGCGATGCTTTATCTCGCGCTGCTGCCGCAGTTCATCGATCCCACCGGCAGCAGCGTGCTGACGCAGTCGCTCGCGCTCGGCTCGATCCAGATCGTGATCAGCGTCAGCGTCAACGCGATGATCGCGCTCGCCGCCGGCTCGATCGCAGTGTTCCTCGGCGCCCGCCCGACCTGGCTGCTGGTGCAGCGCTGGCTGATGGGCACGGTGCTCGCAGGGCTTGCGATGAAGATGGCGCTCGAGGCAAGGAGGGCGTAGAGCCCATCTCGTCATGCGCGGGCTTGACCCGCGCATCCATCGTTTGCGCACGCAAACATCGAAAGGTCTTTGCGAAGAGGATGGATTGCCGGGTCAAGCCCGGCAATGACACACCAGATCAATCCAGCTTCGCGTCCATGCCGCGCCTGGTGGCGGGGCGGGCCATCAGCGTCTCGTACCAGCGCTTGACGTTGGGGAAGTCGGCCAGATCGACCTTGTGGCGCGGATGGCGCCAGGCCCAGCCGAGGATGGCAAAATCGGCAACAGAGAGATCGCCGGCGACGAAGTCGCGGCCATCCAGCCGGCGATCCAGCACGCCGTAGAGCCGCCGCGTCTCGGCCATGTAGCGCTTCAGGCCATAGGCGCGGTCCTGCTCGTCCTCCAGCGCGATGAAATGATGCACCTGGCCCGGCATCGGGCCGAAACCGCCCATCTGCCACATCAGCCACTCATAGACCGGAATCCGCTCGGTGAGCGGCTTCGGCAGGAACTTGCCGGTTTTCTCGCCGAGATAGAGCAGGATCGCGCCGGACTCGAAGATGCTGACGCGCTTGCCGCCGGGACCGTCGGGGTCCACGATCGCCGGGATCTTGTTGTTCGGGCTGATTTCGAGGAAGCCGGGCGCCATTTGCTCGCCCTTGCCGATATTCACCGGGATCACCTTGTAGGGCAGGCCCATTTCCTCCAGCGCGACAGAGATCTTGCGGCCGTTGGGCGTGTTCCAGGTGTGCAGCTCGATGGACATTTCCGCTTCCCTCGCAAGTGTTTGGCGCTTGCTTTAGGGGGAACCCGTTGATCGCACAACCCGCGCTTTCCGCACACGGCTGCGCTGAAATGGCGACGCGGGCACTGTTGACGGCGGGATTTACCCGCTGGAATGTGTTGGAGACCGCCGATAGATTGCCGGCCGCCGCAAACCCCCAAAAAGCCCCCAAAGGGAAAAAGCCTTGTCCAAATCAGCCTCCCGCGCCCGCCTCGCCGAGATCATCCGCAAGCGTTCGTTCGGCCGCGGCGAGATCACGTTGGCGTCGGGACGCAAGAGCGACTTCTATTTCAACCTGAAGCCGACGATGCTCGATCCCGAAGGCGCAGCGCTGCTCGCCGAGCTCACCTATGAGGCGCTGAAGGACGACAAGCTCGATTTCGTCGGCGGGCTCGAGATGGGCGCGGTGCCGCTGGCCGGCGCCATCGCACAGCTCTCCTGGCTGAAGGGCCACCCGATCGCCGCCTTCTTCGTGCGCAAGAAGCCGAAGGAGCACGGCGCGCGGCTTGCCGTCGAAGGGCTCGCCAAGGGTGAGACCCTGGCAGGCAAGCGCATCGTGATCGTCGAGGACGTCACCACGACAGGCGGCTCGGCGCTGAAAGCGGTGGAAGCTGTGCGCGAGGCCGGCGGCGAGATCGCGCTGGTCTTCACCATGGTCGACCGCGAGGAAGGCGCCACCGAGACGTTTGCCGAAGCCGGACTGCCGTTCCGCGCGCTGTACAAGGCCGGCGAGTTTCTGAAGGGCTGATCGCGCTCTCGCGGTAACCTCCGCCGTCATGCCCGGGCTTGACCCGGGCATCCACGTCTTTCTCACCGCGTGGAGGCGAAGACGTGGATGGCCGGGTCATAGGCGAGCGGAAGCGACGCCGTCCTTCGGACGGCTATGCCCGGCCATGACGAGATCCTGTCGATCGCGAACTCGCCTTCTTCCTGTGACGCCGTCACGCGCGATCAATCGCTCGTTTACCATCCCGGATTATGGTGAATCCGCCGCGGCACCTTTGTCGCCGCGGCGTGGTGCGTCGGGTGGAGTTGGCGTTGCGTACAGAGTTGAGTGATCGGCGCATGCGGCGCCGCGTGATGCTTGCCGCCGCGGCGTTTGCGGGTTCCGTGCTGGTCGTGCCCGCGCCTGTGTCGGCCGAAGGGCTGTTCGACTTGTTCTTCGGCGGTTCCCAGAAGCAGCAGGGCCGGCAGGCCCCGCCACAGGCCAATTTCTTCGCCGATCCGTTCGGCCTCAACCAACAACCGGAACGGCCGACGTCCGCACCCATCTCGGCGCCGCGGGTGGCCGGTTCCGGGCCCGCTTATTGTGTGCGCAGCTGCGACGGCAAATATTTTCCGCTGACCATGCGCGGCAACGCGACGCCGGCGCAGCTTTGCCAGGCCTTCTGTCCGGCAAGCGCGACCAAGGTCTATTACGGCGGCCATATCGACAGTGCCGCCTCGACCACCGGCGAGCGCTATGCCGACAGTGAAAACGCCTTCGCCTATCGCAAGGCGCTGCGCGCCGACTGCACCTGCAACGGCCGCGACCCCGCCGGGCTTGCGCCGGTCGACCTGGCGCTCGATGCCTCGCTGCGCGCCGGCGACGTGATCGCGACCACCGACGGCCTCGTCGCCTATACCGGCGTCCGTGTCGGCAACGAGCAGTCCTTCGACTTCACACCGATCGCCTCCTATCCCGGGCTGACCGCGGCGGTCCGCGCGCGGCTCGGCGAAATGAAGGTCGCACCCGTCAGCGCCGAACTCGCCGGCGACGCGCCGCTGCCGGAGACCAGCCGCGATGTCGCGCCCGCCGCGCCGTCCTCGGTGGTGCCGAAGGGCAACGCCGCAAAGCCCGCCAAGCGGGCCGAGGCGAACTGACGGCGCAAGCCGTCATTGCGAGGAGATTCCGCTGTGGCGCGATGGATTGCTTCGCTGGCGCTCACAATGACGCAAAACGGCTAGCGCGCCACGATCACGCCGATCACGTTCGGCGCAGCCATGTATTTCTCCTCGATCGCGGCACGCGCGGCCGCGCGGTTCTCCGGGTTGAGGATGCCGCGCTTCTCGGCGAGGATCATCCAGCAATAGCCCCACCAATCCGTCAGCATGCCGTGATCGTCGACCAGATCGTAACCGTGCTCGGCGGCGAAGATGCGCGCATGCGCTTCATCGAGCGCGTCGAGCCAGGCGTGATCCTCTGATGAGAACAGCTCGTCGCCGAAATCATCGGTGGTGTAGCCCCAGATCGACATGCAGACCGCGTTGAATTCGCGATCGAGCTGGTCGTCGTCGATCGGCTGGCGACGCGAGGCCTGATGCAGCCGCGACAGCGAACGCGCGAAATCGGCAATCCGGGTCAGGGCGAATGGATCAAACGCGATGGTGGACATGTAGTCCTCGTGGAGACTGAGAGACCATAGATATTGTGTCGGCACAGGCGCCGAATCACAATGATATATCAAAGACTTGCTAAAGTGTTCTTAATTCGTTCTGATGCCATCAATAGGCGTCGCCCCGGCGAAGGCCGGGGCCCATAACCACCGCGATCGGACATCTCACGTGATCGGTGCCCTGAAATGAATGCTGCGGCTTACTACGTTTACATTCTCGCGAGCCGCCGCCATGGGACGCTCTACATCGGCGTCAGCAACGATCTTTGCAATCGGCTGACGCTCCATCGTTCCGGACGCGGCTCACAATTCGTCAAGAAGTACGGCGTCACGCGACTGGTTTACGTAGAGGTCTACGCTTCACCACAGGAGGCGATTGCACGGGAAAAAGCGCTGAAGGAATGGCGCCGCGACTGGAAGCTTCGCCTGATCGAGCAAGATAATCCGGAGTGGAGCGACCTGTCCCATCTTCTTTAACGGCTGTGGTTATGGGCCCCGGCCTTCGCCGGGGCGACGAATTGTGGTGACTGCCGTTTCCTCATGAAAAAGCGGTCGCCATGCTCGCACGGCCCCCAAAAGCAATTCGGGCCGCCGACAAATGTCAGCGGCCCGTTGAAAATTGCTTCGGAATGAAATGCGTCGGAGCTTAAAAATGTGCCCGCCCCACGGGCGACAGGTTCGTTTGTAAAGAACTCGTTAAGTTCTGGGAATCCGTATCACCACGGTGTTCCCGACCGCGCGTGAAACGCCTTGCGCGCCGGCTTAATTTGCCGCCGACAGCAATTTGTCACCGCAGGCATTTGCGTAGAACTTGCCGCCGCATTGCCGCTTGATGGCGGCGCAGCGCGCGGCCGGTGAGGCGTTCTGCGCCACGCTGAAGCTCAGGCCGTCGGCGCTGCGGTCGAGTTTGCCCGCGGCGTAAGCCGCGCTGGTCGCCGTGATGCACACCATGAGCAATGCTGCGGCCGCGATCTCGATCACGAGTCTCATCACGCATCCTCCGCCAAATTGCCGCAAGATTTAGGCTTTCACGGTCGATCGTAGCACCGGCAACGACGGTTCCGAAGGCCCCTAAATCGGCCCGGTCCTTGCATAAAATGTCGGCAGCGCTGTGCACGGCAACGTTTCGGGCGGTTTTGATTGCCATGCAACACGCGTATCATCGCCTTGGGGCATGATCCGGACAATATGATCGCATCATGATCCGGAAATCTGAACGGCAGGGATTGGGCGTTGCAGGAACAAACAAACTACCCGGCACTGAACCAGCCGATCGATGAGCTGGCACTGACCGAGATCAAGGGCGCGATCCTGGCCAAGCTCCGGCTTGCGATCGGCAAGGACGCCACCGTTGCGACCGGGCGCGACTGGTACAAGGCCGCGACGCTGGCGCTGCGCGACCGCATCGTGCACCACTGGCTGACGGCCGAGAAGCAGAGCTACGACGCCGGCGCCAAGCGCGTCTATTATCTCTCGCTCGAGTTCCTGATCGGCCGGCTGTTCACCGACGCGCTCAACAATATGGGGCTGCTGCCGGTGTTCGCGGCTGCGCTCGGCGACCTCGGCGTCGATCTCTCAGAGCTGCGCAAATGCGAGCCGGACGCCGCGCTCGGCAATGGCGGCCTCGGACGGCTGGCGGCCTGCTTCATGGAGAGCATGGCGACGCTGGCGATCCCTGCCACCGGCTACGGCATCCGTTACGATTTCGGGCTGTTCCGCCAGATCATGAACCAGGGCTGGCAGCAGGAATATCCCGATGAGTGGCTCGCCTTCGGCAACCCCTGGGAATTCCAGCGGCCCGAGGTGGTCTACAACGTCCACTTCGGCGGCCATGTCGAGCATGTCGACGAGCGCGGCCGGGACCGCGCCACCTGGCACCCGGCGGAAACCGTCGAGGCAATGGCCTACGACACGCCGATCGTCGGCTGGCGCGGCCAGCACGTCAACGCACTTCGGCTGTGGTCGGCGCATGCGCCCGATCCGCTCCAGCTCGATGTCTTCAACAGCGGCGACTACGTCTCGGCCAGCGCCGAGCAGGCGCGTGCGGAAGCGATCTGCAAATTCCTTTATCCGAACGACGAGAGCGCGGCGGGCCGCGAGCTGCGGCTGCGCCAGGAATATTTCTTCGTCTCGGCGTCGCTGCAGGATCTGGTGAAACGCCAGCTCGCCTCCGATGGCGGTCTGCGCAGCCTCGCGCAGAAGGCCGCCGTGCAGCTCAACGACACCCATCCGAGTCTTGCGGTCACCGAGCTGATGCGCATCCTGGTCGACCTGCACAATTTCCGCTGGGACGAGGCCTGGAAAATCACGGTCGCGACCCTGTCCTACACCAATCACACGCTGCTGCCGGAGGCGCTCGAGACCTGGCCGGTCGAATTGTTCGAGCGGCTGTTGCCGCGCCATCTCGAGATCATCTACCGCATCAACGTGGCGCATCTCGCGCTCGCCGAGGAGCGCTTCCCCGGCGATATCGAATATCGCGCCTCGGTGTCGCTGATCGACGAGCGGAGCGGCCGCCGCGTGCGCATGGGCCAACTTGCTTTCGTCGGCTCGCACCGCATCAACGGCGTCTCGGCGATGCATTCCGATCTGATGAAGGAGACCGTGTTCCACGACCTCCATCATCTCTATCCGTCACGCATCACCAACAAGACCAACGGCATCACCTTCCGCCGCTGGCTGATGCTGGCCAATCCGCGGCTGACCGCGCTGCTGCGCGAGACCTGCGGCGAGGCCGTACTCGACGACTTCTCGCTGCTCGAACGGCTGGAGACCCATTCGAGCGACCTCGAATTCCAGAAGCGCTTCCGCGACGTCAAGCACCACAACAAGCTGGCGCTGGCGCGGCTGATCGGCGAGCGCAACAGCATCAAGGTCGACCCGTCGGCGCTGTTCGACGTGCAGATCAAGCGCATCCACGAATACAAGCGGCAGCTGCTCAACATCCTGGAGACCATCGCGCTGTACCACGCGATGAAGGACGAGCCGCAACGCGACTGGGTGCCGCGCGTAAAAATCTTCGCGGGCAAGGCGGCGGCGAGCTACCGCTACGCCAAGCTGATCATCAAGCTGATCAGCGACGTCGCCGAAATCGTCAACAACGATGCATCGCTCGGCGGCAAGCTAAAGGTCGTCTTCCTCGCCGACTACAATGTCAGCCTTGCCGAGGTGATCATCCCGGCCGCCGATCTCTCCGAGCAGATCTCGACCGCCGGCATGGAGGCCTCGGGCACCGGCAACATGAAGCTCGCGCTGAACGGCGCGCTGACCATCGGCACGCTCGACGGCGCCAATATCGAGATCCGCGACAATGTCGGCGAGGAAAACATCGCGATCTTCGGCCTCGAGGCCGGTGATGTCATGGTCCGCCGCAAGCAGGGATTGGACGCCAGCGACGCGATCCGCAACTCACCGCGGCTCGAGCGCGCGATCCGCGCCATCGAGAGCGGCGAGTTCTCGCCCGGCGATCCCGCCCGCTTCGCCTCGATCGGACACGCGTTGCGCTATCTCGACCACTACATGGTCTCGGCCGATTTCGATTCCTACTACGACGCGCAACGCGGCATCGACGCGCGCTGGCGCGTGCCTTCCGCCTGGACCCGCGCCTCAATCCTCAACGTGGCACGCATGGCGTGGTTCTCCTCCGACCGCACCATCCGCGAATATGCCGAGGACATCTGGCACGTGCCGGTGCATCCGACCGCCTCGCCGCAGCTCGGCGTTCAGCGCGAGGCGAAGGGCTAATCCCGCGACGCGGAAATCGATTACGCCCGACGTCATTGAATTACGCGCGGCAGCCGGGGTAGTGCTTGTCCAGATGAGAGCGTCATTGC
This sequence comes from Bradyrhizobium sp. 6(2017), assembly GCF_011058295.2. Lineage (NCBI taxonomy): Bacteria > Pseudomonadati > Pseudomonadota > Alphaproteobacteria > Hyphomicrobiales > Nitrobacteraceae > Bradyrhizobium > Bradyrhizobium sp. 6(2017). The sequence goes on along the minus strand of NZ_CP049289.2, from coordinate 1,060,643 downwards.
GAGGAGCGAAGCGACGAAGCAATCCAGACTTGCTTTGCGGCTTTGGATTGCTTCGCTTCGCTCGCAATGACGGAACCAAAGAGCATGCTCACCAAGACCCCGCACCGTTTCGATGAAGCCACCGCCGTGACCGCCGGCGACAGCCGCTGGCAGGGACGGACCAGCCCGGATTACTGGGCGTTCGTCGGCCCGTTTGGCGGCTGTACGGCGGCGACCATCCTGCGGGCGCTGATGCAGCATCCGCAGCGCGCGGGCGATCCGTTGGCACTGACGGTCAATTACTGCGCGCCGGTCGCCGAGGGCGCGTTCGATCTCGATGTCCGCCTGGTCAAGGCCAACCGTTCGAGCCAGCACTGGTCGGTCGAGATGACGCAGGGCGGCGGCGAGGTCGCGACGCTGGCGACCGCGGTGTTCGCCGAGCGCCGGCCCTCGTGGTCGCATCAGCCGGCCGACTTTCCGGGCGCGGTGCCGTTCGAGCAGCTGCGGTCCTATCCGAAGCTCGCAATGACCTGGGCCAACCAGTACGATTTTCGCTTTGCCGAGGGCGAACCGAAGTTCAGCGGCAGCGCCGCGAAGGAACCGTCGAGCGCCTATTCCAAGATGTGGATTGCCGACCGCGTGCCGCGCAAGCTCGATGCGCTGTCGCTGATGTCGATGTCGGACGCCTTCTTCGGCCGCGTCTTCCACGCGCGGCACGAGCTGGTGCCGTTCGGCACGGTGTCGCTGACGACCTATTTCCACGCCGACGCGGCGGACCTGGACGCAGAGGACACCACCCGCGTGCTCGCCACGGCCGACGCCAAGACCTTCCACAAGAGCTATGGCGACCAGCACGGCGAATTGTGGTCGCCCTCCGGCCGCCTGCTCGCGACCACGACGCAGATCGCCTACTTCAAGGCATAGCGTTTTCAAGCGAAGTGGGCACCGGTTCGCGTGAAGAAAACGCGTCAAACCGAGGCGAAGCGCACATATCCACATTGGCCTGTTGTGACCGGATTGCCTATTTCAGGGGTTGAGGGAACATTGGCGCGTCGCTTCTGTTCCACGCCTTTGGGAGCACCGCCGCATGTCCGAAGCCGACAACTCCAAACCATCACGCATCGCCCTGCTCGGCGTTCCCATCGAGATCGGCGCATCGCAGGCCGGCCCGCTGATGGGACCGGACGCGCTGCGCACCGCAGGCATCGCTCGCCTGCTCGAGCAGCTCGACTTCCAAGTTGACGACCACGGCAACCTGGCGATCCCGGCCGTGGTCGCCGACGGCCCGGTGCCGGCGAACACCAGATTCTACGACGAGGTGAAGACCTGGACCCGCACGCTCTCCGAGCGCGCCTACTGGCTGGCGCATTCCGGCGCGATTCCGATTTTCATGGGCGGCGATCACTCGCTGTCGATGGGATCGATCAACGGCGTCGCGCGCTACTGGCAGGAGAAGGGCCGGCCGCTGTTCGCGCTGTGGGTCGATGCGCATGCCGACTACAACACGCCGGCCACCACCATCACCGGCAACATGCACGGCATGTCCGCGGCCTTCCTGTGCGGCGAGCCTGGCCTCGACGACCTGCTCGGCGGGCTGCCGCGCGCCTCGATCCCGCCCGATCAGCTCGACCTGATCGGCACCCGCTCGGTCGACCCGCTGGAGCGCAAGCTGCTGCGGCAACGCAACGTCTCGATATCAGACATGCGCCAGATCGACGAGTTCGGCGTCGCCGTGCTGACCCGCCGCCTCATCGAGCGCGTCAGGGCCAAGAATGGCGTGCTGCATGTCTCGTTCGACGTCGACTTCCTCGACCCGGCGGTGGCGCCCGGCGTCGGCACCACTGTGCCGGGTGGCGCGACTTATCGGGAAGCGCACCTCATTATGGAGCTGCTGCACGATTCCGGGCTGGTGCGTTCGCTCGATATCGTCGAGCTCAATCCCTTCCTCGACGAGCGCGGCCGCACCGCGCGCGTCGCGGTCGAATTGATCGGCAGCCTGTTCGGCCTGCAGATCACCGACCGCCAGACGCCGAGCAACGCAGTGCTGCCGGAGATGGGCGAGTAGCCCGTGAACCAGGTCCCGTCATCCTGAGGAGCGCCGCAGGCGCGTCTCGAAGGATGCACGGCCCGGCTGGTGGCCGTCGACCCTTCGAGACGCCGCTTCGCGGCTCCTCAGGGTGACGGATTGAGTTAGCACCGCGCGGCGATAGAGAAATTGAAACAGAAAAGGCGGCCACGAGGGCCGCCTTTTCAAATCACGTATCAGCGCGCGAATTACTCCGCCGCGAGCTTCACTTCCGGCGCGGCGGCGCGGACTTCGGCATCGACCTGCGCTTCGAACTTGGCAAAGTTCTTCTGGAACATGCCGACCAGCGCACGCGCGGTCTTGTCGAACTCGATCTTGTCGGCCCAGGTCTTGATCGGATCGAGGATGTGCGGCTCGACGCCCGGCAGCGAGGTCGGCACCGCGAAGCCGAAATACTTGTCGGTGCGGAAGTCGGCATTGCGCAAGCTGCCGTTCAGCGCCGCGGTGAGCAGCGCACGCGTCACCTTGATCGGCATGCGGCGGCCGGTGCCGTACTTGCCGCCGGTCCAGCCGGTGTTGACCAGCCAGCAATCGACATTGTGCTTGGCGATCAGCTCGCGCAGCAGATTGCCGTAGACCGACGGATCACGCGGCAGGAACGGCGAGCCGAAGCAGGTCGAGAACTCCGGCTGCGGCTCGTTGCCGAGCCCGCGCTCGGTGCCGGCGACCTTCGCGGTGTAGCCGGACAGGAAGTGATACATCGCCTGCGCCGGCGTCAGCTTGGCGATCGGCGGCATCACGCCGAAGGCGTCGGCGGCGAGCATCACCACATTCTTGGGATGCGGCGCGCAGCCGGTGCGCGAGGCGTTCGGGATGAAATCGAGCGGATAGGCCGAGCGGGTGTTCTCGGTCTTCGAGCCGTCGTCGAAATCGGGCACGCGGTCGTTGGCGCCGAGCACGACGTTTTCCAGCACCGCGCCGAAGCGCTTGCTGGCGGCGTAGATCTCGGGCTCGGCCTCGGCGGAGAGCTTGATGCACTTGGCGTAGCAGCCGCCTTCGAAATTGAAGATGCCGTCGGCGCTCCAGCCATGCTCGTCATCGCCGATCAGCGTGCGCTTGGGATCGGCCGAGAGCGTGGTCTTGCCGGTGCCGGACAGGCCGAAGAAGATCGCGGTGTCGCCGTCGGGGCCGACATTGGCCGAGCAGTGCATCGGCATCACGCCCTTCTCGGGCAGGTAGAAGTTCAGCGTGGTGAACACGCTCTTCTTCATTTCGCCGGCATAATAAGACCCGCCGATCAGGACGATCTTGCGGGCGAAATCGATCGCGACGACGTTCTCCGACTTGCAGCCGTGACGTTTCGGATCGGCGCGGAAGCTCGGCAGATCGATGATCGTGAGTTCCGGCACGAAGCTCGCGAGCTCCGACGCCTCGGGGCGAATCAGCAGCGTGCGGATGAACAGCGAATGCCAGGCGAGCTCGGTGAAGACGCGGGTCTTGATGCGATGCGTCGGATCGGCACCGCCATAGAGATCCTGCGCGAACAGCGTCATGCCTTCGGCATGCTTGAGGAAGTCGGCATAGAGCGCCGCGAACTGCTCCGACGTGATCGACTGGTTGCCAGCCCACCACATGCTCTTGTCGGTCAGGCCATCGCGGACCGTGAACTTGTCCTTCGGGCTGCGGCCGGTGAACTCACCGGTATCCGCGCAAAGCGCGCCGTCGGCCGAGAGCACCGCTTCGCCATTGCGCAACGAATGCTCGTAAAGCTGAGGCGCACCATAGTTCCAATGCACGCCCTTGAGATTCTTTAAGCCGAATTTGTCGGCGCCGAAGGCACCGTTATGCACGCCCGTCTCTTGCACGAAGTACCTCCTCGAACCCGCGTATCCTTGTTCGCGCGAATGTCGCTAATCGCGCCCCGCCGCGGTGACCGTCATCAGAATATAGCCTCTCGGCCCCGGTCCGGCGACCTAATAGTGGGGATCGCCGGGCTTGCCAAGCCAGTCGAACGGCTTTTGGTTGATTCCAAGGCGGGCACATCATCTGGCGCAAATACCGCAGCGCGGGACCCTTTCGTTTTGCTTTCGCTTTCGCTTTGTTTTCACAGCCGTCGGGCGGCGTTCCACTGCCTTTCTCGCTGCGCACAAGGCGTTGCGATGCACAAAAGGTGCCAGCTAGCGGGCCGCGCCTTCGCCGATCAGGGCGAACGGCGCCCAGAATGCCGGGTATGCATTTCGCGCCGAGGATGTGTCGTTGAGATAGGCGAGCATCGCCTGGCGCAACGCCTCGGCGCGTCCCAGTCTGGGGTCGGCCTTCAGGCGATCGAAGGTCGAAATGGTCAGCCGCGTTGCGGCCTCCGAATCCACCGACCAGTGCGACACCAGCAGTGCTCGCGCGCCCGCGTAGAAGAACGAGCGCGCCAACCCTGACAGGGCTTCGGCACCGGGCTTGTCGCCGGCGATCGTGTTGCACGCAGATAGCACCACCCAATCGGCGTTGAGCTTGAGCTGCGCGACCTCGCTTGAGGTGAGCAGTCCGTCGTCCAGGTCTGACGGCTGATTAGGAATGCTCAACACGAGCGAAGGTTCCGCAACACCCTTCACATCGCCTGCGACAAGGCCATGCGTTGCGAAATAGATGATTGCGTAATCAGTCAGTGGCGCGCGCTTCACCGTGGTCTCGCTCGCGTCAGCACCGAGATGGATGTCGGAGGCTTCAGCGCCGAGGTCCTTTGCGACCGCATTCAATTCGTCGGCGGTGTCAGGCAGTTGCGGCAGCGCGGCGGCAAGCCGCGCACGATCGACGCCGGCGCCCTGCCAGAAATCGGTGTAGGCCGACGTCACCAGCGCGCGCGAGGCCTGCTTGACCGCGGTGCGGCCGGCGCCCGAGCCCTCGCGCGACGGATTGAACAGCGGATCGCCAAAGCCGGTCAGCGGCTTTGTGCTTTGCTCCTTGCGCGCGAAGGCGCGCGACGCCTTCAGGCTGGAAGCCGCAGGCAACACCGATACCGCCTGCCGCTTCAACAGCCATGCCGCGTCGCGATAGCCGGCAAATGTTTCGGGAATCGCTGAAGGCGGCGGCTCGGTGACCAGCAAATGGAATGGTAGCGCTGTCAACGCTCCTACAGGCGCGACCAGCAGGCTGCGCTTGTCCCTGACCAGCGCATCGACCGGGCCGAGCAGCGCCGCGTAGAGCTCATTGGCCAGTGCGAGATCGAACAGGCCGGCCTTGTCGCTGGCATCGCTCGCCTTGCCGATATCGAGCCCGCGACGAAATGCGGCAACCTTGGCAGACAGCGCATCGCCGCCAAGGGAGACCTGCTTCCAGTCGACCGCGTCGCGGGTCAGCGCGAAGACGAAGCTTTCCTTGTCAGCGACCGCGAACAGCACCATCGCCTCGTCGGGCAAGAGCAGCGCCTGGATCTCCCGTGCGGTCATCGGCAAGGGATTCGACAACGCGGCATAGTCGGGGAACTCGGTCGCAAAGGTCTTTTGCAGGCCGGCGCGCTCGGTCGCGATCGCGGCAAGCCGCGCGCGGCTGCGTGCTTCGGCCGCAGCGTCGCGCTTGGCCCGGTCCTTCGACACCGCCGAGAGCAGCGCCTTGTCCAGCGCCTCGGCTTCCGCCGCGAGGTCCTGGTCGCGGCGCACCAGTTGCGCGAGACGGTCGGTGCCGGCGGCAAGCCGCACCGCAAGCTTGTTCACGGCCGACGCCGCCGATGATTGCGTGGCGCGCTGGACCACATTCAGCGCAGCGTCGAGCGCCCTGTCGCCGGTCAGCAATTGCTGGCGCTGCGCGGCGAGCAAGACCGGCAGCGCCACGCGGAGCTGCGCCCGGCCATTCGAAATCGTGGTCTCGACGATCGGCAGCGCGTCCGCGCTGCGGCCTTCGGCCTGGTAGAGCCCGGCGAGGTTGTTGAGCGATGTCGCAAGATCGGGATGATCGGGTCCGAGCGCGCCTTGCCGGATCGCGACTGCGCGCTGATAGAGCGGCTCGGCATCGGCATAACGGCGCTGCCGCTCATAGAGATCGGCGAGATTGTTGAGCGACCGCGCCACATCGGGATGCTCGCGCCCGAGCACTTTCTCGCGGATCGCAAGCGACCGCCTGATCAGCGGTTCGGCCTCCGCATAGCGCCCCTGCACCTTCTCGACCTGGCCGATATTGTTGAGCAGGGTCGCGACCGCGGGATGCTCGGGGCCGGCCGCCTTCTCGTAGATCGCGAGCGCGCGCTTGAACAGCGGCTCGGATTCCCCGTGGCGACCGAGCTTCTCGTACAGCGTCGCCAGATTGTTGAGCGACTGCCCGAGATCGGGATGGTTTCGACCCAGCGCCTTCTCGCGGATCGCCAGTGCCCGCTTGAACAACGGCTCGGCATCGGCATAGCGCTCCTGCCGCTGATAGAGCGCGGCAAGGTTGTTCAATTCAGGCGCAGCGTCGGCGGAATTCAAACCCGACACCTTGTCGAGGATCGCGATGGCGCGCTTCAACAGCGGCTCTGCCTCGGCGTCGCGGCCCTGCGCGCCGTAGATCTGGGCGAGATTGTTCAGCGCCGCCGCGACATCGCGATTATCGGACCCGTACTTCTTTTCGAGGCTGTCGAGCTGGCCCTGCGCCAGCGGCAGCGCTTCGGCATATTTGCCGGCGCGGCTGAGCGCGTTGATCTTCGCGCTGAGCGCCGCGACGCTACCCTGCTCCGCGAACGACGGCGCGGACAGGCTGCCACTCGCGGCCAGCGCAAGTCCAAGCGCGACGACCAGATGATTGCCTGACTTCATGGGCCTCGTTCCCGGCACGGCGACGATCGCGCAAGGAGCGGGAGCCATGCGACATCATGCCTCGCTGCGCCGCGATCCTTTGTGCTGCCGCCATGGGTCGCGGCAACGACGGCCGCCGTTCAAGGTGAGCTCCGAGATTCCCGTAGCACTACTGCTTGGCGCGCGCCTCGCCGGCGAGCCGCACGAGCATCTTGCGCAGCTCGGTGCCGTTGGTGACCCGCTCGGGGAAATCGAGCCGCAGCGTGTTGCGGTCGGCCTGCATGTCCATACCCTCCGGGTCGCAGCCGGTGCAGAGCCAGTCGGCACTTTCCGCGCCGAGCAGCCGCGTGGCGTAGAGGTTCATGGCCTCGCGGTGATCCTCGTTCATATGCGCCACCGCACCGGGCTCAGCCTCCAGCAGCGCTTCGGCCCCGCCGAGATCGGTCAGGAACTGCGCTGGCTTGAGGTCGACGATACGGCCGAACCCGGCCACCAGATGGGCGCCGCTCGGCTGTATCCGGAAGAACGAAAAATCCTTAAATTCTACAAAGGCTTCCGCCGAAGGGTGGGCGCCGAGATAGCGGCGGCTGACGAGCTCCCGCTCAGACTCCGCGACCTCCTCGGCCTTCCCCCCGAGCATGATCCGGGCTCCCTCCAGCGGGTCGCCCTCGGCGCGCTCGTCCAGCATAAGCGACACCCTGCCGTCGGCCAGGATGTTCTTGGTGTGTAGCGCCAGCCGCGAAATCAGCAGGATCGGCGAGCCGTCGGGATGGCTGGCCAGATTGATCAGCGAGCAATAGGGATCGCGGGTACCGGTCATCAGCGTGGCGAGCGCGCCCTGGCGGCTGCGGCGCAGCAGCGAGCGGGCAAGACGGGCGGGGTCGAAGTCGGCGGTCGGTTGCATGGGCCTATCGGGTCATTTTATGGGCGAATCGAGCCGGTTCCGCATGAAAAAAGGGCCTTTTCTCAGGGTCTAAGGGTGCTATATGGGGTCCATCGCTTGGGTCGCAGCGTTTTTGCGGAACTCGGTCACACTTCAGCCCAGCTTGCATTGCTCGTTGACCGCGTTCGAAGCCCATTTCCACGGCGCGTCGCCAGAGTGCCCGCCGCTTAAGCCACTCTCAAATTGTGAAAGCAGCACATGCCCACAATCGCCCTGGTCGACGACGACCGCAACATTCTTACTTCGGTCTCGATCGCGCTCGAAGCCGAAGGCTATCGCATCATGACCTACACGGACGGTGCGTCGGCGCTGGATGGGTTTCGCACGTCGCCGCCCGATCTGGCGATCCTCGATATCAAGATGCCGCGCATGGACGGCATGGAAACGCTGCGCCGGCTGCGCCAGAAGTCCGACCTGCCGGTGATCTTCCTCACCTCGAAGGATGAAGAGATCGACGAATTGTTCGGCCTGAAGATGGGCGCCGACGATTTCATCCGCAAGCCGTTCTCGCAGCGCCTGCTGGTCGAACGCGTCAAGGCCGTGCTCCGCCGCGGCCAGCCGAAGGATCCGACCGCCGCGCCGAAGGAGCCGGACGCCCGCGCGCTCGACCGCGGCCTGCTGCGGATGGATCCGGAGCGCCACACCTGCACCTGGAAGAACGAGCCGGTGACGCTCACTGTGACCGAATTCCTGATCCTGCAGGCGCTCGCCACCCGCCCCGGCGTTGTGAAGAGCCGCAACGCGCTGATGGACGCGGCCTATGACGACCAGGTCTATGTCGACGACCGCACCATCGACAGCCACATCAAGCGGCTGCGCAAGAAGTTCAAGGTGGTCGACGACGACTTCGAGATGATCGAGACGCTGTACGGCGTGGGCTATCGCTTCAAGGAAGCCTGATCTGCACTTCCCGGGCGGCTTGTTACCTGACAGGCTCCGCACGGCTGGGGTAAGCTCGGGCCACCAAATGCTTCGCGGGACGACATCCATACCAACCGGCAGCTTTGCCAGTGCTTGATCGAACGCAGCTCGAGCAGGGACTGAACACCGAGGACGCATCACAGGTCCTCGATCACGAGGCCGTGGCCGACGACGTTGCGCAGGACTTGGCGCAGGACAAGGGCTGGCGCCGGCCGCTCGGTTGGCTGCGTCGCGCCGGTCAGTTCTTCTTCGCGCTGTCGTTCTCGAGCCTGACACGCCGCATCGTCTCGCTCAACCTCGCCGGCCTCGTCGCGCTGGTCGCTAGCATCCTCTATCTCTCGCAATTTCGCGCCGGCCTGATCGAAGCACGCACACAGAGCCTCTTGGTCTATGCCGAGATCATCTCGGAGGCGATCGCCGCCTCCGCGACCGTCGAAGGCAATACCGTCACCATCGATCCCGACCGGCTGCTCGACCTGAAGCCCGGCGAGAGTTTTGGCCAACCGGACGAATCGGCGGACTTCTCGATCAATCCGGAGCGTCTTGCGCCGATCCTGCGCCGCCTGATCGCGCCGACCAAGACGCGGGCCCGCATCTTCGACCGCGATGGCGGCCTGATCCTCGACAGCCGCAATCTGTTCGCGCGCGGCGACGTGCTGCGCATGGAGCTGCCGCCGCCGTCGGAGAAGCCGTCGCTGTATGAGAAGAGCAAGGCCACCATCAAGACCTGGCTCAACCGCGGCGACCTGCCGATCTACCGCGAGCTCGGCCCCGAGGGCGGCAAGGGTTATTCCGAAGTGGCGCAATCGCTCGATGGCATGAAGGGCAGCGCGGTGCGCGTCACCGAGCGCGGCGCGATCATCGTGTCGGTTGCCGTTCCGGTGCAGCATTTCCGCGCGGTGCGCGGCGCATTGATGCTGACCACACAGGGCGACGACATCGACCAGCTGGTGATGTCCGAGCGCCTCGCGATCCTCAAGATCGGCGGCGTCGCATCCGCGGTCATGATCATGCTGTCGCTGTTGCTGGCGAGCACGATCGCAGGCCCGGTGCGGCGGCTCGCCGAAAGCGCGGAGCGCGTCCGTAACCGCATCCAGACCCGCGTCGAGATTCCCGACTTCACCGGGCGCCGCGACGAGATCGGCCATCTCTCCGGCGCGCTGCGCGACATGACCAACGCGCTCTATAGCCGCATCGAGGCGATCGAGATGTTCGCCGCCGATGTCGCCCATGAGCTGAAGAACCCGCTGACCTCGCTGCGCTCCGCGGTCGAGACGCTGCCTTTGGCGCGCAACGAGAACAGCCGCGCGCGGCTGCTCGCCGTGATCGAGCATGACGTCAGGCGGCTCGACCGCCTGATCTCCGACATCTCCGACGCGAGCCGGCTCGATGCCGAGCTGCAGCGTCAGGATATGGCGCCTGTCGATCTGCGGCGGCTGCTGACGACGCTGACCAGCGTCGCCAACGAGACCCGGCTCGGCCACGACGTCGCCGTCGAAGCCCGCTTCGAGGGCCGCGGATCGACCGACACGCTCTCCGTGCCCGGCCATGATTCCCGGCTCGGCCAGGTGATCTCCAACCTGCTGTCGAACGCGCAATCCTTCTCCAAGCCGGGCGACAAGGTACGCATCGTCTGCCGCCGCACCCGCGGCGAGGTCGAGATCATCGTCGACGATGACGGGCCCGGCATCGGCGAGGACGCGCTGGAGCGGATCTTCGAGCGCTTCTACACCGACCGGCCGCATCAGGGATTTGGCCAGAACTCCGGCCTCGGGCTTTCGATCTCCAAGCAGATCATCGAAGCGCATGGCGGGCGCATCTGGGCTGAGAACCGCCTTGGCCCGGCCGGCGAGGATGGCAAGCCAACAGTTGCCGGCGCGCGCTTCGTGGTCAGGCTGCCGTCACTATGAGCGACAATTCAAGCGTGCACGCATCCGCCGTTCTGGTCGGCGAGCGTGCGGTGCTGATCCGCGGCCCGTCGGGTGCCGGCAAGTCGCGTCTGGCCTTCGAGCTGATTCTCGCCGGGCGCACCGGAGTGCTCCCGCCGGCCATTTTGGTGGGGGATGACCGTGTCTATCTCGACACAGCTGGCGAACAATTGTGGGTTCGCCCGGCACAGCAATTGGCCGGTCTGATCGAGATCCGAGGCCTCGGAATCCGCCATTGCCCGTTCGCAAATGAGGCCGTGGTGGGGCTGGTCGTCGACCTCGCGGCCGACGACGCCGCGCGGCTGCCGCCGCCGGAGGCGCTCAAGACTCGCCTTAATGGTGTTTCAATACCGCGAATTTCCGTACCGGCCGGCTTCCAACCCCTGCCGCTGGTTGTCGCTGCGCTGACGACAACCTGAAAGTTCATGTTCCCGTAATCTTGCGGCCAATTGTGAGAAGGGAATTGGTAACCATATCACATCCACTATCGCGTCGGATTTTACCGGCGCAGCCTCCCCTCTCTACCGCCAGGAACAGGGAGACTAGCCAAGATGCCCTCTTGCGCAGGGCCTCTGGATGGTCAAAGTGGCGCGTTCGTGCGGTGCACCAAAGGGCGCCCGCGAGGAGTTTCCGATGATTGGTCTAGTGCTGGTGACCCATGGGCGCCTTGCCGACGAGTTCCGAGCCGCGCTCGAACACGTCATGGGTCCGCAGAAACAAATTGAAGCAATTACGATCGGCGCCGAGGATGATTCCGATCTCTGTCGAAGCGATATCATCGAGGCGGTGAACCGCGTCGATAGCGGCGACGGCGTTGCGATCCTCACCGACATGTTTGGCGGCACGCCGTCGAACCTGGCGATCTCCTGCATGAGCCGCCCGAAGGTGGAAGTGCTCGCGGGCATCAATCTTCCCATGCTGGTCAAGCTCGCCAAGGTTCGCGAGGAGCGTTCGCTGCCCGACGCGATCGCGATGGCCCAGGAAGCCGGCCGCAAGTACGTCACGATCGCCAGCCGCGTTCTCGCAGGCAAATGAGCGGCGAGGCCCCGGGCGAAAACCAGGTCGGCGCGGGCGTGCCGGCGGGCGCCATCTCCCGTGAGCTCTTGATCGTCAACAAGCGCGGCCTGCATGCGCGGGCATCGGCGAAATTCGTCCAGATGGTCGAGCGCTTCAACGCCGAGATCTGGGTCACGCGCGGCGGCGAGACCGTCGGCGGCACCTCGATCATGGGATTGATGATGCTCGCCGCCGGGCCCGGCACCACGGTCGTGGTCTCGGCAAAGGGCGAGGAGGCGCAGCAGGCGCTGGACGCCATCGCCGAACTCGTCGCCAGCAAGTTCAACGAGGAAGGCACCTAAGTGCAGCCTCGCGTAACGAGGCGCTACTTCGCGGGCGGCACCAGATAAACTTTCCAGACTGTCGATGGGCCGGGATGGCCGTTGAAGAACCGCATGGTGGTCATCACCAGCGGCTCGGCATCCCTGGCATTCTCCGCCATCCATGCCTCGCAAGGCTTCAGGAACACCGGATCGGTGGTGTCGCAGACGCCGATGAAGCCAAGGCGCTTGGCCTCGTCAAGCGATGTCAGCCCCGACGACCACGCCTCGCCCGGCACCAGCGATGCCGGATGATCGGGGCTGTAGAACGTCATCGGCTCGCCGATGTCGGAACGTGCGACGACCACGGCCCAGCGCGAATGGAATTTGGCCTGCCAGGTCTCGGTGAGCTCGCGGGCGAGTTCGGAGCGCGCGGCATAGGTCGAAGCGCCATTGTGGCTGGACGCCATCTCCTGCGTGGCGATGCTGGGCGCAGCGATCAGCGTGGCAACCGTGGCCACGAACCAGACGGCGGATATCGAGAACAGCGCCATGCGCGGGATACGAAGCGAGGGGATCGCAACCAGCGCAAGCGGCACCAGGAAGAACAGCGGGATGCCCCAATCAGTCTTGATATAGACCTCGAAAGCCAACGCGCCGAGCGGCGGTCCGATCGCGACGATCGACTGGATGATCCAGACGTTGAGCGCCTGCGGACGATTGACGCCCGGATTGGGTCCGCGCGACCAGATCCGCGCCAGCACGTCCGACGGCCGCCACGGCACCGACCCGAGCAGCAGCGCCACGAGCCCCAGCACGACGGGAATCGCGAGCAGCCCGACATTGTGCACGATGTAGCCGATCACGAGCTGGACGTTGAGTGCGCGGCTCGACAGCGCGTAGACATCGCCGGCATAGGTGAACGGCAGGAAGTTCACCTCCTCCAGCCACACCAGATGCGGAATCATCGCCACGACCATCGTGCCGATCGCAACCCATGGCGCCGGCGAGCGCAGGAATTGCATCCGCTGCGGATGGATCAGCGCAGCAAGCCCGATGGCGCCGATCATCGTTACCACCCAGTACTTGGTCATCAGCGCCAGCATGGCGGCAAAGCCGAGCCAGAGGCCTGATTTCACGGTCCGCTTCTCGAACGCGTTCAGATAGGCCAGCACCAGGAGCGGCAGCGGCACCAGCTGCGCGAGGTCGGCGTTGTACTTGAAGCCCTTGAAATTGAAGATCGGGTAGAGCGCGAGCATCACCACCATGAAGAACGCACGGCGGCGATCGACGACCCGCAGCGCAATCAGCCAGCACACCACCAGCGCGAAGCTGACGGTTGCCATCGCGAGCGCGTAGGTCGACCAGTTGGTGACAGGGAATATCCTGAACCAGACCCCGGCGATCCAGCCCGACAGCGGCGGATGCTTGCCATAGCCGAGCAGGAACCGCTGGCCCCAGGCATAGGCTTCCGCGACATCCATATGGACGTCCTGCGCGGCCTTGAGCCTGATCAGGATCAGCGTCCACAGGATCGCGTGGACCAGCGCGAAGCCGATCACGAGCCACAGGCCGGTCCCGGGACTGGTTGCGCGCGAGGCAACCCATGCGGCGATGCGCCGGATCGTCAGCTTGCGGCTGGTGCGCCGGGCGGCAGGGAGGGTGGAGACGGTCGACATGGCCTGTGCCTGAGGCATGACCCGGAAAACTGGAAGGTGGTTTTCCGAAGGGACATGCCGAATGGAAGCGGAAGGACGATGAGTGAATGCTCACCAGCAGTTCAGCGCGCTTTAGCGCGTTTTTGTGGCGAGTGAAATCAGCTTGGCGTGAGAACGCCTCAAACCGGCCGATTCACTTTCCGAGAAGCTCCGGCCGGTACTCGAAATGCATGGTATCGTAGTGATACCATTTGCCGCCCCAGATGAATCCGTGGCGCTCGAAAATGTCGACGATCTGCTGCGGCATACGGTTTTTGTAGGCGATTGTGCTGCCCTTGCCCGCCCACAGCCAGTAATCCGAAACTTTCAGGTTGAGGTCGATCGCGGCGGCGTAGCCATGCATGCTCATCCGACCGGTATCGGCGACGGCGCGACACGACAGCACACCCGCGATCGGAAAGGCGGCGGCGCGCAGCGCCGGACCGAGCGCGTCGATCTCGGCCGAGACCTGCTTGAGACGCTCGGCCACGCCATTGACCCGCGTGACCTGAACCGGCTTGCCCCAGGATCCCGGCAGCCAAATGATCGTCACCAGGTTCCGCCTGACCTCGCCCGTATTGCAGTCGCCGTACATCTTCTTGAAGAAGGCCTCGTTGCGGAAACGGCCGGGATCGGCATTCGGGGCCGGCGGCGCGGCCGGCCCGGACGGATAGGACAACCGCATCTGATCGAGGATCGACGCGTTGCGCAGCATCTGATCGAACGGCTTGCCGGCGACGCCGTCATCGACCGGCATCACCGTGCCGTCGCGCCAGGTGATCGTGGTGTTGTCGTGGGCGGACAGCGCGTCGGGATAGGCGCGCACCAGACGGTCGAGCAGCTCGCGCCTGTCTTGGGCATGCGCAAGTGGCGGCATCAGTGCGAGCAAAACATGGGCGCACGCCACCGATCGCACAGCCATTCGGCGTTTCCCGGCCTGATCGATCCGCGCGACATTGGCCTCTTCGATCGCGTTCATCCTCGGATTCCAGCTGTTCGGCGCATATCAGGAGAAGCGAGGGTTTCGGGCTGAAAGACCTAGCAGAAACAGGCCCGAAAATCGATCGCGGCAGCCCTGACTGAAACACCCCGGTGATTCGCCGTCACACCCCTGCAAAATACCGCAATATGGTTGCCCGCGCGGGGGTGCGGATGCTATCCCGCGCCCCATGACAACCGCCCCGATTTCGAACATCCGCAACTTCTCCATCGTCGCCCATATCGACCATGGCAAATCGACCCTCGCCGACCGCCTGATCCAGATGACGGGCGGCCTGACGGATCGCGAAATGGCGGGCAAGGAGCAGGTGCTCGATTCGATGGATATCGAGCGCGAGCGCGGCATCACCATCAAGGCGCAGACCGTCCGGCTGAACTACCGCGCCAAGGACGGCAAGGACTACATCTTCAACCTGATGGACACGCCCGGCCATGTCGACTTCGCCTACGAGGTCTCGCGGTCGCTGGCGGCGTGCGAGGGTTCCCTGCTGGTGGTCGACGCCAGCCAGGGCGTCGAGGCGCAGACGCTCGCCAACGTCTACCATGCGCTTGACGCCGGTCATGAGATCGTGCCGGTCCTGAACAAGGTCGATCTGCCCGCAGCCGAGCCCGAGAAGGTCAAGCAGCAGATCGAGGACGTGATCGGCATCGACGCCTCCGACGCGGTGATGATCTCGGCCAAGACCGGCCTCGGCGTTCCCGATGTGCTGGAAGCGATCGTCTCCCGCCTGCCGCCGCCGAAGGGCGACCCTGACGCGACGCTGAAGGCGCTCTTGGTCGACAGCTGGTACGACGTCTATCTCGGCGTCGTCGTGCTGATCCGCGTCGTCGACGGCACCATGAAGAAGGGTAGCCGCATCCGCATGATGGGCACCGGCGCGGCCTACGACATCGAACGCGTCGGCTTCTTCACGCCGAAGATGACGCAGGTCGAGGAGCTCGGCCCCGGTGAGATCGGCTTCATCACCGCCGCGATCAAGGAAGTCGCCGACACGAGAGTGGGCGACACCATCACCGACGACAGGAAGCCGGTCACCGAAATGCTGCCGGGCTTCAAGCCGGCGATCCCGGTCGTGTTCTGCGGCCTGTTCCCGGTCGATGCCGACGATTTCGAGACGCTGCGCGCGGCGATGGGCAAGCTCAGGCTGAACGACGCCAGCTTCTCCTTCGAGATGGAAACCTCGGCCGCGCTCGGCTTCGGCTTCCGTTGCGGCTTCCTCGGGCTGTTGCATCTGGAGATCATCCAGGAGCGGCTGTCGCGCGAGTTCGACCTCAACCTGATCGCGACCGCGCCGAGCGTGATCTACAAGATGAAGCTGACCGACGGCACCGAGTTCGAGATCCACAACCCGGTCGACATGCCCGACGTGGTCAAGATCGCCGAGATCGAGGAGCCGTGGATCGAGGCGACGATCCTCACCCCCGACGAATATCTCGGCAGCGTGCTGAAGCTGTGCCAGGACCGCCGCGGCGCGCAGAAGGAGCTCACTTACGTCGGCTCCCGCGCGATGGTGAAATACGATCTGCCGCTCAACGAGGTGGTGTTCGATTTCTACGATCGCCTGAAGTCGGTCTCCAAGGGCTACGCCTCGTTCGACTATCATCTGACCGACTACAAGCCGGCCGATCTGGTGAAGATGCAGATCCTCGTCAACGCCGAGCCGGTCGACGCGCTGTCGATGCTGGTGCATCGCACCCGCGCCGAAGGCCGCGGCCGCGCCATGGTCGAGAAGATGAAGGAGCTGATCCCGCCGCACATGTTCCAGATCCCGATCCAGGCGGCGATCGGCGGCAAAGTGATCGCGCGCGAAACCGTCCGCGCGCTGCGCAAGGACGTCACCGCGAAGTGCTACGGCGGCGACATCACGCGCAAACGCAAACTTCTGGAGAAGCAGAAGGAAGGCAAGAAGAAGATGCGGCAGTTCGGCAAGGTCGACATCCCGCAGGAAGCCTTCATCGCCGCGCTCAAGGTGGACAGCTGAGGCGCCGTCACGGACCGTCGCCAGCTTGACGACAACCGCGCCAGTCCCGCCCTAACCGAAAATCTCGACAACAACCCCTTGCAAAGTAGCCGGCACGCGTCGGCCAGGGTGTTCGGGCAACGCCGAGGACATGTGACATGTCAGGCAAAACAGCGGCGGCAGGAAGCCTTCATCGCCGCGCTCAGGATGCCAGGGGCGAGCATCTTGGCCGGGAGGGTTATTCGGGCAACCCTGCTTGCCGCAATCCTTCTTCATATCGCGCGACGTCCTCAGCACGTCGATAAGGGCCAAGCATATCTTTGAGATTGGAAAGGCGCAGCGTTGGGCTCAGTTCTCGCAGCCGAGCCACTGCCTTGTGTGCTTGTTCCGGCCGACCGGCCATTGCGTTGCTTGCGGCGGTGATACGTAATCCAGGTCGATAGTCCGGACTGCACTGCAATGCCATTGCAGCCCATGATGCCGCTTCGTCATAGCGGTCCAAAAAGAAATGTGCATACGCGGTCCCGGCTCGCATGCCCATCAGCCACGGATCAAGTGGGCTCAGGCGAATGGCACGTGCGAAGCGCTCGATCGCCGATTCCGGCTCGCCGAGCCAGAGCTTTACCCAGCCGCCGAAATTCCATGCCTCAGCCAAATTGGAATTAAGCGCGAGCGCGCGATCAACTAAGCCGGCACCTACCCCGAGATCCCCAACAACAAACGCTAACGCATTCCCGCCAGCGGAGAGCGCGATCGCGTCATCCTTGCCCAACTCAACTGCCCGTTGGGTGAGCTTCTTCACTTCGGCAATCGCGTTCGCTGTGTCCGGAATCCAGCCATTGATCCTGGCAATGAGGTAGCAAGAGGCTGCACGACCGTAGGCGGTGGCAAATTCCGGGTCGAACTCGATCGCGCGGTTGAACAGAAGCAATGCCTCGTCGTTCGCTTGCCGGTTGCCAAACTGATGAAGCCGGGCCAGACCGCGCAAATAGAGGGAATAGGCGTCGAGACTAGCGGTCGGCTTGCGTTTGGCCCGCTCGATCTCAGCTTTTTCCACCGCGGGCGCGATCGCCCCGACAACGCTCTCAGTCACCTGGTCCTGCAAATCGAAGATGTCGCCGAGTTCGCCATCAAACCGATCGGCCCAAATATGTGCTCCAGTAGCGGCATCGACGAGTTGTCCCGTAATGCGCACTCGGTTTGCCGCCTTGCGAACGCTCCCTTCCAACACGTAGCGCACCCCAAGCTCGCGCCCAACCTGCTTCACGTCGACGGCGCGCGCCTTGTAGGTGAAGCTGGAGTTTCGCGCGATGACAAATGGTGCCTTGAAACGGGACAGCGCCGTGATGATGTCCTCGGCCATTCCATCGGCAAAGTATTCCTGTTCGACATCGCCGGACATATTCTGGAACGGAAGCACCGCAATAGAAGGCCTGTCGGGCAGCGGAGGCGGACTCTCGGCCTCGGCTGCAAAAACTGGCGCAGCCTCTCGCGTTTCAGTCGGCGCACTGACCTCAAAGGCCCTGATTGGCTCCTGAATGTTCTTTGCATGTTGAACGCCAAGCTCCGTACCCGGGTCTGTGACCGAGGCTCGCGCGGGCATTTCTTCCTCGATGATCTTGCCAACAAACCGGAGGCCTCTGCGAGAAACCGTCCGGATCAGGCGTTGCTCCTTGCCGGTATCCCCGATTGCCTTGCGCACGGCATTGACGTGGCTGGTCAGCGTGGATTCGGACACGATCCGTCCTTCCCACACCGCCTTCAGAAGATCGTCCCTTGTCACGACCTGTTCCCGGTTCTGGACCAGGAAGAGCAGCAGATCGAACACCTTCGGTCCAATGGGGATGAGCTCGGAGCCTCGCTTGAGCTCGCGCCGGTTAGCATCGAGGCAATAATCTTCGAACAGAAACTGCACTTCTGATCCTTCTTGGACAAGAAGCCAAGGAAAACTCAATCGCAATTCAGGCCGACTGCAAGGTTTTTTCCGCTCGAAACAGTACACATTTTCTCACCCTTCGGGAACAAGCCCGGTTCGAGAAATGGTTGGCCCGCCCGGCACGCGACGCGCACTGAGCTTCACAATCAACGCAACAAATCTGGCCGCTCCGGATCACGGCTTTTCTCCCGCCCTGCATCGCCTCCCCAATGCGAGGATACGATCATGAACAAGCATATCCTGCGCGATTCCCAGGAGGACGCGTCAGTTGCGCCTGAGGCGTGCCAAGTTACTCCGGCCAATGCCGAGCGCCCTCACGCCGGTGCGGAAATGGCGCGGGTGCTCGGGACCACGGCATTTCGCATGGCTTTGGATACCTCCGGTGCCGCGATCGCCCACCGGAAATATAAACGAGTGCACGACGTCTGCGGGCCCAAGACCCACCACGTCATCATGGCTTACAACGGCTCGGTGCAGCGCATGGAACGGCGGTCGGGACGATCAGTTGCGACCGGAACGTTCCGTCCCGGGGCTGTGATAATCATTCCGAAAGGATCAAGCTCCCGATGGGACATTCCAAAACCTGTTGATGTCGTTGAGTTCTATCTTCCGCCCGCGACGCTCGAGCGCGTGGCCGAAGAAGCCGACACCGCCGGACCAATCAATCTCCTGGAGCGAACGGCGCACCCCGACCCCGTTACATCCCGATTGCTCTTGACCGTGGCAGATGTCCCGGAGGGCAATGAGGTTCTGGATACGCTGTTCAGGTGTCAACTGACAAGCCTTCTGGCCACGCGTCTCCTGGCTGCGCACACCGGCTCGCCAACCACGATCCAGCCGACCATGGGTGGTCTTTCGCCGAAGGTGCTCAGCCGCGCCATCGAACGCCTGCACCAGGATAGCGATGCGGACGTCTCTCTCGCCGCGCTCGCCTCGGATGCCGGTCTGTCGCGCTTCCATTTCTGCCGCGCTTTCAAGAAAAGCACCGGGCTGTCGCCGCATGCCTGGCTGCGTCAGCACCGGCTCGAGGAGGCCAAAAACATGCTACGCGACACCGACGCGTCGGTCATCTCGGTCGCAGTCGCGCTCGGCTATTCCTCCCAGACCGCGTTCGCCGCCGCCTTCAGAAAGCTGACCGGGGACACCCCGAGCAATTGGCGACGGCGTGCACGTTGACAGCATCGCAGATGCGAGAAGCAACATCATTCCGAAAAGCTCCGGATGCAAGCGGGCAAGAAGGTCCCACGACCGCTAAGGGTCATTTTCGACGGTTTCAGCGGAGATTGTCGGCTGGCTGATGTCCGCTTCTACCCCGTAAGCGTCCAACCGGGGCCTGCCCGGATGAGGCGAGCGATAGAACAAATCCTATCTGACGCCGGCGGTCGTCACGACCGCCGTTACGCGTCACCTTGGCGACAGGCTGACACCATGATTTGAATCGCCACGGCGCAGCGGCCCGACTAGACTCCGATCATGTTGCGCATCCTGTCTCTCTCGATCGTCATCCTCGCCTTGCTGCAGCCGGACCTGAGCGCGGCCGCTTCCTCGAAGAAGCGGCAGACCGCCCGCTGGCATGGCTACGGCTTCCTGCCCGGCTACCGGCAGCCGCCCAACGAAACTATTCCTGTGCTCGGTCCGCGCGGCGCGGCCCGCGGCTACCCGGACTATTCACCGCGCTACTGGTACGGCGACGACCTGTATTATTACGGCCGGCCCGGATTCTACCGCGGCCGCTACAATGGCGGCAGTTTTGGCCCGTGCTGGACCTGGACCCCGATCGGGCGGGCCTGGAATTGCGGGTAGAGCATGATCCGGAAAAGTGTGACGCGGTTTTCCGAAAAGATCATGCTCAAACAAGAAGCTAAAGCGCGATGATGATTCAACCCAACCTCATCGCGCTTTAGCCGCGGCGCTGCGACATCTTGCGCACGCAACTCACAATCCGCTGATCCCGGAATGAGAGGCATGTTGCCCGTCATATTGCCCCTGGACCTCAGATAGGCCACCATCCTCCCTGCGCGCACCACAAAAAACAACAGCGCCGGGGAAATGCATGAGCAAGGACGCTCGGTTCGATTATGGCTGGGTCGTCGTCGGCGCGGGCGCGCTGATGACTTGCGTCGGCTTCGGCACCATGCTGTCGCTCGCGGTGTTCCTGCAGCCGATCTCGGATGCGATGGGCTGGTCGCGCGCCGGCATATCGGCAGCAGCGACGCTGGATTTCCTCTGCATGGGCTTTGCGGCGTTCGCCTGGGGCGCGCTGTCCGACCGGTTCGGCACCCGCATCGTGGTGCTGGCGGGCAGCCTGCTGCTCGGCCTTGGCCTGGTGACGGCAAGCCAGGCGCAGACCCTGTGGCAATTCCAGCTGTGCTTCGGCGTCCTGATCGGGATCGCCGCCGGCAGCTTCTATGCGCCGATGATGGCGCTTGCTAGCGCCTGGATCGACAAGCATCGCAGCCTCGCCGTCGCCCTCGTATCGGCCGGCATGGGCGTCTCGCCGCTGACCGTCGCGCCATCGGCGAGCTGGCTGATCACGGCCTATGATTGGCGCTTTGCGATGCTCGTCATCGGCATCGTTGCATGGGCGCTGTTGATCCCGGCATCTTTCCTGGTGCGCCCCGCGCCTCAGGGATCGACCGTCGCGACTGGCGCAGCCGCGAACCCGCCACAAGCGGAATGGACCGTGGCGCAGGCGTTGCGCACGCCGCAATTCATCACGCTCGCATTGGCTCATTTCGCCTGCTGCGCGGCACATTCGGGCCCGATCTTCCACATGGTGTCCTATGCCATGGTGTGCGGCATCGCGCCGTTGACGGCGGTCACGGTGTACAGCCTCGCCGGCTTCTCCGGGCTCGGCGGACGGCTGCTGCTCGGTGTGCTCGCCGACCGGCTCAGCGCCAAGCCGGTGCTGGTCGGCGGCCTGCTGGTACAGGCGCTGTCGATCGCGACTTATCTGGCGGTGGCGCAGCTCGGCGAATTCTATGCGCTGTCGGTGGTGTTCGGCCTCGCCTATGGCGGCGTGATGCCGCTCTATGCCGTGCTGGTGCGCGAGTTCTTCGGCGCGCGGATCATGGGCACGGTGTTCGGCGCGGTGTCGGCCTTTGCAAGCCTCGGCATGGCGCTCGGACCATGGGCCGGCGGTTACGTGTTCGACACGTTCCACGGCTATACGTGGCTGCACGCCGGTTCCTTCGCGATCGGCCTCGCCGCGGTCGCAGTCGCGCTGAGCTTCTCCACCAAGCGCCAGCCGTCGCTCGACCTCGGCCGCGCCGCGGCCTGAGCGCGTCGGTCGATCGATCACGCACCGGCGCAGCGGATGGATAGCTGATCTGCGTCGGCGCCGTCCCGCCTTGCCCTCCTTTGCCGGATGGGTCACCATCGCTTAACCCGCCCAACAACAATGTCAGAAGGGGCCCGAGGAAACGCATGAACAAGCCGCAGGGGTTCGACCTTGTCGAGCGGGCACGCGCGCTGGCGCCGCTGATCATAGCTGAAGCCGACGAGATCGAACGGACGCGGCGGCTGACGCCTTCCGTCATCTCGGCACTGGTCGAGAACGGGCTGTATCGCGCGCTGCTGCCGAAGCGCTTCGGCGGCGCCGAGGCGACGCTGGAAGCGTTCATGCAGATGCAGGAAGAGATCGCCAAGGCGGATGCATCGACCGCCTGGTGCCTCGGCCAGTGCGGCGTCTGCGCCATGACCGCGGCCTATCTCGAGCCCGACGCCGCCAACGAGATCTTCAACACCGCGCCCGGGATTCTCGCCTGGGGCGCGATCGCCCATGAGGTCCGCGCCGAGCCCGGCGGCTACCGTGCCAATGCGCGCTGGGATTTTGCCTCGGGCTCGCGGCAGGCGAGCTGGCTCGGCGCCCATGTCCGCGTCGTCGAGGCCGACGGCTCGCCGCGCAAGAAGCCTGACGGCTCGCCGGAGATCCGCACCATCCTGTTTCCGATGTCGCAGGCTGTGATGTACGACGTCTGGGACGTGATCGGCCTGAAGGGTACCGGCACGGATTCCTATTCGGTCGAGAACCTCTTCATCCCGGACAAGTTCGCGGCTCTGCGCGACGATCCGGCCGCATGCCGCGAGGCGGGGCCGCTCTACAAGCTCACCACCAACATGGTGTTCAGCATGGGCTTTGCCGCGACCTCGCTCGGCGTCGCGCGCGCCATGCTGGATGCGGCAACCGAGCTTGCCCGCGGCAAGACCCCGCAGGGCCTAAAGGCAATGCGCGACAACAACGCCGTGCAGGGCCAGATCGGCCGCACCGAGGCGAGCCTGCGCGCCGCCCGCGCCTATCTGTATGCAACGGCCAACGACGTCTGGCGCGATCTCGCGCGCGGCGATCCCGTCAGCGAGGCACATCGGGTCGCGATCCGCATCGCCTCGACCTGGACCATCCACCAGTCGGCCGCCGTGGTCGACATCGCCTATCACATGTCGGGGGCAACGGCGGTCTTCGCGAAGAATCCGTTCGAGCGGCGGTTTCGCGACATGCACGCGATCGCGCAGCAGATCCAGGCCCGCGACACGCAATATGAGGATGCCGGCAAGGCGATCCTGGCGGGGAATCTCGGCGCCCCGCCGACGACGCGCTGAAACGCGATGACGTCAGATTGAACCAGGGCGCGCACTCATAAATCCGCCATGTCGGCTCTACCCCCTAAAACCTGATATCGCCGGGCGATCACGGGCATGTCGGGGCCAAGAGGCGAAATGGCATCGCATCAATAAATGAACGAGGCCGCCAACTGAGGCGGCCTTATTTGCAATTCTGTGTTCAAAATTGAACATCCGGAACTGCAAGATATGGCCATACTCTGATCATGGTCTCAAAAACGAAACCGCTTAGCCCGGAAGAGTTTGCTTCCTTGCTTATAGTCGGCAAGCCGTCTGGCGTAACCAGCCCTCCAGCAGTGATCCCGGCCGAACACAGCGCCCGGCTGATCGCAATGGGTTACATGGTCGAACTATCGGGCAGGCTGCGAATGACCACGCAGGGCCGAATGCAAATATATGCGGGACAACTCACCACCTAGGCAGCTCACAACGCCCCCAAGCCGAATAATGCTTGGTGGCGTTGCGCTAGCCCCGGATAGAGCAATCCTCCGGAGCTTGCCAAATCAGCACACGGCTTAGCTCTCGTCTGAGCAAAATTGCTCACTCTTCAATTTAGATGTGATGTTAGTCCTAGAGCGTCGAGCCGCGGGGTCTGGTGGGCGATGCTTTCGGGCAGTTGGGTCCGAGCACTGGCAGGCATTGAACGCGGTTTATTACTAGTTCGTCCGAAGATGGCGACCTTGATTGTAAACAAGCTCCCAAAGTTCGCTGGCGTTCCAAAGCTCACTCTTCCCTTCAGTGAGCGCTTTAGCCACTGCACTCGCGAAACCGTCGCCGGCTGGTGGCTCTCTCGAAATGATCCGATAGCGATCCAATGAGGGGCTCGTCGGCATCGCCATCGTAAGCCGCCGACAAATATTTGCAGCCACGGCGGCTGCATCGGCTGGAGGTATGCCCTTTTCGTCGCGCAAGGTTTGCGCGATTATTCGTTCTGCTTTGCCCGCGTCAATTCGAAGTTCTGTCATTTTTAGCCCCATTCTGAGGAAGCCACTCTGCTCTGGGAGCGCCGAACTCTCGGCCGTCTTTGACAAAAGACGATGCTTGTTAACTAAGCACGATTTGACAAAATACAATCGGTTCTTGGCCAGTCAGCGATACCGCGACGTCCGAACGAGGCGTTTACTGGTTCAACGGGCGCCACACGGACAAATGCGCGAGGTCTGAGATGGGTCATTCTCGACCGATTTCAACGTGGCTTCGCGATGTCCGCTTGTTCTCCGGAAGCGAACATCGGACCGCTGGCGTTTATGAGTACACGTCCCTAACGACCGCGAGGACGCTGCGCTCCCTCTCCCGTTTGCGGGAAGGGCTGGGGTGGGTATCACCCCGATTCCCATCGTGGAGAGAGCCCCCACCCGCCGCACTCCGGACGACGCTTCGCGTCGCTCGGCGCGCGTCGGCCTAAGAGCGAACTTCGCTCGTCTCGACCCCGCAAGCGGGAGAGGCGAAACGAGTCTGCGGTCCGACTGATTCAACTCAATCTCATCGCGCTTTGGCGGACAGTACGAAAGTAGCACCGGCGGCAATGGTCGCTGTACGAATACCGGCGGCAACAACACCCGGTTGTTAAGCTTTTTCTGAGACTTTGCGGACGGCGCTAATGCCTGGAGTTCCGCTGGTCCCATGTTCACGCTTCGCTCGATTGCCGCCCGCCTGATCCTGGCGATTTCGCTGACCGTTGCAGTCGCCTGCGCCATCCTCGGCGGCTTCTCCATCAGCCAGCAGCGCGCGTTGACGCGGCTCGCGCTCGATCAGCAGCTCAAGCTGCAATATGACAGCGTGATTGCAGCGATCGATTACGAGGGGCGCGCGGCACTGGCCGTGTCGGCTGTCATCGCCGCCTTGCCGCCGGTCGAAGACGCCATGGCCAAGGGCGACCGCGATGGCCTCGGCAAGCTGCTCAGCGCTCCTTGGGCGTCGATGAAGGCACAGGGCATCCCGCTGATCTCGTTCTGGCAGGCCCCGGCGACGAGCTTCTACCGGGTCCACGCGCCAAAACTGTTCGGCGACGACGCGTCCGCGCGACGCACGACGGTGGTGGAATCGATCAAGGCCGGGAAGCCGATCGTCGGCGTCGAGCCCGGCCGCGAAGCGCTTTCGATCTTCGGCATGACCCCGATCATGCACGACGGCAAGACGCTGGCCAATGTCGATGTCGGCGCCGCCTTCGGCAAGGAATTCGTCGACCGCGCCAAGAAGCGTTTCGGCATCGACCTCGCCGTGCATTCTTTCGACGGCCAGAGCTTCAGGCGGCTGTCCTCGACCTTCGGCGACACCGTGGTCGCGACCCAGGACGAGCTCAAGGGTGTGATGAGCGGTTCGGCGCTGCTGCGCGACGCGACACTCGACGGCCATGCCGTGGAGCTCTACCTCGGGCAGATCAAGAACTATGCCGGTGAGCCGGTCGCCGTGCTCGAGATCATCAAGGACACCAGCGACTATGAAGCCGCGGCGTCAAGCGCGCAGCGCAATCTGATCCTCGGCACGGTCGCGATCCTCGCCGCAGCGGTGTTGCTCGCGTTCCTGCTCGGCCGCGGCCTGTCCCGGCCGCTCACCGCGATCACCGCGGTGATGAACCGCCTGTCGAGCGGCGACACCAGCGTCACGATTCCCGGCAGCGAGCGCCGCGACGAGCTCGGCACGATGGCCAAGGCGGTCGACGTGTTTCGCCGCGGCATGATCGAGACCTCTTCGCTGCGCGATGCGCAGGAGGCCGACAAGGTGAAGGCTGCGGTCGACAAGCAAGCGCTGCAGCGGCAGATGGCCGACCGTTTCGAATCCGACGTCAAGGGCATGGTCGCCGCCGTCGCGCGGTCGTCGAGCGACATGCAGCGCGTCGCCAACGAGATCACGACCAGCGTCAACGGCGCCTCCGAACGCACCTCGGCGGCAGCCGCCGCGTCCGAGGAGGCATCGGCCAGCGTCAATGCGGTCGCAGCCGCCACCGAAGAGCTGGCGTCCTCGATCACCGAGATCGGCCGCCAGGTCACCCATTCCAGCCATGTCGCCGACAATGCCGTCGCCAAGGCCAGGGAGACCACCGAGATGGTGACGAGCCTGGCCGCATCCGCCGAGAAGATCGGCGACGTGCTGCGGCTGATCAGCGCGATCGCCAGCCAGACCAATCTGCTGGCGCTCAACGCCACCATCGAGGCGGCGCGCGCCGGCGAGGCCGGCCGCGGCTTTGCCGTGGTCGCCGCCGAGGTGAAGGGATTGGCGAGCCAGACCGCGAAGGCGACCGAGGAAATTGCCGGCCAGGTTGGCGCGATCCAGTCAGCCACCGGCAATTGCGTCAGCGCAATCGGCGACATCAGCGGCACCATCCGCGAGATCTCGGGGATCGCGACCGCCATCGCGGCTGCCGTCGAGCAGCAGGACTCGGCGACGCGGGAGATCGCCCGCAGCGTGCAGCAGGCCTCCGCCGGGACCGTCGAGGTCTCCGCCAATATCGCCGGCGCGAGCGAGGCCGCCGGCCAATCCCGCGCCCTCACCGGCAATGTGCTGGATACCTCAGGCCAGCTCGGCGATCACGCGTCCGCGCTGTCGCACAGCGTCGACACCTTCCTCGCCGGACTGCGCAACGCCGCCTAGAGCATGACAAGACTAGGTTGATCTGGAGCGCCAGCGGAAGTCCACCTCTCCCTTGGGAGAGGTCGGCGCGTAGCGCCGGGTGAGGGATTACGGTCTCTCGTTGGAGCCGCGCCCCCTCACCCGATTTGCTGCGCAAATCGACCTCTCCCCAATGGGGAGAGGTAAACCCGGTCCGCAAACCCGACCTGCGGCGCAGTGTTCGAGTCATGGCCAGGGCAGCACAGGCGGCGGCGCCGATCGCTCCGCCTTGTCGTCCGGCCCTGACCCGTTCAGCCCCCAACTGCCCATGAACGGCATTTTGAGCAGCCCGCGCAGTGACTGCTTCTCTGGATCATCGAAACCGTCGAGGCCGTAACGCAGCTCCGCGAAGCGCGGACCGCGATTGTAGGTGCCGCCGAGCCGGTCCCAGATCGAGAGCAAATTCGAATAATTGCTGTCGGTCTCCGGCTGGTGACGGGAATGATGCATCTTGTGCATGTTCGGCGTCACGAAGACGAGCCGCAACCAGCGATCGAGCCGCTCGGGCAGACGGATATTGGCATGCTCGAACTGCGCGTTCAGCGCCGACAGCGTCAGATAGGTGACCAACACCCAGGCCGGCGTTCCGAACACGATCACGCCGGCGATGTGCCAGCCGATCCGCCACAGCGTTTCGCCGGGATGCTCGCGGAAGGCCGTGGTGACATCGACGAAGCGGTCGGCATGGTGCATGCGGTGGAAGCGCCACATCCAGCCGAGCTTGTGCATCGAGACGTGGGCGAAATAGGCAAACAGGTCGAGTCCGATAATGCCGAGCAGCAGCTGGCTCGGCGGTGACAGGCCGAGCCACCAGGACAGGCCGAATTTCGCATCCCACGTCCATTGCGCAGCCAGCGGCGACAGCGGGCTGAGCAGCAGGTTGACGCCGACGAAGATCACGGTGATGGCGACGTTGCGGCCGATGTTACGCATCCGCTCGCCGCGGCCATAGCTGAACAGTGGAAACGCGGCCTCGAACAGCAGCACGATCGCGAAGCTCGCGAGCAGAAACGCAATGCGCGCACCGGTCGACGGCAGCTCGACATTGGCCATCTCGCCTGCACCCGGATGCCACAGCAGCTTTGCAAAACCGATCATACCGATCGCTCCTCTCTTTACAAAACGAATATTCGTTCTTTATAGTGAGCTGAGATGTTCGTCAAGCCGGCCCGGCGGTCGTGGCCGCATTCGCGACTGACAAGGACCGACAATGCCGAAGGTGAAACCCGAAACCCTGGCGATCCGCCGCGAGGAGATCCTGCAGGCCGCAGAAATCTGCTTTGCCCGCCAGGGATTTCACCAGACCACGATCCAGGACGTGATCAAGCAGTCCGGGCTCAGCGCCGGCTGCATCTACGGGCATTTCGCCGGCAAGGAGGAGCTGATCCAGGCGATCGGGGAAAGCCGCCATGGTCGCGACAGCGCCCTGCTCGCGCTCAAGGGCCCGTCGGACGACGTGCTGCAGAGCCTGCGATCGATCGCCCGCGCCTTTCTCGGTGACCTGCAAAAGGAAGAGGGACTGCGCGCCCGCCGCGTCGCCTTGCAGCTCTGGGCGGAAGCGCTGCGCGACGACGTCGTCCGCGACCAGGTGACCAGCGGAATCCGCCAGCCGATCGCCATGATCGTGGAGCTGCTGCGTCGCGGCCAGAAAAGCGGCGCGATCGACCGCAGCGTGCAGCCGCGCGGCGCAGCGCGGGCGATGGTCGCGATGTTCCAGGGCATCGTGCTGCAACGGCTGTGGGGCGAAACCGTCTCGACATCGGAGGCGATGCAGGCCTTCGACATCTTCCTCGCGGGCCTTGCCGCCAGGCGCTGACGGAGCACGCGGTGAACATCCACGACCTCATTGCCGGCATCGTCACGGGCCTCGCCGGCGGATTGACCGCAGGCCTGCTCGGCGTCAGCCCCGGCGGCGGCCTGGTGGTGTTCTCTGTGCTGCTGCTCGGCGCCGGCCAGCACGTCGCGCAGGGCATCTCGCTGGTCGCGCAGGTGCCGCCGACCAGCCTGACCGGGATCAGGCGCTATTGGCAAAGCGGCAACCGCACACCGCTGCGCTGGATCGCTCTCTTGACTGTTGGTTTCGTTGGCGGCGGCGCTGCCGGCGCGCTTGCAGCGAACCATGTCGCCGAGCCCGCGCTGCGCTGGACCTATGTGGCCTATCTCGTCGCGCTTGACGCGATGCTGATCCTGCGCGGCGGCCGCGACAAGCCGGAGCATGACGGCCACGCCACGCGCGACCTATCGTGGCCGGCGCTGCTCATTGTTGGCCTGCTGGCCGGCCTGTCGTCCGGCTTTCTCGGCATCGGCGGCGGACTGGCGACCGTGGTCGGATTGAGCGCCGTGTTCGGGGTGCCGCAGCATCAGGCGCAGATGGTGAGCCTCGTGATGTCGCTGATCCCGACCACGATCCCGTCGGCCTGGATCTATTGGAGCGAGGGCTCGCTCGCGTCATGGCCGGTGCTGGCGGGCGTCATCGTCGGCCTGCTCGCCGGCACCGATCTCGGCGCCCGCGCCGCCAACCGCATCAACCGCGCGACGTTGCGCATCGCCATGATCTTCTTCGTGTCGCTGATGGCGGTCTATATGACCTTCAAGGCGCTGTGGTAGATAGAAGCGATACGTCCTCCTTAGCGGAGCCCGCCATGCGCAAGCCGGCAAGATCGACGAGCAAAGCGGCACGACGTCCGCAAGCGAAATCGACAGACGCGCTGTTCGACGCCTACCCTGCCCCCGTCAAGGCCAGGCTGCTGGCGCTGCGGCGCCTGATCTTCGAGACCGCGAAGGCGACCAGGGGCGTCGGCGCCCTGGAAGAGACGCTGAAATGGGGTCAGCCGAGCTACCTGACGCCGGAGACCGGCAGCGGCAGCACGATCCGGATCGATCAGGTGAAGCCGGCCGCCGGCCAGGTCGCGGTCTACTTCCATTGCCAGACCAATCTGGTCGAGACCTTCCGCGAACTCTATCCCGAGCTCAGCTACAGCGGCAATCGCGCGATCCTGCTCGATGTCGCCGGCAAGCTTCCGGAGCCCGCGTTGCGCCATTGTGTTGCGCTGGCGCTGACCTATCATTTGAACAAGAAAGCGACTTAGGCTTCGCTACGCCGCCGTCGCGACGCGCTGCGCCTTCAGCAGGCTGATGACCTCGGTGTTCGGCCGGGCGCGGCTGAACAGAAAACCCTGGCCCTCGTGGCAGCCTTCGGCGCGCAGGCAGCTCAGCTCCGCTTCGGTCTCGACGCCCTCGGCGGTGATGGTGACGCCGAGCCCCATGCCGAGGCTGACGATCGAACGCACGATCGCCTGCGCGTCCGGGTTCGCGCCGAGGTCGCGCACGAACGACTGGTCGATCTTGATCTTGTCGAACGGGAAGCTGCGCAGATAGCTGAGGCTCGAATAGCCGGTGCCGAAATCGTCCATCGACATCCGCACCCCGAGCGCGCGCAGCGCATGCAGCGTCGCGAGCACCTGACTGCTCTTCTCGAGCAGCAGCGTCTCGGTGATCTCGAGCTCGAGCCGCCGCGCCGGCAGGCCGGATTGCCGCAACGCATCGGTGATCAGCGCCAGCAGATTGCCGGTGCGGAACTGCAGCGGCGACAGATTGACCGCGACGCGCACGTCATCGGGCCATTGCGCCGCATCCATGCAGGCGCGATGCAGCATCAGCGAGCCCAATGGGTTGATCAGGCCGGTCTCCTCGGCCACCGGAATGAACTCGCCGGGCGAGATCATGCCGCGTTCCGGATGCGGCCAGCGTACCAGGGCCTCGAAGCCGGTGATGCGCCCACTCGCGAGATCGACCAGCGGCTGGTAATAGGGCCGCAGGCCTTCGTTCTGGATCGCATCGCGCAGATCGATCTCGATCTTGCGGCGGCTCTGCGCGCGCGCATCCACCTCGGCCTCGAAGAACGAGAAGGTGCCGCGGAATTCGCTCTTGGCGCGCGACAATGCCATGTCGGCGCTCTTCAACAGCTTTTCGGAATCCTCGCCATCGCCGGGCGACATCGCGATCCCGATGCT
The DNA here is from genome assembly GCF_011058295.2 of Bradyrhizobium sp. 6(2017). Classification (NCBI taxonomy): domain Bacteria; kingdom Pseudomonadati; phylum Pseudomonadota; class Alphaproteobacteria; order Hyphomicrobiales; family Nitrobacteraceae; genus Bradyrhizobium; species Bradyrhizobium sp. 6(2017). The sequence goes on along the minus strand of NZ_CP049289.2, from coordinate 1,029,938 downwards.
GGCGCCGATCACCACCGAATGTCCCTCGAGCAGATAGGGCTCTCCGATCGCATCCAGGATCCGCCGTGCCAGCAGCACCGCGTCCTCAGGCCGCATCACGCCGCCTTCCACGATGGTGAATTCATCGGAGTTGAGACGCGCCAGCGCATCTTCCTCGCGCAGCGTCGAGCGCAGGCGCTTGGCGACCCCGCGCAACAGCTTGTCGCCGATGCCGTGGCCGAGCGTCTCGTTGACCGCCTTGAAATTGTCGAGCCCGAGGATCAGCACCGCAACCTTGTCGGTCGAGCGGCGGGTGTGCTGCAGCATCTCGTCCATCTGCTGACGCAGCAGGTTGCGGTTGGGCAGGCCGGTCAGGCTGTCGTGCTGGGCCATGAAGGCGAGCCGCGCCTCGGCGCGCTTGCGCTCGGTGATGTCCATCAGCGCGAGCAGCATCGCCGGCTGGTCACCATGCATCAGCTGGCGCGAATAGATCGCAAGGTCGATCAGCGTGCCGTCCGCGCGCACATGCTTCCAGGTCCGCGCCGCCTGCTCGTCGCTGCTGCGGCCGGCGGCCCATGGCAGTTCGGTATCGAACGCCTGCAGGCTCCTGATCGTCATTCGCTCGAATTCGGCACGGACGTAACCGTAATGCGCGATCGCGGCGTCGTTGACGGCGAGGATCCGTTCGCCGTCGAGCGCACACAGGATCATCGGCACCGGATTGCCGTCGAACAGCAGGCGGAACGACGCTTCGCGCTGCTTCAGTTCGGTGATGTCGACGCGCAGACCGACGATGCCGCCATCCGAGGTCAGTCGCTCCTCGATCAACACCACGCGGCCGTCGGCCAGCACCTGCTCGTGCCGTTCGCCCGGCTGGTACATCTTCTTGACCCGTTCGGCGATCCACTCTTCCTCGCGGCCTTTGGCCTCGGGATAATCGCCGCGCGCGACGCCGATGCGGATGGTGTCTTCCAGGCGCGCACCGTACTCGAACAGATCGGAGCTGCGCTGGTAGATTTCCGAGTATTTCTTGTTCCAGAGCGTGTAGCGGCCCTCGGGGTCCAGGAACACGATGCCCTGCGGCAGGATGTCGATCGCCTCGCGCAATCGCGCGTTCGACTTGCGTGCCTCTGCGATCGCTGCCTCAGCCTGCGCGCGCTGGCGCACCAGCTCGCCGATCTCGACGGCAGGGCGGCGCCAGCTGCCCGATACTTTCGGCACCGCCTGGGGCCGACGCCCCCGGGAGCGGGCCAGTTTGGCCTGGTTTGGTTTCTTGATCTTCTTCGGCCGCATCATCGGTATCGCACGCCCCACGCGCATTCCAGCTCGGCGATATTTCTGCAATAAGTCTCTGAAAAATTGGTATCTCCTGGCGAAGCGCTGCGCTGTATGAGATATCAGGGCATGCCTGCTTTGCAGGCGAGTTCACGCCACGCGCGAGTTGCCGGCGGTGTGCAAGCGACGAACAGCGCAGATTTGCAGCGTGGAAGCGCCGAAGCGTGGTGAAGGAAGCGTAAATCAGCGCGCGAATGCCTAATGAATGCGCCGAATGCGCTGCAAGCGCATCAATGTTTACCAGCATGTGACAGGGTTATCGCAGGGTTAAGCCGCTGCGCGCCTATGCCCGTCCGCGTGCCATGCCGGCTAGTTGGTGATCTCGATCCGCGTGCCGCCGCGGCCGTTGCGCTCGACCAGCCCATAGAGCTGTGCTGCGTGCGAGGGATGCAGGCGCACGCAACCATGCGAGGCCGGCCCGCCGAGACGCGTGAGCTCGTAGGTGCCATGGATGGCAAAGCCGCCATGGAAGAGGATCGAGTACGGCATCGGCGAGTTGTAATACTTCCGCGAGTACCAGCGGCGCGCCAACATCTGCGGACGGAAGGCTCCGCTCGGCGTGCCATAGCCGCGGCGGCCGGTCGACACCGGCCAGTTGTAGCGCGTCGCGCCGTCGACGCTGACCGCCATGCGCTGGGACGATTTGTCGATGTGAACGACGATGTCGGCCCGCGCCGGAGACAATGCCAATGTCGACGCGGCAGTCGCGGCGGCAAACGCCAGCCGTACGCATACGCTTGTCATAATGACGCCTACCCTGAAATTATTGCAGGCATGATGTCGCCTGCAACGTGTGCTTGTAAAGTGGCGTGGCTCATATGCGCGCCAGCAAGCCGCGGGTAATCTTAATCCGTCTTGTGGGCGATCAAGCAAATGGGATGAATGCGCGGTCCGCCTTGTTCGAATTCATGCTAGCCTTGCGCAGACAGAGTGATCCGAATGACCCCCCGCCTTCATCTGATCCCGCTCCTGATCTCAATCCTCGTCGCCTGCACCATATCCGCGCGGGCGCAGGACAAGGGCTCGCTCACTCCGCAGCCGTTGCCGCCGCTCGCTAACCCTAACGATCCAAAGATCGGGGCGAAGGAGCTGTTCGCACGCAAGGTGCTGCCCGCGGCGATGCCGACGCGGTCGATCGGCGGCTACACCAAGGGCTGCCTTGCCGGCGCGGCGCAGATGCCGCTCAATGGCGACACCTGGCAGGTGATGCGCTTGTCGCGCAACCGCTACTGGGGTCACCCCGACATGATCGCGCTGTTGAAGCGGCTCGCGGCCGGCGCGCACAAGGACGCCGGCTGGCCCGGCATCCTGGTCGGCGATATCGGCCAGCCGCGCGGCGGCCCTGCGCTCACCGGCCACGCCAGCCACCAGGTCGGGCTCGACGCCGATATCTGGCTGACACCGATGCCGGATCGCAAATTGTCGCGCGAGGACCGCGAGGAGATGTCGGCGGTGATGATGGTGCGCGACGACCGGCTCGACATCGATCCGCGCGTGTTCACGCCGGGTCATGCGCTCGTCATCCGCGATGCGGCGCGGGAGCCGGCGGTGCAGCGCATCTTCGTCAATCCCGCGATCAAGAAGGCGCTGTGCCGCGACGCCAAGGCCGACCGCAGCTGGCTGTCGAAGGTCCGGCCGTGGTGGGGCCACGACTACCATTTCCACATCCGCATGCGATGCCCGTCCGGCAGCCCCGAATGCGAGGGACAGAAGCCGCAGTCGGAAGGCGAAGGCTGCAAGCCATCCGATCTCGCTTACTGGTTCAAGGATTCGGTGTTGCATCCAAAGCCGCCGCCGAAGCCGCCGAAACCGCGCCCGCCGATGACGCTGGCGCAGCTGCCGGCGGACTGCAAGGCGGTGCTGAACGCGCCCGACGCCAAACAGTAGCATCCAAGCCAATAACATCTTCGTCAGGCGGCTATGCCGGTCGGCTCGAACTGCGTTATGATCTGATGTCGTCGCGCCGTAAGCGCGGTCGAGCGATGGATCGGGGCCGCTGATCTGTTTCATCCATCATCATTGTATTGGACCAGACATGCGCAAATCGCTCCTCGCCGCATCGCTCCTGCTGATCTCGGCTCCCGCTTTCGCAGCGGAGGAGCCGAGCGGCTGCGACAAGTTCAAATGGTCGATCGACCGCGCACGCGCCGCGCTCACCGCGCCGGATCGCGCCAAGCTCACCTCGGGCAGCGAGCAGACGGCACTGCCATCAACCGCCATCACGCTGGCGCTGGTCACGCCCGGCGACGCCAAATTGCCGAGCCCGCCGGAGCGCGCGCCGAAGGACGGCACCTTCGCCGGCTTCACCAGCTTCAAGGCCGCGCCGAAGGCCGGGCTCTATACCGTCAGCCTCTCAGCCGGCGCCTGGGTCGACCTGGTGCAGGACGGGCATTTCCTGAAGCCGAAAGCATTCAGCGGGGCAACCGATTGCGACGGTATCCGCAAGACCATGAAATACGACCTCGCCGCCAGCCCCTTCGTGCTGCAGGTCAGCGGCTCAAAAGAGAACTCGCTGTCGATCGCGATCCAGCCGTCGGATGAATAGGACGCCCGGTTAGACAAACGGTCGCCTTTACCGTAAGTCCCAGCCTGCTATGTTTGCAGTGCGATATCCCCCGGGACCGTAAGTCCTTCGGGGACCAGCGGAACAGCGCGTCCGCCTGTCGCGCCCAGACCCCAACCAACGCCTGATTTGCGCGTGGCCGTTCGCGCGCGAGCTCGCACGGAGCGCTTTCCATGTCACGATTTGCCGGACTTTTCATTGCCTTCGTCATCCTGCTCGGCGCGATCCATCCGCCCGCGAGCGCTCAGGACAAGACGCTCACCGTCTTTGCCGCGGCCTCAATGAAGAACGCGCTCGACGACATCAATGCGGCCTACACCGCCAAGACCGGCGTCAAGATCAGCGCCAGCTACGCCGCAAGCTCGGCATTGGCAAAACAGATCGAGCAGGGCGCGCCGGCCGACGTGTTCGTCTCCGCCGACACCGACTGGATGGACTACGCGATCAAGCAGAAGAACATCAATGAGCAGACCCGGGTCAACCTGCTCGGCAACTCGATCGTGCTGATCGCGCCGAAGGATTCCAAGATCGACAACGTCAACATCGGACCTGGGTTCGATCTCGCCAAGCTCGCCGGCGACGGCAAGATCGCCACCGGCGACGTCAAGGCGGTGCCGGTCGGCAAATACGCCAAGGCCGCGCTCGAGAAGCTCGGCGCCTGGCAGGCGGCGGAGCCGAAATTCGCGATGGCCGACAGCGTACGCGCGGCACTGACGCTGGTGGCGCGCGGCGAAGCTGTGCTCGGCATCGTCTACTCGACCGACGCCAAGGTCGAGCCCGGCGTCAAGATCGTCGGCACCTTCCCGGCCGACAGCCATCCGGCCATCATCTATCCGGTCGCGGCGACCACGACCGCGAAGCCGGAGACGGCCGAGTATCTCGCCTTCCTGCGTTCGTCGGCGGCGAAGACGATCCTCGAGAAGTATGGCTTCAAGTTCCTGATCAGCCCGACGACCTGAGCGTGTTCGAGATCTCGCCGACCGAATGGACGGCGATCCTGCTGTCGCTGCGGGTCGCTGTCATCGCAACGCTGGTGGCAACCCCGTTCGGGATCGCGCTCGCCTGGCTGTTGGCGCGGCGCGACTTCTGGGGCAAGTCGCTGCTCGATGCCGCCGTGCATCTGCCGCTGGTGCTGCCGCCCGTCGTCACGGGCTATCTCCTGCTGCTGACCTTCGGCAAGCGCGGCCTGGTCGGCGGCTGGCTGGCCGATCACCTCGGCATCGTGTTCGCGTTCCGCTGGACCGGCGCGGCGCTGGCCTGCGGCGTGATGTCGTTTCCGCTGCTGGTGCGGCCGATCCGTCTCTCGATCGAGGCGGTCGATCGCCGTCTCGAGCAGGCCGCCGAGACGCTCGGCGCCGCACCGTGGCGGGTGTTCGCGACGGTGACGCTGCCGCTCGCGCTGCCGGGCGTACTGGCCGGCATGGTGCTCGGCTTTGCCAAGGCGATCGGCGAGTTCGGCGCCACCATCACCTTCGTCTCAAACATTCCCGGCGAGACCCAGACCATTTCGTCGGCGATCTATTCGCTGATCCAGACGCCTGATGGCGACACCGCTGCAGCCCGGCTCGTCATCATCTCGGTCGTGCTCGCGGTCGGCGCGCTGGTCGCAGCCGAAGTGTTCGCGCGCCGCGCCACCGCGCGCCTGCACGGGCAATAGCGATGCTGCGCGTCGACATCACCAAGCAGCTCGGCGAGTTTACGCTTGCCGCATCGTTCACCAGCGAGGGCCGCGTTACCGGGCTGTTCGGCGCGTCCGGCTCCGGCAAGACCTCGCTGATCAACACGATCGCGGGACTGGTGCGCCCTGACCGCGGCACGATCGTGATCGATGGCGAGACGGTCGACGACACCACCGCCGGCATCCACGTCCCGACCTGGCGCCGCCGCATCGGCTACGTCTTCCAGGACGCACGGCTGTTTCCGCATCTCGATATCAGGCAGAACCTCGACTACGGCCGCCGCATGAACGGCCTCGCCGAGGATCCCGCGCAACACAAGCGCGTCGTCGACCTGCTCGACATCGGCGCCCTGCTCGACCGCCGCCCCGGAAAGCTGTCCGGCGGCGAGCGCCAGCGCGTCGCGCTCGGCCGCGCGCTGTTGTCGAAGCCGCGGCTGTTGCTGCTGGACGAGCCGCTTGGCGCGCTCGACGAAAGCCGCAAGCTCGAGATCCTGCCCTATCTGGTGCGGCTGCGGGACGAGGCCGGCGTCCCCATGGTCTATGTCAGCCACGACGCGGCCGAGCTGCGCCAGCTCGCCACCCAGATCGTGATGCTGCGCCGCGGCCAGGTGACCGCGTTCGGCGGTGTCAAGGTGCTGACATCAGGCGCCTAGAGCTCCGGTTCTGATTGAAGCAGAACCGAAGCTCTGGATTCTTGTTTTGACGCGTTTTCTTCACGCGAACCGGTGTCCACTTCGCTCGAAAACGCTCTAGCTGGCCGTTTTTCCGAAAGTCGGCATAAGATAGCCAATCTTGTCTGCTAGGCCCGCATCGGGACATCCGATCGGGCATGGGGAAGGGCACATTGTGCGACTGACAGGCTGGGTATTGCTGCTGATCGGCGCGGTGCTGTGCGCCACGATTTCGTGGGCCGCGCTCGGCTTTCTGCTGATGGGCGTCGGCCTGATCGCGCTGCAGGTCGCCGAACGCCGCCGAAGCCCGGCAGATGATGCCGCGCCGGCAGCCGCCGCGGGATTTACCCCTCCGCGGCTCAGTGCCGGGCTGCGGCCGCCGACCCTCGACCCGGTCACCGGCCAGGACGCCGGACCTCAGCGTCAGCCACGCCGGGTGGCTTGGCCCGACAAGAACGGCGCGCCCTACGACCGGGAGGCGTGGCGACGGCTGGTCGAGAGCGATCCTGATCTGGCCCAGATCGCGCATGTGCTCGCCGATTACGGCCCGCAATATGTCGACGAGCTGGCGGCCAGCTATCTCGCCGCACCCGACAAGAGCCGCCTCGGGGCGATCGTCGACGGCATCATCGCGCGCGCCCGCAGCGGTCAGCCGGTCCCGCCGGCCCCACCGCTCGAGGCATCGCGGCCACCGCCGGTGGTCGAGGTATCGCGGCCGCCGCCGGTGCCGGTGCCGCCACGGCAGGAGCCGAAGGTGGTGGTCGCCCCTGTCGCCAAGCCAGCGGCGCCGCCGACACCGCCGAGCAATCCCGCCGATGCGCTGGAATCGTCCCTGCTCGCCACGGTCGAGGAGGCTTCCGCGAGGCTCGCCGCCGAACGCGCGGGTCTCTTCAAGCCCGGCAGGGAGCCCAGCAAGGCAACCGAGAACCGGCCGCCGACGGCGAACCAGCGGGAACCGCTGTTCGGTCGCGCGCCCCGGGACACGAAGCCCGCCGCGCCGCCGCCGGTGCCGATGACGGCTGAGACTCCCGCCGATCTCGAAGCATCATTGATCGCCGCCGTCAGCCAGGCCGCCGCCAGGCGGGCGGATCCCCCCAAGCCTCCACCGATACCGGCGCCGATCGCGGCGAAGCCCGAACCGGAGACCCGAATCGTCGCGCCCAACCAGCCGAAGCCCGCTCCGCCGGCGCCGCTGCCACCTCCGCCCGCCATCATACCGCTCGCGAAGCGACCAGCCGGAAAGACAGCAGCGGACGATCTCGATGAGACACTGCTCGCGGCGCTGGCCGAGATTTCCGGCCAGAAGTTCAAGGACGAGCCCAACCCGGACTCGCCCGGCCCGCCGGCCGACGACGGCCTGTCCGAGATGATCAAGAAGTTCGCGCCGGATTCGCAGTTCCTGCGCAAGCAGTAGCGCTCAGACCCCCGCCACCGACGCCCAGATATCGGCGAGCTTGCGCCGCACGGTCTGCATCCGCGTCTGCGGCGCGACCTCCTCCTCTTCCTCCGGCAGCCGCAGGCCGACGACATTGACGCGGCCGCCGCTGATGCTGCGCGCCACCAGCACGATCTCGTCGAGCGCAAGCTCGGCGCCTTCCTTCGGCGCGCGGTCGAGATTGATGTCGAAATAATCCGCCAGCGTCAGCTTGGCCTGGTGCTCATCGACCTTGACGCCGTAGATCTCGGCGAGCTCGCCCAGCGTATGCTCGCCCGAGACCATGAAGTCGCCGAGCAGATGCGGATCGGGCGTGCTCGATGGCGCCATGTCGACGAAGAAGCGGTCGAGCGCCTCGGCGCGCTCCGGCGGCGCCAGCAGATAGATGTAGTCGCCAGGCGCGACCGGATCGGCCTCGACAGGCGTCAGGATCCGTTCGTCGCGGATCACCAAGGTCGGCTTCGACCAGGACGGAATCAGCCCGCGGCGGAAATACAGGCTCTTCGGCCGCACCGGATAGCCGACCAGCTGCTGCTCGAGCTGGCCGGGCAGGTCGAGCTCGACGCGACGCGGGCCGCGTTCGGCGCGCGGCAGCGCGACATGCAGCCGCCGTGCCGCCGGTCCCAGCGTCCAGCCCTGCAGCAACAGCGAGATGATGACGACGACGAAGGCGACGTCGAAGTACAGATAGGCCTTCGACAGGCCGACCAGCATCGGGATCGAGGCGAGGAAGATCGCGACCGCGCCGCGCAGCCCGGTCCAAGCGATGAAGATCTTTTCCCGCCAGTTGAACTTGAACGGCGCAAGGCAGATCAGCACCGCCAGCGGCCGCGCCACCAGCATCAGCGCGAACGCCACCAGCACCGCGCCGCCGGCGCTGGAGAGCAGGCGATGCGGCGAGACCAGGAGGCCGAGCAGCACGAACATCACGATCTGCGCCAGCCAGGTCGCGGCGTCGAGGAATGTCACCACCGAATTATGCGCGCGGGTCGGCCGGTTGCCGATGATGATACCGGCGAGATAGACCGCGAGAAATCCCGAGGCATGCACGATCTGCGAGCCGCCGAAGATCACCAGTGCCGCTGTGGTAACGAACGGCGCATGCAGGCCCTGCGGCAGCGCCACATAGTTCAACGCCAGCACCACCAGCCGGCCGCCGATCACCCCGATGATGGCGCCGAGCACCGCTTCCTGGACGAACTCCATCGCGATGTGCGAGGCGGAGCTCTGGCCGATCGAGATGAACTCGACCAGCATCAAAGTGAGGAAGATCGCGAACGGATCGTTGGTACCGGACTCCGCCTCCAGCGTCGCGCCGACGCGCGGCCGCAGGCGCAGGCCCTGGGTGTGCACCAGCAGGAACACCGCCGCGGCGTCGGTCGAGGCCACCACGGCGCCCACCAACAGCGACTCGGTCCAGTTGAGGTCGAGCACATAGCGGGCGACCGGCGCCGTGATCAGCGCGGTCAGCAGCACGCCGGCGGTCGCCAGCACCATCGACGGCACCAGCACGGTGCGGATGCTGGCAAACCGCGTCTTCAAGCCGCCGTCGAACAGGATCAGCGCCAGCGCCACCGAGCCGACCAGATAGGTGGTGCGGACGTCGTCGAACTGCAGCCTGCCGGGGCCGGAATCGCCCGCCAGCATGCCGACCAGCAAGAACACCAGCAGCAAGGGGGCGCCGAACCGCAACGCCAGCAGGCTCGAAAGGATGCCGGCCATCACCAGCACCGCGCCGAGCAGGATCGCTATACTGACGGAGTCGAGGGATGCCATGCGCCTTCGGGGGTCTCAAATACTTGCAATTGCATCCTTATCGTCGACACACCGGGACGCCAAACGATTTCTGCCATAGGCGGCAATGTGCCCGGTCCCGCTGCCCCGAGATCCTTTTCCGTTCCGACAAAATCGGAACGGGGCTCTCGATTCTTGTTCTGATGCGTTTTCTTCACGCGAACCGGTGACCACTTCGCTCGAAAACGCTCTAATGCGCCTCGACACTGTGGTGTATCGATGGTCGCGCGCGCGCCGTTGTGGGAATCTCCCAACACCTTCGAATCACATTTGCCTGACCCGCACTGCAAGTTGAGAATTTGCCGATGGACATGAGCTGGAAGGACGTCCTGGAATCGATCCAAATGGCCGCGCGCTCGGTCGGCGCCGAGGTCGCCTCGCCCTGGTTCTATCTGCAGTTCGGCATCATCCTCGCCGCCGCGGGCCTCGCCTACGCGGCCGATACCGCCATTCACTCACGGGTCGAGTTGTCGTCGCTGGCGAGCCGGTGGCCGCTGCCGCTCCGGCACTTTGCCCGCGTGATGGTGACGAGCGCCTCGACCGCCGTGTTCGCGGTGCTGATGGTGATCTCGCGCATCGTGATGTGGCACGCCACATGGCCGAGCCGCAGCTACCTGATCGCGGTCTCCGCCAAGCTGGCGCTGGCCTGGCTCGTGATCCGCCTCGTAACCTCGGTGATCGACAACGCCTTCATCGTCAAGACGGTGTCGATCGCAGCCTGGGTGGTTGCGGCGCTCAGCATCGTCGGCCAGCTCGATTGGGCGGCCGACACGCTGGATTCGTTCGCCGTCGTCATGGGCGGTCTGCGGCTGTCGCCGCTGCTGCTGATCAAGGCCGGCGCGGTGCTGATCCTAGCGTTGTGGCTGAGCAATATCGCCAGCAATTTCATCGACGGCCAGATCACCCGCTCGACCGATCTGACCCCGTCGATCCAGGTGTTGTTGGTCAAGATCATTCGCATCGGCCTAATGGTGGTCGCGGTCGCCATTGCCTTGAGTGCCGTCGGGATCAACTTGTCGGCTCTGGCGGTGCTTTCCGGCGCCGTCGGCGTCGGCATCGGTTTCGGCCTCCAAAAGATTGTCGCCAACTTCATCTCGGGGATCATTCTGCTGGTCGACAAATCGGTGAAGCCGGGCGACCTCGTCACCATCGGCGACAGCCAGGGCCGCATCAGCGCGATGAAAACCCGCTACATCTCGGTCGCCGCCGGCGACGGCCGCGAGTTCCTGATCCCGAACGAGGATTTGGTGACGCAGAAGGTCACCAACTGGACCTATACCGACAAGAATACGCTGGTGAAGATCGCCTTCGCCGCCAATTACGACGCCGATCCGAGACTGGTCTGCAAGCTCGCGATCGAGACCGCCGCGGCCCACGCCCGCGCGCTCAAGGGCAAGCCGCCGAACTGCATCCTGACCGAATTCGCCGAGCTCGGCATGAAGTTCTCTCTGACCTTCTGGATCGCCGATCCCGACGGCATGGACAATGTGAAGAGCGACGTCATGCTGGCACTGTGGGACGCCTTCAAGCAGCAGGGCATCAGGGTGCCCTATCCGGTGCGGGAACTCCGGATCCGCGGCGGCGCGCTGCCGGTCGAGAGCGTGGTCGAGGTCTCCAGCTAGAGCGTTTTCGAGCGAAATGGATACCGGTTCGCGTAAAGAAAACGCGTCAAAACAAGAATCTAGAGCTCCGTTCCGATTCCATCGGAACGGAAAGGGCTCTAGCGTTTGCGCACAGTTTTTTCGGAGGACCGGCTGCCGCTGTTCCGGATTGGGCCGCAAAATCAAGCTGTTTGGGAATTGTCCCCATGCCTAACCTTGGCTTGCACCGGGCGCGCCGATCATTAAATTAGAGCCTGAAATCAGCCCCTTGCCTGCAGAAACAGCCCGCCCATGAGCTATATCGACGCCACCGACACCTCGCTTCGCAAGACCGGCCAGATCAAGCTGCACGGGCAGAGCGGCTTTGCCGGCATGCGCAAGGCCGGTGCGTTGGTGTCGAAATGCCTCGATGCGCTGACCGACCTCGTCAAGCCAGGCGTCCCGACCTCCGATATCGACGACTTCGTCCGCAAGTTCGCCTTCGACCACGGTGCCTATCCGGCGACGCTGATGTATCGCGGCTATCGCTACTCGACCTGCACCTCGATCAATCACGTGGTCTGCCACGGCATGCCGGGCGATCGTCCGCTAAAGGAAGGCGACATCGTCAATGTCGACGTCACCTTCATCGTCGACGGCTGGTACGGCGATTCCAGCCGGATGTATGCGATCGGCGCCATCGCGCGGAAGGCCGAGCGGCTGATCGAGGTGACCTATGAGGCGATGATGCGCGGCATCGCGGCGGTGAAGCCCGGCGCCACTACCGGCGATATCGGTCACGCCATCCAGAGCTATGTCGAACCGCAAGGCATGAGCGTGGTGCGCGACTTCTGCGGCCATGGCCTCGGCCGCCTGTTCCACGACGAGCCGAACATCATCCATATCGGCCGCCCCGGCGAGGGCGTGCCGTTGAGGCCCGGCATGTTCTTCACCATCGAGCCGATGATCAATCTCGGCAAGCCGCATGTGAAGATCCTGTCCGACGGCTGGACCGCGGTGACCCGCGACCGTTCGCTGTCGGCGCAGTTCGAGCACTCGGTCGGCGTCACCGCCGACGGCGTCGAGATCTTCACGCTGTCCGAGCGCCATGGCGAGAAGCCCTGGGTTCAGGTGTAACCGGGGCCATCCTCGACAAGGTCAATAATCGCTTCGCGTCCGCTCGACGATCTCCTCGGGCGTGTGGTTCTCGCCGATCGACATCGCGCAGATCCGCGACAAATGCAGATAGGACAACCCGGTCTCCTCCGCCCAGGCGTTGAACTGCGCCTGCACCTTGGCGAGATCGCGCTTCGACTTGACCTCCTCGGCAATATCGAGGCCGGCATCGCGCAGGCAGGCGACGACGTCGCGCGAGGTGACGAAGCCGTCCCAGCCGAGAAAGCGCAGCAGCATCTGCCCGGTGTTGCCGCCGAGCCGGCTGCCGCGCTTGGTCAGCAGATCAAGCAACCCGACCTCATCCGACGACGGCCATGCCGCGAGGAATTTGCCGAAGCTGCCGTGCTCGCGCGCGATCTCCTGCACGAAGCGGCCATTGTCGCGCACTGACATGATCTTGGCGCCGTTGCGCACGATCCTCGTGTCGCTGGTCAGCTTCTCCCAGAATTCATCTGATTTGAAGGCGAGCTTGGCGGGCTCAAAGCCGAGGAACGCCTGCTCGAAACCCTCCCACTTGGCGTCGATCACGCTCCAGGCAAAGCCTGCGCAGAACACGCGCCTGGTCATCTCGGCCAGCACGCGGTCGTCGCCGAGCTTTGCCAGCACCTTGGCGCCCGCCGGCGGCCGCAGCAATTTCTCCAGTGCCTTCGGCCCGCCCTTGCGCTTCTCGGCGCGCGCGCGGATCACCTTGAATGACGTCACGCCGTCCTCCCCCTTTTCGATCTCGAACCGTTGCAGCGAACGGTAATTCGCCCGTCGCATCGTGGCAAACCGGGGAAGTGGGCGCCTCACACACGATCGTCGTTCTGGCAAAAGCCAGGACCCATTTGCGGTGTCATCACCCGCGAAAGCGGGTGATCCAGTATTCCAGAGACGCCACCGCTTGAATCGAGAAGCCGCGGCGTACTGGATCGCCCGGTCGAGCCGGGCGATGACCGTGGGTTGCATCGCCCCTTGCAAAACCCGGCAGGCACGGCATGGTTGTGGCCGATGCCCGCCAAAGCCAGTGACAGCACCGACCAGCCCGACGAGATGCCGCATTATCATGGCCATCGCGAACGGCTGCGCGAGCGTTTCCATGCGGCCGGCCCCGACGCGCTAACCGACTATGAGCTGCTTGAGATGGCGCTGTTCGCCGCCATTCCGCGCCGCGACACCAAGCCATTGGCCAAGGCGCTGCTGAAGAAGTTCGGCTCCTTCGCCGAAGTCGTGCACGCGCCGGTGGCGCGGTTGCGCGAGGTCGAGGGCATCAAGGACGCCTCGATCAACCAGCTCAAGCTGCTGGCGGCAGCCGCCGGCCGGATCGCCAAGGGCGAGATCAGGCGCAACATCGCGCTGTCGTCCTGGAACGACGTCATCGACTATTGCCGCACCGGCATGGCGTTTGCCGAAAAGGAGCAATTCCGCCTGCTGTTCCTCGACAAGCGCAACCAGCTGATCGCCGACGAGGTGCAGCAGACCGGCACCGTCGATCACACCCCGGTCTATCCGCGCGAGGTGATCAAGCGGGCGCTGGAATTGTCGGCGACCGCGCTGATCCTGGTGCACAATCATCCGAGCGGCGACCCGACGCCGTCGCAGGCCGACATCCAGATGACCAAAGCGATCGTCGATATCGCAAAGCCGCTCGGCATCGCGGTGCACGATCACATCATTGTCGGCAAGAACGGGCATACGAGCTTCAAGGGCATGCGGTTGATTTAGCATTGCACTCAACAAGCCCTCCGCTGTCGTCCCGGCGAAGGCCGGGACCCATTACCACAGGGTGAACTGTTGAAGCGGGCTGCGGCCCCAGCATCGCCAACCAACTGATATCTGGGGTTATGGGTCCCGGCCTTCGCCGGGACGACGGTGTCAGTCTGATTCAATGTGAAACAGCCTTTCCGATGTCATCACCCGCGAAAGCGGGTGATCCAGTATTCCAGAGACAGTCGTGTTTGAGCGGATGGGCCTCGGCGTACTGGATCGCCCGGTCAAGCCCGGCGATGACAGCGTGGTTGAAGACACAGCTCCGCATTCTCACGACACGGTGCGCAATTGGGCACCCGGGGGCATCGCGAAGCGAGAGCCCGGAATGACGATGGCGTCATACGAACCGCGCGCGATGCCACTAAAATAACCAATGCAACGTTTTCCGCGCGGCGGCGTTTGTTGCAGATTGATTTGATGGTTTGGGGGACGCGATGTCCGATTTCGTGGTCGAGGAAGGCCTGCCCTATCCGCTGGGCGCGCATTGGAGCGGCCGCGGCACCAACTTCGCGGTGTTCTCCGCCAATGCCAGCAAGGTCGAGGTCTGCCTGTTCGACGGCGAGCGCGAGACCCATCGCCTCGAGCTGCCCGAATATACCGACCAGGTGTTTCACGGCTTCATCAACGGCGTGCAGCCGGGGACGCTTTACGGCTATCGCGTCTCGGGTCCCTACCAGCCCGACGGCGGCCACCGCTTCAATCCGAACAAGCTGCTGCTCGATCCCTATGCGCGCGCCCACGCCGGCAGCCTGACATGGAATCCGGCGGTGTTCGGCTACAAGGTGGAAAGCGGCGACGATCTGACGTTCGACGAGCGCGACAGCGCGCCGTTCATGCCGAAATGCGTCGTGTGCGATCCCAATTTCGACTGGGCCCAGGAGCCGCAACGGCAGGAAGCCCACTGGGACGAGACCGTCGTCTACGAGACCCACGTCAAGGGCTTTACCAAGCAGCATCCCGGCATCCCCGAGAACCTGCGCGGCACCTATGCCGGCCTCGGATCGAACGCCGCGATCGATCATCTGAAGGCGCTCGGCATCACCTCGATCGAGCTATTGCCGGTGCATTCCTTCGTCAACGACAGCAATCTGCTGGACAAGCACCTCACCAATTACTGGGGCTACAACACCATCGGCTTCTTCGCGCCGGACCCGCGCTA
The DNA here is from genome assembly GCF_011058295.2 of Bradyrhizobium sp. 6(2017). Lineage (NCBI taxonomy): Bacteria > Pseudomonadati > Pseudomonadota > Alphaproteobacteria > Hyphomicrobiales > Nitrobacteraceae > Bradyrhizobium > Bradyrhizobium sp. 6(2017). Next base: position 1,014,819 of record NZ_CP049289.2, on the reverse strand, counting down.
TGCCGCCGACGTACCGAACAGCCTGCGCGAGTTCAAGGAGATGGTGGCGCGGCTGCACGGCGCCGGCCTCGAGGTGATCCTCGACGTCGTCTACAACCATACCGCCGAAGGCAACGAGCGCGGTCCGACGCTGTCGTTCAAGGGCATCGACAATGCGAGCTACTACCGGCTGTTGCCCGACAAGCGGCGCTACTACATCAACGACACCGGCACCGGCAACACGGTGAACCTGTCGCATCCGCGGGTGATCCAGCTGGTGATGGACAGCCTGCGCTACTGGGCTGGCCACATGCATGTCGACGGCTTCCGCTTCGACCTCGGCACCATCCTGGCGCGCGAGGTCTACGGCTTCGACGAGCAGTCCGGCTTCCTGAAGGCTGTCAACCAGGACCCGCTGCTCGCGACCGTCAAGCTGATCGCCGAACCCTGGGACTGCGGTCCCGGCGGCTACCAGGTCGGCGGCTTTCCGGCGGGCTGGGCGGAATGGAACGACAAGTACCGCAACATTGTGCGCGACTTCTGGCGCGGCGAGGCCACGCCCGGCGCGCTGGCGCCGCGGCTACTCGGCTCGCACGACGTGTTCAACCGCGAGGGGCGCCGCACCTGGGCCAGCGTCAACTTCATCACCGCCCATGACGGCTTCACGCTGAACGACTGGGCGAGCTACAACTTTAAGCACAACGAGGCCAACGGCGAGAACAACAACGACGGCTCGTCCGACAACCATTCCTGGAATTGCGGCGCCGAGGGCCCGACCGACAATCCCGACATTCTCGTCTTGCGCGAGCGCCAAAAGCGCAACTTGCTGGCGACCCTGCTGGCCTCGCAGGGCACGCCGATGCTGCTCGGCGGCGACGAGTTCGGCCGCACCCAGCGCGGCAACAACAACGCCTATTGCCAGGACAACGACATCTCCTGGTTCGACTGGAATTTGTCCGACGACGCGAACAAGCAGCTCGCCTTCACCAAGCGGATGATCAAGCTGCGGCGCGATTACCCGATCCTGCGCCGCAGCCGCTTCCTCTCCGGCGATCGCGACGCAGAGCTCAACATCCGCGACGTGGTCTGGATCAGCACGTCGGGCGTCGAGATGACGCGGGCCGATTGGACCACCGGCTGGATCAAATGCTTTGCCGCGCTGCTCGACGGCCGCGCGCGCAAGACCGCGACCGCACGCGAGGGCGAGGACGACACCGTGCTTGTCATCCTCAACAGCTATGAGGGCGAGGTCGACTTCAAGCTACCGACGACATCCGCCGGCGCGCACTGGTCGCTGCTGCTCGATACCAGCGCGCCGGAGCAAGCGGCGGGCGCGCAATTCGCGTTCGACAGCACCTACAAGGTGACGGGCCGCTCCTTCGTGCTGCTCACGACCGGCGAGGTGAAGTAGCTCTGTAGGGCGGATTAGCGAAGCGTAATCCGCCGTTCTGCGTTGGACGCGGAGCGGTGGATTACGCCTTCGGCTAATCCACCCTACGAAGCAGCTTACGACTTCCACTCAAACCGTGCACGCCTGCACGATCTTCGGCAGAAAGCCCTGGCAAAAATCCAAATAGGTCCTGACGATGGTCGATTGGTGACGGTGCGGCGGATAGACCAGGTTGAGCGACCACTCCGGCAGCGGATGCTGCGGCAGCAATCGGACCAGGCGCTTCTCCCGGATCGGCGCCGCCGCAAGGAAGGGCGGCAGCTCGGTGACCACATCGCCACGCAGCGCGCGCCTGCACAAATGCTCGTAGTCGTTGGTGGCCAGCACCGCCCTGGGCTCGACGACATGCCCGGCCAAGTCCCAGCGCGCCTGCTCATCGATGCGCGAGGCCCACGTCGCGCATGGCAGATCATGCAGCGCATCCGGATGTTTTGGCACGCCGAGGCGCTTCACCAGTTGCGGGCTGGCCACGAGGATATTGCGGGACGAGAGCAGGTGTCGCGCCACCATGGCCTCGTGAACGATCGCGCCGACACGAAGCGCGACATCGATGCCGTCCTCGACCAGGTCCACGCGACGCTCGGTCGTGTAGAGGTAAATCTCGATATCGGGATAGCGCCGCTGGAACGCGGCCAGCAACTCCCACCACGGCTCGAACGTCGGCGGCAATGACAGCCGCAGGCGTCCCTTCAGATGGGCCTGGTCGTTCACGATCACCTGCTCGGCCTCGAGCAGCGTCTCGATGCCGCGGCCGGCGTGTTCGTAAAGCCTTGCGCCGGCATCGGTGAGCCTGGCGCCGCGGACCGAGCGCTCAAGCAACTGGACCTTGAGCTGCCGTTCGAGATCGCGGATGCGGCGGCTCAATGTCGGCAGCGGCATTGCAAGGCGCGTGGCCGCCGCGGACAGGCTGCCCGCCTGCACAACCGCAACAAACATCCTGACGGCGTTGAGATCCATCCGGCACTCCTACCATATTCGGTAGGATATCTGCCAATCGTGGTCATTTATTTTCGTATTTGGACAGACTACCAGCTCGCACGGAGAGGACCTCATCCGGAGCGCCTATGAAAACGAGCATCCTGGCAGCCATGTCATTTGCATTGGCGGGAACCATCGCGTCCGCACAAACACCCCCATCGGCCCCGCAGCGCGTCACCATCGACACCTACAACCGCGCCCAGACCGATACCTATTTCGCCGGGGTGGCCGGCAGTGGCGGCTTCGGAAAATTCCGTCATGGCCGCGAGCTTGCTGCTCCGGTCCAGCAGGGCATCGTCCGTCCCAACCGCGACACGCTTTATTCGCTTGCGGTCTTCGATCTCGATGCCGGACCGGTGACAATCGAGCTACCCGGCGGCGCCAAGCGTTTCATGGCGATGCAAATCGTCAATGAAGACCAGTACACCCTTGCGGTCCATTACGGCGCCGGTCGCCACACCCTGACCCGCGACGCGGTCGGCACGCGCTACGCCGTTGCGGTCGTCCGCTTCCAGGTCGATTTTGCGAACGCCGAGGAGGTCCGGCAGGTTCACGCCCTGCAGGACGCGGTCAAGGCCAGCCAGGACCGGCCCGGCGCATTCGAGATCCCGAACTGGGATGCGGCAAGCCTGAAGACGGTGAAAGCCGCACTGTTGCAGCTTGGCGCCACGGTCTCCGATACGCGGCGGATGTTCGGCGCCGACGCGCATCAGGTCGATCCGGTGCGACACCTGATCGGAAGCGCGATGTTGTGGGGCGGCAATCCGGAGCAGGATGCGCTTTATCTTCCGATCACGCCCGCGCGCAATGACGGCGGCACCATCTACCGGCTGACGGTCAGGGATATCCCGGTCGATGGTTTCTGGTCGCTCACCGTCTACAACAGTGAAGGCTACCTGCAACCGAACCCGGCCAATGCCTATGCGGTGAACAGCATCACCGCAAAGCAAGCCTCCGATGGCGCGGTCACCATCCAGTTCGGCGGCTGCGACGGCAAGGTCGCCAACTGCCTGCCGATCACGCCGGGATGGAATTACACCGTCCGGCTGTTCCAACCGCGCGCCGAGATCCTCGACGGCAGCTGGAAATTTCCCGAGGCGCAGCCTGCGGACTGAGCCGCGTCCGGTACCGCGATCCTCCACCCAAGGTCCCTCCCCGCGACCCCGCCGGCCAATTGACATTCGGCCGCGGGGTGCCAGACTTTGGCAAAAATACAGGGTGGAGACCTCTGGATGGCCAATCTTTCGGCCTCAAATCACGTCGCCCGTGTTTTATCGGCGGCCAATCAGGCGGCCGGCGTCGACACCGAGACGCGGATTGCCGCGTCCTGGCGGCGCTGCCTGGTCAATCACAACCTCGACCCGGCCCGGCGCGGGCCGCCGCAGACCCTCACCGAAGCCGAGGTCCGGCACATCGCCGAACCGATGGAGGACCTGATCCAGGTCGCGATCCCGGAGATCGAGGACCTCGCCCGCGTGCTCCACGATAGCGGCTACTGCGTCAACCTCGCCGATCCCAACGCCACCATGCTGGTGAGCCGGCTGCCCGAGGGCGACTACGCGCGGATGTTCCTGGAATGGAAGATCTACACCGGCTCGAACTTCGCCGAGACGTTCGAAGGCACCAACGGGCTCGGCACCGCGCTCGCCGAGCAGCGGCCGATCCTCGTGCATGGCGACGAGCATTTCCGCGAGCAGTGGCACATGTTCACCTGCGCGGTGTCGCCGCTGTTCGATCATGCCGGGCGCCTCGCCGGCGCCGTCAACATCTCTTCATGCCGCAGCGATCTCGGCCGCAGCGCGCATGAGCTGGCGCTCGCCGTCACCACGGAGGCGACGCGGCGGATCGAGCAGTCGTTCTTCCGCCGGCGCTACCGCGCTTCCTGGATCGCGACCCTGCCCGGCGATGGCCACGGCATGCTCGCCTATGACGACGACCGTCGCGTGGTCGGCGCCTGCCGCACCGCGCGCGGCGTGTTTGGATTGACCGATGCCATGATCGACGACGGCATCGATTTGTCGCATCTGATCCAGCTCGACGATCGCGCGACACGCGCCGCGGACGAGTCCGTCACCTTGCGCCGGGCCGACGGCACGCCATGGGGACGCGGCCACCTGGCGCCGCCGGCGCGGGCGCGTTCGCTGCGGCCTCCGCCGACACAGCCGCGTGAAAAACCGGCCGGGCAGTTCAGCGGGCTGCACAAGCTTGCCGGCCGCGATCCCGTGCTGATCAGAGGCGTGAAGCGGCTGATGACGGTCGGCAATCTCGATCTGCCGATCCTGCTGCGTGGCGAGACCGGCGCCGGCAAGGACGTGTTCGCGCGCGCCATCCACGCCGCCAGCAGTCGCGCCCGCAACTATGTCGCGCTGAACTGCGCGGCAATGCCGGAGAGCCTGATCGACGCCGAGCTGTTCGGCTACGAGGCCGGCGCCTTCACCGGCGCGCGGCGCGAAGGATCGAAGGGACTGATCGTGCAGGCCAGCGGCGGCACGCTGTTCCTCGACGAGATCGGCGACATGCCGCTGTCGTTGCAGACGCGGCTGCTGCGCGTGCTGGAAAATCGCGAGGTCTGGCCGCTTGGCGCGCTGAAGCCGGTTGCGGTCGACATCCGCCTGATCAGCGCCACCCATCGCGATCTGGCGCTGATGGCCGAAGACGGCAGCTTCCGCTCCGATCTGTATTACCGGCTGCGCGGCATGGAAGTCCGGCTGCCGGCGTTGCGCGAGCGTGCCGACAGGCGCGATGTCATCGCGCAGATCGCCGACGAGGAGGCGCCGCACTGCCGCATCGCGCCTGACGCCTGGGTGCAGCTGATGGCCTATCCGTTCCCCGGCAACATGCGCCAGCTCCGCCATGTGCTGCGGCTCGCCGGCGCCACCGCCGAAGGCGGCGTCATCACCGAAGCCGATCTCGATTTGCCGCCGTTCAGCGCACGGAGCGCCGAGGCGGATCATGCGGGAAGCGAGCGCGCGGTGATCGTGGAGGCGCTGCGCACCAGCGGCGGTCGCGTGACCGAGGCCGCGAAGGCGCTCGGGCTCAGCCGCGCCACGCTGTATCGGAAGATCAAGGCGTTGAAGATCGCTTTCGACGGCTAACCAAATATTTCATTCGAGCAATGTTCCCGCGGACCGGGGCCCTCATGGCGCGATATCGCCTTGCCGGGAAAGGTGATATCCTGCAGCTTTCATGCAACGCCACGGAGCGGGTCCTATGACACGGTTTCCCCTCGCTGTGGTCGTTGGCCTGGTTGCCGCGACCATTTCGCAGCCTGCTGCCTCACATTCTGAAGACCAACGATTGGGCAAAGTGCATTTTGCGACATCCTGCAAGCCGGAGGCGCAGGAGCTGTTCGATCGCGCCATGCTGTATCAGCATTCGTTCTGGTACAGCGCATCGCGCCGCACCTTCGAGGAGGTGCTCGAGGCCGACCCGCAATGCGCCATCGCCTATTGGGGCATCGCGCTCAGCTATCTCTACAATCCGCACGGACCGCCACCACCGGAGAACCTGCCGCTCGGCCTCGCGGCCGTGAAGAAAGGCCAGGCGCTAGGTGCGCAGACGCCGCGCGAGCAAGAATACATCAATGCGATCGCCGCGATGTATGTCGACTATGACAAGGTCGATCACCGCACCCGCGTGCAGCGATTCCTCGCCGCCGAAGAGCAGGTCGCGACCCACTATGCCGACGATGACGAGGCCCAGATCGCCTATGCGATCACGCTCAATGTCGCGGCGTCCCCCACCGACAAGACCTATGCCAACCAGCTGAAGGGCGCGGCACTGCTCGAGCCGATCTTCAAGCGCCAGCCCGAGCACCCGGGCATCGCGCATTATCTGATCCATCTCTACGACTATCCGACGCTGGCGGAGAAGGGCCTCGACGCGGCGATGCGCTATGCCAAGATCGCCGAACGCGCGCCGCATGCCCAGCATATGCCGTCACACATCTTCACGCGCGTCGGCTACTGGAAGGAATCGATCGCCTCGAACAAGGAGTCCGCGCGCATCGCCAAGGAAGACGGCGAACTGCAGGACCAGGCCCACGCGATGGACTATCTGGTCTATGCCTATCTGCAGCTCGGCCAGGACAAGGAGGCACGCGCGGTGGTCGACGAACTCGGCAAGCTCGAGTTCAAACAGGATCGGTTCGCCGGCCCCTACGCGGTGGCGGCAAGCCAGGCCCGCTATGTGTTCGAGCGCGGCGACTGGAAGGGAGCTGCTGCGCTTGAGGTGCGTCCGACCAAGTACGCCTATGCTGACGCCATCACCTATTTTGCCCGCGCGGTCGGCGCCGCGCGCTCCGGTGATCCGGCGGCCGCCAAGGCCGATATCGCGAAGCTCGTCGAGCTGCGCGACAAGTTGAAGGACGCAAAGGACGCGTACTGGTCCAACATCGTCGACATCCAGCAGCAGATCGCGAGCGCTTGGGTGCTGTACGCCGAAGGCAAATTCGACGAGGCGCTCAGCGCGATGAATGCCGCAGCAGAAGCGGAAGACAAGACCGAAAAGCATCCCGTCACCCCCGGACCGCTGGCGCCGGCGCGCGAGCTCTACGCGGCAATGCTGCTCGATCGCGGCAGGGCGAAGGAGGCGCTTGCCACCTACGAGGCCGTGCTCAAGAAGGAGCCCAATCGGCTGGCGGCCTATCTCGGCATGATCAAGAGCGCCAAGGCGTCCGGCGATCAGGCCAAGACCCAGGAATGCGCGGTGCAGATCGCCCGGCTCACCGCGGATTCCGACGTATCGAGGCCGGAGCTGATCGAATTGCGCCAGACAACCGGAAGCAAGCTCTGATGCTGCGGATACCATCGCGCAACAATGGATGGCGCAACGGTGCGGCGGCGCTGCTCGGCGCCGTCGGACTATCACTGTGCCATGTGCCGCCGCTCGGCGCGATGGAGATTCTCGGTCAGGCCGGCGTGCTCGGCGAATGGGAGCTGACCGGGCATCTCACCGAAAGCGAGCCGGGCGCACGAAAGCAATTCTCCGGACCGCTGAAGATGAAGCATGTCGGGATCTGCACCCAGGACGGACCGGAAGAACGGGCCGGAGAGATCCGGCTGCAACTCGCGGGGCCGGATTCGCAGGTGACGGCGGAGCTGGTGCTGGACGGCGCGCCCTGTACGTACAGCGCCCGCAAGGCGCATGCCTATGAGGGAACGCTGTCGTGCGCAGGGCGCGCGCCGGTCCCGCTGATGGTGTGGCTGAAATAGAAGTTGCGGGACGCGCGCGATCGCTTCATCGCACGCGTCACGGCGGCAGATCAGCCGCGGTGCTTTTTCTTTGGCTTCTTTCCGGGTGCGCCTTTCGCAGGCCACGCAGTTACCCGCGGCGGCGGTCCCGCGTGGCCGGATTTGTCCTTATGCTTCTTTTTCTTGCCCGACGCCGGCTCACCGCCGAACTTCGCGCCGCTGTCGCGATAAAGCTTGCCGCGGTGCTTTGGACCGGCCGCATCGCGCGCCTCGTCACCGTGACGCGCACCGCCATCCGCGTCGACGGCCTCGCGCCGGGGCGCGTGTGATCGCTTGTCGGACGCCGCCTGCCCTTGCGGCGCGCCGGTGAGCGGCTCGATGCGGATGCTGTCTTCCTTGTCCGGACGCTGGACCTTGACAGCGAAGGATTCGGCGACCCGCTCCGAAATCTCAAACTCGGTGGTGGTGTCCATGATCCTGATGGCGCCGATGTCGCGCTTGTCGATGCCGCCGCGACGGCAGATCATCGGCAACAGCCAGCGCGCTTCCGCATTCTTCTTTCGTCCGATCGCCGCCCGGAACCAGACGCTGGCTTCCGCCATGCCGTGGCGCGACGACGATGTTCCGCTCTTCGATCGGGCTCTCGCGGGCCGGTCATCACCGCGTGAACTGCGCGGATCGTCCCGGCCGCGATCGTCGCGCGATCGGCCCTTGCTCTCGCCGGGATCGCTGATGTCTTCGGGCGAAGGCAGTCGCGCACGATAGAGCCGCGCCAGCGCCGCGGCGATCTCCTCCGGCGAGCGCTCGGCGAGCAATGCCTGCGCCAGCACCAGATCGTCGGGGCTCGACTCCTCGGTGAGCACCGCATCCTTCAGCATGCGTTCGTGATCGAGCTTGCGGATTTCATCCGGCTGCGGCGCGGTGCCCCAGACCGCATCGATGCCGGACAGATTGAGCAGCAATTCCGCACGCCGTCGACGCGCCGGCGGCACCAGCAGGACGCTGACGCCCTTGCGGCCGGCACGGCCGGTGCGGCCCGAGCGATGCTGCATGACCTCGGCGTCATTGGGCAGATCCGCATGGATCACGAGGTCGAGGCTCGGCAGGTCGATGCCGCGCGCCGCCACGTCGGTCGCCACGCAGACGCGGGAGCGGCCGTCGCGCAACGCCTGCAGCGCCTGGGTGCGCTCGTTCTGGGTCAATTCGCCCGACAGTGCGACCACGGAGAACCCGCGCTCCAGCAGCGCCGACTGCAAATGCCTGACGGCTTCGCGCGTGTTGCAGAACACCAGCGCGCTCGGCGCGTCGAAGAAGCGCAACACGTTGACGACTGCGTGCTCGACATCCCCCGGCGCGATCCGGATCGCACGATAGTCGATGTCAGCATGACCACCTTCGTCGCCCGCGACCTCGATCCGGAACGCCTGCTGCTGATACTGCTTCGCCAGCGCGACGATGCCGCGCGGGAACGTCGCCGAGAACAGCAAGGTGCGCCGCGCCTCCGGCGTGGCCTCGAGGATGAACTCCATATCCTCGCGAAACCCGAGATTGAGCATCTCGTCGGCTTCGTCGAGCACGACGGCCTTCAATTCCGAGGTGTCGAGGTGGCCGCGGCGCAGATGGTCGCACAGCCGGCCGGGCGTCCCGACGACGATATGCGCGCCGGCGGCAAGCTCGCGCTGCTCGCGGCGCGGATCCATGCCGCCAACGCAGGAGACGACGCGTCCATCGGCATATTGATAGAGCCATGCGAGCTCGCGGTGGACCTGCAAAGCAAGCTCGCGCGTCGGCGCGACGATCAGGGCCAGCGGCGCCGCCGCCCGTTCGAACCGCTCGGCGCCGTCCAGCAGATCGGTTGCGATCGCAAGCCCGTAGGCGACGGTCTTGCCGGAGCCGGTCTGAGCCGAAACCAAGAGGTCGCGGCCGACGGCTTCGTCAGCAAGCACCGCGACCTGAACGGGGGTCGGCTGATCGTAGCTGCGCTCGGCGAGGGCCCGGGCGAGCGGCGGGCTTGTGGTCGAAAATGACACGAGAAGGGAAATCCTGGTTGGCGCAGAACGCCGCACCAGGCAGCGTCGAGCCGCGAGGTCCGGCAGGCGGCACGGCCGCGCGTGGCGATTGTGATTTCGGCTGCTTTACGCCAAGCGCGGGCAAATCACCATGCCCCATGGACCGCAAATTGGGCCGTAAATGCGGTGCCCGGGCCAGATTTGATCCCGCCACGTGCCGCGGGGGACGATCAGCCCCCCGGCCGTGAGCGGCGCAGCCATTCGTCCAGGTCGATCCGGCCGAGACGGGCCTCGCCCAGCGGCACCAGCGAGTGCTCTTCGACCCGGCCGCCCCAATAGAGGGCGTCAGGGTCCCTGATCACCTCGCGCGGGTCGCCGACGGCCTTCAGGTAGCGGGCCACGATTTCGTTGAACGGTGCGCGGTCCGGACCAGCGATCTCAACGATGCCGTTGCGCGGGGCCTCGAGCGCCACATCGGCCACCATGGCCGACACGTCCTCCGCCGCGATCGGTTGGAACAGGCCGGGTGACAGCCTGACCGCCTTGCCATCTCCACCCGCATCGGCGATCGCCCCGACGAATTCCATGAACTGCGTCGCGCGGATGATGGTGTAGGGAATACCGGAGGCCTCGATCAGCTTCTCCTGGGCCACCTTGGCGCGGAAGTAGCCGTTTTCGGGCGTCCGGTCGGTGCCGACGATCGAGAGCGCGACATGATGCCGGACACCGGCCGGCTTCTCCGCAGCCAGAAGGTTGCGGCCGGAGGTCTCGAAGAATTCCATCACCGCCTTGTTCTCGAACGATGGCGAATTGGCGAGGTCAATCACCACGGCCGCGCCGGCCAGCGCCTGGTTGAGCCCCTCGCCGGTGATGGTGTTGACGCCACCCTTCGGCGAGGCGGCGACGACGTCATGGCCGCGCTGGCGCAGAATGGTAACGGTCCTGGACCCGATCAGTCCGGTGCCGCCGATCACAACGATCTTCATGATTGATCCTCCCTTGTTGACGAGAGATCCTGGAACGCGCCTGTGTTTCCCATTGCCGCCGGCAACCGCGATGAGCGCACCGACGCCGTCATCGACCGCGCCTGCACGCGCGACGGCGCTTATAGCATGCCACTTGCGCATATGATGCGCGCGTCGATTTGATCAGGATTGGTCAGCGATGCTGATTGACTATCGGAGGGCGGCTCGCGTCCGACGCGGCGAAAACACGGAAGAGCGGCGATAGTATCGTCGCAATCCAACCGATCGCCGACTCCGTCAATCGATCAGGAAAACTCGTTCCAGCTCACGCGGCGCGCGTCGAGATCGCCGAGCACGACGGGGTCGTGGATGTTGCGCACGCTCTGGAAACCAGAGCGTAGATAGATCAGCGGATCGACCGTGGTCACGGCGCGCACATGCTGGACTTCGCCGATGAAGACCGAATGGGTTTTGGTCTCGAGCTCCTGCGTCAGCACGCAGTCGAACGCCGCGACGGCATCCTCCAGCACCGGGGCGCCGGTCGCGCCCGTGGTCCAGCGGCCGAACGCAAAGCGGTCATCGCCGTTGACGCCCTTCTGGCCGGAGAAGGTCAGCGCCAGCATCGCGTGGTCTTCGTTCAGGAAGTTGATGACGAAATGGCGCTCTTCGCGGATCCTTGTATGCGCGCTAGCGTTACGGTTAACGCAGACCAGGACCGAGGGCGGATTGTCCGAGAGCGAGCAGGCCGAGGTCACCGTCAGGCCGGTGCGCTGGCCCGGCTCGCGGCCGACCGTCACCAGCGCCACCGCGCCCGCGCAATGGCGCATCGCCTGCTTGAAACTCTGTGCGTCGACCGTCATGCCCTGACCCTGAACCGATAGAATCCCCTTCAAGATATGCGACGCGGGGTGCGAGGCAAGCCCCGCACCCCGCGCAGCTGTCATGCAGCCTTCTCGAACTCGGCGCCGAGATGCTTGAGCCGCGGCATCACCTCGTTCTTGAGCAGCTCCAGCGAGTGCCGCCAGGCCTCCGGCTTGTGCTTGTAGTCGAAGCCGAACACGCAGAGCACGCCGAAGCCGCCGACCTCCTGGTAGATCTTCTCGATCTTCTCGGTGACGGTCGCCGGCGAGCCGACGATCCAATTCCGGCGCGCGCAATATTCGACGGTGACGTCGCTGTCGGGCACGTCGGGCGCATGCTTCAGATAGTCCTTGAAGCCGAAATGGCCGAGCAGCGGAAGGAAGTACTCGCCCATCATCCGGCCCATCATGTCGCCGGTCGACAGCCTCCACGCCTCCTCGTCGGTGTCGGCGACGAACACCTCGCGCACCAGCCGCCAGTCCTTGCGGCTCGGCTTGCGGCCGGTCTTGGCCGCTCCGGCTTCCACTGAGTCCCAATGGCTGCCGACATAGGCCGGGTTGAGGTTGAGGCTCATCGGAATGAAGCCGCGCTCGCCCGCGAGCTTCAGCGTGTCCGAGTTCTTCGACAGCCCCGCGACGCCGATCGGCGGATGCGGTCCCTGCAGCGGCTTGATATGAGGCTTGAGGAAATCGAACATCGTGTCCGGCTTGCTCACCGTCCAGAATTTACCCTTGTGCGTCCACGGGCCCGGCTCGGACCACATCTTCAGGATGATCTCGAGCGCCTCGCGAGTCATGTCGCGGTTCTGGCCCGACATGCCGTCGACATTGAACATCGCCCAGTCGCTCGGCAGGCCGGAGGCCGCGACGCCGAAATTGAGCCGTCCGTTCGAGAGATGGTCGAGCATCGCGACGCGGTTGGCGAGCTCGGCCGGGTGATGATACGGCAGCAGGAAGCCGCCGGGGCCGATGCGCAGATTCTTGGTCTGCAGCAGCGCCTGCGCGACCAAGAGGTCGGGCGACGGGTGCGGCTCCCAGGGTGCGGTGTGATGCTCGCCGATCCAGGCCTCCTGATAGCCGAGCTCGTCGAGCCAGCGCAGCGTCTGCAGGTCCCAGTCGTGGCCCTCCTTCAATCCGCACTCCGGCGGGTGCGAGGGCATGGTGAAGTAGCCAAGCTCCATGTGCATTTCCTTCCTTCTGGCTTTGCGGTTCAGTCATGCAATGCGTCTTGCCGCGCATTCGAAAGATGCGTTGAGCAAGCGCTGTGCCAGCGCGGAAATCGCAGGAGAGGAGGAGGAAAGACGGCGTTTTCGGCCAAGTATGAGCCATGCCTCGGGCTCAGCGAGGCCCTTGCCGTCTCATCGTCGCGAGACGGTGTCGCAACGATGAGACGGAACGCGGTGTCGCAAATCAGCCCGCGGCGCGGCGCGGCAGCGCGCTGGTGTCCGGCTCGGAGGGTGCCGGAAGCTGCATCAAAATGGTCTGGCCCATCGAGGCGATCTCGATGCCCTCTTCCTGGAAGCGCCGCTTCATGCGGCGGTTGAACTCGCGCTGCACCGACCAGCGGCCGCCATCGGTGCAGCGGATCTGGCCGACGATGGTCACGACCGAGCCGTCGACCTTGTCGACGCCCCACAATTCGAGATCGCCGCGGATCAGCGCGCGATACGCCGCCTCCTGACGCATCCCGGCGACGATGTCCTTCAGCACCTCGCCGGCGCGGTCGGTGTCCTCCTTGTAGGACACGTTGACGCTGACCGCGGCATTGCCGGCGCCGCGGCTGGCATTGGTGATCGTGGTCACCGCGCTGAACGGCACCACATGCACCGAGCCGTCGCCGGCACGCAGCCGCATGGTGCGGATCGAGACATTCTCGACCACGCCCGAGAGGCCCGACACCGTGACGTTGTCGCCGACCTGCACAGTGTTCTCGATCAGCAGGAACAGCCCGGTGATCAGGTCCTGAACCAGCTTCTGCGAACCGAAGCCGATCGCGATGCCGACGATGCCGGCGCCGGCGAGCAGCGGCGCGACATTGACGCCGATCTCGCTGAGCGCCGTGAGCCCGACCACCGTGACGATGATGCAGAACAGCGCGGTGCGCAGCATCGGCTGGAAGGTGCGCAGGCGCGCGGCGCGGGCAAAATGCCCCTCGCGCGACAGCGATTCGATCTGCCGGTCCATCAGCGCATTGGCGACCTCCCAGATCACGGCCGCGGCAAACGCGGCAATCCCGATCGTCACCAGCGCCGAGATCAGGCGGCTGCCGATCTGGCCGCCATAGAACCAGACGATGGCGTCGACGCCCCAGACCTCGAGCAGCGCGACGAAGCCGATCAGCGCGATCACCGCCGTAACCACCTTGCGCAGCAGCGGCAGATAGCGGTTGGCGCGGGTCTCCAGCCCGGGGAAGCGGTGCAAGAGATCCGGGCTGATACGGAAGCCGCGATCGATCAGGCTCAGCACCACCATGATGACGAGGCGGGTGACCAGCAGCACCGCGACGGTGCCGACGAAATATTGCAGCAGGAGCGAATACCCGTTGCGGATGTTGAGCGCCCACACCGCCCATAGCGCGAGGTCGAGCGCGATCGCCAGCACGTGCCAGAGCGACGCGAGGCGGTTGCGCGTCCGCGCCGCGATGCCGGTGCGACCGGCCGGCGCGCGGATCGCTTCCGCGACCTGCCGGCGGCACTGCAGGATGATGACGACGATGAAGAGATGCACGACGAGCATCACGAGCCGGAGCAGCGCGGCGTAGCCGGCGCGAGATAGCCCGAGCAGCAGCGCGACATTGGCAAAGGCGATGCCGGAGACGCCGACGGCCACGATGCGCCGCGCCCAGATCTCGATATAGGCCGCGGTCTCGGCACGGACGCGGAACAGGCCGAACGGCCCGGCCAGCGCGCGCACGGCGCAGATCAGCACGCGCGAGAACACATAGGCGTTGACGACCGCCAGAATCACGAGCCGCGTGGTCGACTGGTCGCCGATCTCGGTGCCGAGCAGCGCGGTGGCGACGCCGCCGAACACCACCACCGGCAACAATTCGAGCACGAGGCGGCCGAGCACGAAGGGCAGCCGGACCAGCGACTGCCAGGCCCGCGCCAGGCCGAGCCGGCGGCGATGCAGATCGCCCTCCGGGGTGACGTCGGCGACCGACGACGGCGGATCGGCGCTGGCCAGCGCCTGCACCGGCACCCGCGCAGTCTGCGGCAGCCGCGCTTCCAGGAATGCGACCGGCCGCTTGATCAGACGGAACACCACCCATTCGGCTGCCAGCGCGCAGCCGAACACCAGCGCCAGCTTCCAGGCGATATCGATCATGAGGCCGTAGGCAGCCGGATCGTTGGCGGTGCGCACGAACCAGTAATAGAACGCGGGGAAATGCGTCAGCGTGCGCGCGACGTCGGCGACTTCGCGCGACATCTCGCCGACCTGCTCCGAGACCATCAGCAACAGCTGCGCGCCGAGACTGTCGGCGGTGAGCGGGATCGGCGACTGCTGCTCGGGGGCCGGCGCGGGCTGCGCCGCCTGCGGCGAGGCGTTGGCGATGGCGCGCAGCGTGTTGATGATCTCGCCGCGCTTCTTGTCGTCCTGCAGCGTGTCGAGCGCGCGCCTGGCCTGCTCAGGCGTCAGCGCGTCGCTGGGTGCGGGTTGCGGCGGCGCCGGCTTGGCGGCCGGCTGCGCGAGCGCGGGAGAGAGGAACAGTGTGAAGACGAGAAGGATCGCAAAACGAAGTTTGTGCGACACGAGGACCTCATAAAAATAATCGCGCGACGGAAGATTCCTTGAGAGAATCTGCCTCGCGCTCGCATCATGTCGGATTACTCCTTTTCGCCTCGATGATGTGTCGGAAGTTTGCCGCTGCGGCGGCCATCTCTTGGCATTTGTCTTGGCATTTGCCGCAACACAATCGTCACAAGCGTTGAGCCGCGTTTACGCTCTGCAGCGCGTTCCGCGCTGAGCGGACCAATCCGCGCTCCCCACACGCCAGGGCTGAGATAGGACAATCTTTCGCTTGACGAGCAAGGGCCTCTATGATGTTCTTATTTTGTTCTTTTGCGTTCCATTGCGTTGCGGGGCTCTCATGCACGATGTTTTTGCCGACGACGGACCGGTGCAGCTCTTCATCCACGACGACGATGAAACCCCGCTGGAATTCGTGCAGGATTTGTTGCGAACGGTGTTCGGAAAATCCCAGCAGGAAGCCGTCGCGGCGGCTGCCTTGATCGAAGCCAAAGGTGCTATTCCGTGCGGCCCCTATCCGGCACCGGTGGCACGGGCAATATTCAACTCGGCGAAGTGGCTGATCCGCTCCAACGGCCAGCCATTGATGATCACCTCCGAATCCGCCGACGCCAGCCGCCCCTGCGATCTCTGCGAAGCCCCGCGGGCCGTGACGGAGATTTTTCTCGCCGGTATGACCGGTGCGACCGCCTCGCTGTGCAGTGATTGTCTGCTCGCCGCACGCCGCAGCTCGGAAGAATTGCCAAGCGAAACGTTTCGATCCGCTTACGTTGCGCTCGACTGGCATTTCGCCGACGTGCCGCGCAACCTGATCGTGACGCGGGCGCGACAGTTTCCGGGTCACATGCGCGCCGACGTTCAGGTCGCGATTGAGAAGCTGCTCACCGATCCGATCCACTTCTTCGGCATCCATGAGGAATATCGCTACGAGACCCTCGACTTCGCGGCGCTGATGAAGGCCGGCCGCAATGCACCGGCGATCGCGCCGCCGCAATATCACGACGTCGACATCGGCGAGGCCGAACCGGTGAAGTGCCTCGCCAATGGACTGTGGCTGTGCCGAACCGAAGAGCTGCGCTACGCGGTGCTGCTGACATTCCATCGCGAATACAACCACGAGCCATCACTGCGGATCGAGCTTGCGGTGCCCGCCGGCGCGGCCGGCAATGCTTTCGTGCAGCGCATCTTCGCCGAGCTGGAAATAGCCGTGCATGCGGCGCGATCCTATCGCGGCAAGATCCTGTCGCTGGAGGATGGCGCCAATTATCGCGGACGTTCGCGTGGCTTGACCGTGCATCGTTTGCCGACGGTTGCTCGCGATGACGTGATCCTGCCGGACCGGACGTTGCGGCTGCTCGACCGCAACGTGCTCGGCTTTGTCGAAAGCCGCGATCTGCTGCGCGGGCTCGGCCAGTCGACCCGCAAGGGCATCCTGCTCTACGGCCCGCCCGGCACCGGCAAGACCCACACCATTCGCTATCTTGCCACCAACCTGCCCGGCCACACCACGCTGATCGTCACCGCCGAGCAGGTCGGCCTGCTCGGTGCCTATATGAGCCTTGCGCGGCTGCTGCAGCCGACCATGGTGGTGATCGAGGATGTCGACCTGATCGCGCGCGACCGCGAGGACATGGGCGGACCGTGCGAGGAATCCCTGCTCAACAAGCTGCTCAACGAGATGGACGGCCTGAAGGAGGATTGCGATATCCTGTTCGTGCTGACCACCAACCGGCCAGAAGAGCTGGAGAGCGCGCTGGCCGGCCGGCCCGGCCGCATCGACCAGGCGATCGAGGTGCCGCTGCCCGACGAGACCGGGCGCGGCAAGTTGATCCGGCTCTATGGCAAGGGCCTGCCGCTCGACGAGGCCATCATCGACCAGGCGGTGGCGCGCACGGCAAGCGTCAGCGCCGCCTTCATCAAGGAGCTGATGCGCCGCATCGCTCAGGCGAGCATCGCACGCGGCGGCGGCCGGGACGTCACCGCTGAAGACATCGACGGCGCGCTGAATGAGATGCTGTTCGA
Organism: Bradyrhizobium sp. 6(2017); assembly: GCF_011058295.2. NCBI lineage: Bacteria > Pseudomonadati > Pseudomonadota > Alphaproteobacteria > Hyphomicrobiales > Nitrobacteraceae > Bradyrhizobium > Bradyrhizobium sp. 6(2017). Next base: position 997,614 of record NZ_CP049289.2, on the reverse strand, counting down.
CGGCGGCCGGCTCAACGTCAAGCTGCTCGGCGGAGCGCAGGGAATGAGCGCGGGGTGATGGCCGACGCATCGGGACGTCCCCGCGCTCCACTCCATCTCAAAAATGAGATAACCTCCCGCTTGCCCGCGGAGATCGAGTTGGCGTTGCAGCGAGCAAAGGGAATTGCATGACCATTCCATTCGAAAAGCTCAAGGCGCGCTTGTTGGCCAATCCCAAGGTCAGGGCTGAATACGATGCCCTTGCGCCCGAGTTCGAGATCGCTGCAGAGCTGGTCAGGGCGCGTCGACGCGCGGGACTATCGCAATCCGAACTCGCAGCCAGGATGGGCACGAGTCAGTCGACCGTCGCTCGCCTCGAAAGCGGCCAAACGCTGCCGAGCACCAAGACGCTGCTACGATTTGCCAAGGCGACTGGCAGCAAGTTCCAGATCCGGCTCTCGGCGGCGTAACGCCAAGCAACAGACGATCCGCCCGCCCATCGGCGCCGCTGGCTGATTATCCCCGCTGCACCGGCGCCAGCAGCAAGTCACGCTCGCCGGCCGCGAGACGCGCAAGCTCGTCCGACATCCGCGCCAGCACGCGGTCCCAGGCCTGCGGTCGGTCCTGGCGGAACAGCCGCATGGTCGGATACCACGGCGTGTCGGCGCGATCGCGCAGCCAGCGCCAGTCCAGCGCATAGGGACACAGCAGCCAAACCGGGCGACCGAGTGCGCCGGCAAGATGGGCGACCGAGGTGTCGACGGCGATCACGAGATCGAGCGCGCAGACGGCAGCCGCGGTGTCGGCGAAATCGCCGAGCGTCGGCGCGAGGTCGACGATATCGGAACCGAGACGCCGCAGGATCGGAGCATCATCCGGCCGTGGTTCCTTCTGCAGGCTGTAGAGCTGGACACCAGGTGTGACCAGCCGCGGCAACACGGCGTCTGCCGGCAGCGAGCGCTGGCGGTCGCCCTTGTGCCTCGGGTTGCCGGCCCACACCACGCCGACCTTCAGCCCGGCAGCGCCGGCGAGCGCCGCGCGCCAGCGCGCGAGCTTGACGGCATCCGCCTGCAGATAGGACACGTCAGCGGGAATCGTATCGACGGTGGTGCGGAAGATCCGCGGCAGGCTCAGCAGAGGCAGCTGTAGATCGAACGGCGGCAATGGCTCGCCGCGGGCGAACACCGCGACATCGGGCAGCATCGGCCGCAGCAGTGAGACCAGCGCCGGCTGCACCTGCAGGATGATCCGGCCGCCTCTGCCCGCCAGCATCGGCACATAGCGGACGAAATTGATGGCGTCGCCGAGCCCGTATTCGGCAAACAGCAGCAGCGTGCGCCCGGCGAGCGGCTCCCCCTGCCATTCGGGCTCGTCGAACACGGGATCGCCGTCACTGAGCATCTTGGTCTTGCGGCGCCACTGGTACTCTTCAAAACCCTCCTCGAACTCGCCGTTCATCAGGAGGAAATGCGCGTGGTTGTAATGCGCAAGCGGCTGATCGGGATCGAGCGCGATGGCCTTGCGCGAGGCCACCAGCGCCGCATCGATGTCGCCGGCATTGCGCAGCGCGACCGCGAGATTGGCATGGCCCTTGGCGTAATGGGGCTCGAGCTCAATGGCGCGCCGATGTGCCGCGACCGCCGCCTCGACCAGATTTTGCGCCTCGAAGATGATCCCGAGATTGGTGTGCGCAGCCGCATAGTCCGGCTTGAGCGCCAGCGCGAGCTCGGCGCAGGCGATGGCGTCGTCGACCTGCCCAAGCTCGAACAGGCAGGCGCCGAGATTGTTGAGGATGACGTGGTCGGACGGGTCGCGGGCCGAGACATTCCGATAGATGCGGAGGGCCTCCTCGCGCTCGCCCGCTTCGTGCAGGACCATCGCAAGCAGACGCTGCGGGGTGAGGTTCTCCGGATCGAGCGCCGTCGCGCGGCGAAATTGCACAATCGCGTCGTCGAGCAGGCCCTGGCGGTAGAGCGCGCCGCCGAGACCGCAATGCAGCCCGGCATTGTCGGGATCGGCGCCAATGCCGCGGCGATAGGCGGTGGCGGCGTCGCCGAGCTTGTTCTGATCGGTCAACACATTGCCGAGATTGAGCCAGACGCCGCGATAGGCCGGGTCCCGCGCGATCACCTCGCGATAGGCCTGCTCCGCCTCGACCGGCCGCCGCTGCCCGGCCAGCGCAACGGCGAGGTTGAACTTCGCCCGCGTCAGGCCGGGATCGAGCGCGATGGCGCGGCGGAATGCCGTCTCGGCCTCGTCGAAGCGCGACAGGTCGCACAGCGCAACGCCGAGCTTGATGTGCAGGCTGGCATCCTTCGGCCGCAGCGTCACGCCGCGCTGGAACGCCGCCGCCGCGCCCTCATGCTCGCCCTTCACGGCGAGCGCGTCGCCGAGCGTGGCGAATGCCGGCCCATGATGCGGATCGAGGCTGAACACCCGGTTCAGCAGCACCGCGCCCTCCGCAGCACGATCGGTCACGAAGGCGATGACGGCGGACAGATGCAGCGCCGGAACATGGTCGGGATCGGCGGTCAGGATATCGCCGCACAGCGTGCCGGCCTCCGTCGCGCGGCCAGCGCCATAATGCGCCACCGCATCCAGCAACATTCGATCAACCGCCACACTGCCCACGATACCGCCCTCGCCCTTCACAATCCCGATAGGGATTAAACGGGCGGCGCCGCCAAATCCGGCACGAATATCCCGATTGAAGAATCATAACCCGGGTGCAGGCCCTGATCTCTTCTTCCCCCTGAAAGGGGGAAGGTCGGGATGGGGGTCAGCCGCAGACGACGCTGCAAGCGGAGAGAGCGGATCCCCACCCGCTTTGCTCTGCGGAGCAAGGCGACCTCCCCTTTTCAAGGGGAGGTAAGAGGGCGACCAGGAGCGATGATGCGCCCGCCATCGCCCCTCTTGACGTCCGGCCCATCATGCAACATATGAAGTTACATGATACGCGATAGCCGTTTGTCTGGTGTGCTGCACGGCCTGCTCCACATGATCGGAGCGGGCGAGCCGGTCACGTCGGAGCAACTTGCCCAGGCGATGGCCACCAACCCGGTGGTCGTACGCCGCGTGATGGCGGGCCTGCGCGAGCGGGGGCTGGTCCGTTCGGAGAAAGGCCATGGCGGCGGCTGGACGCTGGCGCGCGATCCCGCCGACATCACGCTCGCGGACATCTATCGCGCGGTCGGCGCGCCCACCATCGTTGCGATGGGCCATCGCTCGGAAAATCCCGGCTGTCTGGTCGAACAGGCGGTCAACGACGCGCTGTCTGGCACGTTTCGAGAGGTCGAGGCGATCTTCCTGAAGCGGCTCGGCGCGGTGACGCTCGATGCCCTCGCCAAGGATTTCAAGCGCCGGCTCGCCAAGCACAAACAAAGCCTCGAGGACCAGATCCATGCAGTCAAGTGAGCAGGCGAAACCGCTGCCGTTCAACGATCCCGCGCACTGGGACAAGATGGTTGCCACCTACGAGGCGCAGTCGCAGCCGTTCACGACGCACTTCGCCGACGCCGCGGTCGCAACACTCCCGATCGGCCCGTCATCCAGGGTGCTCGACGTCGCCACCGGCACCGGTGCGGCAGCGCTTGCCGCCGCCCGCACCGGCGCAGACGTCACCGCGATCGACTTCTCCGCCGGCATGGTGGCGCGGGTCCGCGCGCATGATGTCGCGAATATCGAGGCGCGGCAGATGGACGGCCAGGCGCTCGACCTGCCAGATGCCGTATTCGATGCGGCGGTGTCGGTGTTCGGCGTGATGCTGTTTCCCAACTGGCGCGCCGGATTGCGCGAGATGGCGCGGGTGACGCGATCAGGCGGGACGGCCGCGATTGCGGTCTGGAAAAGCGCCGACGGCGCCGCGGTGCATCTGCAGCTCGCGCAGATCATCCGGCGGCTCTATCCCGACAATGTCACACCGATGCCCTGCACGGGCCTCGCCGAGCTCGCCGATCCCGGCCGCCTCACTGCCGCGCTCATCGCCGCCGGCTTCTCCGATCCGGCGGTGGCCGAGATCACCCATGACTTCAAACTCAATGTCGGCAATCCCGGCGATGTCGACAGACTGTTCGAATTCATGCCGCACTGGAGTGGGCTCGACGCGGGCCAGAGCGCCGCGGTCGCGCGCGCCTTCCGGAGCGAGATCGAGCGCGGACGGGTCGGTGACATCTTCGCGATTCCCTCGACCGCACTGGTCGCGACGGCCCGGCGGCTCTGATCGCAGTGCGGAGTTTGGCGGGCTCGGTGAGGCGGGTCTGTGGCCGTGCCGTTCTCGCCTCAGCGCGTATCGTCGTCCTGCTTCTCTCCATCGCTCGGCGGCTGCAGGCCGGGGCTGTTGGCCCAGCGGTCCTCGATCACCCGCCGGTGGCTCGGCCGCAGTGTCGACGGACCACCGGGCTCCTGCGACAATTTTCGGGGCAGCTTGACCTGTTCTGGCATGGCGAGGCTCCAGAGCTGGGCGGTGTGCGGGCCATTCGCAGCGCTCGCTACGCAAGGCGTGGATCGCCGGTCGCAACGAAAGCGCGAAGATTATTTGCGGTCTGCCGGCTTCGCTGGCGCTGCGACCGGCGCCGTGGGAGCAGCCTGCTCCCACGGCGCCGGCAGGATGACCCGCGCCGGCGGCAGGTTCTGCGCGGCGCGCTGCACATTCGCATTCGCCGGCCGCGGCTCGTCGCTGGCGCTATCGGCATGTGCGATGGCAATGGCGATACCGAGCGTCAACGCGATAGATCCAAGTGCCGCGCCGATCGATCCGGCGGACCGCAACATGGCGGACCGCCGCTTGTTCAGGATGGCAAGATGAGATGAGGCCATCACAACTGCTCCTCACGCAATCCAGATCGTTCGAAGCCGTGCGAGACGCGCGCCTCGCACCAAGGCAAATCGTCAGGTCTTGATGTCGGCCGGCAGCTTGCCGCCATTGGCGGCGAGCTTGGCCATCACCTGCTGATGCAGCCAGACGTTCATCGTGGCGGTGTTGTCGGTATCGCCGGTGTAGTGCAGCTCCCTCGCGAGCTCCTTGCGCGCTGCAAGGCTGCTGTCGAGGCCGAGCGCCTTCATCAGATCGACGATCGAGCTGCGCCAGTCGAGCTTCTCGCCGGTGGCCGCGGCGGCCTTGTCGACGATCGCCGCGACGTCGACGGTTTGCGCCGCGGGCGCTGTCGATGCAGCCGACGTCGACGGTGCTGCCGGCGAGGCACCCGGCGCAGCCGTCGTTGTGGTCTCAGCGGCGGTCCCAGCGGTTTTGGCCTGGGCGCCATGGCCGAAGATTGCACCCATGATGCTTCCAAAAATGCTCATGATCTCTCACTCCGTGCGCCCGAGACACCTTCTGCCTCATGGCTGGTTCCAGTGACGGAGCGGACGATAGGCAGGCCATTGGCCGAACGGAAGATGACCATCGTCACTATCGGAGTGTGGGCTGCGTGGTGCACTTTGCGGGAAGAGTGTGCGGCTCGCCAAGCGGCCGCATATCGAGAGCGTTTCATCGTACGCCCCACGTGCGATGAAGTCAGCCGTCCCGGCCCGATTCGCCAGCCCCGAGAAGTCGGGGCGGCTGACACAAACCTGCGCCTAGGTTTCCTGAGCTAAAGCTGACGGCGGCGGATGGTCTGCGCGAGTTCGACAAAGCATTCCGCAATGCCTGTGCCGGTCTTGGCGCTGACCGATTTGACGCTCGACTTCGCGAGCTCGCCGATCGCGCCGGCGCTTCCCGCGGCCTCCGGCAGGTCGATCTTGTTCAACAGCGCCCGGTACGGCCGGCCCGGAAACCGTTCCTCGAAACCGCGGACCAGCTCGACCATGCGGGTCACCGTCTGCGGCCGCGTGACGTCGGACACGATGATGGCGGCGGATGCGCCGGTGACATAGACGGTGTCGAAGATCTGCGTGCCGAAATCGCCGTCGGTGTCCCACAGCACGAGGCGCATCGGATCGCTGCCGTCCGCCGGCACCACGTCATGACTCAGGATCTCGACGCCCAACGTCGATTTGTACTGGCCCTCGAACCGATTGTAGATCAGCCGGTAGAGGATCGACGTCTTGCCGACCCCCATATCGCCGAGCAACATGACTTTTGCGGTGAGCATCAGCGCGACACTTCGCCTCGATAGACCGTCTCGAACGACACCCGGCGGTTGCCGCCGGCGGTGGTGTCGGGCCGGTCAGTGATCGGCATCGTCGCGGCGCGCGACACCAGGATCAGCCGCGACGGATCGACGCCAAGCGCGGTCAGCCTGCGCTGCACCTGCTCGGCGCGCTTGCGCCCCAGCGTCCGGTTGGTGCCTTCCGTGCCGCTCTGGTCGGCGTAGCCGACGATGCGCAGCCTGAGATCGTTGTTCGCCAGCAATCCGGCGAGCTCGCGAAGCTGCTGCTCGGCCTGATCGGCGTCGAGGAATTCGTCGGCGTTGTAAACGAAGAAGATCGCGGTGGTGGCGATGAACCGGTCGAGCCGCCCTGCCGGACCGTCGACGACCGACTGCAGCTTGACGACCTGTTCGCCCAACTTCGCGTACTGCTCGCCGAGCTTGTCATATTGCGCGTTCAGCGCGGCATATTTCTGGTCGCCCGACTGGGCCTGTGCGCTCATCGCCTCGCGCATCTGGTCGAGGCTCGCCTGCAGGCGCGCCATGCTCTGCTGCAGGCCCGCGATGCCGGCCTGCGATGCCGCGACCTGCTCCGGTGCGGACACCAGGCCGATGCGGTTGACGATCCTGTACGGCGCCGTCGCGGCTGCGAGCGCGTCGAGCAATGGCGCGGTCTCCAGCTGGCTGGGCTCGATACCCGAGACCGCCACGCTGCGGCTGCCGTGATCGAAATCAAGCCGAACCGGGAACGAGGCCAGCAGCGGCTGCTTGGCGGCGAGCTGCTCCAATGCCGCGTGGGTCCGCCGCTCCAGCAGGCTGCGCGTCAGCGACGTCATGGCGAGCCAGAGCAACAGCGCGGCCACCGCCGCGAGCAAGGCGATCAGGATGACCTTGCCGCGCCGGCTCGCGATCCTGCGCGGGGTGTCATCGGTTTCGATCGACGCGGCGAGCGTGGCGAGCATCGGCCCATCGCAATCCGCGCCGCGGTCGATGCGCTCGATCGCATCGAAGAACAGCGAATTGATCCTGGCATTGTCGGCGGGACGCAGCGGCCCGAGGCACTCCGCCGCCAGGATGAAGCGGGGCGAGGCGCGCAGCGCGAGCTGCCGCCCGCCGAAATCGAGCGTCTGCAGATTGCCTTCGCCGGCGAGCGCCTGCACCGAGAATTCCAGGATCGCCGCGACCATCGCACTGAGCAGGTCGGCGCGTTCGTCGTCGGTGGCGTCGCGCTTCCAGTCCGCGATCAGGCGGCCATTGCCGCGCTCGATGATCAGCAGGCGGTTGACGCGCGGCGGGTTGTCCGCGAGCACGAATTCGCTGATCGGGCGTCCCGTCACCAGCGACTTGACGCGCCCCACCCACAGCTGGGCCGAGGTCAACGCATTGATGCGCTGCTCGAGCGAGGCAACCAGTTCCCGAAACGAATTCGCAACCGCGGCGCTGACCAGCCGGCCGACGATCGGATAGAGCGCCTCGATCATCTGCTCGCGCGAATTCTTGATCTCGCTCCGGATCGCGGAGACCACGACCGGCGCGATCGCACTGGCAAGCTCGCGCGGCCGGTTGACCTCGGCGCGCTCCAGCGCCTCCACCAGGATGCCGGCGGTTGCCGTCTCCAGGCGGTCGGCGTTGCCGACATATCGCTGCAGCGAGTCGAGGTCGGCCTCCAGCGACGTCAGACGCGTCGCTTCGGGCTGAAACAGCAATGTCTTGAGCTGCTCGATCTCGCGGTTCTGGCCGGCAGCAGCTGCCATGCTAATTGCCCGAGCGGCCCGATCCCAATCCGCTGATCGCAGCGCCGAGCTGGGTGATGGCCGCACCGACATCCTTCAGCGAGTCGAGGCGCTTCTGCTCGGTATCCCGCTCGAGGTCGGAGAGCCGCGCCTGTAGCGCGGTGAGCTCGTTGGTGAAGTCCGCCTGCATCTGCTTGAGCTGCGCCTGCATCTCCTCGCGCAGACCCGAGAGGTTGGTCTCGAGCGAGCGTTGCGCGCCGCCGAACAGCAGATCGCGGACCTGATCGATCGCCGCCATGCCATGCGCCGCCGGATCCACGCCGTTGCCGGCCGCCGGAGCGTTTGCCAGTCCATCGGTGGTCTGGCGCTCGATACCCTTCATGGTCATTCCCTGCTTATTACTCATGGCCGCGCAATCCGGACGTGCAGTGTCAAAAAGCAAATCCGGAACAATCCTATAGCCAATTTTACGGGCGCGGCCCAGAGAAAGGCGAGCAATCTCAGCCGGATCAACCGCGTAGTTGTGCTGCTTGGGGCAATTATTTCTAGTAAGTTATTGCCTTTATTGCCAGTTCCGTACGGTTCTTGACCTGGCATTTCTCCAGGATCGTGCTGACGTAGTTCTTCACGGTTCCTTCGGCCAAATGCAGCCGTTCACCTATCTCGGTATTGCTCTTGCCCTCGACGATCAGCGTGAGAATTTCATTCTCCCGCGCCGTCAGCCCGTCGCGAACCGGCAGCTTCGCCGAGACGCGCGGGCCGCGCAGCCGCTTGAACTCGTCGAGGATGCGCGCGGCGACGCTCGGCGACAGCCCGGACTGGCCGTTGATCACGGCGCGGATCGTGCCCGCGATCTCCTCGATCCTGGCGTCCTTCAACAGATACGCCTTGGCGCCCGCGCTGACCGCCTGGAAGATCAGATCGTTGGTCTCGAACGTCGTCAGCACCACGATATGGGTCTGCGGCAGCTCGCGGAGAATCCGCTGGGTCGCGGCAATGCCGTCGACCCGCGGCATCTGCAGGTCCATCAGGATGACGTCCGGCCGATAGCGCCGCGCGAATTCGATGGCCTGCTCGCCATCGGCCGCACCAGGCAGGATCTCGAAATCGTCGTTCTGCTGGGCAAGCAGTGTCGCGATACCTTCCCTGATCAGCGTCTGATCCTCGGCGATCAGCACCCGTACCTTCTCAATCCTGCTCACGGGCTTCCGTCATCCTCTCGAAGGTCTTCTCGCTCCAAAGCATGATCCGATCGAATCGGATCATGCTCTTATCCTCTTGTTGGTCGCGTTTACTTTACGCGAACCGGTAGCCACTTTGCTCGAAAAAACGCGCTCAATGCGCGGGCCGTGACATCAATCAGCCAGCACGCCGACAGACGCTGTCGGCGGCACCGCCACGGGCAGCAATATCCGGACCAGCGTTCCCTGGCCAGGCGCGCTCTCCACCGCGCAGCTTCCGCCGACAAGTTCAGCAAATTCGGCCATGCCAATCAATCCGAAATGTCCTGGAGTAGGCTCTGCGGGATCGAAGCCGCGGCCGTCATCGCGGATCTCGACAACGAGCTTGCGGCCGACCGCGGCCGGCTCGGCGAAGGCGTGAAAGGAGACGCGGCGCGCCTGGGCATGTGCCTGAACATTGCGCAGCGCCTCAGAGAGGATGCGTTGAACGGTCAGACCGCAGTCGCGCAAGCCGGGCCGTGCCTGCTCGTCGATCTGGATCGAGACCCTGACGCCGCTGCGTGCGGCGAAATCGCTCAGCAGTCCCTCGACATCGGGATCAAGCTTCAGATCGTCGGGCGTGCGCAGACGATCGATGGCTTCGCGGGCACGCGAAAGGCCGCTCGCCGCCGCGTCTTCCGCGGTCGCAAGACTGTCGGCCACGCGTGCGGGATCGGCCGACAAATAGTGCCTGATCAGCCGGATCTGGGTCAGCAACGCCACGATCGAATGCACCAGCGTATCGTGCAGATCGCGCGCCAGCCGCAGACGGGTCCGCGCCAGCGAGGCAAACCGCACCTCGGCGCTCGCCGCCTCGAGCTGCTGCTCCATCAGCCGCCGTGCCCGGCGCTCGCTGCCGAGCAGCGTTTCGACCTGACGGCCCGCGAAGTCCGGCATGGCGATGACGAAATAATGCGACTGCGCGCCATTCCACCGCACCACCGCCGTTATCGGCTGCGTGATCCCCGGCGAGGCGCCACGCACACCGGCGAGCGCGATCATGTCACGCTGGCCCTCGGCCAGTGCCGCCAACTCGGCTTCCATGCCGACCAGCAGCATGCACTCGCAGCAATCGACGCCGATGGCGGGAAGCCATTCGACCAGCCGCCCGATCTTGCGATGCATGCGTCGGTCAGCAGCGATGACGGCGAGACCGATGACATCGGCTTCTGCGGCCGCAAGCAAATCCGCGCTCAGATCGATCATGCGTTGCCCATCAGCTCAGCGAGCAGCCCACTCTGGCGTAAGCCGGTGGCGGCCGCAAACGAATATGACTTTCGTCACAACCGATCCTGACTTTCGTCAGATGCCGCAACCGCACGAAATGCGGTTGTCTCTCAACTATGAGCAACGGCGCAATCCATGATGTGCCACATGCCGTCGCCGATGGCGACGCCAGCCGGGCTGTGCCCTTGCAGGGCCGCGCCGGTCGACCGGAGCTTGAGCTGACAATGAGGGCCGCGCCACGAAAATCGTCGCGCATCGAGCTGCGTATGTTGGCGGAAGCAGAGAAGCCCGCACGGCGCCGGCGCCTGAGTGCCACCCAGAAGGTGGCGTTGCAGGAGGCTCTCGCCGGCCGCCTGCAGCTCTATCCGCGCGGATATGCCGCGCGCAAGACCGGGCCGTTCCACTCCCGGCGTGCCATTCTCGGACTGGTGCGCGCCGGCCTGATGAGCCTCAGCGCCACGGCGCGTTATGCGGCCGTGACCAAGCGCGCGCGGGAAATTTATGCAGCTCCGACGGCGGACGGCGTGGTCCAGGGCGCGATGAGTTCAGATTGAACCCTCATCGCGCCCTGGGCTCCTGTCTGCGCACGATCTCCGCGCAAACGCGTTCCGCGTTTGTCGCGAGGGAAAACCGCGATGCACTTTGCGCTAACGCGGCCCGTCGGGTCCGGATCATGCTTCTCGTTTGAGCATGATCTGTTCGGAAAACCGCTATGCACTTTTCCGGATCATGCTTAGCCCTTGAGCGCGGTCACCACCACCTCGATCAGTGCGCCGCCGCCGAGATCGGCCACACCGACCGTTGCCCGCGCCGGCAGATTGTCGCCGAAGAATTCGGTCCAGATCGCGTCCATCTCCTTTTTCTTCGACAGGTCGGTCACGAAGATCGAGGCGCTGACAACGCGCGAGGGGTCCGTTCCGGCCTGCTTCAAATAGCCCGTGATCTTGCCGAGGATGTTGCGGGTCTGCTCGCCCATCGAGACGCTGGTGTCGTCGGCGATGGTGCCGCCGATGAATACGAAGCCGTTGGCTTCGACGGCGCGATGCATGATCGGCGTGCGGATGCTGCGGGTGATGGTCATGATGTCCTCGTCTTCAGGGTTGGGAAGTCTGGAAGCGCTCGATGCCGAGATCGCCGATCCGGGTCTGGGTGCCGCCATTGGCGATCAACTCCGCCATTACCGCGCCGGCGGCGGGACCGAGCTGAAAGCCATGCAGCGAAAAGCCGAACTGGTGATAGAGCCCCTTGTGACGGGCACTCGGCCCCAGCACAGGCAGCTCGTCCCTGGTGCGCGCCTCGATGCCGGCCCAGGCGCGCATGATGGTCGCGGCACGCATCACCGGGAATAGCTCGAACACGGTGCGCGCACTCACCGCAAGGCTGTGCCAGTCGAGCACCGTCTCGTTGCGGTCCTGATCCGGTATTGCCAGATGGCCGCCGCCGATCAGCACCGTGCCATTGGCGAATTGCTTGAACGACAGCTTGCGGCCACGCAGGATCACGACGGGATCGATGAAATGCGGCACGCGCGAGGTGATCATCAGCATCGGCGCCACCGTCTCGACCGGAACCGGCTCGCCGAGACTGGCGGCGATCCGCCCGGCCCACGCGCCGGCGGCGTTGACGAGCACCGGCGCGGCGTAGCTGTCGGCACCGACATCGACATGCCAGAGCCCGTCATGCTGGCGGATATTGCTGGCGGCGACGCCCTCGCGCACGGTCGCTCCGAGCATCTCGGCCTTGCGCCGAAACGCCGTGGTGGTCTGCGCCGGATTGGCCGCGCCATCGCGCGGTGAGACCACGCCGCCGGGACAGCTGTCGGCCACCGCAGGCACCAGCCGCCGCAGCTCCGTTGCGTCGATCAGCTCCTCATGGGTGAAGCCGAGCGCGTTCAACTCCGCAACCCGGGCGCGGCACGTTTCCAGCTCCGCGGCGTTCTCGGCGACCAGCACCTGGCCATGGCTCTCGAAGCTGCAATCGTCGTCGACCAGCTGCTCGATCCGCTCCCATATGTCCATCGAACGAATGGAGAGCGGAATCTCGGCGACATGCCGTGCGAGTTGCCGGACCCCGCCGGCGTTGACGCCGGAAGCGTGGCGTCCGGCATAGTCCTTCTCGATCAGCACCGGCTTCATGCCGGCCAGGCACATATGAAGCGCGGTCGAGCATCCGTGGATGCCGCCACCCACGATGATGGTATCCGCAAGCTTCGTCATCCGCGCACCACCGCTTTGACGTCGGCCTCGGTCCGCGGCATGGCCGCGAGCTCCGCCAGCGTGATCGGCTTCACCGGCGCGCGTAGCCGGTAGTAGCCGATCTCCTGCGGGCTCTTGCCGCGCGCCTCTGCCATCAGCTCGGTGACGGTGAGACCGCAAAGACGCCCCTGGCAGGGACCCATGCCGGTGCGCCGATAGGCTTTGAGCTGGTTCGGACCGGTCGCACCGATGGCGACGGCATCGAGAATGTCCTTGGCCGTCACCTCCTCGCAGCGGCAAACGATCGTGTCCGCCGACGGGATCCGGAACTGGCGCGCCGGACGGAACAGCACGTCGAGAAAGGCGCGGCCGCGTTCGGCCTGCGCCAGCGCCGTCTTGAGCAAATTTTCGGCGGTGAGTTTCGCCGTGGCGGCAGGCGCCAGCGCTTCGACCGCGGCGCGCGCGGCGATGCGGCCACGCGCCACCGCAACGTTGGCGCCGCCGATGCCGGCGCCGTCACCCGCGATGGCGATGCCTGCGACCGACGTGTTGCCGTCGGCATCGAGCACCGGCGACCAGCAGAGCTGGCGGTCATCCCAGCGGTGCTCGATCCCTGCCGCCATCGCCAGATTGACGTTGGGCACGACGCCCTGATGCAGCAGCAGCAGCTCCGCCGGAATGGTCTCGCGCCGCCCGCCGGCGACATAGCTCACGCTGGCAAGCTGGCCATCGCCGGATGCAACGAGCTCGCTGACGCCGGTGACGACGGGGACCTTCGCCTTCACCTCGCGCATCATCGCGAGCCCCTTGGCGAAATAGGGCGACATCAGGAATCCCAAGGCGTGAGGCAATGCCGCAAGATAATTGCGGCGTTCCGTCGTATCGAGGATGCGATCGATCCGGCCGCCGAGCCGCAGGATCTGGGCCGCCAGCAGCCACAGCAGCGGCCCCTGGCCCGCGATGACGGTGCGGCCATCAGGCACCAGGCCCGACGATTTCAACATCGTCTGCGCGGCCCCCGCGGTCATCACACCCGGCAGCGTCCAGCCGGGAATTGGAAATGGCCGCTCCAGCGCGCCGGTCGCGAGAATCACGCGCCTTGCCTTGACGAAGGACGACGTGCCGCCGACCGAGACGGCGAGCTCGAGATAACGATCGAGGCTCCAGACGGTCGCGCGGTGAACGATCTCGGCGCCGCTCGACTGCACGTCCGCAACGATATCGGCGCCCGCCCAATAATCGGCCCCCAGTTGCTCGGGCGCCGTCACCGGCGTCGACGCGATGCTGCGCCAGACCTGGCCTCCGGGGCCCGGATTCTCGTCGAGCAGCAGTGTCGACAGGCCGGCCCCGGCCGCCATCGCGGACGCGGCAAGCCCTGCCGGGCCCGCTCCGATCACCACGACGTCATAATTGTCGCGACGAGGCGTCGTGGTCATCGGCCGATCTCCCTCTTGCCCTTCTGGATTTCGATCTGCATGCCCTCAGTGACCGGCACCAGGCAGCCCTGCCGATTGCCGACGCCGTCGATGGTGACGAGGCAGTCGAAACAGACGCCCATCATGCAATAGGGCAGCCGCGGCGCACCGTTGACTGCGGTGGCGCGCCGCACGTCGCGGCCAGAGGCCAGCAGCGCCGCGGACACCGTGTCCCCGGCGCGCGCCTCGATGGCGGCGCCATCGACAAAGATCTGCACGCTCGGCCGCTTGTCTTGATCGGATCGTTTGAACATTGGATGCCTCTTCAATGCTGGCCTGCGCGCGGCGCGCCGAAGCGGCGGGCCGAGAACGCCCCCACCAATTCGGGCTCGAGCGCGCCGTCGGCGATCATGCGAGCGACGTCGAAGGCGTGGTTGGATGCCAGCGTCACGCCGGAATGGCAGCAGGCAACGAATGCGCCGGGCGCGCGCTCCGACTGGTCGTAGATCGGAAAGCCGTCCTGCGTCATCACGCGGATGCCGGCCCATGTGCGCACGACGTTGAGGCGTGCGAGATGTGGGAACGTGCGCTGCGCGCGATCCGCCATCACCGCACTCACCGCATGATTGACCGCGCGATCATCGAGCTGCTCCTCGCGGCTGTCGCCGATCATCACCGTGCCCTCGTCGGTCTGGCGCACGGTGGTCAGCGGGTGCGGCAGGAACGGCACGGTGCGCTCGGTCACGACGATCTGTCCGCGCGTCGGCTCCATCGGCGCATCGAGGCCAACCATCGGCGCCAGATTCTGATTGGCGTTGCCGGCCGCGAGCACGACTTTTGCTGCGCGGATTTCGCCCTGCGGCGTCGCGAGCCTGAATTCGCCGCCCTCGCTGACGATCGCGGACACCGGCCGCTCCGGCAGATAGTCGACGCCGAACAGTTTCATGCCGGTATGAAAGGCGCGGAACGTGCGCAGCGAATTCACGTGACCGTCGAGCGGACAGAAGCTGCCGCCCGAGACTTCGGGACCGATCAGCGGCAGCATCTTCTTGACTGATGATGCCGACAGCATCTCCATCCTGTAGTCGGCCGCGCCGACCTGGTTGTGCATGCGCGTGACGAGCTGGCCGCGCTGCGCGAACTCGTCCTCGCCGAGCGTCAGATGAAATCCGCCATTCTGCTGCAGGGCGACGTCGAGGCCGGTCTGGTCCTTCAATTCGGCCGCGAGCCTGCCCCACGCTTCCGATGCCCGCACCGTCCAGCCGGTGTAGGCCGGCATGCCGAGCCCCTTGCTCTGCACCCAGACCAGCGCAAAATTGGCGCGCGAGGCGCGTTTGGCGATATCGCCTTCGTCGAGCACGGCCACCGTCTTGCCGAGCCGGCCCAGCCCCCAGGCAACTGCGGAGCCGAGCAGGCCGCCGCCGACGACCGCGACGTCATAGTCCTTGTGCATAGGTTCTCCTATCGCCCCGGATCGCTCTTGCCGGCGAGCACGCGGTCGAGCCCGTAGAAGCGGTCAAGCAGGATCAGCGCCGTCATGGTGATCGCGATCACGCTCGCGGATACCGACGTCACCAGCGGATCGATGTTGTCCTGGATGTAGAGGAACATGCGGACCGGCAGCGTCTCGGTGCCGGGCGCGGCCAGGAACACGGTCATGGTCAGATCGTCGAAGGACTGGATGAAGGCCAGCGCCCAGCCGCTGATCACGCCGGGCAGGATCAACGGCAGGGTGACGCGGCGAAACAGCGTCCAACCGCCGGCGCCGAGCGAGACCGCCGCCATCTCGATCGAGCGGTCCATGCCGGTTGCCGCGGCCAATGTCAGGCGCAGCGCGAACGGGAACACCACGATCAGATGGGCAACCAGCAGCGCCGCAAAACTCCCGCCCATGCCGATCGAGGTGAAGAAGCGCAGGAAGGCGATGCCGAGCACCACATGCGGGATCATCAGCGGCGACAGGAACAGCGCCACCAGCGCGTCGCGGCCGCGAAACCGGTAGCGTGCGATCGCCAACGCCACCGGCACCGCGAACAACAGCGCGACGAAGGACGACAGCATGCCGAGCCCGAGACTGACCCAGAAGGCGTGCACGAATTCCGGATAGTTCGCGATCGCCCTGAACCAGCGCAGCGAGAAGCCGTTGGTCGGCAGCGACAGGAAGCCCTCGGGCGTGAAGGCGACCAGGCAGACCACGACGATCGGCGCCAGCATGATCACAACGAAAATGGCGTGGAAGGCGAGCGCCAGCGGGCCGTTGGTTCTCATCGGAACACCTCGGCATAGCGCCGCTCGATCAGGGCGTTGCTGCCGACCACAATCAGCGCCAGCGCCACCAGCAGCAGCACCGCGACCGCCGCACCAAGCGGCCAGTTCAGCGTGTTGAGGAATTCGTCATAGGCAAGCGTCGCCGCGACCTTGAGCCTGCGGCCGCCGATGATAGCGGGCGTGGCGAATGCGCTGGCCGACAGCGAGAACACGATGATCGCCCCCGACAGCACGCCGGGAATGATCTGCGGCAGGATGATGCGCCGGACGATGGTGAAGGCACCGGCCCCGAGCGACATCGCGGCATTCTCGATCTGCGGGTCGACGCGCTGCAGCGCGACCCAGACCGAGAGCACCATGAACGGCATCATGACATGGGCCAGCGCTATGACGACGCCGGTTTCGGTGAACATGAAGGGCAGCGGCGCGTTGATCACCCCAAGCGACATCAGGAGCTTGTTGACGAGCCCGTTGTTGCCGCCGAACAGCAGCGCCCAGCCGAGCGTGCGCGCCACCACCGAGATCAGCAGCGGGCCGAGGATCAGCAGCATGAAGAAGCCCTTCCAGCGTCCGCTCATGCGGTTGAGGATGTAGGCCTCCGGCGCGCCGAGCACGGCGGTGATCAAGGTCGCCAGCAGCGCGATCCGGAATGTCCGCCAGAACATCTCCGCGTAATAGGGATCGCTCGCGATCTCGCGCCAGTTCTTCAGGATGAAGACCGGCTCGATGCCCTTGTATTGGCCCCAGTCGTGAAACGAGAGCATCACGGTCATGGCGAGCGGGATCACCAGCACGCCGACGAACAGCATCAACGCGGGCGCGGACAAGAGCCACGGCGCGCTTGTTGAACTCTGGCCGGACGATGCCGCAACGGCTCGCGGCGCGGTGTCGACAGCGCTCATGCGACGCCTCCACTCGGGCGCACGCTCATGTCCTCCGGCCGCCACGCCAGGAGAACCGCCTCGCCTTCGGCCGGCTGCGGCTTGCCGTCGTTCTGACGGACCACGAGCGCGGGCCCGCATTCGGTCTCGCACTGGAACAGCCAGTGATTGCCCTGGAAAATCCGGGTGACGATTTTGGCGGCGAGCCCTGCGTCGGCAAAGCTGATGCGTTCTGGGCGAAGGCTGATCGTCACCGGGCCGGCCACAGTCGCCGGTGCCGGCGCATGCCAGGAGCCGGCGACCAGCCGTGCCGGCGTGGCTGTCCGGTCCACGGTCGCGGCAAAATCATTGGTCTTGCCGAGAAACTGCGAGACGAAGGCCGACGCCGGCCGCTCATAGGTCTCCTGCGGCGTGCCGATCTGCTCGATGCGGCCCTGGCTCATGACCACGATGCGATCCGACAGCGACATCGCCTCGTTCTGATCGTGGGTGACCAGGATCGTGGTGGTGCCCAGCGTGCGCTGGATCTGGCGCAGCTCGATCTGCATCTCTTCGCGCAGCTTGGCGTCGAGGTTCGACAGCGGCTCGTCGAGCAGCAGCACGCTCGGCTGGATGACAAGCGCCCGGGCCAACGCCACGCGCTGCTGCTGGCCGCCCGACATCCGCCGCGGATAGCGCTCCTCGAAGCCGGCAAGCCCGACCATTGCGAGCGCAGCAGTCACGCGCTCGGCGCGCTGGCTCCGCGGCACGCGCCGCATCTCGAGCCCGAAGGAGACGTTCTCGGCCACGGTCATGTGCGGAAACAGCGCATAGCTCTGGAACACCACGCCAAGGCCGCGCCTTGCCGGATGCACCGCGGTGAGATCACGCCCCTCGAGCCGGATCGCGCCGCGCGACGGCTCGAGGAAGCCCGCGATCATCTGCAGCGTCGTGGTCTTTCCGCATCCGGACGGACCGAGAAACGAGATGAACTCGCCCTTGCGGACCGCGAGGCTGAAATCGTCGACGACGGTCTTCGAATCGAACTGTTTGGCAACGTGCTCGAGTTCGAGAAAGGACATCGATGTGCTTTCCGGATATTGAAGGAGCCGGGATTGATGGCGCGGGCGAGAGGCGGCTTGCGCCCGAGGTCAGCGCTCGACCTCGCGATTCCAGCGCTTGGTCCAGTCCTCGCGCTTCTCGTTGATCGCCGTCCAGTCGGGATTGTAGAGCTTCGCCGCGCGCTCGCCGATCGGCGCCATCTTGCCGAGCCCCTCGGGGATCACCAGCGATTTCAGCACCGGCCCGTAGCCATATTCCCTCAGCAGCACGAGCTGGATCTTCGGATCAAGCAACATCTTGATGAAGGCGCCGGCGAGCGGCGATGCGTTCGGCTTGGCGATCGGGCAAGCGGTCGTGAGCAGCGTAGCGGCACCTTCCTTCGGGTAGACGAAGTCGACGGGGAAGCCGGTGCTGGCAAAACTCTGCACGCGGCCGGTGCCCCATACCGCGAGCACAGCCTGGCCCGACTGGAACAGCTCGGTCATCTTGCCCGGCGACGGCTCATAGGCCAGCACGTTCGGATTGATGTCGTTCTTGAAGATCTTGAAGCCGGCGTCGACATTGGCTTCGCTGCCGCCGTTCATCCGCGCCAGCATCAGCAGCGCTTCCAGGCCGTAGGTGTTGTTGATCGGCGGAATGACGAGCTGCTGCCGGTACTTCGGATCCTTCAGATCATTCCACGATGTCGGCGGCGCCCAGCCCTTCTCGGCAAACACCTTGGTGTTGTACATCAGGCCGGTGGCGACGATGCCGATCGCCACCGCGCGGTCGTCCTTGAAGCGCGCGGTGTCGTAGAGATCGACGTTGGAAAGACCATCGAGCTTGCCGCAGAAGCCAAGCTGGATCGCCTGGTACATCGGACCGTCGTCGACGATCGCCACATCGATCTGCTGGTTGCCCTTCTGCGCCTGCAACTTGGCGAGCGTGTCGGTCGAGTTGCCGGCGACATATTGAACCTTGACACCGTTGGCCTGCTCGAACGCGGGGATCACCTCGTCGCGCATCGTCTTCTCGTACGAGCCGCCGTATCCCGCGACGTAGAGCGTCGTCGGCTGGGCCGAGGCCTGCGACGACACCGAGACCAGCGCCGCGAGGCTGGCTGCGCACAGAAGGCGAAGAGTCTTCATCGTCCAAGCTCCCATTTCGCTGCGCAGCGGCGTCCCGGCAGTCGATGACCGGGAGGCCGGCGCGTGTGGTTGGCCTTGCGCCCGTTCAAAGCCCGAGCCGAGCGATAAAACGGTATCTAGAAACCGCCAACGTCCTTTCAGCCATTCCAATCTGCTGAAAAAACATGCGGCATCCAGACTTGATGAAAAAGATCGCAGCCCTCGCTTTCGCCGTCCAATGAATAATGACAGGCTCCATATGCCGAAATATTATGAAGGACGAACAAGGTGGCGCGGATCAATCCACGGCAGGTCGAGGCCTTCAGGGCCATGATGCTGACCGGCAGCGTGACCGAGGCGGCCAAGCTGATGGCCGTCACCCAGCCGGCAGTCAGCCGATTACTCCGTGATTTCCAGGCGCTGCTGAAGATGGAGCTGTTCGAGCGGCGTGGCAGCGGGCTGGTGCCGAGCACGGCGGCCACGGCACTTTATATGGAGGTCGAACGCTCCTTCGTCGGCCTCGAGCGCATCACCGCGGCCGCCGAAGAGATCCGCAGCCGCCGCACCGGCACGCTGCGAATTGCCGCGCTGCCTGCGCTGTCCAACGGCTTCCTGCCACGGCTCACCGGACATTTCCTGAAAGAGCGGCCCAATTTCAACCTCGCCTTCTTCGGCGTGATCTCGCCGATCGTGATCGACTGGGTGCTGAACAATCAATGCGACATCGGCTTTGCCGAGGCCCCGATCGCGCATTCCGGTCTGCCATGCGTGCGGATGCCCGCGCTGCCGCGCGTCGCCATCCTGCCCGCCGGCCACCGGCTCACCAGCAAGGCCACGCTCGAGCCGGGCGATTTCGAGGACGAAACGTTCATCTCGCTATCGGCCGGCTCGACCGGCCGCCACCTCATCGACCAGGCCTTCAGCCGCAACGATGTCCGCCGGATCCTGCGCGTCGAAACGATGCTGTCGGAGATCATGTGCGGACTGGTCTCGTCCGGCCTTGGCGTCGCGCTCTGCGATCCGTTCACGGCGCGGGAGTTCGAGAGCCGCGGCGTCGTGGCGCGCCGCTTCCTGCCGCGGATCGATTTCGAATTCGCCGCGGTGTTTCCCCCGCAGCGGCGCCCCTCGCCCGTCGCGCTCGAACTGGTGGAAACCCTGCGGCAAGCGCTCGTTGCGCTTGACGGCGAAACCGCGACCGGCATGGGCTAATCACGGAATTATGAAGCTTAACTGCTAAGATCAACTTTACAGTTTACCTTCGCATCTACTATCGACTTCGTATGAGCAATTCACCCGCCCGCACCGGCTCAGCGCGCACCTCCGCGCTCGCCGAAGACCTTCGTTTGCTGATTGGCACGCTGAAGCGCCGGCTTCGCGAGCAGGGCCAGCGCGAGGATCTGCCGCCGTCCCAGGTTGCGGTCCTGCTTCGTCTGGAAAAGAACGGCCCCGCGACCGTGTCCAGCCTGGCGCGATCGGAGGGAATGCGTCCGCAGTCGATGAGCTCGGCGATCGCAGCGCTCGAGGCCGCGGGCCTGGTCCGCGGCGCGCCCGATCCGGACGACGGAAGGCAGACCATCATGTCGCTCACCGAGACCTGCCGCGAGCGGCTGCGCACCGGCCGCGCGGCGCGGCAGGACTGGCTCTCGCGCACCATCGCCGCGCGGCTGTCGCCGCGGGAGCAGGAAGAGCTCGCCGCCGCCGTCGGCCTGCTGAAACGGCTGGTCAACGATTGAGACTGGCCGCGCCGATCGCGGAAAACATCCGCTGGACAAGGAAACGATCATGGCACTGACGACGCTCGATCCGATCACCGCGCTCATCGTCGTCGATCTGCAACGCGGGCTGGTCGGCTCACCCTTCATGCATCCGTTCGGAGACGTCGTGGCGCGGACCTGCGCGCTCATCAGCGCATTCCGGCAGCGCGGACTGCCGATCGTGCTGGTCAATGTTGACGGCGTTGCGCCGGGACGCACCGAGCGGCCGCGCGCTGGTGGACCATTTCCCGACGGCTGGACCGACCTGATCCCGGAGCTCGAGCGGCAGCCGGACGACATTGTCGTGACCAAGCGGACATGGGGCGCGTTTGCGAGCACCGATCTGGAGAACCAGCTGAGAGCCCGCGGCGTCACGCAGGTCGTGATCGCCGGCGTCGCGACCGGCACCGGCGTCGAATCCACCGCCCGGCAAGCCTATGAGGCGGGCTTCAACGTCACGCTGGCGACCGACGCGATGACCGATGCGCGGCCGAACGCGCATGCCTACAGCATCGAACACGTGTTCCCGCGGCTCGGCGAAGCCGGCTCGACGCAGGCGATCATCGACCTCCTTGAAAGGACCAACGCGCATGAACTGGCTTGACCTCGTCGCCTACTTCTTTGGCGGCGCCTTCCTCACCAATGCCATCCCACACGTCGTCGCCGGCATGATGGGCGAGCCGTTCCAGAGCCCGTTCGCGAAACCGCCCGGCGAGGGCCTGTCGTCATCATCAGTCAACATCGTGTGGGGCTTCTTCAACCTCGCCGTCGGATATCTCTTGGTCTGCCGCGTCGGCGACTTCGGCCTGAGGACCACCAGCGATGTCGCGGCGCTCGGGCTCGGAGGCCTCCTGATCGGCCTGTTCCTGGCGCGGCGGTTCGGACGGTTTCACGGCGGCAATGAACCGCACCGAACATGAGACGCGTCTTTCGATCGCTGGCGAGCTTCAACTACCGGGTCTGGGCCGCCGGCGCGCTGGTGTCCAACATCGGCACCTGGATGCAGCGCGCCGCCCAGGACTGGCTCGTCCTCACCCAGCTCACGCAGCATAGTGCATCCGCCGTCGGCATCGTGATGGCGCTGCAGTTCGGACCGCAGCTGCTGCTGATGCCGTGGACCGGATATGCCGCCGATCATTTCAACCAGCGCAAGCTTCTGATGGCGACCCAGGCGACGATGGGCGCGCTCGCGCTGATGCTCGGGATTCTCACCGTCACCGGACTGGTGCAGCTCTGGCACGTCTATGTGTTCGCCTTCCTGTTCGGCTGTGCCGCCGCGCTCGATGCCCCGGTGCGCCAGACCTTCGTTGCCGAGCTGGTCAGCGACACCAACCTCTCGAACGCGATCGCGCTGAACTCGACCTCGTTCAACGCCGCGCGGATGATCGGCCCCGCGGTTGCCGGCCTCATCATCGCCTCCGTCGGCACCGGCTGGGCCTTCCTGTTCAACGGCGCGTCCTTCCTGGCGGTGCTGACGTCGCTGACCCTGCTGCGCACCTCCGAGCTGCGCCCGAACGCGCGGGCCCATCGCACCAAGGGCAGCGTCATGCAGGGCTTCCACTATGTGTGGTCGCGCCCCGATCTCCGGGCGACGCTGATCATGCTGTTCCTGATCGGCACCTTCGGACTGAACTTCCCGATCTTCATCTCGACCATGGCGGTCGGCGTGTTCCACACCGATGCGCGCGGCTTTGGGCTGCTGTCGTCGATAATGGCGCTCGGAACCATGTCGGGTGCGCTGCTGGCCGCAAGCCGCGACCAGCCGCGCTTCGCCTCGCTGATGCTGGGATCGGCGATCTTCGGACTGGGCTGCACGCTGGCCGCGCTGGCGCCGAGCTATTGGCTGTTTGCCGCGGCGCTGGTCGTGATTGGCGTCGCCGCGCTGACCGTCACCAACACCTCGAACGCGCTGATGCAGCTCTCGACCGAGCCCGCGATGCGCGGACGGGTGATGGCGCTGCGGCTCGGCGTGGCGCTCGGCGGCACGCCGATCGGCGCACCGATCGTCGGCTGGGTTGCCGATCACCTCGGCCCGCGCTGGGCGCTCGGGGTCGGCGCTGCCGCCGGCTTTGCCGCCGCGATCGTGGCGATCACTTTCCTGTCTCAACGGGATGTCGAAGCAAGCGACCTGCCGCCCGCGGTGAAGCGGTAGGCAGTTCGGTCAAGCCGACGCCTAAAATCACAAAATGACCTCGATCAGACGGGGACCGCGATCCTTCATCGCACTGGCGAACTGGCTCGCGAATTCCTCGACCGAGGTTGCGCGGCTTGCCTCTACGCCCATGCCGGACGCAAGCTTGACCCAATCAAGCTCGGGATTGTGCAGATCGAGCATCGAAAAGGCCTTGGGTCCGGGATCGCCGGCTCCGACCCGCCCGAGCTCGATGTTGAGAATCGCGTAGGAGCGGTTGGCAAAGATCACCGTGGTGACGTCGAGCTGCTCCCGGGCCTGCGTCCACAACGCCTGCAGCGTATACATCGCTCCACCGTCACCGTGGAGACAGACGACCTTCCGGTCCGGGCAGGCGACCGCAGCGCCCGTGGCGAGAGGGATACCCTGTCCGATCGCACCACCGGTCAGCGTCAGATGATCGTGCGGCGCGATATTGGCTGCAAACCGATGCACGCCGCCGCCTGCCGTCGCACCTTCGTCGGAAATGATGGCCCCATCAGGAAGATAATGGGCGATGACCTGTCCGGCCGTGCGCGCATCAAGCGGACCGGCCGGAATATCCGGCTTGTTCAATGCGCCGACGTGCAGCGGCCGACCTGCGGCCTTCACTGCGTCGGCAAGGGCCTCCAGGGCGACGACGCCATCCTCATGCGCGTGGGCGAGATGGACGATCCTGCAATTCTCGGGCGTGCACCAGGACGGCTTGTTCGGATAGGCGAAGAAGCTGACGGGAGGCTTGGCGCCGACCAGGATGAGCTGCTCCGTCCCGCTCATGAACTCGACGATCTGCTCGGCGAAATAGGGAATGCGTTCGACCTGCACGCGGCCGGCTCCGCGCTGGCAACGTGGCGCAAAGGTATCGCAGGCGATCCGTGCGCCGGTCGCCGCGGCGATCCGACCGGCTGCGTTGAGCCCGCGCTCCTTCAGCGCGGCTCCGCGGATCAGCATCATGGTTTTCTTGCCGGATCGGAGCGCGGCCGCAGCCTGGTCGATCGCCTCAGTCGAAACCTCTGCCGGCATCGGCTTCGGCAAGGCCGGCGCCGGGCGCTCAGCTTCCAGCCAGGCGGTGTCGGCGGGCAGGATCAAGGTCGCGATCTGACCAGGATATTGCAGCGCCGCCTCAACGGCACGAGCTCCGTCCGCAGCGACGGTCTGGGCGCTTGCCGACGAATGCACCCAGGCCGAGACCGGCCGTGCGAAGCCATGGACGTCGGAAGCGAGCGGCGCGTCATATTGCGCGTGATAGGTCGCGTGGTCACCGACGATATTGAGGATCGGTGTCGCCGCGCGGCGCGCGTTATGGAGATTGGCCAGTCCGTTCGCGAGGCCCGGCCCGAGATGCAGCAGCGTCGCGGCGGGCTTCTCTGCCATGCGACCATAGCCGTCGGCCGCGCCAGTCACCGCGCCTTCGAACAGGCCAAGCACGACCCGCATGCCCTTGACCCTGTCGAGGGCTGCGACGAAGTGCATCTCCGACGTGCCGGGATTGCCGAAACAGACCTCGACCCCCGATTCGACGAGCGTCCGCAAAAGACTCTCCGCGCCGTTCATGCCGCTTCTCCGTCGTACGGTTGATCGCCTGACTCGTTATGATGTTCCCATCTGGGCGTTCGGTTCCGTCTTGTCAGACGAAGGCGCTCAATCCCGTGATCGACTTGCCGACGATCAGGGTGTTCATCTCGCGCGTGCCCTCATAGGAATAAATCGCCTCGGCATCGGCCACGAAGCGGCCGATATGGTTTTCGAGCAGGATGCCGTTGCCGCCGAGCAGCTCGCGCGCATAGCCGACCGTCTCGCGGCATTTGACGGTGCAGAATGCCTTCGCCAGCGAGGCGTGCTCGTCCAGCATCACGCCCTCGTCCTGCATTTGCCCGAGCCGCAGCATCATCGCCTGCGTCGCGGTGACGTTGCCGAGCATCCTGACCAGGAGATCCTGCACCAGCTGGAAGCCGCCGATCGGCCTGCCGAACTGCTGCCGCTCGGTCGCGTAACGCAGCGCATGCTCATAGGCGCCCATCGCGCAGCCGACCGCGAACCACGCCACCCCGGTGCGGGTCATGCGCAGCACCTTGGCGGTATCCTTGAAGGTGTTGGCGTTTTGCAGGCGGTCCGCCTCGGGCACGCGGCAATCCTTCAGGGTGATCAAGCCGTTCTGCACCACGCGCAGCGCCATCTTGGTCTTGATCTTCTCGACCGAGAAGCCGGGATTGTCCTTACCGACGACGAAGCCCTTCACCTGGTTGGAGCCTTCTTCGCGCGCCCAGATCACGTTGATGTCGGCGAAGGTGGCGTTGCCGATCCACTTCTTCTGGCCGTTGAGGATCCAGACGTCGCCCTCGCGCCGGCAGGTCGTCAGCATCCCGCCCGACGTGGCGGAGCCGACCAGCGGCTCCGTGAGACCGAACGAGCCGATCTTCTCGAAGCGCATCATCGCCGGCAACCAGCGCTGCTTCTGCGCCTCGTCGCCGCACAGATAGATCGAGCCCGCCGAGAGCCCGGTGTGGACGCCCCAGAAGGTCGCGACCGAGGAATCGACCCGCGCCAATTCCATCGCGACAAAGCCGTTCAGGAGCCAGCTGCCGCCGGCCGCGCCGTAACCCTGATAGCCGACGCCGCCGATGCCGATCTCGGCCATCTTCGGGATGATCGCGAACGGAAATTCGTCGCGCGCCCAGAACTCCTCGATCACAGGCGCGACCACGCCTTCGGTGAACTCGCGCACGCGCCGCACCAGCGCGCGTTCCGTCTCGTTCAGGACCTTGGCAATCCCGTAGAAATCGCCATTGATCGGCGGCGGCGCGTAGTCCGGCTTGGCGGCCCGTGTTGCCTGCGCGTTTGCCATGGTGTCCTCCCTGATGCTTGGCGATGTTTCGCCTTGATATCTCGCGCTCCCGGCAGAACGCGACGTCCTGCCGGGATTCGTCGTGTCGTGACGTCAGGTCGGCTTGTTCGGACGGACGCTGCTGCGGAACTCCTCAAAACTTTCCTTCATGCGGTCCTGGATGATCTTGACCGCGTCGGTGGTCGACTGCCGCGCGGTCGACGCGCTGTCCTGGGCGCCCTTCACCGCAATATCGAACATCTTCCGCGCGAATTCGGTCTGCAACGCGAGGTTCTCGTGGACCTTGCCAAGCGGCTTGTATTCGCGCGCCAACGTCGAGGCCTCGCGCAGCCCGGCCTCCAGCACCTCGCGCTGCTTCTGCGCCACCGATTGCGCGCCTTGCGCCGCGACCTTCGCGCTCTGGCCGAGCGCTTCGAGGTTCTTCTTCTGGGCCTGCAGCAATTCGTCCACGTTCAGCTTCGGCAAGCCGAGATCACTACCGAACTTCCGCAGCACATCGATATATGAGCTGTTATCCGTCATGATGTCCTCCCTGTGGTTACGATTTTTGCCGCCCGTCTCCGGACGTTGGAACGAGATCCCTGAGGTAACTGGTGGTGCGCGAGAGCAGCGATGACGCCGCGGCCTGACGGCTCTCGTCAGCCAGGAATGCCTCGATCAGGCCGGCGGTTTCCTTTGGCCGCGTCACCATGAACAGGTGCCCGTCGTCGATCATGTGCAGCTCGGCATTCGGGATCAGGCTCGCCATGATCTGACCATTGATCGGAGGCACCAGCGGGTCGTCACGGCCCATCAGGATCAGCGTCGGCTGCGGCAGCGACCACAGCCAGGGTAGGCTGGTCCAGCCGGTCATCGCGAGCAGCTGATAGAAGTAACCCATGCTGCGCGCGCCATGCATCGCAGCCGCATGCCGGCCGATCAGGGACGGGTCATCGCGAAACGCCCCGCCATAGATGTCGGCGGCGATCGTCTTCATGTAGCCCTTGTCGGTGTAGCGGCGCGGCGTCGCCATCTTCCACAGCACCGCTGGGCTTGCCGGCACCATGGTGAAACCCGGCGCGGTCGCGGCAAGCACCAGCCGCCGGCAGCGCTTTGGAAACTGATGCGCGAACTGCTGCGCGATTCCACCGCCCCAGGACACGCCGGCGACATCGACCTCGGCATGGCCGAGCTCCGCGACAAGATCGGCGGCCAGCCGCGCCAGCGTCGACGGTCGATAGGGCCATGCCGTCCTCGGCGACCCGCCGACACCGGGCACATCGAAGATGATGGCGGTCGTATTGGTGAGCGCTTCGAGGAACGGCCGCGCCAGCTCCCAATTGGCGCCGATCCCGTTGAACAGCAACAGCGGCGGCGCGCTGCCGTCACCGTGCCGGATCGCGACCTGGAGCAGCTGGCCGTCGATCGTGACCTGCCGCGTCTCGATCGCGCTGCGCTGCGCCACCGCTGCCGGCCCAACCTTTCCCGGACTTGCCTTGTCGGCGCTGGTGATATCTTCAGTCAAAGACGTAGGTTCCTGGAGCCGCAGCAAGGGTCGGATAGCGCGTGCTGCCGAGCACGGCCGGCGCATTGACCTCGTCGCCAGAGCGCGGCTGCAGCCAGTCGCGCCAGTCGAGCCACCAGCTCCCCTTGCGCTTTTCGGCCGAGGCCATGAACGCATCGGGCTTGTCGGTGGAGATCGGTCCGATCATGAAGGACGCCTTCGGATTGCTCGGCGGATTGATCAGGCTCTGCAGGTGCCCGCTGCTCGACAGCACGAAGGTGGTGCCCTCGCCCATGATTTGCGCGGTCTTGTAGACGCCCTTCCACGGCGTGATGTGGTCGGTCATGCCGGCGACGACGTAGCTGTCGGCCTTGACCTTGCTCATGTCGATGGTCTTGTCGTTGAGCTTAAGCTTGCCGGCGTTGACGAACGGGTTCGAGAAATAGAGATCGAGATAGTCGCCATGCAGCGCCGCCGGCAAGCGGGTCGTGTCGGCGTTCCAGTACAGGATGTCGAACGCCGGCGGCTGGTTGCCGAGCAGATAGTTGTTGACCCAGTAATTCCAGATCAAATCGTTGGGCCGCATCCAGGCGAACATCCGCGCCAGGTCGTGGCCGTCGACGATGCCGCGCAGCTGCGACGAGGCCTTCGCCGCCCGCATGGTCTCGGGCGTCATCAGGCAGCCGAACGTGCTCTCCTCGGCCGAGTTGGGGTCGAGCAGGCAGACCGCCAGCACCAGGTTCTTGATCTTCTTTTCGGCGGCGCTGCCAAGCGTCGCGAAATAGGCTGACGCGGTGATGCCGCCGGAGCAGGATCCCATTATCGAGATGTCCTCGCTGCCGGAAATCTCGCGCGCCGCGTCGACGGCCTCGTCCAGCGCTGCGACATAGGTGTCCAGCCCCCAGTCGCGGTGCGCCGCCGTCGGGTTGCGCCAGCTCACAGCAAACACCTGGATGCCGCTCTCGAGCAGGAAGCGCACCATGCTCTTGTCCGGCGAGAGGTCGAGCGCGTAATACTTGTTGATCTGCGGCGGCGTGATCACCAGCGGCCGCTTCCTGACCGTCGGCGTCGTCGGCGTGTACTGGATCAGCTCGAGCAGCTCGTTGCGGAAGATCACGGCGCCCGGGGTGGTCGCGAGGTTCTCGCCGACCTTGAAGGCGCTCATGTCCACCATCGACGGCATGCCGCGATTGCGTGTCAGGTCATCCATGTAGTTCTTCAGGCCGGACCACAGGCTTTGTCCGCCGGTATCGATGAACTTGCGGACCGCCGCCGGGTTGGTGAGCATCGTGTTGGTCGGCGCGACGGCGTCGATCAGGATCTCCGTGATCAGGTGCGCGCGCTGCTTGTCGATGTCGCTGAGGCTGGTCTTGTCGACCAGGCCGTTGACCGCCTCGCCCCACGCCAGATAGGCCTTGAGCAGGCCAGAATGCAGCGAGCTTTCCTTCCAGGTCGGATCGGCGAACCGCTTGTCGCCCGCCTTCGGCGCGCGCTCGGACTTGCCGGACACGATGGAGCCGAGCTCGCCGACGAACGACAGCCACTGCTCGGTCGCGACTTTCGGCTCGTTCATGACGGCCTTGAACAGGATGCCGGCGCCCTCGACGAGGTCCTGGCCCTGGATCCCGACCAGTGGATTGAGCGCCAGCGTATTCCTGGACGCCGCCTCGGACACGTCAGACGCCGGCGAGTCTGGGCTGCGATTTTCCGTGCTCATTGCTTTGCTCCCGCCGCGGGGATCAGAAGGGCCAGCGTCTCGGCGATCAGTGCGGGCTTGTCGGAGCCTTCGACCTCCAGCGTGTTCTGGGTCTTCATGATCACCTGGCCGCCTTCCCTCCGCTCAATGCCGGCAAGCACGACGCGCAGCCTCACCCGGGCGCCGGACGGCACCGGCGCCAGAAAACGGACCTTGTCGATGCCGTAGTTCAGCCCGGCTGCGGCGTCGCGCGGGATGATGCCGACCTGCATCGAGAGCGATGCCACCATCGCGAGCGTCAGATAGCCATGCGCGATCGGACCGCGGAACGGGCTCTCGCGCCTGGCCCGTTCAACGTCGACATGAATCCACTGGTGATCGCCGGTGCAGGACGCAAAGGCGTCGATACGCTGCTGGTCGACCGTGACCCAGTCGGAGATTCCGAGCTCCTGTCCGACATGTTCGCCCAGGCCGGCAAGCGTGAGATTGCTCATCTTGTGGTCCTCCTCGAACCCTTCTCGGCTGCGCGCGCATCGTCACGTGTCGCCGTACCGCTCGCGTAGCTCTTTCTTGTTGATCTTGCCGACGCTGGTCTTGGGAATGCTGTCGATGAACAGGATCGTCCCGGGGATGCCGTATTTCGAGATGACGCCCTGGTCGGCGAACACCTTGAGGTGGTCCTTGATGGCAGCATCGCTGAGGCCGTCGGCACCGGAGGGTTTCTTGACTACGAGCGCGAGTGGCCGCTCGCCCCATTTCTCGTCCTTGACGCCGATCACCGCGGCCTCGGCAACGCCGGCGCATTGCGAGATCAGATCCTCGATCTGCAGCGACGAGACCCACTCGCCGCCGGTTTTGATCACATCCTTGATGCGGTCGGTGATATGGACGCAGCCACCGGGGCTGATCACCGCGATGTCGCTGGTGTGCAGGTAGCCACCCGCCCACAGTTCTTCGGAGGTTTGCGGATTGTTGTAGTAACCTTGGGTGAGCCAGGGCGCCCGTATCACGATCTCGCCGGCGGATTTGCCGTCATGCGGCACGTCTTTCATGTCGGGATCGACGATGCGGAGGTCGACCAGCGGGCCGGCGATGCCGGCGCGGGTGCGGAACTCGACCTCGCCATCGGGATCGCCGCTGAGGTCCTTGGACTGGACATGGGAGACCGCGGCGAGCGGGCCGGTCTCCGACATGCCGTAGCCGGCGAAGATGTCGATGCCGGCCGCCATTGCCTGCTTGGCCAGCGCCTTCGGCAACGCCGAGCCGCCGATCACCATCTTGAGACCGTGGAGATCGACGTTCGCCGCAGCGGCGGCGTTGAGCAGCATCTGCAGGATGGTCGGCACGCCGTGGGTGAAGGTGACGCCTTCGCTCTTGATCAGCTTGACCAGCATCGCCGGCTCGTAGCGGCCGGGATAGACCTGCTTGGTGCCGGCCAGCGTCGCCGACCAGGGGAAGCCCCAGGCGTGGACGTGGAACATCGGCGTGATCGGCATGTAGACGTCGTCGCGCGAGAAACGCCCCTGCGTCCCCGCCATGCCAAACAGCGCGAGCCCGGCGAGCGAGTGCAGCACGAGCTGGCGGTGGCTGTAATAGACGCCCTTGGGCAGGCCGGTCGTCCCTGTCGTATAGAAGGTGGTGGCCTGGGTGTTCTCGTCGAAATCGGGAAAGTCGTAGTCGGGCGAGGCGGCAGCCAGCAGGCTTTCATATTCGCCGATGAAGGACAGGCCGCCGGTCTGCGGCGATGGCTTGTCCGACATCACGATCAGCCGCTTGACCTTGGGCAGTTGCGCCTTGATGCCTTCCAGCAGTCCGACGAACTCGTCGTTGACGAGCAGCGTCGATGCGCCGGCGTGATCGATCGTGTAAGCGATCTGCTCCGGCGACAGGCGGACATTCACCGTCTGCAGCACGGCCGCCATCATCGGGATCGCGAAGAAGGCTTCGAGGAAGCGGTGGCTGTCCCATTCGAGCACGCCGACGGTGTCGCCGGGTTCGACGCCTGCCTTGCTGAGCGCCGAGGCGAGGCGGCCGATCCGCTCTCTGGTCTGGCGATAGGTGAAGCGCTTGAGATCGCGATAGACGATCTCCTGGTCTGGCGCCTGCACGCGCGGCGTGTGCCAGAGCTGCTTGAAGATGAGTGGATATTGATAGGCGGATTGGGCAGTCTGAATCAGTCTTCCAACCATGGAAGTCTCCCTCGACCTGGCATGTCCTCCGGCCAACGTCCGCGATTCTGAGTGAGCGGATCGTGTGGTCTGCCGTCCTACGTCACGACGGCCTGACGGTGTGACATTAGGACGAAGCCTCGCGTGACGCCCGAGATTTGTGAAGGTCCGAACCGGACATTGGCGGGGTCTTAGCCGGACAAGCTGCTCTCATCGACGGCAGCGGTCTTGAACAAAGCTGCTCTCTTCGACGCGTTCTCTGCTGCTTTGCAACAAGGGCGAACCCGCTGATATGACTACTGATATGACTGCTGATACCTCTTGGGTTGTGCCACGAACCAGTTATGTTCCGTGATGATGGCGAACAGCAATCCGCCGAGTCGGAGAAGCTCGGTCGCCTCAAACGTTGTCGTCTCAATTTGCTGCGCCGCAGGAAAGGCTGGTGCGAGTTGCAACCAACAACGCGACCGAAGAGACCCCTGGGCTCCCGCAGCGACATGCTGAGCGTCGGCGCCAGCGACAAGGTCTACGAGACAACCAAGCTCGGCGCGGTCTTCGACGTGCTGGCGAGCCACGGCGTCCTCCCCGACGCCATTCTCCGCAACACGAATATTCCGCTCGCGGACGTTCACTCACCGCAAGCGCGAATCTCGCTGACGCAGCTGATGACCGTTTGTCAAAACGCGGTCCGGCTGTCGACCGACCGTCATCTGCCGTATAGCATCGGCGCATCGATCCACATCTCGACGTACGGAATGTACGGCTATGCGCTGCTGTGCTGCCCTGACTTCCGCAAGGCAATGGAATTCGCGATGCGTTATCACACGCTCGCGGCGCCGCTCGCGGCGATCGACTTCACTGAAGACAAGATCCATGCGAGATGGACCATCGAGCCCAATCTGCACGCGTTTGCCGATCCCGCGCTCTACAGATTCATCGCCGAGATGCAGATCGGCATCCACATCTCGCTGATGCGCGACGTCATGGGGCCGGGCTTCGCTCCCTCCGAAGTCACGCTCGCCTACTCGCAGGCGGCGGACTTCGATCTTCCGCTCGATCATGTCGGATGCCCGGTGCGCTTCGATCAGCCGGCCAACCAGATCGTCTTCAAGGCGCAATTGCTGGACCAGAAAGCGGATCTCGGCAACAAGACGACATATCCGACCATCGTCGCCTTGTGCGACGACTTGCTCGGGGATCTGAGATTGCGGATCGGCGTTGCCGGAAAGATTCGCGCCATCCTGCTCCGCGACATCGCAAAGCCGCCGACCTTCGAGGCCATCGCCAAGCAGCTCGGCGTGAACGACCGGTCGCTGCGGCGCCAACTGCGTCAGCAGGGCTTTTCCTTTCGCGGACTGCACGACGAGCTGCGGACCCAGATTGCCCTGAAATATCTCCGCAACACGACGCTGGCCAACGAGGATATCGCGCTGGCGCTCGGCTTCAGCGATGCGGCAAACTTCAGGCGCGCGTTCCACCGCTGGACCAACAAGGCGCCGAGCGATATTCGCGGCGAATAGTTGCGGGAACGTCGCATCATCTCGCGCGCGAACGCACAGCTTCTAGAAGGCGTAGGACGTCTTGCTCGGCTGCACGGTCAGCCGAAACGCGACATCGGTCGAACCATCCATCAGCTCGATCATGTGGCCGCACACCAGGCAGCGAAACTCACCCGCGGTGCCACCCTTCGACGTCAATTCGATCCGGCGATAGCCGGCCTCGCAATGGGGACAAGTCACATCGGATTTGCGCATCGAATCAGCAAGCGGTTGCTCTCCGCAGCTTCCCACATGCCCATCGTCAGAAATGTGACGGCCGCCTAGCTGGATGTAGCTCGACCAGAGCACCGGGAATTTGTGCTGTCCTTTCAACCGAAAAATTCCCGAGAGCCGCGACAGCAACGCTGGGCCACGGGCAAACAACGCGAATGCGCCAAAAAACGAGCGAGCGCTCTCTCAGAAAATTTGCTCATCCCCCTTTTCCGACGGCCGTTTCGTAGGCTAGGAATGACGCAAGGGCGCAAAGCCCACACCCGGACCAGCAACAAAATGAAATGGTCCGGGAACATAGCCAGGGAGGCAATTTGGGTCTCGCGCGTCAGCGGCCGGGGACGAATGCGTTCGCGATGGAGGTGCTTTGCGCACGCATCCTCGAACGTCATCGCGATTCCATCCGGGTCCAGAAAACGCATCTCGCCGTTCCGAACCTCACGCGCATCATCGGCGCGACGCTCACGCTTTCCAACAAGCACGGCTTTCACGCCACCACCCTGCGCCAGCTCGCAGAGGCCTCCGGCCTCAGCATGGGCGGCCTCTACACCTATTTCGACAGCAAACCGACGCTGCTGTCGATGATCCTCGGCGAGGTCGCCGAGACGGCGGCGGAGGTCCTCAACTCGCCGCCCGCCAACGTCAAGCAGGATGCGCGCAAGCATCTGCACTGGATCATCGCGACCCATATTCGCATGAGCGAGGCGATGCAGCCCTGGTTCGTGTTCTGCTTCATGGAAGCGAAGTCGTTTCCGGCCGCGGAACGCCAGCGCGCCATCGAGATGGAGGTGATGACCGAGAAGATCATCGCGGACGTCCTCAGGCAGGGCGTCGCCAGCGGGGTGTTCGCGATCGATCAGATCACGCTGACGGCCTCGCTGATCAAGCCGCTGCTGCAGGACTGGTACGTCAAACGCTGGAAATACCGCAGACGCGGCACCTCGATCGAAACCTACATCAACGCCGTCGGCACGTTTATCGACGCCGCGGTCGCCGGCAGAGCGCGGCCGAGCCGCGTTGCGACCACCTCCCGCGCAAAATCCAGGCAGACGGGCGCATCCATAGCCGCAGGAAGGACGAGGCAATGAAGCGATTGCGGTTCAATCAGCAGGAGATCGTCTTCGCGGTATTTGCTGTCCTCTTCCTGGCGTTCTCGATTTTCCTGCGCGGCTTTCTGACGCCGGAGAACATGCTGACGCTGCTGCAGAACGTGGCGGTGCTCGGCATCCTCGGGCTTGCGATGGCGATCGTCGTGATCGGGCGCGGCATCGATATCTCCCTGATCGCAGCCCTCGCGGTACCTCCGGGGCTCGTGCTGCAGATGGTGCAGAACGGACACTCGCTGCCGACCTCGCTGCTGACGGCCGTGCTGCTCACGATCGGCTTCGGTCTGGTCAATGGCTGGCTGATTGCCTACGCCGAAGTCCCGTCGCTGTTCGCGACACTGGCGAGCGGCCTGCTGCTCGCCGGCCTCGGCCAGACCGCGCTGTTCCAGCTCGACGTCGTGCAGTGGAGCGACGGCATGGCCGGCTTCGAGCGGCTCGGACAAGGTACCATCGTCGGCATTCCGACCTCGATCGTGATGTTCGCGATCGCCTGCGTCGTGGTCGCGTTCCTGCTGCGCCGGACCCGCTGGGGCGCCTACATCTACGCGATCGGCGACAATCCCTACGCGGCCCGCGTCACCGGCATCCCCTCGCGCCCGATCATCGTGCTGCAATATGTCGTCGCGGCGCTGATCGGCTGCTTCGCGGGCCTCGTGATGGCGGCCTCCGTCAACTCGATGCCGACCCGCATCTTCAATTCGACCCTGATCTACGACGTCATCCTGGTCGTCGTGCTCGGCGGCATCGGCTTGTCGGGCGGCCGCGGCGGCGTGCTCAACGTCATCATCGGAACGCTGCTGATCGGCACCATGCTCAACGGCATGACCATCATGGACATCTCCTACGCCGGACAGAACCTCGTCAAAGGCGTCGTCCTGCTGCTCGCGGTCATCACGGATTCATTCCTGAACCCGCGCAACGAAGAAACCGCACAGCAGGGCGACATCTGATCCAACAGAGAAACAACCATAACCAAGGAGGAAGCGATGAAGCGCATTGTCAGTTCTGCAAAGGTGACCGCCATAGCACTGGGGCTTGCGGCCATCGCCGCACCGGCCCTGGCCCAGCAGGGCCTCGACGAACCGTTCCAGAAGCCGTTCAAGGACGCTCTCGCCGGCAAGACGGTGGCCTACGTTCCGGTCGCCATGAACTTCGACCTCACCGAAGGCTGGTACGCCGGCATGAAGAAGGAGCTCGAGCCCTTCGGCGTGAAGTTCGAGATCCGCGATCCGAACTGGAACACCAATGCCGGCGCGCAGGCGGTGACCTCGCTGATCTCGGAAAAGCCGGCAGTGATGGTGATCCACAATCCGGACGTGCAGACCTATGCCAAGCTGCTGCAGCGCGCCGAGAACGAGGGCATCTACGTCATCCAGATCAACATGGGCTCGGCCTATCGCTCTTCGGCCTTCGTCGGCGCCAACTGGATCGA
Organism: Bradyrhizobium sp. 6(2017); assembly: GCF_011058295.2. Taxonomy (NCBI): domain Bacteria; kingdom Pseudomonadati; phylum Pseudomonadota; class Alphaproteobacteria; order Hyphomicrobiales; family Nitrobacteraceae; genus Bradyrhizobium; species Bradyrhizobium sp. 6(2017). Next base: position 962,040 of record NZ_CP049289.2, on the reverse strand, counting down.
GATCGGCGAGAAAGACACTGAGGCGGTGGTGAAGGCCTGCCAGGGCAAGTCGAACAAGATCGCCATCGTGCAGGGCGCGCTCTCGGCGGCGGCCAGTGCCTACACGCTCAAGGGCGTTGAGAACGTGCTCGCCAAGCATCCGGAGATCAAGGTGGTGTCGAGCCAGGCGGCCGACTGGGATGCGGCGAAGGCCAAGGCGATCACCCAGACCGTGCTGAAGCAGAATCCTGATCTCTGCGGCATCGTCGGCTTCTGGGACGGCATGGACATCGGCACCGCGGCCGCGGTGAAGGAAGCCGGCCTGACCGGCAAGGTGTTCGTGGCAACCTCCGGCGGCGGCGAACGCAAGGGCGCCTGCGAACTCGTAAAGTCCGGCGCCTTCGACCTCAACATGAGCTACGACGTGCCGACCCAGGCCGCGCAGATGGCCGGCACGATCAAATGGCTGCTGTCGTCGGGCGCCAAGGCCGGTTCGATCAAGGGTTCGGAATACACGACTCTGATTCCGATCACCAAGGAGAACGCGGACAGTCCGACCGCGTGCTGGAATCTCAGCGACCTGAAGAAATAGCCCGGCCATTCCCGCTCGACGTCCCGGGTCACGCCCGGGACGTCGACCTCCCAAATCGAACGCCTTTGGAATGCCGATGCGCGACACCTTGACGAGCCTGCGTTACCGCTATTGGCCGGATCATCTCCTCGGCGAGATCCTGTCGAAGCGTTGGACCGAGACCGCAATTCCGGTGATCCTGCTCTTGATCGTCGGCTTCGCGCTCAGCCGCTCCATCGATCACTTCCTGTCGCCGTCGAGCCTTGCCGACACCGCGCGGCAGGCCGGCGAAATCGGCTTCATCGGGCTCGGAATGGCACTGGTCGTCATCGTCGGTGGCATCGATCTGTCCGTCGGATCGATCTTCGCGCTGACGGATTTCTGCGCGCTCTATCTGCTCGACGTGCTGAACTGGCCGGTGCCGGCGGTGGTGGTGGCGACCCTCGCCTGCGGCGCCTTGCTCGGCGCCGTCAACGGCGTGCTGATCGGCTATTTGCGGCTACGCGCCTTCATCACCACGCTGATCACCCTGATCATCTACCGTTCGGCGTTCGATCTCCTGATCCAGCGCTATTCGAATTCGATCGCCGCGGCCTTTCCCGACATCCCGTCGTGGAACTTCATCGGCGGCGGCGACGTGTTCGGGATTCCGAGCGTCGCCCTCGTCTACATCGCGATCGCGATCTTCGGCCATATCTTCATGACCCGGCTGCGCCCGGGCTGGCACATCACCGCGATCGGCGGCTCGCGCCGCTCGGCCTATAATTCCGGCATTCCGGTTCGCCGCACCATCGCGCTCTGCTATGTCGCAAGCGGCGTGCTGACCAGCATCGCCGCGCTGTTCTTCGCGGCACGGCTCGGCACCGTCGGCGGCGACATCGGCGTCGGCCTCGAGGTGATCGTCCTGACCGCGACCGTGCTGGGCGGCATCACGCTCGGCGGCGGCAAGGGCTCGGTCGCCAAATCGCTGGTCGGCGTGCTGATCGTGCTCCTGGTCACCAACGGCCTGACCACGCTCAACGCACGCGGCGGCATCAACCGCATGGCGCTGGCGGAAATTCTGCTGATCGCCGCCATGGTCGACATCCGCTGGCAGAAGAACCGCACCCGCATCATCAGCAAGGTCTATGTCGCGCCGACCTATCACGCCTTGCCGCCGCCCCCCGCGACCGAGATCGGCCAGGGCGGCCCGTTCGAGCAGAACGACAAGCTGCGCGACGTCGAATTGATCGGGCTCGGCCGCATCGAGGCGCCGGAGGACGTGATCCTCGATCGCAACAACAATCTCTATGCCGGCTCGCGGCATGGCGACATCATGCGCTTCTACGCGCCCGACTATCAGCGGATGGAGGTGTTCGCCCATATCGGCGGCCAGCCGCTCGGCATGGCCTTCGACCGGCAGGACAATCTCTATGTCTGCATCGGCGGCATGGGCCTCTACCGCATCAAGCCTGACGGTACGGTCGAGAAGGCCACCGATGAAACCAATCGCAGCATGCATTCGGTGAACGACGACAGCCGCCTGCGGCTGGCCGACGACCTCGACATCACTGACGACGGCCTGATCTTCTTCTCGGAAGCCACCGTGCGCTACGAGATGGACGAATGGCCGATCGATGGCCTCGAGGCGCGCGGCAATGGCCGCATCATCTGCTACGACACCAAGACTGGCGCCACGCACACCGCGCTGCGCGGCCTCAAATTCCCCAACGGCATCTGCGTCGCCAGCGACGGCCAGTCGATCCTGTTCGCCGAAACCTTCGGCTGCTCGATCAAGCGACTGTGGTTCGCGGGACCGAAGAAGGGCCAGGTCGAGGTCGTGATGGACAATTTGCCGGGCTATCCCGACAACATCAATCTCGCCTCCGACGGCAATTACTGGCTGGCGCTGGTCGGCATGCGCAGCCCCTCGCTCGACCTCGCCTGGAAGATGCCCGGCTTCCGCCGCCGCATGGCCAAGCGCGTCCCGGTCGACGAATGGCTGTTCCCGAACATCAACACCGGCTGCGTCGTCAAGTTCAACGAGCAGGGCAAGATCCTCGAATCGTTCTGGGACCTGCGCGGCGAGAACCATCCGATGATCACCTCGATGCGCGAGCATCGCGGCTATCTCTATCTCGGCGGCATCATGAACAACCGGATCGGCCGCTACAAGCTCGCGAACGCCGATCCGAACTTCGTGCAGTATGACAAGCGCTGGGGGAAGCTGTCGTGATAGCGGCTGTCAGGGAATTCGCCAACCGCTTTCTTGGGCGCGGTGAGGCCACCATCACCGTGCCGTCGTTCGACGGTGCGCTGAAGCCGAACCAGAAGCTCGAGGCCGCGACGACCTTACTGGAATGCGAGGCGCCCGAGGACCTCGCAACCGACGACCGCAACCTCTATGTCGCCGACGGCCGGCGCCTGCTGCGCCTCGACGGCAGCGCCGCGACCGAGCTGCGCAGCTTCGAACAACCGATCTCGGCGCTCTGCGCGTTCGCCGACGGCGGCATCGCGGTCGCGCTCGGCGGCCGCGAGGTGCGGCTCTATGCCAACCCCTCGGCCGGCGAGCCGAGCGTGACGTTCAGCGACACCGCCTTCAATGCGATCAACGCGCTGAGCCCGGCGGGCGACGGGACCTTGATCGCAACTGATGGCTCGGCGACCTGCGGCGTCGACGACTGGGCGCGCGACCTGATGGAGCTCAACCGGAGTGGCCGGGTGTTCCGGCTCGATCCCAGGACCAAGCTGGTGAAGCCGTTGGCCTCAAAGCTCGGCTACGCCTTCGGCGCTTGCGCGCGCGGCGATGGCGTGCTGGTCAGCGAGAGCTGGCGGCATCGTCTCGTCCTGGTCGCGGACGGCAGGCCGCCGCAGGTCGTGCTCGGTCACCTGCCCGTCTATCCCTCGCGGCTGTCGAAGGCCGCGGGCGGCGGCTATTGGCTCACCGCATTCACCGCACGCACTCAGCTGATCGAGTTCGTGCTGCGCGAGCCGGGCTACCGGCGCCGCATGATGGCCGAGATCGATCCGGCCTATTGGGTGGCACCGCGGCTGCGCTCGGGCTTCTCATTCAAGGAACCGATGCAGGGCGCACACATCAAGACGATGGGCGTCATCAAGCCATGGGCGCCGCCACGTTCCTACGGACTCGTGATCCGGCTGAGCGAAGACGGCAAGCCAATGTATTCGCTGCACAGCCGGGTCGACGGCATCAACCACGGCGTCGTCGCGGCGCTCGAAATGGGCGACGACCTTGTGCTGATCGCCAAGGGACCGGGCCGCGTGCTGAAACTGCCTCTCGCCGGGCTCGCCGAGGAGGTCGGCTCATGAGCGACATCGTGCTGTCCCTGCGCAAGGCCACCAAGCTGTACGCCGGCGTGCCCGCCATCGAGGGCGTCGACTTCGAGCTCCGCCGCGGCGAGATCCATGCGCTGGTCGGCGAGAACGGCGCCGGCAAGTCGACGCTGACGAAAGTGATGGCCGGCGTCGTAGCGTTGACCTCGGGGGTCATGACGGTCGATGGCGCAGAGTTCGCGCCGCGGACGCCGCTCGAGGCCCGCAATCTCGGCATCGCCATGGTGTTCCAGGAGAACAGCCTGGTGCCGACCATGACGGTGGCGCAAAATCTCTTTCTCGGGCAGGAGAAATTCTACAACCGACTACGCGGCATCTACATCGCCGCCCAGCAATTCCTGCAATCGCTCAATTTCGACGTCACGCCGACTGCGACCGTAGGCGGGCTCGGCGCGGCGAAGAAGCAGATGGTCGAGATCGCACGCGCGGTCCTGCACAAGGCTAAGGTCATCATCTTCGACGAGCCGACCGCGTCGCTGACGCCGGAAGAGAAGAAGTACTTCTTCGACCTGGTCCGCGACCTCAAGAAGCGCGGCGTCTCGATCATCTTCATCTCGCACGCCCTGGAAGAGGCCCTGCTGCTTGCGGACCGCATCACCGTGTTGCGCGACGGCAAGCACGTCATCACCGACGATGCGGCGAAGTTCGACCGGGCGGCGATCGTGCAGGCGATGGTCGGACGCGACCTCTCCAACACGCTGTATGGCGCGCGGAAGCCCAGCGTCCGTCCGGCCGGCGCCCGCGTGCTCACCGTGCAGAACCTCAAGATGGCACCGATGGTGAAGAACAATTCGCTGTCGGTGTTTGCCGGGCAGATCACCGGCGTGTTCGGCCTGGTCGGCGCGGGCCGCACCGAAACCTTCAAGATCGTCTCCGGCGTGCTGAAGCGCGATTTCTTCCACGGCGGCGAGATCCTGCTGCACGACAAGCCGGTGCGCTACCGGGTCCCGGCGCCGGCGGTCAAGGCCGGCATCGCCTATGTGACCGAGGATCGCAAGGTGGAGGGCTTCTTCGAGACCGCCTCGATCGCCCGCAACATCTATCTCGGCCTGCTCTCCAAGTTCCCCCGCGGGCGGATGCTGTTGTCGCGGCGCGAGACCAACTCGGTCGGCAAGACCTGGACCCAGCGCCTGAAGGTTCGCGCCATCGGCGATGAGGCCAAGGTGGTCGAGCTCTCAGGCGGCAACCAGCAGAAGGTGGTGATCGCCAAGTCGCTGGTGCAGGAGCCCGAGCTTATCATCTTCGACGAGCTGACGCGCGGCGTCGACGTCGGCGCCATCGTCGAGATCCACGAGCTGATCAACCAGCTCGCCGATGAGGGCAAAGCGGTGGTGGTGATCTCGTCCTATCTGCCCGAGATCATGGCGCTCTCCGACCGCATCCTCGTGTCGCGCCAAGGCAAGGTGGTCGAGGAATTCTCCGCGCTCGAAGCCACCGAGGAGAAGATCATGTACGCGGCGATCCATTGATGCCCCGGCGGGCATGCGTTACGGCGCGGCACGCCACGGCGGCCTACTGCTTTGGACCGACGGTTCCGGTCGTCTTCAGCCTCGCCGACCGCACCCAACCCGAGACGTCGTTGCCCGTCCGCGGATTGACGTACATCACCGACGACCAGCCATCACTGGTTTGCGCATAGGCGACGAGCTCGTCATTCGGAATGACGAAGACGCCGCTGACCGGACAGTGCAGATTCGCCGCCGAATAGAATTGCAGCCGTCCCGTGCCCGTCACCACGTTGGCGAGCGGCGGCGAGAATATCGGGACCCGACTGGTGCTGGTCCGCGGCTCCTTGCAGGCCGACGGCGTCTGCGCATGCACGGACGCGCCGAGCGCACCAAGCATCACGGCGCAGCAGACGATGCAGGCGAGCACAGACCTGTCCGACATCACGTCATTCTCCCGGACGCACTGAAGGCCGCCGCCCGTTGGCTTGAGATGTTTGTCGCCGGACATGGCGAACAGGTTCTGCGGCTGAGACGAAAGTTTGCGTAGCGGGACAGGCAGAGCCGCGATCGAGCAATGCGGATGTATTTCCTCCGGGGCTAGGCGTCAGGCTTCCACTGCGCCACCGCCGCGTCGAGCCGTGTGCGGTTAGCGATGCCGTGAAGTTGCTATCCGCAGGGGAAACAAACGGAAACAAAGACACAGGTCACACCGTCGGACAGTCAGGGAATTGATCGTGATTCACTTCGGCCGATGTCGAATCGCGCGTCAGCTCCTCATGGACGGCGGATTTTTTATCGCGCCGAGCCAAACCGCGCGCGGCCTGTTCAATAGCTTCCTGATTCAGGTGAAAAGCCCAAACCGAGCGCGAGCTACGCAGCGAGTTGGCTGGCATAGCAATTCGTTCGTGATGCCGGACGACTGTTTCGGCGTCGGCCGTCGCGACACTCTGCTATTGCAGAGCGTGACCGCTCATGAACACTTCTTCCGCCGGTCTGGCACCTTGGCGAGTTGGCAGCAGAATGTTGCGTGCTATGCCAGCGGGAACAAGCGGCACTGTTTAGGCCCGGCTCAGACGGAATAGTTAAAGACATGCAGCTCCAGAAGTTGGCGGACTGCTGCAGGCGCTCGTTAGAAAACCATGACGCCAGCACGGGGAGTGAGAGCCTTGGCGACGACGTTGCCGGACGACACACGCCAAGGCTCACCACACAACGGATTGCCCCTTGAAGGGCCAGCCCCCCGCGTGAGGCCCGCTAACGCACTAGCTCTGAGGTTTGGTCAGGAACGAGTCCTGTGCCCAGGCGGCGCCGCTCATCGCTACAGCGATCGAACCCCCATCGACCCGACCGGAGCTACTGGTCAGATACTGGTTCAGCAACGCAAAGCTGTTGCTTGCCTGAGACGCCGCCGCCGTGCCCTGATCTCCAGACCAAGAGGCCGTCTGCCGTGCGGGGTCTGCCAACGAGCTCGGTTGCGCAAAATCTTGGTTTGCCCAGCTTCCAGTGCTTGCGCCGGTCGTGCTGGCCGACCAGCCGGACGGTGAAGCCAGTCCCATGGCGCTTAGGAGGCTGGGGACGGTCGTTGTAGTAGCCGTTCCCGGGTCGACTGCCGCGGTACTCGGCGAAGTCGTGTCCGAGGTTGCAGTCGGCGTGACAACAGTGGTCGGAGTGGTAGTTGAGGTAGCGGTCGTGTCCGTGGACGTCGTGGTCGGCTGGGACGGTGGCGTGACCGGCGAGGAGGTGTCGACCCTCGCGCCAGTAACGGAGCCGGCGCTGCCGGGCAATCGATAGAGCTGGATCTCGTCGATCTGCATCTGCATCGTCGAGGGGGTAGAGCCATCAAGCGCAGTATGCCAGCCGGCCGCGTTTGAATTCGCGACCTGATTGCTCATGATCAGCTGCATCGGCTGGTTCGGAATCTGCACCTGCGCGCTGGTCACCGTCGCGATCTGTCTTCCGTCGAGGTACCAGGTGATCGATTGGCCGGGCACCCAATTGATGCCGTAGGTATGGAAGCCGGCCGTGAGATCGACGCCGGTGTCGACAACACCGCCGACCGTCCCTGACGGCGAGTGAAGATGCCAGGAGAAGGCCTGGTTTGCCGGTCCCGAGCCGGTATATCCCCCCTCCTGGATATCGATCTCGAAATTGTCGCCGCTGCTCGAGCCCGCGCCGGGCATCAGCCAAAGCCCTGGCCACGCACCATTGCCGCTCGGCGCCTTCATGCTGATCTGAAGGTAACCGCCGTTAAACTCGAAGTTGCCGTAGCTGCTGACGGCGCCCGACGTAATCGGAAACGACTGCACCGAGCCCTGATTCATGCCGGTGACGGTCTGCTTGGCCGCTGTGAGGTTCAGCAGACCGTTGGTCACGGTCACCTGGCTCGGCATGTCGTAGTCGGCATCGTACGGGCCGCCCGGCCCGCTTCCACCCGATCCATAGCTATTCCACGCCCAACCGTTGGCGGCGCGGCTCGTGATGTAGGTGTGCCAGTCGCTGTCTAGCGAACTGGAAAAGCTATCCTGATAGACGAGATTGCTCGACGTAAAGCCTGCTGGCGCGGCAAGGGCCATTCCATGTTCCTTCCGAGGATTGAACCGAGAATTCCACCGTCGCGAACCGCGCGACCATTCCACTGCCGCGAACCGCGCGACCATTCCACTGCCGCGAATTGCGCGACCATTCCAGCGTCGCGAATTGCGCGACGGACCCCGTGCCCGCAGCGGGTGATGCGGGCGGATTTCAACGCAGTGGAGATTTGAAGGTACGCCCCCCACTGCCAGACTAGCTTGGCTAGTGAGGGAGTATGGCGAAAAAAATAAGGTAGCATGGCGACAATTGGACGAGGTGCGTAGGCGACTGACCCGGCTCAATCGATCATAGCCGGCGGCGAGCATGAGGGCCGCCCCGGCTGATATGGAGTTGATAGTGCTGAAGTCCGTGGCGTTTTGACCCAACCGATCCTTCCGTTTCTTCTACCCGTGGGCCGAAGCAAGCGGCCAGCGGCCCGTTGAGAAGCACGGAGTTGAAGGTCGCGAATTACGTCGATCGTTTCGTTGTAATTGCGATCAAGGCACATAACTGGGGGAAGCCGCTTCTCGCTAAGAACGCGGACGAAACGAGTGCCGGCAGACGTCGTCAGCCGGGCGACTTTTGGCGTCGGCCGACGCCGTCGAGAGCGACGCGGCATCGATAGATCAGCCAGCGATGATATCTTCGAACACTGACCGAGGCACGCCACGCTGCGGCCACTGCTCGTACGGGACCGCCCAAGGACCCAAAGGCGTACCTTCGAGACGCAGGTGTTCAGCCTCAAGACGCTCCATCTCATCTCGACCGCCAAAGCGAACACGCTCGTCCCAAGCCAGCGCCTTGGCGTACACGTACTCGGCCATGCGCTTGATCTCGGTGTCATTCAGGCTGGTGCGCTTGATCGTCGGCATGATGGCGGCTGCGAGGCGCGCCTTTGCCTTGGCGATGATGCGGTCAAATTCTGCCAACACGGGCTTGGCGCGTATGTTGGCCTCTCGGAGGTCCTTGGTGCCCAGCGAACGCTTCAGGTGTTTCTGCGCGGCCTTGCCGTTGTTCAGCTCGCGCGCAACCGCAGCCTGCAGTCCCTTGGGCTTCTCTGGCACCGTGGCACAGTACGTTCCGTGCCTATCCTTGATAACGCCCATCAACACGCGCACGATTTAGCACTACCGCTTGTGACCACCACGCGGCAGCTAAACGCTTGTATCTGCGTTAGTTCTTGATTTTCAATGGGAACTTGCGTGAGTGGCGCGCCCGGAACGATTCGAACGTCCGACCCTCAGATTCGTAGTTAGTGCTGGGCACTTTTAGCTCTCCGGTCACGTTAACTCAATTGCGATCGAGAGCCATCACAAGACTTGCCATGCACTTGTACCACACCATTTTCTAATGAGACACCTTCAGCACATTGGCACCAAGAGCACTCATGAGCCATCACGCGTCATCTGCTTCTCAAGCGAGTTCCGCTTCCACATTGCTTCCATCGGCGGAAGTGGTCTCGCCGCTAACTGCAAAGCAAACCCACGCGACACGCCGCACCACGTTCACAAAGGCGAATGTCCGCAAGATGTGCTGCCCACCGGGATTGGCCGAAAAGCTCTTCTGGGATGCGGGCTGCCGTGGCCTGGGTATACGAGCCCTTAGTTCAAAAAGACGGTCCTGGGTTTTCCAGTATAGGGACGAGCATGGCCGAACGCGGCGGATCGCGCTCGGTGATGTCTCTGTAGTTGGACTGGACGAGGCGCGAGAAGAGGCCCGGCACAAGGCCGCAAGTATCACCCGTGGCGCAAACCCATCGGTCGAACGCAAGGCTAAGCGGAACGCCGGCACCGTGTTGGATTTGATCGAAGCCTATTTGTCCCAGGCCAAGACCCGCCTTCGACCTCGTTCTTTCACAGAGACAGAACGAAATCTCCGCAGGCATGCCGCATGCCTTCATCACGACCGAGTGGAGGCCGTCCGCCGACGCGACATATCCGAAGTGCTGGAACGCATCTCGAAGAAGTCAGGCCCGATAGCCGCTAACCACGTAAGGGCAGCGCTGAGCGCTCTGTGGAGCTGGGGACTTAGGACGGGGCGCGTCGACGGGGATGCCAACCCGGTAACATTTACAATCCAGAACCCCAAACGCACCCGCGATCGCGCGCTCAATGAGGCGGAAATTCGTGCCATCTGGAGTACGACAAGCGCCGGCGATGACTACGGTCGCATTGTGAGATTGTGCCTTCTCACGGGATGCCGCCGCGAAGAGATCGCGGGCCTGCGATGGAGCGAGGTCCTGACCGACACGCTCGTGATCGGTGCCGACCGCATGAAGGGCAAACTCGCTCACGAAATCCCGCTCGTAACCATGATTGCCGGCATCTTGCCACCACGTCCGGAGAATGCAACGGGATGCGTGTTTGGCAAGCGGGGGACCGGCTTCTCTGGCTTCAGCCAAGGCAAAAAGAAGCTCGACGCTTCGCTCTCAAATTCCAACTTGAATATGCCGCCTTGGGTACTCCACGACCTGCGCCGGACCTTTTCGACGTGGCTTCATGACGCTGGTATAGACCCCATCGTGATCGAAGCCCTGCTTGCACACAAGCAACAGGGTGTTGCCGCGGTCTATAACCGGGCCTCATTCCGCGAAGCCAAAAGGACTGCTTTGCAGCGGTGGCACGAAATTGTTGCTGGAATACTGCAGCCCCCCATTGAGTAACCGGCAACTATTGACGGCGTCGAGCAACCAGACCAACGTCGCTGCGCTTCTCGCAACGCGCGAGGCGAATTCGAACTTCTACTTCATCTAGCGAGCCAATTACCGCATCACCACTACGCCGCGGGCGCCGAGGCTTTCGTTCGCTAGGGCGAAGCGGGCTGATGCTCAATTTCCTATCGCGGACAGCCGGCGCCATCGAGAGCTCAGTAAACGAACTCACAAGCAATCGTGACCTTTTTATAGACCTCCACAACCTTGTAGGGAGGCGTCAATGATCGTCGGTCGAGGAGACGAAGCACCGGAGGCACTTTTTACAGAGAAGCAGGTCTCCAACTGGCTCGGCATATCGATGCCGAGCTTGCAACGGATGCGTTCAAAAGGCTCCGGTCCAGCCTTTGTACAACTGAGCGCGCGCCGCATCGGCTACCGGAAATCCGCTATTGAGGCGTGGCTTTCGGTCCGCACCATCAACCGGGTCGGGGAGTTCACCGCGCGGCCCAGTATACCCAATTCGTCATTGGGTTTGGAACAATGCCCACCGGCAGCTGAAAACGGGAACGCTGCATGACCCTACATGCCGTCGTCCGCTCAGCCCCGAGGGATAATGTAGACGCCCGTGGTGCAGTTACCGTGGACGGTAACAGGCTTCCGCCAGCAATCCCGGCTGACAACGTTACCGCCATGGGAACAAATCCCAACCAGCCGCAAATTGCGCTGCCGCCCATCGCGTCGACTGCCGACGAAAGCCGCAAGTTCCTGGAGAACGTGCTGGTCTGGCCGGAGAGCGATCAAGCTCCCGGCTGGATCAACATGCACGTCAACGTCAAGAACACCACTCCGGCGAAGAACGGCGGCAAGCCGTGGGTCGCCGGCTGGCCCTTCAAGACCGTCGACGAAGTCCTCAATCGCGCCAGCTGGGTCGAGAGCACTGCCGACTTCTTCAACGTGTGGGTCTGCATGTCGCAACAGAGCGACTGCCTCACCAAGGCCGACGGCAAGCGAAAGGCTGTGCGTAAGGCGGCGAACGCGACAGCCCTCAAGGCGATCTGGATCGACTGCGACGTCAAGCCCGGGGACGCGAAGCACTACCATGCCCTGACGGAGGCGTTCGACGCGCTTAAGGCCTTCCGCCAACGTGTTGGCCTTCCACCACCGTCGATGGTCGTCAACTCTGGTGGCGGCCTGCACGTCTACTGGATATCAGACACGCCCTTGTCGGTGCACGAGTGGCGTCCCTACGCCGAGGGGCTGAAGGCGCTCCTGTTGCGAGAGGGCATCAAGTGCGACACCGGTCTCACCACAGACGCAGCGCGCATTCTGCGCGTGCCTGGTACGCTCAATCATAAATACGATCCGCCTCGTCGGGTTGAGTTGCTTCAGGTTGGTCAAGCCTACGAGTTCGCCAAAGACCTCGCGTTTCTGACGCAGGTGTCGACCGCTGTTACCGCCACGGTAAGCAAGCCCAGACTGTCGCGCGACATAATCGTGCCGGCCACCGAGCCAGGAGGCGGCGGCACTTTCGACGCGCCAGACCCAGCATTCAGCACGCTGAACGTGCAAGACGCATCACCGCAGGACGGCTGCACGCCACAGGAAGCACACCTCGTGGACCCCCGTCCAATCTTCGGCAAAGAGGGCTGCGCTTTCCTGCGCGAGGCTCTGCGCACCGGCGGGCGCGACTACGATAATCCCAAGTGGAATTTGTCCGTGCTGTGCACGGCATTCATGGAGAACGGCAATTCCATTGCGCACAAAGTCTCTAAGGGGCATGGCACCTATACCCCGGCTGACACACAGGCGCTCTACGAACGCAAGTTAGCTGATAGAGAGCGAGGGGTCGGATATCCAAGTTGCCGGGCTATCGAGGGCACCGGCTGTAAGTCGTGCGTAACGTGTCCACACTTTGCTAAGGGGAAGTCCCCACTGAACATCCGGCCAGTGGTTACCGCCACGGTAAGAACCCCAGAGCAAGATTTCGCAGACCCCTATGAGGAGTTCGTGGGCCCTCCCTTCCCGCTCGAGGTTCTTAGTCCGAAGCTCCGTAAGTTCGTGGATGCAACTGCGACGGCGCTCGGAGCTGATCGTTCGGCCGTGGCTACGGCATCATTGGCCGCTATTTCTGGCGCAATGAACGCCGAAACAACCGTCCGACTTGGTGATGATTGGTGGGAAAAGCCGATTATTTGGGTGCTTCTGGTCGGGCTCCCGTCCTCGTTGAAGTCGCCTATCATTGATAAGACCACACGCCCACTCCGCCGTATCGACCAGGAGAGAGGCAAACTCTACAAAAAGCAATACGCGGGATGGCTTCAAGATAAGAAGAAGATCGCAGTCCCGGCGGCCCCTCCACGATGCGTTATCAACGACGCCACACCCGAAAAGGTTGCCGAGATACTCTCGCGAGCGCCCTGCGGCTCTTTGATGGTGCAAGACGAAGTTGCCGGATGGATCGAAAGTTTTGAGCGATATAGCTCCGGCTCATCGCGGCCGTTCTATTTGCAGGCTTGGAATGGCTCCACTTTTACCAAGGACCGCGTAGGTAAGGGGAAAGACGATCTCAGCGCAGAAATATGCATCGACAACCTCGCCCTCAGCATCTTGGGCGGCATTCAGCCCGATAAGCTCACAAAAATCGGAGACTTAACCGATGATGGACTGCTGCAACGATTTTTAGCAGTCTTGATGAAGTCATCCGGCCTGCCCGACACCTATACATCCGTCGCTGCCGCAGCAAGCGATTACGAACAACTGATCCGATCAATCAATGCGGCACCGGCGCAGCAGTTCAAATTTGAAGAAGACGCGTGCGAGGTTCGTGACGACATGCTGCACCGTCTTCACGATCTCGAGAAGGTCGATGGCTTCCCGGCCCCGCTGATCGCGGCCATTGGAAAGCTGAAGGGGTATTTCGGGCGGTTGTGTTTAGTTCTCCAGGTCACGAAAATCCACGACCCAACTGAGCATGGAGACAACGACACCTTTACACCTGAAGACGCGGCGCGGGTTCAGCAGTTGTTTGGATTGGAGCCAGACAACTCCCTGTCCGGAGGCGTCAACTGGTCTCAGGCAATCGCGCGCGACACCGCCAAGCAGGCGGATAAGCTGATCCGGCAATTTTTGCTGCCGCACCTTTTTGGCTTCTACGATGGCGTCGTCAACGGCGGGAGAGAACGACATAAGCTCCGCGACCTTGCAGACTTTGTTCTCTCGACTGACAAGGATCGCCTTCGTCCATCCGACTTCACGGCAGGCGTCAGGTCCCTCAGGGGGGAACCTGATCATCGAATAAAGGAGTGGGCTGGACGCCTTTGCGCAATGGGTTGGCTTGACCCCGAAGAAGGTAAACCAGGTACCCCCATCAAGGCGTGGCACGTTGCGACGGGGCTGCGCGAATATTTTCAGCAGCGTCGCGAGCAGGCGCGGACCGCGCGAGCAGAGGCCCACAGAATACTTAAAGCGGGCGGAACTTACGGCTCCGGGAGGGCGCTCTGACAAATCTGCCGTAGTCCGGCCTTTGTCCTCCTAGTGTCCGGCAGAGCCCGTATATTTACTAATAAGGGGAGAGACCCAAAGAAATTTATGTCTCGCACGCGCAAGGAGAATTGTCAGAAAAACAAGCTGTCCCTGCCGCCACCAGTCAGTTTCACTCAGTTAAGGCGGACGACAGGCGTTCAGCTAAGTACTGGCGGCCCAAATCACGCGGAAATCGATCCTTGTGGAGACGATTTTTCTGACATTTCTGACACTGACTTGTCAGAAATGTCAGAAGTTGGAGTGGGATAGTCGGCGGGTCTGGCAGGTAACAAGGCTATCGGTCCCGAAATGCCCCGAATGCAACCAACAAATTCAGCTAATTAGCTACTTCTCCGTCGAGACAAATGAGCTGACCCCGGTTGCGCTTTCGCGATCGTCATTGGCCGCTATCAACAACGAAGCCTAAACGCCGTTCGCTCTATCAGCCCCAACTGCAAACAGAGAGGGACGACGATGACACTCATCAAAGACAAGGTCGACGCGTTATTTCAGGATGTACCAAGAAGGCCCAATGGACGGGTGTGCGACAACCCGGTCACTGGCGGCAGGTTTGTAAAAGGTGAAACCGGTGTAGACAGCATCGCCTACCAAAGGTGCGCCGCGGAGAAAGCACTGCTGGCGCAGGAATGGTTCGCTTTGTACGGTCCCCGGGGCGCTCCTCCTCTGCCGTTGAAGGCATGGGAGTGGGAAGAGATGAGACACGACTTCGGCTTGAAGATACTCGTCGGTTTCTACGCCCGATCACTAAGCTTCCGAGATTGGAGGATGCACAATCATCCGTCGTTTGAAGACTTCGCACGCGGATTGACGGCGATCGACACCGGGCTTTGGGACCTACAGCGCAGGGTCAGTCAAGATCCGCACCTCATCAAAAGGTATCCACCTTGCCCGCTTGCCGGCATGACGCCGGGCGCGTACTGGGCACCCAAAGGAGTGTGAGGAGTCCTGGGCGGAGTATCATCGCGCGGAACGCAGGTCGTTAAAGACGAAAGCGTTGCGACGGGAGGTAACAAGGTGTCATTCCTAGAAAAAATGAAAGCCGCTGCAGCCGAAGCCGCGCAACCCGTAGACTCGTGGCGCCTCCGACTGGAGCGCGTGCGCGGCAAGACAGGCTTTGATGGCCTGGAGCGGATCAGCACGCAGACGCTGATGGACATCTTAGAGGTGTCTCAACGCCAGCGTACTGCAGGTAATTATCGGCACCTTGCGACCTTGATGGCTGAACTCGGCTGGACCGCCGTTCGCGTGCGCGACTTCACGCGAGGCGGCTACAAGGAGCAGGTTCGTGGCTACGTCCGTGATGGTCGCGCCGTTTCATAAGTTGGCCAAGCACGGCGACCAAGGTTTAACCCTACCGGGGTCACCTCTCCACCTGCATGGCGCTTCTTACCTAGGATTCTCTCCGCGCTCGATCGGCTAGATCATCGATCGCACGTACCAGCGCGTTATGTTTGATTGTCGCCATAGCTTTTCGCTGACCGGGCAACGGCGAGGCAGAAAACGGATCCCTGGTGTCCCGGCACCGTGTAATGCGGGCCTTAAGGACTGGAATCGAAAGGAGCTTTGAGAATACGGATGAACTCTGGCCTGACCCATCGCAACGGCCCTATCATCTGAACACTGAGCAGAGCCAAATTGTCTTGGGTTTTCCCGGCGGTCTGGAACAGATTCGCGGTGCTGTTGTCGGCAGGCCAAACCATTGCCGCGGTGGCATTGTACGGGTTGTACCATGAGTCCAGTTTGACCACTGGCACGCCGCTGGAAAAGGGGTCGACGTCCCCGTAGCGGACGTCAGCATCGTTGGACATCTCCCAATCCACCTCCAGCGTTATCCATCTTTCCTGAAAATAGCGGATCTTGTCCGGCGGCCAGAGATAGAAAAACCGCGGTGTCATCCCCGCTGGAACACTCAATACCTCTCTGCTGTGCATTTTATCGTCGAACCCCGCCTTTCCGCTGAATTTGACTCGCACAAGCTTTTCCTTTCCGGGAACGAAGGTGGCCAGTCCGGCGATGGTGCAGTCGAACGGAAGCTTCAGTCTCTTGATGTCCGGCGGCGCCTTTGGTTTGAGCCAGATCTGGTCGCCCACATTCGTGAACCCGCCAGTCCAGCGGCTGCTCTGCGAATATGCATCGCGCCGGGCGTCATCAGGCGTCAGGCCATAGCCCACTTGAATGTTCTGAAAGACCGCAACTGTATCGATAGCACTGTTAACATCGCCCTGGTCCTTCCAATAGGAAATCAACACAATGGCGCCAAGTTGAGGGTCTGCGTCGAGCCGCCGCCTTACTTCGGGCGCCAAACGTGACCACTCGGCCTCAAAGCGCTGTCGCTGGATCCGGTCGTTGATCTTTTGCAGTACGAAATTCACGCCATCGAACATTAAGGTGGCCGCCTGGAATTTGGCGTCCCCGCTTGCGCTAGGGCCGTGCTCCTGCACGGGTTCTATCGGTGGCCCAACCTCAGCGGTTGTTATTTTTGTTTTAGCTCCGGATGCCCCGCCGCCTTTGCTGGTCGTTGTAGCGCCGCTTGATGGCGGACTCGCGGAGCCGCCCTTGCTGCTAGTCGCCTTTGTTGTGCCGCCGGATGGAGGACTAGAGCCGTCTTTGCTTGGTTTAACCGAGCTCTGCAACATGCTCAACGGCTTCAATCCCATCAGTTTCCGGGCTTGCGCGATACTTTCGGGATTGTTCCGACTCTTAATTCCGGAAACGCCCCCGAGGTTGGTAACCCCGAGGTTCTGGGCTCGTTTGGCCAAATTTTCATCAAGGGTCCACAGGCGCGCGTTTAGGGCCTTTGCTTCTGCCGCGACGAAAGCGTCGCCAGGCGTTGTGCTGTCTCGTCTCCCATATTCCCTAATTTGGCCCGGTTTTCCTCTCGCCGGCACATGAGTGATGTTATCAGCGTGAAAATCTCCCCGATCTTTGATGCTGGAGGCCCCCGCTGGGGGCGTTGTGATGTGCAGGTCCTTGAGTAACATTTCATAGCTCATGCGCAGATGGATCGGAGAATCCCGCACGAGTTCGTTATATGCAGCATGGGCGATGTAGACATGTTCTCCCGACGCGAGAATTCGTTTCAGGGCCTCGGCAGTGGCTACGTCACCCCGCGCAACATTCGTGATCACGTTCTTGTCCAGAAGGATGGTCATGTTCCATGGCTCCCAGTACGACGTGGGATTCCTCATTCCAAGAAAGACTGACCACTAACTTAGTCGCCAGCTCGATTTGCCCGGTTCAGCTGGGCTTACCAGAAATCCTCGCTTCGAGGGTTCGGAGCTGCTTCGACGTCGCTTGGTGCCGGCCTTCGTTCTACGGCGGAGGCGAGAAGACGGACACGCGCGGATCGTATTCCGACCCCGCGTGCTGCTGCGATCCTCCGGAGGTAGAATGCCCAGGTACTATTTCCCTCCGATGGAAGGGCTAGTCATGGGGGCGGTGAGAGCCCTGGCGACGACGTTGCCCGACGACACCACCAAGGCTCAACCACACAACGGATAGCCCCTTGAATGGCGTGCCAGCATGCGGGCCATTTCGGCCAACTTTGGCGTTCCTGTCCACACCCACGATGCGCAGTAGCCCTCTCCTGTTCCGCGCCTCAACAGGTTGATAATTTGCCGCGCCACTGAACTCCTGCTTTCTAAGCTGCATGGGCTCGAAGTCGCGTGAATAAATGTTCGGCGCCACCGTCCGGCAACTCGCCGAGCGGGCCAAGGAAGCCCGGCTTGAGGCCGATGCCGTAGCTTGCCAAGCTTGGAACGCCCGCATGCTCGCCTTTCAGGGGTCTGCCCAGCCGTCCCCGGCCCTCGGTGATGCTCTCAACGCCGGCTACCGCTACCTCGAAGTGAAGTGCCTCGGCTGCGAGACGCATCAGACCGTCGCGCTCGATATCGTGCGGCGGCCGAAGTGGACGCCCATCCACGAGCTTGAGCGCTACATGCGGTGCAAGGATTGCTCACGCCAGCAAGGTCGCCCCTTCAAGCGCAGCCATCTCGTGGCATTGCGGACGAACAAAATCTCCGCCATACACCCTCCGTCGACCTGGTGGCCGGGAGAGCGGTAACGATGACAAAAATGAAGGAGGAGCGCCCCTGGGCAGATCCGGAGAAAGTTGGCCGCCGGATCATGCAGCGCGCTCGAGAATTCGAACCCCTTCAGGACGGCAGGATTTACATCGAGAAGATCAGCTGGCCCTTGCTTTACCTCGATAAAGCCTCACCTGCTGAATACTGGGCGGGTGTACGATACGCGATAGACAAGGGCTGGCTCGAATACCACGAGAGCGGGACCTGCGTTAAGATCCTGCACGCGGGGAGCGACCTGCTCGCGTGAGAGATGCGGCCTACTGAGGCGTCCTTCGACTTTTCATGAGCGTTCCTTTCCTAGCTGGCCGGTTTCAGTCCTGGGGACGTTAGCCACTCGGTCAAATGGGCGGCTATTTCGTCCTGCCGCGCCTTCCTCAGCAATGCCTCCCGCTCTCCACATGGGGGAAGCCCTTTTGCACGTTGCCGTAATTCTTGAGCTTCGTGGGCAAGGCGCTCTCCGAGGGACATAGTCTGCTTGAAACGTCGTCGCCGCTTCATGGCACACCTCGTCTTACGGGTCCTAACCGTTGGGTTTGAGCTATCCGAATGATAAAACGTTTCCGTTCGGCGTTCTGTTCAGAAGTGAACATAAGGCGGGTTGGCATTTAGTAGGGCGCAAAGACAAATCCCAGCGCTCGGGGAAAGCGCTGGGACTTTAGGTGAATGGACCGGCTTGGCAGGATCATGTGCATTCACCGGACTGTCCAATTTCCCGGACCCTAAATCGTTCCTGTGCAATTGCCTGTTTTGGAACGGCATGCCCTCCAACGCGCGGCAGAGCCTAGACTTTGGTCGCAAGGCCCACCGTTCGCGGGCGGAAGCGGCGACAACTACCCTGATCTGTGCTAGTTCCGGTTGCAGATCAGGCGGCAGGCAATGCCACATCGAAAAATTTCTGATCGCTTGCAAGCCGCAGTCGGCCTCTCGGCGGCCGACCGAAACCTGCTAAGCGCAGTGCCGAAGACCATTCGGTCGTTTGCCGACCGGGAGGTGATGGTACGAGGGGGCGACAGGGCCGCTTTCTGCACCCTCCTTGTTGATGGCTTCGCGATCCGGCAGAAAATTGTCGCAGGGAAAAACCAGATCCTGGCGGTCTATGTACCGGGCGATATCCCCGACCTGCACGCACTCCAGTTTCCTATCATGGATCATGAACTGGTGAGCGCCGGCCCGACAACGGCCGCGGTGATCTCGCTTGCAAACCTGCGGGTCATGCTGCAACGGTCCTACGCGCTGACGAATGCCTTCTGGCGCGATACCCTGATCGACGCGTCGATCTATCGGGAATGGGTTGCCAATGTCGGTGCGCGAGATGCGAGCGCCAGGGTGGCTCACTTCCTGTGCGAACTTGCCACCCGGCTGGAAATTTGGGGCTGGTGGATAACAACACGTTTCGCGTCCCCTTCACGCAAGCCAACCTTGCTGATGCTTGCAGCCTGTCGGTCGTGCACATCAATCGCACCGTACAGCAGTTAAGACGCCGCGGCCTGATCTCATGGCGGGCCCGAACCGTGGAGATTCACGACCGCGCGGAACTGGAGGCGTTGGCTGAATTTGAGCCCGACTATCTCCACCAGGAAGACAGTCTGGCGAAGCCCTAAGGGAGGCCGAACAGTCCGGGCCGCGTATGGCGCCACTGAGATGGTTTATCCTCCGAGCGCGCGGAACGAGGAGACAATAGCGGGCACAACTAGCCGGGTGCCAAGGCCGATTTGACCGAGGTGCATAAATGGTGGTGTCGATTGATCCGAGACCACATCATGAAGAGCAACGTACAACGCCGCCTGCCGCTACAGGCCAGCCGCCCCGCTTATCGCAGCCTCGAAGGCTGGGCGCTGGGCACGCTGATCGAACACCATGCCGTTCGCGAGTGCGAACACCACGGCCACGTGCTCGACCGCAGCGATCCGGACGCCAGGAACCGCGCCCGAGAGACAGCTTGGAACCACCCGTTCCCCGGCGCCACCCCCGAGCAGTGTCTGGCCGCGATCGAGGACGTCTTGCGCGGGATCGGCGATGCTGTCCGGACTGCTAGATCCTAAAATGGACGTTTGTGCGGGTCTTCCGCCCGCTGAGTCCGCGCCGTGTTTTGGTCCAGGCGTGCTCGCTCACTCCGTCGCAGCCGCCCTGCTCGCATGACGCCGTAGACGAGCGCGGCGCCGAGCACACAAGCACCAATGAACCATAACCACACCATCAGATAAGACGTCTCGCCCAGCACGGTCACCTCCCTTGGGTTGGTTCCCGGGCAAGTGCTGGACGCGAGAGCGGTTCCTATCGGCCGATGCGCCTAATGTCGCGCTTGTCGACTCCACATCGCCGACCGGCGTCCTATATTGATACCATTCAGTGTAAGTGGAGTTTTGAGTATGGCCCCGCGCGCCAATTGGAAGGGCTTTTTGCGGCTGTCGCTTGTGACGTGCCCGGTCGCACTTTTTCCGGCGACGTCTGAATCCGACAAGATCAGCTTCAACCAGATCAACAAGAAGACTGGTCACCGGATCAAGTACCTCAAGGTCGACGCCGACAGCGGCGAAGAGGTCGCGTCAGAGGACATCATCAAGGGCTACAAGGTCGACACCGACCAATATCTCGAGGTGACGAAGGACGAGCTCGAGAACATTGCGCTGGAATCCACCCGAACCATCGAGATCGACGAGTTCGTGCCAAGAAGCGAGATCGACGATCTGTATCTCGTTCGTCCCTACTACATCGTCCCGGATGGCAAGGTCGGCCACGATGCCTACGCCGTCATTCGCGAAACCATCCGCTCGCTCGATAAGGTCGCCCTCGCCCGCGTGGTGCTGACCAATCGCGAGCACGTCATCGCGCTCGAGGCGCGGGACAAGGGGCTCATGGGCATGTTGCTCCGCTATCCCTATGAGGTTCGCGACGCAGCGGAATATTTCGACGATATTCAGGACGTGAAGATCACGAAGGACATGCTGGATCTTGCAAAGCATATTGTAGAGCAGAAGTCCGGGCATTTCGAGCCGGACAAGTTCGAAGATCATTATGAGCAGGCTCTGCAAGAGCTGCTAGAGCAGAAGCGGAAGGGTCAGCCGATCGCGGCAACCCGCAAGCCCGCGCCGAGCAATGTCTTCAACCTGATGGACGCGCTGAAGCAGAGCATCAAGGGATCGGGCAAAGCGGAAGCGGCGGCCAAACCGACCAAAGCCAAAAAGGCCGCAGCCAAGCCGCGCCGCAAGGCCGGTTGAGCAATGAAAGATAAGGTCGAGTGGCACTCACCATCTGAGCTTGATGCCCAAGCTATTGCCGCACTAGCCAAGGCGCGAGCCCTTCCGCCGGGACAAGCTCGCACAGAAGCAATGAAACTTGCCGGCGCTATTCGTGCGGCGGCCGACAAAATTGCTGGCCCTCGGTTGCCGCGCCGTGGCCGCCCGCCAGGCTGATCATGCAGTTAATCTTTCGAGCCTTGTCTTCCAACTCGCGCCACGGCCGTCCCTGCCGGGCCCGACTGGGTCCACGAAATCAAGCACGATGGCTACCGCCTGATTGTCCAGCGCGCCGGCAGCCTGTGCACCTCTTTACCCGCAATGGCTATGATTGGAGCGGACGCTTTCCAATCATTGAGGAGGCCGCACTGCGCAACCGCTGTCAGCAATTCGTCATCGATGGCGAAGCTGTGCTACTCGGCATCGACGGCGTCTCCGACTTCAACGGCCTGCATTCCCGGAAGCAGGACGACGAGGTGCAGCTCTACGCCTTCGACATCCTCGCGCTCGATGGCGACGATCTGCGCAAGCTGCCGCTGCATCTGCGCAAGACCATGCTCGGCGCGCGGCTGTTGCCTTCCCGAGCCGGCCCGGCACACGAGTCCGGGTATGGATGAGACCTCCCAGGTTCCGCGCAAAGAACGTCTCCACGTGCACAAGGTCTCCGAGTGCGCGCGGTTCGTCCTATGCAAGCCATTCGCCATGGGATGATGTTGCCTTTTTCTCAGAATAATATCAGCACCTCAGAATTAGACCCGTTTCGCAGCTCAATACTTGGCCCGCGGTCTCCCCTGTGAACGCTCCACGTCGGCCCTCGCGAGACGCCGCGCCCTGTAGAGCAGCCGTCCTCGATACGAACCGCCACTTCGCTGATGGGCCAACAGGCGACATGGGATCATGAAAGAGGCCACCAACTGAGGCGGCCTCTTGTTGAGAGTGGCTCCAGCACCTTGGGGGCCTGTGTAGGGGGCAGGCAATTGCTGGGGCCGTCTACCAGCCCATTCGGAGCGGGCGACCCAGGTGGTCAGATGAAGAAAGCAAATGCAGTAAGGGCGACCGGGCAAACTCCCAGCACGACAATGCCGATGCGAAAAAAATCTCTGGCATAGCGCTCACCCCGGTCTAGAGAATGCGCGGAGGGCAAATTGCAGATATATGAGGGACAATTCATCACCCAGGCAGGCTCACAACGCTGGTGGCGTTGCGCTAGCCCCGGATAGAGCAATCCTCCGGTGTTTGCTAACTCAGCACACGGCTTAGCTCTCGTCTGAGCAAAATTGCTCACTTTCCTCTCTTGGGAGCGACCGACTACATCATAAGGATGACAATTAGGATCAGCACGGAAAGTGCGATTGTGGCGCAACCGGCTATCGTTATCCCGTCTCATTTTCATGCCGTGAACGCTGAAGCTGTTGCCGCGCCGCTCGTTGATCTGGATCAAGAACGAATAGCGTCCCATGGAAATTGATGACCCAAACCTGTTTTGACTTTGACGCGAACCACAGCTGGACCGGAGAGGTGCCGATATGATCACGATTCCGCAACTGACCGCACAAGCCTTGGGTTCGTTCCTATCGCGAGAAACAGAGGGCCAGTTCCGCTCCTCCCATTCCGATCTGGCGAAACTGCTGCCCTTTGCCGCAAGACTGACGATGGAGTGCATTGGGAATAGCGATGCACTTTACCACGACATCGAGCACACCATGCTCGTGACGCTTCGTTGGGCACGACATCCTGGCTGGGCGGGCGCTGCAGCGGACCGTCACGGCCGACGATTATGCGAACTTCATTTTGGCCTGCCTCACCCACGACATCGGATATGTCCGCGGCATCGTCCAGGGCGACGAAGATGATGCCTATGTTGCGGACCTCAACGGCCGGAAGGTCCAGTTGCCGGTTGGATCATCCGACGCCGCGCTCGCGCCTTACCATGTCGACCGCTCAAAACTGTTCGTGATCGAGCGGCTCGACGGCGTGGAGGAAGTCGACGCGGCTCGAATTGCCCGGGCCATCGGGTACACGCGCTTTTCTTATGCAACGACACCAAAGGCCGACACAGACGATCTCACCGAAGAGGAAGGGTTGCTGTTGCGCGCCGCCGATCTGATCGGTCAGCTCGGCGACCCCAATTACATGCGGAAGTCGAATGCGCTGTTCTACGAGTTCGAGGAGATCGGGCTGAACAAGACGCTGGGTTACGCTACGCCCGCGGATATCGTTTATAAGCTTCCGCAGTTCTACTGGACCAACGTCGCACCGCAGATCCAGCTTGCGATCCGCTATCTGAACATCACGTCCCGTGGCCGGCAATGGATCGCCAACCTTCACAGCAATGTGTTTCGGGCAGAACGCGAATTGAACTTGTCGGGGCCGCAGAGATAGCAGTTCGAGCTAAGCGTTCCTCAAATGAGCCCGTCGCACATCGGCAGGCTAGCCGTTGGCCGACGACTTCTCTCTTCCCCCGGGAACGTACATCGTCACAGCTAGTCCGGCATGTCTCAAGAGTGCCAATGGAAATGATCGCGTCCGATAAATGAAAGAGGCCGCCAACTGAGGCGGCGGCTGCGGACTGGCAGCCGCCACGATTTCCCCATCGCTCCGAACCTGATCGATCGGAACTTCACAGCCGCCTCGCCGAACCGGATCTGGCTCGCCGACATCACCTAAGTCGAGACCGATCACCAACGGATAGCAGATCAATTTTATATGGTTCTCTACGACAAGCAGTAGCAATTCAGGTCGAGTGCGGTGGCACTAGGCACAACGCGAGGAAAAGCCCATGGCACGCTTCAACGTCGCGATTGCAATCCGATTCACGCCTTACTATGCAAAATCGGCCGGCTGGGGTGATGACGTCGCCAAGGTCTGCAACGTGCTCGGCTTCAAGCACCACTATCCCGACCCGAAGGAATTCGTGACTGCTGTCCACGACTGGCAGCGCAAACATCCGCCTTTGGTGCCAGACGGCATGCTGGGCCCCATTACCTGGAGCAAGCTGGGGCTCGTCGTGGCCGCCTATCAGGACTCGACGAGGTTCATGGGCTCCAATCCGGAGTGGATCGCCAAGGCAAGCGCCAATTCGAACAAGGCCCCCGCGAAGCCGCCTGCGCAGCTCGTGATGCCTGTTGCGGTCAAGGCCGATGAGGACAAGCTGATCGACGAGATGGTGAAGGTCATCGGCCGCCAGAAGAATGATCCGTACCTGCCCGTCGCGGTGAGCGGCGCTTACGCTCTCGACCAGACGAGGCGCGGCGTCAAAAGCAACGGGACCGGTCAGCCGATATCCCAGACCCTCCAGGTCGGCCAGCAATGGCAGGGAATTGCCGGACCAAGGATCATCGTGGGGCTGACGGGCTCGGGAACCTTCGGCGACGTGATCTTCGTCACCAACAGCGGCCAGATCTACAGCCAGACGGTCATCGGCTGGGAAAGCGACATGTTCGCCAAGCTGTATTCCGACGTGTCGAGGAACCTCGAGCCCATCAAGACGCTGCTGGATGCGGAGGCGGCCTTTCTCCTCGGCATGTGCGCGGCGACTTCGGCGGCCGCGGCGGGGCTGGTCTTCGTCGGATCGGTGACGCAGTGGATGCTGAAGAACAAGGACAACATGCCGAAATACATCTACTCGATCGACCGGCTCCTCGACATACGCTCTAGGATGAAGGTAATCGCGCCGACCTTGTCCAGCGAGGTCGTCGACGTCGCGGTGAAACGGATCTTCGCAGAGATTCCCGACTCGCTGTCGAAAGATCCGATCGTCATCGCGCGTTTCGCGGGCGGAATGGTAATGAAGCTCGGCGTGGTGATCTATACGCGAAATTTCACGAGCCTTGTCAAATGGCTCGGCATGCTGAGCGAGGTCATTTTCGCCGGCGTGAGATCGGTCCCGGGAGCCATCAAGGCTGCGGTCAGCGACAAGGACCTGGTCGAGAAGCTCAAGGCGATCGGCGCCGACATCACCCTCGACGAAGCGTTCGTCATCAAGGAAGAGGTGACGCGCAACGAGGCCGAACTGAAGCGGATCTTCGACAAGATCGAAGGCCTCGTCGGCCTGTTCCGATAGCAGCGCACGTTGCCGAAGTTAAGGGCAAAAACGGCAAGCCCCGGCTTGGCGGGTGGAAGTGTTACGACGGTACTTGCCGCAAGCAGTTCACCGTCCGGGTTGGCACGGTTTTCGAGCATTGTCGTCACTGCTCGGGCACGCGCTAGCTCCTTTGTCAGCGCCTTGCGGTCGCCGCCAGAGAGAGGCGTTGGGTGATGTTTTGGAGCCATGAGTGGCATTTTCCCGCCGAATCGAGCGTGCGGAAAGCCGCTAGCAGTTGTCGATTGCGCAACGCTACGCACTATCGATGGGTCAGTTGTTCTTCGGTCGAAATGAGGGCAGGGGTCGTATACTCATAAGTCAGGCAAGTACGCGCGTTCGGGATAGCGAGCTCCGAGTTGCCCCCAAAGGCAGACATCGATGATGGCTAGGTAACGCCAAGGGCCAACAACAGACTCATGCGCCGCAGCAAATCAGCGGGTCGCCGAGCGACAGCAAGGTGCGGAGCACGGGTACGCCGAGTCTCTTTGGCGATCTTCAGATCGACCATTGAGCAGCAGGGGTTGTTGTAGTACAAAAGCCACTCGGGCCGTTGACAACCGCCCGATGAGCTCCCGCAGCCAAGCGTTGTTTCGCTCCATTGAGGAGGTGAAACATGCCCTGCGGCAGCACGATCAACAATTCAACTAACACTCTCGACGCAGCTTCAGCCTCTTTTCCGGCCTTTAGGGGGGCTTGGAGAATCCCGACTGCGTGGCTGGCCGGATTAGCACTGTGGTTGGAACGACAGCGCCAATACAGGGAACTTCTTGAACTTGATGACTGGCTGCTCACCGACATTGGCGTATCGAAGGCGGATGTTGAAGAAGTGCGAAAATCGCCATTGTATCTAAATGCGTGGCGCGACAGCCGATAACACTGGCGAAGCCGCTTTGGTTTGCGCCGCGACCCAATGTTCGCCGGGGGCGATGGCCCCGAAATTCAACTTCCGCTCTTCCCCGAAAGCGGACTCAAGTCGGACATCGGGCCATGTCTGAGTTGGCCAAAAGGCGGGCTCGTATGAATGAGTTCCGGCAAAGCATTTTTTGGCCGAACTCTCCTTTCTTTGACAGCGGTTGAAGCCTCCGTGGATCGCGGACGCTACGGATTAGCTCCTCCTACTCGCGGTCATATCGAGCGCGGCCCGGAGACCCTTTGCGAGCCTGATTGCGTCATCGTTCGCCCAAAAATGCATGAAGAATAAACGCGGCTGTTCATCTAACATATGGCTGTGGAGCGCGGTGACCTCGATGCCGTGCGTTCGCAGCGCCATGATAACTGGGTTGACTTCTCCATTGGTGAGCACGAAATCGCCGGTGATCGCTGCCTTGCCGCCGCCGGTCGGCTGGAAGTTGATGCCGATGGCGACGCCCATCGGGCCAACCGGGGTCAACGTCATGCCGTCCGCAGTGATCGGGTCGCGGCGCGGCACGTTGAACTGATAGACGCCGCCATTGGCCTGGCCTTTGACGCCGATGATCTGGTCAAGCTGGTCAGTATCAAGATCGATCGCCGGCGGCGATGCTGCTGGCGCAGCGGCCTTCAGCGGCGTCTTGCTTTCGGCCAGCGCATCCCGGATGGCCGTGGCGATCTGGACCGGGTCGCCGTGAGCGGCGACGTGCATGTAGAAGGTGGCCGGGCTCGCGCCCAGCAGATGGTTGTGCACGGCCGTGATCTGCAGCCCGTTCGCGATCATCTTCAACATCACCGGGTTGATCTCAGATTCCAGCAGCACCAGATCGCCCATCGCCATGACACCATCGTGCATAGGCTTGAACGCGACCCAGCCGCCGAGCGCCAGCGCCGGCTTGATGGTGACGCCGTCGAGCGTCACCACAAGATCGCTGCGCGGAAAGCCGTAGCGATGCACGTCGCCCGACACGGCGGGCTTTCGGCCCAGCGTGTCATCGACCTTCTGCCAGTCGACGGTCTGTGCATGGGCCGACGAGACGAACGGCTCGGCGAACACCCGCCAGTCGATTCTCTGCGCGCTTCCGCTTGTAGCGAGGAAACAGGAGCCGATGACGATCACCGCCGAAATCATGTTGCGCATTGAATTACTCCCTTGAATCTGGATTCGGTGTGTCGAAGCGGGGGCGCTATTCACTCCTGAGTCAGTCCTGTTCCTTGACCTGACCGCTGCTGTCGATCACGAGCCTCACAGGTTTGCCGTTCTTCATCGCTTTTGCCGTCATGCCTTCGGCGGTCGATTTGACGTCGCTGATTTCCGCGTAGCCGGCGGCCTGAAGTTTCGCGACAAGTTCCTCCTTGGTCAGGGCGTGGGCGGGCATGGCGGCACCGGCGATCGCGAGCGCAAGAATCAGGTGAGAGAGCTTTGCTTTCTGCATGGTCGTTCCTCCTGGCTGTATTGTGCTGCAACGGGTTCTCGTGACGCATCTCCGACGAACAGTGCAGCAATTTTGCCGTCCCCGAGCCAGGCGGCAGTGCCTTCGGCGAGCTTCTGCCCCTTTTGGTAGACCACGACCACGGACTGGCCGTTGAGGCGGGAAGCCGAGTCCTTGACGTCGAGATGGGAGTGGCTGATAGCGCCCGGGATTAAGCGTGGATCAGAGGCAAAATGTTCATCGAGGCGAACGTCGACAAGCGTCGGCGCCTTGGCGGTGCCGATGAGACGGGACAATCTGTCTGGTGAGACCGATGGGTATGACGACATGGTGCGCCCTTGGTGAACAGGACGCGATGCTTGGGCATGTCGCCTCGCGGGGAGATCGCTTTCCCCGAGCGAAAATACAAACCGACCATGGATAGCAATGTCAACCTGCTATCAAATCACAGATAGTTTTACAGGTTAGTTGGAACCTTTGGATCGCATCGGCTCCTGCTCGCGCACGTTTCCATGACGGTTTTGGATCAAACGAAGTCGGAGGGCGCACCGTGACGTCCGCTTAAACCCCGTCACCGGACTTTCGATAGCCAGCGCGGATTTAGTACATGGCCGGGCTTGATAACGGGCATCGCCTGAGACATTCGTCCAGCTCAGACTGCTGCTCCCGCCAGCAAGAAAGCGCCGCCAAGCGCGACCATCACAAGTCCAGGCCAATTCGATTTGATACCGAAGCCGCTACCCGGTCTTTCAGGTTCCAGCGTGTCACGCCCGGAGCGAAGCCACCTTCCACCGCTCAATCGGCCTTGCCAGATTGGCCGATACGCCATCTGGAGCACGCCGCCGAAAACCAGGAGCACACCAAGCCATATGAGTGTCATGCTCTCCTCCTGCACCAGTGAAAGCCAACAGGTTGCTCCGCCGGGAACCGTGGTCCGTTCAACGACTGCCCGCTGCTCTCGGAATTAAGAACGACCTCGAAAGCCGCCGGACGCGACAGCGCGCTGCACGTAGGCTGGGGATCACGCTCTCCGAAGCTCCGGCTATGTCAATCATAAGCATCCTGCTCAGTCTTCGTCCGGCTCGCGCACGACCGGCGGTTCGTCGGTTCGGTCCTCTTCGTCGTCTTGCTCTTCGTCCTCTTCGTCGTCATCGGGATCTCGGGGTGGCATCGTGTTGCCCATGATCGCGAAGACACGCCGGTCGATCCTGGTGGGAACTACCTCGGGGATTTGTAGGGTCATGTTGTGATCCTCGGATGTGACCCTGAGGCACTTTACCCCTTTTCGGAGGGGCAGACACGGAATTGGCGGGCCAGAACCGTCGCGCACGTTCTGCAGTCTCAATTTTCCAGGGAGCCACGCACGGTCATTCGGGCAAATCAGCCCTCTCGAAAGGCGACTAAGCCTCAGTTCGCGGCCCAGCGCTGTCCCTAGGAACAGCCAACCGCGTGACCGATTACATCATGGGACGTCGCCGACCGCAGCACCGACATCGCCCGCGCGCAAACATCTTGCGGCGCACCGACGGAACAGCATCACATGTGAGAAATTCGCGGAACGAACCGGCTCGTCAGTCTTTTCTGGTTTTAGGGAGGTGCCCATGACGACTTCTCAAGCCATAGAAGGCGCGTGTGCGTTCGCTTGGCGGAACTACTTGCTCCACGCCGGTATCAGCGAGAACGATAGCAGGCGTTCCGCCCGTTATCGCTACGTCACCAATCTTCGTGATACCGGGGAATATGATTTCGATCTCTTGCAAATAGCGGCAGTCGCTTACTTGAAAAAACTGGACGAATTGTATGACGACCGAGGTGCGAGACTCGCGGCAGATCAAGTTTTGGCCGAGTGTTTAGAATAACGCAGTGCACAACCCGACACTTAGCTTTGGGCCACAACACCAGAGCAGAAGGAGTGGACAGCATGGCAGACAAGACATCTAACGTAGACCGTTTCGCGCGCGACCCACAAAGGCGCATCACCGAAGCGACAGCAATCGGCATGAGTGCCTTGAAGCCAATAATGCACTTTCAGGTCTCAATGCTGAGGATGTGGGCCGACAGTATCGAGAGGTTCGCGGGCAATTACGAAAAGGGGTTTGAAGAAACCGCGACCACTGTCGAGGAACGGTCGGACAAGGAACGGGCCGCGTAAATTAACGCGAATAGTTAGGCGGAATCCGTTGGGTCAAAAGCCGCCCAGCGCGGCCAACTGGCTGTTCCAGATGGCGGCTCTCCCGCGAACAGAAGGGTCTAGAGTTCAACCGGATTTTCCCTTTCCAGGGTCTTCCACGCATTTCCAGTCAGTGAAACAATAGATTCCAGTCCAATGATTGACGGGCTTCCCGCAACTTAGGCAGCTAAGGAGGCCTAAGCTGATCACGGGAGCGGCGCTCCGCTCTTGAACCGCAGAATAAACCGCGCCGCAGCCGGGGCATGAAAAATAGACAATCAACGTCGGAGCCGCTTCTTAGACCAGCGGCCTAGATGGTCGACGAGGACGTAAATTGCGCCGATCACGACAGCGCTGACTGCTATTGCATCGATAATCAAAAGCACTGGTGTTTCGCGCAAGAACTTTTCCCCTAATGAAAAAGGCCGCAATGCACTGCGCACTGCGGCCTGTCCGGGGAAATTGCCTGTCAGTGCAATAATAATACTCCAGCCCCGGTTGATCGAGGCTGCCGCAAAGATTTTGAGCGGTGGAGTCTAAACTGCTGTTCCAGCGCCCGGAACCTTCCGCATGTTGCGGAGCGGTGACAGGATGGCGCGTGCCCCTTCTTGGCGGACAAAGTTGGAAGTGGCGAGGGGCTTAACGAGACGGCTTCGCCAGGACAAAACGGAATGGATCGGCGCGCCATCCCTTGCCGTGACGGCGTCTCCTGCCTACCCAAACGGACAGAAACCGAGTGAATTCTGAGAACGCGAACATAGTGGGTCGCTACTAACTAAGGTTGTGAAGTCGTCGCAACCTGTTACAGTGGGCGATTAGGTTTTTAATCAGTAGTTGCTTGCCAATCGATTGGAATGAGGGCGCGCCATGCCCATCCCGGAGGAATTCCGCGAAGAGGCCGAGGCTCAAATCGGTCGGTCGGGCGGCCAGACAAGGGCGTCCGCATATCGAGATCAACGCAGGCGAGCTGCATCGGATAGTAAGCCCGGATCAGAACAAGCACGAAATGGCCTGCACCGCCATGCGCGAGCTTATAGGGCCAGCCGACGTGGTGATCTATGAACCTCCGGACTGGGACGGTCCATCGTTCACCGTTCGATATGCTCTGCCTCGATAGTGTGGTGCCGTGGCTCGATCATTGCGCCCTGATGAGGATATCGTCCCTCAATCCCGCTTAAGGACCAGGAGGTCGTAAATTGAGCCCGTAAGATTCTGGAGCGTTATCCTATATCCATCCTCGCCCTCGTGGCGGACCGTGTCTCGAGCAACGCGCTGGAAAGCAGCTAGGTCACTCAGACCTTCGTCGACAGGCTCGATTGAAAATGTTCGATCGTCGATGGTCGTCACGCGGTGCAGCGGCGAGCCCTTACGAAGCTCCTCGGAGTAGCTCATCGCATCCTCCTCCCGGCCAAACGAAATTTCGGCGTGAATTCCGAGAAGGGCATCAGTTTCGCAAGCACGGTAGACGTCTAGCCAATCAACCGCCGCGGCCATCGGGTCAAAGGACATATTCTTCGCCTACGTGCCGCCAGAGGTTCTGATTTTAGAACCCTCTGAGGTCTCTTCTATTCCACAAGCCAGCTGGGCCAGCCGGACCAATAGCGGAGGAAATGTACGGCTTGCGGCGCCACGGCATGCCCGATTGTTTCCGCGTTTGCGGAGCGCATGCAAATTATCAAGAGTGGTCACGGAGAAGTCGGGTGTTCACGATATAATGCTCCTTCGCCGTCAGCCTTCGCTTCGTAGCCGGGCGACTAACGGCGCGCGAAAATTCGCGATATCTCGAAGTAGATCGTCGCGACCAGACCCCTGCGGAAGCTTGCGAGCGGCGGCTTCTAGCTTCACCGCCATTTCTTTTAGCTCCCGAACGTCGGTCATCTTCATTTCAGTGTCCCACTCCATAACGGCGGTGAACCAACTTCTTAGAATTGCCCCGGGGGATCGCACTGAATCAAAAAGGGGCCGTAACGCTCGGCCCCCTTGCCGGATAAATGAAAATTTATTCGGAATGAAATCTAGCCCCGGCGGCAAAGAAATTAGAATCGAATGCCGCCGATGTGAACTCCGTAGAATCCCGGGGGTCTGCCTCGGCGTCAAATTGCACTAGCATCGCCAAGTTTTCCCAACGTAGACTTTAGGCCTGCGCAGGGTTGTGTCATGGGCAATGACATCCCTTTCTCGCTCTCGATTATGGCGCTGGGGTTGAGCCCGATTGTCATCGCTGCGATCGCAACGTTCGCGCTATGAATACGCCGGCAGCGCCGCTCACTACGCGTGAAAAACAAATCCTCCGGCGCATGGCATTGGGGCGGTCCGACGCTGAGATCGCTCACCAGATCGGCGGGTCCGAAGCGCAAGTTGCGACCCAGCGCCTTCGCTTGCTTAGAAAGCTAAATATCTACTTGCATGCAGAGATCATAGAAGCGGCCATTGATCTGGGACCGTGGCCCTATCAGATGAAGCGTCCTAGTTCCCCTTCGCGCCTTTCCTAATTAGGACTGCACCGACCATAGAAACGGCCCAGCACTTCTCGGGGCTGGGGGCCTATGCTGGGGCTGTCACTTGATCCGCCGACTGCGCAACGCTCTACGCCTTGTCCGCCACGCCGAGCGCCTTCGCTGGCGTCGTGCGCAGGGCTTCATGGGCGCGGCAGATTGTAGTGAGCGACGTACAGTGCGACGGCCGCAACGTGGTTGTCTAAGCTTCTTTGAAAAGCCGTTGGTGAGCCGGGTGAACCGACGCGATGCCATGCGCAGCGAAAGGTTGTGTCGCTCAACGTAGCTGGTTGAAATATACTGATCCGGATCGCCGGTTACTACCTCGCGGCTCACGGCTACTACCTAGGCCGAGGCTCAGCCCGTAGGCGCCGGTGGCTGAGAGACGTTCCCGCGCTCCCGCCTGCAAAGGAAGAGGAGCGCGTCATGGAACGCTATTTCTTCGACATCCAAAGCGGCCGCGATCTGTTCGCAGACGAGGAAGGCTTAAGCCTGCCAAGTCAAAAGTGCTGAATTTCGAGTGGGACGGCAACAACGTCGAGTACTGCGCAGGCGGCGCAGGTGACGTCGAAGGCGCGGCGCTCGCGGTGCTGGTCGCCGGCCTGCTCGACAAGCCGCTTCCAGACTGTCTCCCCGACTGGGCCGCCTGGATCTGATCTACAGATCGCGGCGTGCAATTATTGTTACCCTCCGTAATTTTCTGGTGAGCAAACGGGGAACGATCGGCGCGGGATCGGCTTCGAGAGCTGGGTACCTGCGACATACAATGGCCGCTGCAGCTGTCAATTTAGCCGCGCTTATGAAGGCAACCATGCCGGTCATCTACTTGGTATAATATTGTTCCGGAAAGGAGGCGTTGCGATGGAGGATGAGGAAATCGAGGACGTGATCCGCGGCCTGGTGGAGGAGCATCTCGACGAAGAGACACGCGAGACCGCGCTTGAGTGGCTCGAAACTCGCGCGGCCGCCTATCAGGCTATGTTGGAGCTAGGTCTGATCGATAAGAAGCCGTGACCAAGCCAGACCCGCCGGTTCACGCCCGGCGGGCTTTCTATTTTTGGAGCTGGCGAAGGTGGCACCGGTTAGTGGCGATGGTGTCCCCAACCATAATGGTGGCCACGGCCCCAGCCGTAGTGATGCCCGCGACCGCCGTGATGACCCCATCCATGCCCATGGCCATGACCGCCCCCGACTTGGATGACAGCATCATCGCCGCTGAAAGCATTCGGCGTTGCGGCGGGCAGCGCTGACGCGGTTCCGACAGCTGCAAGGCTGCCGAGGGCAGCGAGTCCAATCAGTGCAAATTTGAGCTTCATGGTTTCCTCCTGTGGGTATTCTGAACCGTCGCGCACAGTAGGAAGATCAATGTGAACGAGGGATGAGCGAGCGCCGTCGCGGCTCGAAATGCCTTGTCCCGGCGGCGCGCGTACGGGCACTGACTCATGCGCGGTCAGCAATAAACGCAATGCGCATTCGTCGAAACGCTGGCTTACCGCGCCGCGCAGAACTCAAAGGTGGAGTTGGCTTTGTAGTGAAAAGGCTTTTGGGCTCTCTTGGCTTCTGATCTCAGCGCGTGGCCAGCCTTCTATACGCTGCAATGGCCCGCTTGAGGTCTTCATATTCCTCGCAGGGCATGAGGCAGAGGTTTTCCAGCGCCGCCAACTGTTGCTGTGCCATGGCCGGCTCCCCGAGCACCAGATAAGCCTCGCCGAGATGCTCATGCGCGCTGCGGTGGCGCGAGTTTATCATCAGTGCCTTCTGATAATGGCCAATAGCTGGACCTATCTGATGCAGCCGCCGATAGGCATAGCCGATGTAGTTCTGGATATCGGCATTAGTCGGGTCGCGTAGCGCCGCGAACTCGAACGCTGCGATTGCGCCATTCCAATTCTCTGCGCGTAGTGCCGTCTTGCCAGTCTTAAAATCGGGATCGAGTTGCGCCCAATCAACGTCCAATGCAACTGATGCCATGGTGGTGCAGATCGGCCAGGCTTCCGCCGTGCTGGCCGTCTCAGCCCGGCTCTCGAGCCTGCCGAACAGCGGCGCAGTCGCGGTCCGCCAGCCCGGAAAGCTTATGGCATAGATGGCCACGCCGCTCAGCAGCCCGCCTAGCAGTATTGCCAATGCGACCGACCGGATCATCGCTGTTTTCTCAACCTGATGGCTTCCGGGCGTTGGCCGAGACAATCAGGAGATTATTTCCGTACACCACCTATCGTCTCGTCCTGGCGCGAGTATGCCCGGGCTTCAAGGATCTCCTGCCGTTCCGTGTCAGCGTTGCTGGCTAAGTTCACCAGCTTGCCAAAGTAATCGGAGGCTTTCTGGCGGTCACCTGCGCTGTCGGCAGCGCGGGCGGCTCCCCAGAACGCGCGGAAGCGGTTGGGCGTCTGCTTGAGCGCGGTCTCGAACTCGTTTAGGGCAGCTGCGGGCTGCCCTGTCTCCAGAAGCAATTCCGCCAGCAATTCGCGGAACGGATAGAGGCGATTCTCCATCGCCACATGCTTGAGGCTGCCGTCTTCGCCGTCGGCCGCTGCCCGCATGAACCGCAGTGCCTGATCGCCCGCACCTTCCTTCAGTGCGATCCAGGCCGAAACGGCAAGCATCTGCTCCTCGGTACGGTCGGCCCAGTAGGATTGGTCGGCTCGCTGCAGCGTCGTTCGCAGTGCCTTCATCGCTTCGATCTCTTCTTTGGCCCCGGCGAGATCGCCAGTGCGCGCCATGCCTAGACCGCGCGTGAAGCGGATCAACGAATCCGCCATGGGATATTGAGTGGCGGTCATTGGCAACGCCGCAGCGCCGACCCAATCCGCCCGTTCCAGGACGTAACGGGCCGGCATCGCGGCCTTGGCGGTGAAATTGACGAAGCTGATCGGACGATCGCCGCGGTCGGCGGTGGCGAGCGACTTCTTGATCATCGCCTCGGCTTTGGCGTCCTGCGCAAGCTGCAGATGTGCGTAAACCGTAAAATCCGACGCGTGATAGTAGTCGGGCTGGACGTCAAGCGCCGACGCGTTCGAGGCGATGGATTCTTCCCAAAGCCCGACCATGGAGTAGATGTGCGAAGGCATGTGTCGCGCGTGCGGCACAGCCGGCGCAATGCCGGCATACCGCCGCGCCGACGCGATTCCCTTCTCGGCGAGCGGCGCAAAGTCGTAAGCGTGAATCAGGTAGTGGGTCACACCCGGATGCTGCGGGTTCTGCTCAAAGAGTTTCTCCAAGAGCGCGGCGGACTTGATTTGATTGGCGTAGGTGAGGTCGCTTTTCGGCGCCGCGGCTTGAAGCGCCAAGGCATAAAAGACCTGGACCTCGTAGTCGTCGGGATAGCTTTGCGCCATCTGCGCCATCGCGGCAGTGTAGGCTGCCAGTCGGGTATTCACGGCGACCTTGTCGTGGTCGCGGAAATAGGCGCTCAGCGCCTCGATCCAGTCACGCTCGCGCTGCGTCTTCGCGCCGGTGACCCGCGCCTTTTCGAGTGCGTCCCAGGCCGCCTGCGCGTCGGCTCGCGTCGGGGTGGTTGCAAGGGTGTTGCCGAGGAAGTCCATCGCCACGCCCCAATGCGCCATGGCGCAAGTGGGATCCTGCTGCAAAATACCTTCGAATTTTCGGCGGGCAATCAAAAACCAGTACGAATGAAGCATGGCGACGCCGCGGTCGAACTCGGCCTGCACAGTGGGATCACAGGAGATGGGGAAGACCACTTTGCCGAGCTTTTCGTCTTGCTGGCCGATTGCTCCGCTTGCGAGCGCTGCAGTGATCAGGCCTGCGGCAAACAGGGTTCGTCCCGATTTCGTGCTCATCGTAAGTACCCTCTCTGGCTTGTGGTCGCGATGTTCCGCGAGATTGCGATTGCTCCATCGGCCGCGTACGGCTCCGTCTATTCCTCTGGCTCCGGATTTTGACTGTTGCCCGGGTGTCACGCGAAGGATTTGCGATCCAGACAAACGCATTGGTTCAAGGCGCGCCATTTGCCTGATGCGTCGCGACGCGGGAGCGCAACTCTCTCAGCCCACCTACAAAAACATCAAGGGTAAGCGATGATCGTTTCACTGTGCGCTTTCGCACAGTGAAACACTAGCTAAAATAGATCACTGCGGGAGATCAAAAGGTCAGGCGACCTTGCCCTTTTCGGGCAGCAGCATTCCCTGGATTAGGACACTTCTTGAACATGCCGATTATGTTGGTCGGTCTAGCCATCGCCTTCAGGCCCAGGACGGCGCTTCCTATGCCGTCGGGGTACGGTGAGATTCCACCGAAGTCAGCATTGGGGTCACAACCGGCTATGTCTGACTGTGCTGAGTGACATCCGCTCTACCTTGACGAGCTGACGTACCGATTGTCAAACCGACCTTCGGCTATGGGCCAAAACCGGCCCTGAGCAATCGCAGCAAAACAGCAACCTTCTCGATCACCTCGTCGGCGCGGCCGCGTAGCGGGAACGGAATGGGGTGAGACCAGGCGTCTTGGCGATCTTGAGGTTGTTGACCAAATCAAACTTTCGCTCAGTCCTTTCCTGAGCGCTCAAAGTCTTCTCGGACGCAAAAGCCACACAACCCGTTGTCAGCGATGTCCTATTGCCACATGAGCTTCGATTGGTGCGGCGAGGCCATCGCCAACGCGGTAGGCGGCAAGTGCATCTCTTACGTCGGTGGCAATCTTTGCTTGTGCCTCCTTATCCAAGCCAGCAACTGTTGCTGCGACAGGGGTTGCTGAAATATAGGCCGGCACATATTCAGCCATTGATTCGCGTCGAATGGTTTCGCGTTCGATTCGAATTTCGACGCCCCGAAATCCCGCAGAAAATGAGCTGGTGTAACTGGTCAGCGTCACCAAAGCTGAATGCTGATCGGATTTGCGCAGCGTGTTCTCTCCCCATATTACGCTCAACTGCGTCAGCGATCGCCGATTGCCACGGCAATGCTCGATTGAACGCCAGACGCTGACAACTATCCGACCTCGATCGGCCAACACTCTATGCATTTCGGAAACCGCTGCGGCTTTGTTAGGAATGAATTGCAGGCCATGTTGGCAAATGACACAGTCGAAAGTCGCATCGGCAAACGGCATGTCTGCAGCGTTGCCCAACTGCCATTCGATCGCGGCGGCTGTTTCACGAGAAGCGTGTGCTCGCGCGAGCATGCCCGCGTTGAAATCGAAGCCGACAACCTGTCCTGCAGAACCGACCTTGTTTGCTACGAGTCGGGTCACAACGCCAGTGCCGCACGCGACGTCCAGCACGCGATCGCCCGGTTTAATCGCGGCGACTTCCAAAAGTCGGCGCGAGTAGGCCTGTAAGAAGACGTCGACGATATGTGTGTCGTAAGCGAGGGGAGCGTTACCCTCAAGCTGCCAACCGGGGGCGTCGGAGCTGCTTTGTGACATTTTCGCCTCCATCATAC
This sequence comes from Bradyrhizobium sp. 6(2017), assembly GCF_011058295.2. Classification (NCBI taxonomy): domain Bacteria; kingdom Pseudomonadati; phylum Pseudomonadota; class Alphaproteobacteria; order Hyphomicrobiales; family Nitrobacteraceae; genus Bradyrhizobium; species Bradyrhizobium sp. 6(2017). The sequence goes on along the minus strand of NZ_CP049289.2, from coordinate 924,134 downwards.
GCAGTAACGCGCGGGCCTCGTCGCGTCGCTCGCGCGGCCGGGTGGCATCCTCACGGGCCTCTCGAGCCAGTCAATGATCTTACCGGCAAGCGCCTCCCTGAGGCTTAGGGCCGCACATTAGCATACCGTTGCGGAACAACGCCGCTGTGCATCACAGCAAATATTGCGCGATGATGTCGCAGATGGGTCAAGCTGGAAAGTCTAACGCTCAAACGAGACTGTCCACTTCACCACGAACACCCGACATTCGACAACCAGCTTGGCATGACCGAAATGTGCCAACACCCGACCGACATCGGCATTCCTATTGCCGGTGGATCAGGCGTTCAGGTTCACGTCGGATTTTGTTTTCCGGTTGCCTTGAGGGCTTGGGTCAATTCTCGGACATCTTTTAACTCTTCAAGTCCATCGACGAGCGACACGACGCGCTCTGCGCCGACCTTGCTAACGACAGGAACCGCGAAGTTCATGAATTTGCGTTCGAGGGACGATTGCGACAGCGGGCGTTCCGCGTCGCCTTCGGGAACTTCCACCGTCTCACGCAAAGACTGACCGTCTGCGAAGACAATCTCTATGCTTGCACCGCGCCCCTTGGGGATTTTGGCGATGAGTGCCTCTCCGGGCTTCACCGACATCTTTTCCATCAGCGCCATCACGTCCTGGGACCGCCAGCGATCTTTCTCGAATTGAGCGACGGTCACATCGCCGTCGAGAAGAGCCATGGCGAGGCAGGTGGGCAGACTGTGATCGGCGGTACCCTTTGTCTGCGGTTTGAATTTCGCCGGATCCGCAACACGTTCAATTATTCCCGGATAGCTCTCAACCGTGATCGCCCGGATATCCTGCCCGCGACCTTTGATCTTTCCAGAGAGTGATGCGCCAGCCTCTGCCACGGCTTGCAACTCAATCTGAATCGGGAAGCGTTTGAATGCCACCCGGGGCAGCCGGTATCGCGCAAGCTCCAGATCAACGGCCAACCCCTCCTTGACCGGTTTCATTTTTGACGCCAGCCATTCCAGCGTGCCGGAAGGGCCGGTAAAGCCCTGGGCGGCGAGCCGCGTCGCGAAAACGCCGTCAGCCGCCGTGGCGGCAAGTCCCATGGCTTTCATCATGCTGATCGCGCCGCTATTCACTACAAAACTCGTGAAGCCACGTGCGCCCGATATTCCAACCGCATTTGCGAGGGCTTCCTTAGGAAGCCCCCAGATCTTGCCCGCAATCAGAGGGACGCCGTAGGAGGCCGCACACAAGGGATGGAAGCCACGTTCAATGAAGGAGATGGCGTCATTAACGCGCATGCTAGCCTCATAGCCCACGACGATCGCTTCGATGAGTTCGCGGCCGGATCGTCCATTCTCCTCGCAGAGAGCAATCGCCGTCGGCAGCACCTCGCTCGGATGAAGTGGCTCGGTGCCAATATAGGTATCGTTCAGGTCGAGGGAGCGAACGAGAACGCCATTGACGAATAGCGCGCCTTCTACGGTAGCAGATCGCGGATAGCCGATCACTGTGGCTGTATTGCCCTCCCCGAAAGTCTTGCGAATTGTCGTCTCAGCTATATTTGCGGGCTCGGATCCTACTGATCCGAATGCGCATCCGAGAGTGTCGAGAAGGACGCGCTTGGCCGAGCCGATAACGTCAGCGGGCAGAGCTTCATATTTGATGGAAAGTGCAAATTCGGCAAATTGCTGCTCAAGCGTCGCTTTCTGTCGATCTCCCTCGCCAGCGGCAAGCGCTGAACTGACGAAGCGATAACCGTCGGACCGAACGCTCCCCAGAAGTAGACTCGCGGAAACGGCAGTTGCGGATCGCGCCAGAAATTCACGACGTTTCATGAAGCTCTCCACTATGAAATTGCTGCAATGGCACCAATCAGTAAGCGCTGCTTAGTAAGACCGCCATCGCGTGTAAGGACTTGAACGAAATCGCGATGAGCCTGATGGCGATAAGATTCAGAAATTGATAATGGGCCGCGCCGTCAAGGAATAAGGGCAGCAGGAACGCGAAGCCAGAAGTACGCCCATGCCCCGCCGGCACCGGGCGAAAGTCCAGGACAATCCGCTTGACTCCAGGCCACGAATGAGTCGCCGTTGACGTTGCTCGGACAGAATGCCAGCGGAGGCAGCCCAGACCAAGAATCGTTCAGCGATCATGCCCCGCCCATTTCAAGCCCAGCCGAAAATGCGACGGCGGTTGGTCCTATTCCAGTCAGGAAGCCTGCCACAGTCAAACTGACCCGCTACCGAAACCCCACGTGCGCGGCGTGCTTGCCCGTATAGAGCGCACTCGCTCACAGCTCTGATACTGTGACCGCCCCGCAACATGCGGAATGTTCCACTTACTGGAACAGCTGTTAGGACTCCACTGCTCGAAATCCTTGCGGCAGCCTAGATCTTAACCGGGCTGGAAGTATAGTGATTGCACGGACATTCAATTTTCCCGGAACAGGCCGCAGCGCGCAAATGCCTGCGGCCTTTTCATTGCCGATATGGCAGCGTTGCGTCGCCTGACCTTCTGGTGTGTGTGATGGGACGATGGCACGAATAGCCCGGTCTCACCGACCGGCCTAAAACATCGTTCCAGATTTAACCTGCAATGCGGACATCAAGCTTAACGCCCGAATTGAGGTGCGACACGCGCGCAGCCGGCTAAGCTTACGAGGGTGATTTCATCCGACAAAAGGTAACCATTCCACATGACCGGGCCAGCCTATTCTGTCTTCGTCGTAGAGGACGAGGCAATGATCAGGATGATGCTTGTGGAAATGCTGGAGGAGCTAGGTCACACCGTCGCGGCCGAGGCGGGTCACCTCGAACAGGCGGTTCACTTAGCAAATAGTAGTGAGTTCGACTTCGCCGTCCTAGATATAAATCTCGCCGGCAAATCAAGTTCACCGGTGGCTGAGATTATCAGAACGCGTAAGCTCCCCTTCATTTTCTCGACCGGTTATGGCGCGAGCGGGATTCCACCTGACTTTGCCGACGTTCGTTCACTTCAGAAACCCTTCACCATTGAAGCACTGGGCCGGACCGTTGATGAACTCATGAGAGGTGTGAATCCGTTTGGGAGATGAACCATGACCGCTTTCCCGCCCGGTCAACGCGCGTGATCTCCTTCTGCGGAGCGGCGGGTCATCCGCTGACATGGAGACAATTCGCAAGATGGGCTGGCTGGATCCCGCTCGTCTTTGATGCGGACTCATTCCGCGAGCGCGGCGGCACCATCGGCAAGGGGGTGAATTGTTTCATGCTTAAGGGAAGCCGCAGACTCAATTTTTTCTCCGAGGATTCAGTTGAGCCTACCAGTGACAGCAAGACGATCGTTTCGGCCAAATTCATGCCGAACGGATAGCAGCCTTGGCGACTACGTTGCCGGGATGACATACACCCGTGCCCCTGGCGCAGACGTCAGCAACGTTTCGTCAGGCCCCCGTCAGGTTTGGCGCTTACACTCCTCTGCTTTGGGGAGGTTTCATGTTCAGCCTTTCGAAGCCTGCGACAGATCTCGACGCCTCGCGCCCGGTATCCACCCTCGCCACTGTTACGCTGTTCAGCGTCATCGGCTTGGTTTTATCTCTCGCTCTCGCGCGGTATGGGATTGATATCACCGCCAGCATGTAGCGGCGAGCTAATGCGACTAGGTGTCTACTTTCGATAGCGCATCTCGTCGTTTTAATCGGGTGCGTTCCCCACCGCGCTTCTGCTCTCTGATGAAGATAACCCATGTGAATCCGCGTAGTAATATTGCCACGTTTTCGCAGCGTCGCGACGAAGAACTATGGTTCGCGCTTGCCTCGTCTCCGGATCCGGTGTGCGATCAGGCTGACCAATCTCGACTAACGCGGGACTGGCCATGTGGCCTCAGCAATCGCCCCCAGGGCCTCCAAGGGTTGCTGGGGCCACCTCGTTTGGATTCGCCAAAACCAAGGCCCGACATTGGCAAGCAACTTGCGACGCATGCGTGAATAGTTCGGTGCCGGCTATTCTCTGTGTGCCGAACTCAAACATCGGAGCACCAAAATGAACATGCACCCTCGTTTTGAGACAGCCCGCGAAAGCAAGTCACGAGAGTCGACGATCAGCAAAATACTGACCGATCTGGTCCTCGCCTGTCAGACGATCGAAGCCGACATCGCGGCCGAGGAAGAGCGCGCTGGGATTTTCGACCGATCGGACAGAAGGTATTCGATTTTGGCAAGGTCGCTGAATGAGCGGTACCATAATCTCAAGGGAACAATTGCCACCCTTGAAAAGCGGGTCTCAGGGATAGAACTCAGCTCAACGGAGGCATAGTACACCCACTCTCGGGGCGTGAGAGCCCTGGCGCCCCGAAAGGGTTGAGAATTTGTTTGTCGATGCAGGATTACTTCAGCGAGCTACTGACCGAGTTAAAGGTCCCGGTCAACGCCGTACCGACGCCGTTCACCGCGGCGATAATGGCGATGGCGATGCCGGTGGCGATCAGGCCGTATTCGATGGCGGTGGCGCCGGCTTCGTCTGCAAAAAACCTAACGAAAATAGCTTTCATTGTAAGCCTGCCCTTCATTTTATCTTGTTTTCCTGGAAACCTGGAGTGACGCATACCCGCTCCGCGGGTCCCGTCAGTATCGAGGGCAAAATCTTAAATTTCTTAAAAGGCCGGCTCGCAAACTCTCCAGACAATGGAGCGAAATCGAAGATGAAATTTTAGCTCTTTGCGGAGTGGCTCGTTGATGAAAACGGCCCTCGCGAGAAAGCTGGGGCCAAGTTTACATTATGGTCGTCCTTAGGCACCGTTAGCCGGACGCCACCGGACATACGACAAGTGCCCGCGAACAGCGCTGTAGTACGTTCCTGATATCTGCAAAAGTGAAAGTGCCTGCTCAAAAATCAACGGCCCTGGCCCCATCCGACCCTTGATCCGCATCAACGAATTTAATCCCGCAGAACAACTGCGACTGTGGAACGACAATCACTCAAATGCGTTATGGGGGTGTCACGGGGAGTTGCGGGATGCCATCTGCCGAATACTACTTGAAGCAAGCCGAGACCGCGTCACGGATGGCACTGGCCGAATCTAATCCGGTAAAGATGCGAGCCATGCACCTTCTAGCCCTTGAGATGTTCGACAAGGCTAAACAAGCAGAGGCCGGAGAGCATCACCAACCGCAGGGCAAGAAAGAGATAAGGCGACGGGAGTAACTCGCGCCATTCACCCCGTCGCAACTTTTTCCCGACGGCGCTTCATTCGCTTGGCCTCTCGGCCAGCATATCGAGGATAGCCGCCTTCATTTGCTTCTGCGCACTCGGCGAAAGCATTTTGCAGTTATTGGCTATCCGTTCAACGGCGGCGTTCTTTCCCGACACCCCCTTTTCCCCAGCAGCCATTCGAGGCTGATCACGCGCGGCTGACGGAACCGGCCGATCTTGGTGCTTGATTGTCAGCGCGGGCTTGATGTCATCTTGGGAAAGTTCGCAAACTACGCCAACCTCCCGGATGCGTTGGCGCACAGCCTCGTTGAATTCGCGCTTGCGTGCCATCGCCTCGCTGTTCGTCCGACGCGGCGGCTTGCCTCCTTTCCTCTCCGCCTCCTGTTCGGCCAACTCGCGGGCTGCTTCCACGCCGTTACGAACCCACTCCAATTCTCTTGGCGTGTGCCCGTAGTCGACCTTGTTCAACTCGACGAAGCCCATTCCCCTCTACCAGAGGGACGGAAAGGGCTGTTGCGGTTGCGCTTCGCATTCCAGTCAGAGTTCCGTTCACCACACCAACGCCGCGTAACGAACAAGGCAGAACCGCGATTTCATCGCAAACATGGCGGAGTATCTTGGCGTCTGGTTTGATGCAGAACAGCGGAGTTCAGCAATGGCGACGACCCACAAGGATAAGCCGCGCGGTAAGCCACGCCAGCGCAGCCGGAAGGCGGACCAGCGAAACCAGAAACCTGATGATCAACAGCAGAGCCCGAAGCTCGCCCAGCGGGATGAGGATCGAATCGGCGCAATGGTCGCGTCAATTGACACCGTCACGAACGGCGGAACTGCGCCGGCGGAGCCTCCCTCAAGCGGGGCACCCGCCCCGGCGGATGCGCCCTTGATCGGCGAAGTCGCACCGACGGATGCTCCCCCAATCGGCGCGGTCACACCGGCGGACAACTGGCCAGTCAGTATTCAAACTATCGCGAATGCCTACAGGGACTATACCAAGAGGTCGCTCGAGGAGACCGGATCCTTTGTCGAGAAGGTCATGGCTGCGCGGTCGTTCGATAAGGCGATTGAGGTTCAGACCGAATTCGCAAGGCAGGCTTATGCAAACTTTGTCGCTGAGTCACAGAAGATTTGTGAACTCTACAGCGAACTTGCCAAGCAGTTCATCTTCAGGCCTTGGGAAGGCTTCGCGGCGAATGTGACCCAAACCCGGCGCTAGGATTTCGCAGTAGCAGTACGAAAAGCAAACCGGCGGCAAAAAGAACCCCCCTTCGAGCCTCAGCGTTGAGCTTAAGATCTGCCATCAACAATTATCGACACCAGTTTGCCGACGATCGTTCCGCCTACAAGTGCGATTAAGTCTGCCAAACATCCTTGCTGCGAAAGCACGACGTTCAAAGGACGGCTTGTAAAATAAATCTGTTCACTATATGTTCTCACCTTGAAGTAGATGTCTCGCGAGCCCGTCGTGGTTGATCAGGTCGTCATCACGGAAAAATCCAGCCAGGCGAAAGACATCCGGGCTGCCGTTGGGTCGCGCTACGGTGATGTTCTCCCGGCCGAGGGTCATTTGTTCGATCTGCTTGAACCGGAAGATGTGGTGCCAGAATGGAAACGCTGGTCGCCGATCCTCCTGCGGCCGGAGGGTCTTTACGGTACTCGCCCGGCAGAGGGCGGCAACAAGGCCGCCAAGCTCAAAGCCATCCGAGAGGCCCTACGCACCGCCCGGCAGGTTTGGCTCGCCACCGACTGCGACCGCGAAGGCCAGCTCATCGGTCAGGAAATTCTCGAGCATTACAATTACCGCGGCCGGGTGCTCCGGGTGCTGTTCACCGCGCAGGACGCGCAGACCATCCGCGACGCGTTCGAGCGGGCAAAATCCAATGCCGAATATGCCAGGCTTTACGCCGCGGCCGTCGCCCGACGGCAGGCGGACCAGATCTACAACCTGTCGCTCACGCGCACCGCGACCGTCATCCTGGGGCAAGGTGCTCGGCATGTGATCGGGGTTGGTCGCGTGAAGACGCCGACCTTGGCGATTGTCTGCACACGCGAACTGGAAATCCGAAACTTCGTGCCAATCGCCTATTTTGAGGTTGTCGCGACCGCGAAGGTTGCCGGAGGGCAATTCCAGATGCGTCACGCTCCGCAGGAGCGGATTGTCCGGCGCGAGGTCGCCCAGGATATCGTTAATGCAGCTCAGGGCTTCGAGGGCACGCTTGCCGTGCGCGTCGAAGAAAAGCGGCATGGGCCACCCAAGCTGCACGATTTGCCGTCACTACAGAAACTGTGCGGCTCTCGCTTTGGCTGGCCGGCCAGCAAGACGCTCGAGGTGGCGCAGGAACTCTATGACGGCCAGGGCAAGAAGATCATCACCTATCCGCGCGCGGAGGTACGCTACCTGCCGCAGAGCTTGATAGCGGACGTTCCGAAGATCGTGACCGGACTGCAGGTAGGCCAAGCGTTCAGCGCAATCCCCCTGCCTGAGCCACCGATGATCCGCAAAGGTGCAAGCGGCAGTTTCTACGATAAGGGACTGGAGGGCGCGAGCCATCACGCCGTCATTCCCAATGTCAACACGATCGATAAGCTGCGCGAGATCTGGCCTCGTCTGTCGTCCGATGAGAAGAAACTGTTCGACGTCGTCGCGCGGGGCTATCAGGCAGCGCTGATGCCCGACTTCCGCTATCGGCAGACAACCGCAACTCTCGACGTGCATGGCTTCGAGTTCCGCGCCTCCGGCCGCCAGCCCATCGATCTCGGCTGGCGCGCAGCATTCCCGGACTGGCGGCCCGTCGACGAAAAGGGCGATGAAGCACAATTGCTTCCGGCGCTGCGCAACGGTGAGACCGCACAACTGCAGGATTCCAAAATTGAAGACAAGGAAACTCGGCCGCCGCCGCGTTACAACGAAGGCACTCTCATCGATGCGATGCAAAATGCTTGGCGCTTCGTCGACGACGAAGCCCTTCGGCAACGCCTGAAGGAAGCCAAGGGTATCGGCACACCGGCGACCCGAGCCGAGATCATCAGTGGGCTCAAGAAGCAGAGCTTTCTGATGACCCAGGGGAAGCACATCCTGCCGACGGAGACCGGCCTCTCGCTATTCGGCGTTCTCAAACAGGCTGACCCTGCGCTGGTCGACCCCGGCGTAACTGCGCAATTGGAATGCTTGCTCGACGATGTTGTTGTCGGCAAGCAGGAGATGCTCGGCGCGATCGACGCCGTGTGCGATGTAGCTCAACGCATCATCGGCAAGCTGAAGGAGGGCGCTGCGACCGGAGGGCTACCCTCGTTAGGTGCTGCAGTTGGCAACAACTCCGCAGCCTATCCGCCAACACCTGCGATGAAACGTTTTGCCGACAGCATCAGCCGGGAGAAGGGCATCAAGCCCCCGCCCGGCTACAAGACGTCAATATCGGTCTGCCGCAGATTTCTTAGTGAACACGCGCCCAAGACAGCAACTAGTGAAACGTCTGGAGAGCACAAGCCTGTCAGTCCGGCCCAGTTGTCGTATGCAAAGAAAATCGCGCAGGGGAAAGGCGTCGTCATTCCCGACGAGGCCAAAGCTAACTCCGCCGCTATGTCCGCCTGGATTGCCTCGAACAGTTCAACGAACCTGCACCAGCCCAGTCGTAAGACCGCACACAAGCCCGCACGATCGGCTGCCCGCCAATCGACAGCTCCGAAGAAATCTTCCCGGAAGCGCAAAGCCAAGGCGGCTGCCGATGCATCGACGATTGCTCAGGCAAGTTCCGCGACCGGCACGCCACTGCGGATTCCTTATGGCAACAAGGACATGGCGCTGAAGCTTGGGGCCCGCTATCGCTCGGGCGGATGGTATGCCCCGCCGGGAGTTGATCTCACTGCATTCGGCGAACGCGGATGGCTATAACGATAGACAGCGAGCCCCTGGACATTGCCCTTTTTGTAAAAGCCAACCTTGGCGCCGGCCGGCAATCCCGGATCCGTTCCCGCCGGCTCCGCTTGGGCGAATACCTGCGGCACACCGGTCTCCGCTGCGGCGGCAGCACCATTTGCAAGAACGGTGCGTCGGCTCGAATCGGTCATCGGCTACTCCAAGGTCGCAGCTTGTGGTCGGTGCAACTCGCACCTAGAGACTGGCTGTCCCGACCGCACCCAAGGTCGTAACGTGGATCTTCGGGCAACGCTTGGAAAGAGCGGCACCTGTCAATCTGGGATGCCAGCATCGCGGAGCGCGCCCTGGATGCCTTGCCGGATGATGAGTGATCTAACGGGGAATAAATAGTGCGCTTGGGAAGCTCGGAAACCCGGTTGAAATTCTAGCAGTCGCCGAGTTGCTTGCCTCGCTTCAAGCGGCTTCTCAGCTCGAATTGCGTTGGCCGTGAAAGCGGCTAGTGAATGAAGTCAGGTGCCCTCTGCAACGCCTGATTAGCGACACGAAGTCCGCCCGCTCTCATAGTCTTTATGCGCGAAATATGCCCAGCTTGTCATATACCAGACGCGAACTAACAAGGGATCGCGAGGGCTCAGACGCATCACATGATTGAAGCTCTCGATCGCTTCCTCTGGCTGATCGTGCATCAGTCGACCGACGTTCTACCGTGCACTCAATCGCGGCGCCGTGGCCGCGAAGCCGCGCGGCCAATACGACGTTCAGGAGTTCGCCCGCGCGCTTATCAAAGACGGCCAAGCTGCCAAAGGCGTCACGGCGATTATGCGTCTAAGTCTCGCATTATGCGAAGCCCGCGCGGCACTGGCACACGAGCAAGCGGCTGCACTTCGAATGAAGAATGCCGTCAGGCGCCGCGAATATGCGCCGCTATCGGCCGTCCAGCGACAGGTGGAGATCATCTTCGCAGCGTTCCGCGAACGCATCCTGTCGATCCCGAGCAAGTTCGCGGCAATCTGTGAGATACGCTCCCGTGCTGAGGTCGAGTTGGTTCTACACGAGGAGTGCCGCGAGGTTCTAGAGGAGTTGAGCCGTCCGATCTGGCGGTGAACGGGATGGATACGTGAAGGAGAGTGAATAAGATGACCGACGAGCAAAAGGCGCTCGCCGCCGAGCTTGACCAGTTGTCCGCTGAAGCCGCGCGGCTTGCGGACCGCGTGCGTCGGTTCGGCAAGGCTGGCGACGCAATGGACGATCTTCGCGAGGGCTTCTTCCTGACCGTGGCCCAAGCGGCCACCGTGTGTGACGTAACCGACCAGGCGATCTACAACTGGATCGACCATGCCGCGCGATTGCGCCGCCGCTTTGCCGAAAAGCGCGCGAACGTGTGGATCATCGATACCGCTCGGCTCTTCGCGTACGTCCAGAAGTATCGCGGCGGCTTGTCCGCACGATTGAAGGCGGAGAGCCGACTGCGGGAATTCTGGTCGGTCTGGTCGGAGCCGCAGGAGCTGCGCCCTGGGGATGAAGAAGCATGAGCCAAACATCAGTTGACTTAGTTCGCCACTGGAACAGAATGATGCTTCACCAAAAAGGAGGTAGTGATGCCCCGCCGATTGATCGCTTTGGCTATCGTCATGGCATGTAGTGCGGCCGTTGCCGATGATATGAAAGTGCCCATCAACTCTGGCGACGTCAAATGGGGACCAGCACCTCCCACGTTTCCGAAGGGAGCGGAAGTCGCCGTTCTCTCAGGAGACCCCTCCAAAGATGGTCTCTTCGTTATTCGCATAAAAATGCCGAGCGGTTATAAATTTCCCGCTCACAATCATCCAACGGATGAATACGTTACGGTCATATCCGGTAACTTTCACGTCGGAATGGGCGACAAACTCGATGAGAAGAAAGCAATCGAGCTAACGGCGGGCGGATACGTCGAAGCACCTGCCAAAATGAACCATTACGGTTGGGTAAGCAGTCCCTCCGTCGTTCAAGTTCAAGCGCAAGGGCCATTCGGGATAACTTACGTTGATCCGGACGATGACCCGAGCAAGAAGTAGCGTTCTTGAATAGAACAAAGAGCAAAACCCGAGCCGGTCGAAGCCGGCTCGGGTTCAGCAGGAATAGGTTGTCCGCTTACCGGCGCAGACTGCCATGCCCGGCCGCTTCTCCATCAGCAATGTGACGCTTTGTGTGTCTGTGCTTGGCACTTTTCGGACCTAGCGGGCCAAGCCATCAAAGTCGGCTTAGCGGGGTAAAGCGAACCTCGAGCACTGGCTGCCGAAGTCATTTTCTCCGCCGTGCCAAGCAAACGCCCCGAAATGTGGAGCGCACCACAACAACCTGCATCGAATGTGGAGCGCTCCACGTGCCCGGTCTACGCAAATCACATTGCGTCGGCCTATGCTGGCTGCATGAAAAATCCCTTCCGAAAAGCTCCGATGCACCAACTCGAAATCGTCATCGCCCCGTTCGCGAAGCGCGGCGAACAACTCGCCATCAAGCGCGTCGCGGCGCAGGCGGCAGCGGACAAGGCGATTAAGGCCCGCCAGCACGCGTTGCTGTCGGCCGATCTTGACGACCAACGAGCACTCGACAGGGTGCAAAGTGCCGCCGCTACCGCCAGCTTAGACTTGGCAGCCATCGACGATGCGATCGCCGTGCTGGCGCAACAGAAGGCAGAAGCCGAGCGTCAGTTCGCTGCTGAACGCGACCGCATCGAGCGCGCCGCGGCGGCGGAAAAACTGACCAACCAGGTCGATGCCATCAAAGCTGCGTTGCCGGGCTACCTTGAGCACTCGCGGGTGCTCGCTGACGCCCTGTCTGAGATCAGCCCTTGGCATTTCGAGAGCGACCAGATCGCTAACTTTGTTCAGAACACCACGGCTCAGGTGGAGGTGGCCGCCAACTTCGCGGTTGCGGAACTAGCGGCGATGCCCGAAGCGGTCCGCGAGGGTCGGCAGGCAATTCCGGGAGAGCCGGGGCCTGTCCCGGTCATCGAACCCTCGGAGCCCGCCATCGCAGCGCAGATCGAACCCGATCCGGTGCTGCGAGCGGCGGGCTTCACCGTCATCGATCGGAGCGCCGAAGCCCGTTCGATTGAAATTGAGGTGCCCCGAGCATGAAGTCAGCGCCTCCCGGTTGGCGTCCCGACCAAATCGTCACACGCATCGATGGTTGGGTCGTCGATCCTGACGACGAGAACCGCATCCCGGCCGCCGTGACCGAGATGATCGCTCGCGCTATGCCGCAGTCAGGGGGCTCGCCCGTCGCCGCGATCCGTGCGCGCATGATCGCACGGCAAAAGAAGGTGCTCGGCTATGTCTGAGGAAGTTCCGGCTGAGGAAGGACCAGCGACCTTTTTCGCCAAGGTGGAGGCCGCTGTCCGGCTCGGAAGCATGGCCGACTACGGAAGCGGCCTCGATGAGGAAGTCGATGATTACGATCGCTTGCTCACATCGCTCGGCCGCACATGCGATGAAGATGAGCGGATCGCGATCCATGAAGCAGGGCACGCCGTTTGCGCGCGTCTGTTGGGGCATGAGGTCGGCGGCGTGACTGTGAACCAGGCCCGCGGTTCCGAAGGTCTGTGTTGGGGTGCCGGTCACGCGGAGGCGTTCACGGAGGGCGCGGCGATGCCTCCGATGTCCGTGATGCGCTTCGCACCGTTATGCAACAGGCGGGCGAGGATCGTCGCCCTGTGGCGGATGTCTTTGGCGGTGTCTATACTCAGTGCATCGAGTTTATGGCTGGTCGGGCGGCGGAACGCATTCTGCTCGACGGCGAACCCGCCGCGCCTGTTGATGATCTTATCAGGCTCGTGAACTGGCGTCGTTGATTTGCACCAGTGACGAGGCGATCGATGCATTCATCGCGCACTGTGATTTGGCGGCGCGCGACCTGTTGATGCGTTACGGCGATGTCGTGATGGTGTTGTCTGTCGTTTTGCGGATCAAGCGAACGTTGGATGGTGCTGAAATCGATCAGATCATCCTAGACGTTGAAACCCGCAAGGCGCTGGCGATGGAACATCAGCGTCGGTCTGAATGGCGCGAATGCGAGTTGGCGGCAAGCCGGTTTCGCGCGGAATGTGAACACACTAGCGCCGCGTCGCTGTCACAGCTTGCTCATGATCAGGTGGTGTAGTCAGCGATGAGTTTGATCGGAAGGCGCGACGGATGTACTTGTGCCTGATGATCTAGAAAGGCCCCACGCGCAAGCGTCGGGGCCTTTGCTTTGAGCATCGCCCAAAGGGACGCTGCCTAGCGGCAGATCGTCTGCTCTGACACAGAGACGAGTTCTCTGTCCGTAACACAAAAGTGGCATCAGTCTTCCGGCACGCCCGCCAAGCGCAAGCCGTTACATATTCGCTCTAACCCCTCAAGGTAGCTCGGATTGTCGCTTGATGCGCCAAGGCGGAAGCGGCGGATCGTAAAGCCGGGATTAAGAGAAAGCCCGATCTTTGCGGCCACCCGCGCCTCATCCACGGCATCGATCAACGCCAGAGCGGCGGCCAGCGCTAAATGCGCGGAAGGAAAATTGCGATTGGCTTCTATACTGCGTCGAAGCCAAGAAATTCCTTCGGCATCTGCGCCGAGTTGTAGCTTGGCCCTGCCTACACAAAATAGCCACCAGTGCGCGCCGATATCGCGAGGGGAGAGACGGAGGGCCTCGAGTATATGGCCTTCGGTTTCGGCAGCCTGGCCCATCAAGCATTTTCCGAAGCCAATGGCGCTATGAACGTCGGCTATATTAGGATTGAGCACCGCGGCCTGTTCGCATTCGGCAATCCCTTGGGCGGCGCGGTTTGTAAAGATGTAGACCATGCCCAGAGCCAAGTGGGCTTCGGCATGGTCGGGGGCTAACGACAGCGCCTTGATCGCGTTGGCTTCGGCTGCCAAACAGTACGCGATCTTTTCGTCAGTCAGAAGGGCGCCGCCCACAGCCACATCAACGCTTGCCATACCGACCAACGCCTCGACGTTCTGGGGATCGAGTGCCAATGCTCTTTCAAAAAAGCCCCGGGCCTGAGCCATGTGCTCGGGGATTGGCCCCTTGTGCCACCAAGCCCTGCCTTGGAAATTGAGGTCCATCGAATTGGGATGCAGCGAACGTTCCGCTCGCCGAGCCTCAGCTTCAATGATCTGTGTGCTTAGCGTGTTGGCGAGCCGCGATACGATTTCGTCCTGCATATCGAAAAGGTCGGTGATCGGCTTGTCGAAGCGTTCGGCCCACAGGTGATTGGCAGTTTCGGCATCGACAAGCTGAACGTTCACCCGAAGTCGGTTGCCGCTACGCTGTACAGACCCTTCAAGCACGTACCGGACGTCCAGTTCGCGCCCAACCTGTCGCACATCCGTAGATTTGCCCTTGTACGAGAACGCGCTGTTCCGGGCAATCACGAACAAGCCGCGGATGCGCGAGAGGTCTGTGGTCAGGCTCTCCGTCACGCCATCAGCGAAGTATTCCTGTTCGGGATCACCGCCGATGTTCACGAACGGCAACACGACGATGGATTGTCGCGGAACTGAATGATAGCTGGGCGTTGTGCTATCGGCCTCTGTCGCCGATCCAGGCATACGCCGGACCACGGCATAGGCCCGGATCGGTCGGGCAATGTTTTTCAGGTTCTGCTCGCCGAGATCGGCGAATTCAACGCGGACTTTGCCTCGGACCTGATCATAGGCAGAGGAGGAGATGCAGATGCCGCCCGCTTCTGCGATGCTTTCAAGCCGTGCCGCGATGTTGACGTCGTCTCCAAAGATGTCATGGGGCTCGACGATTACGTCGCCGATATTGACGCCCACGCGAAAGGCGATGCGGCCGTCTTGCGGATCGCCAGCCACAAGTTCATGGATGCGGGATTGAAACCGCAGTGCAGCTCGAACCGCTTCTACCGCGCTTGGAAACTCTGCCAAGAACCCGTCCCCGGTGTTCTTCACGATGCGGCCGCCGTGATCGGCAACAGCAGGCCCCACTTCGCTCGCGAAAATTCTGCTTAGCTTGGCGTGCGTCGCCTCCTCGTCATCGTGCATGAGCCGCGAATAACCGGCTACGTCGGCGGCCATTATCGCCGACAGCCTGCGCTCTATCCGATCTGGCCTCTCTTGCACCATGGCCCCGCGATCCAAAGGATACCCGATTGTACGACGGAGGAGCCGGCTCGCCAATGGCCCTGACGAAGAAGCCCGCGCTGTCAATCAGCTATCGCCCGAATGGGCGACGCAAGTCTAGGAACGGTCGATATTCACCGGGCGTTAGTGTCACTGACGCGAGGAGACTTGCAACATGGCAGACGAAAGCACTGATGCACCTACCGCCACGCCCGAGCAGCGAATTGACCGGGCGTCAGAAGCGATCCGGCAGATGGCTGAAGACGACGCGTTGCAACATCTGCCGCGACATGATCGGTGGCTTCATCATTTGAGTGAAGCGACCCGAGCGGCTCCCTTGCAAGCACTTGCTGTCGCATTCTTGCTTGGTGCGTTCCTAACTCGTCGGTAATCCAAATACCGGCGTAGCTCTACCAGCTCTAAGGCCGAGCCGCATTTTATTCCGGTTGGTCGATGACCTTGCTCACATCAGGTGCATCGATCCCATCCGTCCGATTGCACTCGCAAGGCATGCCCGCGCCACACTGACAACCATGTGCCTCGGCCGTCCAAGGAATGCTGATGGCTCTCGCAGACCCAGCCTAAGCCGAAGCAGATTGGACAATTGGGATTTGTCATTCCTATTGTTTGTCGAGACCCAATTCCTTGCGCACTGTGGCAGCGGAATTTCCGACCTTATCGATAGCCTTCTGAAGATCGTCCTTCGAAACACCGAGCGCGTGGGTCCAATATTTGACTTCGTGGGGCTCGTGCATGTTGATCTTCGAGCGGTCAGGTTGGACGCGGTTGGTAAGGTTGTCAGACATGAGCTTCTTTCGATGCAAGGCGCGATCCGCGCTCCAAGGATCACAAATGGGCCGAGCGCGTTGGCGATAATCCATCCGCCGCAGCAGTAACGTCGTTGCCTAAAGCGCGTTCCTAGCGCTTTGAGAGACCCTTGAATGAACTGGCTCGGAGCAGTCCTTCGGACGTAATGTCCCGGTACTCGACATCGGCCCAGAACCTCGGCTCTACCCAGGCCGCCTTCGGCTTTTTCACCGGCTTAGTGAGCTTTGACTTCGGGCTAACGACCGCGTCGAGTTGCTTGCGGATTTGGCTAGAGACAGTACGGGACCAGCCGGTGCCAACCTTGCCCATGTAGACCAGTTCCCGGCCTTCCTGCTTACCGAGATAAAGCGCGGCCACACCTGTCGGGTCTTTTACGAGCCCAACCACGGGAAACCTCTCCCGCTGAACGGTCTTAACTTTCAACCAACCGTCATTGCGATCCGATCGGTAAGGCGCATCAATCTTCTTCGAAACAATGCCTTCGTAGTTTAGCTTGCTCGCGTGCTCGAACAGCTCTTGCCCATCGCCTTCAAGATGCTCGCTGTACAAAAGCGGCGGCGCGAGCTCGTAGGCGTCGAATAAGCCACGTAGCATCGACTTGCGTTCGATCTGCGGTAGCTTTCGCAGATCGTGTCCATCAAGCCACAGCAGATCGAAAGCATAGTACAGAAGGCGATCCTGACTGCCCCTTGCTAGTTCGGCTTGCAGTTCGCTGAAGTTGGTTCGTCCCTCATGAACAACGACGACTTCGCCGTCGAGGATCGCCTGGCCCGGGATGTCGAAAGCCCTAGCGACGACCGCGAACCGCTTGGTCCAATCGAGCCGTTGTGGGTATACGCCTTGGCCTCCCCGTGGTTCAGGTGAAGCTGAACGCGGTAGCCGTCGTACTTGATCTCGTGGAGATAGCCTGCTTTGGGCGCTTTGCGCCGCAGCGTGGCGAGCTGTGGCTTGACGAAGCCCCGGCATTTCGGGGGAGTTCGCACGCTTAACCATACTCAACTCAAAAATAGCTAAAGCAAATGAAGGTCCGTATAGTCAACCATATTAGGTGATCTTATGCTGGACGATGAATTTAATAAACAGCGGGCAATTTTGGTTCGCGATCTCGCTGATCGCGCGGATGATCCTTTTATCAAGCGGCGGTTGCTCGCTCTTGCGGCGCGGTACGAGGGGCCAGTCTTGGCTAAGACTGTGACGCCCGTGTTCATCGGCAAGCAACGCATTTCTGAAAACGAGCGTGGCTGACTCGGCTTGTCGATCTGCCAAGGCAAGCTCTAGTAGGTCCGCATTGCCCCCAAAAGCAGACATCAAATATGCCTAAGTGAAGCCGTTTTGGGCCAACAGGCGACATGTACCGAAGATGAGGGAGCCGCCGACTGAGGCGGCTTTACTTTTTCGGAAAGAGCTTGTCCCTGACATACCGAGACGTGGGCGTAAGTCGAATGCCGCGCGGCTTACGCCAGATAGCTCTGTCGATCTCGTTCTTGTCGCCAATGGTCAGGGGACCGGATGCTTTTCTGGCGACAAAGATCGCGTCGCTCATCTTTCTGCCGGAGCGGCGGTTCTTCGATTTTACTTCCTTCCAGAGCCGGACGCGCCCGAGCTTGAGCTTGGGTAGCTCCTCTTTGATTTCTCTTCGCAGGCAGTCTTTCTCAGTCTCGCGTGGCCGCTTGCGACCGCCGGGAAACATCCAAAGCCGATCACTCTTGCGGCGCACCAAGAGAACCGTACCGCGCTTCACGGCTATTAGTTTTGAGGACCTCGCCATTTCCGCTTTCGCCGACCAGAATTCGGTGAGCAACCATAGCAAATTATCGGTTAAGCCTCAGTTTGCGGCTGTGAAAAGTCCGTAGAAGTACGGGCTTCCAGCCGAACAAAGCGGCTTAGCGCATATAGGATCAAATCTGCGACAAGCCGCGAACGGTTACGCCCAAGGTCGAACTCGCAACTTCACGCCAGTGCTTGAAAGCGCAATAGCACTCTGGAATTTTCTTCAACTTGAGATAATCGAGTTTTTCCAAAGATCAAATACTACTGAAGGTCATCGATGGTTGAAGTTGAAGAGCAGAACAGGACCGTACCATTTTTAGGCGCTCGCGCCTTTGCCCGCAAACTCCTCGAGGAGGCCGAACAGCTTAAGTCAAAGCTACAGTCTGCGGAGGCTGAGCGACAGGAAGTTCTTTCCAGAAAAGCTGAACTTGTCGCTGCCGTTGAACAACTAAAGTCCGAGCTTGAGAAACATAAGGCAGAGCGCGATCTCGCGCGCCAACAACTCGCATCTATCGGTGCCATTCCCTTGCTCGAAATGGACGCGCGGCGGCGCGAACTGCAAGTGCAGGTGGATGCGCTAAGCGAACAGCTCGTGCACGTACGTGCTGATATTGCGTCAAATCGAGATGCGTTGCAGAAGGAGATCGATGAGGCACGACAAGAAATCGTCGAGACCAGGGAGACGGCCATTCTTCAGGAGGTTGGAATTTATAACTATCGGCATCCACTTTCAGATGCCGCAGCTTACGAGAAGGCGCTGGATCGATTACAAGACTCTATCAAAGCCAGCGCCAAGAGAGAGCATGGCGGCGCAGTCCTTGCCGCAACGAATTGGACAGTCGGCGGGTCCGAAGCTGAAGGTCGTAAGATGACCCGAGAAATTTCCAAGCTTATGTTGCGAGCTTTCAACGCTGAAGCCGACAATCTCGTACGGAGTTTAAAGCCGTACAAACTGCCAAGTGCAACTGAGCGCTTGAGGAAGGTTGCAGAAACTATTAGGAGGCTGGGTGCCACGCTGCAAGTGAGCATTTCGCCTGCATACGTTCAGCTGCGCATCGACGAACTTGATCTCACGGCTGATTTTCTTCAGAAGCAGGCTGAAGAAAAAGAAGTCGAGCGACAGGAACGTGAGCGGTTGCGCGAAGAGCGAAAAGCTCAGCAAGAAATCGAGCGCGAGCGCGCGAAGCTACTTAAGGAAAAGCAGCATTACCAGAATGCGCTGGAAGTGGTTACCGGGAATGGCGACCAGGATGGTATGCGACGCCTTCGGGAGCAGATCGCCGACGTAGAGACGGCAATCGAGAGCGTAGAGGCTCGCGCGGCAAACACGCGTGCAGGGTATGTGTACGTGATTTCCAACATTGGCTCGTTCGGCGAAAAGATGGTGAAGATTGGGATGACGAGGCGTCTCGATCCGATGGAGCGCATCCGGGAACTGAGTGACGCGTCCGTGCCATTCAATTTCGATGTCCATGCGCTATTCTTCTCGAATGATGCCGTTGGCATCGAAACGTCCATGCATGACCGGCTAGCGGGCCACCGGGTCAACGAAGTAAATCGACGGCGAGAATTTTTTCGCGCAACACCGTTAGAGGTGAAAGCGCACCTTGCTCAGCTTGCAGGAGAGCTTTTGGAATTTCGGGAGGTGCCCGAGGCCATCGAATTTAGACAGACCTTGCGATTGGGAAAGCACACAGGCTGATCCGCCGCAAGCCATCTAGAGCTATCGAATAGGTTCGACACTTCCTCCGCTCGATTATTGATGATCCGCAACAGGTCTATATGCTACCGCCGCGCGATCCTCTTTGTCGGCCCCGCGCAGCACGATCCTGATCGCGTCGTCCGGCAGCGGTCGCTGCAACGCCTTGGCCTCGTCCCATGGTGCGCGAATCCACACCTCGCGCTCCTCGTCGGTCGTCAGGATCACCGGCATGGGCCTAGGATGACGCGCCGGTCCGGCAATAGATGCGCATCTGCGAAGCATTTGCAGCAGAATGGTGACACCTCAACCTAGAGAGTGAGGCTCCGCTGCGAATTTAATTGCGCTTGGCAAAGTGACATCGTTAGTTCCCCTCGAGAGAGCGACTGACCGGCAATGATGCTGGGTGAGAAAGCACTGAAAAGAACAACAGCAAGAACAAGCACTTTCTTTCTAGGAGAGCCAATTGCCCGGCATCGTTTATGTCGTGGATGACGATGCGTCGTACCGAACAGCCATCAAGCGACTATTAGAGAAGACCGGATACCGGGTCGTCACTTATGCATCGGCCCAGCAGTTGCTGGACCAGCGCCCGGACGAAAACAGCCCGGGCTGCATTCTTCTCGACGTCCGGATGCGTGGCTTGAGCGGCCCGGATTTACAGAGCCGTTTGATCGAGTTCGGCTCGACCCTACCTATCGTGTTTCTGACGGGCTACATGGATATCACCGTCACGGTGAAGGCGATCAAAGCGGGGGCAGACAACTTCTTCATTAAGCCTGTTAGGTCGGATGAGCTATTGAGAGCAATTGAAAAGGCGCTAGCACGACACGAGACGGCACTTGCGTTGAAAGGCGAGTTGGAAACCCTTCGCGCCCGGCTATCGACCCTGACCCCGCGCCAGAGGCAGGTCTTCGAGATCATCGTGCGGGGGAAAACAAACAAGCATGCCGCGCGCGAACTGGGCAGCACCGAGCGCACGATCAAGGCGCATCGGCAAGTGATCATGGAAAAAATGAACGTCCAGTCCCTAGCTCAGCTTGTCACCATTGCCGAGCGGCTCGGCGTTCTAGCCCAAGTTTCCGGCCCCTTGAACGATGAGACCGGCGCGGGATAGTCGGGACACGCCCGGCATCGGCTGAAGGTTGCCGACATAGCGGTTGGGCAAGCCGCTACAGATTGCGGTGGATGACGTGACGGGCAGAAGACGCGACGACGCGGCCACGATCTCACTGTCCGCATTAACAGAAGCGACATCTGCGCGGGCTTTCAGCACGCCGCTAGCGACGGTCCCCTTGACTTAAGTCAATAGGTGCACCCTGTCGGTGCTATGAATTAGACGCTCGACCGTCGTTGACCCGGCACCCCACACCGGCCCACATCCCCTCAATGGCGTCGGCAGGAGCCCCGCTGATCGCCTCGCGGGGCTTCTTTGCGTCGCAGCAAATCATCTTGCGATCTTTTCTTCGAGCCAAGCCGGGACTTGTGCCGACGAAATGACTCGCTTTGGGGAATGCGGGTTCAGCGTACCAGCCCGAACGTCGCTAGCGTCTTTGAGCCTCGACCGCGCGAACGCCTTGGCATCAGCTTCACAGTCGAAATTGACTGTTTGTCTCGCCAAGGATGAAGGACGCCTTGGCGGCTCAGCTGGAATGCCGGGCTCGAAGGAGACATACCATGTCTTCATGGGTCCCAATAAACGCGAATGGAGCCATCGGAACAAGCCGGACTTGATCGCGGGTAAATGAAAATCGTGGTCGCGATGTCGCGATGAACGTTGGGCGTACCATCGCGCGGCCACCCTCCGCGACTCAGCCGCCGGGTCCCTTGGGGCGTGTCATAAAACGCGGGGGCCGCGCGACCGCGCCCTTTCAGCATATTTGCAATTTTCGTTTTTCGTGTTTCCTTTGGCCGATCCGTTCGAAGGGAACCGGGAATGCGGCGCATCGATCTGGCTGCAGTAACTCTCGAAAGCTGGGGTCGGCTCGATGACCGCCAGCGCCAGCGGTTCGCCGAGATGTTCCTGCGGGCGACATTGCGGCTCGGCGGGACTGAGCTTCGCCGTTGGCTTCGGCGGCGGGTCAGGACCGCGCCGCTCGCGGCTCCGGTCGATCTGGCCCGCTTCGCAATTTCGGACCGGTATTATGGCGCAAACGCCACAAGGGCCAAAGCGGCCTAGTGTTGTGAGGGCGGCCCGTTTTGAGTCAAAGAGCGGCGGTACCTGATGTACAACGCTATGGGCGCAGCAAACGTCAAGAACAGTACGGGTAGACCTATCGCCACCCAAGCGAAAACCGCCGGGTTGGTCGTACCGAACAGCCACATAACGCCGATGACCACCTCGATTGCGGCTAGGCCGATCAAGCGGCCCTTAATTGATCTATGCATTTCGCCCCCGAAAGGGATTGCGTCGCACGGACCGCGCCAAGGCTCATTCAGATTTCCTCTAGCACCACCTGTTCAAGCTCCAACGCTGCAACGCACGCAAGAAAGAAGATCGCGGTAAACGATCCACGCTTGAGCTTCATGGTGATCCCGGCCTCGGTCTCATCCTTGAGGCCGTGCTTTTTCAGCCGCTTGGCCAAGTCCGCGTAGGTCACATTGGCTTTCTTCATTTCCGCCTTGAGGAAGTCGCTGGCGCGTCGGCCCCATTCCTCTTCCGCTTTGGGTAGGACCATAGCATCTCCTATCGATTCCGTGAGCTAACAAATATGATAGACCGGCCTTGACTTCCGGTCAAACGGTTCATATCCGTTAGCTATCGTATTCGATAGGATGCGGCAATGCGCGGCAGACCGACGAAAGGCCCTCATACCGGCCCGGCCATCAACACCCTTGAACGGCTCCACATGGAGCTTGGCGGACAGATACTCGCTAACCGGCAACAGCACGACGCCTTGAGCGAGCAAATGCGGCACGTCGAGGCCGTCATCAAGATGCTGGACCCCAGCTACAACCTGGGGCGGATCGCCGTGAAGCGGCGGAAGCCAAACCCGTGGTTCAAAGGCGGCACCCTCTATAGGCGGGCGCTGGACGTGCTCAGGACGGCCACGGAGCAAATGACTACGACGGAGCTGGCGAAGGCGGTGCTTACCGCCCATGGCGTGCAGGACGCTACCGGCGACGACGTGCAGGCATCGCGCTGGGTATCCAGCACAGCCTCAAGAACCATGAGGGGAAGGGCGTAGAGCGGGCTGGCGAAACCAGCCCGGCGCGGTGGCGCATTAAAGAGGTAAGCTAAAGGCGGGTCAGTTCTGGAATGAGGTTTTCAAACGGCGCATACATCAGGCCGGGGATTGTCTTTGCGGGCTTGAAAACCCTTTAGGTGTATTGCGCCCCAGACGCCCCAACAGGTAGTATTGGAGGAGATTGGGGGGATAATGAGACGGATGCGGCTTGGATTGCTGTTTCTTATCGCCGCGCTCTATTTGCCGGTCATGCCGACGCTATCCCAAACCAACCATAACCCCGACACTCAAAAGACCGAGAAGCCAGAGGCTAAGCCCGGCGCAAAGCCAGAGAGTTTGGCGGCCTCGACCCATGAAGCCGAACGCAGCGCCCAAGATCGGAGTAAGCACGAAGAACAGTGCGAGTACCGGGGGCCAGCTTGGTTCTCGGGATTTTATTGTTTCTTTGCGCTCCATGACAAGTTTTGGGTCGCCTTTGGAACGTTGGTCCTTGCCGTGGGCACAGGAATCTTGGGCTTTGCCACCGTATTCTTGTGGCGGGCTACGCGACAGTTGGTTTTGGACGCCAAAGAAGCCAGCGAAAAGCAGTTTAAGGTTTCCATGCTGGCTGCTAATGCCGCCAAAACTCAGGCCGAGGTCGCTCGCGATACACTCCTCACAATGCGGGCTCAATTGCGGGCTTATCTCGTTGTTGAAGCCGACAAGATCGAAGGCTTTGAGGCAGGGAAAATCACAACTGGCTGCTTCTGGGTTCGAAATGTGGGCCAAACCCCGCCGCGCGAGGTCATCATGGCTACTGGTGTAGAGATCGCCAGGCGCGGACAAATCCCAACATTTGATGCTCCGCCTTCTGACGTTCTTCGGGCGGAGACAAATGCAAGAAATGCTCATTTCGCCGAACAAATCTCGGTTAAGAAAGCCGCCACGCGAGCATTCAGTCAGGACGAAATAGACGCGGTTCTCGCTGACCGGAGCCGTGTCTGTGTGGGTGGACGCGTTTATTACAAAGACATTTTCGGGGGTGAGTGGCACACGGATTTTCTGTACGTGTACTCCGGTCCAGAGACACGGACCATGATCCCGGAGCAGTACCAGACCGGCAATAAGGCCACCTAGCAATAGGATTGCGGCCAAAGCCGTCCGCGCCCTCACGGCGCGGTTCCTATCCTAGCTCACCTCCATTGTGGCGTTTGCGCCATAATACCGTTTCGGACGACATGGCCCTGCTGCTGAAGGCACTGCCCTTTAAGGCGGACGATGCCAATGGCGGGACGGGCATCGGGGCAAAGCAGACATCCGGCCCCAAGCCGCAACTTCCGGATTTGCCCCAGTAGAGTTCCAAATTCCCGTCGCTGGACGATTACAAGTTGCTATAGTGGTTACTTCGAACGCCGGTTGCCGCGTTGCGGTAGGGTCTCTGAGGCAGCAATGGGAATTGCTTCCAAACCCAATGAGCTGGAAGCCGCGCTTCGCGAAAGCGAGCAACGATTGCGTTGGCTGGCTTCCATAATCGACTCCAGCGACGACGCGATTGTGAGCAAAAATCTCGATGGCATCATTAGAAGCTGGAATAGCGGTGCTGAGCGCATCTTCGGCTACTCTGCCAGCGAGGCGATTGGTCAGCCCATTACGCTTGTTATACCTCAGGATCGGCAAAGCGAAGAACGGGAGATTTTGACGCGCATCAGACGAGGTGAGCGCATCGACCATTTTGAGACCATTCGGCAACACAAGCGCGGCAACTTGATCGTTGTTTCGCTGACCGTGTCTCCTGTCAAGGATGCCGACGACCAAATCGTCGGCGCGTCAAAGATTGCGAGAGATATTACCGACCAGAAAAGGAGTCAGGAGCTGATCGTGACGTTGGCACGGGAAGCCGAGCATCGCAGCAAGAACTTGCTTGCGAACGCGTTGGCCACGGTCAATCTTTCACAGTCAAACTCGCCGGAAGGTCTCAAACAGATAATTGCCGGACGCATCCAAGCACTCTCAAATGTTTGCTCGCTTTTCGCGGCAACGCGTTGGATCGGTGCTGAGCTATCGGCGATTGCGACACAGGAACTGGCTCCCTATTCCGAGATCACCGGGAAACGAACTTTCATAGATGGCCCGCAGACCATGTTGGTGCCAGACGCCGCTCCAGCAATTGCGATCACGCTGCACGAGTTAGCGACCAACGCCGCGAAGTACGGTGCTTTGTCCACGCCCAACGGCCAAGTCCGCTTGGAATGGTCACACGCGGCAGACGCTCCATTGCGACTACGCTGGATTGAGACAGGTGGCCCAGTCGCACAGAAACCTGCGCGGAAGGGGCTCGGCAGCCGTATCATCGAGCAGATGATCGTTCAGCAAAAAGGGAAAGTTAACTTTGACTGGCGCAAGGACGGGCTTGTTTGCGAAATTACACTTCCGGTGTGAGGCCAGCCTTCCGGATCGCGACATGGCCGCGCTGCGTGCAGGATGATAAAAGCTCAAGGAACGCCACGATGCCGATCAAGGTACTCCATTCGGCCGACAGACGCCTAGATGCCCTTGCAAACAAGTGTGTCTACTCAAGCGCGCTCAAGTTTGGTAAAGGGACGGAGCTTTTCCGCGAGCGAGGAGAGGCAGAGTACGCGTACCAAGTCATCTGTGGAGCAGTGCGGACTTATAGGTTGCTTTCAGATGGCCGCCGCCAGATCAACTCGTTTCACCTAGTCGGCGACATATTTGGGTTGGAGAATGGCGCAACCCATCGCTTCACTGCCGACGCCATCGTTGACACCGAAGTTCGCGTAATACGACGGCGGAGCCTCCTCGATGCAATGACGAACGAAGATGGGGGCGTCAATAATCTTCTTGGCTTGATCACTCTCAACCTTGTGCACGCTGAGAACCATATGGTTCTTCTCGGCCGAAAGAATGCGTTTGAGAAGGTAGCCACGTTCCTGCTTGAAATGGACCAACGGCAGGCTCAACCGGACAAAATACACTTGCCGATGTCTCGACGCGATATAGCCGATTATCTTGGACTGAAACTGGAAACGGTGTCTCGCGCGCTTTCAAAAATGCGAGATGAAAGGATGCTCCGCATCGACGGGGTGAGAGCAGGCAATTCGTCCTGATAGACCGAGAACGACTCGCTAATCTCGACGTATGAACTTACCAGTTTGGGCCCAAAGCAGACGTGCCAAAGGCCAGCCCAGATGTCTGCTTGGCACGGACATCGCATGGCCTCCGCCCGCTGCGTCATCACCACGTTGAGCGCCAGCGTTCTCGAAACTTTTTGCGGTCCTCTCGACGGACACCGGTCTGATGGTCGCCAGCACCTCGTCGGTGACGGGGTTGCGGATCGTCACCAGCTTGCCGGTCGCGTTGGCTTCCTGCTCTGCCACCGCACGTGCTTCTGTGCCGGGAACGAGTGCGTCCCTTCATCGCTGGTGATGCAGACGACATCGGTGCTGGTTTCAAAGTTCCTTTTCAGTTCGCTTTCCAATCGGACGGGAGCGTCCAACCGAAAGCAATAGTCGCCGAACCAACACCGGACAACGATGGCGCAGGCATCATTGACCGGCGACGCACAGCGTCAGGTGATAGGGGCCGCGCCAGCGTCGAGCGCGCACCATCGGACCAGCGTCGGGGCCATCAGCAAGCCCGGAAATCCGGGGCTAGGGGCGGCTTGCCTCGCGTGCTAGGGAGTTCGGCGCGGCGCCCCGCTCCATCGTTTGATGGTTTCACCTCGTCCACTCGTGCACGATCAATGATACACATCATCCGAGCAATCTGGGCCGCCCGCCTGCCCGGATGCAGGCTCGGAACAGCCACGGCTCGACACAATTCCCCGCCCACATCCCGCGACCGGCTTGCTCCCCATACGTGCCCTTTGAGTATTGCGGCCAGTTAATCGCGAGGCCGTTGCGAACCAACCATTCGCCGAGGTCAGCTGGCCAGCGAGCGTGTAGCCACGGCACGGCCGTACTGAACCGCTGACACCTTTCCCCTTTAACGATTTGTTAACGATTTCAATTGAGGAGCCCCATCTGCGCGGCACACGTGTCGGCGCGCGCGAGGCCCCCCGCCCGTCCATGTACCCCCGGGGGGTGAAAATTTGATGCCCGCGCCATGAGGACCCGACGCGGCTGTAACGAGCGACCGACCGGTCGCATCAGTCACAGCCAACGGACATCCCATGAAACGCGACCTCTATGCGGAAGTCTCGGCGCGCATCATTGCCGAGCTAGAAGCCGGCGCAGCGCCTTGGATCAAGCCCTGGTCCGCAACCCCTGGCGCGAACACACCCTGCAACGCGGTGACCAATCGGCCTTATTCAGGATCGAACTTGGTTCTGCTGTGGATGGCGCAGGCGGCTGGATATCGCACGCCGCGCTTTCTCACCTTCAAGCAGGCTTTGGAAGTGGGCGGCAACGTGCGCAAGGGCGAGCGCGGCACGAAGGTGTATTTTGTCAAACAGCTACTGGTCCGCGACAAAGGTGCGGACAATGACGCCGTCACGCGTATCGTGCCGATGCTGCGGGAGTACACAGTTTTTAACCTGGACCAGTGCGAAAACCTTCCTGAGAGGGTCGTGGCGCCAGGTGCCGCAAAGCCACGCAATTGCGACGAACGCTCCAGCGCGATCGATGAATTTCTCGCGTGCACCGGCGCCAGCGTACGGGAGGGCTTCGGCGAAGCCTACTACCTGCCCGGCGCCGATTTCATCAGCCTGCCGCGGTTCGAGGCTTTCAAGAATGCTGCTCACTTCTACTCGACCGCGTTTCATGAACTTGGCCATTGGACTGGCCACAAGTCGCGGCTGGCCCGTGATCTGCGCCACCGCTTCGGCGAGAGGGCCTACGCTGCTGAGGAACTGGTTGCCGAACTCTGTTCAGCCTTTCTATGCGCCGAGTTCTCGATTGACGGCGATCTGCGCCACGCCGGTTATATTGAAAATTGGATTGGCCTTCTGAAGGCCGACACTCGCGCTTTCTTCACGGCATGCAGCAAGGCGCAAGCCGCCGCTGACTTCCTTCGCGGCTTGGCCCTTGCGGCGCCGTCGGAGGTGGCGGCATGACAACGTCCAGCGTCGATCGTCAGCACCAGAAGCACGCGCCGTTCTTCGATGTCGATCCGGTGACGGGCCGCAGCATCGAAGTGTTCTATGCTGACCAGACACTCGAAACTTTCGGCAAGCGCGGTGCTGGTTGGTTCTGGCACGCGCGCCGGCGCGGGTTCGCGCCGGAAGGGCCGGCGCACGGGCCATTTCCCACAAGCTATTCAGCGTATCGGAATGCCGCGCTTTCAGCTGCTGTAAGCTGCGATTACTCTGCTGCCCATGCGAGCCTCCTGGCGGCGGCTGCACTATGCGAGAAAGGTGTCGCTATGCTTCCATATTGCTTCCACCGCTGTTGCGCGTGGAAGCAGCTAGCTTCAGGCTTTCAAAAAAGCTATTCTATTCAAATGGCTAATGGCGCGCCCGGAACGATTCGAACGTCCGACCCTCAGATTCGTAGTCTGATGCTCTATCCAGCTGAGCTACGGGCGCATTTTCGCGGTAGGGCTTGGGCCCGCACGGTTCCGGGAGGCCCGGAACGTCGCGAAAGAGCGCTCTAGCTACAGGCTCCCGGTCCGGTTGGCAAGGTCTGGAAACGCCAATTTCGGCGCGGTTTTGGCCGCGCCTCCGGAATACCGGGACGCCGTTTACGCCCGTGCCCGCTCGCTGCGGACCGAGAGCAGTTCCACCGGACGATCCGGGATCGAGATCCGGAAGGTGGCGCCGATGGTGCCTTCGACCAGATGGATATGGCCGCCATGGGCGCGGATCAGCTCGGCGGCAATCGCGAGGCCAAGCCCGCTGCCGCCGGGGCGGCCGGAGGTCTGGAACGCCTCGAACAGGTGCTCGCGCGCCTTGGTGGGCACGCCGGGGCCGGTGTCGGAGACCTCGATGATCGCAACCGTCCCCTCGCGGCGGCCGGTGATGCGGATCTGCTGGGCGCCGCCGTCGCTGGCGGTGCGACTTTCCAGCGCCTGCGTCGCGTTGCGCACCAGATTGAGCAGCACGCGGAACAGCTGGTCCGGATCGGCGTCGATGGTGAGCCCGCGTTCGATCGCGCTGATCCAGGTGATCGAGACATCGGTCGCAAGCCCGGCCGACTCGCGCACCTCGGCGACCGCCGGTTCGACCATGATGACGCGGCGATCGGGCGCCGCCTCCTGCGCACGGCCATAGGACAAGGTCGACTGGCAGAACGCGATGGCGCGCTCGAGCGAGCGCAACAATTTTGGCGCAAAGCGCTGCACCCGCGGGTCGGGCACGCTGGCAAGCTGGTCCGACAGCAGCTGTGACGACGCCAAGAGGTTGCGCAGATCGTGATTGATCTTGGAGACGGCGAGCCCGAGCGCGGCGAGCCGGCTCTTCTGATGCAGCATCGAGACGAGGTCGCGCTGCATGTCCGACAGCTCACGCTCCGCAACGCCGATCTCGTCGCCGCGCTGGCTTGGCACGATGATTCGCGCCGAACTTTCCGGATTCTCGTGGAAGCCGATCAGGCTCGCGGTCAGCCGCCGCATCGGGCGGACGAACAGATAATGCAGCGCCAGATAGACCAGGCCGGCGGTGAGGCCGGCAATCAGGAGGGCAACGACCAGCACGTTGCGCGAGAAGCGGTACATCGCCTGCCGCAGCGGCTTCTCGTCGATCACCACCTCGATGAACTGCGCCTGGCCCGGCGCGGCGCCGACCACGCGGATGGTCTGGTCACCGTGTTCCAGCATGATCTCGAAGGCATCGACGATCGCCGACCACACCGTCATGGTCCGCATGTCGACGTCATGGTCGATCGCGGCCGGCAAATCGGCGCTGGCAAGCAGGCGGCGCTGCTGCCCGAGCTTGATGGCGACGGCGCGGGCACCGATGCTGGTCAGGATCTGCCGCGCCAGCGAATCCGGCACCAGGCCGGAGGGGGCGGCGTCGAGCACCAGCGCCGCGGTATTGGCGGCGGCCAGGCGGTCATTGAGCCGGTTCATCCGGAAGTTGGCGATGGCCGGCACGTAGATCAGGAGCCCGGCGATCATCACCAGGGGGATCGTCAGCAGCAACAGCTTGCCCGACAGCCCGAGCCGAAGGGACGGCTTGGGCCGCTGCTTCTGCGCGGGCGCCTGATCGTCAGTTAGAGCCACAAGATAAGGCCTTGCTTGGCTTAGGGGTCGGAAGATGCCGCCCGGCCCCCAAGCCGGTCAAATTACGGATCGCTAATGTCGGCGGTTCCTAGAGCATTTTCGGTTCTGATTGAATCAGAACCGAAGCTCTAGCTTCTTGTTTTGACGCGTTTTCTTCACGCGAACCGGTGCCCACTTCGCTCGAAAACGCTCTAGAGCGCCCGAAGGCGTCCCTCACCGTCAAAAACCCCGCGAAAACAGATATATTCGCCCGAATTGCGACGTTTCGAAGAAGCCCGTTTGCGACGCCCTGTGACATTGACGAAAACAAGACGCTCCCTTATAAGCCGCGCCAACTGTCCGCGATGGCCCGGTTCTTGACCCGGGGGCGGCTCGTTCGGGGCCGTAAACGGCGCGTTTGAGCCCGCCAGCATCACCGGACTTCATCTCAATACAACGGCAAATTGCCCGGTCAGCGGAGAATTACCCGTGAAGCGGACTTATCAACCCAGCAAACTGGTGCGCAAGCGCCGTCACGGCTTCCGCGCCCGTCTCGCCACGGCTGGCGGCCGCAAGGTCCTCGCTGCGCGCCGCGCGCGTGGCCGCAAGCGCCTGAGCGCCTGAGCCCGGACGTCTCCACTCCGGAGATACCCATTATGGATCGGCTGAGGCAGCGGGCGGATTTCCTCGCCGTTGCCAATGGCGCGCGGGCGAATACCGCAGCTTTTGTGCTGCAGGGCCGCCGCCGCGACGATCAGGGCCCGATCCGCGTCGGCTATACCGTCACCAAGAAGAATGGCACCGCGACCGAGCGCAACCGCATCCGCCGCCGGCTTCGCGAAGTGATTAGACGGGTCGATGCCATATACATGCGGCCGCACCATGATTATGTGCTAGTCGGCCGTCGTGACGCGCTGACCCGCGACTTTGCGACCATGCTTGACGACCTGCGGTCGGCGCTGCGCCGCCTCGACCGGCCTGCGCCAAAGGCGGGCAACACAAGCGCGCCCAATCCGAACGGAATGACGAGACCATAAGAGATGTCCGACAACCGCAACACGATCCTTGCCGTCATTCTGTCCGGCTTCGTCCTGATCGCCTGGCAATATTTCTACAATGTGCCGCAGATGGAGAAGCAGCGCGAGGTCCAGCGGCAGGCCGAGGTGCAGAAGCCAGCGGCGCAGCCGGCGACTCCGGGCGCCACTCCTGGCGCCGCTCCGGGGACTTCTGCGTCGCCGGCGCCGGGCGCGCCTGCGGCCGACGCCCCGGTGGCGAGCCGCGAGACGGTGCTCGCTTCCGGCCCGCGCATCAAGATCGACACGCCGCGCGTCACCGGCAGCATCGCGTTGAAGGGCGCCCGGATCGACGACCTGGCGCTGGTCCAGTTCCGCGAGACGGTCGACCCCAAATCGCCGGCTGTCGTGCTGCTGTCGCCGTCGGGCACGGCCGAGCCTTATTACGCCGAGTTCCTGTGGCTGACCGCCAACGGCTCGTCGGTGAAGACCCCGAACGGCGAAACCGTCTGGCAGCAGGAAGGCTCGAACAACCTGTCGCCGACGAGCCCGGTGACGCTGAAATACGATAACGGCCAGGGGCTGATCTTCCGCCGTACCATCGCGATCGACGAGCGCTACCTCTTCACCATCAAGGACGAGGTCAACAATCTCGGCAGCGCCCCGGTGACGCTGTATCCGTTCGGGCTGATCTCGCGCGGCGGCAAGCCGCCGGTCTCGGGCTACGCGATCCTGCACGAAGGCCCGATCGGCTATCTCGGCGAACACGGTCTGCAGGAATACACCTACAAGAATCTCGACGAGAGCAAGACCTCGACCGGCGGAAACTCGCGCGGCGTCGTGTTCTCGAAGGTCACCAACGGCTGGCTCGGCATCACCGACAAATACTGGGCCACGGCGCTGCTGCCCGACACCGACGCAACGCTCGAAACCGCAAGGTTCACCACCGGCGACAAGCGCTACCAGGCCGACTACATGCTCGGCGGGCAGACCATCCCGATAGGCGGCACCGCCGTCGCCAGTGGGCGGCTGTTCGCCGGCGCGAAGGAGGCCGCTGTCGTCGGCCTCAACTTCCCGCTGGTCGGCTTCGGCGGCTACAACAAGCAGCTCGGCCTCAACCATTTCGATCTGCTGATCGACTGGGGCCACTTCTACTTCATCACCAAGCCGATGTTCCTGGCGCTCGACTGGTTCTATCGCCTGGTCGGCAATTTCGGCATCGCGATCCTGCTGGTGACCGTGATCGTGAAGCTGCTGTTCTTCCCGCTCGCCAACAAGTCCTACGCCTCGATGGCGAAGATGAAGTCGGTGCAGCCGCAGCTGGCCGCGCTGAAGGAGCGCTATCCTGACGACCGCGTGAAGCAGCAGCAGGAAATGATGGAGATCTACAAGAAGGAGAAGATCAATCCGATCGCCGGCTGTCTTCCCGTCGTTGTCCAGATCCCGGTGTTCTTCTCGCTCTACAAGGTGCTGTTCATCACCATCGAAATGCGGCACGCGCCGTTCTTCGGCTGGATCAAGGACCTCTCGGCGCCCGATCCGACCAACCTGTTCACGCTGTTCGGGCTGATTCCGTTCGATCCGATCGCGCTGCTCGGACCGCATATCGGAGCCTATCTGGTGATGGGCATCTGGCCGATCATCATGGGCATCACGATGTGGGTCCAGATGAAGCTCAACCCGGCGCCGCCGGATCCGACCCAGAAAATGATCTTCGACTGGATGCCGCTGATCTTCACCTTCATGCTGGCGGGCTTCCCGGCGGGTCTCGTGATCTACTGGGCCTGGAACAACCTGCTGTCGGTGCTGCAGCAAAGCTTCATCATGCGCAAGAACGGCGTGAAAGTGGAGTTGTTCGACAATCTCAAATCCACGTTTCAAAAAAAAAGCGTGACGACTGAGACCAAGAAAGCGACGTAGCTTCCAGCAACAGCGCTTGATCACCGCGTCATGCCCGGCCTCGTGCCGGGCATCGACGTATTGGAGGGCGGCAGGACGTTGACCTGGATGGCCGGGTCGTCTTACGCCAAAGACACGCCTTGGGCCTTTGCCTGGCCACCACGAGATGGGATCCTTCGCATGAGCACCGAACCCGATGCGGAGCTGATCGAGCAGGGACGAAAGCTGTTCGCCGGCGACTGGCGTTTCATCTGGGCCTCGCCCTCGATCGAGACGCTGCCGCCGATGGCCGGCCTCGAGGTCGCCTTTGCCGGCCGCTCCAATGTCGGCAAATCGAGCCTGATCAACGCGCTGACCGGCCGCAATGCGCTAGCTCGCACCTCGCACACGCCGGGCCGCACCCAGGAACTGATCTTCTTCGAGGGCCCGGAAAACGCGGACTTTCGTCTCGTCGACATGCCCGGTTACGGCTACGCCTCGGCGCCGAAGACCAAGGTGGCGTCATGGACGGCGCTGATTCACAAGTTCCTGCTTGGGCGCGCGACGCTGGCGCGGGTCTATGTGCTGATCGACGCGCGCCACGGCATCAAGGACGTCGATCTCGACGTGCTGAAGACGCTGGATAAGTCCGCGGTCAGCTATCAGGTCGTGCTGACCAAGGCCGACCAGGTCAAGGCAGGCGAACTGAAGACCGTAATCGCCGACACGTCAGCGACGCTGGCAAAGCATCCCGCCGCGTTCCCCGAACTGCTGGTGACCTCGTCGCGGACCGGCGACGGCATGCCGGAGTTACGCGCCGCGATGGTGCGCCTGATCGAGGAACGGCGCCGATGAACGGCCTATCCCGCCTTCTGATCTGCGTTGCCGCCGTCATGGGCGCCTGCGGCGTGATGGTGGCGGCGGGCGCAGCCCATTTGCCTGATGCCGCCACGCGGCTGGCGGCGGCGTCCTCGATGCTGCTGTTCCATGCACCCGCAGCCATCGCGACCATTGCCGTTGCGGACCGCGCGGTCATCCATGCCACGCTCGGAATTACGGCAGCGGCCGGTTTCGTCATCGCGGCGTCATTGTTCGCCGGCGACCTCGTGCTGCGCCAATATGCCGGCCATGGATTGTTTCCGATGGCCGCCCCGACAGGCGGAACGCTGCTGATCCTGAGCTGGCTGGTGCTGGCGGTCGCAGCGATGTGGCCGAGGCGCTGACCTGTAGCCCGGATGGAGCGCAAGCGAAATCCGGGGCCGCACCCACGGCACGATTCCCGGATTTCGCTTCGCTTCAACCGGGCTACGCATCATCATCCCGCTTTGCGCCCCGCCCGCCAATCAGATAGAACCCTGCGCGCCCCTCCGCTGACGACGAGACCAGTCCCATGACCGACCAGCACATCAGCCCGCTCGATCAGGCCCGCATCCTGTCCGAGGCGCTGCCGCACATGCAGGAATATGACGAGGAAACCATCGTCATCAAATATGGCGGCCATGCCATGGGCGCCGAGGACACCGCCAAGGCGTTCGCGCGCGACATCGTGCTGCTGGAGCAGACCGCGATCAATCCGGTGGTCGTGCATGGCGGCGGGCCGCAGATCGCGACCATGCTGAAGCGCCTCGGCATTCAGTCGGAATTCGCCGCCGGCCTGCGCATCACCGACGCCGCGACCATCGAGATCGTCGAGATGGTGCTGGCGGGCTCGGTCAACAAGCAGATCGTCGGCTACATCAACGAGGCCGGCGGCAAGGCCGTGGGCCTCTCCGGCAAGGACGGCAACATGGTGAAGGCGTCGAAGACGACGCGCACCATGGTCGATCCGGATTCCAACATCGAGAAGGCCGTCGACCTCGGCTTCGTCGGTGACCCCGAAAAGGTCGACCTCACGCTGCTCAATCAGCTGATCGGCTATGAGCTGATCCCGGTGCTGGCGCCGCTGGCGACCTCGCAGGACGGCCAGACGCTGAACATCAACGCCGACACCTTTGCCGGCGCGATCGCGGGCGCGCTGAAGGCCAAGCGCCTGCTGTTGCTGACCGACGTGCCCGGCGTGCTCGACAAGTCCAAGAAGCTGATTCCGGACCTCTCGATCAAGGAAGCCCGCAAGCTGATCGCCGACGGCACGATCTCCGGCGGCATGATCCCGAAGGTCGAGACCTGCATCTATGCGCTCGAACAGGGCGTGCAGGGCGTCGTGATCATCGACGGCAAGACGCAGCACGCGGTGCTGCTCGAGCTCTTC
The DNA here is from genome assembly GCF_011058295.2 of Bradyrhizobium sp. 6(2017). Lineage (NCBI taxonomy): Bacteria > Pseudomonadati > Pseudomonadota > Alphaproteobacteria > Hyphomicrobiales > Nitrobacteraceae > Bradyrhizobium > Bradyrhizobium sp. 6(2017). The sequence continues at coordinate 889,203 of NZ_CP049289.2, read as the reverse complement.
ACCAACCAGGGCACCGGCACGCTGATCCATAAGTAATGGCAGACGCGGCAGCGCGAATGAAGGCCGTCATCGCGGGACTCACGGCGAAGATGCCTCGCCGGTCGCCGGCGATGCGGCTCGCGATGTCGCTGCCGGCCGCGCTGGTATCAATCCTGTTCTCGGCGGCGCCGGCGCATGCCGACCTCAAGCTCTGCAACCGCATGAGCTATGTGATCGAAGCCGCGATCGGCATCGACGACAAGGCCGCGACGGCGACACGCGGCTGGTTCCGCATCGATCCCGCGACCTGCCGGGTGGTGGTGCAGGGCACGCTGACCGCCGACCGCGTGCTGCTCAATGCACGCGCGCTCGGCGTCTACGGCGCCTCGCCGATCCCGCAGAACGGCACCGACACGCTCTGCGTCGCACAGGACAATTTCGTGATTGCCGCCGCGCGCCAATGCCGCTCCGGCCAGACGCCGGCGCAATTCACCCAGATCACGCCGACGCAGACCGATGACGGCAATCTCGTCGCCTATCTCGCCGAGGACAGCGAATATGACGACGAGCAGGCGCGGCTCGCCGGCATCCAGCGCCTGCTCGTGATCGCAGGTTACGACGCGGCGCCGATCGACGGCGTCGACGGGCCGAAGACCCAGAGCGCGCTGTCGGCGTTCCTCAGGAGTCGCGGGCTCGCCAGCGACATCGTGCAGTCGCCGAATTTCTTCGCCACCATGATTGATGCCGTGCAGAAGCCGTCGGCGTCGGGCCTGACCTGGTGCAACGACACGCAGTACAAGGTGATGGCCGCAGTTGCGACCGATGACGGCAAGGTGGTGACCAGCCGCGGCTGGTATCGGATCGACCCAGGCAAGTGCCTGCATCCCGACGTCACGGGCATGCCGAAGCAGATCTATTCGTTCGCCGAGGCCGTCGACAGCGACAACCGCGCCATCCGCATCAAGGACAAGCCGCTGAACTGGGGCGGCGCGGTCCAGCTCTGCACGCGCGAGAGCAAATTCGAGATCAACGAGCAGGGCGACTGCGCCACCCGCGGCCTCGCCGCGCTCGGCTTCACCACCGTCGACATGACCAGCGGCGGCAAGACGCTGCGCTTTGCGATGCCGTGATGCACGGGACAACGGATTGAGAGCGCCATGAAAACTCCCCGCAGCTTCGGCCATGTCGAGACCTGGGTGTTCGACCTCGACAACACGCTGTACCCGCATCACGTCAATCTGTGGCAGCAGGTCGATGCGCGGATCGGCGAGTTCGTCAGCAACTGGCTGAAGGTGACGCCCGAGGAAGCGCGGCGGATTCAGAAGGACTATTACCTGCGCTACGGCACCACGATGCGCGGCATGATGACCGAGCATGGCGTGCAGGCCGACGACTACCTCGCCTATGTGCACAAGATCGATCATTCCCCGCTGCAGCCCAATCCGGCGATGGGGGCTGCGATCGCCAAACTGCCCGGGCGCAAGCTGATCCTGACCAACGGCTCGGTCGACCATGTCGATGCGGTGCTGGACCGACTCGGCATCACCAACCATTTCGACGGTGTGTTCGACATCATCGCGGCCGATCTCGAGCCGAAACCGGCGCCGCAGACCTATCAGAAGTTCCTCAGGCTGCACGACGTCGATCCGGCAAAAGCTACGATGTTCGAGGACCTCGCGCGCAATCTGGTGGTGCCGCATGAGCTCGGCATGACCACCGTGCTGGTGGTGCCCGACGGCAGCCAGGAGGTGGTGCGCGAGACCTGGGAGCTGGAAGGCCGCGACGCCGCGCATGTCGACCATGTCACGGATGATTTGACCGGGTTCTTGCAGCGGCTGAACGGAAAGCCCTGATCTCTCCCCAAGTCGTCCCGGCGAAGGCCGGGACCCATAACCATCAGTCTCTGTATGGCTCCGCGCTGTGGCCCCATCGTGCTGCACCGCTGGCATTCGTGGTAATGGGTCCCGGCCTCGCCGGGACGACGTTGAGTTTGCCTTGACTCCAGGGCGCCAAATTCCGAAAAAGCGCTGCAAAATTCCCGTCATAATCCCCGATACGCCCAAGGATTGTCCCGATGTCGCTGGCCGCCCTCGAAACCACCGTCAACGCCGCGTTCGACGCCCGCGAAGGCATTTCGACCTCGACCAAGGGCGAGGTCCGCGAGGCCGTCGATCACGCGCTGGAACTGCTCGACAAGGGCGAGACCCGCGTCGCCGAGCGCGAGGCCAGCGGCAAGTGGAAGGTCAATCAGTGGCTGAAGAAGGCGGTGCTGCTCTCGTTCCGCCTCAACGACATGACCGCCATTCCCGGCAGCCCGGGCAACGCCTCGTCGTGGGACAAGGTGCCGATGAAGTTCGAGGGCTGGGGCGAGAACCGTTTCCGCGACGCCGGCTTCCGCGCCGTGCCGGGCGCGATCGTGCGCCGCTCGGCCTTCATCGCCCGCAACGTCGTGCTGATGCCCTCCTTCGTCAATCTCGGCGCCTATGTCGATGAAGCCACCATGATCGACACCTGGTCGACGGTCGGCTCCTGCGCCCAGATCGGCAAGCGCGTGCACATCTCCGGCGGCGTCGGCATCGGCGGCGTGCTCGAGCCGCTGCAGGCCGAACCCGTGATCGTCGAGGACGACTGCTTCATCGGCGCGCGCAGCGAGGTCGCCGAGGGCGTGATCGTGCGCAAGGGCGCGGTGCTCGCAATGGGCGTGTTCCTGGGCGCCTCCACCAAGATCGTCGACCGCGAGACCGGCGAGATCTTCGTCGGCGAGGTCCCGGAATATGCCGTCGTGGTGCCCGGCACCATGCCGGCCAAGCCGCTGAAGAACGGCCAGCCCGGCCCGGCGGTCGCCTGCGCCGTGATCGTCAAGCGCGTCGACGAGCGCACCCGCGCCAAGACCAGCATCAACGAGCTGCTGCGGGACTGATCGAACCAATTTCCATCCGACGTCGACAAAACTCCGGGCCGCGAAAATTGCTGCCGCCCGGAGTTTTTTTTCATGGACTGGGCCAATTACCTGTTCGGCTTCAAGGGCCGCGTCAACCGGGCCAAATTCTGGCTCGGCGGCCTGATCATCGTCTGCTGGATGATGTTCCTCGCCCTGCTGGTGGTCTCGGCTGGCCTTGGCGGCAAGGATGGGTTTGGCTTCAATGTCGACGACATCTTCCGGGCGTTCGACCCGGACAGCTACAAGTCGCTGACCTCTGCCGGACTGCCGGCATTGCTGGTCAAGGCCAGCGGCACGGCGCTGTTCGTCTGGGTCTATATCGCGGTCTCGATCAAGCGCCTGCACGACCGCGACAAGAGCGGCTGGTGGATGGTCCCGTTCTTCGCGATCCCCGGTCTCATGAGCCAATTCTCGGACCGGCTTCCCGATGAATCCTATTGGGTCATGGCCGCGGGCACGATTGTCTTTGTGCTCTATATCTGGGGCTTCATCGAGCTCGCCTTCCTGCGGGGCACGTCATACCCAAATCGATACGGTCCCAATCCGCTGGGAAAAGCCCATGAGAGGCGAGGAGGCGACAGCGGCAGTGGGTCGCGCTCCGGGCGGGGCTGGGATCAGCAGAGCGAACTCGATATCGTGCCTCACAAAGCTGGTCCACCCGCGGTGTGACGTGTTAAGCGAGGCGCATGAATGATGCCGTCTCGATCACCCGCGATCTGGTTCGCTGCCCCTCCGTCACCCCGGCCGACGCCGGCGCGCTCGGCGTTCTCGAAAGCCTGCTGAAGGCGGCAGGCTTCGACGTCCATCGCGTGACGTTCTCCGAGCCCGGCACCGCCGATGTCGACAATCTCTACGCCCGCATCGGCAGCTCCGCGCCGCACATCACCTTCGCCGGCCACACCGACGTGGTGCCGCCCGGCGATGAATCAGCGTGGACGATCGGCGCATTCTCCGGCGAGGTGAAGGACGGCTTTCTCTACGGCCGCGGCGCCGTCGACATGAAGGGCGGCATCGCCTGCAGCGTCGCCGCGGTGCTGCAATATCTGCAGGACCATGGCGGCAAGCCACAAGAAGACGGCAACGGCTCGATCTCCTTCCTGATCACCGGCGACGAGGAAGACGTCTCGATCAACGGCACCGTCAAGCTGTTGAAATGGTGCGCCGAGCGCGGCGAGAAATTCGATCATTGCGTGCTCGGCGAGCCCTCCAATGTCGAGGTGCTCGGCGACATGATCAAGATCGGCCGGCGCGGCTCACAGTCCGGCACGCTGGTGGTCGATGGCGTGCAGGGCCACGTCGCCTATCCGCACCGCGCCTCGAATCCGGTGCCTGACATCTCGCGGCTGATCGTGGCGCTGAGCGACGAGCCGCTCGATCACGGCAGCGCGCAATTCCAGGCGAGCAATCTCGAATTCACCACGGTCGATGTCGGCAACACCGCCGGCAATGTGATCCCCGGCCAGGCACGAGCGAAATTCAACATCCGCTTCAACGACAACCACACCCAGGAGAGCCTGCGGCAGCTGGTCGATGAGCGGCTGGCGACAGCCTGCGGCAACCGCATCCGCGCCCACATCGACTGGATGCCGTCGAACTCGAACGTGTTCGTCACCAAGCCGGGGCCGTTCACCGACCTCGCCGTCGCTGCGATCGAGGAGATCACCGGCCGCAAGCCGGAGCTCTCGACCTCGGGCGGGACCTCGGACGCACGCTTCATCTCCAGCTATTGCCCGGTGATCGAATTCGGCCTGGTCGGCCAGACCATGCACCAGATCGACGAGCGCACGCCGGTGGCCGATCTGGAGAAGCTGACGCGGATATATCGGGGCGTGTTGGACAGGTATTTTGCGTAATCCAGCGGCTCGGCTAGACCAAAACTTCGAAAACAACCCCATGCACAGTAGGGATTGGGGCCACTAATAATCCACCCGCATCAGATAGAGCCCGTCCGGCGGCGCGACCGGGCCGCACGCCGCGCGGTTGCGGGCGGCGAGCGCGGCAAAGAGATCGTCCGCGCTCCAGCGGCCCTCGCCGACCCAGACCAGCGAGCCCACCATCGAGCGCACCTGGCTGTGCAGGAACGAGCGCGCCGACGTCACGATGTTGACGGCGTCGCCGTCGCGCCTGACGTCGAGTTGATCAAGCGTCTTCTCCGGCGACTTGGCCTGGCACTCGGTGTCGCGGAAGGTGGTGAAATCGTGCTTGCCGAGCAACCGCTGCGCGGCGTTGTGCATCGCTGCCGCATCGAGCGCGCGCGGCACGCGCCAGACGCGGCTGATGTCGACCGCGAGGTTCGCACGCGTGTTGGTGATACGATAGAGGTAGTGCCGCCTGGTCGCGGAGAAGCGCGCCTCGAAATCGTCTGATACGATATCCGCCGCCAACACGCCGATCGGATTGGGCCGCAGATGCGCGTTCAGCCCGTCGCGAAAACGGCCGGGCGGAAAATGCTTGGCGATGTCGCAATGCGCGACCTGGCCGCGCGCGTGCACGCCGGCGTCGGTACGGCCGGCGCCATGGACGCGCACGTCCTCGCCGCAGATCGCTTTCACCGCCGTCTCCAGCGCGCCCTGCACGGTCGGCGCGGTGTCCTGGATCTGCCAGCCGGAGAACGGCGTGCCGTCATATTCGATGGTGAGCTTGTAGCGGGGCATCAGGCGAGCCGCGCAGGCGGCTTCAGCGGCGTGCCGCGCAGAAAATCTGCCGCCTTCATCGGCGCCTTGCCGGCGCGTTGCAGTTCGAGAATCCGGATCGCGCCGTCGCCGCAAGCGATGGCAAATTTGTCGTCGAGCACATCGCCAGGTTCGCCCGAGCCCTTGGCGAATTCGCAACGCAGGATTTTCAGCCGCACCGGCTCGCCTTCGCCGGCGAGCTCGCACCAGGCGCCGGGAAACGGCGAGAGCCCGTGAATGTGCCGCAGCACCGCGTGCGCCGGCTTACTCCAGTCGATCCGCGCCTCGGCCTTGTCGATCTTGGCGGCATAGGTGACGCCGTCCTCGCTCTGCTTCGTAAGCTGCAAGCCACCACGCTGCAGCGCAGCCATCGCGCGCACCATCAAATCGGCACCGAGCGGCGCCAGCGCGTCGTGCAGATCGGATGCCGTCATGCTGTCCGAGATCGGCAGCCGCTCGGCCATCGCGACGTCGCCGGTGTCGAGACCGACATCCATCTTCATCACCATCACGCCGCTCTCGGCGTCACCCGCCATGATGGCGCGGTTGATCGGCGCGGCGCCGCGCCAGCGCGGCAGCAGTGAGGCGTGCAGGTTGAAGCAGCCGAGCCTGGGCGCGTCGAGGATGGCCTGCGGCAGGATCATGCCATAGGCGACGACGACGGCGGCATGCGCGTCATGCGCGCGAAATTCCTCGAGTGCTTCCGGCGTCTTCAGCGTTTTCGGCGTCAGCACGGGAATGCCGAGGCGGCGCGCTTCCTGCTCGACCGGCGTCGGCTGCAACTGCAGGCCGCGCCGCCCGCCCGGCTTCGGCGCGCGGGTGTAGACGGCTACGACCTCATGGCCATGGGCCACAAGCTCCAGCAGCGTCGGCACTGCGAAATCGGGCGTGCCCATGAAGATCAGGCGGAGAGGCATGCGGTCAATTTCTTCCGAGAGGCTCAAACATCCAAGTATTCGTCATGGCCGGGCATGGCCGTCAAGGACGGCGTCGCTTTCGCTCGCCTGTGCCCGGCCATCCACGTCTTTGGCCCCTTGAGAAGTAAGACGTGGATGCCCGGGTCAAGCCCGGGCATGACAGCAGAAGGAACGCCGTCACTCCGCCGCGCGCTTGGCGGCCTTCTCGAATTTCTTGAAGACGCGGTCGCGCTTCAGCTTCGACAGATAGTCCACGAACAGCACGCCGTTGAGGTGGTCGATCTCGTGCTGGATGCAGGTAGCATAGAGCCCCTCGGCATCCTCTTCATGCACCTTGCCGTCGAGATCGGTGAAGCGCAGGCGCACCCGCGCCGGACGCTCGACCTCCTCGTAATATTCGGGGATCGACAGGCAGCCCTCTTCGTAGACCGACAGCTCTTCCGAATACGAAATGATCTCCGGATTGATGAACACCCGCGGCTGCGGCGTGGTCTCGCCGTTCTCGTCGCGCTTGGCGAGGTCCATGGTGATCAGCCGCAGCGGCTGCGCGACCTGGATCGCCGCGAGCCCGATGCCCGGCGCGTCATACATGGTCTCGAGCATGTCGTCGGCGAGCTTGCGGATCTCCGGCGTCACCTTCTCGATCGCCTTCGACACCAACCGCAACTGCTTGTCCGGCAGAATGATGATTTCTCTGATAGCCATGGCCGCGATTTAAGCTGCGGGCATGATGCGGTCAATGCGTTCAGGAACCCCTTAAGGCGGCCTTAACCACGTTTCTTTACACAGCGTTAACCAGGAAAATTAAGGGAGCGTTGACCATAAATGTTCCCTTTTCGTTCGGCGGCGACGCCGAATCGGCTACAACGGCTGGCATGAACGAGATTCTCCTCACGCTTGGCGACCTCCCGGTCCGCGTCTCCGATGCGTTGATCGGCCTTGGCGCGCTGGCGCTGGTGCTGCTGCTGGCCATCGCGGTGGTGATCGCGCGCGCCAGCCGGCGCGGCGCGGAACTGGCGATGGCCCAGGCTATTCGGGCCGACGAGCTGGAGGAGCGGCTCGCCGACATGCTGCGGGCCCAGAGCGAGGCCTCAGGACGGGTCGATGCCATGGGGCAGGCGCTGGCCGGCCGCCAAGCGGAGATGGCCCGTGCCGTCAACGAGCGGCTGGATTCGGTGACCCACCGGGTCGGCCAGTCGATGGAACAGACCACGCGCAACACGATGGATTCTCTGCGCGTGCTGCATGAGCGGCTCGGCATCATCGACCACGCCCACAAGAACCTCAACGAGCTCACCACCCAGGTCACGACGCTGCGCGACGTGCTCGCCAACAAGCAATCCCGCGGCGCGTTCGGCCAGGCGCGGATGGAGGCCATCGTCCAGGACGGCATGCCGAAGGGCTCGTTCGAGTTCCAGTACACGCTGACCACGGGCAAGCGGCCGGACTGCGTGGTGTTCCTGCCCGACCAGCGCCCGCTCTGCATCGACGCGAAATTCCCGCTGGAGGCCATGACCGCGCTGCACGATGCGCGCAGCGACGAGGAGCGCAAATTCGCCAGCCAGCGGCTGCGCGCCGACGTGCTGAAGCATGTCAGCGACATCGCGGAGAAGTACCTGATCCCCGGCGAGACCCAGGACACCGCGCTGATGTTCGTGCCGTCGGAATCGGTCTATGCCGAAATCCATGACGGCTTCGACGACGTGATCCAGAAGGCCTATCGCGCCCGCGTCGTGCTGGTATCGCCCTCGCTGCTGATGCTGGCGATCCAGGTGATGCAGCAGATCCTGAAGGACGCCCGCATCCGCGACGCCGCCGACCAGATCCGCAACGAGGTGATGCATCTCGGCGATGATCTCGCCCGCCTGCGCGAGCGCGTCCTGAAGCTGCAGAACCATTTCGGCCAGGTGAACGAGGACGTCAGGCAGATCCTGATCTCCGCCGACAAGATCGAGAAGCGCGCCGGCCGCATCGAGGAACTCGACTTCAGCAAGTCCGAGACCCCGATCGAAGTCCCCCGCTTCGTCAAACCCGCCGCCCCCGACCTGTTCCCCGCCCCGCGCAAGCTGCAGGCGGGGGAGTAGTATAGCCCCCGATGTCACCCCATAATCGGTGTCATCGCCCGGCTTGACCGGGCGACCCAGTATCCCAGAGGCGGCAATTGGGAGCACGCTCCTACTACGTCTACATCCTCACCAACCGCATCGGCGGCACGCTCTACATCGGTGTGACAAATGACCTCATTCGCCGCGTCGGCGAGCAGAAGCTGAAATTGGTTGAGGGCTTCACGGAAAAGTACGATGTCGCGAGGCTGGTCTATTTCGAGGTCTTCGACGATGTCGAACAGGCGATCCATCGCGAGAAGCGGCTAAAGAAATGGCCGCGCGCGTGGAAAATATCCCTGATTGAGAAGGACAATCCGGACTGGATCGATCTTTACCCGGAGATCGCCGGTGGCGGCGGATAGGCCTCTGGGATACTGGATCGCCCGGTCGAGCCGGGCGATGACAGTCTTTTTGGGGACGAATCTGGTAACACCGGTTCTATGACAGCACCTGAAGCGACGTCAGACGTGCCTGCAAAGCCGACGCCAAAGCCTGCCGCCACCTCTTGGCGCGACGGCCTCGCCGTATATCTGCAGCCGCGGGTGCTGATCGTGTTGCTGCTCGGCTTCTCCTCTGGCCTGCCGCTGGCGCTGTCGGGCTCGACGCTGCAGGTGTGGATGAAGGAGGCCGGGGTCGATCTCGGCACCATCGGGCTGCTGGCGCTGATCGGCACGCCCTACACGCTGAAATTCCTCTGGGCGCCGCTGGTCGACGCGCTGCATGTGCCGCTGTTCACGCAAATGTTCGGTCGCCGTCGCGGCTGGCTGCTGTTCTCGCAGCTGTTGCTGATCGCGGCGATCATGGTGCTGGCGATGGCCGATCCGGCGCGATCGCCATGGTTCGCGGCACTTGCCGCGCTGCTGGTCGCAACCGCTTCGTCGACACAGGACATCGTGGTCGATGCCTTCCGCGTCGAAAGCCTGCCGGAAAGCGAGCAGGCCGCCGGCATGGCGTCCTATGTCGCAGCCTACCGCATCGGCATGCTGGTCTCGACCGCAGGCGCGCTGTTCATCGTCAGCGGGTTCGAGTCCGCCGGAGTGGCGCGCCCGTCGGCGTGGATGTGGGGCTATGTGGTGATGGCCGCGCTGGTCGTGATCGGCATCGTCACCGCGCTGGCTGCGACCGAGCCGGCCCAATCGAAAGGTGCGGAGGCAGCCACGCATGCGCAGACCGCAGCCGAACGCGTATGGCACGCGGCGCTCGGCGCGTTCTCCGAGTTCCTCAGCCGCAAGGACGCATTCGCGGCGCTCGCCTTTGTGGTGCTGTTCAAGTTCACCGACGCGTTCTCAGGCACCATGACCGCACCGTTCGTGATCGACATCGGCTTTTCCAAGGTCGATTACGCGGCGATCGTGAAGGGCGTAGGTCTTGCCGCAACCCTGATCGGCGGATTTGCCGGCGGCTTCGTGGCGCGGCGCTATTCGCTCGCCACCAGCCTCTGGATCGGCGGTGTGCTGCAGGCGATCGCCAACCTCTCGTTCTCCTGGCTCGCGCATGTCGGCGTCGATCAATGGGCGCTCGCGCTTGCGATCACGGCGGAGAACTTCACCAGTGCGATCGGCACCGTGATCTTCGTCGCTTATCTCTCGGCGCTGTGCCGCAACCCGCTGCACACCGCGACCCAGTATGCGCTGCTCACGGCGCTCGCGGCGGTCGGCCGCACCTATCTGTCATCGGGCGCGGGCTATGTCGCCAAGGCCGTTGGCTGGCCGGTGTTCTTCGCGATCTGCGTGCTGGTCGCGATCCCAAGCCTGATCCTGCTCGCCTGGCTGCAGCGCCGCGGGCATTTTGACGAGCTGGGGCCGGTGCGGGTTTAAGCCTCCGCTGTCGTCACCCGCGAAAGCGGGTGACCCAGTATTCCAGAGACAGTTGTGCTTGAATCGAGAGGCCGCGGCGTGCTGAATCGCCCGGTCGAGCCGTGCGTGACACTGCAATTGAGGCACGGCCCTACTTCGCGACCACGCTCCACTTGGTGACGATGGCTTCGCTCATCTGGCCGGCGTCCTGGGCGCAGGCGACCTCGTCGACCTTCACCGAGATTTCCTTGCCGGTGAAACTCTTCAGCTGCGCGGCCTGGGCGTCGTTGGTCGGAATGAGCTGGAAGGTTTCCGGCCCGGTCTCGAGGTTGCAGAGACCGTTCGGCGGCGGCAGGCGGCGCGGCTCGCTGGTGATCTGGTAGGTCGCGACGCGCTTGCCACGGTTCTTGGCATCGCGCACCTTCAGGGCGCTGAGTTCCCCCGACAGCACGTCGCCGGTCCGGATCATCTTGCCGGGCTTCTGCGGCGCGTCGCTCTGCTGCGCAATGGCGCAAGGCGCGGCGAAGGTGGCCGCCAGAAACGCAAAGCCCAAGCGTACGCCGAATCGCTGTGTCGTCATTTTCAGGAGTTCCGTATCTAGATTCGTCCGAGCGTGAATGACCGTCCCCGAATCGCCGTCCACCCTATCATTTTGTTTCAGCGCGATCTTTTCGGCTTGTCACCGAACGCCTGGCGTCTGCCGCTGGGTTCGGCCGCCGGATCGCGCGCTAGAACAGCGTCCGCTGCCGCATGGCTGCGGATAGCGTACCTTCATCGAGGTAATCAAGCTCTCCGCCGACCGGCACGCCATGCGCCAGCCGCGTCACCCGCACATTGGCCTCCGACAGCAGGTCGGTGATGTAATGCGCGGTGGTCTGGCCGTCGACGGTCGCATTCAGCGCCAGGATGATCTCGCTGACCTCAGGCGCATGCGCCCGCGCCACCAGCTGATCGATGGTGAGATCCTGCGGGCCGACTCCGTCGAGCGGCGACAACGTTGCGCCAAGCACGTGATAGCGGCCATTGGTCGCATTGGCGCGTTCCAGCGCCCAGAGATCGGCGACATCGGCGACCACGACGATGATCGAGGGATCGCGGCGCGGATCGGTGCAGACCGTGCAGGGATTTTGTGTATCGATGTTTCCGCAGGTCTTGCAGACCTGGATCTTGTCGATGGCGACCTGCAACGCCGCGGTCAGCGGCGTCATCAGGGCTTCGCGCTTCTTGATCAGGTGCAGCGCCGCGCGCCGCGCCGAGCGCGGGCCAAGCCCGGGCAGCCGCGCCAGCAACTGGATCAGGCGTTCAATCTCGGGGCCGGCAACGCTTGCAGCCATTTAGGTCGGACCAAATCCCGGCGGCAGGCTGAGCCCGCCGGTGATAGCCATCATCTTCTCCTGCATCGCGGTCTCCGCCTTGCGGCGGGCGTCGCCGAGCGCGGTGACCAGCAAATCCTCGAGCACCTCGCGTTCCTCCGGCTTCATCAGCGACGGATCGATCTTGATGCCCTTCACTTCCATCTTGGCGGTCATGCGCACCGCGACCAGGCCGCCGCCGGAAATACCCTCGACCTCGACATTGCCGAGTTCGTCCTGCATCGCCTGCATCTTGGATTGCAGCTGCGCTGCCTGCTTCATCATGCCGAGAAAATCAGCCATGCGTGCGTTCCTATAATCTGATCAATCGTCGTCGCTGTCGGAAGTTTCAATCGGGTCTTCGCCGGTCGCATCCGCTACCGGAACCTCTGCGGCCAGGCGGCGGACCTCGACCACTTTCGTGCCGGGAAAGCGCGCCAGCACCTCCTGCACGCGCGGATCGGCCTCGGCGGCGCGCTGATGCTCGCTGCGCGCGAGTTCGTTCTGCGAGCGTACGGTGGGCTGGCCGGCCTCGTTAGAGATGATCACGGTCCAGCGCCGTCCGGTCCACAGTTCGAGCTTGCGCGACAGATCGGTGACGAGCGCGCGCTGCGCCTTCGGCTCGAGCGCGATCTCGAGCTGGCCATCCTCGATGCGCACCGGCCGCACGTCGGCCTCCAGCGCACTCTTGGTCATGATGTCGCGCTTCTCGCCGGCGAGCGCGATCAGTTGCGGGAAGCTAGTGATCCGCAGCGCCGGCGCGGCATCGGCAACCGGCGCCGCCATCTGCGGACGCGCGGCCAGATCGGCGCGTGGCGCCCCCTGCGGGGCACGCATCGGCACTGAGGGCATCGCAGACATCGCCGAGGACGGCGCGCCGCGCGACGGCTGTGACGCGGCCGAGCCTGACGTCGCGGGCGCGGCGCCACCACCGTTCTGCTCGATCATCATCCGGATCGCCTCATCCGGCGTCGGCAGATCGGCGACATAGGCAATCCGCACCAGCACCATCTCGGCGGCAGCGGCAGGCCGCGTCGCAGTCTGCACCTCGGCAATGCCCTTGAGCAGCATCTGAAACATCCGTGACAGCACCCGCATCGACAGTTTTGCCGCGAACTCGCGTGCACGCACCCGCTCGGTCTCGCCGAACGCGACATTGTCGGCGGTTGCCGGCACGACCTTCACGCGGGTGATGAAATTGACGAACTCGGCAAGGTCGGACAGCACCACGACCGGATCGGCGCCGACGTCATACTGCGCGCGGAATTCCGCGAAGGCGCTGGCGAGATCGCCGCGCGCCAGCGAATCAAAGAGATCGATGACGCGGGTGCGATCGGCAAGGCCGAGCATCTGCCTGACCGCGTCGGCCTTCACGTTGCCCGCGGCATGCGCGATCGCCTGGTCGAACAGCGACAGCGAGTCGCGCACCGAGCCTTCCGCCGCGCGCGCGATGATGCCGAGCGCCTCGGGCTCGACCTCGACGCCCTCCTTCGCGGCAATATTGCCGAGATGCTTCATCAGCACGTCGGCCTCGACGCGGCGCAGATCGAAGCGCTGGCAGCGCGACAGCACCGTGATCGGCACCTTGCGGATTTCGGTGGTGGCGAACACGAATTTGGCGTGCTCCGGCGGCTCCTCCAGCGTCTTCAGGAAGGCGTTGAAGGCCGCGGTCGACAGCATGTGGACTTCGTCGATGATGTAGACCTTGTAGCGCGCGCTCGCCGGCGCATAGCGCACGCTGTCATTGATCTGGCGGACGTCGTCGACGCCGGTATGGGACGCGGCGTCCATCTCCAGCACGTCCATGTGCCGGCTTTCCATGATCGCCTGGCAGTGCACGCCGAGGTCGGGCATGTGGATGGTCGGCCCCTTCACCGAGCCGTCCGGCTTGGCGTAGTTCAAGGCGCGGGCGAGGATGCGCGCGGTGGTGGTCTTGCCGACCCCGCGGACGCCGGTGAGGATCCAGGCCTGCGGAATCCGCCCGGTCTCGAATGCGTTCGAGACGGTGCGGACCATGGCCTCCTGGCCGATCAGATCCTCGAAGCTGGAGGGGCGGTATTTGCGGGCGAGAACGCGGTACGGCTTTGCGGTCTCCGGCGCTCCCCCGAGATCAAAACCGCTCTGGCCTGCGCCTTCGGAGGGATGGGAGGGGGCGCCAGCGTCATTCATGCGTCGATCCGCAACTTGGGAATTGTCTCTTGCAGCCGGCGTGCGGATAGGAGCCGAAATCAAGCGCCGGGCGCGGAGACCGCCATTCCAGCACGATTCGCTCGGAAAAACAGGTAGGAGACTGACGAGCGACCCGATCCGGACCTCGTTAGGGCTGCTTCCTTCCGGACCTGACCCGGTTGGCGAGTGGCTCGTCCACCGCCAATCTCCCGGTCCCTATTTGGGGCCAAAACCGTCGGAAAGCAAGCGGCCTGACCGTGCTTTGTGGGACTTGTGTGGGAACACGGAAAGGCATTATTTGCCCCTCATGTCCGGCTCCAATTGGTCGCTGCATTCGCAGCTCAAGAAAGACACCATCGACATCGGCGACCTGCCGCTGTGCAAGGTGCTCGTCATCAAGGATGCGCATTATCCCTGGCTGCTGCTGGTGCCACGGCGCGACGGCGCGGTCGAGATCATCGACCTCGACGAGGTCGAGCAGGCGCAGCTGATGACGGAGATCACCCGCGTCTCGCGGGCCCTGAAAGAGGTCACCAAGTGCGACAAGCTGAATGTCGCCGCGCTCGGCAACCTCGTCCCGCAGCTTCACGTCCATGTCATCGCGCGCCGTACCAGCGACGCTGCATGGCCGCGTCCCGTTTGGGGCGTGATGCCGCCGCTGGCGCATGACGCCGAGGAAGTGCAGAATTTCATCAGCGCGCTTCGCCGCAAGATCTGGTTGGGTTGAACTCCGATGTCCGCATTCGATTCCTTTCCGCTCGGCCAGCCGGCCTTCGTCACCCATGTGCTGGACCGCGCCGCGCATCTGCGCAGCGATGACGAAAAACTGTTTGCGCTCGAAGGCCACCGCGAGGCCCGCGCCTATGTGATCTATCGCGACTCGCTGGTGGTGAAGCAGGAGGAAGGCGGCGCCCGCGCACTGCTCTCGCTGGAGGAGGCGCGCAGCTTTGGCGCCAATCCCGGCACGATCTTCCTGGGCTTGCGCGATGCCGCGCCGATCTTCGGCATGGGGATCGCACCGCAAGCCGCGGAGAAGCTGCTCGGACGCGGCGACGTCGCGATCACCGAATTGCGCGGCATGGCGATGCAGGGCGTTGTGCCGCCCGAGCAGCTCTCGGCGATCGCAATGGCGAAATCCATGGTGACCTGGCACCAGCGCCACGGCTTCTGCGCGAATTGCGGCACCCGCACGGCGATGAAGGACGGCGGCTGGAAGCGCGTATGTCCGAGCTGCAAGGCCGAGCACTTTCCGCGCACCGATCCGGTCGTGATCATGCTGGTCACGTCAGGCGACAAGGTGCTGATGGGACGGCAGAAGCAGTTCATGCCCGGCATGTATTCCTGCCTCGCCGGCTTCGTCGAGGCCGCCGAGACCATCGAGGATGCGGTCCGGCGCGAGATTTTCGAGGAGGCCGGCATCCGCTGCACCGACGTCAATTACTACATGACGCAGCCCTGGCCCTATCCGTCATCGCTGATGATCGGCTGCACCGCGCGTGCGACCAACGAGGACATCGTGGTCGACCGCACCGAGCTGGAGGATGCGCGCTGGTTCGACCACGCCGAGGCGACGCTTATGCTCAAGCGCCAGCACCCCGACGGCCTTGCCGGTCCGCATCCGTTCGCGATTGCCCATCATTTGCTCGGGCGCTGGGTGCATCACCGAAACCCGTTGGACCAGTAGCGGGAACCGGACATCGTTCTGCCGATTAGTCCGAGCACTGCTTGTGGCAGTTGACGGAACCATTGCGACGGACCCCTGCATGAATTTTCCGAACGGCGCCCCGAAAGTCCCGCCCCGCATCCTCTGCATCGGCCTGCCGGTGCGCGACCTGACCTTTCGCGTCAATGTCCCGGCGCGCGGCTCCAAGGAGAATGCGACGCATTTCGACGAGATCTGCGGCGGCAATGCGCTGAACGCCGCGATCGGCATCGTCCGGCTGGGCGGCCGCGCCTCGATCTGCGGACCGATGGGCGATTCGCGGGAGACCTCGAGCCGCTACATCTTCGACAAGCTCGGCGAGGAGGGCATCGAGACCAACCATCTCATCCACATGCCGAACCTGGTCACCCCGATCTCGGCGATCATGATCGACGCCACCGGCGAGCGCACCATCGTCACCTTCCGCGATCCCGAGCTTTGGAAGGTCAAGCTGCCGCCGACCGAGCTACTGCTGGAGGATTGCGCGGCGATCCTGACCGAGAGCCGCTGCGCACCGTTCTGCACCGAGCTGTGCGCCGAGGCCGTCAGGCGCGGCATTCCCGTGGTGGTCGACGTCGACCGCGCGATGTCGATGCGGGAAGGGCTGCTCACCGCCTCCTCGCATCTGGTGTTTTCCAGCGAGCCGCTGCAGGAGACCGCCGACGTCACCGACGACGGGCAGGCGCTGCAGAAGCTCGCCAAGCTGACCCCCTCCTTCCTGGCCGGCACCCGCGGGCCGATGGGCACGATCTGGCTCAACGAGCAGGGCGAGCTCGACGAAACCCCCGCCTTCCCGGTCCACACCGTCGACACGCTCGGCGCCGGCGACGTCTTCCACGGGGCATTTGCGCTGGCCATCACCGAACAGCAGGAGCTACGGCAGGCGCTTCGCTTCGCCTCAGCCGCCGCAGCGCTGAAATGCACCCGCTTCGGGGGTGCTTATGCCGCACCGCAACGTGCTGAAGTTGAAGCGTTTTTGGGCGAACACGCCGAGGCCCGGCCGGCCTGACCGGCCACGACCCGCTTGATTTGGAAGATTTTTCTCTATATGAGGGAGATTGAACCTTCATGTGGAACTTTCTTCTATGACCGATGTCGCCATCCAGCTTCATGACAACAACCGCCGCCTCGATGCGATCGACCGCAAGATCCTGACCGTGCTGCAGGAGGACGCCTCGCTCTCCGTCGCCGAGATCGGCGACCGGGTCGGGCTGTCCTCGACACCGTGCTGGAAGCGCATCCAGCGGCTGGAGGCCGATGGCGTGATCCTGCGCCGCGTCGCGCTGGTCGACCAGAACAAGATCGGGCTCGGGATTTCGGTGTTCGTCTCGGTCGAGAGCGCCGACCATTCGGAGGCGTGGCTGCGCAAATTCGCCGACGCCGTCAGCGCCATGCCCGAGGTGATGGAATTTTACCGGATGGCCGGCGACGTCGACTACATGCTGCGCGTCGTGGTCGCGGACATGCAGGCCTATGACGTCTTCTACAAGAAGCTGATCTCGGCGGTGCCGCTGAAGAACGTCACCTCGCGCTTTGCGATGGAGAAGATCAAGTCGGTCACGGCGCTGCCGGTGCCGGCGGCGTAAGCACCACCTTCTCAACTGTCATCGCCCGGCTGGCCGCCTGCCGAGCTGTCATCGCCCGGCTTGACCGGGCGATCCAGTACGCCGCGGCCTCTCGGCTCAATCACTACCGTCTCTGGAATACTGGATCACCCGCATGCGCGGGTGATGACACCGTTGTTGGCCGCGAGCAGCGCGCTCTCAAATCTTCTGATTGTACTCGCCGACCTCGGGGTGAGTGCGCAGCACGGAATCCATCGCCTCGAACAGGTCGTGCATGCGCTGCTCGCTGACCGGGCTTTCCACCACGACCACGAGCTCCGGCTTGTTCGAGGATGCGCGCACCAGGCCCCAGCTGCCGTCCTCGACCGTGACGCGGACGCCGTTGACCGTGACGAGATCGCGGATGTTCTGGCCTGCGACCTGCGCGCCCTTCTGTTGCAGCGTCTCGAAGTGCTTCACCACGGCGTCGACGACGCCGTATTTCGCCTCGTCGGCGCAATGCGGCGACATGGTCGGCGACGACCAGGTCTTCGGCAGCGCTTCCTTCAGGTCGGCCATCGACTTGCCGGGGGCGCGGTCGAGCATCTCGCAGATCGCGATCGCCGACACCAGGCCGTCGTCATAGCCGCGGCCGAACGGCTTGTTGAAGAAGAAATGGCCGGACTTCTCGAAGCCGGCGAGCGCGCCCAATTCATTGGTGCGACGCTTCATGTAGGAATGACCGGTCTTCCAGTAGACCGTCTTCGCGCCCTGCTTCTGCAATATGGGGTCCGTCACGAACAACCCGGTCGACTTCACGTCGACGACGAACTGTGCATTCGGGTTGATCGCCGACATGTCGCGCGCCAGCATGACGCCGACCTTGTCGGCAAAGATCTCCTCGCCGGTGTTGTCGACCACGCCGCAGCGATCACCGTCGCCGTCGAAGCCCAAACCCACGTCAGCCTTGTGCTCCAGCACCGCATCGCGGATCGCGTGCAGCATCTCCATGTCTTCCGGATTCGGATTGTATTTCGGGAAGGTGTGATCGAGCTCGGTGTCGAGCGGGATCACTTCGCAGCCGATCGCCTGCAGCACCTGCGGCGCGAACGCACCCGCGGTGCCGTTGCCGCAGGCCGCCACCACCTTCAGCTTGCGCTTCAGCTTCGGCCGATTGGTGAGGTCGGCGATGTAGCGCGCCGGATAGTGCTCGTGAAACAGGTAGGAGCCGCCGGTCTTGTTGTCGAACGCGGCGTTGAGCACGATCTCCTTCAGCCGGGTCATCTCGTCGGGGCCGAAGGTGAGCGGGCGGTTGGCGCCCATCTTGACGCCGGTCCAGCCATTGTCGTTATGCGATGCGGTGACCATCGCGACGCAGGGCACGTCGAGATCGAACTGCGCGAAATAGGCCATCGGCGTCACCGCGAGCCCGATGTCGTGCACCTTGCAGCCCGCGGCCATCAGGCCCGAGATCAGCGCGTATTTGATCGAGGCGGAATAGCCGCGGAAGTCGTGACCGGTGACGATCTCCTGCTTGACGCCGAGCTCCGCGATCAGCGCGCCGAGCCCCATGCCCAGCGCCTGCACGCCCATCAGGTTGATCTCCTTGTTGAACAGCCAGCGCGCGTCGTATTCGCGAAACCCGGTCGGCTTCACCATCGGCTCGGATTCGAAGGCATAGGTGTTCGGGACCAGCGCGGATTTCGGCTTGGGAAACATGGATCGGCCTTATGGTCATGCAGAGGGTATCGCCGCAGCCTTTAGCGAATGCGCAGGCCGGGCGAAAGCTGAGACTGCGGCTGGTGGCCGACAATTACGGCGGAAATGGCGGCGATATCGGGTCGCCGCGGATACCCCGAAAGGGCTGGATTTATTGCTCCAGCAACAACTTGCCGTTGGCGTATTCGAAGCGCTTCAGCTTCGACAGGAAGGACAGGCCGAGCAGGTTTTCGGACAGCGCCTCGTCCGGCAGCACCAGGGCGTCGACGTCGCGCACGGTGAGGCCGCCGAGCTCGATCATGGCGATGCGCGTGCGCGCGGCCTTGATGGTGCCGTTGGCGGTGGTGACACGCGAGGTGTAATCGCCCGGCACCGGTCGCAGGCCGAACCGCGCGGCCGAGGTCTCGTTCAGGGCCACCACGGAAGCGCCGGTGTCGACCATGAAGTAGATGCGCTGGCCGTCGATCCGGCCGTCGGTCGCGAAATGGCCGCGGGGATCGGGCGCAATGCTGAGCGTGCGGGAGCTGGCCTGCGCCACCGTGACGGCGGGGGCGATGGTCTGCTTTGCGGTGGTCGCGGCGGCGGGCGACATCTTGCTGGCCATCTGTGCCATGAAGGTGCCCAGCCCGATCAGGATGGCCGCGAAAATCATCAGGTTACGCATGACACCATACTCGGAAAACCGAACACGCAATTTCACCACGCCGCACGCCCCGCCGCGAGCAAGCGCGGCAACGCGAGGCTCCCATTTTGGCGAAAAGGATGAGCGAAGAGTTAATGCCAGCCCGTGAGAGGTGGCTGAACGACATCGGCCGCCTCTGACGGAAGGATTTTGCCGGCTTTCAGGCCGACTTTCAGGCCGTCTTGGCAACCGGGCTCGGCATCGCAACGCGCAGCGCGTAGTAGACAGCGCCCGCGATTCCGCCCCCGAAGAACCAGCCATAGACCGCCCACCACGCCGGCAGGATCGAGGTGAAGTTCGGCAGCACCGACGAGAACAGGGCGCCGATGGCAGCTGCGATCAGCGCGCTGACGTTCCAGCCGTTCTGAAAGCGATATTCGCCGTTCTCCTGATACAGCGCCGGCACGTTCACGCGACCTTTGGCGATCAGATAGTAGTCGACCATCATGATGCCGAAGATCGGTCCCATCGTCGCGCCGATCAGTCCGACGAACGAGGCGGCGTTGCCCTCCCAGGGCGCGAACGGATACAGCGCCAGCGCGATCAGCGCCGCGATGTAGCCGCCCTTCTTGAAGTCGATATGCCGCGGAAACACGTTGGAGAAATCGAACGCCGGCGAGACGAAATTGGCGACGACGTTGATGCCGAGCGTTGCCACCGCAAAGGTGACCGCAGCGAGCAGCGCCAGGAACCAGCTGTCGAACTTCGCCGAGATCTGGTCAGGATGCAGCAGCACCTCGTGATAGACGTTGAACGCCGCGATCGTGGTGACGCCGGCGACCAGCGAGAACAGGATCAGATTGACCGGCAGGCCCCAGATATTGCCCTTGCGCAGCGCGTGCACGTCCGGCGCATAGCGCGAGAAGTCGCAGAAGTTGAGATAGAGCGCGGCGAAATAGGTGATCCAGGTCGCGGCGACGGCGCAGAGCGCCGGGAACGAGCCGGGCACGCCGGGCACGCCGGCTTCCTTGGTCTTCTCCAGCAGCACATCCTGCGGGATCGGCGCCGTGAGCGAGATGCCGCCGGCCGCGATGCAGAGATAGACCGCGAGGATCAGCATCATCAGCCACACCGCCGGCCCTGCCCAGTCCTGGAAGCGGCGCACCGTTTCCATGCCGCGCTGGATGATCAGGAGCTGCAGCGCCCAGATCACGACGAAGCAGATCACCTCGAGCGTGGAATGGCCGAGCATGTGGCTGGACTGGTGG
Source organism: Bradyrhizobium sp. 6(2017) (assembly GCF_011058295.2). Taxonomy (NCBI): domain Bacteria; kingdom Pseudomonadati; phylum Pseudomonadota; class Alphaproteobacteria; order Hyphomicrobiales; family Nitrobacteraceae; genus Bradyrhizobium; species Bradyrhizobium sp. 6(2017). Next base: position 868,417 of record NZ_CP049289.2, on the reverse strand, counting down.
AACGCCTTGAAGCTGTCGATGCGCGTCAGCAGCGCGACGATCGCGCCCGAGGCCGCCGCGGTCTGCGCGCCGTACCAGAAGCAGGCGACGATGGCGCGGACCAGCGCCGGAATGTTGGCGCCCCAGATCCCGAACGAGGCGCGTGCCAGCACCGGATAGGGCACGCCGGTCCTCACGCCGGCATTGCCGATCAGGCTCATCAGCACGAAGATCACCAGCGAGCCGGCACCGATCGCGAGGATGAAATTGACGAAGCTGCCGCAGAGCAGGAACAGGCTGGCGGCGAGATAGTAGCCCCACAGGCTGTGCACGTCCGACGTCCAGACGTTGAAGATGCTGAAGGCGCCCCAGTTGCGTTCCCTGGCCGGCGCGAGGTCTTCGTTGTAGAGCGACGGCGATGCGTTCTTGATCTCCAGGTTCTTGATCTCCATGGCAGCGTCCCCAAAATGCGAGCCCGTGATCCCGGCGCGCAAATCTAACCACCGTTTGCAGGCGCTCGCCAGCGCAACCGATCAAGCATCATCCGGAAAACAGAGACTCGGTGTCGTCCCGGCGAAGGCCGGGACCCATAACCACCAATGTCTCTTGTTGCGCGATGTTGGAACGACGAGTCCCGTCCACAACACCGGCCGCGGTGTATGGGTCCCGGCCCCCGTGCGCAATTGCGCACTCGGCCGGGACGACGAATGAGAGAAATGCGACCTTGGGGCGCAACAACGCGAAACGTTGACGCGGCACGACAAAGCATTGCCTCGAAGATTTAGGTCCCGCGCGGTTTCACGCGCCTTGTCGGCATCGCGCTGGCGGGATCTTCCGGCCAGGGATGGCGCGGATAGCGGCCGCGCAGGTCGGAACGAACCGCGGCGTAGCTGCCGCGCCAAAAACCGGGCAGATCGCGCGTCACCTGCACCGGCCGCTGCGCCGGCGACAGCAGTTCCAGCACCAGCGGCACCGCCCCCTTGGCGATCGAAGGATGGATGTTGAGCCCGAACAGTTCCTGCAGCCGCACCGCAATGGTCGGCCCCTGCTCGGCCTCGTAATCGATCGCGAGCTGCGTTCCGGTCGGCGCCTCGAAATGCGTCGGCGCCTCGCGGTCAAGCCGGGCGCGCAATTCCCACGGCAGCAGCGCCATCAGCGCATCGGACAGATCGCCGGCGGACAGATCCTTCAGCGCGGTCTTGTCGTACAGCGCAGGCACCAGCCAGTCCTCGGCACGCGCGGCAAGTGCAGCATCCGACAGATCGGGCCAGCTCTCGTCCTCGGCCTTGCGCAGGAACATGATTCGGTCGCGCCATTGTTTCGAATGCTTCGACCACGGCAGCCGGTCGAGACCCGCCGCGATCAGGCCGTCGGCGAAGATGCGTGCGGTCTCGGCCGAGGGCTGCAGCGACATCGGCGCTTCCGACAGCGTGATCGCGTGCAGCGAGCGCCGGCGGCGGGCGCGCAGCGCCATCGCGCCGCGATCGAACGTCACTTCTTCGACATTCTCGATCTGGTCGGCGAAGCGCTGCTCGATCTCGTCCTGGGTGATCGGTGCCGCCAGCAGGATGCGGCCGCTCGCGGCCGTGCCGGTCAGTTCGGCGACCGCGATATAGGGCAGCCGCGCTAACGCGGACGTCTGCTCGACTGCGGCGCCACGGCCATTGGCCAGTACGAAGCTGCCATTGCCGCGGTTTTTGGCGACGCGGTCCGGGAACGCGAAGGCCAGCATGACGCCGGTGGAAAGATCGCCGCGATCGACAGACACTACCTTTGCGGCCCCCCCTCCCCGGCTCTCCCCCGCAAGGGGGGAGGGAGAAGAAAGTCTCTCAGACCTCTCCACCTGCGAGGCCCAGCGTTCGGCCATGCTGCGCGCGCTCGATGCCCGCTGCGAACGGTCGCGGCGGAACTGGTCGAGCCTGTGGTCGAGATCGACGCTGTCGCCGCCGAGCCCGCGCTCGGTCAGCACCGCGGCGATCTCGGCCGCCTCCTCAGCCGCGCCGAACCGGGCGGAATCCACGATCATGCGCGCCAGCCGCGGCGGCAGCGCCAGCGCGCGCAGGCTCTTGCCCTCTTCGGTGATGCGGCCGTCACCATCAAGCGCACCGAGCTCTGACAGCAGCGACTTCGCTTCCTTGAGCGCCGGGCCCGGCGGGGGATCGAGGAAGGCAAGGCTAGCGGGATCGCTGACGCCCCATTGCGCGAGGTCGAGCACCAGCGAGGACAGGTCGGCGGAGAGAATCTCGGGCGCGGTGTAGGCCGGAAGCGACGCTGTCTGCGGCTCGTCCCACAGACGGTAGCAGACGCCGGGCTCGATGCGGCCGGCGCGGCCGCGCCGTTGATCCACCGCTGCGCGCGAGGCCCGCACGGTCTCGAGCCGGGTCAACGCAATGTCAGGCTCGTAGCGCGGCACCCGCGCCAGGCCGGAATCCACCACGATGCGCACGCCCTCGATGGTCAGTGAGGTCTCGGCGATCGAGGTCGCCAGCACCACCTTGCGCGTGCCTTTCGGCGCCGGCGCGATGGCGCGATCCTGCACGCTCGCATCGAGCGCGCCGAACAGCGGCACGATCTCGATGGAGGCGTCGTGCACGCGTTCGGCGAGGAAGGTCTGGGTGCGGCGGATCTCGGCCGCGCCCGGCAGGAAGGCGAGCACCGAGCCGGCATCGGCGCGCAGCGCGGTTGCGATCGTCTCGGCCATCTGCCGCTCCAGCGGCGCGTCCACCTTGCGGCCGACATAACGGGTCTCGACCGGAAAGGCGCGGCCCTCGCTCTCGACAACAGGCGCATCGCCAAGCAGTCTTGCGACCCGCGCGCCGTCGAGCGTGGCCGACATCACGAGGATGCGCAGATCCTCGCGCAGGCCGGTCTGCGCGTCGCGCGCCAGCGCCAGCCCGAGATCGGCGTCGAGCGAGCGCTCGTGGAATTCGTCGAACAGCACCGCGGCGACGCCGTTGAGCTCGGGATCGTCGAGGATCTGGCGCGAGAAGATGCCTTCGGTGACGACCTCGATCCGCGTCGCGCGCGACACCTTTGAGCCGAAGCGCACGCGATAGCCGACGGTCTCGCCGGCGCGCTCACCGAGCGTCTTCGCCATCCGCTCGGCGCTGGCGCGCGCAGCGATGCGGCGCGGCTCCAGCACGATGATCTTCTTGCCCCTGGCCCAGGGCGCATCGAGCAAGGCCAGCGGCACGCGCGTGGTCTTGCCGGCGCCCGGCGGCGCGACCAGGACTGCGGAATTATGGCCATCGAGCGTGCGGTCGAGTTCATCGAGCACGGCGTCGATCGGCAGCGGGCTATCGAAATGGCGTGGCAAGGACTTTCATCGCGGCAGCGGCTGGGACGGCCTGCGTCCCGTGGTTAACGAACGTCTCTGGTCCCTTTCGGAATCGTCTCGGACTCCTGGCCTCTTAGACCATTCGCCTGTTGCAGGGAACCGGGGAAAGGTCCGGGTTCGGCGGCACATCATTTGTATTGATAAAGGAGAAAGCAACGGATCGGGCCGATGATAGGCACGATCACGCCGGGACAGGACAAGGATGACCACAAACGGCACAGCAGCTGCGACAGATCGTTCCGCCGGGAACGTGGGCGCGCGCGTCGATTGGGTCGACTATGCCAAGGGCATCTGCATCATCATGGTCGTGATGATGCACTCCGTGCTGGGGGTCGAAAAGGCCGCCGACCAGACCGGCTTCATGCATTATGCCGTGATGTTCGCGAAGCCGTTCCGGATGCCGGACTTCTTCCTGATCTCGGGACTGTTCCTGTCGGTCGTAATCGACCGCGACTGGCGCACCTATCTCGACCGCAAAGTGATGCACTTCGCCTATTTCTATGTGCTGTGGGTGACGATCCAGTTCGGCTTCAAGGCGCCGTCGCTGGCCGCCGAGGCGGGCTGGGCCCAGGTCGGGCTCGCGTATCTCGAATCCTTCATCGAGCCGTTCGGCACGCTGTGGTTCATCTATCTGCTGCCGATCTTCTTCGTCGTCACCAAACTGACGCGCAACGTCCACCCGCTCGTGATCTGGCTGATCGCAGCATTGCTGGAGTCGGCGCATGTCGCGACCGGCTGGACCGTGATCGACGAGTTCTGCTCCCGCTTCGCCTATTTCTACACCGGCTATGTCCTCGCCAGTTACGTGTTCGTGCTGTCGGACCGCGCGCGGGCACGGCCTGCGTTTGCGCTGCTCGGGCTTGGGCTCTGGGCGCTCGTCAACGGCAGCCTGGTTGCGCTCGATATCAGCGAATGGCCTGTTGTCTCGCTGGCGCTCGGCTTTGCCGGCGCCTGCGCAATCATCGTGACCGGCACGCTGTTGGCGCGCGCGCACTGGCTCGGCTTCCTGCGCTTCTGCGGCGAGCATTCGATCGTAATCTATCTCGCCTTCTTCCTGCCGATGGCCGCGACACGCACCCTGCTGCTGAAGTCCGGGGTCATCCACGACATCGGTCTGGTTTCGCTGATCGTGACCGCGGTCGGCGTCGCCGGTGCGCTCCTGATCTGGCGGCTGGCGCTGGCGGCGCGGGCCAATTTCCTGTTCGAACGGCCCGATGCGTTCTGGATCGCCCCGAAAAAGGCAGCGCCCGCTTTGCAAGCGGCCGAATAGTGCCGAAAGTCATAGGCCGGATTCGTTCCGACAGAGGCGATTCCGGCCGCTCCAATTTTCCGCGCATTGAAATTACTGGCTTTTTGGTCCCGAATGTTTCGTCGTTGGGCCGCCGACGAAACAATTCTCCCGGTCACGAAACCATTTTCCGCTTTTCGCGCAGACATCCGGAAACGGGCGGTAACTAACAATTCTCCTAACGAAACGCCGCCTAACGGCGAATTGGGAGCCTGTCATGCCGAACGTCATCGCCATCAACACTGCAGCCAAGAAGCACATCGACGCTGCCCGCGCGACCTCGGATGAAATGCTGCTCGCGAGTATCGCCCAGAATAACCGCACCGCGATGCACACGCTCTATGCCCGCCACAATGTCCGGGTTTACCGCTTCGTGCTGCGGATGGTCCGCGACACCACGATGGCCGAGGACCTGGTCAGCCAGGTGTTCCTGGACGTCTGGCGCACCGCGGCCCAGTTCGAGGGCCGCTCGCAGGTTTCGACCTGGCTGCTGTCGATCGCCCGCTTCAAGGCGCTGACCGCGCTGCGCCAGCGCAAGCATGAGGATATCGACCAGGACGACGTGCTGGAGATCGCCGATGGCGCCGACACGCCGGAAACCTCGCTCGATCGCGCCACCACCAGCGAGATCCTGCGCGCCTGCGTGGCCAAGCTGTCGCCGGCGCACCGCGAGATCATCAACCTGGTCTACTACCATGAGAAGTCGGTCGAGGAGGCCGGGCAGATCATCGGTATCCCGCAGAGCACGGTGAAGACCCGCATGTTCTATGCCCGCAAGCAGCTTGCCGACCTCCTCAGGGGTGCCGGCGTGGACAGCGTCGCGGCTTAATCTAACGCAAATTCAGATACTTAGCAGGAGATCGCGCGATTCAGGCAATTGTAGACGAAGCCGAAAAAGTCAGGCGACGAAACAATTGAAACAATCGACGACATCACCCGGAAAAACCCGATCTCTATACCCATATCCAACGACGCAACCGCAACCACTACCAGCTCAACAAGTTTCGACGCTTCTCTAGTTCCAACCTCCCAAGTAGCCTCCAACGACCCGGCCGGGATGCCCCCCAGCCGGGTCGCTCTGTTTTTGGCGCGGCGTCGTGAAGCCGAACTCACCTCGTCTCACACGGACGTGACGTCATTCGCGACGGCTCAGCCGTAACGGCCAGACCGTCCTCGCGAAGACCATCAGGCGTACCCGGCACGGCCTTCTGGCGAGCCGGGAGTGCTGATGGACGGACGACGATGCTCAGCCTTGCCCTAGCCCTGCTTACCGGTGTCGCCACCGTCGCCGCCCCCTGCACCCTGCCGATGCTGCCAATCCTGCTTGGGGTATCGATAGGCCAGACCCGCAAGGCGCGGCCCGCGGTGATCGCGCTCGGCTTCGTGATGTCATTCTCTGCGGTGGCATTGCTGCTGAGCGCGATCACGCGTGCGTTCGATTTCGATCCGAATGTGCTGCGCACCGGCGCAGCCGTCCTGCTCGCCGGCTTCGGCCTCTTGATGATCTGGCCGGCGCCGTTCGAATGGCTGTCGATCCGGCTCAGCGGTGCCGCTTACGGCGCCGGTCAGGCTGCGCCGTCGCAGGGCCTGCTCGGCGGCTTCGTGCTCGGCAGCACGCTCGGCCTGGTGTGGACGCCCTGCGCCGGACCGGTGCTCGGCTCGATCCTGACCATCGTCGCGACCTCGAAGGATACGGCGTGGGCGAGCCTGCAGCTCGTCACCTACGCGATCGGCGCCGCGATCCCGATGCTCGCGATTGCCTATGGCGGCCAAGCCGTCACCACCCGCGTGCGCAGCATGGCGCGGATCGCGCCGCGTCTGCAGCAGGGCTTCGGCGTCCTGATCATCGGCTTCGCTGCACTTTCCTACCTGCAATACGACACGCTGATCGTGGCGTGGCTGACCCAGTTCTATCCCAACGGCCAGATCGGCCTCTGAACCCCACAGGAGATATCGATGCCCGTGCGCTTGCTTGCTGTGTCGGCCCTCGTCGGCGCCCTTGGCCTGGGCGGCGCCGTCATCCCCGGCCTCTGCTCGGAGTTCGACACGCCGGCGAAAGCGGTGCCGGTGGCCGCGGCGATGACGGCCGAACAGAGCCAGACCGCGCCGGAATTCGCCGGCATCAGCAACTGGTTCAATTCGAAGCCGCTGAAGCTCGCCGATCTGCGCGGCAAGGTGGTGCTGGTGGATTTCTGGACCTATGGCTGCGTCAACTGCGTCAACACGCTGCCGCACGTCACCGAACTCTATTCAAAGTACCGGGACCGCGGCCTCGTCGTGATCGGGGTCCACACCCCGGAATTCCCGTTCGAGCATTCGGCGTCCAACGTGCAGGCGGCACTGAAGCGGCACGGCATCCTCTATCCGGTGGCGCAGGACAACAATTCGCAGACCTGGAACGCCTACGGCAACCAGTATTGGCCGGCGCAATATATCATCGACCAGAACGGCAAGATCGTCTTCCAGCACGCCGGCGAGGGGCGGTACGACGAGATCGACCGCACCGTCGCCCGGCTGCTCAGCGCCAACAGCTAGCGCATGATCCGGAAAAGTGGGACCCGGTTTTCCCTAAAGATCATGCTCAAATGGAGATGAGACGATGATGCGATTGCATTCAATCGCATCATCGTCTCGGACAATCCGCCCTGTTTGTCGTCACACCTGGCGTGGTAAGGTCCACGCCAGGTCGGCGACAAATGGTGGATCATGTTCGAAGGCTGGGATGCGGTCGTACTCGCCCGCGCGCAATTCGCTTTCACGATGTCGTTCCACATCGTGTTTCCCGCATTCTCGATCGGGCTTGCGAGCTATCTCGCGGTGCTCGAGGCGCTGTGGCTTGCCACCAAGCGCGAAGTCTACATCAACCTGTTCAATTACTGGCTGAAGATCTTCGCGGTCGCGTTCGGCATGGGCGTGGTCTCGGGCATCGTGATGTCCTACCAGTTCGGCACCAACTGGTCGTCCTTTGCCGACAAGACCGGGCCGGTGATCGGCCCGATGATGGCCTATGAGGTCCTGACCGCGTTCTTCCTCGAGGCGGGCTTCCTCGGCGTGATGCTGTTCGGGCTGTCGCGCGTCGGCCCAAGGCTGCACTTCCTGGCGACCCTGATGGTCGCGATCGGCACGCTGATCTCGGCGTTCTGGATTCTATCGGCCAATTCCTGGATGCAGACGCCGACCGGCCATGCCGTCAATGCCGATGGCCAGTTCGTCGCAGCCGACTGGCTCAAGGTGATCTTCAATCCCTCGTTCCCGTATCGCCTCGTGCACATGGTGCTGGCGGCGTATCTCACCACCTCGCTCGTGGTCGGCGCAGTCGGCGCCTGGCACCTGCTGCGCGACCAGCATCTCGCCGGCCCGCGGGTGATGTTTTCGATGGCGATGTGGATGGCGACGCTGGTGGCGCCGATCCAGATCCTCGCCGGCGACCAGCACGGCCTCAACACGCTGGAGCACCAGCCGGCCAAGGTGATGGCGATGGAAGGCCACTACCAGAGCCACAAGGACGGCGCGCCGCTGATCCTGTTCGGCTGGCCCGACCAGGCCGAAGCGAAGGTGAAATATGCGATCGAGGTGCCGAAGCTCTCGTCGCTGATCCTGAAGCATTCGCTCGACGCCCCGCTCGCCGGCCTCGACACCGTGCCGCGTGAAAACTGGCCGCCGGTGCCGATCACCTTCTGGTCGTTCCGCATCATGGTCGGGCTCGGCTTCCTGATCCTGGGACTCGGCCTGCTCAGCCTCGTGATGCGCTGGCGCGGCATGATGTACCAGTCGCCGCTGCTGCACCGCTTCGCGGTCCTGATGGGCCCGGCCGGCTTCATCGCAGTGCTCGCCGGCTGGATCACCACGGAGACCGGGCGGCAGCCGTTCACCGTCTACGGGCTGTTGCGCACCACCGACTCGGTATCGCCGCTGGCGGCGCCTGCGGTCGGCTCCTCGCTGATCGCCTTCATCATCGTCTATTTCGCCGTGTTCACCGCGGGCGTGATCTATATCCTGCGGCTGATGGCGCAGCCGCCGCATCCCGGCGAGCTTGGCCCGACAAAGGATCTCCCCGCCCGTGCCGCCGGCATCACGCCGGCCGCAGGTGCTGCCGTGGAGGGCGCGCGATGAGCATTCCCATCGACCTCACCACGATCTGGGCCTTCATCATCGCCTTTGCCGTGTTCGTCTATGTCGTGATGGACGGCTTCGATCTCGGCCTCGGCATCCTGTTTCCGGTGTTTCCGCAAAAGGCCGATCGCGACGTCATCATGAACACGGTGGCGCCGGTGTGGGACGGCAACGAGACCTGGCTGGTGCTCGGCGGCGGCGGCATGATGGCGGCGTTTCCGCTGGCCTATGCGGTGCTGATGCCGGCGCTCTACACGCCGATGATCGCGATGCTGCTCGGCCTCGTGTTCCGCGGCGTCGCCTTCGAATTCCGCTGGCGGACCCAGAAGGCGCGCAACAAATGGGACCTCGCCTTCGCCGGCGGTTCGCTGGTCGCGACCCTGGCACAGGGGATCGCGCTCGGCGCCATCGTGCAGGGCATCCATGTCGAGGGACGCCACTATGCCGGCGGCTGGTGGGATTGGCTGACGCCGTTCAGCGTCCTGACCGGCATCGCGCTGGTGATCGGCTACGCGCTGCTGGGAGCGACCTGGCTGGTGATGAAGACCGAGGGCGAGTTGCGTGACCGCGCCTATCATCTGAGCTGGATCCTGCTGATCGCGATGCTGTGCGCGATCGGCGCGGTCAGCATCGCAACGCCGTTCCTGGCCGTGCAGTACACCCAGCGCTGGTTCGCCTGGCCCAACATCATCCTCACCGCGCCGGTGCCGATCGCGGTCGCCGCCGCCACCGCGCTGCTGCTGCGCGCGCTCAGCAACAAGAACGACCACCAGCCGTTCTTCCTGACACTGGCGCTGTTCGCGCTGTCCTATGCCGGGCTCGGCATCAGCATGTACCCGTACATCGTGCCGCAGAGCATCACGATCTGGCAGGCGGCGGCGCCCGCCAACAGCCAGATCTTCATGCTGTTCGGGGTCTCGATCCTGGTGCCGCTGATCCTCGGCTACACCGCCTGGGCCTATTGGGTGTTCCGCGGCAAGGTGCGGCCCGGCCACGGATACCACTGATGCCGCAGGCCCCGAATCAACGGCCGCTCGGCCAGCGCCTGTTGTGGTTCGCGGCGCTCTGGCTCGGCGGCGTCGGCACGGTGACAGTGATCTCGTTCGCGTTGCGACTCTGGATCGCGCCGAAATGAGGCGAATGGCGCGGCACGCCCGGCCCTCAATGACAAAAAACGGAAGCATTACAGTGATATAGTGTGACGCCCGCCCTAAACTTGCCATCAAGCTGCCGCTCAGATTTGATGCTGCCGCGATTTGGGGTCGAGCAACCATTTGGCCGCGCGCCACAAGGAGAGCTTTGCATGACGAAACTTCGTCACCTGGTCTGGATGTTGATCGCCACGGGCGCACTCGTGCTGTCGACGTCGCAAGGCTTCGCCCAGAGCCGCCCCGATGCCGATGAGCCCGGCCTGGTCGCCGACGACGGCTACGAGCTCGATCCGGAATGGCAGAAGCAGGTGGTGTATTACCGGACCAATGAGGCGCCGGGGACCATCATCGTCGCGACCGCCGAGCGCCATCTCTACCTCGTGCAGGGCAATGGCCGCGCGCTCCGCTACGGCATCGGCGTCGGCCGCGAGGGCTTCACGTGGCAGGGCCTGGTCAGCATCACCCGCAAGGCCGAGTGGCCGGACTGGGTGCCGCCGCCGGAGATGATCGCGCGCCAGCCCTATCTGCCGCGCTTCATGGCGGGCGGCCCGGGCAACCCGCTCGGCGCACGCGCAATGTATCTCGGCACCACGGTCTATCGCATCCACGGCACCAACCGGCCCGACACCATCGGCACCGCTGTTTCCTCCGGCTGCTTCCGCCTGGTCAACAACGACGTGGCCGATCTCTATAGCCGCGTTCCCGTCGGCACCAAGGTGATCATCCGCCAGAAGCCCGAACTGTAGCGTCCGATATCCGCCCGTTTCCCCCGATCACTCGCGAGAAAGAACCCATGCGTACATTTCGAGGCGGCCTGACGATCGGGCTCGCGGTCGCCGTGCTGGTTGCGGCAGCCGCCATCACCTATGAGCGTTACGACACCCGCACGCTGAAGCGCACCGTGCGCCGCGGCGACGTGCTGTGCGGCGTCAACAAGGGCCTGCCGGGCTTCTCGATCCCCGACGACAAGGGCAACTGGACCGGCTTCGACGTCGATTTCTGCCGTGCGGTCGCCTCGGCGATCTTCGACGACCCGTCGAAGGCGAAGTTCGTCCCGCTCGACGCCAGCGAGCGCTTCAAGGAGCTGCAGAACCGCAAGGTCGACATCCTCTCGCGCAACTCCACCTGGAGCATGTCGCGCGAGACCAATTACGACCTCTATTTCCCGGCGGTCGCCTATTATGACGGCCAGGGCTTCATGCTGCCCCGCGCGCGCAACATCGATTCCGCGCTCGACCTGAACGGCAGCAAGGTCTGCGTGCAATCCAACACCACGACGCAGCTCAACCTCGCCGACTATTTCCGTGCCAACAACATGAAGTACACGGAGATGAAGTTCGACAAGCTGGACGATGTCGTGAAGGCCTATGATTCCGGCCAATGCGATACGCTGACGTCGGACGCCTCGCAGCTCTACGCGCTGCGGCTCAACCTCTCCAAGCCGAGCGACCACACGATCCTGGCCGACATCATCTCCAAGGAGCCGCTGGCGCCGGTGGTCCGGCTGCGCGACGACGACTGGATGATGATCGTGAAGTGGACGCTCTACGCCATGATCAACGCCGAGGAGCTCGGCATCACCTCGAAGAATATCGACGAGGCGCTGAAATCGAAGAAGCCGGAGGTGATGCGGCTGGTCGGCACCGAGGGCGCCTATGGCGAGGATCTCGGCCTGACCAAGGACTGGGCCGTGCGCATCATCAAGCATGTCGGCAATTACGGCGAGGTCTACGACCGCAACGTCGGCGCCGACTCCAGGCTGAAGATCCCGCGCGGCATGAACCAGCTCTGGAACGCCGGCGGCGTCCAGTACGCGCCGCCGATCCGTTGATCGACAGCGCGGCTTAGACCAGCGCTGTCGCCGCACTCTCAATTGTCATCACCCGCGAAGGCGAATGATCCAGTACGCCGCGGCCTCTCGGCTCAAATACGAACGCCTCTGGAATACTGGATCGCCCGGTCAAGCCGGGCGATGACAGTGTGTTGCGCGGAGATGTCGCCGCCGCTGATCGGCAGCGCGGCCTAGACCACCGCTGTCGCCGCACTCTCAATTGTCATCACCCGCGAAAGCGGGTGATCCAGTACGCCGCGGCCTCTCGGCTCAATAACGGCTGCCTCTGGAATACTGGATCGCCCGGTCGAGCCGGGCGATGACAGTGTGTTGCGCGGAGATGTCGCCGCCGCTGATCGGCAGCGCGGCCTAGACCACCGCTGTCGCCCCACTCTCAATTGTCATCACCCGCGAAAGCGGGTGATCCAGTACGCCGCGGCCTCTCGGCTCAATAACGGCTGCCTCTGGAATACTGGATCGCCCGGTCGAGCCGGACGATGACAGTGTGCGTGTAGCGACGGCTCCCGTGCCTCAGTACCCCTTGCCCTGCGCCAGCTGGTCGGCGTGGAAATTGCTGTCGCCGAACAGCTCCTGGCAGACGCGGGCGCGCTTCATGAAGAAGCCGATGTCGAACTGGTCGGTCATGCCCATGCCGCCATGCATCTGCACGCCTTCCTGGACGGCGAGCGTCGCGGTCGTCCCGGCGCGCGCCTTGGCGACGGAAACCGCATTGCCCGCCTTGTCGAGATCGGCATCGAGCGCCTGCAGCGCCTTCAGCACGGCGGCGCGGGTGATCTCGATATCGATGTAGAGCTCGGCGGCACGATGCTGCAGCGCCTGGAATTCGCCGATCGCCTTGCCGAACTGCTTGCGCTCCTTGAGGTAGGTCACGGTGCGGCCGAACACCTCGTCGGAGAGGCCGACCATTTCGGACGCCACAGTGCCGCGGCCGATGTTGAGCACGCCCTCGAGCAGCCCAAAGCCCTGATCGACCTCGCCGAGCACGCTGTCGGCATTGACCTCGACCTTGTCGAACACGATACGCGCCGCGTTATGCGAGTCGACCATCGCGGTGCGCTCGATCGCGAGCCCCTTCGCCTTCGGATCGACCAGGAACAGCGTCAGGCCGTTCTTCTCGCCGGCGCTACCCGCGCTGCGCGCGGCCACGATCAGAAGATCGGCGGTGTGGCCGTCGACCACAAAGGCCTTGTCGCCGGACAGCTTGAAGCCGTTGCCCGAGCGTGTCGCTTGCAATCTGGTCTGCAGCGGGCGATGCTTTGCACCCTCGTCGATCGCCAACGCCGCGAGCAGCGAGCCGTAGGCGATTTTCGGCAGATGCTGCGCCTTCTGCGCCTCGCTGCCGCCGCGCGACAGCGCCGAGGCCGCAAGCACCGAGGTCGCGAGGAACGGCGACGGCATCAAGGTGCGGCCGATCTCCTCCATCACGATGCCGGCCTCGACGCAGCCGAGCCCGCTGCCGCCGAACTGGTCCGGCACCAGCAGGCCGGAGAAGCCCATCTCCGCAAAGGTCTTCCAGAGCTCGCGCGAGAAGCCCGTAGCATCCTTGCTGTCGCGCAAGGCGCGCAGATGCGCGACCGGCGCCTTGTCGCTGATGAGGCCGCGCGCACTGTCGCGCAGCATGGATTGTTCTTCGGTGAGGACGAGGGCCATGGATCGATTCCGAAATGACGACGATGAATTTTCCAACTGTTGACCCCCCTGCAAGGGGGAGGGTTGGGGTGGGGGTCTGCCGCTTGCTCCGTGCTTGCGGCTTGACCCCCGCCCGTCGCGCTCAGGGAACGCAATTGCGTTCCCGAGCGCGCCGACCTCCCCCTTTCAGGGGGAGGTGAAGATCACGCCCCCGGCAGATCGAGGATGCGCTTGGCGACGATGCCGAGCATCACCTCCGAGGTGCCGCCCTCGATCGAATTGGCCTTGGTGCGCAGCCAGGCGCGCGGACGGGCGCCGCCTTTGGAGCGGTCGCTTTCCCATTCCAGCGCGTCGATGCCGCCCGCCGACATCAGGATCTCGTAGCGCCGCTTGTTGAGCTCGGTGCCGTAATATTTCATCGCCGAGGAGAACGCCGGATGCGATTGCCCCGCCTTGGCGAGATCGACCGCGCGTTCCGCCGCCGCGGCAAGCGCGGCTTCATCGACCTCGAAGCTCGCGATCTGGCTGCGCAGCTGCGCATCGTCGAGCTTGCCCTGCGCATCGGCGCCAACCGAGTCGGCAGCGATCTGGCCGAGCGGACGGCCGACGCCGCGCTCGCCCATGCCCGAGATCATCGCACGCTCGTGCTGTAGCAGGTACTTCGCGACATCCCAGCCGCGATTGACGGTGCCCACGACATGCGACTTCGGCACGCGGACATTGTCGAAGAAAGTTTCGCAGAACGGCGAATAGCCCGAGATCAAGAGGATCGGCTTGGTCGACACGCCCGTTGATGCCATGTCGAAAAGGATGAAGCTGATGCCGTCGTGCTTCTTCGCCGCCGGATCGGTGCGCACCAGGCAGAAGATCCAGTCGGCGTAGTTGGCGTAGGAGGTCCAGATCTTCTGGCCGTTGATGATGTAGTCGTCGCCGTCGCCAACGGCGCGGGTCTGCAGCGAGGCGAGGTCGGAGCCGGCGTTCGGCTCGGAATAGCCCTGGCACCAGCGGATCAGGCCCGCGGTGATCTTCGGCAAATGCTCCTTCTTCTGCTCCTCGGTGCCGTATTTCAAAAGCGCCGGCCCGAGCATAGAGATGCCGAACGAGGTCAGCGGCGCGCGCGCACCGATTGCGGCCATCTCCTGGCGCACGATCTTGGCCTCCTCGCCATCGAGGCCGCCGCCGCCATATTCCTTCGGCCAATGCGGCACGGTCCAGCCCTTGTCGCGCATCCGCTCGAACCAGACGCGCTGCGCGTCGGACGAGAATTTCATGTTGCGGCCACCCCAGAAGGTGTCGCCATCCGAGGTCATCGGTTTGCGCATCTCGGGCGGGCAGTTCTGCTCCAGCCAGGCGCGGGTCTCCGCGCGGAATTTCTCGAGGTCAGCCATGGTGCGTTTCCAGTCAAAATCGACGAATTGGAATCGACCTTAGACCTGCGCGGCCGCCGAATTCAATATGCCTCGCGGCCGCGCCATGCTCTGGCGTCGGTGGTCACCTCGCGTGATCGGGTGTATCGGCGAGACAGGTAACGATTGAAAAACAAGAGGAAACGGACATGCGGCTGAAGCTGCTTTCGCCTAGCGAAATGACCGCCGCCCAGAAAGAAACCTACGACGAGTCGATCGCCGGCAAGCGCGGCGCGCCACCGGCGCCGATGATGGCCTGGCTGAACAGCCCGGAGATGGCGCGGCATGCCACGCGGCTCGGCGAGGTGCTGCGCTTCGACACGATCTTTCCGGCAAAGCTGTCGGAGATCGCGATCCTCGTCACCGCGCGGCACTGGACCGCGCATTACGAATGGTATGCCCACAAGCGCCTCGCGCTGAAGGGCGGCCTCGACCCGAAGATCATCGAGGACATTCGCGTGCGCCGGACGCCGACCTTTGACGACCCCAAGGCCAAAATGATCTACGACGTCGCCAAGGCGCTGCACGAGGGCCACGGCCTGCCGAAGCCGCTCTATGACGAGGCCGTCGAGGTGCTGAGCCAGCGCGGCCTCGTCGAGGTGATCGGCCTCTGCGGCTATTACACGATGGTGTCGATGACGCTGAACGCGTTCGAGTTCGAGCTGCCCGGCGGCGAACTGTCCGAGCTCGCATAGACTCCACCAAGGATGGCGCTTGCGGAAACGCTGCGTTTCCGGATCAGTCGCTCTGGTCCCGGCAAATCCGGCCTATATCATGCGCTGAGGCCTTGCCCCTGACGGCAAGGCATTGACGCCAACGGAGCCAGGCGATGCCGCAAAATCCTCCCATCGTCGCGGGCACGCGGATCGGGCATGTCCATCTCAAGGTCGCCGATCTCGACCGGGCGCTCGGCTTCTATTGCGGCGTGCTCGGCTTCGAGCTGCAGCAGCGCTTGGGCGCGGACGCGGCCTTCATCTCGGCCGGCGGCTATCACCACCACATCGGCCTCAACACCTGGGAGAGCAAGGGCGGCCATCCGCCCCCGCCGGGCACCACCGGCCTGTTCCACACCGCCATCCTCTATCCCACCCGCCCGGCGCTCGCCGACGCGCTGCATCGCCTGCTCTCCGCCGGCATCCAGCTCGACGGCGCCAGCGATCACGGCGTCAGCCAGGCGCTCTATTTGCGCGATCCCGACGAGAACGGCGTCGAGCTCTACTGGGACCGGCCTGAAGCCGAATGGCCACGCAGCGCCGACGGCAAGCTCGCGATGTTCACGCGACGGCTCGACCTCGACGATCTGTTGAAGCAGCGCGCGGTGTAATTCCGCGGCCCGGATAATTTCGTAGCCCGGATCGCGCTTCGCCGCATCCTGCTACAGGTCTTTATTCCCCTTCCCCTGAAAGGGGGAAGGTCGGGATGGGGGTCAGCCGCGGGCTCTGCTGTAAGTGGAGAGAGCAGATCCCGACCCGCTTTGCTCTGCGAGCAAAGCGACCTCCCCTTTTCAAGGGGAGGTGGAAAGGTAGATCGGATGGAGTGCAGCGCAATCTGCGGCTTTCTCGCCAATCGATCGAGCGGTCCCGATTACTCTTCGCTCATCCGGGCTACTTCCCCTTCATCATGATCGTCACCGCTGCGATCAGTTCGAGGCCGATGCAGCCGTAGAACGGCAGCGTGTAGCTGCCGGAGAGATCGTGCAGCAGCCCGATCACGCCGGGGCCGAACGCATAGGTGATCTGGTTGATCGCGGTGATCAGGCTGACCAGCACGCCGAACGCCCGCGGGTCGAATTCACGCTGCACGATCAGCGCCGGCAGCGTGATCAGATTGCCGACCGAGAGGCCAAACAGCGCGCAAGCGGCGATCTGCGCGAGGTCATTATGCACATTGATGATGATCACGAGCGCGATCGCCTGGCTGACAAAGGACAGCGCCGATGCCAGCCGCTGGTTGAGCCGGTCGATCACGAAGGAGAAGGAGACGCGGCCGACCACGGCCATCGCGGTCAAGAGCGCCATCGCCACCGTCGCGCGCTCGCGGCCGATCACCTGGTCGAGATAGGCGATCAGGTGGACGATGAAGCCGACCTGGGCGAACAGCACCAGCGCGAAGGCAATCGAGACCGAGAGGAAGCGGATGTCGCGCAGCGCCCGCGCGCGCAGCTGCGTCGCCGACGGCGCATCGGCCGCGGCTGAAGTCACCGCGTGAAGATGCGCCGGCGGCCGCCCGACGAAGATCAGGATCACCGGCACCATCACCACGATCAGCAGTACGGCGGCCGCGATCATCGCGCCGGAGAAGCCGAACGCGCCGATCCCCGCCACCAGCAGCGGCACGCCGACGATGCCGCCGAAGCTCGCACCGTTCAGCGCCAGGCTGATCGCCATGCCGCGCTTCTTGTCGAACCACAGGCCGAGCGTGTTGGTGATGATACCGAGGCTGGTGCCGGCCCAGCCGAACGCCAATAGCGCATCGGCAAGATAGAGCTGCCAGGGCTCGCGCACCTCGCCGATCGCAACCGCCGCGACCGCCATCGCGAAGGTGCCGGCGATCAGGCAGCTGCGCGCACCGAACGCCTTGATCGCCTCGCTGACGAAGGCAACCAGCGCAGCGCCGAACAAATAGAAGAACGTCGTGCCCGACGAGATCAGCGACGCCGGCCAGCCGTGCAGCCGCTGCAGCTCGGCGACATAGACGCTCTGCCCGTAGAAGCCCAATCCCCAGCCGAAGGTCGCAAGCAGGAAGCAGACGACGACGATGCGCCAGCCCTCGTAACCAAGCGAGGATTCGTCTGATTGCGCGGGCGATGATGCGTCCATTTCTTGCTCTTGCTTCTTCTCACATCGTCATGGCCGGAGTAGTCCGTTCCCACGATGTGAGCAGCCGTGCAAGCCGGTCATTTCGAAACCGATCGAAGTGTCAGCAATTGGCAGGAGCATGATCCGGAAAAGTGCGAAGCGGTTTTCCCTCGCGAAAAACGCGAAGCGTTTGCGCGGAGATCATGCTCAAACAAGAAGCATTAGAGGCTCGGGTTCGGGATTTCTTCCACCGTGCGCAATTTCGCCCGCCGCTTGGCGAATGAGGCGAGCGCCAGCACGGCAAGCCCGAGAAGCACCGGCGGGAACACTACCCAGTTGACGGCGTTCCAGCCGTAATGGGCGAGCAGCTGGCCCGACGAGAACGAGCCGATCGCCATCATGCCGAACACCAGGAAATCGTTGAACGCCTGCACCTTGTTGCGCTCCTGCGGCCGGTGCGTGTCCAGCACCAGCGCGGAGGCGCCAACGAAGGCAAAATTCCAGCCCACGCCGAGCACGAACAGCGTCGCCCAGAAATGCGGCGCCGTGATACCCGACAGCCCGATCATCGCGGCCACCGCCTCCAGCGCCAGCCCGAGCGCGACGATGCGAGGTGCGCCAAACCGCGCGATCAGCGAGCCCGTGAAGAAGCTCGGGCCATACATCGCCACGATGTGCCACTGGATGCCGAAATTGGAATCGCTGACCGACAGCCCGCACATCTTCATGGCGAGCGGCGCCGAGGTCATCACCAGATTCATCATCGGATAGGCGATCACGCCGCACAGCGCCGCGGCGATGAAGCGCGGCTGCCTTGCGATCTCGAGCAACGGGCGGCCGCCATGCAGATCCGCCGCCGCGGGTTTCGGTGCGTCGACGCCCGAGAGCACCGCCATCGCCACCAGCGCGACCAGCGCCTGCATCACGAAGGAGAACGCGAACAGATAAGGCGACCAGATGTCCATGGTCCATTGCACGAGCTGCGGCCCGAGCACACCGGCGAACACGCCGCCGGCCATCACCCAGGACACCGCTTTGGGCCGGAACGCGGCGCTGGCGCCATCGGCCGCGGCAAAGCGATAGGACTGCGCGACGGCGCCATAGAGCCCGCCGAGGAAGGTCGCGCCGCAGAACAGCCAGAACGACGAATGCAGGATCGCCCAGGCACCGAGCGCGCCGGTGAGCGTGCCGCAGAAGGTGCCGACGATGAAGGCGACGCGCCTGCCATAGGCGCGCGAGATCGCGCCGGTCGGCAGCGTGCCGGCGGCGAGCCCGAGCACATACATCGAGAGCGGCACGGTGGCGAGCGAAACGTTCGGCGCCAGCGTCGCGCCGACGATCGAGCCGGTGGCAAAGATCACGGCCGAATTGGCGCCGGTCAGCGCCTGCGCAGCGGCAAGCCGCCACACATTGCTGCGCGCCCGCGCATCGTCGCTCGTCTCCTCCGCAGCTGTCACGTCGATCATCGGTGGTCCCGCACTGAAGCCCCGGCGGGAGCCTCCAACGCCGGCACTATGGAGAGCCGGTGCAGGCCGATCAACCGGCGCAAACGAACGTACGCCATGCGGGAGGCGCACAAGAGAGCGCACCGCCCTCGTGCGCTATTGCAGGGCCGACACTTCTATCAGTCCCGTCATCCTGAGGAGCGCGGAACGCGCGTCTCGAAGGATGCACGGCCACCAGCCGGGCCGTCGACCCTTCGAGACGCGCGCAAGAGCGCGCTCCTCAGGGTGACGGTGAAAGAGCAGATGGCGGCTCGAGAGCAAATCTTCTACCGCACCGGCTTCTTGCCCGGACGCTTCTCGGCGCGCAGCGCGCCGGTCTTGTGCACCTTGGAGCGCGGCCCCACGAGGTACGGCTTGTGAACGTGCCATTCCAGCGCAAGCGTCGCGGCGAAACCGAAAAAGCTTGAACGGCTCATGCCAAGTCCGGCGGCATGCTTGTCGATCCGTGCGATGAGGCTCTTCGGCAGATAGACGTTGACGCGCTCGGACGGGTCGGGCGGGTCGACGCCGACCATGAAGAAGGCGGCGACGTCCGAGCCCTTCGGCGCCACGATGCGCTCGATCGGGGTCGGCTCCGGCAATGGCTTGCCCTGCTCGACCCAGCCGTCGACGGTCTGCGCCAGCGCATGCTCGGCGCGCTCGATCGCGTCTTCCTGCGATCGCCCCGCGGCAACGCAGCCCGGAAAGTCCGGAAACCATGCCCCGAATGCGCCGCGCGGCCCGCGCTCCAGCACGGCCGGATAAAGCCGTCTCTTCATTCTGGCCTCCGTTATCAGGGTATGCTATTTCACACACCCCAATGTGTCAAATAACACAACGAGACGCAGAGGAGAGCAGACATGGACCGGCAGGCCGAACTCCGCATCATCCGCGCCGCCTATGCCAAGCAGATCATGGCTGCCGCCGCCGTCAGCGACACACGCGTGGCCGCGGCCTTCGCCGCCATTCCGCGCGAGGACTTCGTCGGCCCGGGACCGTGGATGATGCTGCGATGGTGGACCCGCGACTATGTGCCGACGCCCGATGCCGATCCAGTCTATCTCTACACCAACGATCTGGTCGCGCTGTTGCCCGGGCGCAGTCTCAACAACGGCCAGCCCTCGCTGCACGCCCATCTCATACACCAGGCTTCGCCCGCCGCCGGCGACCATGTGGTGCATGTCGGAACCGGCACGGGCTATTACACCGCACTCCTCGCGCATCTGGTCGGACCGACCGGCCGCGTCACCGGCATCGAATACGATCCGGAGCTTGCGGCACGCGCCCGTGTCAATCTTGCTCCCTGCCGGAATGTCGAGATCATCGAGGGCGACGGCACGCGTGTCGCGTTCGATTCGGCCGACGTGATCTACGTCAACGCCGGCTGCACCCGGCCTGCCGCGCGATGGCTCGACGGCCTCGCCGACGGCGGTCGCCTGATGCTGCCGCTGACGTCGGATCAGGGATTCAAGGGCGGCGCGCCGGAGCAGGTGGCGCGATCCGGTGCGGTGTTCCGCATCCGGCGCGAGGGGGCAGGCTATCAGGCGTCCTGGATATCACCGGTCGCGATCATCCCCTGCGACGGCGGCCGTGACGAACCGTCCGAAAAGGCGTTGGCCGAAGCCTTCGCCCGCGGCGGCTGGCAGAAGGTGACGCGGCTCCATCGCGATGCCGACATTCCCGACGAACGCTGCTGGCTGCGCGGGGATAGCTGGTGCCTCGCCTATAGTTGATCCACACGCGATGTTCGCCACACGACGCGCAATGGACAGCAAGCGGGCGTCCGCGTAGATCAAGTATGATCGTCAAGCTCCCCCTATCATCGTCGATGGAGTCAGCTGTGTCCCCAGACGAAAGGCCCACTCTCGCCGCTCCTGACGATGATCCCTATCTGTGGCTGGAAGATATCGAGGGAGACCGCGCACTCGATTTCGTTGAACGGCAGAACCGGCTGACGCTGGAAAAATTCGGCGGCCCGCGATTTGCGGCTGACCGCGACCTGTTGGCCGCGATCTACGACCGGCCGGACAATATCCCTTACGTCACGCGCCGCGGCGGACTGCTCTACAATCTCTGGAAGGACGCGAACAATCCGCGCGGCCTGTGGCGGCGGACGACGCTTGAGGAGTTTCGCAAGCCGAACCCCGAATGGGAAATTCTGCTCGATATCGACAATCTTGCCATCGAGGAAGACAAGGACTGGCTGCTGAGCTGGACACATGCGCCTCCCGAAGCCGGTTCGCGCGCGATCGTGAGTCTGTCGCGCGGCGGTAGCGATGCCACCACGCTGCGCGAATACGATCTGGAAGCGAAGAGCTTCGTCGTTGACGGATTTGTGCTGCCGGAAGCAAAGAGTGGCGCCGAATGGGCCGAAGCCGATACGCTGCTGCTGGCGAGCGTGGTTGGCGAAGGCATGGCCACGACCTCCGGCTATGCCCGCACCGTCAGGCGCTGGCGCCGTGGCGAGGCCGTCGAACAGGCTCCGGTGATTTTCGAGGTACCCGCCGACCATATGGCAGCATATTGCGGCGGCGACCGAACTGGGCCCAGTCCCCGCATCTGGTTCACCGATCGCATCGACTTCTTCAATCTCAAGGTCTGGCTCGGCGACGAGACCGGCGCGAAAACCAAGCTCGATCTGCCGACCGACATCTGGCTCGAAGCGCAGCAGGACTGGCTGGCGGTCAAGCTGCGCTCGGCATGGACCGTGGCGGAGAAGACCTATGCGGCCGATTCCGTGCTCGGCATATCGCTGTCGGCCTTTCTCGCAGGCGATCGCCATTTCACTGTCGTGTTCGAACCGGGCGCGCGGCGCGCGCTGCAGGGATTTTTCTGGACCGACGGCGTACTGGTGCTGTCGATCCTGGATGAGTTGCGACCGGTTTTCGAACTCTGCACACCCTCGGCAAATGACTGGACCCGCCGGAATCTGCCTGGGCTTCCCGAGATCGGGGTGGTCGATGTCTGGCGCCTTGATGTGCACGAGTCCGAGAGCAACGGCGACATGCTGGCCAATGTGCAGGACCCGCTGACGCCGCCCTCCCTGATGCTGGTCGACGGCGTCGCGAGCCCGACGCTGTTGAAGCAGGCGCCGAAGACATTCGCCGCCGACGGGCTCGTGACCACCCAGCACGAGGCCATCTCGGTCGACGGCGAGCGCATCCCCTACGTGCAGACCGGGCCTGCGACCGAGACCGGCGACGCTCCGGTCTATATGAGCGCCTATGGTGGCTTCGGCCTCGCCGTGAAGCCCTATTACAGTTCGGCGCTTGGCAAGCTGTGGCTGGAGCGCGGCGGCACCACGGTGCAGGCGAACATCCGCGGCGGCGGAGAGTTCGGCACACGCTGGCACGATGCCGGCCGCAATGCTGGCAAGCGGTTGGCGCATGATGACTTCGCCGCGGTCGCTGCCGATCTGGTCAGACGCGGCGTGACACGCGCCAGCCGGATTGCCGCGGAAGGTGGATCGAACGGCGGCATCCTGATCACCAACATGCTGACGCGCTATCCGGAACGGTTCGGCGCCCTGTTCTGCACGATTCCGCTGATCGACATGCGCCGCTACACCAAGCTTCTCGCCGGGGCGAGCTGGATCGCGGAATATGGCGATCCCGACAAGCCGGAGCAGTGGGACTGGTTGCAGACCTACTCGGCCTATCATGCGGCGAAGTCAGGACAGCACTATCCGCCGATCCTGATCGCCACCACGAGGCGCGACGACCGCGTTCATCCCGGACACGCGCGCAAGATGACGGCCAAGCTGCAGGCGATGGGACACGAGGCCTATCTCTACGAGCCCGCCGCCGGCGGCCATGGCTACGGCAAGGACAACCGGGAACGCGCCGCCTTCATCGCACTCGGCTACACCTTCCTGAAGGACAAGATCGGCTGGATCGACAACAGCGCCTGAGCGCGGCTACTTGCGCACGAACATCAGGATCATGTTGTTGGACGGCATCTCGAATGTACCGGCCAGCTTCAGCCCGACGCTCTCCGCAAGCTTCTCGACCTCGGCGATATCGCGGACGCCCCATTCGGCGTCGCGTTCGCGCAAGGAGGTGTCGAACACGGCATTGCTGAGCGCGGTGTGCTTGCCGTCGCGCTTGAACGGGCCGTAGAGGAACAGCCGGCCGTCGGAGCGCAGATGCTGGGCGGCGCCGGCGAACAGGCCCTCGGCGACGCGCCACGGCGCGATGTGGATCACGTTGGCGCAGAAGATCGCGAGCAGTTTGTCCGGACCTTTGCCGTCGGATGGCGACCAGGCCGGATCGGACAGATCGATCGGTTGCGGCGGCTGGATGTTGGCAAGCCCGGCATGCGCGCGCCAGGCAGCGATGCTGCGCAGATGGGCCGGATGGAGGTCGCTCGGCCACCAAATGATGTCGGGCGCCTGACCCGCGAAATACACGACATGCTGGCCGGTACCGCTGCCGGCTTCCAGCACGTCGCCGGACTGGCCGGCGAGGAAGCGTTTCAGGACCGCCCAGATCGGTTGATGGTTGCGGTGGAACGCTGCCGCGTCGAGCCGCCCATCCGCCTCGACCGGCTGGCCATCCTTGCCGAACTCTACCACGAACTCCGCCACCGCTTCTCTCCCTCACGCCAGCCGCTTGTGAACCGTGCACGTGCCATCGGCAAGAGCGGAACCCGCATCGCATACCGCCCAACCCGTCATCCCCGCGCAAAGGCTTCGCCTTTGTCGCTGGAGGTGCGAGCTCTTGCAAGCCTCGAAGGATGCACGGCCACAGTCGGGCCGTCGACCCTTCGAGGCTCGCTCAACGGCGCAATTGCGCCGCAAGGCTCGCGCCTCCAGCGACAACGGCGGAGCCGTTGCGCGGGGGTGACGGGCGCTATTTCGTGTCGGCGCATGCGCCATAAAGCGCATTAACCGCCCTCTGCCTCGCAACCATTCTCCACATTGCCAGCCGATGGCCTTTGTGCTTTCCACTCTTTATATTGCGATGGGATCATCGAGATAGAAGCCCGGGAAACGTCCTTGATCGCCACTTTCTCCAAGCCAGCCTTCGTCCTGGCGCTGCTGGCAGGTGCCGCCATGGCGGTGCCCGCGCAGGCCCAATCCGCCGCCGAGGGCCAGAAACTCGCCTTCGACCGCGGCAAGGGCAATTGCCTGACCTGCCATGTCATCAAGGGCGGCGACCTGCCCGGCACGATCGGCCCCGAGCTGACCGGCCTCAAGGCGAAATACAGCCGCGATGAGCTGGTCGCGATCGTGACGGACGAGACCAAGCGCAATCCGCAAACCGTGATGCCGCCGTTCGGCCGAAACCGGATTTTGAGCGAGAAGGAAATCAACGCGGTGGTGGACTTCCTGCAGACGTTGTGACGCCGCGACCGCCGCTTGAGGAGATTTTTTCGATGAACATCACGACCAGCGAATTCTTCAAGACACGCCGCCTGCTGCTGAAAGGCGCCGGCGTCGCCGCACTGATCGGCCTCGGCGTCATTCCGTTCGACGTGCCGCAGGCGCTCGCCGCCGCCAATGACAAATATCCGGAAGACGCGTTCAAGCAGAAGAGCGAGGCCGACGCGATCAAGGCGCTCTACGGCAAGACTGCCGAGCCCTCGGACAAGGTCAAGATGGACGCGCCGGAGATCGCCGAGAACGGCGCTGTGGTGCCGATCTCCGCCACGACGACGCTATCAGACGTCACCTCGATCTCGTTTCTGGTCAGCGAGAACCCGATCTCGCTGGTCGCCTCGTACAAAATTCCGGCCGGCACGCTGCCGACGGTCGCCAACCGCATCAAGATGGCCAAGACCAGCAACGTTACCGTGATCGTCGAGGCCGGCGGCAAGCTCTACAGCGCCCAAAAGGAAATCAAGGTCACCGTCGGCGGCTGCGGCGGCTGAGTACGCATGATCCGGACCCAGAGGGCCACGTTAGTGCAAAGTGGGAACCGGTTTTCCGATAAGATCATGCGCAAACAATAGGAACAAAACCGATGGCATCGAGCATTCGCGTGCGCGCCACGTCAAACGGCGACACCACTGAGGTGCAGGCGCTGATCCAGCATCCGATGGATTCCGGCTTCGTCAAGGACGCCAAGGGCGAGATCATTCCGCCGCACTTCATCCAGGTGCTGACCTTCGAGTATGACGGCAAGCCGGTGTTCGTCGCCGACTGGGGCGGCGGCGTCTCCAAGGATCCCTACGTCAAGTTCGCCTTCAAAGGCGGCAAGAAGGGCGACGATCTCAAGGTCAGCTGGGTCGACAACAAGGGCGCGACCGACACCGCCACGGCGAAAATTCAATGACGCGGCGCTTCGCAATCCGCACTCTAGAGCGTTTTCGAGCGAAGTGGACGCCGGTTCGCGTGAAGAAAACGCGTCCAAACAAAAATCTGGTCGCAACGCTTGCGCTCGGCGTTCTGGCGTGCGCTCCGGCGGCGCGCGCGGCCGACACCGTCGATCCCGCCGCCGACAAGGCCGCGTTCCAGAAATTCTTCACCAGCAAATTCCCCAAGCTGAAGCTCGAGGATTTCGTCAACGGTCCCTATTCGATGAATGAGGACCTGCACAAGCAGTGGCTGGAGAAGGAAGAGTTTCCGCCCTACGAGTTCTCGCTCGAAGCCGGCAAGGAGATGTTCTCGACGCCGTTCAAGAACGGCAAGACCTACGCCGACTGCTTCCCGAACCAAGGCATCGGCATCCGCCAGAACTATCCCTATTTCGACGAGAAGGAAGGCAAGGTCGTCACGCTGGAGCTCGCGCTCAACCGCTGCCGTGAGGCCAATGGCGAGGCGCCGTTCTCCTATGTGAAGGACGACATGGCGGCGCTCACCGCCTACATGGCCTTCACCTCGCGCGGCAAGCCGATGGATATCAAGATCCCGAACGATCCGCGCGCGCTGGAGGCCTATCAGAAGGGCAAGGAGTATTTCTACACCCGCCGCGGCCAGCTCAATTTCTCCTGCGCCACCTGCCACATCCAGAGCCCGGGCGAACGGATCCGCGCCGAGGTGCTGGCGCCGGCGCTCGGCATCCTGAACGCGATGCCGATCTACCGCTCGGAATGGTCGGGCATGGGCACCACCAGCCGCCGCTTCACCACCTGCAACAGCCAGATCCGCGGCGTGCCGCTCAATCCGCAGGACGACGAGTATCGCAACCTCGAATATTATCTGTCCTACGTCAGCAACGGCCTGCCGATCTCGGGTCCGGGAGCGCGGCCATGAGAACCATCTTCACGGCATCAGCCCTGCTGCTCGCAACAGCGACGGGTGCCCTCGCCGCCTCCGAGGCTGACTACAAGGCGGCCTATGCCGCGGCCGAAGCCGCCAACAAGGAAGCAGGCAGCCTGCGCAACCAGTGGACCACCACCGCCGCGACGCTATCTGCCGCAAAAAAGGCCGGTGAGGCTGGTGATTTCGACACCGCCGTCGCCCAGGCCAAGGAGGCCGAGGCACTGGCAAAGGCATCGATCTTCCAGGCCGCCAGCGAAAAGGAACGCTGGAAGGACATGGAAATTCGCTAAAGGCGCGCAGGCCACGGGCCGCGCGGAGAGAAGAATGATCATCCGCCGCCGGGATTTCCTGAGAGCTTCGGCCGCCGCTACGCTCGTGGCCGGCCTGCCCCGGCTTGCGCGCGGCGCCGATACCGCCAGCGTCTACGATCTCGAACGCTTCGGCAACGCCCGCATCCTGCACATGACCGACACGCATGCGCAGCTGAAGCCGGTGTTCTTCCGCGAGCCCAGCGTCAATCTCGGCGTCGGCGCGATGACCGGCCAGCCGCCGCATCTGGTCGGCAAGGCGTTCCTCGACCGGTTCGGCATCCGGCCCGACAGCGCCGACGCCTATGCCTTCACCTGCGTCGAGTTCGAGAAGGCCGCCGGCCGCTTCGGCAAGCTCGGCGGCTTTGCCCATCTGAAGACGCTGGTCGACAAGCTGCGAGCCGATGTCGGCGAGAAGCGCTCGATCCTGCTCGACGGCGGCGACCTCTGGCAGGGCTCAGGGCTCGCCAACGCCATGAACGGCGCCGACATGGTGGGGGCCGCCAATCTGCTCGGCATCGAGGCGATGACCGGGCATTGGGAATTCACCTATGGCGAAGAGGTGCTGCGCGACAATCTCGCCCGCTTCAAGGGTGAGTTCCTGGCGCAGAACGTGTTCCTGACTGAGGAAGCCGCGTTCAACGACGCCAAGGCGTTCGATCCGGCCTCGGGGCGCGTATTCAAGCCGTCTGTCATCAGGGAGATCGGCGGCCACCGCGTCGCGATCATCGGCCAGGCCTTCCCCTATGTGCCGATCGCGCATCCCAAGCGCTTCACGCCGGATTGGAAGTTCGGCATCCGCGACGAGGAGCTGCAAAAGCTGGTCGACGGCCACCGCAACAACGACAAGGTCGAGGCGGTGATCCTGCTGTCGCATAACGGCATGGATGTCGACCTCAAGCTCGCCAGCCGCGTCACCGGCATCGACGTCATCCTCGGCGGCCACACCCATGACGCGATCCCGATCCCGATTACGGTGACCAATGCCGGCGGCGTCACGCTGGTCACCAATGCCGGCTCCAACGGCAAGTTCATCGGCGTGCTCGATCTCGATCTCGCCAAGGGCAAGGTCGCCAATGTCCGCTACCGGCTGCTGCCGGTGTTCGCCGAACTGCTGAAGCCCGATCCGGCGATGCAAACGCTGATCGACAAGATGCGCGACCCGCATGTCGACGACTGGAGCGACAAGCTCGGCACCGCCGACCGCCTGCTCTACCGCCGCGGCAATTTCTCCGGCACCGTCGACCAGCTGATCTGCGACGCGTTGCTCAACGAGCTCAACGCCGAGATCGCGCTGTCGCCGGGTTTCCGCTGGGGCCTAACCGCGCTCGCCGGCCAGCCGCTGACCATGGAAGACGTGCTGTCGGAAACCGCGATCACCTATCCGGAGACCTACGTCGCCACCATGACCGGCAGCCAGATCAAGGATGTGCTGGAAGACGTCTGCGACAATCTGTTCAACGTCGATCCCTACTATCAGCAGGGCGGCGACATGGTCCGCGTCGGCGGCCTCGCCTATGCCTGCACGCCGGGCGAATCCGTCGGCAAGCGCATCTCCGAGCTGAAGCTTGGCAACGGCAAGCATCTCGAAGCCGGCAAGCAGTACAAGGTCGCGGGCTGGGCCTCGGTCAACCAGCAGAGCGGCGCGCCGGTCTGGGAAGTCGTGGCCAAGCACCTGCGCTCCGGCCGGCCGCCGAACCGCGACGAGCCCGGCGTGACGCTGAAGGGCGTCGACGACAACCCGGGCATGACGAAGCTCGGATGACGCGGCGCCCGATCATCGCTGCGCTCGGCCTGACGGCGCTCGCGCTTGCAGCCTCCCTCGCCCGCGCCCAGTTGGCGCCGCTGCAGGACAAGCCGTTCGCCGAGCACAAGATCGTGCTGCAGCTCTCCGACAATGATCCGAGGAAGCAGGGCCTCGTCATCAGCGTCGCCAACAATCTGATGAGGCACTACGACCCCGACAAGGTCGCGGTCGAGATCGTTGCCTTCGGCCCGGGCATCGAGCTGCTCAAGCCCGACAACCCAAACCGCAAGCTGGTGGAAAGCCTGGTCGCGGAGGGCGTGCGGGTCGATATCTGCCTCAACACCGTCGACACGATCGAGCGCGACACCGGCAAGCGGCCGGACTACATCGCCGCCGCCACCCCGGTGCAGGTCGGCGTCGCGCAGATTTTGCTCTTGACCGAGAACGGATACACGCTGGTTCGTCCCTGACGGAGCTGCAGGAGCAGGGCTGGAGCTACGTGCGGCCGTAAGTTCGCTCCCCCCCAATCGCGCATCATACGCCCGTCATCCTGAGGAGCCCGCGCAGCGGGCGTCTCGAAGGATGCACGGCCCCGGTGTCTCCGCGCGCATTTGCTCTCCTCGCGGAAAGACCCGGGCCGTCCACCCTTCGAGACGCCCGCTGCGCGGCTCCTCAGGGTGACGGGACCCGTATCCGCGCGGGGATGGATTTGCTTTGAATCGACCCTATCTATGGAATAATATCCTCCAAGTGACTCGGCCCGGAGAATAGGTAAGCCGTCATGATCTTTCGCCAGCTCTTCGACAGCGTGTCCGGCACCTACAGCTATCTGCTCGCGAGCCGCGCCGGCGGCGAGGCGCTGATCCTCGATCCGGTGCTGGAGAAGGCCGACCGCTACTGCAAGCTGCTGCAGGAACTCGACCTCAGGCTGGTCAAGGCGGTCGACACGCATCTGCATGCCGATCACGTCACCGGCCTTGGCGAGCTGCGCGACCGCACCCAGTGCATCACCATCATGGGCGAGCAGAGCAAGGCCGACGTGGTGTCGATGCGCGTTTCCGACGGCGACAAGGTGACGATCGAGGGTCTTTGCCTCGAGGCGATGTACACGCCCGGCCACACCGATGATTCCTATAGCTATCTGATGGGCGACCGCGTCTTCACCGGCGATACGCTCTTGATCCGCGGCACCGGCCGCACCGATTTCCAGAACGGCAGCGCGCGGGCGCAGTACGATTCGATCTTCAATCGCCTCTTGAGGCTGCCCGAGGAGACGATGGTGTTCCCCGCACATGACTACAAGGGCGACACCGTCTCCACGATCGGCGAGGAGAAGCGCTACAATCCGCGGCTGCAGGTCAAATCGATCGACGACTATGTCGAGCTGATGAACAACCTCAATCTGCCGAACCCGAAGCTGATGGATGTCGTGGTGCCCGCCAACATGCATGTCGGCCTGCACCAGGACGAGCTCGCCAAGGAAGGCCTCTCCCTCAGCGCGCGCGACGCTATCTCGAGCCTCGGCCGGCCCGATATCCTGCTGGTCGATTTGCGCGAGAGCGGCGAAAGGACCAAGCACGGCACGCTCGCGGGCGCACTGCACGCGCCCTATCCCGGGATCTGCGCCACCTTGCAGCCCGGCGGCATGCTGCGCGAAGTCGCCGCCGCGACCGGCCGCCGCGTCGTGTTCTTCTGCGCCTTCGGCGAACGCTCGGCGATGGCGGTGGCCGCCGCGAAGAAGGCGGGACTGATGAACACCGCCCATATCGAAGGCGGTATGGACGCGTGGAAGAAGGCCGGCGGGCCGGTGGTGCACGGTTAGTCACGAGACAAATATCGAACCGTCACCCCCGCGCAACGGCTTCGCCGTTGTCGCTGGAGGTGCGAGCCTTGCGGGGCACTTGCACCGCTGGGCGAGCCTCGAAGGGCGACAGCCCCGCTCTGTCCGCAGCCATTTGGAAATATCGGGGCCGTGCATCCTCCGAGACGCGCTACGCGCTCCTCAGGATGACGGATAACGAGGAGTCACCGCGTCACCCGCTGCAGCTCCGCCGTCAACCGATCCAGCGCATCCGCCAGCATCACGCCGCCGCAGACGGTGAGCCGCTCCGGCAGCACGATGCGCTTGCCCTCCGGATAGAATCGCTCCAGCGCCGGATGCAGCAGGAAGGCGCGGCCGTCGTCCTCGGCGCGATCGCCGGCTTCCGACACCAGGATAAAATCCGGCCGTAGTTTCACGATGGCTTCCAGCGAGGCAAATCCGCCGGCGCTGAAGCCGAGCTCGCCGGCGGCGTTGGAAAGACCCGTTGCCGCCAGCAGCGAGCTGATCAGGCTGCTCTCACCCGACACAAAGCCGCGCCGCTCCAGCGGCAGCACGCGATAATGATGACCATCAGCCACCGCCCGCGCCCGTGCGATCGCCGCATCGAGCCGCGCGATCTCGGCCTCCGCGCGATCCGGATGCTGCAGCACATTGCCCATCGCGCGGATCTGGTCCTTCACCTCGTCCAGCGTGCGCGGCACCGTGAACTCGACGAGGTGTAGCCCCTTCGCCTTCAACAGATCGCGCGTCGCCCGCTTGTCGAATAGGCTGACGACGACAAGGTCGGGCTTGTGCAGCAGAACATCTTCGGCCTCGCCGGACAGCCGCGGAAAGTTTCGCGCCTTCTCGGCGGCCCAGGACTGCCAGGCATCGCGCGAAAAACGGCTCAGCCCGAGGATCTGGTCCGGATCGGCCAGCGACAACACGAGCTGGTCGCTGCAGACATTCATCGAGACGATGCGCGGTCCGGTGGCGGATGAGGCATCGCACGACATCATCCATGCCGCCATTGCCAAGGCTGCGAGACACCGCATGCGCATCACACGTCCGCCCACGGCACGATGACGGCCTCGCGTTGAAATTCGGCGCGGTAGGCGCTGACCCGGAACACGCTGGCGAGGACCGCCTCCGACAATGCTTCCGCAGGCGCGCCTTGCGCCGCCAGCCGGCCCTCCGCCAGAACCAGCACGTGATCGGCAAAGCGCGCGGCGAGCCCGAGATCGTGCGTCACCACGACGACCAGCACGCCGGTGTCGGCGACGTTGCGCAGCTTCTGCATCACGTCGATCTGGTGGCGCGGATCGAGCGACGCGGTCGGCTCGTCGGCGAGGATCACCGGCGCCTCGACCGCCAGCACCCTCGCCAACGCGACGCGGCTGCGCTCGCCGCCGGACAGCTTGGTGACGCGGCGGTCGCTGAATTCAGTGACGTCGACCGCCTGCATCGCCCGCAGCACGGCCTCCATGTCCTTCGGCGACAACCGCGCCGGATCGGTCGCGCCATGCGGATAGCGGCCGAGCGCGACGATGTCGCGCGCCGGCAGCGGCCAATGCACCATGTGCCCCTGCGGCAGATAGGCAAAGCGTTTCGCGCGCTCGCGCAACGATAGCGCCGCCAGCGCATCGCCGCCGATCCGGATCTCGCCATCGGACGGGATCAATCCGGCGAGCGCGCGCAGCAGCGTGGTCTTGCCGGCGCCGTTCGGGCCGACCAGCGCGACCAGATGGCCTGATGCCAGCGACAGCGACACATCGTGCAGCACCTTGCGGCTACCGAGCGACGCATTGAGCGCGATGGCGGAGAGCAGCGTCATGCCACGCCTCCGCCGAGCGCGCGGCGTTCGCGCATGATCAGATAGAGGAAGAACGGCACCCCGATGATCGAGGTCAGCACACCGACCTTGATGTCGGAGGTCGAGGGGATGATGCGCACCGCGATATCGGCCGCGAGCAGCAGCGCCGCGCCGGTGAGCGCGCTCGGCACCAGCAGCCGCGCCGGATCGTGACCGATCAGGGGACGCATCAGATGCGGCGCGAAGAGCCCGATGAAGCCGATCGTGCCGGTGACCGCGACCGCGCCGCCGACGCCGAGCGCAACGCCCGCGATCACGAAGAGCCGCAGCCGCCCGACATCGACGCCGAGGCTCTGCGCCGCCTCCTCGCCGAGCGTCAGCGCACGGAACGCGCTCGCCTGGCTGAGCAGGATCGCGGCACCCGCGATGATGAAGGGCAACGCCAGCGCGACATGCTGAAAGCTGCGGTCCTCGAGCGAGCCGAGCAGCCAGAACGCGATCTCCAGCACCACGAAGGGATTGCTGGAGAGGTTCATCACCAGCGCGGTCGCAGCTCCCGCAAAGCTCGAGATCGCGAGCCCCGCGAGGATCAGAATCAGCAGCCCGGCATTGCGGCCGGCGATCGCGAGCAGCGCGAACACCGAGCCGAACGCGGCGATGATCGCCACCACCGGCAGCGCGTAGGAGCGCACGTCGGCCAGGCCGAGCGCGATCACCAGCACCGCGCCGAACGCCGCCGATTGCGGCGCGCCGAACAGCGACGGCGAGGCCAGCGGATTGCGCAGCAGGCCCTGCAGCGCCGCGCCTGACAGCCCGAGAATGCCGCCGATTGCGAACGCCAGAATGGTGCGCGGCAAACGAATTTCGCGCACGATCACCTGCGCCACGTCGCTGCCGCCGCCGAACAGCGCCTCGGTCACCGCGAGCGGCGACAGCCGCACCGGCCCGATGCCGAGCGAGATCACGCACAGCAGCGCCACAAGCGCGAGCAGCGCCGCGGTGGCGCCCCACCGTCGCCGCGCCGCGACCTCGGCCGCCAAGGCAAAATCCTGCACGCTCATTGGATCCATGCTCTTACAGCGATCGCCGTGGCAGACAAGCGACACTCGATAAAAACCGTGGCCGCCCAGCCATTGCCCGACTTCCGCCGGATTGACTTTGCTGCCCGGCCGAACCCTAGATGAACATGACGGTTCTTTAGCGAGATGAAAAGGGAATGCGGTGCGGGGAAACTTCCCCAAGGCCGCGGCTGCCCCCGCAACTGTATGCGGTGAATCCTTCGTCACAGGCCACTGGGAATCTCGGTCCTGGGAAGGCGACGAAGGGTAACGACCCGCGAGCCAGGAGACCTGCCGTCAGCCGTGGTCACACGCGAAGATGCCGGTCGGGGAGTACAGGCATGAGCTTCACCTGAGGCTGTTAGCACGATGGTGAGACTGGTTCGCGGTGACGTGCCACTGACGTTACCGAGGTCTCGCTTATGCTCACTTTCTCTTTCCATTGGCGGCGCACGCTGCTGCTCGCGACGACGATGCTCGCGCCTGTATTTATTGTCTCCGCCGCGCGGGCGCAGCAGGCGCCTGCTCCCGATCAGCTACCGACCATCGAAGTCACCAAGCCGGGCGATCAGAACGTCACGCGCGCCAGGCCGGCCGCGGACGAAGCGCCGGCGCCGCGCCGCCCGGCGCCGGGCACCGCAGAGAGCACCAATGTGGGCGGCGGAAGCGGATCGGGCACCACAGGGACAGGCACGGCCACCGGAACGGGCGGCACCAGCGGCGGCCGCCAGTTCGCCGGCATTGTCGGATCGTCCTCGGCCCTGATCACGGCCGACGACATCGCGCATTCGCCGGTACAGTCGCTGCCTGAAATCCTCGCGCAGGTGCCGGGCGTGCAGCTGCAAACGCTCTATGGCGGGCCGAACGGCGCCAAGACCGCGGTCGACCTGCGCGGCTTCGGGGCATTCGCCACCGACAACACGCTGTTCCTGCTCAACGGCCGCCGGCTCAACGACGTCGACAAGGCCGGCTTCGACCTCACCACGATCCCGCTCGATTCGATCGCGCGCATCGAGATCACGCGCGGCAACAGCGGCGCCGTGCTCTACGGCGACAATGCGGTGGGCGGCGTCGTCAACATCATCACCAAGACCGGCGTCGGCGGTCCGCCGACGACGATGAGAGCCGAGGCGGGATATGGCTCGTTCAACACCCGCATGGCCGCCGTCTCCGCGGCGCTCAATGCGGGACCGTGGTCCACCTCGTTCTACGGCAACGGCATCAAGTCCGACGGCTACCGCGTCAACAATGCGCTCGACCAGCGCAACGCCGTCGGCAGCATCAACTACACCACGCCCGATCTGACCGCCTTCCTCACCGTCACGGGCAGCGACCAGAAGCTCGGCCTGCCCGGCGGGCGGCTGGTCGATCCGTCGATCGGGATCAACGAGCTGCAAACCGACCGCAGGGGCAGCAGCACGCCGTTCGACTATGCCAACCAGCAGACCGCCAGCGTCACCGCCGGCTTCACCAAGACGCTGATCAACGGCGTCGACCTGATCGTCGACGGCGGCTGGCGGCAGCGCGATACCCAAAGCGGCTTCTTCGGCACGGTACCGACCATCAGCTTCGCCTCGACCTACAACGATGCCGCGCTGGAGACCTGGTCGCTGACGCCGCGGCTCAGCGTCAAGAACGTGATGCTGGGGATGCCGTCGACGATCCTGACCGGCATCGATTATTACGATTCGACGTTCCGTCAGGCACGCGGCGCGTTCCAGGGCGTCGACCCCTTCCACATCTACAATATCGAGCAGCAGAGCGTGGCAGGCTACTGGCAGCACACGCTCGGATTGCTGCCGACCACCGACTTCGCCTATGGTGCACGCGTCCAGAATACCAGCGTCTCGGCGCGTGATCGCTACGACCCGAATGCGCCGTTCGCCTTCGACACGCAGGCGTCGCCGCTCGACAGCAACGAGACGCAATATGCGCTCCATGTCGGCGTCGAGCATCGCTTCACCGACACATTCTCGGTGTTCGGCCGCGCCGCGCGCGCATTCCGCACGCCCGACGTCGACGAGCGCGTCGCATCGGGTCCGTCATTCGACCCGCTGACCTTCCTGCCCATCGCGCAGAATTTTGCGCTCAAGACCCAGACGTCGGAAGACGTCGAGGGCGGCTTCCGGGTCAGGACCAACCGCTTCCAGGTCCAGACCAGCGTCTATCTGATGGATCTCGAGAACGAGATCCATTTCAACCCGGTGCTGTTCTACAACGTCAACCTCGATCCGACCCGCCGCTACGGCTCGGAAACCAGCGCCTCGCTCAAGGTCAGCGACAGCGTGACCTTGCGCGGCGGCATGGCGATCACCCGCGCGGTCTTCCGCGAAGGCATCTGGGCCGGCAACGACGTGCCGCTGGTGTCGCGCTATACCGGCAATGTCGGCGTGACCTGGAATATTTGGCAGAACTATCTGGTGTTCGACGCCACCGCGCGCGCCTGGAGCTCGCGCATCATGGACAACGACCAGGCCAACACCCAGAGCCGGATTCCCGGCAACGCCACCGCCGATATCAAGCTGAGCGGGCAAATTGATCGCTTCTTCTGGTCGCTCAGCGTCAACAACCTGTTCAACGCGCTCTATTACGACTACGCCATCGCGAGCTCGTTCACGGATGGCCGCTTCTCGGCCTATCCGCTCCCGGGCCGCACCTACATGGTGAAGGCCGGCGCAACGTTTTAGAGCGTGATCCGGCGCGGCGGGTGTGACGCCGCAGCGTCGTCTCTCACATTACAAGCGCCAGCAAACTGGGGTAGAATTCCGGCAGCTGATTTAACCCGCGCAGGGGAAACGCATGGGCAAGGCCGGAAAGACGAGCAAGGGCGCCGACAAGCCCAGCAAGAAGTCCGACGAAAAGTCGAAGGCGCCGCCGCCACCCGCCGCGCCGCCGGACGACGAGTATGACGAGGATGGCGACATCGCCACCCCGAAGATCGACCGCTATGGCAATGACGACGAGCCGTTGTAGGACGGACATCATCCACGATGTCGTCCTGGCGAAAGGCAGGACCCATTACCCCTGAAGCACGTTGGCGGGCGAGCTGCGGCCCCAGTCTTCTACCAAACTTGCAGCGGTGGTTATGGGTCCTGGCTTTCGCCAGGACGACGTGAGGCATTGCGAATAAAATCGTCACGCTCGATCTTCTTGATACTGCCGCGATCCAGCAGATGCGCACCGAAGCCGCTGCGCGCCAGCGATGAGGCGATCTGCGGCGATGCCAGCAGCAGCGCCGTGGTCATCGCCAGCGGCGCGGCGCTGAGCCAATCGAGCCGCACCGGCGTCAACTCTTCCGTACTTCCGCGATAGAGACCGTCACCCGCGGCGATGCGGCCGCATTCCCTGATCAGCTCGCGCCTTGTGCCGTCGCGCGACGCGCTGCCGAGCAGCGCCTGCATCGCCAGATGGGTCCGCACGCCGGCGCGGCCGTCCGCCAGCGGAGCCGGCGTCTCGTCAAGCGAGACGCGCAGCAGCAGGTCGACCAGATCGGTGCCGGACCGGTATGCGTTCATGGGCTCAACCAGCCGCGGGTTGCAGTCGATCAAAAGCGGCGTTGCGCTGTCGAGCGGCATGATGACATCGACCGACAGCGCGCCGTGCCAGCCAAGATGCGCGCCGATGGTCTCGAGCGCGGCGCGGATCGCCGGCCGGCTCACGCTCTCCTTGATCGCCTCGCCGCCGCCGACGCCGGCTGCGATCTGACGGTAGGCGTGGAAGGCAATGAGAGTGCCGCGGCAAAACACCGACTGGGCCTTCTCGACGGTGCCGGTGATGAGGTCTTGCGCCAGCACCTCGCCGGCAAAATCGCCTGCGGATTCGAGATCGTAGAGCGCGCGATGGAGATCGCTGGCGTCGCGCACAAACCAGATACCACGGCTGGCAGTGCCGATCGACGTCTTGACCACGGAGGGAAACCGCAGGCCGTCGCGCAGCTCATCGACCGAGTTCACGATCCGGGTCGGCGGCTGCGGCAGGCCGAGCTGGTCGAGCAGACGGCTGAAGCCGGCCTTGCTGTGCACGGCGCGATAGCTGGCGAAATCCGGCAGCGCCAGGCCGGCGCGCAGCTGCAATCGATCCTGGGCGCGGGCGAACAGAAAGCCCTGTTCATGGGTCGGCAGCAGCACATCGAAATGCCGCGACGCCAACAGACGCTCGACGAAGCGCAGGAAGCCGGCCGGATCGGTGCGCAGCGGCGGACAATGGTGGTACTTGCGGACAAAGCGGGAATAGCGCGCCAGGCACCAGCGCGAGGGATCGCAGATTTCGACGTGATGGCCGGCCAGCCCCAGGATCGTGATCGCCTCGCGGCCGGAGGTGCTGGAGCCCTCTGACACGAGCACCCGGAGCGGCTTTTTGGCGTCGATCATGACCGATCATCGCCGCGCCGCCACGCTTTGTCGCCGCCATTAATGCCGCATGTGTCGATCCGGCACGCCCACTCCGGGGGCAGCCATGCAGGCGCGTTCATGGACAATTAGCGGCCAGCCTCTATTTTCGGCGCGCCCTGCCGGGCGTTGGGAAAAGGGTTGTCTCAAAAATGGTCGACGTTCTGGCCGCACCGCAGCAAGCGAGAGCCGACAGCGCGGTGCGCACGCTGACGGGGATTTCGGTGGCCCATTGGGTCAGCCATTTCCATATCTTCGTGCTGCCGATGCTGTTCCCGTTCCTGAAGCAGCAGCTCGGCGTCGGCTATGTCGAGCTCGGCCTGGCGCTGACGGTGTTCGCGGTGGTCTCCGGCCTGACCCAGGCGCCGATCGGCTACCTCGCCGACCATATCGGCGCGCGCAAGATCCTGCTGATCGGGCTGACCATCGGCGGCTGTGCGCTGATCGGGCTCGGCCTGCATCTCAGCTATCCCTCGCTGATCGTCTGCGCCGTGCTGCTTGGGCTTGCCAACAGCGTCTATCATCCGGCTAACTACGCGATCCTCTCGGCCCATATGGACGAGGCGCGGATGGGCCGCGCCTTCTCGATCCACACCTTTGCCGGCTTCCTCGGCGGCGCGGTCGCGCCCGCGATCATGGCGGCGCTGGTCGCCTCGATCGGCGGCCTCGGCGCACTGATCGTGGCCGGCGCGGTCGGTCCGCTGGTGGCGCTGTTCCTGATCGTGCTCGGCATTCCCGATGCCGGCGCCAACAGGAACAAGGCCAAGGACCACGCCTCACAGAAGACGAGCGTGATCACGCCGGCGCTGATGGTGCTGACCGCGTTCTTCACGCTGCTCAGCCTGTCGACCTCGGGCATCAACAATTTTGGCGTGGTGGCGCTGATGGGCGGTTACGGCGCGTCGTTCTCGACCGCCAATATCGCGCTGACCGCGTTCCTCGGCGCCAGCGCCGCCGGCGTGCTGGCGGGCGGCTATCTCGCCGACTGGACCCATCGTCACAGCCAGGTCGCGGCGGCCTGCTTTGCGATCAATGCCGCGCTCGTCCTGCTGATCGCGCTGATGGACCTGCCGCCTGTCGCGCTCACGCTGGCGATGGGGCTCGCCGGATTCCTTGGCGGCGTGATCGCGCCGTCCCGCGACATGATGGTGCGCAACGCCGCGCCTCCCGGCGCCGCCGGCCGCGCCTTCGGCATCGTCTCCACCGGCTTCAACTTCGGCGGCATCGTCAGCCCGCTGCTGTTCGGCTGGATCATGGACCAGCACATGCCGCATTGGGTGTTCGGCGCCTCGGTGGGCTTCATGGTGCTGACCGTGCTGCTTGCGCTGGTCACCGAGCGCAAGCCGCAGGCCTCCGAGGCTACAATCCGGGCGTAGCCCCGCTAGGCAACCCCGCAGGATCGCTCCGCCCCGCGAACTGCCAACAATCGCCGTTTGTTGACGGGATTTCCCACCATAACGACTGGTGCCTGCCGCCTGGGAGGACTAGCTTAATTGTGACTCTTCCGAACCGGGGGAGGTTGCTGTGCTTTCAGAGAAATTTTTTCTCTTTCTTGAAACACTCATGAGCCACGCCGACGACGACAATCCGGTCGTGGTCAGCAGCGTGCCGCATATTCCGATTACTCAGGAAACAGCTTTGCGCGACGCTGAAGCCGGCGCGTCGTCGGAGCCCGTTTCGCCCGATGACGAAGTCCGACCTCCGATGCCCTGATGGCGCGGTGGACTCACCGCGCATCGAGCTAGCCTCCAGGAAGAGGCGCGGCCGATGACTGCCGCTGCCAAACTCACCGGCCCCAGAATGCCGGCGTCGTCTTGAACCGCCGCCAACTCTTGCGCAGCGTCTTCGCCACCGCGATCTGATCGCGGGCCAGCCAGCCGGCCATCGCGCCGATGCCGAGATGAAGCGCAGGCTGGTCGTCCTGCCGGATGGCATGGAGCAGCGTGCGCGTGCTTCCGATGTCGCACACCCGCCCGAGACTGGCCTGCAGCCCGGCGAGCCGCTTCACGTAGCGCTTCGCCGGCGCGTGCGCGGCATAAAGCGGCAGGAAGAATTCCGCCGCATAGCGCAGCTTCTTGAGGTTGATTCTGAGATTGTGCTGCGCATGGATATCGAGCCGCCGGAAGCGCGCCCCACGCTTCAACGTCTTGCGATGCAATCGTTCCAGGATTTTGTCGGCGAGCACGGGCATTGGTTGCGACAGGACGGCCAGCGCTTCGCTGTCGATCTCGTTGCGCCAGCTGCGGCGTTCCACCACCTGCCCCAGCGAGAGCAGGAAGCGGCTGCAACGGGGATCGGCCAGAACGCCATGCAAGGCGCCGTAGCTCGACTTCCGCTGCTGTTCGACCGCCTGGCGGAGGCCATCCAGGTCGATATCCGGAGCCGCGCCGGCCAGGCGGGCGATCGTCTCCTTGGCGAAGACGTCCCAATCCCGGGCCCGGCCGAGTTGCCGCATCAGCCATTGTGCTTCGGTGTTGACCGCCAGAAATGCCGGCGACGGAATGTCGCGCCGGAACAGCGCACAGATCGTCCGCAAGCGCCGCAGGGCCACCCGCATCTGGTGCACGCCTTCGGGGTCCGATCCCTGCTCGGCCACCGCGTGGTTTTTCAAAAGATGATGCCAGCAGGAGCCCACCAGCAGTGCGATGACGTCGTCGACCACAAGCTCCGCCGTGATGCCTGACAACTCGGCTTTTGCTGCCGATGGCGCGACATCAAACGCAAGCGCATAGCCGCGTTCCGCCTTGCTGCGCGTGCCAATCTGCAGCGGCGCAGCGTCGAGCAGCTGCGCTCCGAGATCGAACAGGACGCCGGCATTGCCGCTCTTCAGTTCAAGCTCGATTTCCGACAGGACCTCCTGGCGCGCATCGGCCTCGATCGTCCCCTCATCGAATGCGACTTCAACCGACGCATCGGGCAGATCGAGCTGCCGCGCGTGCCGGCGCACCTTGGTCGCGAAAACCGCCACCAGCGCGTCGTTGCTCAGCGCCGCCACGGGATCGCCGACCTCGTCGACGGGGAGTCGCGCCAGATCAGGGGCGATGCCTTCAACCGGCGCTTCCCATTGGCGTCGCATCAGAGGCTGCGCGCCATTCGGTGAAAGCTTCAGCGTCTGGATGAAGGTCTTGCCGCTGCGTCGCACGCGCAAGGACATGCCATGCTGAAACAGCAGTCGCTCCGGCGTGTCGTAATAGACCGTTTCAAGCCGGTGAAACGCGCCGCGATTGCGCGCATGCTGCACGATGCAGGGTGCCTCGCGCAGTTTTTCGAGGCTTCCTTGCGGCGCAAGCAGCTTGAGTTCGATTTCCGCCTGATCGCCATGCCCGACGGCAATGGCACTGCCCGCATCAATCACGACCGGCTGCCGCTCATTCAATGATATCGCCCCCAGCTTGGTGTATGAAGGTTTCATGACAATGACAAGGCATATCCCTTGCACGGCAGCGTGCATTGCCACGAATTGTGCCTGAACTCACGCGGTGAAGTTGAAGTGGGTTGCGCCGCCATCCAAGGGCGAGAAACGCGCGCCACGCGTTTTCGATGCTTGTTCATCCAACGCAAGCAACAGGTTCCAGGATATCAGGCCGGGACCGCGAGCCCGCGCGCCTGACGCGCGATGCATTGTGCACGCGACGCGGTCAGCCCGACCGCCGCGACAGTACCTGTTTGAGCAGCGGCTCGATCCGCGACAGCTCGTCGAGATGAACCGCAGACAGTTCGGCGAGATGATCGGCCGCAAGGCCGGTTAGTTTCAGCAGCACTCGCCGCTGGTCGGCGGGATCGAGCACGCGCTCGACCAATCCGGCCTCGGACAGCCGGTCGACCAGCTCGACCGTGGTATGGTGACGCAGCCGCAACCGCTCGGCCAGATCGCCGATCGTGACCGGCCCGCCGCCGGAATATCCCTTGATCGCCAGCAGGGCCTGATGCTGCCGCGGCGTCAGCCCCTCGGCCTTCGCGGCGTCCTGGCTGAACTCCAGAAAACACCGGATCAGATAGCGAAACTGCGACAGCGCCTCGTAATCGGCCTGGCTGGGAACCCGCTTCCGGTTCCTGGCCGGCGATTTCGCAGGCCTTTTCAACGCTGCCATTCGATGTCTCCCGCTTGTAATTATATCGCAATGCGATATGACGCCCGGCGTCCACTTCGTCAGAGCCTTACGCCACCCATGAGCGTCATTTCCACCAAATCGAGCGCCTCCGCCGACAACGCCTCCAAGATCGGCGACAAGGCCAGTCACCTTCTGAGCGATTTCACCACCGATCCGCGGGTCGTGGTGATCTCGGCGATCGCCGTGTTTGTCGCCGGCGCCGGCGTGCTGGCCGGGGCGGGACTGCTGCAACTGATCAAGCTCGCCACCAACATCGCCTATTTCGGCCGGTTCAGCTTCGCCGATCTGAAATTGCAGGATTCGCCGCTCGGTCTCTGGACCGTGCTGGTGCCGGTCGCGGGCGCGCTGATCATCGGCCTGATGGCGCGCTTCGGCAGCGAGAAGATCCGCGGCCACGGCATTCCGGAGGCCATCGAGGCGATTCTGCTCGGCCGTTCCCGGCTCGACCCCAAAGTGGCGATCCTCAAGCCATTGTCGTCGGCGGTGTCGATCGGCACCGGCGGTCCGTTCGGCGCCGAGGGCCCGATCATCATGACCGGCGGCGCGATCGGCTCGCTGATCGCGCAGATGCTTCCGGTGACGGACAACGAGCGCAAGACCCTGCTGGTGGCTGGCGCCGCCGCCGGCATGACCACGGTGTTCGGCACACCGATCGCCGCGATCATGCTCGCCGTCGAACTGCTGCTGTTCGAGTGGACGCCGCGCAGCTTCATTCCCGTCACCGTCGCCGCCGTGGTGGCCGCGGTCGGACGCACCTTCCTGCACATGCCGGCGCCGCTGTTCCCGTTCACGGGCGGCGTCGACATCTCGGTGCTGCAGCTCGGCGCCTGGATGCTGATCGGAATCCTCTCGGGGCTGCTGTCAGGCGTGCTCACTCAGCTGGTTTATGGCTGCGAGGACATTTTCCTGAAGCTGCCGATCCACTGGATGTGGTGGCCGCTGATGGGCGGCCTGGTCGTGGGCCTCGGCGGGCTCATCGAACCCCAAGCGCTCGGTGTCGGCTATGACAATCTTGCCGCAATGCTGAGCGGCGAGGTGGTGCTGAAGGCCGCACTGCTGCTGCTCGTGGTGAAGGCCGTGATCTGGTCGGTCGCGCTCGGCTCGGGCACGTCGGGCGGCGTGCTGGCGCCGCTGCTCATCATGGGCGGCGCGATGGGAACGGTGCTGAGCGGCTATTTGCCTGCCGCGAGCCCCGGCTTCTGGGCGCTGCTGGCGATGGCGGCGACGATGGGCGGCACTATGCGCTCGCCCTTGACCGCGACCTTCTTCGCCGTCGAGCTCACCGGCAACACCCATGTGCTGCTGCCGCTGATCGCGGCCTGCGGCACCGCGCATGGCGTCACGGTGCTTTTGATGCGGCGGTCGATCCTGACGGAGAAGGTCGCGCGGCGCGGCCATCATCTGGTGCGCGAGTACCGCGTCGATCCCTTCGCGCTGACGCGCGTGCGCGACGTGATGACCAAGGCGGTCGAGACCGTTTCCGACACCATGACGCTGCACGGCGCGGCAGCCTTCCTGACCAACCCGAAGACCGGTCATCCGAGCTTTCCGGTCGTCGATGCCAACCATCACGTGCTCGGGGTGATCGACCCGCCGTCCGTGCTGCGCTGGCGCCGCGCCGGCAAGCATCGCACCACGACGCTGAGCCAGCTGCTGGCGGGGAGCAAGATCACCGTCGCCTATCCCGATGAATATCTCGACCGGC
Organism: Bradyrhizobium sp. 6(2017); assembly: GCF_011058295.2. Taxonomy (NCBI): domain Bacteria; kingdom Pseudomonadati; phylum Pseudomonadota; class Alphaproteobacteria; order Hyphomicrobiales; family Nitrobacteraceae; genus Bradyrhizobium; species Bradyrhizobium sp. 6(2017). The sequence continues at coordinate 825,244 of NZ_CP049289.2, read as the reverse complement.
TCGCCGACCGCCTGATGCAGGTCAACGTCTCGCATCTGCCGGTGATCTCGCGCGACGATCAGCGCCTGGTCGGCTATATCGGCTGGAAGGACCTCATGCGGGTGCGCGCCAGGCTGCAGGCCGAGGAGACCCAGAAGACAGCCTTCTTCGGCGCCCGCTAGGTTTGCACGCGGCTGCCGCGGCGGCGGTCATCGACCCGTCGCGGAACAAATTTCCGCCGGGCGGTCGCATTCGATCCTCGCTGGCAAATCGTCGCCAGCGCATCCCAGAGCTTCATCGGCGATGGTTGACAGCATCAAGGGGGCACCCATGATGCCGGCAACCAAGAACAGCCTCGGGATGACACGCCATGACCTCGACCCCAGACCTCGTGATCCGCGGCGGCACCATCGCCGACGGCAAGGGCGGTGACCTCTATGAAGCCGATGTCGCGATCTCTGGCGGCAAGATCACCGAAGTCGGCAAGGTCTCCGCAAAAGGCAGGGAAGAGATCGACGCCAAGGGCAAGCTGGTCGCGCCCGGCTTCGTCGACGTCCACACCCATTACGACGGTCAGGTGACCTGGAGCCAGGACATCACGCCGTCGTCGCAGAACGGCGTCACCACGGCGATCATGGGCAATTGCGGCGTCGGCTTCGCGCCGTGCCGGCCGAGCGATCACGTCAGGCTGATCCAGCTGATGGAAGGCGTCGAGGATATCCCGGAGCCGGTGCTGAGCGCCGGCATTCCCTGGGCATGGGAAAGCTTCCCCGACTACATGGAGTGGCTGTCGAAGCGCAGCTTCGACATGGACATCGGCGCACAGCTGCCGCATGCGGCGCTGCGCGTCTATGTGATGGGCGAGCGCGGCGCGCGCCGCGATCCCGCAACGCCTGACGACAACAAGGCGATGGCGGCGCTCGCCGGCGACGCAGTACGATCAGGCGCGCTGGGTTTCTCGACCTCGCGCACGCTCAACCACCGCACCTCGACAGGTGACTACACGCCGACCTTGAAAGCCGGCGAAGATGAATTGACCGCGATCGCCGGCGCGATGCACGGCGTCGGCCGCAGCGTGCTGCAATTCGTGCTCGACCAGAGCACCGTGCACGAAGATCTGCCGATGATGCTGCGGGTCGCTGAAAACACAAAGTGCCCGATCTCGTTTTCGGTGGCGCAGGCCGACAAGGCGCCGCGGCGCTGGCGGCAGACCATGGACACCATCAACGAAGCCGCCGCGCGCGGCCTGTCGATCACGACCCAGATCGCCGCGCGGCCGGTCGGGCTATTGCTCGGGCTGGAATTGTCGCGCAACCCGTTCCAGACCCATCCGAGCTACCGTGCCATTGCAAAGCTGCCGCTGGCCGAACGGCTGACCCATCTGCGCCGGCCCGAGGTGCGCGCAGCGATCCTGAGCGAAAGCGCGACGGCGACTGACGATCCGCTGTTCTTCCGGCCGAACTACGACAAGATGTATCTGTTGGGCAATCCGCCGGACTATGAGCAGCCGCCGGAGAACGCGCTCGGCCCGCAGGCGCGGCGCCAGGGCCGGCAGCCGGAAGAGCTCGCCTATGACGCGATGCTGACCGACGAGGGCCGCGGGATGCTCTATGTGCCGTTCCTGAATTATGCCGACGGCAATCTCGATGCCGTGCATGAGATGCTGCGCGAGCCGAGCGCCGTGCCCGGCCTGTCCGATGGCGGCGCGCATTGCGGCATCATCTGCGACGCCAGCTTCCCGACCTATCTGCTGACGCACTGGACGCGGGACCGCAGCCGCGGCGAGAAGCTCTCGATCCCGTTCGTGATCGCGGCGCAGTCGCGCAAGACCGCGCTGTCGGTCGGCCTGCATGATCGCGGCGTGATCGCCCCTGGCTTCAAGGCCGACGTCAACGTGATCGATTACGACCGCCTGCATCTGCATCCGCCGAAGGTGCATTACGACCTTCCGGTCGGCGGCCGCCGCCTGCTGCAGCAGGTCGACGGCTACGACGCCACCATCGTGTCCGGCGTGGTGACCCAGCGCGAAGGCAAGGCCACCGGCGCGCGACCGGGCAAGCTCGTGCGCGGCGCGCAGCGGTTGAACTGACAAAAGGCCGTCGCGGCAAACTCCCGCCTCTCCCCTTGTGGGAGAGGCCGGATTTCGCGCGTCAGCGGGAAATCCGGGTGAATGGTTTGCCTCAGCGAACTCAGTCCCTTGAGAGACCGCAACCCCTCACCCGGATCGCATTGCGCTCCGCTGCATGCGATCCGGCCTCTCCCACAAGGGGAGAGGCGAAGTGGAGCGAGTTGCTAGAGCCGCCCCGCCTTACGTCGGCGACATCGCGCCTTTGATCGTGCCCGCCGGCTGCGCCGTGCCCGTCAGCCGCGCGCGCTCGGTGTTGGGCCACAGCAGCAGCAATCCGAGCACGCCCGAGCCCACCATGATCGCGGCGTTGATGGTGAAGCCGGTCATGTAGCCCGCCATCGGCGTGGCGGCGTGCTGGATCACGTTGCCCATCACCATCGGCGCCAGGATGCCGGAGATGGTGTACAGCGCGCCGTAGATCGCGATCACGGCGCCGCGCTGCGACACCGGCGTGAACTCGCCGAGCATCGGCGGGCACACCACATAGATCGAGCCGCACAGGCCGGAGCCGATCACCAGGAGCGCGATCATCAGCCCGCCCGGCGGCGCATAGGGCAGCGTCGCGAGAATGCAGCCGCCGACGATCAAGGGCGTCGCGCCGAGCACGCCGCGCGCGCCGCGGGTGGTGAAGCCGCGCGCCAGCATCAGCTGCGAAATCCACCCCGTCAGCAGCACGATGGTCGCGCCGAAGATCCAGGGCAGGATCGAGACGAAGCCGGCCTGCTGCTGCGAAAAGCCGAGTCCTTCGATGATGAAGGAGGTGAACCAGGTCAGCCCGAGCGACAGCGCCCAATAGGCGCCGAAGGTCGCGACCACGCAGCCGATGAAGGTGCGCGAGGTCAGGAGCTTCCTGTAGGGAATCCGCTGCTCGTCGGCGACGGCGGCCGCTGTCGACACCAGCGGCCCTTCCTTGCCGAACGCGAACCAGGCGACGGTCCAGATCAGGCCGACGATGCCGAGCGCGCCGAAGGCGTGATGCCAGCTGTGATTGACGATGATCCAGTTCAGCGCGGGCACCGCGAGGATCACGCCGAACGCCGAGCCCTGCGACAGGATCGCGGTCGGCAGCGTGCGCTTCTCATCCGGAAACCATTTGTAGATAGCGTGCGCGGCGACCGCGAAGGCCGGTCCCTCGCCGGCACCGAGGATGATGCGGCAGATCACCAGCGTCGTGTAGCTGACGGTGCCGATCATCGGAAATTGCGCCAGCGACCAGATCACCGCCAGGATCAGCAGCACCCAGCGCGTATCGACGCGGTTGACGATGAAGCCGACCACGATCGCCGAGATCGAGAACAGGATGAAGAAGGCCGAGCCGAGATCGCCGAATTGCTCCGGGGTGAGACCCATCTCCTTGCGGATCGGTACGCCGGCGAGCCCGACCACGATCTTGTCCGCAAAGTTCACCACCATGAACAGGAACAGCAGGAAGGTGATTGTCCAGGCGCCTTTGGGCGTCCCCTTCGACATCCCTCCGGGCGTCGGTTGCGTGGTCATGTCTGGCTCCCCGTCGTTTCGTTTTTTGGCTTCGTAAAATCGGCCCCAATTGGCGATGCTAGCCACGCCTCGCCGAGCAACGCAACAACGCATTTTCCCGGGGTCGCACGCCCCGGCGCGCCGCTAACGGCCCGATCACGATCGCGTCGTCACGCCCGTGAAGCGGTGATCTGTCATGTCCTCCCTGCTATGTTCGGGGCCAACGAAAAGCCCGGGGTTATTTCATGAACAAATCGATCCTACGCGCGGCCGCCTGCGTTGCACTTGTGTCCGCCGCGCTGCTCGCCGTGCCTCAAGTCCGCGCACAGGATGCGGCCGCTCCCGACTATGCGGCAATCGTCGCCGCGCCCGACCGCAGCGATGCGGATCGCCAGGTCGACCAGCGCCGCCAGCCGGCCAAGATGCTCGCCTTTGCCGGCGTCAAGCCCGGCATGACCATCCTCGACATGGCGGCGAGCGCCGGCTACAGCACCGAACTGTTGGCGCGCACCGTCGCCCCGTCGGGCAAGGTCTACGCGCAGGATTCCGCAGCCGTCCTCGAGCGCTTCGTGAAGGACAAGTTCGACATTCGCGCGAAGGCGCCCGCGATGAAGAACGTCGTCCATGTGGTGCGGGACTATGACGACCCGATCCCGCCCGAGGCCCAAAACCTCGACATGATCACCTTCTTCTTTTTCTATCACGACATCACCTATCTGCCGGTCGACCGCGCCGCGATGAACAAGAAGATGTTCGCCGCGCTCAAGCCGGGCGGCTTTCTGGTGATCGCCGACCACTCGGCCAAGCCGGGCGACGGCACCAATGTCGCCAAGACGCTGCACCGGATCGAGGAGAGCACGTTGAAGCAGGAGATCGAGGCCGCCGGCTTCAAGCTGGTGGCCGAGGGCGATTTCCTGCATCATGCGGAGGACCCCAAGGACATTCCCGTCTTCAAGGCACCGGTGCCGATCGACGAGTTCGTCCTGAAATACCAGAAGCCTTGAATGAGGCACGGCCATCGCTTCATCTGACCAGACCGCCGCGGTGCTTCGCGTCACCGGCCTGACCAAGAGTTATCGCTCTGCCGGCGAAGACGTCGCGGTGCTGCGCGGCGTCGACCTCGCGGTTGCGACTGGCGAGAGCGTCGCGCTGTCGGGTGAATCCGGCAGCGGCAAGAGCACGCTGCTGCATCTGATCGCAGGGCTCGATGCCGCCGACGGCGGCGAGATCAGGCTCGCCGATACCGTCGTCTCCCAGCTCAACGATGCCGGCCGCGCCGAGCTGCGCCGCGACCGGCTCGGCCTCGTGTTCCAGCAGTTCAACCTGATCCCGAGCCTGACGGTTGCCGACAACCTGGTGTTCCAGTCGCGCATCGCCGGCCGCCACGATGCCGCCTGGCATGACGAGTTGGTCGAGCGACTCGGGCTGAAAACCCTCCTGAAGCGCTATCCCGAGCAATTGTCCGGCGGCCAGCAGCAGCGCGTCGCGATCGGCCGTGCGCTGGCGCCGAAGCCGTTGTTGCTGCTCGCCGACGAGCCGACCGGCAATCTCGACGAGGACACTGCCGACGAGGTGCTGCGACTTGCGCGCGATCTGGTGACGCGCACCGGCTGCGGCTTCCTGATGGTCACCCACAGCGCGCGGCTCGCCGCAACGCTCGACCGCCAGGTCAATCTGCATGCCGGAGTAATTGCGTGAGGCGCGCGCTCTGGATCCTCGCCGTGCTGCTCAGCCATTGGCGGCGGCATCCGATGCAACTCGCGACGCTGCTGATCGGGCTGATCTCGGCGACCGCGCTGTGGAGCGGCGTGCAGGCGCTGAACCAGCAGGCCCGCATCGCCTATGACCGCGCCGCCGCGACCTTCGGCGGTTCGCGCACCGCGATGCTGGTCGCCAGCGACAGCGCGACCTTCCCGCAAAAACTGTTCGTCGATCTGCGCCGAGCCGGCTGGCCGGTGTCGCCGATGTTGGAAGGCCGCGTCCAGATCGACGGGCGCGGCTTCCGCATGCTCGGCGTCGAGCCGGTGACCCTGCCGTCCGAGGTCGGCAACGCGCCGACGATCGGCCGCGGCAACCTGCAATCCTTCGTCACGCCTCCAGGCGAAATGCTGGTGGCGCCTGAGACGCTGCGCGATCTCGGCCTCAAGGAAGGCGAGCGGCCGCAGGCCAACGGCATGAGCTTGCCGCCGCTGCGCGTGCAGGCCGAGCTCGCGCCCGGCGCGCTGGTCGTCGACATCGGCATCGCGCAGGACATCCTGAAAATGCCCGGACAAGTCTCGCGCCTGCTGGTCGGCAAGGCCAAAGCGCCGCATGGCACGCTTGAGAGCGTGGCGGGTGACAAGCTGCGTCTGGTCGAGCCGAGCACGGAGAGCGACCTCGAACGCCTGACCGACAGCTTCCATCTCAACCTTACCGCCTTCGGCCTGCTGTCGTTCTTCGTCGGCCTCTTCATCGTCAACTCCGCAATCGGGCTCGCCTTCGAGCAGCGGCTGCCGATGCTGCGGACGCTGCGCGCCTGCGGCGTCTCGGCGCGGATGCTCAACACCGTGCTGGTGATCGAGCTGGTGTCGCTGGCCCTGATCGCCGGTCTCATTGGACTGGTATGCGGCTATTTCATCGCGGCGGCTTTGCTGCCGGATGTCGCAGCGTCCCTGCGCGGGCTCTATGGCGCGCAGATTCCGGGACAGCTGTCGCTCAAACCCGTCTGGTGGTTCGCCGGCATCGCGATCAGCATTTTCGGCGCGCTCGCCGCGGCGGCCGCGAGCCTCGCCAAGGCGATCCGGATGCCGGTGCTGGCGACCGCGCAGCCGCAGGCCTGGCAGCAGGCGCAGCGGCGCTGGCTCATGCTCCAGAGCGCGGCGGCGCTCGCGGTGTTTGCGGTCGCCGCCGGCCTGATCCAGTTCGGCGATTCCCTGATCGCGGGCTTTGCCGTGCTGGCCGCGCTGATGCTCGGCGCAGCGCTGATCCTGCCGATGGTCCTGCAAATCGCGCTCGCATTCGGCCAGCGTAGCGCGCGAGCGCCTGTTAGCATCTGGTTCTGGGCCGACAGCCGCCAGCAATTGTCGGGCCTGTCGCTGGCGCTGATGGCGCTGCTGCTCGCACTCGCCGTCAATGTCGGCGTCGGCACCATGGTGGAAAGTTTTAGCCGCACCTTCCTGGTCTGGCTCGATGGCCGGCTCGCCGCCGACGTCTATATCAGCGCCGCCAGCGATACCCAGGCGAAGGAGATCAAGGCATGGCTGCGCGACCGGCCTGAGGTCGAGGCGATCCTGCCCGGCGGCCGCGCCGACGCCCAGCTCGGCGGCGCGCCGATCGAGGTGCTCGGCCTGCCCGACCACACCACCTATCGCGACAACTGGCCGCTGCTCGAGAGCACCGCCAATGCTTGGGTCAGGCTGCGTCCGGGCGACACTTGTCTGGTCAGCGAGCAGCTGTCGCGACGGATGAAGCTTGGCCTCGGCGACCACATCGAAGTGCCCGCCCCCGGCGGCACCTGGCCGCTCGAGATCGTCGGCATCTATGCCGATTACGGCAACCCCAAGGGCCAGATCGCGGTCAACTTTGCCGCGCTGACGCGGCGCTTCCCGCAGACGCCGATGACGCGGATGGGCCTGCGCGTCGCGCCCGACAGGATTGCGCCGCTGATCACGGCGCTGCAGGAGAAATTCGGCCTCGACGACCGCAACGTCGCCGACCAGGCCAGGATGAAGACGGAATCCAGGCGGGTGTTCAACCGCACCTTCTCGGTCACCGCGGCGCTCAACGCCTTCACCCTCGGCGTCGCCGGCATTGCGCTCCTGACCAGCCTCTTGACGCTCGCCAATTCACGGCTGCCGCAGCTTGCGCCGCTGTGGGCGATCGGCCTGACGCGACGGCGGCTCGCGGCGCTCGAACTGCTGAAAACCATGGCGGTCGCGGCGATCACCGCGCTGTTCGCGCTGCCGCTCGGCCTGCTGGTCGCGTGGTGCCTGCTTGCGATCGTCAATGTGAAAGCGTTCGGCTGGCGGCTGCCGTTCCAAATCTTCCCGCTGCAGCTGATCGAGCTGCTCGCGGTGGCGATGGCCGCCGCGCTCTGTGCGGCGGCGATGCCGGTCGCTAGACTGGCGCGCATGCAGCCGGCCAGCCTGATCCGGATCTTCGCCAATGAGCGCTAGCGGCACCATCACGCGCCGTGCGTTTGCCGGCGGCGCGCTGGCGCTTGCCCTTGGCGGCAAGAGTTTTGCGCAGGGCTTTGCCGGGCTCGGCGAGAATGCCGAGGGATTTGCCGCCGTCACGCCGGGCAAGCAGTTCACGTTTCCCGCCGATCATGGCCCGCATCCGGAATTCCGGATCGAGTGGTGGTACGTCACCGCGAACCTGTCCGACTCGAATGGCGCAGCCTATGGCACGCAGTGGACGCTGTTCCGCCAGGCCATGAAGCCGGGCGGAGCGGTCGAGGGCTGGGCCAACCAGCAGGTCTGGATGGGCCATGCCGCCGTGACCAGCGCCACCACGCATCGCTTCAGCGAGACCTTTGCGCGCGGCGGCGTTGGGCAGGCCGGTGTCGACGCCACGCCGTTCCGCGCCTGGATCGATGCCTGGGAAATCCGCGGCCTCGATGCGTTCGATGCGCAGACCGTCGCGCCGCTCGAGCTCAAGGCCTCTGCCGCCGACTTCAGCGCCACGCTCCGGCTTGCCGCCGACCGTCCGCTCGTGCTGCAGGGTGATCATGGCTACAGCCGCAAGTCGGATCGCGGACAGGCCTCCTATTACTACAGCCAGCCGTTCTACAAGGCGTCCGGCCGCATCGTGATCGACGACAGACCGGTCGAGGTCACAGGCATGGCGTGGATGGACCGCGAATGGAGCAGCCAGCCGCTCGCATCAGACCAGACCGGCTGGGACTGGTTCTCGCTGCATCTGCCCGGCGACGAGAAGCTGATGCTGTACCGGCTGCGCCAGAAGGACGGCCGCGAGAACCTGTTCGGCAACTGGATCACGCCGGACGGCCGCTCGACCGAGATCGCGGCCAGCGGCAACAGCATCGCGCCGGTTGCGATCACCGAGATCGACGGCCGCAAGCTGCCGACATCGTGGCGCGTCAGCCTGCCTGCGCGCGGCCTTGTCATCGAGACCACGCCGCTCAATCCAAAGAGCTGGATGGGAACCAGCTTCCCCTATTGGGAAGGCCCGATCCGCTTCACGGGAAGCCACGCCGGAATCGGCTATCTTGAGATGACCGGGTACTAGGGCGGAATGAGTTTGAATCAGCTGGGCGGCAAACGCACTGCACCTCTCCCGCTTGCGGGGGAGGGAATGCAGTTCCGACGTCGCTGATAATCGCTCTGCCCGTCACACCGGTCGCTGCTGCCCCGTCATGACATCGGGGCCAACGGAACAAGAGGACACGCCTGACATGTACCACTACACGGCCATCGTCACCTGCCTTGCCGTCGCGTTCTATTTCTTCACCTCGATCGAGGTCGCGCGCGCCCGTGTCGCCTATGGCGTCAAGCTGCCGGCGATCTCGGGCCATCCGGATTTCGAGCGCATCTTCCGCATCCAGATGAACACGCTGGAATGGATGCCTATCTTCCTGCCGTCGCTCTGGCTGTTCGCGATCTATGTCAGCGACGCCGCAGCCGCAGCCATCGGCGCGCTCTGGGTGATCGGCCGCATCGTCTACTTCACCGGCTATCGCGAGGCGGTGGCAAAGCGCAGCCGCGGTTTTGGCATCCAGGCAACGGCGTGCATCGTGTTGTGGGTCGGCGCGATCGGCGGCGCGGTGTGGCGGCTGATCCATTGAGGGCGCCACATACTCCGCCGTCGTCCCGGCGAACGCCGGGACCCATAACCACAAGGCAAGGTAATTGACGGGACTAACGGCCCCAGCTTGCTAAAACGACATCCGCTGGTGGTAATGGGTCCTGGCTTTCGCCAGGACGACACCACCATTGGATGCGCGCGTTACTTCGTCAGCGGGCAGCCGCTCTCCTTGGCGCTGAAGAACGCCTTGTCGCCAGGCACCACGGCGAGCTGCTTGTAATAGTCCCACGGCTTCTTCGATTCCGACGGCTTCTTGACCTCGAACAGATAGAGGTCGTGGACCATGCGGCCGTTGGCGAGCACCTTGCCCTTGGCAAAGGCGTCGTCGACCGGCAGCTCCTTCAGCTTCGCCGCGACCGCTTCGCTGTCCTTGGTGCCGGCCGCCTTCACGGCCTTGAGGTAGCTCAGCGTCGCCGAATAGGTGCCGGCATGGATCATGCTCGGCATGTGGCCGGTGCGCTTGATGAAGCGCTCGCTGAAGGCGCGCGAGGCGTCGTCGTGATCCCAATAGAAGCCCTCGGTGAGCACGAGGCCTTGGGCCGCCTCCAGCCCGAGACCGTGCACCTCCGACAGCGTCATCAAGAGGCCGGCGAGCTTCTGGCCGCCCCTGACGATGCCGAACTCGGCGGCCTGCTTGATCGAGTTGGTGGTGTCGAGCCCGGCATTGGCAAGCCCGATGATCTTCGACTTCGAGCTCTGCGCCTGCAGCAGGAACGACGAGAAGTCCGACGAGTTGAGCGGCACGCGGACCGAGCCGACCACCTTGCCGCCCTTCGAGGCGACGATGTCGCTGGTGTCCTTTTCCAGCGCGTAGCCGAAGGCGTAGTCGGCGGTCAGGAAGAACCAGGTGTTGCCACCCGCCTCCGTCAGCGCGCCGCCGGTGCCGACGGCGAGCGCGCGAGTGTCATAGGCCCAATGGAAGCTGTAGGGCGTGCAGGCATCGCCCGAGATGCGCGAGGTCGCCGCGCCGACCACGATGTCGATCTTCTTCTTTTCCTTCGACAGCTCCTGCACCGCGAGCGCGACCGACGAGGTGGTGAGCTCGGTGATCATGTCGACGTTCTCGACTTCGTACCAGCGCCGCGCGATCGCGGTCGCGAGATCCGGTTTGTTCTGGTGGTCGGCGGTGACGATCTCGATCTTCTGGCCCAGCACCTCGCCGCCGAAATCCTCGACCGCCATCCGTGCCGCCTCGAGCGAATACTTCCCGCCGTAGTCGGCGTAGACGCCGGACTGGTCGTTCAGGATACCGATCTTGACGCCCTGGGCCATCGCCGGCGCCGCAAGCATCAGGCTGCACGCCGCAACCGCGGCCAAAAATCCCGACTTCATCGTTATGCTCTCCCAGCAGTCTTGATCAGGAAAAATCGGCGCGACATTATTTTATAACCCGGCGCCTGCCCATCCCTTCCCGCTCAGCCAATAGTATGGGCTCTCTCCGCGAGCACTTGCAGCTTCCCGTCACCCTGAGGAGCGCGGAACGCGCGTCTCGAAGGGTCGACGGCCCGGCTGGTGGCCGTGCACCCTTCGAGACGCCTGCTTCGCAGGCTCCTCCAGCGACAAAGGCGAAGCCTTTGCGCGGGGATGACGGGGAAGGACTTGCTTCTGCGGAGCACCGACTGCCGTCCTCACTCCGCCACATTGGCCGCGGGCGCCGCCGGCTTGCCCTCGTTCTTTCCTTCCGCGAGGTTGCGCACCACCATGTAGAAGATCGGCGTGAAGACCAGGCCGAACAGCGTGACGCCGAGCATGCCGAAGAACACGGCGACGCCGACCGCCTGGCGCATCTCCGAGCCCGAGCCGGACGACACCACCAGCGGCAGCACGCCGAGGATGAAGGCAAACGACGTCATCAGGATCGGCCGCAGCCGAAGCCGGCAGGCCTCGATGACAGCCTCCAGCCGTGGCTTGCCCTCGAGCTCGATGTCACGCGCGAACTCGACGATCAGGATCGCGTTCTTGGCGGCGAGCCCGACCAGCACGACGAAGCCGATCTGGGTCAGGATGTTGACGTCCTGGCCCATCAGGCGCACGCCGATCGTGGCGGCGAGTAGGCACATCGGCACGATCAGGATCACCGCGAACGGCAGTGTCCAGCTGCCATATTGCGCGGCCAGCACCAGGTAGACGAACAGCACGCAGATCGGGAACACGTAGAGGCCGGCGTTGCCACCGGTGACCTGCTGGTAGGACAGGTCGGTCCACTCGAAGGTGAAGCCCGACGGCAGCGTCGCGTCGGCGAGCTGCTTGATGGTGTTGAGCGCCGTCGTCGAGCTGGTGCCGGGCGCCGGCTCACCCTGCAGCTCGGAGGCGGCGTAGAGATTGTAACGCGCGACGCGGTCGGGGCCGGAGGTATCCTTGAAGTCCACGACGCTGCCGAGCATCACCATGTCGCCGGCGGCGTTGCGGGTGCGCAGTCGCGCGAGGTCGGTGGTCTCCTTGCGGAACGGCAGGTCGGCCTGCGCCGTCACGTGATAGGTGCGGCCGAACAGGTTGAAGTCGTTGACGTAGGTCGAACCGAAATAGGTCTGGATGGTGTCGTTGATGCTGGCGATCGGCACGCCGAGCTTCTGCGCCTTGACGCGGTCGATATCGACGAACAATTGCGGCGTGTTGGCGGTGAACGGTGAGAACACCGACGTCAGGTTGGGCGACTTGCGCGCCGCGCCGACCAGCTCGTCGGTGGCGGAGGCCAGCAGCTCGGGGCCGCGGCCCTGCCGGTCCTGGATGCGGATCGTGAAGCCGCCGCCGGTGCCGATGCCGGGCACCGCGGGCGGCGGGATCACGATGATGAAGGCGCCCTGGATCACCGACAGGCGCTTGCGCAGCTCTGCGGTGATCGCCGTGGCGGTCAGCCCCTTCTTCAGCCGTACCTCCGGCTCATCGAACACCGGGAACAGCGCGGCGGCATTGCCCGCCTGCGTACGCGTCGCGCCGGAGAAGCCGGCGAAAGCCGCGACGCGAACGATGCCGGGCGTATCGAGTGCAATCCGCTCGATCTCGCGCACCACCGCCGTGGTGCGCGCCAGCGACGCCGCGCCCGGCAGCTGCGCCGAGATGATGACGTAGCCGCGATCCTGCGCCGGGATGAAGCCCTGCGAGGTGGTTGCGAGCAGCCAGCCGGCGCTGCCGATCAGCACGACATAGATCGCGAGCATCACCACGGTGTGGCGGATCACGAAGTCGGCCACCGCCGCATAGCCGTGCGCCAACCGGTCAAACACGCGGTTGAACAATGCGGTGAAGCTGTCCCAGCCGCGCGCGATAATGTTCCAGCGCGCCGGCGGGCGCTTGTCCTCGTGCGGGACCAGGATCTGCGAGGCCAGCGCCGGCGACAGCGTCAGCGAGCAGAAGCAGGAGATCGCGGTCGCAACCGCGATGGTCACCGCGAATTGCTGGAAGAACTGCCCGGAGATGCCGCCGAGGAAGGCGGTCGGCACGAACACCGCGCACAACACCAGTGCGATCGAGACCAGCGCGCCGCCGACCTCCTCCATGGTCTTGAGCGCAGCGTCGCGCCTGGACATGCCGTGCTCGAGATGGCGCTCGACATTTTCGACCACCACGATGGCGTCGTCGACCACGATGCCGACCGCCAGCACCAGGCCGAACAGCGTCAGATTGTTGATCGAGAAGCCGAGCGCGGCCATCACCGCGAAGGTGCCGACCAGCGACACCGGGATCGCGATGATCGGGATGATCGCAGGCCGCCAGCCCTGCAGGAACACCAGCACCACGATGACGACGAGCGCCATCGCCTCGTAGATGGTCTTGATCAGCTCATGGACCGATTGGGCGATGAATTCGGTCGGGTTGTAGCCGATATTGTAGTCGAGCCCCTTCGGGAAGCTCGCCTTGAGCTTGACCATCGTGTCGGAGATTTCCTTGGCGGTGGCGAGCGCGTTCGATCCCGGCCGCTGCGTCACCAGCATGCCGACCGCCGACTTGCGCAGCAGGAAACTGTTGGTGGTGTAGGACAGCGCGCCGAGTTCGACGCGGGCGACGTCGCGCAGGCGCACGGTGCGGCCGTCGGAACCGGCCTTCACCACGATGTCTTCGAACTGCCTGGGATCCTTGAGGCGGCCGGTGAAGACCAAATTGGGCTGGAAGGCGCGGTCGGCGATCGGCGGCTCGGCGATCTGGCCGCCCGCGATCTGCAGGTTCTGCGAGCGGATCGCCGCAATCACCTCGGTGGAGGTCAGGCCGAGATTGGCCAGCTTGTCGGGATCGAGCCACAGCCGCATCGAATAGTCGCGCGCGCCGAAGATCTGGATGTCGCCGACGCCGTCGAGCCGCAACAACTGGTCGCGGACCTGCAGCAACGCGTAGTTCGAGATGTAAAGCTGGTCGAAGCTGTCGTCGGGCGACAGCATGAACACCACCATCAGGATGTCGGGCGAGTTCTTGCGCGTGGTGACGCCGTTGCGCTGCACCTCCTCAGGCAACCGCGGCTGCGCGATCGCGACGCGGTTCTGCACCAGCACCTGCGCCTTGTCGAGGTCGGTGCCGAGCTTGAAGGTCGCGGTGATGGTGAGCTGGCCGTTCGAGGTAGCCTGGCTGTAGAGATACAGCATGTCCTCGACGCCGTTGATCTCCTGCTCGATCGGGGCCGCCACGGTGTCGGACACGGTCTGCGCCGAGGCGCCGGGATATTGCGTCGTCACCACGACGGTCGGCGGCACCACCTGCGGATATTCCGAGACCGGCAGCGTCGGATAGGCGATCGCGCCGACAATCAGCAGCACGATCGACAGCACCATCGCGAGGATGGGCTGATTGATGGAAAGCCTGCCGAGATTCATGGTTTAGAACCTGCTGCGGGCTTGTCGCCTGCCGTTGGCTTGGTATCCGCGGGAGCCTGAGCCATTTTCGGCGTCACCTTGGCGCCGACGCGGGCGCGCTGCAGGCCGTCGACGATCACATGGTCTTCCGCCTTGAGGCCTTCGCGGATCACCCGCAGGCCCTCATCGAGCGGCCCCAGCACGACCGCTCTTGCCTCAACCGTGTTGTCGTCCTTGACCACGAACACGATCTTGCGCGACTGGTCGGTGGCGATGGCGGTGTCCGGGATCAGCAGCGCCTCATAGGGCGAGGAGCCGATGATGCGGACACGGCCGAACTGGCCGGGCAGGATCGACAAATCCTTGTTCGGAATGATCGCGCGGCTGCGCAAGGTCGCGGTCGAGACGTCGAGGCGGTTGTCGAGGAAGTCCATCTTGCCCTCATGCGAGGGCTTGGTCTCGCCGGTCAGCGACACCTGCACCGGGTTCGCCGTGTCGCGCGAGCTCGGCCGCCTGCCTTCGAACCACAGCTTGCTGTTGCGCTGATAGGTCGCCTCGTCGACGTCGAAATAGATGTAGATCGGATCGAGCGACACGATCGAGGTGAGCAACGTCGCGCCGCCCTCGCTGCCCTGCACGAGATTGCCGGGAGTGACCAGATGCCGGCCGACGCGGCCGGTGATCGGCGCCAGCACGTGGCTGAATTCGACGTTGAGCTGCGCGGCTTTCAACGTGCCCTCGGCCTGCGTCTCGGCGGCGCGCGCCGCCTGCAATGCCTGGCGGCGTTGGTCGACGACCTGCTCCGAGACCGCGCTGGTCTGCACCAGGTTCAGCCCGCGCTCGAGATCACGTTTGGCAAGCTCCCCCTTGGCGCGTGCGTCGGCGAGCTGACCCTGGGCCTGCAGCACGACCGCCTCGAACGGGCGCGGATCGATGGTGTAGAGCAGATCGCCGGCGTGGACGATCGCACCGTCCTTGAACTCGAAACTGTTGACGAAGCCGCCGACGCGGGCGCGGACCTGAACTTCCTCGATCGCCTCGAAGCGGCCGGTGAACTCGTCCCAGTCGGTGACCGTGCGCTTGACCGGCTGCGCGACCGTCACGGGCGGCGGCGGCGGCGCGGCCTGCGATTGTGCGCTCTTGTCGCCGCAGCCACTGAGCGTCAACGCGGCAAGCAAGCCGAGAGGCGCGAGGCCGAGCCCGCCAAGGCGACGAAGCGAATCAAGACGGCGGAGCGAATCATGGCGGCGAAGCGAATCGCGTTCGACGCCGTTAACCAGAGCCGGACGCTCCGTTCTGTCAATCGCACTCAATTCCTTCTCCCCCAGAACGACCAAAGCAGGGCTACCAAAGTCGCATCTAAAATTGCAGTGATTCAACGCGGACGAATCGTCGTGATGTCGCGGCAGTGGACGTCACAGATGTAGCCGCCCCCCAGTCTGTTCAAGATGGGCGCCGGATCAAGCGAATAGTTACGTAGTCTGAACGCCTTACGACACGATCGCGAAACCGTGACGACGGGAAGGGACAGACTGGCTGGCCTTTCGAGGGTATGAGATCACAGACGGATCGCCCCGAATCAATCACAACGCGAATTCGTTTCACAGATTCGTCACACGGCGTCCGATTCGACTTTTGGCGCACAACCTCCGGCCGCAAATGGCAAAACCGGTCCCTTTTCCTGCGCTCTACCTCCCGCTGCATGGTCGAATCGTGGTTAACAGTGCGCTGTCATCCGGACACACATTGACACTCGGAAATATCGCCAATACGGTCATGGTTGCCAAACAGTGAAATTTTGTTGGCCGCCGCATTTTCTCGAACATTCATCGGACTTTGTCGCGGCGTGAGTGGTGAAGGCGACTACGTAAATGGCAAGCGCATTTGATCTTGCTGATGTCACGGCTCCGCGGACATCGCGGCTTTCCCACATTGCGAGCGAGTCGGTGCGGTCTCCCGTCGCGGCTGGTCAACTTCAACGTGTGAACGGCTTCACACGTCCCCGTATCCAAAAATTGTAAATACTGACTGGCTTCCACGCCGGTTGCAGGAGTGCACATGACGACCATACCCGCCTATACAATCGGTGGTTTAACCCGTCCCGAACTCCATCTTGATCCGAGCGGCAATATCATCCTGGATCCGGCCGCGCAGGCGTTCGCCGATGCGTATGGTCTGCAATATCTCTATCTCGGCTGCCCTCCCGGCACGCCGTTTCCGCCGATCCACGGCTTCCTGTCGGCGCCGACCGACATCAATTCCGGTGCCAACACCGTCGTTGAAGGCGCCGCCGTCAACACCTCGGTCAATATCACCGCACATTCCGACAGCCTGATCGGCCTGCCGGTCACCTATTCGCTGACGTCCGATTCTTCGCATGGCGGTTTCAAGATCGATGCCAATACCGGCGTGGTGACGATCGCCGACCCCACCAAGGTCGATTTCGAGAGCTCCGGCGGCGGCTATGTCGTCAATGTGCAGGCGACCGACGGCATCTTCGTCTCGTCGCAGAGCTTCACGATCGCGGTCAGCAATGCGCCGCCCTCGACACCGACCGACAGCAACGCCACCGCCAACGCGGTCAACGAAGGCGCCGCCGTCAACGCGCTGGTCGGCATCACCGCAGCGGCGGTCGACGTCAATGGCCCCGGCGTCACCTATTCGCTGACGGCGGACACCTCCAACGGCGGCTTCAAGATCGACCCCAACACCGGCGTCGTCAGCGTCGCCAATTCCGGCAAGATCGACTTCGAAACCGCGCCGGGCCACGCCTACAGCATCACGGTGCAGGCCAGCGATGGCCATGGCGGCGTCAGTTCGCAGACCTTCACCATCAACGTCAACGACCTGCCGGTCTCCACGCCGGTCGACGTCAATGTCGCCGCCAACGCCGTCGTCGAGGGCGCCGCCGCCAACACGCTGGTCGGCATTACCGCCTCCGCGGTCGACCCGAACGGCCCCGCAACCACCTACTCGCTGACATCAGACAGCTCCGGCGGCGGCTTCAAGATCGACGCGAGCACCGGTGTCGTCACCGTCGCCGATCCCACCAAGCTCGACTTCGAGAGCAGCGCACCCGGCCACGCCTACACGATCACCGTGCACGCGACGGCCGGCGCGACCTCGTCGACGCAGAGCTTCACCATCAACGTCACCGACGCTCCGCCGTCCGCCCCCACCGATACCGACGCCACCGCCAACTCGGTCACCGAGGGCGCGGCTGTGGGCACCGCCATCGGCGTCACGGCGCACGCGACCGACATCAACGGCGGAGCCGTGACCTATTCGCTGGTCGGCGATACCTCGGGCGGCGGCTTCACCATTAACGCGGCGACCGGCGTCGTCACCGTCGCCGATCCAACCAAGCTCGATTTCGAAACCTCGCACGGCAGCTACACCATCACCGCGCAGGCCAGCGACGGCACGCTCGCGAGCACGCAGACCTTCACGATCAACGTCAACGACGTCGCCCCGTCGGTGCCGGTCGACAGCGATGCCACCGCCAACGCCGTGGTGGAAGGCGCGGCCGTCGGCACCGCGGTCGGCATCACCGCGCATGCGACCGACGTCAACGGCCCGGCCGTGACGTATTCGCTGACCGGCGACACCTCCGGCGGCGGCTTCACCATCAACGCGACCACCGGCGTCATCACCGTCGCCGACCCGACAAAGATTGACTACGAGAGCACCGCGCCCGGCCACGCCTACACCGTGACGGCGACCGCCAGCGACGGCACGCTGACCAATTCGCAGACCTTCACCATTGCTGTCAACGAAGCCCCGCCATCCACCCCGGTCGACAGCGATGCCACCGCCAATGCGGTTGCCGAAGGCGCTGCCGCCGGCACCACGGTCGGCGTCACGGCGTCGTCGACCGACGTCAACGGTCCGCCGGTGACCTATGCGCTGATCGGCGACACCTCCCGCGGTGGCTTCACCATCAACGCGACAACGGGCGTCATCACTGTCGCCGATCCCACCAAGATCGATTACGAGAGCAGCGGCGCGGGCCATTCCTATACGGTGACCGCGCAAGCCAGCGACGGCACGACCGCGAGCTCGCACACTTTTACGATCGGTGTCACCGACGTTGCGCCGTCGACCCCGGTCGACAGCGACCTCGCCGCCAACACCGTCGTCGAAGGCGCGGCCAACGGTACCGCCGTCGGCATCACCGCGTCGGCGATCGACATCAACGGCCCGGCCGTGACCTATTCGCTCACCGGCGACACTTCCGGCGGCGGCTTCACCATCAATGCCGCGACCGGTGTCATCACCGTTGCCGACAGCAGCAAGATCGACTACGAGACCGCGGCGGGGCATGCCTACACCGTCACCGCGACGGCCAGCGACGGCACGCTGACGAATTCGCAGACCTTCACCATCGCCGTCAACGACGCCCCGCCGTCGGCCCCCGTCGACAGCAACGCCGCCGCCAACGCCGTCGTCGAAGGCGCCGCCGCCGGCACCACGGTCGGCATCACCGCGTCGTCGACCGACATCAACGGCCCGGCCGTCACCTATTCGCTGACCGGCGACACCTCCGGCGGCGGCTTCACCATCAACGCCACCACCGGCGTCATCACCGTCGCCGACCCGACCAAGCTCGATTACGAAAGTGCGCCCGGCCACGCCTATACAGTGACTGCGCAGGCCAGCGACGGCACGCTCGCGAACTCGCAGACCTTCACCATCGCCGTCGCCGACGCCCCGCCGTCGACCCCGGTCGATGCCGACGCCGCCGCCAACACCATCGTCGAAGGCGCGGCCAACGGCTCGACCGTCGGCGTCACCGCGTCGTCGACCGACGTCAACGGCCCGGCGGTGACCTATTCGCTGGTCGGCGACACCTCTGGCGGCGGCTTCACCATCAACGCCACCACAGGTGTCATCACTGTCGCCGATTCCACCAAGATCGATTTCGAAAGCTCGGGCGGCAGCTACACCGTCGTTGCCCAGTCCAGCGACGGGACGCTGGCGAACTCGCAAACCTTCACCATCGCCGTCACCGACGTCGCACCATCGACCCCGGTCGATAGCGACGCTGGCGTCAACCGGGTCGCGGTCGGCGCACCAGCCGGCTCGGGAACCGGCGTGACGGCATCCTCGACCGACGTCAACGGTCCCGCCGTGACCTATTCGCTGGTCGGCGACACCTCCGGCGGCGCCTTCACCATCAACGCGGCCACCGGCAAGGTCACGGTCGCCGATCCCAGCAAGATCAACATTGCTGATCCGTCCTATGACGTCACGGTCGATGCCAGCGACGGCACCTTGCACAACCAGCAGACCTTCACCATCGCGGTCGTTGTCGACCAGGCGCCGGTCGTCACCGCCGGCCACACGCTGAACTACACCGAGAACCAGGCCGCGACCGTGCTCGATTCGGCCGTCACCGTCACCGACGGCGACGACGCCAATCTGGTGTCCGCGACGGTGCAGATCACCGGCGGCTACGTCAACGGCGAGGACGTGCTCGCCTTCGCCAACACCGCCACCATCACCGGCACGTTCAATGCCGCGACCGGAACGCTGACGCTGACCGGCACCGACACGGTCGCCAATTATCAGGCCGCGCTGGCCGCGGTGACCTATCACAACACCAGCGACAACCCGTCGGGCGCACCGCGCACCGTCACGATAACAGCCAATGACGGCACGCTCGACAGCAGCCCGGTGACCGACAGCATCAACGTCACCCCGGTCAACGACCCGCCCGTTGTGGTCGCCGGCCATACGCTGAACTACACCGAGAACCAGGCCGCGACCGCGTTCGACCCGGCGATCACCGTAACAGACGTCGACAACACCACGCTGACCGGCGCGACCGTGCAGATTACCGGCAACTACGCCAACGGCCAGGATGTCCTCGCCTTCACCACCCAGAACGGCATCACCGGCTCGTTCAATGCGGGAACCGGCTTGCTGACGCTGACAGGCACAGCCACGGTTGCCCAATATCAGGCGGCGCTCGCCTCGGTGACCTATCAGAACACCAGCGATAATCCGTCGGGCCTGGCGCGTACGGTCACCATCATCACCAATGACGGCTCCGCCAACTCGGCGCCGGTCACCGACACCATCAATGTCACCCCGGTCAACGATCCGCCGGTCACGACGGCCGGCGGCACGCTGAACTATACCGAGAACCAGGCCGCATCCGTGATCGATGCGTCGGTCAACGTCTCCGACGTCGACAGTGCCAGCATGTCGAGCGCGACGGTTGCCATCACCGGCGGCTTCGCCGCCGGCCAGGATGTGCTGGGCTTCGTCAACCAGAACGGCATCAGCGGATCGTACAACTCCGCGACCGGCGTGCTGACGCTGACCGGCTCCTCCAGCGTCGCCAACTACAAGGCCGCGCTGGATTCGATCACCTATTTCAACTCGAGCGACAACCCGACCGGGGCTGATCGCACCGTCAGCTTCACGGTCAACGACGGCAGCGCCAACAGCAACACCTCGACCTCGACCATCCATGTCACGCCGGTCAACGACGCGCCCGTCGTGACCTTCGGCGCCATCACCGGATTCTCCGAGCCGCCGAACGGCACGCCGGCTTCGAGCTCGACGCCGGTCACGATCACGCCAAACCTGACGATCTCGGACGCCGAAGGCAACAACATCACCGATGCGACCTTCGTGCTGAACAATCTGAAGGCGTCGGACGCGCTCTCGATCGCAGGTCACGCCGGCACCAGCGGCGACATCGGCGGGATCCACTTCGACATCACCAGCACCGCCGGCACCGAAACGATCAGCTTCACCGGCACCGACACGCTGGCGCATTACAATGCGGTGCTCGACCTGATCCAGTTCAACAATACCAGCGAAAATCCCGACAGCACCGCGCGTTCCTATACCCTGACCGTGCACGATGACGGCGGCACCGCGAATGGCGGCAACAACACCGGGACGGCATCGACGACGGGAAGCGTGACCGCCGTGGACGATGCGCCGACCGCGGCGGTGCCGGCGGACAATTCGCTCGGCACTGCGTTCTCGCACACCGACTTTGCGATATCAGGCCTTTCGGTCGCCGACGTCGATTCTGACCCCGGCACCGTCACGGCCACGATTTCCTCCAGCCACGCGAACCTGACCTTCACCACCACGGGGCTGGCCAGCTTCACCAACAACGACAGCCACACAGTGACGCTGACCGGCACGGCCGCACAGGTCAACACCGCGCTGGCGACGCTGACGTACAACAGCGATGACGGCTTCGCCGGCTCGGATACCGTCACGCTGAACGTCAGCGACAACGGCCACACCGGCACCGGCGGGCCGCTCACCTCAGGCGCCCAGACCTTCCATGTCGGCGTCGTGCCGCAGGTGTTCTACATCGACAACTCGGCCACGGCGCTGGCCAACAGCCACAATCTCGGCACCGCTGCCGACCCGTACACCTCGATCGCCGCCTTCAACGCGGCGAACCCGGCAGGGAGCGGCGACTACGTCGTGCTGAGGTCCGGCACCTACACCGAGGCCAACGGCATCAACCTCGCCAACGGCGTCAACCTGGTCGGCGGCAGCCACGCCTTGACCTTCACCAACCCGGTGACCGGTGCCCTGGTCACCGCCAACACCGCAATCGGCACCGATCCGGTGATCAAGGTGACCGGCGCCGACAACGGCATCGACCTGCTCGGCACGTCGGGCCACAGCATCAGCGGCGTCAGCATCGACACCTCGGCCTCGACCGGCATCGGCATCAGCGACGACGGCTTCAATGTCGGCACCGTCTCGATGTCCGACATCACGGTCAAGACCGCCAGCGGCGCCGGCATGAGCTTCACCCATGGCGGCACGATCTCGCTGACCGGCACCGCCAACTCGATCACGTCAGGCACCGGCACCGCGCTCGACGTCGAGAACACCCAGATCGGCTCGTCGAACCTCACCTTCAAGAGCATCACCTCGAGCGGCGGCTCCGGCAACGGCATCATCCTCTCCAACACCGGCACCGCAGCCGGCAATGGCGGCCTGCACGTCACCGGTGACGGCTCGACGGCGGGCAGCGGCGGCACCATCGCCAACAAGACCGGCGCCGACGGCAGCACCACGCAGGGCAGCGGCATCTACCTGAACAACACCAAGGACGTGCAGATCTCCTACGTGTCGATGCACGACTTCCAGAACTACGGCATCGTCGGCACCGCCGTCACCGGCTTCACGCTCGGCAACACCACGGTGACGGGCACCAACGGCACCAGCGTCGGCGGCATCGGCGAGGGCGACGTCTACTTCACCGGCCTGTCCGGCACGGCGTCGATCACGAACTCGACCCTCACCGGCGCAGCCTATGATGCCCTGCACGTGTTCAACGACGGCAGCCAGACGCTGAATCGCATCACCGTGACCGGCTCGACCTTCGCGACCAATTCCGCGGCCGGCAATGCGTCCAACGACGCGATCGCCTTCCAGGCGACCGGCGGCACATTCAACGCCACGGTCCAGAACTCGACCGTCACCTCCGCGCGCGGCGACATGTTCCAACTCAATCTGCTCGGCACGGTGTCGTCAGACCTGGTCATGACGGGCGACAATTTCAGCAACACCAACCAGAACATCGTCAGCGGCGGCGGCGGCCTCACGATCGGCGGCGGCGGCGCGGCCAACGATATCACGCTGACCTACAACATCTCGAACAACACCATCAAAGGCGCTCTGGGCGGGGCTCTCGCAGTCACCAAAGGCACCGGCACCGACGGGCACTTCACCGGCACGATCAGCGGCAACACGATCGGCACGCAAGGCTCTGCCGGCAGCGGTTCGACGCAGGGTTACGGCATCAGCGTGTTCGAGGACGGCGCGGGTTCGTCGAGCACGACCATCACCAATAATCATATCTCCGGCGTCGTCGGCGGTATCTATACGCTGGTGCATAACGGCGCTGCCGGCGATATGACCGCGGTGATCCAGGGCAACACGATCGATACGCTCGATTCGACGAACGGATTTGCCGGCATCTACGTGCAGAACGGCTCGGCGACCGGAGCCGGCGGCGACAACAATCTGCTGAACGCCACGATCGGCGGCGCCGGTGCACTGAAGAACACCGTTGATCTCGGCGGCAATACGGGCCTCGGCCTGGTCGCCGGCATCTTCCTCGAGCAGGAGGGCGTTTCGAAAACCGGCTTGATCGGCAGTCCCAACTATGCCGGCACGCCGTATAATTTCTCGGCGGTCGCGAGCTACGTGGCGAGCAACAACACCGTGACCGGCACCGGAAACGGCGCGGTTGCCACACAGGCCATCGGTGACCCCGGGCAATCCGCAGGCGGCGGCTATTTTGGCGGCGCGCAGTTCCTGGTCGCCAGTTCGGGTGGCGTTGCGGCAGCCTCGCCGACGGCGGGCGAAACCCACCTGACCCAGAGCGAGCTCGACTCGGTCGTGTCGGCGGCTATTGCCCAATGGGCGAAGGCAGGCGCCGGCGCGGGTCAACTCGCCGCGCTGCATGCCGTCACTTTCAGCGTCGCGGACCTCGCTGGCCAGGTCGTCGGCCTAGAAAGCTCCGGCCACATTACGATCGATGTCGATGCCGCCGGCCACGGCTGGTTCGTCGATCCGACCCCATCGGACAATTCGGAGTTCACGCACGCCCTCAATGCGTCCGGCAGCAATCTGCAGACCGATCCGTCGGCGGCAGCGGCGGGTCATCTCGATCTCCTGACCGCCGTTGTGCATGAACTGGGACACGTGATCGGCCTCGCCGACCTGACCTCGCCCTCCGATGCCAATGATTTGATGTATATCAACCTCGCCGACGGCGAGCGCCGGCTGCCGACCGCGACTGACCTGCCGAAGGACCACAGCATGGATCCCGGCCAGGCCCAGCAGAACTTCGTGTTCGCGCCGAGCACCGTGGCCCCGAGCCAGCAGCAGGCCAGCGCGCCTACTGCCAACACAGCGGCCATGGGTCAAAGCTTCAACTTCTCGGCATTCGCCCAGGCGGCGCCGCAAGCCGACACAAGCCACGGGATGAACACCCAGGCGTTGTCAGATCTGTTCAGCGGGCATTCCGATGCCCGCAACCCGTGGGCCGGACACGAGACGGTGTTGGCCGCTATGGGCGGCATGCCGACCGACAATCACGTCCAGACCCAGTTGCATCATGACCTGATCGTCTGATCGGACGCCGTATCGACCAGGATAACATCGACCACGACAACGCCTGCCGAATCGCTTCGGCAGGCGTTGTTCGTTCGGCGCGGTCGAGTCCGGATTCCCACCGCAGAGAACTCAGATCATCGCGCAGGATGCGCTCGCAGATGTCCGTTTCATGACGTGAACTCCGCAGCCAGTGATCGCACAAGGATGCACACTAAGGATCGCGCGCCAGCAATCGCGGCTCGCACGCCACGCTCAACCGGCGATTGAAGAAAAATTGCCAACCCGGCACAATCGTTGAGGTTGCACTTCATGAAAAACACGCTATCGTGCACACGCTGTCGACACGGCATCATTGTCTCGTATTTTTCATAAATCTTACGACGTATTCGCGGAGGACCGATGGCTGATCCGTTTCTTTCCGAAATCCGCATGATGTCGTTCGGCTTTGCTCCCAAGGGCTGGGCTTTTTGCAACGGGCAACTGCTTCCGCTCAATCAGAACCAGGCGCTTTTTTCATTGCTTGGCACCGTCTATGGCGGCAACGGGCAGACCACCTTCGGACTCCCCAATCTGCAGGGCCGCACCCCGATGCATGTCGGCAACGGCCATGTGCTCGGTGAACTCGGCGGCGAGCAGGCGCACACGCTTTCGATTAACGAAATGCCGCAGCACACCCACATCGCGAACGCCACCAACACCAACGGCGCACTTCTGGTGCCGGCCAACAACATTCTCGGCGCCTTGAACAACGCGTACGCCGCGCCCACGGCGCTGACCGCGCTCGCGCCGGGGAGCATTTCCACGGTCGGCGGCAGCCAGGCGCATCAGAACATGCAACCTTTCCTGACGGTCAATTTCTGCATCGCCCTGCAGGGCGTCTTCCCTTCGCAGAATTGACGGAGACCTCTCATGCCACAACCCTTTATAGGCGAAATCAAAATGTTCGCCGGCAATTTCGCGCCGGCCGGCTGGCAGTTCTGCGACGGCAGCCTGCTGGCGATCTCCGAGAATGACGCGCTGTTCAACCTCATCGGCACCACCTATGGCGGCGATGGCCAGAACACCTTTGCCGTCCCCGACCTGCGTGGCCGGTTGCCGCTTCATATGGGCACCAATGCGGGCACCGCGTTCACGATCGGCGAAATCGGCGGCGCCGAGCAAGTCACCCTCACGACGCAGACGATCCCGGCACATACCCATACGATGCAGGCGTCAACGAACACCGGCAGCGGCTCGAATCCGCAAGGCAACGTGCTCGACCAGATGAGCGGCGCGCTGCTGCTCTACAAGGAGCAAACGCCGACCACGCCGCTGAGCCCGGCGGTGATCGGGCCGGCCGGCGGCAGCCAGCCGCACAGCAACATCCAGCCCTTTCTGTGCGTCGGTTTCATTATTTCGCTGTTCGGCATCTTCCCGAGCCAGAGCTAGGAGCGCGACACCATGGCTGACCCCTTCGTCGCCGAGATCCGCATCTTTCCGTTCAACTTCGCCCCCAAGGGCTGGGCGTTCTGCAACGGTCAGCTTGTGCCGCTCTCGCAGAACACGGCGCTGTTCTCGCTGCTCGGCACCACCTATGGCGGCAACGGCACGTCGAACTTCGCGCTTCCGAACATGCAGGGCAACGCGCCACTGGCACCAGGACAGGGACCCGGCCTCTCGCTGTGCGACCTCGGCGAGAACGGCGGCTCCGACACGGTAACTCTGCTGCAAACGGAACTCGCCGCGCACCCCCACGACATGATGGCGATCAACCTGCAGGCCGACCAGGCCGCACCGACACCGACCCGAGGCATCGCACGATCACTGAACGGCGCGGCCTATGTCGTCGGCACTCCGACACCCACGCTGGTGCAGATGAGCACCAACATGATCGGACTGACGGGCTCCGGCCTGCCGCACAACAATCTGATGCCCTACCTCACGCTGAATTTCTGCATTTCGCTGCAAGGCGTCTTCCCACCACGGGGCTGAGGTCGTTTTGGCGCTCCCCGCTTCCCCCACTGACGCACCTGCATTCGGCTGGGCGCGCGCGGCTGAATCCGGTTGCCGGTTTCGCCGCCTGTCGGAGGCCGATCTGCCGTTCCTCGGCCGGCTCTATGCCTCGACCCGCGCCGAGGAACTGGCGCCGGTGCCGTGGAGCGAGGCGGACAAGGCGGCCTTTCTCGAGCAGCAATTCCAAGCCCAGCACGCGCACTACCAGCAGTTTTATCCAAATGCCGACTGGCTGGTGATCGCGCGCGACGATGAGGACATCGGCCGGCTCTACATCGAGCGCTGGCCGAGCCAGCACCGCATCATCGACATCGCCTTCATTCCGGCCCATCGCGGCAACGGCTACGGTGAGGCGCTGTTGCGCGACGCGATCGACGAGGCTGCTGCAGCCGGCAAGGATGTCTCGATCCATGTCGAGAAATTCAACCCGGCGATGCGGCTCTACCGCCGGCTCGGCTTCACCACCGAGGAAGACAAGGGCGTGTACGATCTGATGCGCTGGCGCGCCGCAGGAATATCCGGTCGTCAGGTGAAAATGGCCTGATAGCCGTTGCCGTCGGCGACCGGCCCGATCGGCACCAGGAAGATCTCCATCATGCCGAGCGCCGGATGCTGCACGGAGTAGATCGCCTGCGGCAGCCAGGCTCCCTTCGGGCCCGCGAACAGCAGCGAGAACGCGCCGCCCGGCCGGCCGCTGCTGCCCGCGGGCTCGACCTTGGCAAGCTTCAGCGCCACGACGCCTTCCGCCGCCTGCATCTCGAACTCCGCGTCCTGGTGCGGCGTGAAGTCATCAATCTGCAATGCCGCGAGGTCGACGGTGGATGTCATGCGCACGTTCCCAGTTGCATGCGACGTGTAACACGCCGCGCGATATTGCCGTCAAGGTTTCCGTCAGTCGTCCAACTCGAAGCTCTCATCGTCATTTCCCGGTGCGCAATTGCGCACCTGAGGGCTCTCGCTTCGCGAGCCCCGGGATGACGTAAGGTGAGCACACTGGCAAGGCTCCCTCCCCCTTGCGGGGGAGGGTTGGGGAGAGGGGTGGCCCCGGGCTAAACTGTTCGATGAGCGCACCGCCCTCGCAAAATTTCGTTTGCTGTCGCCGTGACAGATACGGAGAGAGCACGTCGTGTGGCACCCCTCTCCCTAACCCTCTCCCGCAAGGGGAGAGGGAACCCTGCCGCCGATGCGTCCCTCACGCGCGCGTGCCACTGAGTTGCCCGACGGCGCAAGCCCCTTCAGCGAAAATATTTCGGTTTATCGGAACGGCAACTCGGTGTATGGTCTGCCCGTCTCACCCGATCGAGGGGCGCTTCGCGGTCGTCACGAACGCGGTGTGGGATGCGGTGGACGCGGAGCGTGTGACTGACGAGAGCACGCGAAGCGGACGGTGAAGTCGTGTGGTCCTGACGCCCTAGCGGCAGGTGTCTCGTCGCAACACGCGAAGGCGTGATGCGGGGGCGGTGACAAGCAAGCCCAGTCTCGCCGGGGAGAGCACGAAGTAAGCCGTAGCCCATCGCGCAGGGAAAGCCGGATTGCTCCGGTTACACCTGTGGTCCTACCCCCGTGCTTTCTACCTTTTGCACGGGGCCCATGGGTGCGATCGGCACCCGGCTTTCCCTGCGCCCTCTGTTTCCAGCGAGGGCTAGTAAACGCAAGACTCGGGCGCAGCGCGCCGCGAGGATGCGGATGTATGTCTCAAGCTAGCGCCACATATTCGATGTCGTCCTGGCGAAAGCCAGGACCCATTACCCCAAACATTCGTTGCTGCGCGACGCTGGGGCCACGATCCCGTTCATCACCGAATCGGGTGGTTATGGGTCCTGGGACGACGGCGGTCGATGCCGAGCCTCCGCCGGGCGCCCCGGAGGACCTGATGACGACCCCGATTTCCTCCGCTAACGTGCCCGCAAAGCGCCGCCAACAAGGCGGAGCATCCTAAGGGAGGACAGGCGCGTGCATCGAGGCCGTGTCGTATTCGGCGCCATGGACGAAGTCGTGTTCGGGCGCCCCGCCGCTGAGGCGATCGTCGAGCAGCTCGACCGGCTGGGCGCGCAGCGCGCCTTCTTGATGGTGTCGGGCACGCTGAACCGCGAGACCGACGAGATCGAGAAGGTCCGCCGCGCGCTCGGGACCCGTTGCGCCGGCACCTTCGACCGGATGCCGGCGCATACGCCGCGCGCCGCGGTCATCGCGGCGACGGAACAGGCGCGTGATGCGAAAGCCGATCTGATCGTCACGATCGGCGGCGGCTCGATCACCGACGGCGCCAAGGCGGTGCAGCTTTGCCTCGCCAACGACGTCACGACATCCGACGGCATCGACACGATCCGCACCCATGGCGGCGTCGCGCCCGAGATGAAGCCGCCGGTCGTGCGCCAGATCAGCGTGCCGACCACGATCGCCGGCGGCGAGTTCTCCTCGATCGCGGGCGTCACCAACGAGGCCAAGCGGCAGAAGGAGATGCTGCGCCACCCGCTGGTGATGCCGCGCGCGACCATC
This sequence comes from Bradyrhizobium sp. 6(2017), assembly GCF_011058295.2. Lineage (NCBI taxonomy): Bacteria > Pseudomonadati > Pseudomonadota > Alphaproteobacteria > Hyphomicrobiales > Nitrobacteraceae > Bradyrhizobium > Bradyrhizobium sp. 6(2017). Next base: position 796,468 of record NZ_CP049289.2, on the reverse strand, counting down.
CTCGATCCTGAACTCTCGGTGCACACGCCGGACTGGTTGTTCCTGTCGACCGGCATCCGCGCCGTCGACCATTGCGTCGAGGGCATCTGCTCGCGCGAGGCGCATCCTTACGGCGACGCCCAGGCGCTGAAGGGACTGGAGATGCTGGCGCAAGGCCTGCCGCGGGTGAAGGCGGACCCGAAGGACATTTCGGCGCGGATGGATTGCCAGATCGGCACCTGGCTCTCGACCGGCCCGCTCGCCTCCGGCGTGCCGATGGGCGCGAGCCACGGCATCGGGTACGTGCTCGGCGCCGAGTTCGACGTGCCGCACGGCTATACGTCATGCGTGATGCTGCCTGCGGTGATGCGCTGGAACAAGCCCGACAATGCCGACCGGCAGGCGTTTGTCGCGGCCGCGATGGGTCACCCGAACGCGGACGCCGGCGACGTGCTCGACCACTTCATCCGCGGCCTCGGCATGCCGCGCAGCCTTCAGGAGGTGGACGTCAGCCCCGAACATTTCGACCGCATCGCGGCGGGTGCGATGCGCACGCCGTGGGTGCCGCGCAATCCGCGCAAGATCGACAGTCCATCCCAGGTCCGCGAGATTCTGATGATGGCCGCCTGAAGCATGATCACGTCGCGAGTGAGGGGGAAATAAAGTTCGATGTACACCGGCAAGCATGCTTACCTGCGCCCGCTGCAACTGGCCTTCATCATGGCCGGGACCGGCGAGATCGTCACCTATCGTGAGCTGGAGGCGCGCTGCAACCGCCTCGCTCATCTGTTCCGCAAGCAAGGCCTGCGGCGGCTCGACCATTATTCGATCTTCATGGAGAACAACAACCGCTACCTCGAGGCCTGCGGCGCCGGCGAGCGGTCGGGCCTGTACTTCACCTGCGTCAACTCATTCCTCACGCCGGGCGAGCTCGCCTACATCCTGACCAACAGCCAGTCGCGGGTCCTGATCACCTCGAAGCTGAAGCTCGACATCGCGCGCGAGGCGCTGAACGAGTGTCCGCAGGTCGAGCTCTGCATCGTGGTCGACGGCAACAGTGAAAGCGATCGCATTGTCGGGCTCGCGCAGGCGACCGCCGGCCTGCCGGCAACTCCGATCGCGGACGAGGCGCTGGGCACCGCGATGCTGTATTCGTCCGGTACCACCGGCCGGCCCAAGGGCATCGTGCGGCCGCTGCCGGAAGAGCCGCCGGGGCAAAACCTGCCGCTGTTCGATTTCCTGATCAAGCTCTGGCACTACCGTGAGGGCATGGTCTACCTCTCGCCGGCGCCGCTCTATCACTCGGCGCCGCAGGCCGCGGTCAATCTCACCATCCGCATGGGCGGCACCGTCGTGATCATGGAGAGTTTCGATCCGGAGCGCTATCTCGAGCTGATCGAGAGATGGGGCATCACCCACAGCCAGCTGGTGCCGACCATGTTCTCGCGCATGCTGAAGCTGCCCGAGGAGGTCCGCACCCGCTACGATCTGTCGTCGCTGGAGATCGCGATCCATGCCGCGGCGCCCTGTCCGGCACTGGTCAAGGACGACATGATCAAATGGTGGGGCCCGATCATCCACGAATATTACGGCGCGACCGAAGGCCTCGGCTTCACCGCCTGCAACAGCCAGGAATGGCTCGCGCATCGCGGTACCGTCGGCAAGGTGCTGCTCGGCGACCTGCATATTCTCGACGAGAACATGCAGCCTTGCCCGAAGGGCACGCCCGGCACCGTCTGGTTCAAGACCGGCTCGCCCTTCGAGTATTTCAACGATCCGGCAAAAACCGGCGAGGCCCGCTCGGCGGACGGCAGCATGAGCACGGTCGGCGACGTCGGCTATGTCGATGACGACAACTTCCTCTATCTCACCGACCGCGCCACCTTCATGATCATCTCCGGTGGCGTGAACATCTATCCGCAAGAATGCGAGAACCTCCTGATCACCCACCCCAAGGTCGCCGACGCCGCGGTGTTCGGGGTGCCCAATGTCGATCTCGGCGAGGAGGTGAAGGCGGTGGTGCAGCCGGCCGACGGCATCGCGCCGGGGCCTGAACTCGCCGAGGAGCTGATCGCATTCTGCACCGGCGCGCTGTCGCGCCAGAAGGTGCCGCGCTCGGTGGATTTCGAGGCCGAGCTGCCGCGGCTGCCGACCGGAAAGCTCTACAAGCGCCTGCTGCGCGACCGCTACTGGGGCAACAAGACCTCGCGGATCGTCTGAGCGGTCGATGCGGCGGACCGGAGCGATGCTGCGAGGCAGACCGGAGGGCGCAACGGACTCGCCCGTCGCGCGGATTTCGCGCTATGCTCGGCAATCGCAAGCCAGCTTCGCCGGAGGCCGCCATGCCGTCGCCCCAGCCGCGCGAGCCCGAGCCGGTACAGCCCGGAAAGCTCGAATTCACCGCCGCCGAGATCGGCGCTCTCGCCCACCTCTATCGCGGCGAGGTCTACCGCAGCACCGTCTGGCGCACCCGCCTCGACAGCTCGACCAACTGGGCAGTTGTCACGACCGGGATCGCGCTGTCGGCGACCTACAGCAGCGCGGAATCCTCGCCACTGCCGATGGTGCTGGTCGGGCTGCTGGTGACCGTGTTCCTGCTGTTCGAGGCGCGGCGCTATCGCTATTTCAGCGTCTGGCGCGCCCGCGCCCGGTTGCTCGAAACCGATTTCTACGCGCCGATGATCCGCGGCGAAGGCCCCTCGCCGAACTCGGCCTGGACCGAGTTGCTGGCCAACGACTATCGCCACCCCCGCTATCACATCAGCTATGTCAGGGCGATCGGCCGGCGGCTGCGGCGGACCTATGGCTGGATCTTCGCAATCCAGGCCATCGCATACTACGGCAAGCTTGCGATCCATCCCTTGCCGCTGACCATGATGAGCGAGATCTTGGACCGTGCCTCGATCGGCCCGATTCCTGGAACCATCGTCATTCTGGCCGGCGTCGCCTTCCACTCCAGCTGGGCGCTGTTCGCCTTCATCACGCATCGCATCGAGGTCATCGACCGGCGCAAGCGGCACAACCTGATCGCGATGGGGTGAGGTGCCGCGCCTCGCGTTGCCGCTGGCGGGCTTTTCCCCTAACCTCACATCAACAAGAAAAGTCAGGGAGGATGTGCCGATGGACGTGATCCCACTGCGTCAGGGGTTTGGAGCCGAACTGCGTGGCGTCACGCTGTCAGATGTTGCCGCCAGCGATGCCGCCTATGCGGCCGTGCGCGCGGCGTTCGAGGAACATTCGGTGCTGGTGTTCCGCGGCCAGCAGGTCGATGACGACATCCAGCTCGCCTTCTCGCGCCGCTTCGGCCCGCCCGAGGTGACCAAGGTCGGTTCGATGGGCACCGGCTCGCATTTCGTGATCCTCTCGACCTTCGGGCCCGACGGCCAGGTGGTTCCGTCGGATCATCGGCAGCAGCTGCGCGCCAGGGCCAACCAGCTCTGGCACACCGACTCCTCGTTCAAGCGCGTGCCGGCGCTGACCTCGATCCTGTCCGCGCGCATCATCCCCGAACATGGCGGCGAGACCGAATTCGTCTCGATGCGGCTTGCCTTCGAGCGGCTCGACAAGGACGTGGCAAAGCGGCTGGAGAATTCGTTCGCCTGGCACTCCTACGCACATTCGCGCAGCAAGGTGGCCACCGGGCTCGCAACATCCGAGGAAACCGATGCGCTGCCGCCGGTGTGTTGGCGCATGGTCTGGCGCAATCCCGTCAACGGCCGCGGCGCGCTGTATCTCGCCTCCCACGCCTATGGCGTCGAAGGCATGGATGCCGAGGCCGGCAAGGCGCTGATCGCGCAGTTGACGGAGGCTGCGACCGCGCCCGGCGTCAGCTATCTGCACCAATGGAAGCAGGGCGATGTCGTGATGTGGGACAATCGCGCCACCATGCATCGCGGCCGCCCCTGGCCGGCGCATGAGGGCCGCCTGATGATCCGCACCACGATCTCGGCGACCGAGGCGGATGGCGTCGCCAGCGTGAGCCCACCCTCGTCGCAGGCGGCGGAGTGATGCGAATGCTGTACCTGTTGTACCGTCATCCTGAGGAGCGCGCTCTTGCGCGCGTCTCGAAGGATCGACGGCCCGACTAGTGGCCGTGCATCCTTCGAGGCTCGCTCCGCTCGCACCTCAGGATGACGGAGAACATGTCGACGGCCACACTCGCAACCGGCGACAAACTGTCGCTGTTTGCAGACCGTTCACTCCGCACGCCTCGGCATCAGCAACCAAATTCGAACGGGGATTCGCCGCTGCATAGCAAAACACGCAAGGTTCCCCGTAATCACACGCATTATTCCCGGTCCCTGGATATTTTTAATGCTCTGGCGTCATCCGAATTGCCAATCCCTTCGCGAGCCTCGCTGGTTGCCCGACAGCGTCACCGTGGTATCGTCGATGCCAATCGGCCATTGAGACCGAAATGTGGGAGGGACCATGCGGAGCGTGCAAGCGCTGGCCGTCGCGGTGTTGTCTGTGCTGACTAACAGCGGCGCTTCACTCGCAGCCGAGCCGAAATCAGGCGGCATCTTCAGGATCTATCACCGCGACAGTCCCGGCAGCGCCTCGATCCACGAGGGCGCGACCTATTCGCTGAACGTGCCGTTCATGCCGATCTTCAGCAATCTCGTGATTTTCGACCAGCACATCGCCCAGAACAGCGCCAGCACGATCCGGCCCGAGCTTGCGGAGAGCTGGGCCTGGAGCGGCGACAACAAGACGCTCACCTTCAAGCTGCGCAAGGACGTGAAATGGCACGACGGCAAGCCGCTCACGGCGGCCGACGTCAAATGCACCTTCGACATGCTGATGGGCAAGTCGCAGCAGAAATTTCGGCAGAATCCGCGAAAATCCTGGTACGACCAGGTCGACGAGGTCACGACCAACGGTGACCTCGAGGCGTCGTTCAAGCTGAAGCGGCCGCAGCCCGCGCTATTGTCGCTGCTCGCCTCGGGCTATACGCCGATCTATCCCTGCCACGTGTCGCCAGGCGACATGCGCACCAAGCCTGTCGGCACCGGGCCGTTCAAGTTCGTCGAGTTCAAGGCCAACGAATCGATCAAGCTCGCCAAGAACCCCGATTACTTCAAGAAGGGCCTGCCCTATCTCGACGGCATCGAGTTCACCATCATCACCAACCGCTCGACGGCGATCCTCGGTTTCGTCTCGGGCAAGTTCGACATGACATTCCCGACCGAGGTCTCGATCCCGCTGCTCAAGGACGTCAAGTCGCAGGCGCCCAATGCCGTCTGCGTGGTGGAACCGAACAACGTCTCCACCAACATCATCATCAATTCGAGCGGACCGCCGTTCGACAACATCGACATCCGCCGCGCGCTGGCGCTGGCGCTCGACCGCAAGGCGTTCATCCAGATCATGTTCGAGGGCCAAGGCGATATCGGCGGCACCATGGAGCCAGCGCCGGACGGCCTGTGGGCGATGCCCAAGGACATGCTTGAATCGATCCCCGGCTACGGTCCCGACATCGAGAAGAACCGCGAGGAAGCCCGCAAGCTGATGCAGAAGGCGGGCTATGGCCCGGACAAGCACCTGCAGATCAAGGTGTCGACCCGCAACATCGCGGTCTACCGCGATCCTGCGATCATCCTGATCGACCAGATCAAGAGCATCTATATCGACGCCGAGCTCGACGTCGTCGACACCGCGCAGTGGTTCCCGAAGATCGCGCGCAAGGACTATTCGCTCGGCCTCAACCTCACCGGCAATGCCGTCGACGAGCCCGATCAGTCCTTCTACGAGAACTATGCCTGCGGCTCGGAGCGGAACTACACCAATTATTGCAACAAGGACATCGAGAAGCTGTTCGACCAGCAGTCGGAAGAGACCAACCTCGACAAGCGCAAGAAGCTGGTCTGGGAGATCGACAAGAAGCTGCAGGAAGACGTCGCGCGTCCGATCATCTTCCATGCCCGCACCGGCACCTGCTGGCAGCCTTACGTAAAGAATGTCACGATCATGTCCAACAGCTCCTATAACGGCTATCGTTACGAAGACGTCTGGCTGGACAAGTAGCGCGAAGAAGATTCGAGACCAGGGAGAGAGCCAGGGTGTTTGCCTATATCGTGCGGCGGCTGTTCCTGATGCTCGTGACCCTGTTCGGGATCTCGGTCATCATCTTCGTGCTGCTGCGGGTCGTTCCGGGCAACATCGTCGACATCCTGTTCGACGCCGCGGGCTTCGTCGATCCCGCCGACAAGGCTAATCTCGAGCGCGAGCTCGGCCTGAGCCAGCCGATCGTGATCCAGTATCTGCACTGGATCGGCGGCCTGCTGCGGGGCGACCTCGGCTATTCCTACGTCTCGGAGAAGCCGGCGCTGGAGGAAATCCTGCCGCGGATTCCGATCACCGCGCGGCTTGCAGGGCTGGCGCTGCTGTTCTCGGCCTCGATCGGCATCCCGCTCGGCGTCATCAGCGCCGTGCACCAGGGTTCAAAGCTCGACTACGCGCTGCGCGTGGTCAGCCTCAGCGGCCTGTCGCTGCCGTCGTTCTGGCTCGGCCTGCTGGTCCTGATGGCCTCGGTCTCGCTGTTCGGCACGATGCCGATCTTCAACCCCAACCCGAAAACCTGGACCGAGGCACTCGCGATCTATGCCGTGCCGGCGATGGCAGTCGCCTTCCGCAGCGCGGCACTGACCATGCGCATCACCCGCTCCTCGATGCTGGAAATCCTGCGCCAGGACTATATCCGCACCGCGCGCGCCAAGGGCGCCTCCGAGGCCTCCGTGAACTATCACCATGCGCTGAAGAACGCAGTGCTGCCGGTCATCACCGTGATCGGCATCGAGGCCGCGTTCCTTATCGGCGGCCTGATCGTGACGGAAACCGTGTTCAACATCCCCGGCATCGCCCGCTTCCTGGTCGAGGCGCTGCGCTGGCGCGACTACCCGATCGTGCAGAACCTCGTGATGTTCATCGCGGTGGTTGTGGTTGTCGTGAATTTCACTGTCGACATGCTCTATGCGGCGATCGACCCGCGCATCCGGTTTGGGGACTAGCATGATCCGGAAAAGTGGGAACCGGTTTTCCGATAAGATCATGCTCAAATAGAGAGCCCGATGGCGACGATCAATTTCGAAAGTGAACTGCGACGCGCCGGGGCCAACGCCACCGGCGGCTGGGGGCGGGTTGCCTTCCTCGCGCAGCGCCACGTGCTAGGCACCATCGGCCTGATCATCATGCTGCTGTTCGTGCTGACCGCGCTATCGGCCAACGTCATCAGCCGCTACGATCCGCTCAGCGTCGATTCCGCGCACCGGTTGGCCGCCCCCTCCATGCTGCACTGGTTCGGCACCGATTCCTTCGGCCGTGACGTCTGGAGCCGCATCGTCCATGGCGCACGGATTTCGCTCGCGGTCGGCATCGGCTCCACGACCCTCGGCGCCACACTCGGCGTGATCGTAGGTCTCACCTCCGGCTATCTCGCCGGCTGGGTCGATCTCGTGTTCCAGCGGGTGACCGACATCCTGCAATCGCTGCCGCTGCTGGTGCTCGCGCTTGTCATGACCGCGGCGCTCGGCCCCTCGTTGCCGAACGTGATCCTTGCGATCGCGATTCCTCTGATCCCGACGGTTGCCCGCGTGATCCGCGCCAACACGCTGGCGCTGCGCGAACAGCCGTTCGTCGAGGCGGCCAAATCGATCGGCATGAGCGAGACGCGGATTGCGCTGCGCCATGTGCTGCCGAACACCATCGCACCGCTGATCGTGCTCGCCACCGCGCAACTCGGCTCGACCATCCTGACCGAGGCGTCGCTGTCGTTCCTCGGCCTCGGCATTCCCGAGCCTTATCCCTCCTGGGGTCGCATGCTGTCGGAATCCGCAGCCGAATACGTCCGCACCGCGCCGTGGCTGGTGATCTTCCCCGGCATTGCCATCAGCCTCGCGGTGTTCGGCACCAATCTGTTCGGCGACGCGTTGCGCGATATCCTCGATCCGAGGCAGCGGGGCTGATGAGCGAGGCTGTTACGCTCGATACGGTTCTCGATGTGAAGAACCTGCAAACGGTGTTCTTCACCAATTCCGGCCTGTTCCGCGCGGTCGACGACGTCTCGTTCTCGGTCGGCCGCGGCGAGACGCTCGCGATCGTCGGCGAATCCGGCTGCGGCAAGAGCGTCAGCGCGCTCTCGATCATGCGCCTGGTGCCCGATCCGCCCGGTCGCATCGTCGGCGGCTCGGTCACGCTCGAGGGCACCGACCTCTTGAAGCTCGATGATGCCGCGATGCGCGACATCAGGGGCAACCGCATCTCGATGATCTTCCAGGAGCCTATGACATCGCTCAATCCGGTGATGCGGATCGGCGACCAGATCATCGAGGCGGTGCGTCTGCATCAGAAGGTGAGCAGCAAGGAGGCCTGGAAACAGGCGGTCGACATGCTGCGGCTGGTGCGCATCCCCGAGCCGGAGCGCCGCGCGCAAGAATATCCGCATCAGCTGTCCGGCGGCATGCGCCAGCGTGCCATGATCGCGATGGCGTTGGCGTGCCGGCCGGCGCTGTTGATCGCGGACGAGCCGACCACTGCGCTCGACGTCACCATCCAGGCGCAGATCCTCGCGCTGATCGTCGATCTGCAGAAGCGGCTCGGCACCGGGCTGATCCTGATCACCCATGACCTCGGTGTCGTCGCGCAGACCGCGCAGCGCGTGATCGTGATGTATGCCGGCAAGAAGGTCGAGGAAGCGACCGTCGAGGCGCTGTTCGAGACGCCGCTGCACCCCTACACGCGCGGGCTGATGGCCTCGATGCCCGCGGTAATCGCGCTCGGCGCGAAGACCGATGCGCGGCTGACCGAAATTCCCGGCATGGTGCCGTCGCTGACCAATCTGCCGCCCGGCTGCGCCTTCGCGCCGCGCTGCAAGCTCGCGATCGACCGCTGCCGCCAAGAGTATCCGCCGCTCGATGAGATCAAGAGCAATCACTGGGCGGCATGCTGGCGCGCCGGCGAGATGACGGAGGCGTCATGACCGAGCAGCGCCCGCTCCTCGAGGTCACCGATCTCGTCAAGCATTACGCGGTGCGCGGCGGCGTGCTGCGCCGCCAGGTCGGCACCGTGCATGCCGTCGACGGCGTCAGCTTTGCGCTTGGCGCGGGCGAGACGCTCGGCCTGGTCGGCGAATCCGGCTGCGGCAAGTCGACGGTGGCGCGCACCGTGCTACGGCTGGTCGAACCGACCAGCGGCGCGATCAAGCTCGATGGCGAGGACATCGCGCCGCTCAGCAAGACCGCGCTGCGGCCCTACCGCCGCTCGATGCAGATCGTGTTCCAGGACCCGTTCGCCTCGCTCAACCCGCGCATGACGGCCGGCGACATTGTCGGCGAGCCTCTGATTGTGCACGGCCTCGCCACCGGCGCGAAGAAGCAGGAGCGCGTCGCGGAACTGTTCCAGCAGGTCGGCCTGCGGCCCGACCAGATGAAGAATTTTCCGCATCAATTCTCCGGCGGCCAGCGCCAGCGCATCTGCATTGCGCGCGCATTGTCGCTTGGCCCGCGGCTGATCGTCTGCGACGAGCCGGTCTCCGCGCTCGATGTCTCGATCCAGGCGCAGGTGATCAATTTGCTGATCGACCTGCAGCGCCAGCAGAATTTTTCCTACCTCTTCATCGCGCACGACCTCGCGGTCGTTGCCCATATCAGCCACCGCGTCGCGGTGATGTATCTCGGCCGCATCGTCGAGATCGCGGACAAGCACGAGTTGTTCGCCAATCCGCGCCATCCTTACACCCAGGCGCTGCTTGCGTCCGTGCCGGTCGCCGACCCCAAGGCCAAGCGGCTCGCACCGATGATCGACGGCGACGTGCCGAGCCCGATCAACCCGCCCTCAGGCTGCGCCTTCCACACCCGCTGCCGCTACGCGATCGACCGCTGCAAAACGGAGCGCCCGGTGCTGCAAACGGCGGGCACGGGTCATCAGGTCGCCTGCTGGCTGAATGACGGGACCGGGCGGATTAGTCAATAATGCAGTGCCGTCCCGGCGAAGGCCGGGACCCATAGCCACAAATGTCGGTTGTTGCAACGAGCTGCGGCCCCAGCGCGCTTCAGCAATCAGCATCGGTGGTTATGGGTCCCGGCTTTCGCCGGGACGACAGCTGTTATGCGGCCGCCTCGATCTCCACCACGATCTTCCCCGTCGTCACCTGCTCGCCCTGGGCGACGTCAATCGACGACACCGTGCCCGCGACGCCGGCGGTGTGGACGTGCTCCATCTTCATCGCCTCCAGCGTCATCACCGGCTGGCCAGCTGCGACCTTGTCGCCCGCCTTCACCAGCACCGCGACGACCCGGCCGTTCATGGCGGCGCGGACCTTGCCGTCGCCGCCGGCGGCCGACGCGCTCTCCGGCGGGGCGAGCGTGAGATCGCGCGCCGACAGCGCGACGCCACGGTGGAGGATGTAGAGCCGATCGCCGTCGCGCAGGAACTTGGCCTGCTCCATCAAGCCGTCGTGGTGGAAGCGGATGCTGTCCTGATCCAGCTCGTCGATCGCGAAGTTGAAGCGATCGCCATTGCGGGTCGCGACGTAGCTGCCGTCGCGCTCGCGAAAAATCTCGATCTCCTGGACGCCGTGGCCGAGATCGATCCGTAGGCCGAGCGGGAATGTCGCCGACAGCGACCGGCCGCGCTGCCAGGGCGGCGCGTGCGGATTGGTGACGTAGAGCAGCAGCGCCGCCAGCGCGAGGTCGCTGCTCCGATCCGGCCGCGGCGCCAGCAACGCATCGCGGTTGTTGCCGATGAAAGCCGTGGTTGCCTCGCCCTTGGCGAACACCGGATGGCGCAGGCAGTCGATCAGGAAACCCTGATTGGTGGTGACGCCGAAGGCCGTGACCTGTTCCAGGGCGCAGATCAGCTTGCCGCGCGCCTCGCCGCGGGTCGCGCCATGGCTGATGACCTTGGCGATCATCGAATCATAGAACGGCGGAATCTCCGAGCCTGATTGCAGCGCGTGCTCGACGCGGATGTCATCGGGCATCTGCCAGCGCGCCATCGTGCCGGATTGCGGCATGAAGTCATGCCCGGCGTCTTCCGAGCACAGCCGCACCTCGATGGCGTGGCCGGAGAACGTGATGTCCTCCTGCTTCACACCGAGCGGCTCGCCGCCGGCGACGCGGAGCTGCAGCTCGACCAGATCGAGCCCGGTGATCGCCTCGGTGACGGGATGCTCGACCTGCAGCCGCGTGTTCATCTCCATGAAGTAAAAATTGCCGGTACGATCGAGCAGGAATTCCAGCGTGCCGGCGCCCTCATAGCCGATCGCCTTGACGGCCTGCACGGCGACCGCACCCATTCGTGCGCGCAGCTCCTGCGTCACCGCTGGCGACGGCGCCTCCTCGATCAGCTTCTGGTGCCGCCGCTGCACCGAGCAATCGCGCTCGCCGAGATGGATGGCGTTGCCATAGTGGTCGCCGAACACCTGGATCTCGATGTGGCGGGGATCGACGATCGCACGCTCGAGGATCACGGTGGGATCGCCGAACGCGCCCTGCGCCTCCGACCGCGCGCTGCGCAGCGCGTCCGGAAATGCCGCGGCGTCCGCGACGAGCCGCATACCGCGGCCGCCGCCACCGGCGACCGCCTTGATCATCACGGGGAAACCAATCACCTTGGCCTCCGTCAGCATCACGGCATCGCCCTGATCGGCGCCCTGACAGCCGGGCACGCAGGGCACGCCGGCCTTTTGCATGATCTCCTTGGCGCCGGCCTTGTTCCCCATCGCACGGATCGCTTCCGGCGACGGCCCGATGAACACCAGCCCGGCATCGCGGCACGCTTGCGCAAAGTCCTCGTTCTCGGCGAGGAAGCCGTAGCCCGGATGCACCGCGCCGGCGCCGCTCGCCTTGGCGGCTGCGATGATCGTGTCGATCTTCAGATAGGATTGCGCCGGCAGCGCCTCGCCGATCCGCACCGCTTGATCCGCCTCGCGCACATGCAGCGCATCGCGATCGGCATCCGAATAGACTGCGACGACGCCATAGCCGAGCCGCCGCGCCGTGCGCATGATGCGCAGCGCGATCTCGCCGCGGTTGGCGATCAGGATCTTGAAGAACGGTGTCCGCTTCACGATTGCCCCGCTCATGGCCGCGCCACCGAGAACTGCATGCGCTGCGGGGTGCGCGCCTCCGCCTCGCGGCAGATCGCCAGCACGTCGGCGAGCACGCTGCGGGTGTCGCGCGGATCGATCACGCCGTCGTCGAGCACGCGGGCGCTGGTCGAAAATACGTCCATCTGGCTGTCGAACACGCCGGTGATCTGCGCCTTCATCGCCTCCAGCTTCTCCTTCTCGATCGGCTTGCCGCGCCTGATGGCAGCGGCTTCGGTCACGATCGCCATCGTTTCGGCGGCCTGCTCGCCGCCCATCACCGCGGTCTTGGCGTTGGGCCAGGAGAAGCAGAAGCGCGGATGAAAGCCGCGGCCGCACATGCCGTAATTGCCGGCGCCGAACGAGGCGCCGCAATACAGCGTGATCTGCGGCACCGTCGCCGACGTCACCGCCTGGATCATCTTCGAACCATGCTTGATCATGCCGGCCTCTTCATAGGCCTTGCCTACCATGTAGCCGGTGGTGTTGTTCATATAGAGGATCGGTGTGCGCGACTGGCAACAGGCCTGGATGAAGTGCGTCGCCTTGTTGGCGCCGGGCACGTCGAGCGGGCCATTGTTGGTGATGATGCCGATCGCCTGCCCTTCGATGCGGGCATGACCACAAACCGTCGCCGGGCCGTAATTGGCGCCGAATTCGGTGAAGTCGGAATCGTCGATGAAGCGCGCGATCGCCTGGCGCATGTCGACGGGGCGCTTGTGGTCCATCGGCATGATGCCGAGCAGCTCCTCGGCGTCATAGCGCGGCGGCCTGAACGCGGCGGGTTCGGACGCCGGTCGGTCCCAAGGACGGTCCCATGGCAGCTTGGCCATGATCTCGCGCGCGATGCGCAGCGCATCGCGGTCGTCCTCGGCGAGATAGTCGCCAAGGCCCGAGATCGAGGTGTGCATCTCGGCGCCGCCGAGCTCCTCCTCGGTCGCGATCTCGCCGGTAGCGGCCTTCAGCAAAGGCGGCCCGGCCAGGAAGGCGCGGGTGCGGCCGCGGACCATCACGATGTAGTCGGAGAGGCCCGTCTGGTAGGCGCCGCCCGCGGTCGAGGAGCCATGGGTGACGGTGACGACAGGAAGCCCCGCCGCCGACAGCCGCGCGAGATTGCGGAAGATATTGCCGCCTCTGACAAAGTCCTCGACCCGATAGCGCAGCAGATTGGCGCCGGCGCTCTCGACCAGCTGCACATAGGGCAGCTTGTTCTCCAGCGCGAGCTCCTGCACCCGCAGCGTCTTGTCGAGGCCATAGGGTTGCAGCGCGCCGGCGTCGATGCCGGCATCATTGGCGCTGACCATGCAGCGGATGCCAGAGACGAAGCCGATGCCGGCGACCAGCCCGCCGCCAGGTACGCTCTTGTCGGCGTCAGCCACGTCGAACATGTAGCCCGCGAGCGTCGACAGCTCGAGGAAGGGCGAGCCGGGATCGAGCACCAGCGCAACGCGCTCGCGCGGCAACAGCTGGCCGCGCTTGTGGAAGCGGTCTTTGGCCGCGGCAGACGCCGCGCGCGTGCGCTCCTCCAACCCCCGCATCCGGGCGATCAGCGCCAGCATGCCGTCGCGATTGCCCTGGAAGCCGGCGCTACCGGTGGAAATCGTGTTCTCGATAATGGCCATCAAACTTGCTCCGTCATTCCGGGGCGATGCGAACGCATCGAACCCGGAATCTCGAGGTTGTTGCGCGAGATTCCGGGTTCGCGCTTCGCGCGCCCCGGAATGACGAGGGTGGAGATAGCCATCATCATGCGCTCTTTCCGTCGAAATATGCACTGTATTGCTGCCGCAGCTCGACCTTGCGCAGTTTGCCGGTCGCGGTCATCGGCATTTCCTCGAGGATACGCACCAGCTTCGGCACCTGGAAGCCGCCGAGATGCTTTCTGCAATGCGCCTCGATACCGGCCTCGTCGGCCACCGCGCCGGGCTTCAGCTTGACGAAGGCGGAGACCGCCTCGCCCCATTGCGGATGCGGCAGGCCGACCACGGCGGCGTTCTGCACGGCGGGATGCGCCAGCAAGGTCTCCTCGATCTTGACGGAGGCGACGTTCTCGCCGCCCGACTTGATCATGTCCTTCTTGCGGTCGAGGAACAGCACCTCGCCATTGCCGTCGATCAGGGCCAGATCGCCGGTATGGTGCCAGCCGAACTTGCGCGCCTCCTCGGTCGATTTGACGTCCTTGTAGTACCCCATCATCACATTAGGTCCGCGATGCACCAGCTCGCCGATCTCGCCGCGCGGCAGAAGGTTGCCGTTGTCGTCCATGATCGCGGTCTCGTTGACAACAAGCGACTCGCCCCAGTAGTTGCCGAAACGGTCGAGCTGCACCTCCGGCCGCGACATCGTCGTTGCCGGATACATCTCGGTCTGGCCGCTGGACAGCACGAAGTTCGGGCACATGTCCGCCATCGCGCGCTCGAGCAGCGGCTTGCCCATCGGCGCCATGGTGTAGATGCAGCAGCGCAGGCCCGACAGGTCGTATTCGCGTCGGCGCGGATGATCGAGGATCGCCTGATACATCAGCGACAGGCCGACGAACACGGTGAGCCGGTCGCGAACGATCGCCTCCATGCAGACGACCGGATCGAAGCCGCGCATCAATGCCATTCGGCCGCCGACCGAGAGATAGCTGAGCAGCAGCACGTGGCCGGCGCAGTGGAACAGCGGAAACTGCCCGGTGATCCCGTCATCGCGCGAGAGCTGCATCTCGATGCAGTTGCTCATCACGGCCATGACAACGGCGAGGTGGCAGTGCATCGCGCCCTTCGGCCGCGAGGTGGTGCCCGAGGTGTAGATGATCATCGCAAGATCGCGGTCGTTGATCTCGACCTCCGGCTCGATGTCGGATTGCCCTTCCAGGAGATCGTTGAAGCTTTGCAACCCGGTCTTGCCGGCATTGCCGGTCAGGTCGATTGCGATCATCTCCATGCCGCGCGCTTCCAGTGCGGCGCGCCGGTCGGCCTGAGCGTGCAGATTGTCATCGATGATGGCGAAGCGCACCTCGGCATGGCCGAGGATGTAGTCCATGTCGGACGGCCCGAGCATGGTGTTGATCGGCACCCAGACCAGGCCGGCGCGGTGGATGCCGAACAGCGCTTTGACGAACTCGACGGAGTTGTTGCAGATGGTCGAGATCTTCTCGCCCGGCTTCAGCCCGCGCTGCACCAGGTGATTGGCAAAGCGGTTGGCGTCGCGTTCGAGCTCGGTGAAGCTGACCTGCCTGTTGCCGTCGGTCAGCGCGACACGATCCGGAAACCGCCGCGCGGCGCGCTTCAAGAGGTCGCCGATCGCGACCCGCCCGATACGACCCGGCCCGGTGACGCCGCCGGTTGCTAAGAGGTTGTCCATGTGGCTCCTCCTCCGTCGTCATTGCGAGGAGCGAAGCGACGAAGCAATCCTTCCGATGGCAAGATGGATTGCTTCGCTTCGCTCGCAATGACGGCGGGGTTGACGATCAGTGCCTGACCCCAAAGATCTGCCGCGCTTCTGCTGGGCTCGCTATCTCGCGGCCGGCACGGCGCGCGCAGGCGGCGAGGCCTTCGACGAGCTGCCCGTTCGAGGTCACCTTGGTGCCGTCGCCGAGATAGAACGTGTCCTCGAGCCCGCTACGCAGATGGCCGCCGAGGTCGGCGGCGCGCTGGTGCAGCGGCCAGATCTCGGCGCGGCCGATCGCGGTGACCTGCCAATGCGCGTCCGGCATCTTCAGCTTCAAGAGGATCGGCAGCAGCTCCGGATCAGCCGGCATGCCCGAGGCGACGCCCATGACGAAATTGTATTCGAGCGGCCCGGAATACATGCCGGTCTGCCGGTACATGCCGACGCAGCGCACGATGCCGACATCGAAGCATTCGAATTCGGGGATGGTGCCGGCCACCTTCATCACATCGAGATAGTCCTGCACCTTCTCGACCGCGTTATCGAACATCATCGGCGGCCACGCCCAGGTGTTGTCGGCCTTGACCTTCAGATAGTTCAGAGAGCCTGCATTGCAGGCGGCGATCTCGGGCCTGGTCTCGCGCACGCAGTCGAGCGCGCCCTGGTAGTTCGGGCCCGAGGTCCCCGTGGTGTGATTGATGATCACGCCCGGGCAAGCCTCGCGGATCGCCTGCTGGATCTCCTTGCTGATGCTGACATCCCATGACGGCAGGTGGCCCTTGTTCGGCTCCTGCTGGCGCAGATGGATGTGCATGATGCTGGCGCCGGCGTTGAACGCGGCTTTGGCCTCGCGCGCCATCTGTTCCGGCGTCACCGGGACGTTGTGCTGCTTCGGGTCGGTAAGCACGCCGTTCAGCGCGCAGGTGATGACGGCCTTGTCGCTCATGGCGTCTCGCTTGTCCGGGTTGCAGCGCACATGCGCCGTTGGTTTTCCCATGATGAGAACTTTGCCGTCGCGCCATCTTGCGTTGACTGGCTAAGTCGATGCGCCCGCGCAGCAATTCGCCGCCAGCCGGTTAACACAAGACGTAAGACCGCACGACGCATAGGCTCTGCTCGCCAAGCAGAAGCGGCGCAACAAGCCGGCATCACGGGGAGAACGTCATGGTCTCGATCAACCGGCGCACATGGCTCACCGGCGCGGCAGGCGCTGGCCTTGCCGCAGCTGCAGGCCTGCGGCCTTCGCTTGCCGAGGACACGCCCGGCGTCACCGCGACCGAGATCAGGATCGGCAGCACCACCTCGCTCAGCGGACCGGTGTCAGCGCTCGGCGTGCAGGCGCGCTGCCAGGAAGCCTACTTCAAGATGCTCAACGAGCAGGGCGGCATCGCCGGTCGGCAGATCAAGTACATCTATTACGACGACGCGTTCAATCCAGCGAAGACGGTCGAGCAGGTGCGCCGCCTGATCGAAAGCGACAATGTCGCCTTCCTGTTCAACATGCTCGGCACCGCGCCGAACTCGTCCGTCGTCAAATACATCAACGCCGCTAAGGTGCCGCATCTGTTCCTGTCGGTGAACGGCGACAAATGGGGCGACTACAAGAGCTATCCCTGGACCATGGGCTTTGCTCCGAGCGCGCGGACCGAGGCGCAGGTATTCGTCAAATATGCGCTGAGCCAGAACAAGGACGCGAAGTTCGCGGTGCTCTACCAGAACGACGATCTCGGCAAGGATTTCGTCGCCGGCGCCAGGGATGTGCTGGGCGAGCGGTTCGCGACATCAGCCGTGGTCGCCTCGCACGAGGTCACCGATCCCACGATCGATTCCCAGATCGTTACGCTGCGCGGCGCCAATCCCGATGTGCTGATCTCGGGCACCACGGCAAAGTTCTGCGCGCAGTCGATCCGCAAGATCTATGAGCTCGGCTGGAAGCCGATGCATTTCATCGCCAGCGGCGCGGCCTCGATCTCCTCGACCATCGCGCCGGTTGGTCTGGACAAGTCGCAGGGCACGATCTCGTCGGCCTATGTGAAGGACGTCGCCGATCCGGCCTGGGCCAACGACCCCGGCGTGAAGACTTTCCTCGCCTTCATGGAAAAGTACTTCCCCGACGGCAATCCGAAGGAAGGCTATAATCTCTACGCCTACACAGTGGCGCAGGTGTTGAAGATCGTGCTCGAGCAATGCAAGGGCAATTTCGCCCGCGACAACATCATGGCGCAGGCGAACAATCTGACGGACATCGAGGTCCCGACGCTGTTGCCCGGCATCCGCGTCAACACCAGCCCGACCAACCATCACCCGCTGCAGCAGCTTCAGCTGCAACGGATCGAGGGCCCGGGCTGGCTGCGCTTTGGCGAGGTGATCCAGGGCGCGAACCTCTAACCGTCGTCCCGGGCAAGCCAACGGGTCGGCGCGAAGCGCCGCCCGATGACAGGCTCCGCGCGACCCGGGACCCATAACCACGAACAGTGGTTAGTTGAGTCCGCTGGAGCCCCAGCCGTCTAAACTCATTGGGATCGGTGGTTATGGGTCCCGGCCTTCGCCGGGACGACGGCGACATTTATGTCAGTGCGCGTTCGCTCGCCGCCTGCCCGGTGCGGTAGATCGCAAGATCGCGCGAGCCGGAGAAGATCGCGCGCGGCTTCAGGCCATAGAAGCGGCGGATCGAGTGGCTGAAATGGGTGCTATCGGGATAGCCGATGTCCTGCGCGAGATGCGCGAGGTTGATGTCCTGGTTGGCGAAGTGCAGCAGATGCCGCGCACGCTTCCAGGCGCGGAAGGAGCGGAACGAGATTCCGGTCTCCTCCTTGAACAGATGCAGGAAACGCGAGGGCGACAACCCGGCCTCGGTGGCGCAGCCAGCCGCGGTCACCGGCTCGCCGGAGAATTGCCCGATGCGGCCGATCGCGCGCACCACGCGCGGATCGAGCGCGCGCTGCGGCAGCGCGTCGCCGAAGCACATCGTGTCGAACTCGGCATTCGCAATCGCGTCACGATGCTGCATCTCGGCAAGCGTCGCATAGGCGGCGCGGATGCGACCCGCGAACAGATGCGAGTCCGATCCTTGCAGGCGGCGGGCGACCGCCTCCAGCGTGCCGTCGGGCACGCTCTCCGGCTCGATCGCAACGCAGATCGCCGAGCGATATTCGCTGGTGATGGTGTGGCGCAGGTTCGGCATCGTCACGGCGAGCTCGCCATGGGACTCGCGGCCTTCGCTGGTCGACAGATGCAACCCGTCGCGGATCGCGACATAGACATGGAATGCGCCGGGACAGCGCTCGCGCGGGCGGCCGAGCAGCCCGGCATAGAACACCCGTTCCGGCGTGATCAGCATCCGGTGGCCGGATTGCTCGCCCTTTGCGTCCACGATCGCGTCCATGGCGGTTCCTCCTCGCGCGGCTCTTTGGGCCGCTGCGGCGGAGCTACCATAGCGCAAATTCGCAACCTGTCACCGACGCTGAACGTCGTCATTCCGGGGCGATCCGACGCATTGCCCCGGAACGACGGAGAAGTTACGGCCGCGCGCGCGGCGCAACGTTCTGTTCCTGCCCGGCTTTTTGCTCCGCCGCCACCGCGCGCTTGTAGCCATCACGCTGCTGCAGCCGCGCCCAATAGGCCGCGACATTCGGCCCGAAATCCTTGGCGAGGCCGATATTGCCGGCGAGCCGGAGCGCATAGCCGTTGGCAATGTCGGCGGCGGTGAAGCGTTCCGCGCAGAGGAATTCCGAATTCGCCGCTGCCGCCTCGACCGCGCGCAGCCGACCGAGGAACCATTTTGCATAATCGCCCGAGACCTGCGGGTTGCGCCGCTCCTCCGGTTCGAGCTGGCTGTAGCGGAGCACCAGCGTCTGCGGAAAGGTCAGCGTCGCGTCGGAGAAATACATCCAGTTCAGGAAGGCGCCATAGGCCGGCTCGTCGGGACCTACGATCAGCGTCGTCGGGCCGTATTTGGTGCCGAGGTAATGGCAGATGCCGGACGATTCGGTCATCTTCGTCTCGCCGTCGATCATGAACGGGATGGTGCCGAGCGGATTGATGCCGAGATATTCCTTGGCGAACACGCGCGGCGGGAACGGCAGCATCTTCAGCTCATAGTGAAGCACGAGCTCCTCCAGCATCCACAGCGGACGGAACGAGCGCGCGGCGTCGCAGTGATACAGCGTGATCATCAGGCGTTTCCCTTTTGCTTGAGGCCCGGCAGCGTGCCCATCATCTTGCAAAGAACCATCAGCATCACCTCGTCGGCGCCGCCGCCGATCGAGGTCAGGCGGCTGTCGCGATAGGCGCGGCTCACCGGTGTCTCGTTGGTAAAACCCATGCCGCCCCAATATTGCAGGCAGGCATCGGTGAGCTCGCGGCCGAGCCGGCCGGCCTTCAGTTTCGCCATGGTCGCGAGCCGGGTGACGTCCTCGCCGGCCACCAGCGCCTCGCCGGCGCGGTAGATTAGCGAGCGCAGCAGCTCGACCTCGGTCTGCATCTCCGCGAGCTTGAAGTGCACCACCTGATTGTCGAGGATCGAGCCGCCGAACGCCTTGCGGTTGCGGGTGTACTCGATTGTCTCGTTGATGATATACTCATGCGCCTTCAGGCAGGCCGCCGCGCCCCACAACCGCTCCTCCTGGAACTGGATCATCTGGTAGGTGAAGCCCTGCCCCTCCTCGCCGATCCGGTTGCGCTTCGGCACCCGGACATTGTCGAAGAAGATCTGCGCGGTATCGGACGAGCGCATGCCGAGCTTGTCGAGTTTGCGCGCGACCTGCACGCCCCTGGTCTTCATCGGCACGCAGATCAGCGACTTGTTTCGATGGACCGGGCCGTCGCTGGTGTTGGCGAGCAGGCAGATCCAGTCGGCCTGGGTGCCGTTGGTGATCCACATCTTGCCGCCATTGATGACGTAATCGTCGCCGTCGGCGCGGGCACTGGTCTTGATCGAGGCGACGTCCGAGCCCGCGCCGGGCTCGGAGACGCCGATGCAGGCGACCTGGTCGCCCGCAATCGCCGGCGCCAAAAATTCGCGGCGCACCTCGTCGGAGCCGAACCGCGCCAGCGCCGGCGTCGCCATATCGGTCTGCACCCCGATCGCCATCGGCACGCCGCCGCAGGTGATGGCACCCAACTCTTCGGCCATCATCAGCGCGTAGGAGTAATCCAGCCCCTGGCCGCCATATTCGACCGGCTTGTTGAGGCCGAGGAAGCCGAGATTGCCGAGCTTCTTGAACAGCTCATGCGCCGGAAGGATATCGGCCATCTCCCATTCGTCGACATGGGGATTGATCTCGGCCGCGATGAACTTTTGCAGTGCGCGGCGCGGTTCGTCATGGTCGGCGGTGAAGAGCATTTTTGCTTCCTGTCATTCCGGGGCGACCGCGCAGCGGGCGAACCCGGAATCTCGATCCGTTCAATCTCTAGGTTCCGGGTTCGCGCTGCGCGCGCCCCGGAACGACGACATGTCACTCACAACCCCATCTGCCGGCTCGCGAGATCCTTCATGATCTCCTCGGTGCCGCCGCCGATGGCGTTGACTTTGACTTCGCGGTAGATGCGCTCGACCTTGATGCCGCGCATGAAGCCGGCGCCGCCGAAGACCTGCACCGCCTCGGAAGCGCAATGCGCCATGGTCTGGGTGGCCTGGTTCTTCATCATGCAGATCTCGGCGACCGGGCTTTCGCCCTGGCCGAGCCGCCATGCCAGCATTTCCAGCATCGCCTGCGAGGCCGCGACCTTCTGCGCCATGTCGACGATCTTGTGCCTGATCACCTGGTGCTGGGCGATTGGCTTGCCGAACGTCTTGCGCTCCTTGGCATAGGCGATCGCCTCGTCGAGGCAGACCCGCGCATAGGCGGTGCAGCTCGCCGCCATGCCCATGCGCTCGCTGTTGAAGTTCTGCATGATGATCTTGAAGCCCTGGCCTTCCTCGCCGATCAGGTTCTCGACCGGCACGCGGCATTCGTCGAAATGCAGTGTCGCGGTATCCGACGCCCACCAGCCCATTTTCTTCAGCCGGGTGCGGGACAGGCCGGGCGTGTTGCCCTCGATCAAGAGGAGGCTGACGCCGCCGGGGCCCTCGCCACCGGTGCGCACCGCGACCGTCAGGTAGTCGGCGCGCATGCCCGAGGTGATGAAGGTCTTCTCGCCAGAGACGACGTAATGGTCGCCGTCGCGCCGCGCCTTGGTGCGGAGGTTGGCGACATCGGAGCCGCCGCTCGGCTCGGTGATCGCGAGCGCTGAGATCTTCTTGCCCGCGAGTACCTCCGGCAGCACCCGCGCCTTCACCTCGGACCGGGCGGCGCGGGCGATCGGCGGCGAGCCGATGGTGTGGCTCATCAGGCTCGAGGAGACGCCGCCGGCGCCGGCCCGCGCCAGCTCCTGCGAGGCCACGATCCGCATGAACTGGTCGGCGGCGATCCCGCCATATTCTTCCGGGAAGCCGAGGCCGAGCAGCCCGATCTCGGACGCCTTGGCGTAGAGCTCGCGCGGAAACTCGCCCTCCTCGTCCCATTGATGGGCATAAGGCTCGATTTCCCTGGCAACAAAGCGCCGCATCACCTCGCGAAAGGCCTCATGCTCGCTGGTGTAGAACGGGTTTGCCATCCGCTTGCTCCGTTGATTCCCGCCTCCGACGATGTCCGGATTCTTCCCTGTTCACTTGCGTCGAGTGGCTGCCCGCCGGACCGGCTTTCCATCCCGGCACAAGCCAGCCAGTAAACGCAAGACAGTATCCCAATACGCCCCCTCCACTGCCAATTCATGGCATCAATCGAGCCAGGAACAGGCGGCGCAAGACTGCCGTTCCGGAGGAGGGACATTTGCCGGTTCGTTACTACGACTGGATCGCGCATCATCGCCGGCGGACGCCGGACAAGATGGCGCTTGTCGATCTCGCAAGCAATCGCCGCTTCAGCTATGCGGAGCTCGACGCCCGCGTGTCGCGGCTCGCGGGCTATCTGCGCGACGAGCTCAAGGTCGGCGGCGGCGATCGCGTCGCGGTGCTGGCGCTGAACACCACGGATACGCTGGAGGTGCAGTTCGCCTGCTTCCGGATCGGCGCGATCTTCCTGCCGCTCAACACCCGCCTCACCGTTCCCGAGCTGCGCTACATCACAGCCGACGCCTCGCCGAAGGTGATGATCCATGATGACGATCTCGCCGAGACGGCGCTTGAGGTCGCCAAACTCTGCAATGTCGCTGCCGCGGTGCGGCTCGGCCCCGGCGGCGCCTATGAGGCCGGCATTGCTGCGGCGAGGGCGCTCGAGCGGTTCGAGGAGGTCATGCTCGATGACATCTCGACCATCATGTACACCTCGGGCACCACGGGCCAACCCAAGGGCGCAATCATCACGCATGGGATGACGTTCTGGAATTGCGTCAATCTCGGCGGCCCCGCCTATATCTCGCCGGCCTCGGTGCTGCTGACGGTGCTGCCGCTGTTCCACACCGGCGGGCTGAATTGCTACACCAACCCGGTGCTGCATGCGGGCGGCACCGTGCTGATCATGCGCGCCTTCGACCCCAGCGAGGCGCTGAAGCTGATCTCTGATCCGGCGCAGGGCATCAACGTGTTCTTCGGCGTGCCCGCGATTTACCAGTTCATGGCGCAGCATCCGGCCTTCGCGTCAGCGGATTTCAGCCGCCTCGTCATTGGCGGTGTCGGCGGCGCGCCGATGCCGGTGCCGCTGCTCAAGACCTGGGAGGCGCGCGGCGTCGCGCTGCAACAGGGCTACGGCATGACCGAGACCTCGCCCGCGGTGATGGTGCTCGACCGCGAGGATGCCGCGCGCAAGGCCGGCTCATCCGGCAAGCCGGTGCTGCATACGGAAGTGCGCATCGTGCGGCCCGACGGCAGCGATGCCGCGGTCGGAGAGCTCGGCGAGCTCTGGGTCAAGGGTCCGAACATCACGCCGGGCTACTGGAACCGGCCGGACGCCAACGCCTCCTCCTTCACCGACGGCTGGCTGCATACCGGCGACGCCACGCGGATCGACGAGGAGGGCTTCTACTACATCGTCGACCGCTGGAAGGACATGTACATCTCCGGCGGCGAGAACGTCTATCCGGCCGAGGTCGAGAGCGTGCTGCACCAGTTGGCAGCCGTGGCCGAGGCCGCCGTCATCGGCATCCCCAACGAGCAATGGGGCGAGGTCGGGATGGCCGTGATCGCGGTGAAACCCGGCCACTCGCTGACGCCGACGGAGATTCACGCGCATTGCCAGGCCAATCTGGCGCGGTTCAAATGCCCGCGCCTGATCGAATTCATCGATGCCCTGCCGCGAAACGCGACAGGCAAAATTCATAAGCCGACGCTCCGGCAGCAATTCAGCCAGCCGAAGCCAACCGATACCGCGGCGTGATCTCAAGACGCGCGTGACGCGCTTATGATCTCGCCGCGACAACAATTGCCCCATAGCCGTCTGTCGGGACCGGCTGCGGGTTCGTTGCGTTAAGTCCCCAATCAAAATCAATCGAGGAAATTGTCTTTATGAAAACAACAAAACTGTTGCTGCTGGCCGCCGCCACGGCGCTCTGCCTGCTCTCCACCCAGGCCGCCTTTGCCCAAAAGAAATATGACACCGGCGCCTCCGACACCGAGATCAAGATCGGCAATGTCGAGGCCTATAGCGGTCCCGCCTCCGCCTACGGCGTCATCGGCAAGACCGAAGAAGCCTATTTCAAGATGATCAACGATCAGGGCGGCATCAACGGCCGCAAGATCAACTGGATCTCCTATGACGACGGCTACTCGCCGCCAAAGACGGTGGAGCAGATCCGCAAGCTGATCGAGAGCGACGAGGTCTTTCTGGTGTTCAACGCGCTGGGCACGCCGACGCAGACCGCAGTGCAGAAGTATCACAACGCCAAGAAGGTGCCGCAGCTCTTCCTCGCCACCGGCGCCAGCAAGTGGAACGATCCGAAGGATTTCCCGTGGACGATGGGCTTCCAGCCGAGCTATCGCGTCGAGGCGCGGATCTTCGGCAAGTACATCCTGAAAGCCAAGCCGGACGCCAAGGTCGTGATCTTCTATGCCAATGACGATTTCGGCAAGGACTACCTGATCGGCCTGAAGGAGGTCCTCGACAAGTCGTCCGTCAAGATCGTCGCCGAGGAAAGCTACGAGACCACCGAGCCGTCGATCGATTCCCACATCGTCAAGCTGAAGGACACCGGCGCCGATGTGTTCGTCAACATCTCGACGCCGAAATTCGCCGCGCAGGCGATCAAGAAGATCGCCGAGCTCAACTGGAAGCCGATGCACGTGATGACCGACGTCTCGATTTCGATCGGCGCGGTCATGAAGCCCGCCGGGCTCGAGGCTTCCGAAGGCGTGCTGTCGGCCGGCTACCTCAAGGACGCGTCCGATCCGCAGTGGAAGAACGATGAAGGCATGAAGAAATTCATGGCCTTCGCCGAGAAGTACCTGCCGGGCGCCAATCTGTCCGACGCCAATCTGGTCTATGGCTACGCCGCGGCGCAGACCATGGCGCAGGTGCTGAAGCAGGCCGGCGACAATCTGACGCGCGAGAACGTGATGAAGCAGGCCGCGAGCCTGAAGGACTTCACGCCCGACACGCTTATCCCCGGCATCCGGATCAACACCAGCGCGACCGACTTCGCCCCGGTCGAGCAGCTCAAGATGATGCAGTTCAAGAACGGGCAGTGGGAGCTGTTCGGCGACATCATCAGCGCGGAGACCGGGGGCTAGTTCAGTCCGTTCAACGAACTAACGGCACAGGATCGCGAAGCCGCCCTTTCGGGCGGCTTCGTTGTTCTTGCGGAGTGATAGGCTGGATGAAATCCGGCAGAGCGATGCGCGCCCCTATCTCACCGTCACCCTGAGGAGCCGCGAAGCGGCGTCTCGAAGGGTCGACGGCCCGGCTGGTGGCCGTGCATCCTTCGAGACGCGCGTTCCGCGCTCCTCAGGATGACGGGACCGGCCCCGTAATCCTGTCGACATTATCCCGGCAAAAAGATCGCAAACGGCTCATCGATCGTGCGGCGCAGATGCTCGCGATAGAGGGCAAAGTTGGCATCGTCGGCCGACACCCGGCCGACGCTCGGCTTGGGCACGTTCTTCACCGGCAGGAACGCGATCGGCGCGGCGACCGGCGTCAGCAGCGAACCGCGGCCGGCGAGCAACGTCGTAATGATGCCGTACATCTCGCCGGAATTGCGCGGGCGCGAGACCGTGATCACGCGATGCTGGCCGTGCCGGTTGGTCACGAGGTAGACGAAGCCTGATTCATTGGGCACCGCCACCTCGCCATACTGGGTGTAGTCGGTGTCCTGTCGCTCGCCCTCGCGAAAGCCGAGCGATGATGCCGCGTCGTCCCAGGCGATCTCGGTGCGATAAGCATAGACCGCGCCCTTCTCGCCGAACGACGGACGCACCGTGATGTAGGTGCCCTCGATCCGCGCCACCGAGCGGCGCGAATAGGATCCGAGGCTGTCCGGTGCGATCCCGCCATTGGCAGGCGCGACCACACTGATCGCCTCGGGCAGCTTGCGGAGCGAGACGCCAAGCGCCTGCTCCAGCCGCACGGTGGTCGCCAGCGTGAACGGGCGGCGGCCGCCGAGCACCTTCTCCAGCGTCGACAGGCTGAGCTTCGCCTGCTCGGCCAAGGTCTGCCGCGAGATGCGGCGGCGCGCGATTTCCTCGCGAATGGTCTCCGCAACCTGCTGGCTCTGCTCGGCGGAAAGCTGCTTGTCCGGCGTCGGCATCGTGATTCCTGCCCGATTCCCCATGAGTCTGGGCAGTCTAGCAGACCGGACAATCCATCACAAAACCGCACAAACCCGCCTCCGCGAGCGGCGGGCCGCGCCGGGCCGCGGCCAATCATTGCCGATCATTCTGCTCGCGCCAAAACCGCCGTTCTCCATGATCGCGAGGCAGCGAAAGCCTCGCTCGGGAGTGACGAAAATGACGATTTACGATGCATGTGAGAGCAGCCCGCAGATCCGCCTGTCGCGCCGGATGCGCATTGTGCTGTTCTTTCTGGTGGAAGGTGTGGCCGCGCTGGTGATCGGCTTTGCGGCGCTGCTTGTGAGTTTCGATCCGGTGTGGTCGGCCGAGCTGCCGCAACAGGCGGTGCTGCGGCCAGGCGACGCGCGATCCGGCTCGCTGCTGTTCAAGACCGACGACGGCTATGCCGATGCAACCAGGCTCGGCATCGATGTCGACCTCACGGTGTCGGGCCCGACCGTCCGCGCCCGCGTCACCCAGATCTTCCGCAACCCGACCAAGGACTGGGTGGAAGCGACCTATGTCTATCCGCTACCGGCGGGCGGCGCGGTCGACACGCTGAAGATGGTGGTCGGCGACCGCATCGTGGTCGGCGACATCAAGGAGCGGCAGCAGGCCCGCGCGATCTACGAGCAAGCCAAACAGAATGGCCAAAAGGCCGCGCTCACCGAGCAGGAGCGGCCGAACATCTTCACCAACTCGGTCGCCAATATCGGCCCTGGCGAAACCGTGCTGGTGCAGATCGAATATCAGGAGCCGGTGCAGCAGAACGGCAACGAATTCTCGCTGCGGGTGCCGATGGTGGTCGGCCCGCGCTACAATCCACGTCCGGTGGTGCAGAGCGTCGACCTCCGCGCTGATGGCAATGGCTGGGGCGCCACCTCGACCGATCCCGTGCCGGACCGCGACCGTATCGCGCGCGAGGTGCTCGATCCCGCCGACAACGCGCCGGTCAATCCGACCAACATCACGGTGCGCCTCTATGCCGGCTTCCCGCTCGGCGAGGTGAAGAGCCACTTCCACCAGGTCAGGATCGAGACCCCCGACAGCACGACGCGCATCGTCAAGCTCGCCGAGGGCCCGGTGCCGGCCGATCGCGATTTCGAGCTGACCTGGAAGCCGGCCGCCGAGAAGGCGCCCTCGGTCGGACTGTTCCGCGAGCATGTCGGCAATTCCGACTACCTGCTGGCCTTCGTCACCCCGCCCTCGGTCGAGCAGGCGCAACAAAAGGCCCTGCCGCGCGAAGTGATCTTCGTGATCGACAATTCCGGCTCGATGGGCGGCATCTCGATGATCCAGGCCAAGGCAAGCCTGCTGTATGCGCTCGGCCGCCTGCAGCCGGCGGATCGTTTCAACGTGATCCGCTTCGACGACACCATGGACGTCCTGTTCCCGACGCCGGTCGCCGCCAACAGCGCCAATATCGGCAACGCGACGTCGTTCGTCAGCGCGCTGCAGGCCCGCGGCGGCACCGAGATGGTGCCGGCGATGCGCGCGGCGCTGTCGGACACCAGCCATGACGACGCCAACCATGTCCGCCAGGTCGTGTTCCTGACCGACGGCGCCATCGGCAACGAGCAGCAATTGTTCGAGACCATCAGCGCGCTGCGCGGCCGCTCGCGGGTGTTCATGGTCGGCATCGGCTCGGCGCCGAACACCTATCTGATGACGCGCGCCGCCGAACTCGGCCGCGGCACCTTCACCCATATCGGCTCGGTCGAGCAGGTCGACGAGCGCATGCGCGACCTGTTCGCCAAGCTGGAGAATCCCGCGGTGACCAACCTCGCCGCGAAATTCTCCGACGCGACCGCCGACCTGACGCCGTCCGCACTGCCCGACGTCTATCGCGACGAGCCGCTGGTGCTGGCCGCGAAGCTCGACAAGCTTGCCGGCTCGGTCGAGATCAAGGGCCGCATCGGCGACCGTCCGTGGAGCGTGACGCTGCCGCTGGCCGGCGCCGCCGAAGGCAAGGGCCTGTCAAAACTGTGGGCGCGCCGCAAGATCGCGGATGCCGAGGTCGCGCGCACCACGCGCCAGGCGAGCCCGGAGGATGCCGACAAGACCATCCTTGCACTCGCGCTGGAGCATCAGCTCGTGACGCGGCTGACCAGCCTCGTCGCGGTCGACAAGACGCCGAGCCGCCCCGAAGGCGATCCGCTGAAGCTCTCCGAGCTGCCGCTCAACCTGCCCGCCGGCTGGGATTTCGCAAAGGTGTTCGGCGAGCGTCCGCGACTGCCGGCCGCGCCGACCGACCGCCGCGCCGAAGCGGGCGACGGCAAGGTGCAGCTCGCTGTGCTGAAGCGGTCACCGGTCGCGACGCAAGGTCCCGGCACGATCCAGTTGCCGAAGACCGCAACCGATGCAGAGCTGAAGATGATCGCAGGCGTGATCCTGCTCACGGTCAGCCTTCTCCTTCTGGTGTTCAACCGGCGTCAGACGTCGCCCCAATGACGTCGGATGAAAGGAGGAGGTGCCCCTCGACTTCCTCCTTCGAGAGCGCGCGCGGCCTTCCCACCCGTCCCCCAAGGGCCGCGCGCGCCAATTTTTTCTTCGAGTGTCATTCCGGGGCGATGCGCAGCATCGAACTATGGTGCGCAATTGCGCACCTGAGAATCTCGAGATTCCGGGTTCGCTTCGCGCCCCGGAATGACGGAAGGCTCAACAATGCGCCGCTTCCTTCTCCCCCTCGCCTTCGCCCTCATCGGCCTGATCCTGTTCGGCCAGGGCGCCTATATCCACGCCAAGGCGCTGCTCGCGCAGCTGCTGCTGGAGCGTGCCTTCGCAAGCAGCATCGCGACCGGCCAGCCCGTGAAGCCATGGAGCTGGGCCGATACCTGGCCGGTGGCCCGGATCGAGGTGAAGCGCCTGCACGCCTCCGCGATCGCGCTCGCCGGCAGCAGCGGCCAGGCGCTGGCGTTCGGTCCCGGCCATGTCGAACAGACCGTCGATGCCGGCGAGCCGGGCGTCGCGGTCTATTCCGCGCATCGCGACACCCATTTTCGTTTCCTCAAGGATGTCAGAATCGGTGACGAGATCGACGTGACGCGAAGTGACGGCAAGACATTTCGCTACCGGGCTGACCGCAGCGCGGTGGTCCGCTTCGATCAATCCGGCATCGATCCGCTCACCGACCGCCATGAGCTGGTGCTGTCGACCTGCTGGCCATTCGATGCGCTGACATCGGGGCCGGAGCGTTATCTACTGCACGCGACCCTGATCGAACCGGATTCGACCCCGCTCGAACGGGGTTCCTGATCCGCACGAATTTTGCGTATGCCGGGATATTGCATGCGATGCTCTGACTTGCGCCAGCGTGAGTTGCCACCCTTGTCCATCAGCCATAAAAGGAGCGAAGAACGACATGCTGCGGCGACCGACCGTTGGCCAGAGGAAATCAACGATAACAAGGATAGGGCGGGCCCAATGGAAGCTCTCGCAAGCGCCGCATCTCATACCTCCCACAAATGGGCGCCGCCCGCTGACGCCAGCGATATCGTCAAGAGCATCCACGCGATGCTGCACCCGCGCAACATCGTGCTGGTCGGCGCCACCGACAAGCCCGGCAACTACGCCGAGCGGATCTGGAACAATCTGGTCAAATACGGATATGCCGGCGGCCTGTTTCCGATCAACGCCAAGCGCGAAGCGATTTGGGGCGTCACCTGCTACAAGGATTTCGCCAGCCTTCCCGAGAAGCCCGATCATGTGCTGGTGCTGGTGCCGGCCCGCTTTGCCGTGCAGGTGATCCGCGACGCGGCCGCCGCCGGCGCGCGCTCGGCGACCATCGTCACCTCCGGCTTCAGCGAGCTGCAGGACGAGGAAAGCCAGCGGCTCGCGGTCGAGCTGAAACAGGCGATCAAGGAGACCGGGCTTGCGGTCACCGGCCCGAACTGCCTCGGCAATCTCAGCGCCGGCGAGAACCTGTTCACCAATATCGACGACCGCATCGTCACCATGGAGCAGGGCGCAGTGGCGATCGCCGGACAATCCGGTGCGATCGTGATGGCGATCCGCCAGGCGCTGGAGGATCGCGGTGTCGGTGTCGGCTACATGGTCACGACGGGCAATGAATCCGGCCTCGAGACGCCGGATCTGATGAGCTATTTCGCCGCCGATCCGAGCATCCGCGTCATCGTGGTCTATCTCGAAGGCGTCAGGAACACCAAAGTGTTCCGCGACGCCTGCAAGGCCGCGCGTGCCGCCGGCAAGCCGGTGATCGCGCTCAAGCTCGGCGCCTCCGAAGGCGGCCGCGCCGCCGCGATGGCGCATACCGGCGCGCTCGCCGGCTCGATCGAGACCTTCGATGCGATCTCGACCCGCGAGGGCGTGATCCGCGTGCGCGGGCTGGATGAACTGATCGAGACCACCGAGTGCTTCGTCCATGCCGATCCGCCGAAGGGCAACCGCCTTGCGGCCGTGTCGCTGTCAGGCGGCAAGCGTGGCCTTCTGATCGACGCGTTCTATTCCGCCGGGCTGAATTTTGCGCCGCTGAGTGAGAGCGCATCGGAGCAGCTGGCCAAGATGCTCGGGCCCGGCAGCATCGTCGGCAACCCGCTCGACGCCGGCTTCGCCGCGGTGGTCGATCCCTCCGTCTACATGAAGTCGATCGAGATCATGATCGACGATCCCGACACCGACATCGTGATCATCGATGCCGAGCTGCCGAAGGCGCCGCACGAGCTGCGCGAACGCAATCTGCGCATCGTCAACGAGATGGCGGGCCACGCCAACAAGCCGGTAATCTATATCAGCGCGATGTCGATCGGCTTCACCGAATTCACCAAGGGACTGCGCAAGACGCTGCCCGATATCGCAGTGATGCAGGGCCTCGACCGCGCGGTCGGCGCGATCAAGTCGCTGATCGAATATGCCGGTCTGCGAAAGGCGGTGCCCGACATCGCGTCGAGCTCGAAGCCGTCCGCGCGCGCGGTGCTGGAGAAGACGCTGAAGGCGGCCAATGGCGCTGCCGCGCTCGACGAGGTTGCCTCGAAGAAGCTGCTCAAGGCCTATGGCATTCCGATCTCAAAGGAAGAGGTCGCGCAGACCGCAGCCGAGGCGGTGAAGATCGCCAAGACAATCGGCTTTCCGGTGGTCGCCAAGGTGGTCAGCCCCGACATCCTGCACAAGTCCGATATCGGCGGCGTGGTGCTGAACCTCGCCAATGCAGCCGAGGTGAAGAAGGCGTTCAACGACATCACCGCGCGGGTGAAGAAGCTGAAGGGTAACCCGAAGCTCGAAGGCATCCTGATCGCGCAGCAGGTCAAGGCCGACCTCGAGCTCGTGGTCGGCGCCTCGCTCGACGCCGAGATGGGTCCCGTGGTTCTGTTCGGCACCGGCGGCGTCGATATCGAGCTGATGAAGGACGTGGCGCTTGCCGGCGCACCGCTCGACGCCGCCGAGGCGAAGGAGCTGATCGCGAAGACCAAGGCCGGCGTCAAGCTCAAGGGCTATCGCGGCAAGCCGGCGCTGCACGAGCCGTCGGCGGTGAAGGCGCTGGTCGGGCTCTCCAACCTGATGGCGGATGCCAATGGCCGCATCGCCTCGATCGACGTCAATCCGTTCCTGATCAACAGCAAGCTCGGCGTCGCCGTCGACGGCCTGATCGTGCTGAACAACGCCGCCGCGAACAAGGCGGCGGGGCACTAAGGTTCGGCGCGCTCTCTACGCTCCGTCATCCCCGCGCAAAGGCTTCGCCTTTGTCGCTGGAGGTGCGAGCCTTGCGGCGCACTTGCGCCGCTGGGCGAGCTTCGAAGGATGAATCGGCCACAGTGGGGCCGTGCATCCTTCGAGGCGCGCAAGAGCGCGCACCTCAGGATGACGGGACTGGAGCCGCGCTAAAAGCTCGCACCCCATTGCCGCGCGGTCTGCATCACCCAATCGCGGTAGAGCGTCAGCGGCGTCACGCCGGTGATGCCGCCGCAGCCGGCGGTGCCGTTTGGGCCAGTGGACCAGCTCACCACGCCGACGATTGCGGGCCCGCCTGGCTTGTCCTCGAACACCGGCGCGCCGGAATCGCCGGTGCAGGCACCGAGCCCGTCGCGCACGCCCTGCCCGACCGGATCGACCAGACGAATCTGCAGCGTGCCGGGCTTGCCGCTCGCGATCAGGCCAGCGACACGAATGCTGCCGCCGCTCTTGCCGTCGCCGCGCGCCGTGACGCCGACGCCCGCGACGGTGAAACGGCCGCCACCCTGGATCGGAATGTTGGGCATGCCGAGCAAGGCCGGCGCCTTGCCTGCGGCAGGCGCCGCGAGCTGCAGCAGCGCGACATCGGCGGTCGCGACATGATTGGTCATCGCCTGCATCCGAAAGGCTGGATGGATCGCGACTGCCTTGACGTCCTGCAGCTTCGGCTGCCGGTCCGATCCGTACTCGACGATCTTGTAGTCGGCGCCGGGATGCACGCAATGCGCCGCGGTCAGCACCACTTTCGGCGCGATCAGCGCACCGGTGCAGAAATTGCCGCGCGAGCCGACGATGGTGACCACGGCGCGCGCCACGCCGTCGGTCGACGGCGCGCCGCCGCCGACGATGGCGAACGCGGGCGCTGCCATCAACAGGGTCAGAAAGGCTGTCGCTCGCATCAGGCTCGTCATGGAATCCTATCGATCTACATCAGAATTAAGCGCATCCGAAACGCGGCATTGCGTCGCTCGCACTTCGCGCTCGGAGAACACGCAATATTGTACAGAGCATCCGGCCCTGCACGCGTCAATTGTCTAAATATCTAGGCGTCGATGACTACGGCGTTGAAGTCGCCGCCGGATTCCTGCACGCGTCATCACATGCACGTGCTCCGCATCCGCCGTCTTGTCGCGATATGCAACACTTCGGATCACGTCGCGCGATCCGGACGACGCTCGAATGTGAACTGAGCCTCTTGATCATGCGCGCATCGCGGACGTAGTTTCCACCCGACAATGAAATAATACAACCTCTGGCAGCATACCGCATTTACCTTCATGACTTTCTGGATGCCGGTGCCGTTGACTTTCATACGGCTTTCCATTCGCCATTTCGTTAAGTTCGAGGATATTGATGAGGATCGCGGTCGTCACGCCGATCAGGCTGTTCAGCGAGGGGCTCATCTCGAGCTTCCAGAACCACGCCGAATTTGCGATCGAGACGGCGGTGCCCGATCTCGCCGGCCTGCGCCAGACACTCGATTCAAGCAGTGTGAATGTCATTCTGATCGATGTCACGCAGGGCATCGATCTCGACGAAGTACGCGTGATTGCGAGCGCGCATGCGGAAGTCGACCTGGTAGCGCTCGGCCTCAACGAAGACCGGCGCGACGTGGTTCGCTGCGGCCGTGCCGGATTCAGCGGCTACATTTCCCGGAACGCCAGCTTCGATGAGCTCTGCCGCGCGCTGTCGGACGTCGCCTCGGGGCGGCTCGCCTGCAGCGCCGAGATTTCCGGCGGCCTGCTGCGCGCGCTGTTTTGCATGGAGCGTCAGACCGATACGATCGATGCGGATCAGGGGCTGACGCGTCGCGAGGGCGAGGTTCTCACGCTGATTGGACAGGGCCTGTCCAACAAAGAGATCGCGCGCGATCTCAATCTCAGTCTTGCGACTGTCAAGCATCACGTCCACCACGTGCTCCAGAAGCTCGGCCTGCCCCGCCGGGCGCAGGCGATGCGGCGCGTGCGCGAAGCGCCGTGGATCGCATCATCGGCGCCAGCGCCCGATCGGCGCCGCGAACTCGGCTGATCCCGCCATCCTGAATTCCGTGTCCGACCGACCGCGGCGTCGCGCATCAGCGCGATGATGCAGCGCGTCACGGCGCATGCGCGTGCGTCGCGCCATGAGATCGATCCCGGCTAAATCCTTTGATCGATCATTCGGCCCAAGCGATCGATCTCATGGATCGATCGGCCCCCATCCCCGGCTCGATCCTTTCTGATCCACCACGGCGAATAGGCCTTTCGCGAAGCACCTGCCACAACATCGCCAACGCAACGACATCCCGCTCTTTTCGCTCGCTGCGTAATTGCAGATTGCCGTGGAAGACGGATCGGCTGCGAGGATTTGCGGCAGGTCGGTCGGGATTGATTTCATGAATCCAGTTGCCGACATCGCTGGTCTGGCTGCCTTGTGGCAGCGAGCGTCGGGCGGCGCCCCCGCGGTGAAGATCGCGATCATCGACGGCCCCGTCGATCTCAATCATCCCTCGCTCAGGCAGGCCCGTGTCGCGATGGGCGGCCAGTTCGTCGCGCCGTCCTCGCCGATGATCCAGTCCGAGCACGGCACGCATGTCACGAGCGTGCTGATGGGCACGCCCGGCAGCCCGGTGCTCGGCGTTGCGCCGAATTGCAGCGCGACCGTGTTCTCGATCTATCGCGAGAATGCAGGCGGACAGATCGAACCCTCTTCGCAAAGCACGTTGGCGCTCGCGATCAACCAGGCGCTCGCCGCGGGCGCCGACGTCATCAATATCAGCAGCGGCCAGCAATCCGCGACGGGACAGGCCGATCGCATCCTCATCGACGCGGCCCGCGCCTGCGAACGCGCCGGCAAGCTGATCGTGGCCGCCGCGGGCAATGACGGCTGCCGCTGCGTCCAGGTGCCGGGCAGCCTCGCTTCGGTGCTGGCGGTGGGCGCATGCGATCTCGCCGGCACCCCGCTGCACTTCAGCAATTTCGGCGACGCGTATCTCGAGAACGGTATCCTCGCGCCGGGCGAGAACATCGCCGGCGCCTCGCCGGTCCGCAACATCAGCCTGCGTTCCGGAACGAGCTTCGCCGCGCCGATCGTCACCGGCGTCGTCGCCCTGCTGCTCTCATGCCTGCGCCAGAATGGACGCAAGGCCGATCCGCAAGCCGTCCGTGCTGCGCTGCTCGAAAGCGCGGTGCCTTGCCGCAATGACGGCAGCGCCTCGCGCTGTCTCGCCGGACGTCTCGATATTCCCGCGGCTGTCGCCGCCCTGCTTGGCGAGCAGGCGGACGCCGTCATGCCGTCGGGTGCCACGGCCGCGCCTCCCCGCTTCTGGGGAGTGTCCGCGCGCTCTTTCGTCCAACCGTCATCCGCCGCTCAGCCAACTGCAACCAGAGAGGGTTCCATGGGAGATCTATCAGCAATGTCTGCACCATCGGCTCCACGCATTTTCGGGCCGGACGGCTCGGTCCTGCGAAGCAGTCCCGGGATCATGCCAAGCGAGGCCCAGCCTGCCGCGTCGGCGACGCCTGTGGCCATGGCGGCCCCCGCTGATCACGGTGTCGTCGCAGCGCAGATCGCAGCGCCCGCGCCTTATCCCTATCACGCCCCCCATCCGGGCGGCGATATGGTCTGGATGCCGGCACCGATGCCGCAGATGGCAATGCCACAGATGATGATGCCGCAGATGGCGATGCAGTCGGCCGCCATGATGCCGCAAGCCTGGCTGCAGCCGCCGCAGCTGCCGGCACTGATGCCGAGCAACGCGCTTCCGGTCGCAATGCCCCAAGCGCTGCCGATGTACGAGGCGCCCGCGGTTCGAACCAGCGAGAAGAGCTGCGGCTGCGGCGGGGGCATGCGTCCGCAGGGCGCTGCGGCCGAGTCCTCCGGTCAGCTCGCCTTCCCGATCGGCAGGCTGTTCTACGATTTCGGCAAGGAAGCCCGCCTCGACTACTTCGTGCAGGCGATCGCCAACTGGCGCGACAGCCTGATCGGACGCGGCGATCCGGAGTTCGGACCGGAGCGCGACCACTCCGGCGATACTTCGGCGCCGTACAATCCGGCGATCATGGCGCGCTATCTGTTGAACCAGGCCGAAGGCGAGAGCGCGACACCGGCCGGCTCCGGCAACAACTTCCCGGACGCCGACGCCATCACCTGGACGATGACGATCGACTCAATCCCGATCTACGCGATCAAGCCGCTCGACGTGTTCGGTCTCGGCTTCTTCGCGGCACTGATCCTGGCGCTGTGGCACCAGGAAGTCTCGCACGACGATCCCGCAACGACCCGCACCGTGGTGACAGCGAGATCGGCCGCCGCCGCCGACGCCGACGCGCGACCGACGACGCCGGCATTCCCGCCGCGTGGCGGCGTTGCGCGGGTCTCGATGGCCGGCTGGGTCGACAGCACCAACACGACCAAGCTGCTCAACGGAACGGTCGTGCCGACGCTGGTGACCGATTGGCGCGGTTTCTATCAGTGGGATCTCTACACGCTGTTCGGGCCCGACCCCGACACCTGGCCGGCCGGCGCTGAGGGCTTCCTCGAGCGCATCTACAACGAGTTCCGCAATGTCGGTCTCTCGCCGCAGGATCGTGCGCTCAACTATTCCGCGATGAATGCCTACAACACGCGGAAGATCTTCAGCGACGTCGCCAAGAAGGGCTTGCGGCTCGACACCGTCGAAGTCGACCAGAGCGTGATCTGCCGCCCGGAATCGATTTGCCACGACGTGACCTACCGCTTCTTCAATCCGACGCAGGTCCTGACCCAGGCGCGCGAAGTCTATCAGTACACGATCGACGTGAGCGACGTGGTGCCGGTGGCGGTCGGGCCGCTGCGGCAGTGGCAGGTCTATTGACGCGATTGCTCCTCTGCGTTCGGAGGAGATCAGAACGTGGCGCGAAATCGGCGTCACGTGGTCCGGGGGATCGACGCGATGAGCGATCCCCTGGGCGACGTCCAGCGACGGCTGCCCCGGTCGGTGCTCACCTCCCGTAGTTGCCGTCAATTCAAACCGAAAGAAGGAGCTGAACATGTACGCAAGGAACGACTTTGAGACCTTCGGAAGCGTGCGTAGCCCGATCCAGTGTGAGGGCATCGAGCGCGGTCCGAAGCGGATTGCTGAAGTGGCGACCAACGGGTCGGTCAACCCGCAGGGTTGGCAGGACATCCTCGGTACGGCCGTGCAGGCGCTGCCGGGCGTCCTCGGTGCTTTCGGCATCTGATCGCCAAACTCGGGGCCCGGCGCTGTCGGGCCCCCCCCCCTCGAGGAGGCCGACATGATACAGAAATCCACCGCTAGGAGCCCGGAGCAACAGCAGCAGAAAGGTCGCCGGATCGAGCCCTCCGGGAAGATCGTCGTGTCATCAGTTGTGAGCCACGCCTCGCTGCTCGCCGCGATCAGCGATCGCAACCCGATCATCGCCAAACGCACCACATCCGACGAGGACAAATCCTGACGTCGTCGTCATCACCGAACCTTAAGGAGCCGATGCCATGGCAAGACCACCCCGCAAATCCGGATCCGACAGCGCCGCCTCCCCGCCGCCGGCGGAAGCACCATCCGCAGCGTCAAGAATGGACCAGGCGCGGCGTCCGCTGGAGGCCGCTGTTGTCGCCCGTCCGAAGATCGCCACCACGCCCGCTCCGCCGACAACGTCGGCCTACATGGCGCCGCCGCAGGGCCCGGGCGCCCCGCAGCAGATGCGCCATGATGGCTCGCCGCACTCGGAGACGCGGCTCAACACCGCGATGAAGATCCTGCTCGATCCCACTGCGCGCGCGCTGCCGAGCAAGGTCTACTCCGGACAGGCGCGAAACTGGACCCGCCGACCGTGATCGACGTTTCGCGTTGAGCCGCATCGATCTGCTGCCTAGACATGCAACGGCCCGCCCGGTCCGGCGGCGCGGCCGTTGCCGCTCGCCGGAGAGAGAGAGATGAACGAGAACAGCAATCCCCGCCCCTATACTCCTGGCCCCAATCTGCGCCGCGCGGCCTTCACATTCACAGGCCTCGGGATACTGCTGTTCCTCGCGGCCGGCACCATGCGATGGGCCGGCGCTTGGGTGTTGCTGCTCGAGATCACGATCGGCGGGCTGATCACCGAGGCCTGGCTCGCGAAGCATGATCCGGGATTGCTGGCGGAGCGGCGTACCTCGCGCGGCCAGGCGGGATGGGATCGCATCATCACGACGATCATGCCGTTGCTCTGGCTGACGTGGTTGCCGCTGATGGCGCTCGACGCGGTCCGCTACCAGACTTCGTTCGTCCCCGGCTGGCTGCAATGTGCCGGCGCTGTCATGATCGCGGCATCGTTCTACATCGTGTACCGGACCTACCGGGAAAACAGCTATGCCGCGCCGGTCGTGAAGATCCAGCGCGAGCGCGGTCATGCTGCTGTGACCACGGGGCCCTACGCCTATGTGCGGCATCCGATCTATGCCAGCGGGTTGCTGACCTATGTCGGCGCGCCGCTGCTGCTCGGATCCTGGTACGGCCTTGCCATCGTACCCGTCATGGCGGCGTTGCTCGGCTTGCGGGCGCTGATGGAGGAACGGATGCTCACCGCCGAGCTCGACGGCTATGCCGAGTATCTCGCCCGCGTACGCTACCGCCTGGTGCCGATGGTCTGGTGAGCCGTTCCGCGTGGCGGATTTTCACCGCAAACTGGCGGCTTGCCTAGTCGGCGGCAATTCCCATAAAGAGAACGGGCACGCGTTTCCCTATCTTCCTGCCAGACGGCCGGAAAACGCGAGGCGAAGCCGCCGCTTCGCAACGGGCAGGATCTTAACGGGCAGGATTTTGATGATCGAGGCAGTGATCTGGGATTTCGGCGGCGTCTTGACCACCTCGCCGTTCGAGGCATTCGCGCGCTATGAGACCGAGCGCGGCCTGCCGATCGACATCATCCGCCGCACCAACGCCGCCAACCATCTCGAGAACGCCTGGGCCAAGTTCGAGCGCGCCGAGATCGATATCGACGCCTTCGACGAACTGTTCGCCACGGAATCGAAAGCACTCGGCGCCGAGGTGCGCGGCAAGGACGTGCTGCCGCTGCTGTCCGGCGACCTGCGCCCGGAGATGGTCGAGGCACTGAAGCGCGTCAAGGCGAAGTTCAAGACCGGATGCATCACCAACAATCTGCCGGCGAATGCGATCGGCAGCCGCAGCGGGCGCACGCTCTACGTCGCCGAGGTGATGGCGCTGTTCGACCACATCATCGAGTCCGCGAAGATCGGCCTGCGCAAGCCCGACCCGCGCATTTACCAGATGATGGTGGAGACGCTTCAGGTGAACCCGAAGAACTGCATCTATCTCGACGATCTCGGCGTCAACCTGAAGCCGGCGCGCGAGATGGGCATGACCACGATCAAGGTCGTGAATTCAGCGCAAGCGATCGCCGAGCTGGAAGCCGCGACCGGCCTCACGCTGAGGTGAAGCGGTTTCCCCCTATTCACTTCGCATTCAGGCGACAGCTTCTAATCCTCAGCCTCCCCTCGGGTCACAGCACGATCGCGAAATCGCACCGATCCGTTCCTTGTCCGGGCTACGCTTCTGCGTATTGCGCTCGGCGGAAATATCCCGGGAACCATGCGCTAACCCCATGCCATTACGAGCCAAACGAGCCTTGTGCTTTGCCCGCAACAGGCGCAAAACAGGTCCGAGTTCAAGGCAAATTCGGAGCTGATCCTCGTGGCTGACACCAGGCCCACCGCCTCGATCGAGGCCGTGGAAAGCGGCCTCGCCGCGCAAGGCTATATTGCGAGCCGGCAGATCGCGACCGCGGTCTATCTGTCGCAGCAGATCGAGAAGCCGATCCTGGTCGAAGGCCCTGCCGGCGTCGGCAAGACCGAGCTGGCGAAGGCGATCGCCGCCTGGCGCGGCCTGAAGATGATCCGCCTGCAATGCTATGAAGGCCTCGACGAGGCCAAGGCGCTGTATGAGTGGAAATACGCCAAGCAGCTGCTCTACACCCAGATCCTGAAGGACAAGCTCGGCGAGGTGCTTGGCGGCGCGCAGACGCTGGCTGCCGCGCTCGACCAGCTGCACACGTTCGGCGACGTGTTCTTCTCCAAGGAGTTCGTCGAGCCGCGGCCGCTGTTGCAGGCGCTGGAGCAGCCGGCCGGCTGCGTGCTGCTGATCGACGAGATCGACAAGTCGGACGCCGAATTCGAATCGCTGCTCCTGGAAATCCTCTCGGACTTCCAGGTCACGATCCCCGAGCTCGGCACGGTTTCGGCGGTGGCGCCGCCGACTGTGATCCTGACCTCGAACAGCGAGCGCGACCTCGGCGACGCCTTGAAGCGGCGCTGCCTGCATCTGCATATCGGCTTCCCCGAACAGAAGCTGGAAGAGCGCATCGTCGAGAGCCGGGTGCCAGGCATCTCGCAGACGCTGCGCAAGCAGATGGTCGGCTTCATCCACGAGATCCGCACGCTCGACCTGAAGAAGTTGCCCTCGGTCAGCGAGGCGATCGACTGGGCGCGCGTGCTGGTGCTGCTGCAGGCGAGCGAACTCGACCACGAGATCGTCAAGGATACGCTCAACGTGCTGCTGAAATACGAGGCCGATATCGAGGCTGCGACGCCGCAGATTTCGAGCTTCATCGCCAAGGCGTCGCGGCACGGCGTGTTCAGCTAGACCAAGATGCGCGAGAACCTGCATCGCTTCTTTCGTGCGGCGCGGGGAGCCGGGGTCCGGGTCTCGCCCGCCGAAAGCATCGATGCGATGCGCGCGGTTGCTCAGGTCGGCTTTGCCGACCGCGACATCCTACGCGACACGTTCCTGCTGACGCTTGCCAAGACGCAAGACGAGAAGCGCGCGCTCGGCGAGTGCTTTGACCTGTTCTTCAGCCAGCCCGAGCCGCAGCAGGAGAGCACCGAGCAGAGCAAGACAGACGACAACAGCGAGCAGGGCAGCAATCCGTCCGCCGATGAGCATGGCGACACGGCCGGCGGTGCCGCCAACGAGAATACGCCCAACGAGAATATCGGGCCGCTGGCGCAGATGCTGCTGTCGCAGGACCGCTCCGCGATATCGACCGCGATCGCCAATGCCTCCGGCGCCGCCTCGCTGCCCGACATTCGCTACTTCACCCAGCGCGGTATCTTCCAGACCCGCATCCTGGATGCGATGGGCATCCAGCGCCTGCGCGACGATATCGACGACCTGACCACGCGCAATCCGGGGCTCGCCGAGCGGCTGCAGGAGGCGCTCAACGGCCTGCGCGGCACCGTGCGCGACACCGTCTCGCAAGCCCTGCTGCTCTACGGCCGTGAAGAAGCGGAGAACCTGCGCAACGAGATCCTGCGCAATGCGCCGCTGGCGCGGATCGAGCCGCGTCAGGTCGAGCAGATGCGCGCGCTGATCCGCCGGATCGCGCGCCGGCTGCGCGAGCGTTACTCCAAGCCGCGCAAGCGCCAGCGCCGCGGCCATCTCGACGTTCGCCGCACGCTGCGACGGAACGCGGCCTGGGGCGGCGTGCCGTTCCTTACTGCATGGAAGCGCAAGCATCGTGACCGGCCGAAGATCGTGGCGCTGTGCGACGTCTCGGGCTCGGTCGCTCGCGTCTCGGACTTCTTCCTGCTGCTGATCCACAGCCTGCATGAGGTCGTCGACGACGTCCGCTCATTCGCCTTCTCGGGCCATTTGATCGAGGTCAGCGACATCCTGGAATCGAAGACGCCGGAAGAGGCGATGAAGGAGATCATGTCCAAGGTCGGCTTCGGCTCGTCCGATTACGGCAACTCCTTCGCCGATTTCGAGGACAATTGGATGAGCGCGATCACGCCGCAGACGACGGTGATCGTGCTCGGCGACGCCCGCAGCAACAATCTCGATCCGCGCGCCGACATCCTGCGCCGCATCGGCGAGCGCTCCAAGCGGCTGGTGTGGCTCAACCCCGAGGGCCGCATGGTTTGGGGCTTTGGCGATTCCGAGATGCCGCGCTACGCGACGTTCTGCACCGTCGTCCGCCAATGCGCGACCGCGCAGCAACTCGAGCGCGCCGTCTCCGACATCGTGGCGACTTATCAATAGGCCGCCAGCGGCCTAAAGCATGTCCGGGAAGATCATGCTTGTCGCGCTTCAGAGACGAAGCGCGTCGCCGTGGAACAGCCACCCGGCGAATGCAATCAGCGTCAGCGCGACCGACGCCGAGATACTG
The DNA here is from genome assembly GCF_011058295.2 of Bradyrhizobium sp. 6(2017). Taxonomy (NCBI): domain Bacteria; kingdom Pseudomonadati; phylum Pseudomonadota; class Alphaproteobacteria; order Hyphomicrobiales; family Nitrobacteraceae; genus Bradyrhizobium; species Bradyrhizobium sp. 6(2017). The sequence goes on along the minus strand of NZ_CP049289.2, from coordinate 754,461 downwards.
ACGAGCTTGATCGTCGTGATCGCCTTCAGGATCGAGGCCGATCGCGCCGCCCCATGCGGATCGCCGCGCAGCAACAGCCAGCCCAGCAGGAAATCCTCGATCAGATCGCTCAGCAGATACACCGCCGGGACCACCAGGCCGAGCCACGCCGCCGGCGGGTAGGACAGGTTGAGCCAGTACGATGACGCCGTCCCCATCGCGCCGGCCAGCGCCAGCATGACGGCGAGATCGAGCGGGAACAGGATCGGGAAGACATACTTCATCCGGAGATCGGACTGCACCAGTTCGCCGAGCTGGGCGCCGCTGCAGCTCAGCGTTTTCTCGGGAAAGCGGCTGCGGAATCTGTTGGCAAAGACGCGATCGGAATAGCTGCCGACCCACCAGAACAGTCCGAACGCAATCACCACCAGACCCGCGAGAATGACCGTCACGAGAGCTTGATGGCCCATGCCGATCCGTTTCTGTCCATGGTGAGAACGCTGCGCAAAGCCGCAGGCAAGACGATCGCGCGCACCGGTGAAATCCCCGAACGGGAGAAAATATCGACGCAATACTGTAATGATCAGGAAGCAGATTCCCACCTTTTCCAAAGCGTTGCAATTGAATTCTGCGGATCGTCCTCAAGCGCCAGTATGCAGCTGATGCCAATGCCGGCCAGAGGATTCGGGTTGCGCGGCGGCCGCGTTCACGCCGGGTACACAGAACCGTATTCTATTGGAGATTGAATCCAGCCCGCATTCTGCCGTACATTGAGGCCGCGGATTTTCACGGCGACCGCGGGGGCAACGGATGCCGAAGGATATTGTGATTTGTTGCGACGGCACCGGCAACGAGATCGGCGCCAATATTTCCAATGTGCTGAAGCTGTTTCGCGTCACCGACAAGAGCGAGCGCGAGCGGGTCTATTACCATCCCGGCCTCGGCACGATCGGCCTGCAAAACACGTGGGGCCGCTTCAAGCAGCAGGTGCGCGGCCTGCTTGGGCTGGCCTTTGGCGCCGGTCTCGACAAGGACACGCTCGGTGCCTACCAGTTCCTGTGCCGGACTTGGGAGCCGGGCGACCGGGTCTGGATGTTCGGCTTCAGCCGCGGCGCCTACACCGTGCGCGTGCTGGCTGCCTTCGTTCACGTGATGGGCCTCTTGCCGGTCGACCAGCTCGACATCGCCGGCTACGCGTTCAACACCTACAAGAAAGCCAGTTCCGACGCCCAGAAGCCGGACGGCACGTTCGACGATGCCCCGCTGAAAGAAGCCTGGCACTTCAACCAGATCGCCGGCGGCCGCAACATCGATATCGAGTTCATCGGGGTCTGGGACACCGTGGCCTCGATCATCGTGCCGCGGCAGGACAACTTCCTGTTCGATCTGCAGACACTGCTGTTCACCCGCACCAATTCGAGCGTCAAGCGCTTCCGCCAGGCGATCTCGATCGACGAGCGCAGGCGCATGTTTCGCCTCAACCGCTGGATCGAACCGCAGAAATTCCGCTCCGATCCGTTCGACCCGTCGACCGCGGTGGAGCAGGATATCCGCCAGGTCTGGTTCGCCGGCGTGCATTCCGACGTCGGCGGCGGCTATCCGGAGACGGAGAGCGGGCCGTCAAAATTTCCGCTGATCTGGATGCTCGAGCAGGCCAAGGCCGCCGGGCTGCCTATGGACCAGGCGCTGATCGATCATCTCGCCTGGGGGATGCCGCTGCCGCCGCGCACGCACGTCTATGTGCCGCCAAGCGCGACGGCCCCATTGCACAATTCGCTGACGGGCGCCTGGGAAATCCTGGAATGGATTCCGAAGAGCGACAAATGGAAGGAATGGCCCGCGCGCAAATCCTTCCTCGGCTTCTATCTGCCGATGGGCGAGCCGCGGCTGATTCCGGACAACTCCACCATCCATGCTTCGGTGCTGGAACGGATGGAGAAGGATTCGACCTACCGGCCGATCAACCTGCCGACCACCTACAAGGTCGAGCCGATGACGCCGGCGCCACCGACCCCGACGGTCTGACGCTCCTTGTTTTGACGCGTTTTCTTCACGCGAACCGGTGTCCACTTCGCTCGAAAACGCTCTCCGCGTCGATCGCATCCTTGATCCGCTTGCGGCTGAGCTCAGCCGCTTGCCGGTGGCGCGGGCGTACACGGCAACAGGCAGCCAACGCCTGAATTGAGTTTATCGCGGGAGGGTGTATTAACACGTTCTGTTCCGGAATCGTTCGACCACGGAACTCGAATCGCCCTATCTCGGATCATGACTGCCCAGCCCGCCCTCGACCACGCATCCACGCCGCCTCGCGACGCGCGCGCCGTGCTCAGTTCCGTGTTCGGCCTGCCGGGCTTCCGCGGCGCGCAAGAAGAGATCATCGGCCACGTCACCGATGGCGGCAATTGCCTGGTGCTGATGCCGACCGGCGGCGGCAAGTCGCTGTGCTATCAGCTGCCGTCGCTGCTGCGCGACGGCTGCGGCATCGTGGTGTCGCCCCTGATCGCGCTGATGCGCGACCAGGTCGCCGGCCTCACCGAAGCCGGCCTCAACGCCGCGGTGCTGAATTCGACGCTGTCCTATCAGGAAGCTTCCGAGGTCGAGCGGCGGCTGCTCGCCGGCGATCTCGATTTGCTCTATGTCGCGCCGGAACGGCTCCTGACGCCGCGCTGCCTCAATCTGCTTGGCCAGGCGCAGATCGCGCTGTTTGCGATCGACGAGGCGCATTGCGTGTCGCAATGGGGCCATGACTTCCGCCCGGAATATATCGGCCTGTCCGCGCTGGCCGAGCGCTTCCCCAATGTGCCGCGCATCGCACTCACAGCGACCGCGGATGAGTCAACGCGGAAGGAGATCGCCGAGCGGCTGCAACTCACCGACGCGCCGCAATTCGTCGCGAGCTTCGACCGGCCCAACATCCGCTACGAGATCGTCGACAAGCAGAACGCGACCACGCAGCTGAAGAGCTTCATCAAGGAGCGGCATGCAGGCGACGCCGGCGTGGTCTATTGCCTGTCCCGCGCCAAGGTCGAGGACGTCGCGGCGTCGCTCAGCGAGGCCGGCATTCCCGCGCTGCCCTATCATGCCGGGCTCGACGCATCCGTGCGCGCCCGGCATCAGGACCGCTTCCTCAACGAGGACGGCATCGTGATCGTCGCGACCATCGCCTTTGGCATGGGCATCGACAAGCCCGACGTGCGCTTCGTCGCGCATCTCGATCTGCCCAAGAGCATCGAGGCCTACTACCAGGAGACCGGCCGCGCCGGCCGCGACGGCAAGCCCTCGGCCGCTTGGATGGCCTATGGCCTCTCCGACATCGTGCAGCAGCGCCGCATGATCGACGAATCCACCGGCTCCGACGCCTTCAAGCGGGTCTCGATCGGCAAGCTCGATGCGCTGGTCGCGCTGGCTGAAACCGTGCATTGCCGGCGGCAGCGCCTGCTCGGCTATTTTGGCGAGGCGCGCGCGGAGGAAAGCTGCGGCAATTGCGACAACTGCCTGACGCCGCCGCGGGTCCGCGACGGCAAGGTGCACGCGCAGAAGCTGCTCTCTTGCGCCTATCGCACCGGGCAGCGTTTTGGCGCCATGCACCTGATCGACGTGCTGGTCGGGCGGCTGACCGAGCGCGTCAAGCAGTTCGCCCACGACCAGTTGTCGGTGTTCGGCATCGGCCGCGAGCTCAACGAGAAGCAATGGCGCGCGGTGCTGCGCCAGTTGGTGGCGATGGGGCATCTGCGCGCCGACAGCGACGCTTTTGGCGCGCTCAAGCTCACCGACAGCGCACGCGGCGTGCTGAAGGGCGAGACCGCGGTGATGCTGCGCGAGCAGCCGGAAGGCGCGCGCAACCGTGCGATCCGCGGCAAGTCGCGCCGCGGCGAGCTGGCGCCGGCGGCCGACGGCAAAGGCGCGGAGGCCAACCCCACGCTACACGCAGCGCTGCGCGCCTGGCGCTCCGAGGTGGCGCGGCAGCGTGGCGTGCCGGCCTATGTCGTGCTGCATGATTCCACCATCGACGGCATCGCCGCGATGCGGCCCGACACGCTGACCGAACTGCGCGGCATCGCCGGGATCGGCGACAAGAAGCTCGAGCATTATGGCGACGAGCTGATCAGGCTGGTGAAGGCGAACGACGGCTGAACAGTCGGCATTGGCCGACGGCATCGTGTTGGTGACGACATCGTGACGCCGGACCGATGCGGCCGCTTCTTGTCTCGTTGACGGCTGCCGGATGCCCGCTCATCCTGACCGCGTTTCCTTAACCGGTCCACCAGAGGAGCCGAGCATGAGCAGCAAGCCGACGATCGTTCTGGTTCACGGATTCTGGGGAGGCGCGGCGCACTGGAGCAAGGTGATCGTCGCGCTCTCGCGCAAGGGATACAGCGGCCTGCAAGCGGTTGAGATGCCGCTGACCTCACTCGCTGATGACGCCGAACGTCTGCGCAAGATGGTCAAGCAGCAGAGTGGTCCGGTGCTGCTAGTCGGTCATTCCTATGGTGGCGCCGTCATCACCGAGGCCGGCGATCTTCCCAATGTCGTGGGCCTCGTCTACATCGCGGCCTTCGCACCCGACGCCGGCGAGAGCCCCGGCGGCATCAGCCAGGCGCTTCCGCCGGCGGCGATCGCCAATGTTGCCCCCGATAGCGACGGCTACCTCTGGATCAAGCCTGACAAGTTCCACGAGAGCTTCTGCCAGGATCTGTCCGCCGATGAAGCGCTGGTGATGGCGGTGACCCAGAAGGCGCCGCTTGCCAGCACGTTCGGAAACAACATCACCGCGCCGGCCTGGAAGAAGAAGCCGGTCTGGTATCAGATCTCCAGCGAAGACCGGATGATCAATCCGGACAACCAGAAGCGCATGTCGGAGCGGATGAAACCGCGCAAGATCATCACGCTCGCCGCCGGCCACGCCTCGCTGGCCTCGAAACCGGCCGAGGTGGCCGCGCTGATCGACGAGGCGGCAACCAGCCTCGCCTGAGGCAGCGCCCGGATACCGCGGCCATCGGCACCGCGGCATAGGAGCCATACCCGGCGCGGCAACGCATGTGCTTGCGGGCCGCGCCGCCCTCGCCCTAATCTTTCGGGCAGCGCGTCCAACGAGGCGCGGCCAAGAGACGATACAGGGAAGAGACGGGCCATGGCTCAGGAGAGCACCGCGCACAGAACTGCACGCCCTGCCGAAACCGGAACGTTCGATGCTGTGGTGATCGGCGCGGGGTTTGCCGGCATGTACATGCTGCATCGGCTGCGCGGGCTCGGCTTCACGGCGCGGGTGTTCGAGGCCGGCGGCGGCGTCGGCGGCACCTGGTACTGGAATCGCTATCCCGGTGCGCGCTGCGACGTCGAGAGCCTGCAATACTCCTTCTCGTTCTCCAAGGAACTCGATCAGGATTGGAGTTGGTCGGAGAAATATTCGCCGCAGCCCGAAATCCTCGCCTACGCCAACCACGTCGCCGACCGCTTCGACCTGCGCAGCCAGATCGTGTTCGACACCCGCGTCACCGCGGCGACCTTCGACGAGAAGGCCGGCAGCTGGCTGATCGAGACCGACCGCGGCGACAGGATCACCGCGAAATTCTGCATCATGGCGGTCGGCTGCCTGTCGGCGCCGAACCGTCCGGCCTTCACCGGCATGGAGGATTTCCGCGGGCCGATCTATCACACCGGCGAATGGCCGCATGAGGGCGTCGACTTCACCGGCCTGCGCGTCGGCGTCATCGGCACCGGCTCGTCGGCGATCCAGTCGATCCCGATCATCGCGCAGGAGGCGTCCGAACTCACGGTGTTCCAGCGCACCGCGACCTGGTCGGTGCCGGCGTGGAACGAGCGGCTGTCGGCGGAGTATCTGAAGGAGGCCAAGGCGCATTATCCGGAGCTGCGCGCCAAGGCCCGCGCGCGCCCGACCGGCTTCTACTTTCAGTTCAACGCCCAGCCGGCTTTGCAGGCGAGCGAGCAGGAACGCGAGCGGCTCTATGAGGAAGCCTGGCAGCGCGGCGGCCTGCCCTTCCTCGGCGCCTTCGGCGACCTCCTGTTCGAGCAGGCTGCCAACGACACCATCGCCGATTTCACGCGGGAGAAGATCCGCGGCATCGTCAAGGATCCCGCGACGGCCGAGCTGCTGTGCCCGCAAAATGTGTTCGGCTGCAAGCGGCTCTGCGTCGATACCAATTATTTCGAGACCTACAATCTGCCGCATGTGAAGCTGGTCGACGTGTCGAAGACGCCGATCGAATGCATCACGCGCGATGCCATCGTGGTCGACGGCACCGAGTACAGGTGTGATGCGATCGTCTCCGCGACCGGCTTCGCCGCGATGACCGGCTCGTTCGACAAGATCGCGATCACTGGCCGTGGCGGGCAGACGCTGGCCGAGAAATGGCGGGCCGGCCCGCGCGCCTATCTCGGCCTCGCCTCGGAGGGCTTTCCGAACCTGTTCATGATCACCGGGCCCGGCAGCCCGTCAGTGCTCGCAAGCATGATCCAGGCGATCGAGCAGCATGTCGACTGGCTGGCGGATTGCATCAATCATATGCGCGACATCGGCGCCGGCACGATCGAGGCGGTGCGCGACGACGAGGACGCCTGGGTCGCCCATGTCAACGACGTCTCCACGGTCTCGCTGCGCTCGACCTGCAGCTCCTGGTATGTCGGCGCGAACATCCCGGGCCGCCCCCGCGTGTTCATGCCCTATATCGGCGGCTTCCCGATCTATGTGCAAAAGTGCAATGAGGTGATGAATTCGGGCTATGACGGCTTCGTGCTGCAGGGCGGCCGCAACGGCAATGCGCCGCCGCAGGTGCGCTTCACCGAGCGCTGGCAGGTGCCGCTCGACATCGAGGTGATCTCGCCGGCCGCGGTCGCCGCCAGGCGCGTTCCCATGGTCTGAGCAGCAGTGGTATCCCCACCGGGATCGCGCATGATAGTCTCGTCCCGGCCCGCGCTTCGCATCGCGGGCCGCACGGGGGACGATGGCCGACACGGCACTGCAGGGATTGGTCGAGCGGATCGGCGCACATCACGTCGTGCGCCGGCTTGCGATCGAGGCCGCGCACGAGAAGCAGCTGTTCGGCCAAGGCACGCTGGTGTTCAACGTCGAGAACTGGAATCTGGCGCCGCGGATCGTCACGACTGCGCTCAAGGCGGCCGGCCTCTACGGCCGCGCGAGGCGCAACGCCGACCAGGTCGAGGTACGACGCAATCTGGTGACGTCGGCACGCCTGCCGGCGGCATTCGACGGCTTCACCATCCTTCAGCTCAGCGATCTCCACGCCGACATCAGCGCCGGCGCGATGCAGCATCTCACGGACATCGTGCGCACCATCACCTGCGACATCTGCGTCCTGACCGGCGACTATCGTGGCAAGACGTTTGGCTCGTTCGAGAAAAGCCTGGCGCTGATGAGGGATCTCTGCGCGCGGATCAAGCTGCCACTCTATGGCATCCTCGGCAATCATGACAGCATCCGCATGACGCCGGCGCTGGAGGCGATGGGCATCAGGATGTTGTTCAACGAGCAGGAGCCGATCACGCGCGACGGCGCAACGATCCATCTCGCCGGCATCGATGACGCGCATTTCTATCGCACCGACGACATTCCGAAGGCCGCAGCGGCGATCCCGCGCGATGCGTTCTCGATCCTGCTGGCGCATACGCCGGAATCCTATCGCGCGGCGGCGGCGGCCGGCTTCGACCTGATGCTGAGCGGCCATACCCATGGCGGCCAGCTCTGCCTGCCCGGCGGCATCGCGATCAAGCTGGAGGCGCGGCTGCCGCGCCGCATGGGCAGAGGCGCCTGGCGCCTCCATCAGCTTGCCGGATACACATCGGCCGGTGCCGGCACCAGCCTGGCGCCGGTGCGGCTGAACTGCCCGGCCGAGATCACGGTGCATACGCTGCGGCGGCTCGGCGATTGACGCCGCAGACCGCAGCACCACCATCAAGGCTTCTTCGCGCCCGCGCTCTGTTCGTTCACCTTGCAAACGATCAGGAGCGTATAGCCGCGCGCGTCCTTTGCGATCTCGGACGTCTCCCGCTTTGACGCATCATGCCATTCGGCGATCTGGTACTGCACCGCGCTGTTGTCGAGGAAATCGCGCAACGCGCCGGTCTTGATCGCGAAATTGATGTTCTCCGGGATGCTTCCGGTCGCCCGCGCAACCCTGACCGCGTCGAGCTTCGCGGCCACGACGCCGACCACACCGCCCCCGAGATCGAACAGCGGGCCGCCGCTGTTGCCGGGCTGCACCGCGGCGCTGATTTGCAGGAAGCGGGTGTCGTTGAGGATGCCGCTCAGCGAAGAGACGATGCCCGTGGTCACGGTGAAATCTGATGTCAGCAGCCCGTGATAGGGGTAACCGATCGCCACGACGCCGTTGCCGACCGGAATGGCGTTTTGCCTGATCTTGGCAACGTCCTTGAACGGGGACGGCGCCTGCAGCAGCGCGAGATCGTTGGTTTCATCGCTCGACACCAGCCGCAGCTTGACTGGCGCCTCGCCGCTCAGATTACCCGTAATCTCGCTGCAGCCATCGATGACATGATGGTTGGTTACGACATGACCGGTGCTGCTGACCACGAAACCGGTGCCGGTCCCGCCCCTGGCCTGCTTCTGTGGCGGGTTCGGTGCAGACTGCGCCGGTGCAGCCTGCGGGGCCGCCACTGGCTTCGCCGCGACCGCGAATTCCCCGGCACTGGCGACGCCGTTCTTCTTCACCGACATGACGCAGTTGAGCAGCGCCGGCAGCAATTGTCCGGTCTGATTCAGGTTGAACTGAAACAATTGTCCCTGCGCGAATGCCGTCATCTGGCGCGCCTTGCGGAACTGATTGATCAGGCTGCAGTTCACGGGCATCTCGACATTCACGAGCGTGGTGCCGAGCGGCATGCCGTAGACATTGAACGCCGGCTGGCCGTCAAAGGTCAGCGCAAGCGGAAAGGCCTCGCCCGGCGTCAGACGCCAGCTCTCATGGGCGAAGCCCAGCCGCCAGCTGCCATTCGCGGCGATCGCCACCATGAAGAAGATGCCGCTCTGGTAGGTCGACCCCGCCGAGCAATGCGTGAACGTGCCGCTCTTGTCGTCCGTGAAGGCGCCGCCCTTCCAGTTGCCGACAGTGATCGAGCCATAGGGCCCGCGGGCACTCGACGGAGCTGCAGACACAAGCAGGCAAACGGCCGCAACGACCGCCCAGATCACAACTCTCATGACGCGCACTCCCCAGCCACAACCCCATCATAGGAGGCGGAGAAATTCATCCGCAAGTGGTGCGCGGCTTGGTCTTTGGTCCTGTGGCCACGCAATACCGCCGCGGATGCGGCATTCGCCACACCCTCAGGTTACATGGCCGCATGTTCCTATTTTGTTCCTAGGATGTCAACCCGGACATAATCCAAGCGCTGCGAACGCGGGTGGCTATTGCGGCTCCCGAACCGAGGACTGCGCCGGCGGATCCGGATCGTTGAACCAGTACCAGGATGCGAGGGCATGCACGCCGACGCCGATCAGGAAGATGCCGGCATAGAGTTCGACCTCGCTGTTCAGCGCCAGCAGGCGGGTGCGCGGCATATGACCATGGTTCTGGTAGACCCAGAACCAATGTCCCACGGCGACGATGCCAATGCCGAGCGCGGCGATGGCTCGGCCGGCCGCATTCATCATCCTCACGCGAAGGTCTCCCGACTCGCCCGGCACGATGAAACTACCGGGCGAAGCTGACGCGGACCTGACGCGGCAGCCCCGTAAGAGCCCGTAGCCGCCTCAGCCGTTCCGGAACGCGTAGGCGTAGCCGTTGAGCGCCGGTGCACCGCCGAGATGGGCGTAGAGCACCTTCGCTCCGGCCGGGAAGAAGCCCTTCTGCACCAGATCGATCATGCCCTGCATCGATTTCCCCTCGTAGACGGGGTCGGTGATCATGCCTTCGAGCCGCGCGCTGAGGCGGATCGCCGCCTTCGTCTCTTCCGACGGCACGCCATAGGCGGGATAGGCGTAATCCTCGATCAGCACGACATCGTCCTCGACGATGTCGCGGCCGAGCTCGACAAGCTTCGCCGTGTTCTGCGCGATCGACAGCACCTGCGCCTTGGTCTGCGCGGGCGTGAACGAACCGTCGATGCCGATCACGTTGCGCGCGCGCCCATCGGCGGCGAAGCCGACCAGCATGCCGGCATGGGTCGAGCCGGTCACCGTGCAGACGACGATGTAGTCGAACTTGACGCCGAGCTGGCGCTCCTGCGCGCGTACCTCTTCGGCGAAGCCGACATAGCCGAGCCCGCCATATTTGTGCACGGAGGCGCCGGCCGGAATGGCGTAGGGCTTGCCGCCCGCCGCCTTCACCTCCTCGATCGCCTGCTCCCAGCTCTTGCGGATGCCGATGTCAAAACCTTCGTCGACCAGGCGCACATCGGCGCCCATCACGCGCGAGAGCAGGATGTTGCCGACACGGTCGTAGACCGCGTCCTCGTGCGGCACCCAGCTCTCCTGCACCAGCCGGCACTTCATGCCGATCTTGGCCGCAACGGCCGCAACCATGCGGGTGTGGTTGGACTGCACGCCGCCGATCGAGACCAGCGTGTCGGCGTTGGAGGCGATCGCATCGGGGATGATGTATTCGAGCTTGCGCAGCTTGTTGCCGCCGAAGGCGAGCCCGGAATTGCAATCCTCGCGCTTGGCATAGAGCTCGACCTTGCCGCCGAGATGCTTTGACAGCCGATCGAGCTTCTCGATGGCGGTCGGTCCGAAGGTGAGCGGATAGCGCGCGAACTTCTCCAGCATACTGGCATCCTCTTTGGTGGTCTGGAACGGCGGCCACACCTATCACCCGAGGCGCGAAAGGTGCTCTCTAACTCAGCCCTCGCAGTTACCGATGATTGCTGATTTTGGCGCAGATGCTATGTTTTCTTTCATAAATTAGTCCAACAGCGAGAGATTCTTCCATGTCCGCCCGACTCGATCGCATTGACCTCAAGATGTTGAGATTGCTGCAGAAGAACGGCCGGCTCAGCAATGCCGAGCTGGCCGATCAGGTCGGCGTCAGCCCCGCCACCTGCCATCGCCGGACGCAAGCGCTGTTCGACGAGGGTTATGTCAGCGGCGTCCGCGCCATGGTGGCGCCGCGCAAACTCGGCAAGGGCACGCTGGTCATGGTCGGCGTTGTGCTCGACCGCTCGACGCCGGAGAGCTTTGCGAGCTTCGAGCAGGCGGTGGCGAAACTCAGATGCGTGCTCGACTGCCACCTCGTCGCCGGCGACTTCGACTACTTCCTCAAGATCCGCGCCGGCGACGTCGACGACTTCAAGCGCATCCATGGCGACCAGTTGATCGCACTGCCCGGCGTGCGGCAGACCCGCACCTTCTTCGTGATGAAGGAAGTAGTGGACAATGCGGCGCTGGAGTTTTGAGCCGCTAGCTCCGCTCGGCAACCTACTTCGAAGCTTTGGCGATCTTGTGCCCGAGATGGCCGGTCTGATGATCTCTGCGGAGTTGGCTCAGCGACGTCTCATTCAGTGCGGCCAGGACATCGCTCAACTTCTCGGTTTCGGGATAACCCGCCGCGAAACCCGGCCCGTAAACCTTGCGCAAGGTGCGCAGCAGCGTGTTGCCGTGCTTGCCGCTGATTTCGCCGTCCTTGTTGGGATGCCGATTGTCGAGACCTGGCTTGCTCATGCTGCTCTCCCTTGCGCTTTTTGCTGGCAGCATCTGCCTGCGGAGATCAAATGGCAATTGAGGCCGCACAAAATGGCTGGGGAACCCTTCCAACGCCCTCATACAGCCTTCGTCGAAGGCGAGGTTTCGGTGGCTATTTGCCGCGTATTCGGTCAATGTGACTTACGTGCTCCTGCGGACTCCAGAGAGGCCTGACGCGGCAATCGAAGCAGCAAGTCGCGTCGATACAGGAAGCCACAGCTCCATTGCGTCACGGCACAGTCCTGCGTTAGAGCGTTTTCGAGCGGAGTGGACACCGGTTCGCGTGAAGAAAACGCGTCAAAACAAAAAAGCTGGAGCTTCGGTTCTGATTTAATCAGAACCGAAAATGCTCTAGAGCACCCCAAAACTGCAGAGGTGGATAGATGTCATATGCCTACAAGCTGAATGAAGACGTTCACCACCGGGCCCAGGGGCCGCAAGGTCGTGCCGAGGCCGATCAGCCGGCGGTCTACACCATCGTTCAACGCATGCCGATTGAAGCAGACGGGCGGCTTCGATACCGCATCAGGAGCAAGGCAGGCAACATCGAGCGCGTGGTGACGGAAGAGCAGCTCTCGTACTCTCAATAGGCAATGCGCAGCCGTCGAAAATCGGCGCAGGTCGACGGCTTCAAGCGCGTCCGTGGCGACCGGTTGAGCGCGCCGCCCGGCGTGCGGCAGACCCGCTCCTTCTTCGTCATGAAGGAGGTGGTGGACAATGCGGCACCGGAGTTCTGAGCCTGACATGATCAATGCCGCAGAGTGGCGGTGAGCTCGGTCGGCCAGGCGGCCCGGGAGGAGTAATCCTCTCATTCGACTTGATGGGCAGCGCAAATCGGCGCAGTCTCACCCGGAATCCCCTCAGGCTGCAGGGGCGCGCGCGGACGCGCGGGGACATCCGCGGATGACGATCATGAACGTCACGGCGATCAGACTGGCGATACCGTTGCTGGCACTTGCCGCCGGCGGCACGGCGGCGCTGGTCTACGGCATCCACCAAACCCAGCAAATCCTCGGCGTGAGCACGCCTTTGATGGCGACGGCGCCATCCGCGCCGACGGTTCCCGCGCAAGACCAGGACAAGACGCCGCTGGCAAAGGCGCAAACCGAGACCGCGGCGCTCGCCAACGTGTTGGCGGGACCGCCGCCAGCACCGGGCAGCGATGCGGTGCCGGAGTTCGACGTCGTCAGCATCGAGCCGACCGGCGAGACCGTTGTCGCCGGCAGGGCAGTGCCGGGCGCGACGGTGGAATTGCTGCGCAATGGCGAGGTGCACGATCGCATCGTGGCTGATACATCCGGCCAGTTCGTCATGGTTCCGCGCCCGCTTCCGCCGGGAAACTATGACCTGACCCTGCGAATCACGCGTGACGGCAAGCAGGTGACCTCCAAGCAGAGCGTGGCCGTGGCGCTCGAGGCTGCGGCAAGGGAGCGGCCGATGGTGGCGCTGATGACGCCGGACAAGCCGATCCGGGTACTGTCGCAACCTGCGGCCGCGGCGCCAGCGGCCGGAAAGGTGGCTGTCGAGGCCGTCGAGACCGAGCCGGGCGGCAAGCTCCATGTCAGCGGTCGGGCAGCTCCCGGCGCGACCATCAGGCTCTATCTCAACGACAGCTTGATCACATCCGCCACGGCCGACGAGGCGGGGCACCTCTCGGTCACGATCAACAAGGGCGTAACGGCCGGCGATTATCGGGTCCGGCTTGACGACGTCGACCCGGGCTCCGGCAAGGTCCGCGCGCGTGCCGAGGTGCCGTTCAACGTTCCGGACACGACGACGACCGCGTCGATCCCGGCGCCTGCAGCATCATCCGGCCGTGCGGATGTGGCCACACCGCAGCTCGCGGCGGCGACAACCACAGCGGCAGTGAGCTCACCCTCCGCCGTGATCGTGCCGAAGATCACGACGACCACCGTTGCCCGCGGCGACAGTCTGTGGCGGATCAGCCAGCGCGCGCTCGGCGCCGGGCAGCGCTACGCGGTGATCTATCGGGCAAACGCGCTGCAGATCCGCAATCCCAACTTGATCTATCCCGGCCAGGTCTTCGTCCTGCCGGCGCGGTGAGATCGGCGTTCCGTCGGCGGTCATTTGCCCGGAGATTTCAGGAAGGCCACGATCCCGGCGCGATCCTCCGCCGAACGCACGCCGGTATACGGCTTCATGCCGTTGCCCGACACCACGGCTTCGGGATCCTCGATGAAGCGCAGCAGCGTGCGCTCATCCCAGATGATGTCGGATGATTTCATCGCCTCCGAGTAGGGAAAATTCGCCACCGATCCGGCCTTGCGGCCGACGATGTTGTGTAGATGCGGGCCGACACGGTTGTCGCCGTCCTTGACGGTGTGGCAGGTGCGGCAGGAATTGTTGAACGCCTGCTCGCCGGACACGCCCGCATCCTGGCCATGGGACGGCAGCAGCGGCAGGAACGCCAGTGCGCAAAGCAGGACGATGAATCTGGGCCGCATCGATCGCTCCGTCGGCAACCGCGCAAGCTCGCAACACCGCGTCGCTTGTGCCATGCCGTCAACGCAGAGGCCGCATGAAAGGTCCTCGCACGGCAAGCCCCTGCATCTGGCGCACGCCCAGCCGCCGCACTAGATGTGCTGCCATGCAGCACCCCGCCCTCCAGGATTTCATCACCAGCCATCAACGCCTGTTTGTCCTGACCGGAGCCGGCTGCAGCACCAATTCCGGGATTCCCGACTATCGCGACAGCGACGGCAACTGGAAGCGGACGCGCCCGGTCACCATCCAGGCATTTTTGGGCGAGGCGGCGACGCGGCAGCGCTATTGGGCGCGCAGCATGGTCGGCTGGCGGCGGTTCGGCCGCGCGATACCGAATGGTGCGCATCGCGCTCTGGCCAAGCTCGAGCAACAGGGCCGCTGCGAGCTACTGTTGACCCAGAACGTCGATCGTTTGCACCAGGCCGCGGGCAGCCAGCGCGTGATCGACCTGCACGGCCGCCTCGACGTGGTCCGCTGCCTCAGCTGCGGCACGACGATGCCGCGCGAACAATTTCAGGGCGAACTGGCGCGGCTGAACCCTGCCTGGCTCGCGCTCGATGCCACCGATGCGCCCGACGGCGACGCCGACCTCGAACAGGATTTCTCGTCGTTCGTGGTGCCGGCCTGCGAAGCCTGCGGCGGCGTGCTGAAGCCTGATGTGGTGTTCTTCGGCGAGAACGTGCCGCGCGACACGGTCGCTTCGGCGCAGACGCATCTCGAACAGGCCGACGCGCTGCTGATCGTCGGCTCCTCGCTGATGGTCTATTCCGGCTTCCGCTTCGTACGGATGGCCGAGCAACGCGGGTTGCCAATTGCCGCCGTCAATCTCGGCCGCACCCGAGCCGACGACCTGCTCACGCTCAAGGTCGAGGACCAGTGCGAGACCGCGCTGTCGTTTCTGCTGTAGATCAGCGCTCGCTCGCGTCTGCTCTCACGCCCGATGGCGCTGCGATTTGGCCATCGGCATGTTGGCGTTCCAGTGCGTCCAGCTCACGCTGGCGAGGCTGCCGAGATCCGTCGCCAGCGGGCGACGGGTACGGCGCTCATACTCGGCGATGCAGCGGCCTGATTCGCCAATCTTGCGCTGCAATTCGTCGATCGTCATCTGCGTCGCGCGCCCGCAATTGGCCTTGCCGAGCTGATCGGCCTCGATCGCCTTCAACGCCGCGCGCAGCTTCTTCAGCTGCGCGCGCTGCCAGGCAATATGGCTGTCGCTGTCTGCCGTCATGAGGCCGCCACCATCTTCGATCGTTGCACGCCGTTGGGAACCTCGATGTCGACCTCGAGCATCGAGACGAACTTGCCGCGATCCATCCGGATCACGATCTTGTCGGGATCAAGATCGACATGTTTGGACACCACGCTCAGGATTTCCGAGCGGAGGGTCTCCAGAAGATCGGGCGCACCGCTCCGGCCACGCTCATGCGCGAGCAGGATTTGCAGCCGCTCCCGTGCCACGGGGGCGGACCCTGCACGGCCGCCAAAGAGCCGCATCAGGTTCATCACGCAGCCCTCCGTCGCAGCAGCCGGTCCATGAGCCCCTTTCGCTCGACCGGCACCTTCATTTCGATCTGCTCGCCCATCAGGCGCCGCACCGCGTCGCTATATGCGCGCGCCGGCGCGCTGCCGGCATTGTTCAGCGTCACCGGACAGCCGACATTGGAGGCGCGCAGCACGTCCTGGCTTTCCGGGACAATGCCGAGCAAGGGGGTCGCAAGGATTTCCAGGATATCGTCGATCGACAGCATCTCGCCGCGGGCGGCGCGGCCGGCATCGTAGCGGGTGACCAGCAGATGCTTCTCGACCCGTTCGCCGCGCTCGGCGCGAGCCGTCTTGGAGTCCAGCATGCCGATGATGCGGTCGGAGTCGCGCACCGACGACACTTCCGGATTGGTGACGATGATGGCCTCGTCGGCGTAGCGCATCGCGAGCGTCGCGCCACGTTCGATACCGGCCGGGCTGTCGCACAGGATCCAGTCGAACTTGGTCTTGAGATCCGCGATGACACGCTTGACGCCCTCTTCGGTCAGCGCGTCCTTGTCGCGGGTCTGCGACGCCGGCAGCAGCCAGAGGTTCTCCAGCCGCTTGTCGCGGATCAGGGCCTGCGGCAGTTTTGCGACGCCCTGCACCACGTTGATAAGGTCGAATACGACCCGCCGCTCCGCGCCCATCACCAAATCGAGGTTACGCAGGCCAACGTCGAAGTCGATGACGACGACGTTCTGGCCCATTTGCGCGAGCGCCGCGCCGAGCGCGGCGGTGGAGGTCGTCTTGCCGACTCCTCCCTTCCCAGACGTCACGACCAAAACCTTGGCCATTTCTCTCTCTCCTTGTGGTCGGTCAGTTCAAAGCTGTGATGCGCAGCATTTCGCCCTCGAGCCACGCCTGGGCGGGCCGGTTGCGCAAGCTGTCAGAGATTTGTTCAGCGGTCTGGTAATAGCCGTCGATGGCGAGCAGCTCGGCCTCGATCCTCTGGCAGAAGATGCGAGCCGCCGAATTGCCGTTGATTCCGGCCATCGCGCGGCCGCGCAGCGTGCCGTAGACATGGATCGAGCCGCCGGCGACGACCTCGGCGCCGGAGCCGACCGACCCGAGCACGGTGACGTCGCCCTCGGCAAACACGATCGACTGGCCGGAGCGGACCGGGCTCTCCAGCAACAGCGACGGCAATTTGCTCTTGTCCTTGTCCTTGCTTTTTTCCTGCACCTGCGGCGTCTTCGGCTCGACATGGGTGATCGCGCAGGCCCGGCCGCCGGTCAGAAGCGGCGGCATGTTGGTGCCGAGCTTCGATTCGTCGACGCCCTCGATGCCGAGGATGCGGATGTTGCGTTCCCCCAGGCTGCCAACCAGATGCGCGATTGCGGTCTGGCTGAGATCGACGGCCGACAAATCGAGCACGATGGGCTTGCCGGTGAAGAAGCCCGGCGACTTCGCCAGTGTCGCGTCAATCTCGGCAAGCCAGGACACGACCGGCACGACCGGCGAGAAAACGAACGCAACATAGGAACGGCCGCGCATGCGGACCTGCTGACGTGCGACCTGTTGAGTTGCGTCCATCGACTCTGACTCGGCTGTCTTTTCGAATGGTTAACAATCGGCCCGCATGGTTAATCAATGGTTAACGAAGCTGGGTGTTTTCACTGATTTGAGTCGGCGGCGGTCGCCTGACCGATTTTTTTGCGACGCGGCCGAGCAAGATCGCAAATGCGCGGGCGAACGCTCTTTTGGGGGCCGACGGAGCGGATCAACGTCGCGGCGACGGCGCATGCCAAACTACGCTCTCTCTCTTTTAATTCAGATGATTACGGCTACTCCGCCTTGATGTTGGCGGACTTGACGATCGGCCACCATTTCTCGACCTCGGCGGCCTGATGGTCGCGCAGCGCGACGGGGCCTTGCCGGTCCGGCGGCGGAATTTCCTGCCCGAGTTCGGCGAAGCGTAGCCGGACCGCGGGCTCGGCGAGCGCTGATATCACTGCCTTCGACAGTGTCGACACGATCTCGGCGGGCGTACCCTTCGGCGCCCAGATGCCGTGCCAATAGGCGATATGGAGACCCGGCAATCCGGCTTCATCGACCGTCGGAATCTCCGGCGCCGATGCGAGGCGCGACGACTGGGTCACCGCAAAGGCCTTCACGGTCCCGCTCTTCACCTGCGGCAGCGAGTTGGAGGCCTGATCGAACATGATGTCGATATGTCCGGCCATCAGATCGTTCAGCGCCGGACCGGCGCCGCGATACGGCACGAAGGAGAAGTTCGTCTCCGTGAGCTGCTGGAAGAACACGCCTGCAACATGCGCGCCCGATCCCGGACCTGCAGTGCCCGATGTCGCCTTGCCGCCATTAGCCTTGAGCCAGCCGATCAACTCCTTCAGATTCTGCGCCGGCAGATCGGGCCGACCGATCACGAGCTGCGGCCCGCTTGCGATCAGCGCAATCTGCGCAAATTCCCGCACGTCATACTGCAGCTGATAGATCGCGCCGTTGAGGCAATGCGTGCCCCAATGCCCGATCGTGATCGTGGTGCCATCAGGCGCCGCGCGCGACGCGCGCAGCCCCGCGACCGTGCCGGAGGCGCCCGTGACATTCTCGATGATGACGGGATGGCCGAGCGTGTTGCGCATATATTCGGCGAGGATGCGCGCCAGCACATCGGTCGGCCCGCCGGCGGCGAACGGCACGATCATCGTGACCGGGCGCGCAAGCGTCTCCGCGCGAACGCCGGGCGAAGCAAGCGGCAACGTCGCGGCGCCGAGCGCGAGTTGCAGGAATGGCCGGCGAGAGATGCCTGGCAATGTGCGTTCCCCCATCTGTTGTCAGAGTGCCGGCGCCCTGCGGTCCGGCCCGACCGGGCCTTGCAATCGCTAGCACTATTCGGCGGCTTCGAACATCGTTGCTGCGGCGAGGAAGGGGGCACGGTTGCAACCGATGCAAGCGGCACAGACGTCAATCAACGTCCACCCGAACTCAAGGCGCGCCGCAATTTTGTGCAGCTCATGCGTGACGAATCCGGCCGAGAGATCGCCGATTACTATTTGCTGTCTTTTTTCAACAACGCGTCGATATACGTGCTCAGTGGTACGGTCGACGAGACTCCGGCTGTAACACCGGCATCACGAAGCATCGCTCGGCAAAACTGACCGCAGGAGACGGTGGGTTCGCTCGTCACGGCCGGCGCCTTGGCAAGTCCCGATGAATCAGGCGAAGCCAGGGCGTCCAGACCGATCCGGTTCCTCCGGATCGTGTTGATCCCGGAGTACCAGAGATCGCGATCTTCCGCCGTCAGCCGCTGAGAGCTGAGAAACTGGCGCGTCAGATGATCGTCGTGGGTGATGATCGTCCCCAATTGCTCGGTCGACAGCATTCGCCATTGCTGGGCCGCGGCCGCCTCCGACTCGACCTTGAAGCCGACCCCTTCCATGATCTTCAGGGCGAGATCGCTGCGCCGGCCAACTGCTGTAGCAATCTGGCGAGCTGCCGATGTGGCGCCGATTTCTGAGAGCAACGCCCTCACCGCTGGCGCTTGCGCGTGTGCCGGAGCTGCAAGCAGCATTGCCGCGATGCCCGCAAGCAATATTCTGGCGAACATTTCCACCTCCTCAAATAGATCACAGGACGTAAAGCGCTCGATCAGCAATGCAGGCGACTTTAACATAACCCGCGGAGACGACACACCAAAAAGTTGCAACAAGGAATATGATCGCCACTGCCATCAGTTATGGCGGAGTGCGCTTCCCCGGCACGATGAACAGCCTGCGGCAGGCCTCGCAGGCCCAGGAGTTGAAATAGGTCGTCAAGGCATCGTCATATTCAGCTCGCCACTTCTGCTCCAAAGGGGCATAGATCCGGTCGCAAGCAAGGACGAGAGGGATTCGCATCAGGGCCGCGACGATGGCGATCAGCACGGTGCTGACCGTCCAGCGCAGGAGGCCGGGCAGGCTGGCGAAACGCGCCTCCGGTACGATCGCGTAGATGAGATAGGTCGCAACCGACAGCAGCACAACGAAGGTCAAGACATCGCGTCGCGGATCGTAGCGTCTCGGCGCCGCAGGTGCGGTGAACAGGTTGGGAAAACGAAGCGTCCGCGGCGACGCGCACCACGGACAGACCGGCGGCGGATCACCCGCTTCCCGCTCCTCGCGGATCGCCTCATCGGTCCGCAGCGCGGGTGAGCGCCCGTGCCAGAACGCATTGCGGAAGTCGAACTCGCCGAGTTGGATCCGCTCGCGAATCTCTTCGACCATATCGGTCCGCCACCAGTTGCCGAACAGCATGCCGAGGGCGATCACCAGGATCGCCAGGCCGAACAGGATCTGCAGATCGGCGGTGAGCTTGGAGTAGAGCCGCGCCGGGGTGATGTCGCCGTATCCGGTCGTGGTCATGGTGACGACGCTGAAATGGAGGCAATCCAGCAACGTCATCGGCCTCATGCCATCGGCGAATTTCAGCTTGAGCTGGCGCTGTCCTTGCTCCTGGGCCTTGGTGAAGGCCTCGGCATAATCCTTCTTCTCCCAGGCGTTCAGATCGAAACCTGCCACGCTCCACAGGCTCTCCGTGCTTTTGAACGCTCGCCGGTCGATCGGATCGAGCCGCATTTTGGCCCGGTCCGCCGCGTTCTTCCCGTTCCAGTCGTCGTACAGCGCAGCGATCGCGCGTGCCTGGCTTTGGTCGCTGAGCGCACAGAACACGTAATAGGTGCCCGCGAAGATCAGGATCACTGCGGTATAGCTCGTGACGATCGTCAACAGCAGGCGGCGCCGATAACGTGGCTGGAAGACGCGCATGACGGCGCGGGCGCTGAGGTAGAGGCCCCCCGTCAGCAACAGCAGCGTCCAGTAGGTCGTGCGCGCGCCTTCTGTGGGATCCGGAGCGCCGCTCGCGACGGCCGCGACCAGCATCCAGCACGCCAGCACATACAATCCCGCGGCGCCGACGAAAGGACCTTCGGTGAGGGTGATGTCCCGAAGCCGCAGCCACGATGCCGGCGTTCGTATCTCTGTCCAGAGCGGCATGGGTTGGACGACGGCTCCGCGCTAACGAAATTTTCCTGTACGCCGATCGAAATCCCGGTCGCTCTCATCGGTGGAGCGATGACAGTACGAAATGAGCAATTGTTGTCTTCAGGTGTCGCGCCTGAGGCGCGAGTATTGCCCGGCCCCGCAATACACGCAAGGGTACCCCTGACCTCCAAGCCCACGCTTCACTTGTCTAGAAGCTCCAGCCCTTCGACGTGCCCCAGTCCATCATGAATTGCTCGGTCTCGCGGCCGGCATCGGCGAGCCATGCGGTGAAGTCGGCGATGGCACCGGCGCTTTCATTGTCGGCGAGATAGAACGAGCGGTATTCGCGCTTGCGCAGGCCGAGGTCGCCGAACGGCAGGCAGAGCTGGCCGGCCATCAGTTCGTCGATCACGAGAAACAGCGGAAACAGCCCGATGCCGATCCGCTCCAGCGTCGCCTGCAGCGCGAAGAACATCTGCTCGAACCGCAGCGTCTCCTGATCCGCGCTCATCTCGGCGCCGGCCTGGGCGAGCCAGCGCGGCCAGTCGTAGGGCTCGGTCAAATAGGTGATGAGGGTATGGTGCCGCAGGTCGTCGGGAGTGGCGAGCCGCCCGCGTGTCAACAGGTCGACATGGCAGACCGGCGCGATCAGCTCGGTCATGAAATGCTGCGACATCCAGCCGACCGGCTCGCCGACATTGCCGCGGATCGCGACGTCGAACGAGCGGTCGTTGACGTTGAGCGGCCCGATCGAAGTGAGCAGCCGCAGCTCGACATCGGCGCGCATGCGCTGGAACGAGGAGATGCGGCGGATCAGCCAGCGCATCGCAAACGTCGGCGGTGCGCTGACGCGCAGCACCGACGGCGAGCCGTACTGCTTCATGTCCATCGAGGCGAGCGCAAGGCGATCGAGGATCGCCGTGACCTCGCGATAGTAGATCTGCCCGGCCGCGGTCAGCGTCAGTTGCGAGGGCGCGCGGCGGAACAGTTTGACGCCGAACCACTCCTCGAGAAGCGCGACCTGGCGGCTGACGGCGCCGTGGGTGACGAGCAGCTCTTCGGCGGCCTTGGTGAAGCTGACATGCCGCGCCGCCGCCTCGAACGTTCGCACCGCATTGAGCGGTGGCAACTTTCTCATGATCGTGTCGCGTCTCCGCAAGGCTCAGGAGGATAGCGTGGTGGCGTCCGGATTGTCGAGGGCGCGGACGAACTGGGCGCGATCGAGGTCGCCTTCCCAGCGCGACACCACCACGGTCGCGACCGCCGTGCCGATGAAGTTGGTCAGCGCCCGCGCTTCGGACATGAAGCGGTCGATGCCGAGCAGCAGCGCAATGCTCGCCACCGGAACATGGCCGATCGAGCCCAGCGTCGCCGCCAGCACGATGAAGCCGCTGCCCGGCACGGCAGCGGCGCCCTTCGACGTCAGGAGGCAGACCACGACGAGACCGATCTGCTGAACCAGGGACATCGGTGTATCGGTGGCCTGGGCGAGAAACACGCTGGCCATGGTCAAATAGATGCAGGTGCCGTCGAGATTGAAGGTGTAGCCCGTCGGGATCACCAGGCCGACCGTCGATTCCGCGCAACCGGCGGCTTTCATCTTGTCGATGAAACGCGGCATCACCGATTCCGAGCCTGATAGTCCGAGCACCAGCAGCAGCTCTTCCCGGAGATAGCGGATCAGCTTGAAGATGCTGAAGCCCGCAAGGCGCGACACGATGCCGAGCCCGACGATCACGAACAGCAGGCAGGTGAGATAAAACACCAGCATGAAATGCGACAAGGCGACGATCGAGCCGGCGCCGTACTTGCCGATGGTGAAGGCCATGGCGCCGAACGCGCCGATCGGCGCGATCCGCATGATCATGCCGATCAGGATGAAGAGGATCTTCGACAGCCTCTCGATCGCCTGCAGCACGGGCTTGCCGCCCTCGCCGAAGCGTTGCAGGGCGATGCCGAACAGCACTGCGAAGAACAGCACCTGGAGCGTGTCGCCGCTGGTGAACGCGCCGCCGACGGTCGACGGAATCACGTTCATCAGGAAGCCGACGACCGACTGGTCGTGCGACTGGGTCACGTAGGAGGCGACGAGGCGGGAATCCAGCGTATCGGGCGAGACGTGCATGCCGACGCCGGGGCGCGCCAGATTGATCACGATCAGACCGAGGATCAGCGCCGCCGTCGTCGCGACCTCGAAATAGATCAGGGCTTTCACGCCGATCCGTCCGGCCTTGCGCATGTCGCCGAGGCTCGCAATGCCGTGCACCACGGTGAGGAAGACGATCGGCGCGATCGCCATCTTGATCATCTTGATCAAGGCGTCGCCGAGCGGCTTCAGCGCTGCGCCGATATCCGGCCAGAGATAGCCGACCAGCGCGCCCAGCGCGATGCCGATCAGCACCTGGACGTAGAGGCGCTCATGCCAGGGCGCAGCAGCAGCGTCGAGACGGGTGGCGCCGTCATTGGTGATGGTGGACATGGGCGTCGATCCTCGGAACATCTTGATGTTGGCCGCGCGAGTGACTTCATCGGCAAACGCACCGATGCGGCAGCGGCGGGACGTTGGCGGGCGATTGCGTAACGCGCAAACGAGTTAAGCTCAGGCAGCGTGACCTCAGCTCACAGGCCGGCGTCGGCCTGATTCGAAGGGCGCGCGGCCGACGGCGGGCCGCGTGAGCCCACCTCACGCTCCGTCAGCATTACTCGTTTGCGGGCGCCTCCCGCTTTGAACGACAAAGACGGGGAAGCGGTCGGCAACCGGCGCAAGCTGTGAGGAGTGACAATGAGCAGACTTTCGGTGGCAGTGATCGGCGCCGGCATGGGCGGACTTGCCTCCGCGGCAGCGCTGACCCGCGCAGGGGTTGATGTGACGGTGTACGAACAGGCCCAGCGCTTCACCCGGCTGGGCGCCGGCATCCAGATCGGCTGCAACGCCATGAAGGTGATGCGGGCGTGGGACCTGGAGCCGGTGCTGCGCCGCGAGGCGTTCTATCCGCGCTCCTGGAACAACAAGGAATACGACACCGGCGCGGTGCGCTTCGACATGGTGTTCGGTCCCGCCGCCGAGGAGCGCTATGGCGCACCTTATCTGCTCGGGCATCGCGGCGACCTGCATGCGGCGCTCGCCAGCGCCGTGCCTGACAACCTCGTCCGCCTCGACCACAAGCTGACCGCGATCGAACAGCGCGCCGACCGCTCGGTGGCGCTGACCTTCGCCAACGGCCACACCGCGACGGTCGACGCCGTGGTGGCCGCAGACGGCGTGCATTCCTTCGTCAAGGAGCGGCTGTTCGGCCGCGACGAGCCGAACTTCACCGGCCGCATCGCCTATCGCACCGTATTCCCGGCATCGCTGCTCAACGGCTATCCGATCGACGATTGCACCAAATGGTGGGGGCCGGATCGCCACATCGTCATCTACTACGTCAAGCCGGACCGTGGCGAGGTCTACTTCGTCACCAGCCAGCCGGAGCCCGGCTTCACCGTGGAATCATGGTCGGCCACCGGCGACGTCAGCGAATTACGCAAGGCGTTCGAAGGCTTCCATCCCCAGGTCCGTCATGTGCTTGAAGCCTGCCCGTCGGTGCACAAATGGGCGCTGGTCGACCGCGATCCGCTGCCGCGCTGGAGCGACGGCAACATCACGCTGCTCGGCGACGCCTGCCATCCGATGACGCCCTACATGGCGCAGGGCGCGGCGATGGCGATCGAGGATGCGGCGGTGCTGTCGCGGTGCCTGAAGGGCGTCGATCGCGACGGCGTCGCCGAGGCCTTCCGCTGCTTCGAGGCGACGCGCAAGCTTAGGACCTCGCGCGTGCAGTCGAGCTCGCGGACCAACACCTGGCTCAAGAACCCGACCGATCCGGACTGGGTCTACGGCTACGACGCCTGGACCGCGCCGCTCGCTGAGCCGGCGCTGGCCTGACCACAGCTCAACAGGAGAAGACGATGACCGACGCAAACCCCCGCGGCGAGAAGTTCGAGCGCGGCCTCAAGACCCGCCGCACCGTGCTCGGCGACGCCTATGTCGAGCGATCGCTGAAGGCCGCCGACGATTTCAACTGGCCGATCCAGAAGCTCGCGACCGAATATTGCTGGGACGAGATCTGGAATCGCCCTGATCTCGACAAGCGCAGCCGCAGCCTGCTCAACCTCGGCATGATCGCGGCGCTCAACCGGCCGCACGAGCTCAAGGTGCATATCCGCGGCGCGCTCAACAACGGCCTGAGCAAGACCGAGCTGCGCGAGGTGTTCCTGCAGATCGCGGTCTATTGCGGCATGCCCGCCGGGCTCGACAGCTTCCGCATCGCCAAGGACGTCTTTGCGGAGATGGGTCTTGTCGACTGAACCGGCCCCGATCGTATCAGCCGCATGGCAGGGCTTTGTCCGGCACGATGTGCAGGGACAGGCCGGGCGGCTCAGCGTCCGTGCCGGCGGCCCCGAGCGCGGGACGCCGGTGCTGCTCTGCCATTCGATCCTGACCAGCAGCGCGATCTGGCATCGGCAGGCGATCGCCCTTGCCGGGCGCGGCTATCGCGTGCTCGCACTGGACAGCCGCGGTCACGGACACTCGGAAGCGCCACGCGGCCCCTACACCATGGATGATCTGGTGGCGGATGCGGTCGCGGTACTCGACCACTTCGGCATCCGGCAAGCTCATGTGATCGGCGTCTCGCAGGGCGGCATGACGGCGTTCGGTCTCGGCGTGCGTCATCCCGACCGCCTGCTCAGCCTGTGCGCAATCGCCGCACGCGCCGATGCGCCGCCGCCGTTTGCCGCGGCATGGGACGACCGGATCGCGCTGGCGCGCGAGCGCGGCATAGCGCCGCTGGCCGCGCCAACCGCCGAGCGCTGGTTCGAACCCGCCTTCCTCGCCGCGCGCCCTGCGATCACAGCTGCGCTGCTGAACTGCATCAACGAGACCAATCCCGAAGGCTTCATCGGCTGCGCCCGCGCGATTCAAGACCTCGCCTATCTCGACGGTGTGAAGACGATGCGGCTGCCGCTTACGATGATCGTGGGCGCGCGCGACCAGTTGCTGGTGCAGCCGATGACCGAGCTAGCGGCGATGCTGAGTTGCCGGCTGACGATCATCCCCGGCGCCGGGCATCTGCCCCAGGTGGATCACCCAGACGAGGTCGACACTGTTATCGACGGGCACTTGCGCGAACTGGCTCGATTTGCATAGCGCAAAGTAGGAATTCTCAATCCGGTAAGCTCTTATCGAAATGGGACCGGGCTGGCTGCGCCGCCACTCTGTCGGGCTATCGCTTGGTCCTTCCCATCCGTGGAGGAGATATGTCCGCACCGACTGCTGGCCGTCATCTGCACCTGATTCCCGCATAGCAGGCCTCTGCCAGCCCCTTTGTGGCGGTTCTCGCCCACCGATGACTCCCAACCCGGTGGCGACAGGGTCGTTTCCTCATGCTAGAGTACAGAGAAGGTCACAACGCGCCGGTGTATTGAGCATGGCAGTGCAGACTGACCCTGTCTTGTCCCCTCAAGTGACGCCTCCCTTTGAGCGGGCTTATCGGGCTGTCCTTGCGGCTGATGTGGTTGGTTATACCCGGCTGATGGAAGCGGCCGAGTTCGAAACCCATCAACATCTTCGGACTCTACGTGTCGAAATCACCGATCCGACCATCGTCTCCCATCGCGGTGAAATCGTAAAGAATACCGGTGACGGGTTTCTCGCGGTATTCGAGAGCCCGTTGGATGCGCTGGAGTGCGCGACCGAGTTGCAACAGGAAATCCCGGTTCGGGAAAGCCAGCATTCTCCCGAGCGTCGCATCGCATTTCGAATTGGTCTTCATTGGGAGCCCGTCATCTTCGATCTCGATGACGTCTACGGAAGCGCCGTCAATATCGCCGCGCGCCTTCAGACGGCTGCGCCGGCGGGCGGGATCGTGGTGTCGTCGGCCATGCTCGATAATCTTGATGGCGTCGGAGAACTGAAATTCGACAGCCTTGGTGACCTTCGGCTGAAGAATTTGACGCGGGCCGTCACCGCGTTCTCGTTACGACTGCCGGGGGTGGATCGCGGTGCGGCAGTCGGGTTCGCGGGCTCGCCTTCGAAACGCGCAAGACTGCCCTCGATCGCGGTCCTGCCATTCGTCAGTCTTTCAGACGACGCCGACGACAATTATTTCGCTGAGGGATTCGTCGACGATATCATCGCAACGCTTAGCAATATTCGTCATCTTCTGGTTGTTGCTCGCGGATCGACCATGATGATCGATCGCCGCGCCGTCGATCACGGAACGGTGGCCGGCGAACGGCTTGGCGTGCGATATTTTCTCAGTGGCAAGATCCGGCGCGCCGGCGGTCGAATTCGGCTCTCTGTTGAGCTCGGGGACTTGTCGACGGCATCGGTCATATGGGCAGAAAAATACGAGACGGACATCGAGCAGATCTTCGGCGTGCAGGACGAAATCGCCCTCATGATCGTGGGTCGCATCTCGGCGCACGTACAACAGGCCGAGGTCAAACGCGCGATGCGGAAGCGTCCCCACAATTTGAACTCGTACGATTATTTTCTGCGCGCGCTTGACCTCCTCTACAAGCTGGACTTTGCCAGCTTTTCGCGGGCTCGGACCCTGCTGGAGCGGGCGCGCGAGGAGGACGACGGGTATGCGGCACCATATGCATTTTCTGCGCGTTGGCACATGCTGAACATTGCCGAGGGCCGATCGACCGATCCCGACGCCGAAGTCGCCGAGATCATTCGGCTCTCGAATTGCGCCATCGAACGCGATCCATCCGACGCACTTGCTCTTTCACTGCAAGGGCACGCGCGGAGTGCATTCCATTTTGATTATGACACGGCTTTGGACTGCTTTGATCGTGCGCTTGCGGCGTCGCCAAACAATCCCTGGGCATGGATGTTCAGCAGCGCAACATACGGCTTCATCGGCCAGGCAGCGTCGGGAATTGAACGGGCCGAACGGGCCATTCGGCTGTCCCCGCTGGATCACCAAGCCTTCGTCAATTATACACGGCTCTGCCAAAATCATTATTTGAACGGCACCTATGAGGAAGCCATTCGCTGGTCGCGAAAGGCGCTCAGCCTCAATCCACGGTATGGAAACGCGATCCGGATCGCGGCGGCAAGCCTCGAGGCCGTCGGCCGGCACGAGGACGCCTCGCTGATGGCGAAGCACCATCGGTTGGTATTGCCGCAGTTCACTGTGTCTCACTATGCGCCGCGTTGCCCTTTCAAGGCGGAGCAGGCTTCACTTTACGTGCAAAGACTGGAAGCCGCAGGACTTCCTGTGTGAATTGGAGTGACCCGATTTGACAAGATGATCATTGGAGCTGGGAGGTTGCGATGCAATTTCATTTGCTTGATGGCGGCGGGGACGGTGGCGGCGACGGCGGCGGAGATGGCGGTGGCGGTGGTGGTGGCGGTCAGAGCTATGGCGCAGGGGGAGCCTATGTTGGTTCGCCACCGCCGCAGGGCGCACCTTTCCTGATCTTCGATCCGCTGGGCGGTGAAATCCGCGCGGAGGAACTCAACTTCACGGCGGTTTTCCCTTGGTCGGGGTGGCAACCCGATCTTTTTGGTGTGATCGCGCTGGCGGAGTTCGGCGAGACCAATTGGCGCCGCTCCATTCAGCACCGCGGTCCGCCAACGGATCCTGCGGACATTTGCGTCGAAATTGATCAACTGGCTGCAATGGCGCGCGACGAGCGCCCGCGCCTGATGGGTGAAATTCTCGATCAAAATGCCAGACTCCGGGGTTACTTTGCCGAGGTCTTGATGATGTCGGCGTGGTCACATCCCAACACGCTCAAGATCATTGAGATGGCGATCCGGGTCGCTCAAATGGTCGCGATCCACTTCAAGCTCAAATTCAATCGGGCTCGACCGCAACAGGTCTGTCCTGCTCTCGTTCCGTTGATCAATCCGCCGGGGCACGCCTCGTTTCCAAGCGCGCATTCGCTCGAAAGCCACCTGATCGCTCTGTCGCTTGCGGAGATCGATCCTCAACGCACAAAACGGCTGCTGGTCGCATTGGCGGATCGCATTGGTCGCAATCGAGAGGTGGCCGGTGTCCACTACCCGAGTGATACGCTTGCGGGGAAGGACATTGCAGGCCAGGCGTTCGAGATCCTCAAAAATTGTCCGACATTCAAGGCGACATTGATTGAGGCCAAGCGGGAGCCTGGCGGGGCCGGGACACTGGCCCTGCCATCCGGATATTCGACCTCCACTGCGAAACCGGAGGATCGATCGTGACGTCAACAGCAGACGAAACCGTTTCTCTCGTGAACGCAACCTGCGTCCCGATTGAATTGCCTCCGCTCACGCAATCGAGATGGCGGCTGCTCGACTTCAAGAACCTGCACCAGGAGAAGTCAAACTGGTGCTGGGCCGCGGTCGCGGCCAGCGTCGCCCATTTTTATCGGCCCTCCAGCACAGTGACCCAATGCGACATCGCGAACGGACAACTGGGCCAGGATGATTGCTGCGTGGGCGGCAACGAGACATGTAATGTCTACGGCTACCTGATGTCGTCGCTGTTCCGCGTTGGGCATTTCAGCAAATGGACGGCGCGCCGACCCGCGTCCTTTCAGGAGACCCAGGAAGAGATCGGCGGCACCCGCCCGCTATGCATGCGCATCGTGTGGAATGGCGGCGGGGCCCACCTTGTCACGATCAAAGGTTACGCCGGTGAATCGGCGCCCGGTGCGCAGCAGCAAGATGACCGCGGCCTGGCGATCGCGGACCCTTGGTGGGGCCTCTCGGACATCGACGCCGAGGAATTCCCCCGCGGTTACATCAACTGCGGTACCTGGACGGACACATACTACACCAAGGGGGCAGCGCATGCCGATCTCAGCAGTTGATCTTTCAGATGGTGCCCGCAACGCCGTCCTTGCCGGCATGATCAAGCGAGCATCCACGCGGGGCTTTGCGACGCCCAAGTTAAGCTTCGCGCACAGCGACCATCCCGAAGGCCTCCAGCTTTGCGCACCGCATCGCATTGCACTGCTGCGATTGAACACGTTGCGTCGTCTGATCCGGCCCAACAACGGCGCCAAGGCTCCCGCGTCAATTGAGTTGCCCGCGCTCGATTCCGTAGTGACCATCCTCGGTTGGCGGTTTCTCATCTATGACAGGAACGACGCTCTCGAGCCGATTGCTGCGGCTCATGCTGTGTTGACAGATCACGGAGGTTACCGCCTGGCCGAATTGAACGAGGGGCCATACGTCACCAGCTCTCTCAAAGCGCTTCAGACACCCTCGGTCCGCGAAGCGATCTCGTCCAGCATCGACGATGGCAACTCTTGCGAGCCAATGCTGCTGCTTGCGCCGGCAATTTACTTTGCCGGATTGTGGATCCGATATCAGGACAGCCAAAAAGACTTCATCCTGCCGATGGATTCGAACCTTCTGCCCGCCTTCCGTGACGTGAAGCCCGCACAGCTGCTTGCTGTCCTGTTTCAAGCATCGCTTGCGGTTCCAACCGACAGCGCTTCGGCAGGGTGACACAAATCGGTGCCCCAAACTGCCGGGGTACCCTTCAAAGAAACAGCGGGAGCCCTCAGGCCGATCCTGCTAGCTCCCGCGAATTGCTTCGTTGGTGGCATCGAGGGCGCCAAGCCGCACGATGGATTCTAGCACCAGAGTGTTTTCGAGCGAAGTGGACGCCGGTTCGCGCAAAGAAAACGCGTCAAAACAAGAAGCTAGGGCTTCGGTTCTGATTCAATCAGAACCGAAAGTACTCTAGAGAGCCCGCGCGAAATTGGCGAAGAATTCGTCCGCCATCTTCTTGGCCGTGCCGTTGATGAGCCGCTGCCCCAGCTGCGCGAGCTTGCCGCCGATCTGGGCATCGACGTGATAGCTCAAAAGCGTGCCTCCCTCGCGTTCGACGAGATCGACCTTGGCGCCGCCCTTCGCGAAGCCCGCCACACCGCCCTCGCCTTCCCCTGAAATCTTGTAGCCGTTGGGAGGATCGAGATCGCTCAAGGTGACTTTCCCGCGAAATCGAGCCGACACGGGACCAACCTTCATCCGGGCGACGGCGCGAAAGCCCCCCTCGTCGGTTTTCTCCAATTCCTCGCACCCCGGGATGCAGGCCTTCAGGATGTCGGGGTCATTCAGCTTTTCCCAAACCGCCTCCCGAGGCGCCGAAAGTTGAATCTCTCCAGTCATCGTCATCGCCATGGAACGTCTCCGGGCTTTCGGGAATGCATAGCGAGCATCAATTGCGAACCGGCGCGAACACCCGCGCCATGTAGGTGGACAGGTCGTTCGATATCTGCGCGCGCGAGGCGTCGGCGACGCCGGCCAAAGTCTTCGCCAACGTCTTCCTGAACTCGATCTGCATCGAACGGGCGATCTGGATCCGCTGCGCCTGAGGTGATCCCGCGCCGTGCATGGACTCGGTGAGATATCCCACGGCGTTCCTGCCGAGCGTCATATTTTCCACCAGGCGCAGGACCCGGATCCTGTCCTCGGTTGAGACCTCCGGACGTCCCTTGAGATATTTTTCGATCAGGGGGCCGACCGTTTCGTGCCTTAGCTCGCGCTCAGAAGGAAGGGTGACCATCAATCCGCCGGCAAGATCCTGCGCCAGGCGGCCGATCTCGTAGGGAAAACGCGTGACGTGGTGTTTGCACACATTCGCCAGCATCTCGTCCGGAAGATACGCCCCGGACTTCATCGCGATCCCCTGATGGCTCGCGGCGACACCGGTGCCATAGATCGTCTCGTTGAGATGGGTCATCTCGACGAGCTTGTCGCGTACATGCGAGACGTGCTCGACACCGTTGTAATCCGCGACCGCGGCGGCCGCGCCGATCAGCACGTCGCCCACGCCCGTTTTGCACACGTAGCTGCGGCGATGGTAGCAGGTGAAGCGTTCGACCAGCGTGGAGGCAAACTCGAACTCCCCGTCGAGGAAGACGAGTTCATTCGGAATGAACACCTCCTCGAAGACGATCATCGCTTCCTGGCCGGAGAACCGCGCGTTGCCGGCGTCGATGTCGCCCTCCTCGGCGCTGCGCGTATCACAGGATTGCCGGCCATAGATGTAGGTGATGCCGTCGGCGTCCACCGGGATGGCGCCGGCGATCGCGTAGTCTTTGTCGGCAGCCTCCAGCCGCATCGTCGGCATCACGATCAGCCAATGCGAATTCAGGCAGCCCGTCTGATGCGCCTTCGCGCCGCTAACATAGACGCCTTCCGACGTGCGGCGCACGACGTGAAGGAAGAGATCCGGATCAGCCTGCTGCGACGGCGATCGCCCGCGATCGCCCTTCACATCCGTCATCGCGCCGCCGATGACCAGGTTCGCGCGCTGCACGCGCGCGAGGAACTGCTTGAACCGCGCGTGATAGCCGGTGCTGTGCTTCCCATCCAGATCGTATGTCACCGAATGCAGCGAATTGAGCGCATCCATGCCGACGCAGCGCTGGAAGCACGTACCCGTCAGTTGCCCGAGACGACGCTGCATCTTGTTCTGCATGACGAGATCGCCGGGGCTCGCAGAGATGTGGAGGAAGCGGTTCACGCGGTCCCCGGTCAGAGGCGAGATAGCGGACGCCAGTTCGGGATCCTCGTTGGCGAGGTCGTAGGTCCTCGCGACCGCGTTGATCGACGGCTTGATGATCGGATGGTCGACCGGCTCCTCGACCGCCTCACCCATCAGATAGACCTTCAGCTTCCGCCCTCTCAGGCTCTCGATATATTCGGAGCCGGACCGGATCGGATTGCAGAACTGAGCCGACGACGTCCTGATCCATCACGATGCCTCCATCGGTGCGGGGCCGCAACGCAACGGCATCGCGGCCCCTGTTATCGATCTGTGTCAACCTTTCTTCACCAGCGGGCACGCGCTGTCCTTGAGCGGACGAAACGCCTGATCGCCGGGAATAACTTCGCGAAGCTTGTAGAAATCCCAATCGCCCTTCGACTCCGACGGCTTCTTGACCTCGTAGACGTACATGTCGTGGACCATGCGGCCGTCCTCCCGGATCCTGCCGTTCCTGGCGAAGAAATCGTTGATCCGCAGCTCGCGCATCTTGCTCATGACGGCCTGCGCATCGTCGGTGCCCGCGGCCTGGACGGCCCGCAGATAGTGCATGGTGGACGAATAGTCGCCGGCGTCGCCCATATGCGGCGGCCGCTTCATGCGCTCGAAGAACCGCTTCGACCACGCCCGCGTCTCGTCGTCGCGGTCCCAGTAGAAGGCGTTTGTCAGCACCAGCCCCTGCGCCGCGCTGAGGCCCAGACTCTTGACGTCGGTGATCCAGACGAGCAGCCCCGCGAGCGTCTGTCCGCCGTGCTGGATCCCGAACTCCTGGGCCGACTTGATCGAGTTCACCAGCACGTTGCCGGAGCCGGCCAGCGCAACGACCTGCGCTTTCGACGACTGCGCCTGGAGCAGGAAAGAGGACTGGTCGAACGTCTCGGGCGGATAGCGGGTCGCCCCGACGACTTCGCCGCCCATCGCCTTCACGACTGCCGAGGTATCGGCTTCGAGCGCATGCCCGAATGCGTAGTCGGCGGTCAGGAAATACCACGACTTCTTGCCCTCTTTGGCGAGCGCTGTGCCCGTGCCGCGCGCGAGGGCGTAGGTATCGTAGGCATAGTGGACGCTATTCGGCGTGCACGCATCCCCGGTCAGCCGGGATGATCCGGAGCCGTTGATGATGGCGATTCGGTTCTTCTCCTTCGCCAGTCCGGAGACCGTGAGCGCGATCGAGGAATTGATAAGGTTGCCGATCATGTCGACGTGATCGACGTCGAACCATTTGCGCGCCAGCGCTGATGCGGTGTCGGGTTTGTTCTGGTGGTCGGCGACGACGACCTCGATCGGCTTGCCGAGAACCTTGCCGCCGAAATCCTCGACGGCCATCTTGATCGCCGTAACGGCTCCTTCGCCGGATTCGTGCGAGAACTGTCCGGACATATCCGTCAGCACGCCGATTTTCACGACGCCGTCCGAAATCGCCGCGGTCTGGGCGGCGGCGCCGCCATTGATGACCACCAGCGTCGCAACGGATGCGACCAGGACGCTCGCTATTTTCAGGTTCATGACGTTCCTCCCCGGGGTCTCATGCCGCCGATTTCTATATTTCTTTAACTAGCATAACTAGACTTATATTACATGCATAACTAGACTGATTTTTCGAGCGAGTCAATCGCGCCGATGTGCTAGAGGTGCGCTACTTTCGGGGCCGCCGCACTCGCGGTGGCTGCATGGATGGACTTTCCGGAATGCCCGCCGCCGCCAAGATTCAGAGCACCAAAGCCTCGGCCAAACCGAGGTCACCGGCGGCTGCGGACCGGACGGCCGCCGGTCGAACCGAACGCAATTGTTCGGTCGCGCGCACGCTGGACATCGTGTCCGATGCCTGGGCATTCCTGATCATCCGCGAAGCGTTCTTCGGAACGCAGACGTTTGAAGCGTTCCGTTCGGCGCTCGGCATCCCGCGGGCCACACTCACCGACCGGCTGAGGAAGCTCACCCAGCTCGCCATCTTCCGCCAGGTCGCGCCCGGCTCCTCGCAACGCAAGGAGTACCGGCTGACCAAGATGGGGTTCGATCTCTATCCGAGCTTCATCGCGCTCATGCAGTTCGGCGATCGTTGGCTATCCAAGGGCAAGCCTCCTCCGCTGACGCTGATCCACACCAATTGCGGTTGCGACAGCCACCCCATCGTCACGTGCTCCCATTGCGGCGAAAGCGTCGGCGCGCGCGGTGCGACGTACCGGGACGGCCCCGGCGCCGGACGACGCCCTGCCAAGCCGGGCCGCAACACCAGGCGGGCTTCCGACGGGAGCCGGTTCATGCTCGGGCGCCCGAGTTCGGTTTCGCGCGCCCTGGAGATCATCGGCGACAAGTGGAGCTTCATGGTCGTTCGCGAGGGATTCTTCGGCAACCGCCGCTACGACAAGATCCTGACCGAGCTCGCGATCGCGCCGAACATCCTGACCGATCGGCTCAACCGCCTGGTTGCCAACGGCGTCTTCCACCGCCGGCAATACCAGAGCTCCCCCGACCGCTACGAATATCTTCTGACCGAGATGGGACTGGATCTCTATGGCCCCTTCATCGCGATGCTGCGATGGGGCGATCGCTGGCTCTCCAAAGGCAAGCCCCCACTGCTGCTCACCCATCTCAAATGCGGACACGACTTCAACGCTTCGGTGGATTGCGACCGCTGCAAACAGCCGATCGTCGCCGCGGATATGCGCTACCGGCTGACCTACGATCCCAAATCGTTCGGCGCCCTGGGGCCGCGATCGGTGGACTGAACGGCGTCCTTCCGTTCACGCCTGGCTCAACGCTTCGACCAGCTTGAAACGCATGATCTTCCCGGAGCCGGTCCTTGGAATTTCGCCGACGAGATGGGTCGCCTCGGGAATCTTGTAGGCCGACAGATGCGCCCTGCAATGATCGAGCAGCGCAGCCACATCGAGTTCGTTGTCCTTCGCAACGACGAAGAGGCAGGGCACCTCTCCGAGCGTCGCATGCTTCACGCCGACCACGGCGCAGTCCTTGACCTGGGGATGCCGGACGACGACCTCCTCGATCTCGGCGGGCGCGATGTTCTGACCGCCACGGATGATGAGCTCCTTGATCCGGCCTGTGATCGTCAGATAGCCCGCCGGGTCCGACCTCGCGAGATCACCGGTGTGATACCAGCCCTTGCGCAGCGCCGACGCAGTCTCCGCCGGCTTGTTGTGATAGCCCTGCATCAGGTTCGGTCCGCGGACGATCAACTCGCCCTCCTCGCCGAACGGGACGTCCTCGGCGGACGACGGATCGACGATCCGTACGGCAAGCCCGGGCACCGGCAGCCCGCACGATCCCATCGGTCGCGCGCCGCGCAGCCAGTTCATCGTCACCATGGTGGCGGTCTCGGTGATGCCGTATCCGTCGAGCAGCCGCGTCCTGAAGCGATCCTCGAATCCGCGGTTGAGGGTCGCCGGCATGATGGCGCCGGCCGAGATGCAGAGCCGGACCGCGCCGAGGCGCTCGACACCGCTCTCCTGGGCACGCAACATGAGATAGTGGAACATGGTCGGCACGCCCGGCAGCACCGAATACTTTCCGGTCTGCAGCAGGTCGAGCGCCTGCTGAGGCGAAAACTTCTCCATGATGTGTTCGCTGGCGCCCACGGCGAGCACGCCGAGCACGGACAGATTGAGGCCGTAGGAGTGGAACAGCGGCAACGGCGACAGCACGACGTCCTTCTCGTTCAACTCCGCGATCGGCGCCCAGCAGGACGCAGTGATCCAAAGCATGCTGCGTAGCGACAGCAGCACGCCCTTTGCCCGCCCGGTCGTCCCCGACGTGTAGATGATGAACGACGAACGATCGATATCATTGGGATCGGAGGGCGCTGCGGCATCGTCGACCGCGAGACGGCCCAACGAGACGCTCTCCGTTTCGGCATCCGCCCCCGCAAAGATCACATCCGGCGCGATGGAGGAGTCACGGCAGACCTTGTGAATCGTATCCTTTCTGGCAGGCGTCGTGACGACGAAGCCGCATCCGGCGTCGATCAGCCGATAGCTGATCTCCCCCTCCGCCGCATCGTAGCTGATGGGGACAACGACCGCGCCGGCGCGCAAGGCGGCGAAGCATGCTTCGATCCAATCGACGCCGTTCGGCAGGTAGATCGCGATCCTGTCGCCGTCGCGCAGACCGGCCTTCGTCAGGTTGGCCGCGATCGACGCTGTCCGCCTGGTGAGAGCCGCGTAGGTGACGGATCGCGATGAATCCCAATACGCTATTTGGCCCGGGCGTTGCTGCGCGTGACGCTCAAGAAGCGTCGCAATCGGCGCGATCAGATCGACGTGAAGCATGCCTCCCTCCCTAGACCATACTGTATCCGCCGTTGACGCTGATCACCTGCCCGGTGATCCAGCTTCCGGCATCGGAGGCGAGCAGGGTGACCAGCGGCGCGACGTCGGAGGGCAGTCCCAGACGGCGGATCGCGTAAGCCTTGACCAGCTTCTCGCGGTTCGCATCGACCCACGTCTTGTCGTGCGCGGTTTCAATCAGCCCGAGTGAGATCGAATTGGCGGTCACGCCCGAACGGCCCCATTCGCGCGCCAGCGACTTCATCAGTGCGATCGTGCCGGCGCGCGCCGCGGCACCAAGCGCCAAACCGGATTCGCCGACCCTGGAGGAGTCGCCCATGATCGAGATGATCCGTCCGCGGCCCGACGCCTCGAGCAGGGGGCCTGCGCTGTGGGAGCAATTCAGCGCGCCATAGAGGCAGGTGTCGATCTGCTTCTTCCAATCCTCCGGCGTGCTCTCGCTGAACCGCTTGCGGAACACCAGGCCG
Organism: Bradyrhizobium sp. 6(2017); assembly: GCF_011058295.2. Lineage (NCBI taxonomy): Bacteria > Pseudomonadati > Pseudomonadota > Alphaproteobacteria > Hyphomicrobiales > Nitrobacteraceae > Bradyrhizobium > Bradyrhizobium sp. 6(2017). The sequence continues at coordinate 717,492 of NZ_CP049289.2, read as the reverse complement.
GCGTTGTTGACCAGGATGTCCAACCCGCCGAAATCGCTCTTGATGTCCGCGGTCATCTTCTTGACGATGTCCGCGTCCGCGATGTCGGCCTGGTAGGCCTTCGCCTTGCCGCCGGCCTTCCCGATCTCGGCGACCACCGCTTCGGCATCCGCCTTCGAACTGTGATAGTTGACGGCGACGCTCGCGCCGCGTTCTGCCAGCATCAGGGAGATGGCTGCGCCGACATCCCGTCCGCCTCCAGTCACCAGGGCAACGCGTCCTTTCAAGTCACTCATCTGCTTTTCCTCTCGATTTGAGCTTGGCTTGTTCCATCAGTTTGAAAATGCGCTCCGGCGTCATCGGAAGGATCGAGACACCGACACCGAGCGGCGACAGCGCATCGGCGATCGCGTTGGCGATCGCCGCCGGCGCGCCGATCGTGCCGCCCTCGCCCATGCCCCGGAAACCGCCCGCCGCGGCGGATTCGCTCTCGACATGAACGACGTCCATGAACGGTATGTCCGGCGCGGAAGGGATCATGTAGTCGACGAGGCTCGCAGTCAGGAGCTGGCCGTCTTCGTCATAGATCAGCTCCTCGAACAACGCGGCGCCGATGCCCTGCGCGACGCCACCATGCACCTGACCATCGACGATCATCGGGTTGATGAGACGACCGCAGTCTTCGGCGACGACGAATTTGAGGATTCGCACGAAGCATGTCACCGGATCGACCTCGACCACGGCGATGTGCGTGGCGGCCGCGGTCGTCCCGTTGATCGGATCGTAGGTGTAGGTGGCGCTCAATTCCTCACGTGCATCGACCGGCAGCGTCTTCATGTCGGAATAGACCGCCTTGGCGATCTGCTTGAACGTCACGGTGCGGTCGGTGCCAAGCACAACGGCCTTACCTTCGCTCACCTCGATGTCATCAGCGTTGGCTTCGAGGAGATGCGAGGCCACCCGCTTGATCTTCTCCTGAAGTATCCTGGAGGCGTGCTTCGCAGCGCCGCCCCCGAGCACAGCGCTGCGGCTTGCGTAAGTCCCGGTCGACATCGGCACCTCGTCGCTGTCGCCCTGGATGACGCGGACGTCCTCAAACCGGGCTCCGAGATCGTCGGCGACGATCTGGGCCAACGTGGTCTCGAGGCCCTGGCCATGCGAGGCGACGCCGAATGCCGCGGTAATGGCTCCAGTCGAGTCGATGGTGATCCTTGCCGTTTCGGAGCCGGTATTGATCGGCATGCCCGGCGCCACCGCGATCCTCGAGCCGATGCCCGTCAACTCGGCGTAGGAAGCGATACCGATGCCGAACAGGCGCCCTTGCTTGCGCGCATCAGCCTGTTCTTTGCGGAGTTGGTCATAGCCGGCCGCCTCTGCAGCGGCTTCGAGACATTCGATGAAACCGGTCTTGTCCCAGATAATTCCGGACGCGATCCGGTACGGAAACTCCTCCGCCCGGACCAGATTCCGGCGCCTGATTTCGAGCGGATCGATGCCAAGCGCGGCCGCTCCGAGGTCCATCAGCCGCTCCGCCACGAAGGTCGAGATCGGACGGCCGACGCCGCGGTAAGGGCCGGTCGGCGGTTTGCAGGTCGCAACGCCGCGCACAGTGCCCCTGTAGGATCCGATCCTGTAGGGCCCCGGCAGGAAACTCACGACCTGAACGGGTTCCAGGCCACAGGTCCATGGATAGATCGAGAACGCGCCGACGTCCCCGATCACGTCCGCCTGCAGCGAGGTCGCGATGCCATCCGCGTCGAACCCCATCTGCGCATCGACGATTTCGGCGAACGCCTGGCTGCTGCTGCTGACGTCTTCGAGCCTGTCCGCCGTCCACTTGACCGACCGACGAAGCCTGCGCGCCGCAATGCAGATCAGGAGTTCCTCCGGATAGAGCGATCCCTTCGACCCGAAGCTCCCGCCAACGTCCGGTGCGACCACCCGCAGGCGATGCCCCGGCAGGTCCAGCGATTCCGAGACCGCGTCGCGAACGATGCCGGGAATGTTCGACGACGTGTAGAGCGTGATGGCATCACGACGCTTGTCGTACTCCGCGGTATAGCTTCGCGGCTCCATCGCGAGCGGCGCCTTGCGCGTCATCTCGAAACGGCCGCCGACCTTGACCGCGGCAGCCTTCAGATCGGCTGCAACATCGCCCTTCTTGAATTCGCGGGCGATCAGCACATTGGTGCCGGCGGCTTCGTGCAGCAGCGGCGCACCATCTGCGATGGCGGATTCCGCGCGCGAGATTGCATCGAGCGGTTCGTACTCGACGTCGATCAATTCGAGCGCGTCCTCGGCCAGGTACCGCGATGTCGCAACGACCGCGACGACAGCCTCCCCGACGTAGCGGACCTTTCCGGAAGCAAGTGGCACGATCGGCGTCGCGTAGTAGTTCGGCATCCGCGAGAACGGGATCACCGGCTTGAAATCGCCGGCAATGTCCTCCGCTGTGAGCACAGCGACCACGCCGGGCGCAGCCCGCGCCGCCGCGCTATCGATGCGGACGATAAGCGCGTGCGGCTGACCGCTGCGAAGGAACGCCAGATGAAGCGGCCGGTCCGGTTTCCGGTCGGCCGTGTATTCGCCGTTCCCGGTCAGAAGACGCGGGTCTTCGGTGCGCTTGATCGGCGCACCGACGTTCCGCGGCCTCAGGACGTCGGAGGGACCTGCGCGCCGATCGCTATTCATAGCCTTCGGATCCCTTGCGCAAGGTCCGCCACTGCGCGTCGTCATGGCCACAGATGATGGTGGCTCCGTTCCGCTCGATTCGCCGTATCTCCTGGAAGGTCTTCAACTGCTGCTCGACGTTCCAGGTATTTCGCGGAGCCTCGTCTGCATCGAGATTCTGCCGCAGACTGACCGCGTCGGAGGCCAGCAGAAACCGGCCGTCGCGGTCGAGGCTGACGAGCGCCCCGAGCATCCCCGGCGTGTGGCCCGGCAGCGGCACCAAAACGACGCTGGAATCGCCGAACAAATCCTTTTCCCCGCTCACGGGCTCGATCGGCTGTCCGTAGTCCCAGTCGTCCCTGAGATAGCCGGACGCGTCGGCATGCGGCGCGTTAGCGGCTTCGATCTCTTTCGCGTGGGCCAGGATCGTCGCCTTCTTGAAGAACTGGTTGCAGCCGCAATGGTCGGGGTGAAAGTGCGAATTCACGACGATATCGATGTCGCCGGGTTCAAGGCCGCTGCACGCGAGACTCGGCAGCAAGGTCTCGCTTGCGTACATCATTGGCTTCATGACTTTGGCAAGCGGTCCCCACCGCCCCTCGGCATCGTCGACCACAGACGGATGACAGCCGGTATCGAACAGCACGTTGCCCTGCTTGTGCCGGATCAACGCGCTGCTGACGGGAAGATCGATGGTTTCGCTGCGGTCGGCGTCCGGCACGTAGATGCTCTTCTTCATACGGAGGCGCCCCGCGGCGAGGAAGTTAAGCTTCATGACGCCTTCTCCGTGCGCTTGGCGGCGGCGCTTCGGATCGCCGCGATGATGTTCTGATATCCGGTGCAACGGCAGAGATTGCCCGAGAGCCCCTCGCGGATGTCCTCGTCGGTTACGAGCGGATATTTCCGGAGCAGATCTTCGCCGGTCATCAGCATGCCCGGCGTACAGAAGCCGCACTGCAGCCCGTGGTGCTCGCGGAACTGAGCCTGCAGCTCATTGAGCTCTTCCGGCGATCCGAGCCCTTCGACCGTAACGATCTCCGCGCCGTTGGCCTGGACGGCCAACATGAGGCAGGATCGCGCGCTGTCGCCGTTCACCAGAACCGTGCAGGCACCGCACACGCCGTGCTCGCATCCGACATGCGTCCCGGTCAGGCCAAGCCGGTCACGCAAGAAATCGGAAAGCAGCAAGCGCGGCTCGACATCCGATACGTCGTAGCTCTCGCCGTTCACGGTCACCGATACGCTGCTTGTCATCCGATCAGCCCCTCATCGCCAGCGCCGTCTGCAACGCCCGTTTCGCCAGTTGTGCGAGCAGATGCTTGCGGTAGTCGGCCGAAGCATGGAGATCGTCATTCGGCGAGACCTGGGCGACGACGATCTCGGAGAAGCGATCGGGCATCCGGTCGTCGAGCTCCAACGCGATGAGTTTCTCCTCCGCCTCGTTCAGCCGCCGCGGCGTGTCGGCCACGCCCATCACCGCGACGCGCGCGGCCGCCAATCCGGACGGGCCGCGGAGCACGGAGACGGCGATGCTGGCCAGCGCAAAATCGCCGAAGCGGCGCGCGACCTCCTCGAATGCCCAGCCGTCCTGCTTCAGGATCGGAAACGCGACCTCCACCACGATCTCTTCCGGCTCAAGGCAGTTCGTCAGGGCGTCGACGAAGAATTCCTTTGGGGTGATCCTCCGGCGGCCCGAAGGCCCCTGGACCAGGATTTCGGCTTCGTAGAATGTCGCAAGCATCGGGAGTTCGGCAGCGGGATCCGCATGGGACAGACTGCCACCGATCGTGCCGCGGTTGCGGATCGCAAGATGCGCGACGTGGCGCATCGCCGCCGCAATCACCGGCAGCTTCGCGGCGATCAACGGCGAATGTTCCAGCTCGCGATGGCGCGTCAGCGCGCCGACGGCGATGCGGTCGCCGCGGTCCTCAATGTAGGACAATCCCTCGATGCGATTCAGGTCGACGAGCACGGTCGGACGCGCCATCCGGAAGTTCAACAGTGGCATCAGGCTTTGACCGCCGGCCAGCACCTTGCCTTCGCCGTTCGCGGCAACGAGCGCTTCGACGGCGGCTTCCACCGTGGACGGCACGACGTAGTCGAATTGGGCAGGCTTCATTGGGTGCCCTCCAAAGCTGGTTCCCTTCCGGACCTACGCGCCGCGGAATCGCGGCGACCGCTTCTCCGCGAACGCACGGCGGCCTTCCTTGAAGTCCTCGCTGTCGGCGGCTTCGTCGATGAGCCGCTGCGCCGCGGGCGGATCGAGCGCGCCGGCGCCCATCGAAAGCCCGTTCAGCATGGACTTCGCGCCGGCGATCGACAGCGGCGCATTGGCCGCCAACCGCTGCAGAAAGCCCTCCGCCGCGAGGCCTGCGTCTTCGTGTAGTTCGTCGAGCAATCCCATCGACAGCGCCTGCTCCGCTGGGTAGCGGTCCGCTGAGTAGAGGATCCGCTTTGCGTTCGAAACTCCCGTCAGGGCCAGCAGGCGTTGCACGCTATGCAGGCCGTAGACGATCGAAAGCCTCGCTGCGGGGATGCCGAACGTCGCGGTTCGATCGCCGAAGCGGAAATCGCACGCCAACGCGAGATGGCAGCCGCCGCCGAGACAATAGCCGGAGATCGCGGCCACCACCGGCTTTCCGAGCACCGCAATCGCACCCGAGCAGGCGTCGACTGCGACTTCGTAGGCGGCGCTTTGATGCCTGTCGTCCCTGATCACTTCGAATTCGGAAATGTCGGCGCCGACCGAGAAATCCTTGCCCGCCCCCCGAAGGACGATGCCGCGAACCGCCCGGTCTCCGGCGAAGCCCGCGAAGATCTCGGCCATTTCGCGCCACATCGCCAACGTCACGGCATTCTTCACGGCAGGCCGATTCAGAATGACGTGAACGATGCCGTCGCGGCGCTCGATGTGGATGTCCTCCGACACGTAACCTCTCCGGCGCTCAGCCGACGAATCCCGGAAACTTTCCGACGGACAGTCGGCGCTCCCTGTCACTTGCATAAGTAGACTAATTCATTCGGCCGCGTCAAGCCGCAAGAGCTTTTTGACGTTCTTTCCTCGTAAGTGGATGATCGGGAGGCCGGAATCGCCAGGCGAAGGGCAGGCGCGGCGCGCAGCGCCGGCTATCGCTTGCGGGAGCGATCGATCGCAGCGCCGCGGACCATGAGGGCGATCTGGCGGCCGACCTGGTCGACGCTGAGCGGACCGCCTGCCTTGAACCAGAACACGGTCCAGTTCATGGCGCCGAGCATCGACAGGCGGAAGGCATGCCGGTCGCAGTCGGGATTGAGCGGAAGTTCATCGATCAGGCCCGCGAAGATCTGCTCATACTCGTCGCGCTGACGAACCAGCTTCCGGACGCCTCGAAGATTGTAGTAGCGCGGCGGGGTGAGAATGGCCCGGGTGACGCTGCCACCGAGCAGGATACGGCAATGCGCGACGATCGCTTCCTCGAGCCGCGCCCACGGATCGGTAACCCCGGCGATCGCAGTTTCGACCTCGCGGCGCATCGCCGTCAGGCTCTCCTGATGCACTGTGAACAGCAGGTCTTCCTTGGAAGGAAAGTGATAGTACAGCGAGCCTGACAGCACGCCGGATGCCGCGGCGATCTCCCGGATCGAGGTGCCCTCGAAGCCTTTGTGGGCGAACAGCCCGGATGCGGCAGCGATGATCTGCCGGCGACGGTCGGGCCCTCGTCGAAGCGATTTCGGCTTCTTCTCGCCGCCCTTCGCGCGCCCTTTGGGCTTCGTCATTCTCTTGTCAGCCGTCAACGGAAACAACCAGCCTCGCCGCTTTCGATTGCCGCCCATCTACACTTTTGAGCACATGTTGTCGAGAATTGCTGCCGGGCTCGACAGCTCCGTTGTGCGGCCTTGCGGACTTCGCAGCCGTCGTCGGCCCACGGCGTCCTTCCCCTGAATCGCAAGCCGGGCTCGCCGAAGGCGATGGCGGCGCGAAGCATCTGGCCCTTCGGAAGATGTGGCACCTTCGGCGCATCTTGCCTCCCGGCTCGGGGCGGCCGGGTATCACGGTCTCCCCGGACAAGTAGTCATCCGATCCAGGCTTCTGACGGAGCATGATCCGCCGATTAAATCGCGATGACTTGCTATTCAATCAAGCGAGCGATAGAATAAGAGAAAGCTTCGCCAGGCGGCGTTCCCCGGAGACTTTCGGCCTCGGGTGACCTTACGGCGAAAGCGATCGGCAGGACAACGATCCGCCACCAGGAGGAGCGCCGTGAGCCACGGGACCAATCCGGATTTCGGAGACGTTTGGCGCGACCTGCCGCGCCAACGGGAGGATGCGGGCAATTCGCCCGGCGCCGATGCCATCAAGGCCGCCGAGTTCGGCCAGGCGACGAACCGGATAACCAATCTCTCACGGCGCAGAACCTGCTCGCGCAGACCTTCTCCAAATATCTCGCTGCGATGAACCTGCCGGCGCAGGCCAACGCCTTCCAGATCCCGGGAGAGCATCATGTCCGATTTCCTGATCGAGCATACGCCATCAGCCTACAAGTACCCGCTGCTGATCAAGCACCTGCTCCACGCTCCGATGACGCAAGCGGCAGACCAGGAGATCGTCTATCGCGACATCAGTCGCTACACCTACCGCGACCTTCAGGAACGGATCGGCCGGCTGGCGGGTGCCCTGACTGCGCAAGGCGTCGTGCGCGGCGACGTTGTCGGCGTGCTGGATTGGGACAGCCCGCGTTATCTGGAGTGCTATTTCGCGATCCCGATGCTGGGCGCGACCTTGCAGACGGTCAACATTCGCCTGTCGCCGGAGCAGGTGCTGTTCACGCTCAACCATGCGCGGCCCAAGCTGCTGCTCGTCAATGTCGAGTTTCTGCCGCTTGTCGAGCAGCTGCGCGACAAGCTGGAATCCGTCGAGAGCATCATCCTGATCTCCGATGACGGCAGCTTCCCCGCCACGGCCGGCAAGGTCGCCGGTCGCTACGAGGAATTGCTGGCAAAGACGTCGCCCGATTTCGCGTTCCAGGATTTCGACGAGAACACGCGTGCCACGATGTTCTATACGACCGGCACGACCGGCGTTCCGAAAGGCGTCTATTTCAGCCATCGTCAGCTCGTCCTGCACACGTTGATCGACCTGGTCGGCTTCGGCTCGCCGGCCCGGCAAGGCCGCTTCCACCGCGAAGACGTCTACATGCCGATCACGCCGATGTTCCACGTCCATGGCTGGGGGCTGCCCTACGCCGCGACCGCCGCCGGCGTGAAGCAGGTGTATCCGGGCCGCTATCAGCCCGACCTGCTGCTCGAGCTCATCAAGACCGAGGGCGTGACCTTCAGCCATTGCGTGCCGACCATTCTCCAGATGCTGCTGTCGGCGCCGAACAGCAACGACGTCGACCTGTCGAAGCTGAAGATGGTGATCGGCGGCTCGGCGCTGTCGAAAGCGCTGGCCAAGGCTGCGATACAGCGCGGCATCGACATTTTCGCCGGCTACGGCATGTCGGAATCCGGCCCGATCCTGACCATCGCGCAACTGCGCGAGGATGAATTGACCGGCAATCCCGACGCGGAGGCCGAGCTGCGGACCAAGACCGGCACGCCCGTGCCGCTCGTCGATCTCCGCGTTGTCGACGACGCGATGAAGGACGTCCCGCACGACGGCAAGACCTCCGGCGAGATCGTGGTCCGCGCGCCCTGGCTGACCATGGGTTACCTCGGCAACCCCTCCGCTTCCGAGAAGCTCTGGGAAGGCGGCTATCTCCACACCGGCGACATCGGCACCATGTCGGCCCATGGCGTGGTCCAGATCACCGACCGCATGAAGGACGTCATCAAGACCGGCGGCGAATGGATTTCGTCGATCGAGCTGGAGGATATCCTGATGCACATGCCCGGCCTCAAGGAGGCGGCGATCATCGGCGTCGCCGACCCGAAATGGGGCGAGCGTCCGCTGGCGATCCTGGTGACGGGTTCCGCCGACAGCGTCGAGAAGAGCGCGGTGCAGGCTCACGTCAAGAGCTATGCCGACAAGGGCGTAATCTCCCGCTTCGCTATTCCGGACCGCATCCTGTTCGTCGACGCGCTCGACAAGACCAGTGTCGGCAAGATCGACAAGAAGGCACTGCGGGCAAAATACGGCGACGGCTGAGGTCGCAGATCGGCCTGACGCAACGCAGCAAAAACACCGATCGCAAGGAGGGAACGATGGCCGAGAAGACGCTCATGGATATGTTTGCCGAGATCGGCAAGCAGTTCAACCTGCCGAAGATCGATTACGACGCGCTGCTGGAGACCCATCGCAAGAACGTCGAGGCGGTGCAGGCATCGGCGCTCGCGCTCTCGCAGGACGGTCGCGCGCTGCTCGCACTGCAGCAGGACATTCTCACCGACGTGACGCGCCAGAGCCGCGAGCTGATCGCCGAATTCAAGCCGCAGGGATCGCCGCAGGAAATTGCGGCCAAGCAAGCTGAGCTGGCGCGGCGCGCCTTCGACGCGGTGGTCAAGAGCACCAAGGACATTGCCGAGCTGGTGCAGAAGTCGGGTGCCGGGGCGTCGGCCATCATCATGAACCGGATCCGTGAAAGCATCGCCGAGGCGCGCGCGGCGATCGAGAGCAGGAAGGCCTGATTTCCGATGTTGCACTTCGGGCCAGCCGACACGGGCGGCTCGACCGGATGGACTCAGCGACAAATCTGGCCGATCTTCGTGCCGGGATGGAAGACAGCAACGCGAGACACGGTCGGCGCCAGCTGACGCACCGGAACTCAGGAGCGGACATCACCATGAAAAAGGAAGACGTTCTCAGGCAGTACACCACCCCGACCGGCGCGCCGGCCTTCGTTCCTGGCCCCCATCGCTTCACCTCGCGCGAATATCTCAACATCACCTATCGCACGGACCGCGAAGCACTGGTGAGGCAGGTGCCGGAGCCACTCGAGGTCGACGAGCCGCTGGTCCGCTTCGAGGTGATGAACATGCCTGACACCACCGGCTACGGCTCCTATGTCGAATGCGGCCAGGCCGCCGTGGTGCGTCACGGTGAGGAGAAGGGCGAGTACATCATCGGGATGTATCTCGACAATCTGCCGGCGATCGCCGCCGGCCGCGAGCTCAGCGCGTTTCCGAAGAAGCTTGGCTCGGCGAAACTGTTCGTCGATTCCGACACGCTGGTCGGCACGCTGGACTACGGCGTGCTGAGCGTGGCGCGTGCCACAATGGGCTACAAGCACAAGCCCTACGATTTGGAAAAGGCGCGGCAGGAAATCTGCGTTCCGACCTACATGCTCAAGATCCTGCCGAGCTACACCAAGCGGCCGCGCATCTGCGAACTGGTGCGCACGCAGATCACCAATATCGAAGTCAAGGGCGCGTGGCGGGGCCCGGCGCGCCTGCAGCTGTTCGAGCACGTGCTCGCCCCGCTGGCCGATTTGCCGGTGCGCGAGATCATATCCGCCACCCACATTCTCACCGATCTCACCCTGTCGCCGGCCGCGGTCATCTACGACTATCTGACCGACACTGCGCCAGCCGCAGTGAGGGAGTAAGGCCATCATGCCCAACGCCCAGCAGGACATCCTCAACCGCTACCGCAAGACCGCGATCATCGGCGCCGGCGTGATCGGCGCGTCCTGGACGGCGGTGTTCCTGGCGCACGGATTGGAGGTCGTCGTCAACGATCCGCGCCCCGACGTGGATGCGTTCGTCCGCGACTACATCCGCAACAATCTGTCGACCTTGGAGGCGCTCGGACTTCCGACCGCGAACCTCGAGGCGAAGCTGCGGTTCGAAGCCGATCTCGAAGCCGCGGTCGCCAGCGCCGACCTGGTGCAGGAGAACGGCCCGGAGCGGATCGAGTTCAAGCAGGATCTGTGGGCGCGCATCAGCAAGGTCGTCGGCGACACGGCCCTGCTGCTGTCTTCGAGCTCGGCCAAGACGGCGACGGAACAGGCGCTGAAGTGCTCGCGGCCGGAGCGATTATTGGTCGGCCATCCCTTCAATCCGCCGCACCTGATCCCGTTGGTCGAGGTCGTGCCCGGCGAGAAAACCAGCGAGGACGCGGTCGCCGACGCCGTCGCCTTCTACGCCGCGCTCGGCAAGGTGCCGCGCGTCGTGCGCAAGGAGATGCCGGGCTTCGTCGCCAACCGCCTGCAGCGCGCGATCTTCCGCGAGTGCTGCTATCTCGTGATCCAGGGCGTCGTGAAGGTGGACGAGCTCGACGACATCGTCACCAGTTCGATCGGCCTGCGCTGGGCCGCCGACGGCCCGTTCCGCTCGTTCCATCTCGGCGGCGGCGCCGGCGGCTTCAGGTCGTTCTTCAAGCAGTTCGGCCCCGGCCTCAACGAGGCCTGGAAGAACATGGCGCCGGTCGATCTGAACGAGGCGGCGCAGGACAAGATCATCGCTCAGGCGGAAGCCTCGTTCGCGGCACGCCCGGCGGAGCAGCTGGAAGGCGAGCGCGACGCCAAGCAGCTCGCGATCATCCGGGCGCTGCGATCGGTCGCGACCGACCAGTAGTGCGCGATGCAATCGCGTCATCCGGGCAAAGCGGGACGCGAACCAGGGAGGAACAAGATGGGACTTTTGTTCGAAGGCCTCAAGGTGATCGATTGCGGCAGCTTCATTGCGGCGCCGGCGGCGGCCACGGTCCTGTCCGACTTCGGCGCTGACGTCATCAAGATCGAACCGCCTGGTTCGGGCGATCCCTACCGCCATCTCACCAAATTGCCGGGCCATCCCCGAAGCGACCAGAACTATGCGTGGATGCTGGGCTCGCGCAACAAGCGCAGCCTCGCCGTCGACATGGCCAAGCCCGAGGGCCGCGTCGTGATCCAGCGCCTCGCCTCGCAGGCTGACGTCTTCATCACCAACTATCCTGCTTCCGCGCGCAAGAAGCTCGGCATCGGCTACGAGGCCTTGGCCGGGCTGAACGACCGGCTGGTCTACGCCTCGTTTTCCGGCTACGGCGACAAGGGCGCCGAGGCGACCAAGCCCGGCTTCGACGTCACCGCATGGTGGGCGCGCTCCGGCCTGATGGATACGGTGCGCGCCTCGTCGCAATCCGTGCCAGTGCGTCCGGCCAACGGCATGGGCGATCATTCCGCGGGATTCACGCTGTTCTCAGGCATCGTGATGGCGCTGTACCAGCGCCAGCTCACCGGCAAGGGGACCGAGGTCAGCTCATCCCTTGTCGCCAACGGACTGTGGGCCAACGGGTATAACGCGCAGGCCGCGCTGTGCGGCGCGACCTTCACCGACCGCCCAGCGCGCGAAGTCGCCTTCAATGCGCTGACGAACTATTACAGGTGCCGCGACGGCCGCTGGCTGATCCTCACCATCCTCAACGAGGAGAAGCAGTGGCCGGACTTCATGAAGTGCCTCGACCGCGAGGACCTGATCGAAGATCCGCGCTTTGCCAAGAAGGTGGACCGCCTGACCCGCTCGAAGGAGCTGATCGCGCTGCTCGACAAGGAGTTCGAGAAGCACGACCGCGCGGAATTCCGCAAGCGCCTGACCGCAGCCGGCATCGTGTTCGACGTGGTGGCGACGCCCGAGGACATTCCGACCGACCAGCAACTGCTCGACAACGACATCCTTGTGCCGTTTGCCGGAAGCGAGACCCGCACCATCGACAGCCCGATCTCGCTGCGCGGCGTGGATAAGGTGCAGCCCCGGATGCCGCCCTCGGTCGGGCAACACACCGACGACGTGCTGAAGGAAGCCGGTTTCGACGCGGCGGCGATCGCACAGATGCGCGCGGCGGGTGCCGTCGGCTGACGGCGATCGACGCCAGGGACGTTTCAGTTTTCAGGAGCGACGCATGAAGATCGAAGAGCTGTTTTCCGTGAAGGGCAAAATCGCGGTGGTGACCGGCGGCAGCCGCGGCCTGGGGGAGATGATCGCCCGCGCCTATGTCGAAAACGGCGCCAAGGTTTATATCACCGCGCGCAAGCCCGACGCCTGCATGGCGCTGGCCGAGGAACTGTCCAAACATGGCGAATGCATCGCCATTCCGGCCGATCTGTCGCGGATGGACGAGATCGAACGGTTCGCCGCCGAACTGCGCAAGCGTGAAAAGAAGCTGGACATCCTCGTCAACAACGCCGGCGCGAGCTGGGGCGCGCAATTCCATGAATTTCCGGAGAACGGCTGGGACAAGGTCATGGACCTCAACGTCAAGTCGGTCTTCTTCCTGACGCAGAAGTTGCTCGATCTGTTGGAAGCGGCAGGCTCCGAGAAGGCCTATTCGCGGGTCATCAATATCGGCTCGATCGAGGGCATCCGCACCACGCATCTCGAAGCCTACTCGTATGCCGCGTCGAAGGCGGGGGTCAATCACCTCACCCGCATCATGGCCAAATTCCTCGCGCCGAAGCACATCGCGGTCAACGCGATCGCGCCCGGCTATTTCCCATCCAAGATGACCGATGCGATCGACGAACACGGCTCCCGTCAGGTCGTTGACGACGCTCCGATGAAGCGCATGGGGGCGCCGGAGGATATGGCGGGAATTGCGCTGTACCTGGCGTCGCGCGCCAGCAGCTTCGTGTGTGGCGCGGTGATCCCGGTCGACGGCGGACTTGCCACGACCGCGTAGGCTTGCCTGACGGAACGGGAAGGGCGGGACGCCAGCGGCGTCCCGCCCTTCCCGTTGTCAGGATTTGTCGTCGTTTGGATTCGCCACCTTGACGATGGCCAGCAGCAGCAGGCCGGAGAGGAGATAGGCCGTCACGATCAGGTAGGTGCTATAGAGCGAACTGCCGGTTTCCGCCGTGATGTAGCCGGTCACCGACGGGGCAACTGCCGGACCGAGATTGCCGAGGCTGCTGATCAGCGCGATGCCTCCCGCGGCGCTGGCCTTGGACAGGTACTCGGTGGTCGTGGTGAAAAACAGCGGCGTCGCGGAGACGAAGCCCAGTCCCGCCAGCGTCAGACCAATCACCGAGGCCAGCAGATTGCCGTGGGAGAAAGTGATAGTCATCAGTCCCAGCGCCGCGACCACGACGCAGGCAACATAGTGCCAGCGCCGCTCGCGCGTCTTGTCGGAGTGGCGCCCCATCAGCACGGTGCCGATGATGCCCGCGATCTGCGGCAGGGTGGCCAGCAGTCCGACCTGGAACAGGTCGGCGACGCCCCAGCTCTTGATGAGCGAGGGGATCCAGAACACCATCGTGTAGCTCGCACCCAGCAGCAGGAAATAAGTGAACGCCAGGCCATAGACCTTCGGATCCCTAATCATCTGCCAGAAGTTAGCGTGAGACGAGGACTCGACGTCCTTGTGATCATGATCGAGCTGGTAGCGGACTTTGGCCTTGTCGTCGGCGGTCAGCCACTTCGCGTCATCGGGTCTATCAGGAAGATAGAAATAGGCGACGAGGCCGAGGATCGAAGCAGGCAATCCTTGCGAGATGAACAGCCACTGCCAGCCATGCCAGCCATCGATATCGTTGAGATACTTCATCGTCGCGCCGGACAGCGGACCGGCGATCACCGAAGCGATCGCCGTCGCGGTCATGAACATCGCGATGATCTGACCGCGGCGGGCCGAGGGATACCAGTAGGTCAGGTAGAGGATGATACCCGGGAAGAAGCCGGCTTCGAGCACGCCGAGCAGGAAGCGCGCGACATAGAATTGCGTGGGTGTTTTCACGAAGGCCATGGCGACCGCGACGATGCCCCATGTGAACATGATGCGAAGCAGGGTCTTGCGGACGCCGATGCGCTCCAGCAGCAGGTTGCTCGGCACCTCGAAAAGGAAGTAGCCGACGAAGAAGATTCCCGCTCCGAAACCGTAGGTCGCATCGCTGAAGGTCAGCGTCTGCTTCATCTGGAGCTGGGCGTAGCCGATGTTGATGCGGTCGAGAAACGCGACGACGTAGCACAACATCAGGAATGGCAGGATGCGCCAGCCGATCTTCGAATAGAGCTGCGCGAGAGCACCGCTCTGCCCCTGGCTGTGAATGCTGTCGACGCTCGTCGTGCCTATGGACATTCGTCACTCCCCTGGTTGGCATTCGCCTGGAGTCTGCGCCCCAGTTGAGAATGGATTTGCCTGGACGTGCGGGTCGACGCCGCTTCCATCGTGTTGCGACGCGGCGGAATTCACATTCTTGTTATTCTAACAGTTGCTTGATTGATTAGCAATCAACGGCTTTAGGCCGGCCGCGCGGCCCGGGGTCACGGCGACACGTCGCGGGCAGCGCGTGACTGCCTTCAGCTCGCTCTCGATCCTAGCACGTCTGACGGCCGCCAGCCGCGAGGCCAGCTCGGCTTGAGCGCGCTGCGCTGCGATGGGCAAAGGCTCGATCAATTCGACCCTTCTGGGCCCCAACCTACCGTTTGAACGGCGGCCCGAAAGGTGTGGCTTCGCCTCCCGCGTTTGCGCCTCAATGCCGTGAGGAGTTTTGGGGCTCAAGTTAACCTGGGAATGAAGATCGTTTGCTACACGATGGGCTCGATCCGGAACCCGACATCGAGTCGCGGCTGATCGTGGCGAGTGCAAAATGATCGAACTTCGCGTTGGAGACAGCCGGGCGTTCTTCGAAGCGCCGTTTCACGCCTATCGCCCCGGCGATGGTTACGTATCTCCGTTACGCGGCGATATCCTGCGCATGCTCGATGCCAAGGCGAACCCGCTCTGGCTGTCGGGCAATCCGTTTCGCTTCTGGACCGCACACCGGCACGGTCGCCCGGTCGGGCGCATCATCGCGCACGTTCATGGCCAATCGAATACGCGAGACGGGACCAATCGAGCCCAGTTCGGATTCTTTGACTGCGCCGACGACGCGGAGGCTGCGGCTGCCTTGCTCGACGCTGCCGCCTCGTTTGCCCGCCAGGCTGGCGAGACGGAACTGGTTGGGAATTTCAACCTGACGGCCATGCAGCAAGCCGGTGTCGTGACCGACGGGTTCGGTGCGCGCGCCTATACGGACATGGTCGTCAATCCGCCGCACGTTCCGGCCTTGCTTGCGGCCAACGGCTTCGAACCGTTCTTTCCGATGACGACCTTCGAACTCGATATCCGGACCGTGGCGCCACAGACGCGCGCGCTCGACCCTTCCGCCGGATTCAGCTTCGCGCCGATCGAACGGCGCAGCTTTCCGGAACGGATGGAGCAGGCGCGTCTGGTGCTCAACGGCGGCTTCGATAAAAATCCCATGTTCGTGCCGCTGACACCGGACGAATTCCAGTTTCAGGCCGGCGAGATGATGTCGATCCTCGATCCCCGTCTGTCTTCGGTGCTGTTGAAGAACGGCCGTCCCGTCGGAACGATCGTGTGCATTCCGGACCTCAACGGCTTGCTTGCCGCCACGCGATCGCGGATCGGTCTGCTGACGCCGTTTCATTATCTGCGCTATCGGTTGCGACGCCGCCGCGCGGTCATCATCTTCTATTCGGTAATCCCCGATCTTCATGGGCAGGGCGTGATGGGCGCGATGCTGGCCCGCACGGTGACGGCCCTGAAGGATGCCGGCTACGAATCGCTTGGCGTCACCTGGATCAGCGACGTAAACGCTGCGAGTCTTCGCCAAATGGAGCGTTTGGGTGCGCGCCCGTTGCAGCGCCTGCACCTGTTTCGCAAGGGATTGTCATGACCCGCGACGATGTGACGGTCTGAACCAGAGCGTTTTCGAGCGAAAGCCTGTCCCGGACTTGATCCGGGATGGCCCCCCGGTTCGCGTGAAGAAAACGCGTCAAAACAAAAGCTAGAGCAGTTTCAGATACTCGATAAGGTCGCGCTTGTCGCCTGTATCGAGCTTCTCTCCGAAGCGATGCCCACTATTGCTCCTGCCTGGCGTCGCCGTGTCTATCAAGGCCGGCATCGAGAAAGGTTTGTAACCGCCGGGATAGTTGCCGGCCCCGTCGAGCTTGAGCCCTACTTGCTCGAAATCAAGCGCATGACCGCCGACATTGAATCGCCGGGGTCGTGTATCCGGAGACAGCAGCGAAGCGAGCGTCGGCACCGAACCATTATGCAGATAGGGCGCTGAGGCCCAGATGCCGGTCAGCGGAGGGGCCGCATAGTTGCCTCCGCGGGCCACCGCGATCTTCGATCCATAGCCGGTCCGGTTGATTGCCGCTGCGAGCGGCTCATCGAATAGTTTGGCGCGCAATCCGTCGGTGCCGACATCGCCGATCCAGTTGGGAAATTCGACGAGGCGCGGGGTCAGGTTCGCATCGTACCGTCCATGGCAAGCAGCGCACTGCGTGGCATAAAGCTGACGACCGTGTTCGGCCCGATCCCTGTCGATGGCGCCGGGGAATGGCTGTGGCCTGTAACTCTTGAGGAAGGCCATCACGTCGACGGCCTCTGCAATATTGCCGAGAGCGGCATCGGGATGGACGCCCATGCTCGGCACGGTAAAGAAAGTCATGATCATCGCAAGCGACTTCAGATGCGGATCGTCGAGCCCGCTTGCCGTCATCGGCATCTGACGCGCCGGGCCGGGCACGGCATAGGCTCCGTCCGCAAGCAGGTTCGTCCGCCATACCCGACTGCCGAGGTCGGGAATCGAAACGACCCCTGCATCGCCGGCGCCATGGCCGGCGAGGGGAACGCCGAGCGCAAATTTGAGCGCGGCAACGCCATTGGTGCTGCCCGACGTGCCGTTCGGAAACGGTAGCGGCTTTTCGATGTCGCCGAGATCGGCAATACGCCGCTCGACCAGTGGCAGCACAAACCAGCGCAGGCTTTGTTTTTCGCCCCAGCCCATATCCGGAAACAAGACGTCGATGGCGGCAATCAGCTGTTCGGGGTGTTTGGTCGCGTTGCGCGTGGCACGGAAGACCGCGAGTGTGTAGGCCTCGAGATCAAGGGAGGTATTGGGCATGCCAAGCCATGTCCGGTGCGGATCAGGCGTTCCGTCCGCTCCGTAGGTGACGCCGGCGTGGCATGCCGCGCAACCGAGATTGGCCACGCGGATTTTTGTCCCGGCGAGCGGAGCCAGATCGCCGTAGGAAAATCCAAGCGGCAATTCACTGGAGCTTTTCAAGACGCCGAGGGGGCGATTGGCGACCTCGGCGCCAGGAAAAAAGCCAAAGCCCGCAAGTGTCGCATCCAGGGTCGATCGCGCCAACGGCGCACTTCTATCGCGCGCCTGGGCGTCGAGCACCAGAGCGGCAGCGACGAGCCGCCAGGGCAACGCATGCGTTTGCAGCGCGTCCAGGCTTATTCCACCGAAGCCTGCGCCCTCAAATGCCGCAGCTCCTCTTGCCTCCGCGGTAGCGGAGGCCGAAACCGAAGGGCGGGAAAGCGATTCGGTCGTCGTACGCGCCGTCGCCCAAAGCAATGAAGCACCTGCCAGCGCGACGGCGATAGCTGCAAGGACAAATGAGCGCCGTCTCATGGCCGCATGGCTCCCGTCATGACGTGCCGAGATCAACGAACGCGTCCGGCTGCTCCCATTGCGGATAATGGCCGCAGCGATCACTCAGCTCAAGCTTGGCTTGGCGCAGTGGCGTCATGACCCGTTCGCGATGACGCGTGGAAAGAACTGTAGAAAGCGCCCATTTTGGAGGACATCCAGCCGGCTGGCGGAGAGAGTGTCAGTCAACCCCCGTTGAAAGATAAGCATTTTCGACTTTCTGGGCCAAAAATCCACCGTTGAACTACGGCCGAAAATGGGTTTTCGCCTCCGGCAAAAGCCTACGCCTCGCTATCCACGCAGTCACCATGTTCACAACGAGGTCTGCGAGGGTGACTCCTGAAGGGCGGCAACATCGGCACCTGGTGCAACAAAGCTTAGATCGTGTTCTTTTGTCCGCCCTTTCAGGGGCACGGTTCCGCTTCGTGAGTTGCGGCCTCATGCGATCTGTCTGCGCAAGCCGAGAAAGTACCTCCGCCGCGCGCTCTTCGATTTTTGCCGGGTTCGCTTGTGCTCAGCCAACGCTCTCCGCCGCGTCGATACCCAGCCGCGCGAGCACACGCGCGTACGTTTCCGCCGGCCGCGTGACATCGAACCACTCAGCTTGCATACCGGCGGCGAGTGCACCAGCGATATTGCGCGGCTGGTCATCGACCATCAGGCAGCGTTCAATTGGCGCACCGAGCGCATCCGCCGCAGCCTGATATGCGCGCCGGTCTGGCTTCAGGATGCCCGTATACGTAGCATCTACGATTGCGTGCATAAGCTTCAAGATAAATAGTTTGGCCCCGAAGCCGGGACCGTTGAACAGGTCAAGCTCGTTCGACAATACGCCGACTTTCCGCCCGGCGTCACGGACGGCGCGCACCGCGGCGAGCGCCTCTGGGCGCGTCGTGGCGTCGATCGGATCGTTCGGCGCAGGGGCCATCATCATGCGCGGGCTGGTCCACTCCTCGCCGACCAGGCGACCGACTTCAGCGGCGCGCCGGTGCCAATATTCCCGCTCGCTAATCCGGTCGGCGAGCATGTCGCGCCATAGCTCGTCGTTGTCGGGATCAAACGGACCGCGCCAGCGCAAGGTGCCGGGTGCGAGGCCGAGCTTGCGCTCGATTTGAGGCTGACGTTCGAAGGTGGTTCGGCAGATGACGCCACCGTAGTCCAGTACAAGCGCGATCGGTACTTCAGGCGAAGTCATTGACACAATCCTGGGCGAGCACGGTTACTGAGCAAGCTCGAATGCCGCTGACGCGGGTTTCTGCTCGTCTGGGCGCGCCTCCTCATCGAGCAGCCGCTGGATCAGCCGCCGCGCCAGCACCAATGCCTGGTCATGCGCGATGTTCATCGGCTGGAAGGGCCGGCCGCTCTGCAGCGCCTTCTGCTGCACTTCGATGATGTCCTTGTCCTCCTTGAAGGCGCGGCTCACGCCGTCGAACACGACGTCGATCGCTTCCGAGGTTTCCGTCTTGAAGTTCGCCGCATGCGTGAACCAGTAATGGGTGCTGGTCGACGTTTCCGGTGTCTGGACCGAGCAGTGCCGGTACTGCATGGCCTCGGGTACCAGCCGCCCCTCATGTGCGCCGGTGCCGGCGGGCGCAGAGCCGGTGTACAAGCGCACAAACGACGGCGCGAACCATTCGTAGATTTGCCAACGATCGGCCGGCCCCTGGAACGTGGCGATGCTGCTTCGGTTTGCCTGGATCTGGTCGTTGTAATAACGGCGCGTGATCTTGAGGCCGCCGTCGATCGGCTCGACCTGCGCACGCGTCGACGCCGTGCTGGGCGTTCCGATCGTCGTGCTGTGGACATAGGTCAGGTGCGAGAAGTCGAGCAAATTGTCGACGATGAGCGTATACGGGGCTTGATAGTGCAAGTAGGAGCGCTTCTTGCGCCATGCCTGATCGGTGTGCCACTCAAAGCGGATGATTCTGCCGGGGTCGGCCTTCGCCGGTTCGCCCATCCAAATCCAGATCAATTCGTCACGCTCGATCACTTGATAGCTGCGCACGCAAGCGCGCTGCGGAATCATTTCCTGTCCCGGGATTTCGGTACATTGGCCCTCCGCGTTGAAGAGCATACCGTGATAAGGGCAGCGCAGGCTGTCACCCTCTCGTCGACCTGCGTGCAACGGCGCGCCACGGTGACAACAGCGATTCTCAAGCGCAACGATCCGGCCATCCGCTGCGCGATAGAAAACGATCGACTCGCCGAGCAACGTTCGCTCAAGGACATTGTCGGCTGAAATCTCGTCTGCCCAACCGGCAACATACCAGCAATTGCGGACGAAGCGGTCGACGTGAGTCTCGATCTGCATCATGGAAGAATCCTCCTTATTAGATGAATTGCTTGCCACCGTCGACGACAAGCGTTTGCCCGGTGACGAACGCGGCCAGGGGCGAAGCGAGGTACAGTGCTGCGCCGACCACGTCGTCGGGCATGGCCGCACGCCGGATCGCGCCACGCTGCGCGCCGTAGTTCGCCGCATCCGGGATCAAGCCAAGACTGGCATCCGTGAGCGTAATTCCCGGCGCGATCGCGTTGACGGTGATGCCGTGGGGGCCGAGCTCGGTGGCGAGTACGCGCGTCAAGGCGATCACGCCGCCCTTACTGGCGACGTAATGTGCCCACAGTTGCGTGCCGCTAAAGACCGTGGCCGACGCGAGGTTGACGATATGCCCGCCTGACTTGAGCATCCATGGCCGCACCGCGCGAGCCATTAGAAAAGGCCCCTTCAGGTTCACCGTCATCACGCGATCCCATTCCGTCGGGTCGAGTTCGTGGAAGCCGGCACGGGTTAACCCGGCGTAAATCGCCGCGTTGTTGACGAGCACGTCGATACGCTCGCGGCCGGACACCGCATGCGCGGCCTCCTGGGCAAATCGCTTGGTGCTTTCCTCCTGCGTCACGTCGAGCGGCAAGCCGACGATGCGCTGCCCGCGATAGCGGTTCGCTAGGCCGTCAGCGACGCCCTCCATCGCATCCGCGGCGATATCCCCGAGCACAAGGTCCGCGCCCGCCGCTGCAAATGCTTCCGCGAACGCCAGCCCAAGCCCACCCGCAGCGCCGGTGATCAGGATCGTACGGCCGTGAAAATCAAGCGCTGGGACGGCGGCATTCATCACGGTTCTCTACTCAGTTCGCCAGCACTTCGACCGTGCCGGCGGTGCCATCGACTCGCAGTCTTTGGCCGGTTTTGATCACCGCGCTCGCCGAGCCGGTCGCAGTAACGGCGGGAAGTCCATATTCGCGGCACACGATGGCCGCATGCGACATCATCCCGCCGATGTCGGTTACGGTGGCGCTGATCTTGCTGAAAACCGGGGCCCAACTGGGCGCCGTGACTGGTGCGACGAGAATCTCGCCGTCCTGGATCTGATCGAGTTCGTCGGGCGAGCGAATAACGCGCGCCAGACCTTCAACGACCCCAGGCGACGCCCCCATTCCCTCGAGCCGCGAGCTATTGGTCGGACCTTTCAACCAGACGGAAATGCGGTCGGTGGTGATGCCCCACAGCATGATTGTGAAAGGCTCGGTCACGACCTCAGGCGGCTGGTTGAGAGCCGGTTCGGGCCGATGTTGGGCCAGGGCATCCATGGTCTTTCTCCGCTGCGCAATCCGCTGCGGCCAAAAATGGGGTCCAGTCGGGGCGCCTCCCACCGCCCAGGCGGAGCAGTAGTCCCACAGCGCGTCCCTGACTTCGTTGCGGCTTAGAAAGAACATCCCTTCCGGGTCCGACCAAAAGCCGGCCGTGATGAAGAGCCGGTTCAGTTCCCGCATCTTTCGCCAGAATACGCCAAGCGACCAATGCTCTATGTAGAAGTTGTGATTTTCGACGTAAGGGAAAACCGTGCGTGCAAGTCCGAGCTTTTGTTCGAAAACCGGCCGCACCTCATTGTTCAAAAGCTCCGCATATTCCTTCGTAATACGCTCGCGCTCGGCGGCCACTTGCGCCGTCGGTCGCTCGATCGTGACGCCTTTCCTGAGTTGAACGATGTAGTTCCGTAAGTACCCGAGCGGAATATCAAGGTGCTCGATCCAATATTTGTCGGATGAGTAGAAGCCGTTCCCCGAGGTGAAGTTGAACCACGGATTCTGCGCAGCAGTCCAGGCTTCAAACCACTGTTTGCCCTTGGGGAGTGCGGCGACCGCACCAAGAGCCTGTTCAACAGAGCCGCTCATCAGCGCAGTGTCAACGCCGGTTTCGATAGCCAAATGGGCAAGCTTCTTCAGTTCGTCGTCGGGCCGAAACAGATCGACGTCGATGCCCTGAACCATCCGGGCGATGGCTTGATCCGGAATACTGGGGAATTGCTCTTTGCAGAAACCAAAGAAATCGAGATAAGCCGCGTAACCCAGATTGAGAAACTCGAAATGATACTGCCAGGCCTTGTAACAAAGCTGCAACGCGGATTCGTAATTTTCCATCAAGTAGTACGTGTTGTCGAGGCCACGCCCTTCAAACACCCATTCTTTCGGGACCATGTCCGGCAATTGTTCGTATCGGAGCGCTTCCAACGCATCGATGACCCCGCGCACCTTGACGTGCCAGTTATCCAGCAGCTTGTTCCAGTTCTGAAAATAGAAGCCAGCGCGTTCCAGAAAATGCGGTACGCGTTCGGGAATCTTCTCGGGCGCGACCGCGATCGGGCTCAAATAGAGATAACCATTGTGTATCCGGTAGTCGACGCCATTGGCCGGAGGCACAAGGAGGTGACGCGTGTTGTATTGACCCAGGCACTTGACCGCATAGTCCGCCATGATGGTGTCGAACGGCCGGAATGGTGTCGGCCAGTGCTGGGCGTCGCAGAACCAAAACTGCTTTTCGTCGCCGTCCTTCCGTTCCTCCTGAAACAACGCGTAATACGGATAGAGATCACGCCAACCCTCGGCGCCTTTTGGCGCCTTGAGCTCGTAAGGACTTGGGAATTTTGCCTGCGCGTTCATGTTGTCTCCCCCGTTTTTTATGATCATTGTCGCCGCGATGCCAAAGGCGCCATCAAGGTGCTCAGCACGCCCTCAATTCCGGGCGCGTAGCTTTTGGACAGAACCGGGCTACATGCTTTTCGGCTCCACACCGTCTCCGGTCGGCACTGAAGCAGGACGACGCCCTCATCTTCGGTCCTTTGCGGATCGATTGCCCATTCGACATCCTGCGGCGCACCGAAGGACCGATCGAGCGCTTTGACGATACGTGCGACGGCACGGATTTGCGCTTCGGTGAGGCTCGCCACGTTCCGCCGGGCTTCCTCCACCTCACGTAAGACGGTCGTTTGATTGGCGATATCGGCCACGAGTTCAGTGGGCTTGCTGGCAACGACCCGCTTGACGGGCTCCAGCAAGACCTTGTCCACGACGAAGTAATCCGGCGTCGTTAAGCCGGAGACCAGTGGCTCGCCCAATCCCCAGACGGATTCGATGACAATCTTGGACCGGTCGCCATTCGAGGGATCGAGACTCATGGCGACGCCGGCAGCGCGGGCGTCGACCATTTGCTGAACCCCAACGGCCATGGCCTGATCGAGATGGAGGAGATTATGTTTACCGCGATACGCCATCGCGCGCGCAGTGAACAAGCTCGCCCAACAGTCCCGAATCCGATCGACGACGGCGTTTGCACCAACCGTCCATAAATACGTGTCGCCCTGGCCCGCGAAACTGGCGTCAGGCATGTCTTCGGAGGTGCCGGAAGAGCGCACAGCCACCGGCAAATCGCCGCCGCCCCGGGCGCAGAGCTTGTCATAGCCAAATCGAATTGCGTCGGCGATGCGGCCGGGAATTGCTTCCGACCTGATCAGTTCCCGGATTTCGCTCGCGATCTTGGCTTGCGCTCCGACATCGTTCGAGGGGACCGCTTCGACACGCGTTTGAATCTCGTACCCGAGCTTACGCGCGGCCAGCGTTTCAAGGTAAGCCCGAGTTGTCACTGCAAAACCAGGCGGTACTGTCGCGCCAGCTACTATAAGTGAAGCAAGCCCGGCGCACTTTCCACCGATGAGCGAAACGTCGCGGTTTGACGCCTGCTCGAATGCGATCACGTATTGGTCGCTGTCTTGGACACCCATCTTGATGCGCTTCCAGCCGTTTTTGTCTCGTTAGAGCGACTCTTACACCTTTCAGAACGTTTGTTTGGTTGACTCTACCTCTGTTTCACCAAGTGAAATCGTGTTATCAGGGGTAAAGGGTTCCGGTCCAAACACGGGCTTTGCGGCGGGTAGCGCGCGGCGGCAACCAGCGCGGTCCCCACCAGGAGATCCGGCTTTTACTGGGGCAAACATCTCGGCCTACCGCATGAGCACAAAAACAATACGCGCCTTGGATCGAGGGTTAGACGTCCTGCGGATTATTCAAGAGTCGAAGGCTGTAAGCCTGAATGATCTGCATCTGGCTACGAGGCTGCCAAAGGCGACATTGCTGCGAATTCTCAAAACTCTGGTCGGGAGTGAACTGATTTGGCAGCGGATCGCTGATGGCGCTTATGTCCCGAGCTATACATTTTCAAAGCGAGCAAGAGTATTTGACGAGGAAACCCATCTTGCAGAAGTCGCGGCACCGATTTTGGCGGACCTCTGCAAGCGTGTTCGCTGGCCATCAGCTTTGCTGAGTCCGCGGCTCGATCATATGGTGACTATTGAATCCAACCGACCTATGTCCGATTTTGATTATATTATCTCTCCAAACCCGGTTGGCTCGTTCAACGTGAACATGCTGCGCTCAGCCTCGGGGCGATGCTACCTCGCGTTTTGTTCGCCAAAGGAAAGAGCGGCAATTCTTGCGCGTTTGCGGAAAAGTGGCCGTCCGGGTGATGCGCTCGCGCACAACACGGCCAAGCTTGACAAGGTGCTCGCCGACGTACGTGCTCGCGGATACGGCGCTCGCGATCGGGATTTTGGCGGTCACTATGACCTTCCAAGAAGTCAGGCAAACGACGGCCGGAATTCCATCGCTGTTCCAGTCTATGCCGGCGACGAAGTCGTTGGATGCATCAATCTCACATGGATCGCCAGGGTCGCCACTGTGCCCGTCATTATCGAACGCTTTCTCCCGCAGTTGAATGAAGCCGCTCGGTCCATCAGCAAGCGAATGACAGCGTGATTCTATTCGCTTGAAAACACTCCCGGCCCTGAGCCCTCGCTGAACTCTGTTCAGAGTGATCAGCGGACCTGAAACGCGACGTCTGCTTATGGGGCTCGCAGAAACATAGGGATTGACTGCTGTTCGTAGATTGTCCGATTTGCTCGACCCAATATCCAAATCTACGAGGCGCGCGAGGTCGACCTGTACCAATGGATCTGCGCGCGATATCCGGCGCGCAATGCAAGTCAATCATTCCGGGCCTTCCTAGAAATGACAATCGACCCAATTGCGCGCGCTCTGCGTCGGTCATCTCTGGACACTGCCGAGATCCTGGGCTCGACACCTCGCCACGTGAGCAGGATTGGGCTCGATCTAGAGACTAACTCGTTCAAGTCTTTCCGTATTCTGCATGGGTCTGTTCGACGAGCCCGGCAATGGTCCCGGCTTGACGAACGCATTCACAACGTTGCCCAGAAGCTGCGAGACATTGTTCTCGAATCCGTCGATGGGCAGGGCACTCCCGAATGCGATGGATCCGGTTGCAAACACCGCACCGTTGTTCGGCGCCTCGAAGTACACCATATCGGCCCGCAGGATGTAGTTGTGCGTCCCGCTGAAACCCTGATGCGCGTGCGCCCCCTCCTCGTCGTGGGCGATGTAGTTGTCGGGGTGACCGCCCGAGGATGCGATGATTTTGGTGTTGGGCGGTGTGCCGAACCCCAGTTTGTAGCAGTCGATCTCGATGCCCGCCGCGCCGCCGTTGCCCAGGCCGAAATCGCCGATGATCTCGCCCTCGATCCCCTCGGTGATCCAGGCCAGCGCGGGATCATAGCTATCCGGCATCCGCCGGTAAGGCTGGCTATGAGCGAAGCCCTCGCCGGCAAACGTGTTGCCGACCAGCTTCTGCCCCCAGCGCTGGAAGCCGGTCCAGATTCCGCCCATCTGCCCCGTTGTGGCGAGGTAATATTCGCCCGGCCGTGCCGCCCAGGCTATCCAGTGTCCTCCGGTCTTGCGACACTCCATGATCCACGGTTCGTCGTCGCGAAACGCCACATTGCAGCAGAAGCTGTTCGCACCCATGCAGATGAATCGTCCGCCACCGGCGATATAGTCCTCGTGCGCATCGAGCATACGCTCGGAATGATATTCCGGATGCGTGGAATTGAGGATGCATGCATAGGGGGCCATTGCGGCGACACCCTCCAGATGAACATCTTCATCGGTCAAAACGTCGTAGTCGTATCCCTTGTGCTCAAGCCACGCCAGGATCGAGAGATCAGCAGGAAAATTCCAGGGCAGGTCGAACGCGGAGATTCGGTATTTCGGTCGCATGTTGACCATCGGGCGATGGTAGCTCGAGTAGCAGATGCCGGCGCCATCTGCATGCGAGTCGTAGCAGCCGCCGCCGAATTCCGGATTTTCGTAGATTTCGATGTCGACCTCGGAGATCGTCGGCGGCTGACCGGCCATCGGCTGCACGATGTGGCCGTCGGTCGCGAAGCGCTCGTTGGCATAGGCGATATAGGTTGCCGTGGAGAACAGCAGAGCGATGCGACCGGTCGGCACGCGCGGCCGGACGAAGAAGACGATGTATTCCTCGGCCAGGCCCTTGCCGTCGCCGCCGCGTACCCTCATCGCGTACGCGCCGCTGCGCAGCGTTTCGGGCAGCTCGAGCGTCTTTGTGACTTTCCAGTTGCTGTCGATCATCGCGTCAGCATGGAATTCGATGCCGCCGTATTCATGCGGGGCGAGACGGAAGCAGTCGTTGCGGCCGTTCCAGTTGTAGCCGGTCTGTGCGCGCACCGGCCTGTTGTAGCCGTTCGCATCGAGGCGGTGTGGTCCGATGTCGACCACGACATCGCCGATGCCGTGATCGGTGTAACCCTTTGTGGTGTCCCAATATGCCACCATGCCGTATGATGGAGGCTGCCCGCTCGAGCGGATCGCGTCGAGCTCCTCGCGACCCAACGGGCGATCGAAAACACCGCAGCGATCGAGTTTCCCGCAGTAGAGCTGCGACACGAAATGGCCGCGGAGCGCGTGCCAGTCGCGCGAGCCGGCTACGAGGAACGGCGTACCGGCCAGGTTGTTCTGCCGGAACCGAAACACCTCCGACACATGCGAGCGATATTCGACCGGCGCGACCTTGCTGAGCAGGCTATTGTAGCGGTTCACGACTCCTTCCTGGTACAGGGTGGCGCGACCGCTTCGCGCATCGAAGGTGGCCGCGACGAAATACCAGGCCTGCTTCTGCAACGGCAGCTCCGCTTGCAGATAGTCGACCTCGTTCCCGCTCCCGACCCAGAACTCCAGCCTGCCGCTCGGATTGATGCCGAGGCCGTAGCCGTGATTCTTGTCATTGTCCCAGCGGCCGAGCAGACATTGACGATGCCCGACATCCGGCCACGTCGGCCAGATGAATGCACAAAGCGTGATGCTGCCATCCAGCGCGAGCTTGCGGTCGGGGTCGGCGACCTCGAGGAAGGATCCGACCTGCGTGAACTGCTTCTCGACCCGCCAGGTGCCGTTGGCGACGCAGTCGATTTCCTCCTCGATGAATCCCGGACCATGCGGATGCTCGTCGCCATGGATCAAGCGCACGAGATGAGCTTCAGCGGTGGACACGCCGTCGGCACTGACATGAAATTGTATGGTGTCGCCGGGCTTCACCGAGATCTTGTCTGCATAGCCGAATATCTTGATCTGCGCCATGGTGCCGAGTTTCCAATCGAGAAGCTGAACGAGGCTCGTGCCCCACCCAGCGTGTTGCAGCTATCTCTAGGTTTCGAGGAGGTCACGAATGCAGTGCAGGAACAGACCATGCCAGGCGTCGTTCGCTGACGCGTAGATGGCCTCGTCAACCACGCGCGGGGAAGTCCCCCGATGCCCCGACAGCCTGACCACCTGATACTCGCGGAACGGCTCTACGGCCTTGACCGCATATCTTTCGTCCAGCGGCCGTTGACGGAAATAGATCAACAGGCGCTCGAGCCGTTCGCTGTGCTGGCCCAGCGGCGACCGGCGGTGTTCTTCGATCACCTCGGGCGTCACGAGCGTCCGCAGAAACTCGCGGCGGAAGCCGTCGAACCGGTCCCGGACGATGATGTCGCGGTCCTGAGACCTTTCGTAATCGAGAGGCAGCATCCTCAGCTCTCCGGAATCTGCAAATGTCCGACGTGAACCGTGCCGGCTGGACGTACCGGCGCGGCATTCCGTGACGGATGTTTTAGGCCCACTGCTTTTCCTCGTTGACCCAGGCGAACCCGGGCAACCTGCGCGTCCCGACGAACGCCTCGACGACGTTGGCCAGCACACGGGATGAGCTGTTCCTGAAATTGTTGAGCGGCAGCGATTGCGCGAACGCGACCGAGCCGCACGCGAACACGGCTCCCCCATGGGGCGCCGTGAAGTAGGTCATGTCTGCATGAACGCGCCAGTCATACGACCCATAGAGGCCAAGGTAGGAATAGAGAACGAGTTGCTGGTTCACGACATAGCTATCGGTGTGCCCCCCCGACGATGCAATGATCCTGGTGTGCGGCGGTGTGCCCAAGGCACGATCGTAATAGTCGAGGGCCAGCCCCGCGGCGCCGTTGTTGGCAAGGCCGAAGTCGCCGATAATCACGCCATCGATGTCTTTAGTGATCCAGGACACGGTGCGGTGATAGCTGTCCGGCATCCGCCGGTATGGCTCGCTTCGTCCGCCGCCCGAGCTGCTCAAGCCGATCCCGACCAGCTTCTGCGTTGCCCGTCCGAGCACCTTCCAGGGGCCGCCGCGCATCCCGTCTGTGGCCATGTAGTGCTCGCCGTAGCGCGATATCCACGGCTTGTACCCGTCATCGCGGCGCCGGCACTCCACGATCCATGGTTCGCCGTCGCGAACGCCTGCCGTAGCGTTGAATCCGTTGCCGCCCGCATAGATGTAGCGACCGCCATCGGCGATATAGTCTTCGGTCGCGTCCAGCATGCGCTCGGTGTAGTATTCAGGTCGCGCGCCGCTGATAACGCAGGCATACGGCGACAATGCCGCCGGTCCGTCGCGGTGCAGATCCTCGTCGGTCAGGACCTCGTAATCGAGGTCGCTGTGGTCGAGCCATGCGATGATCGAGAGATCGGCAGCCAATCCCGACGCCACGTCCAGGCTCGGCATCCTGTATCTCGGCCGCATGTTCATGATCGGACGGTGATAGGAGCTGTAGCACACGCCACAGCCGTCGGCGTGCATGTCGTAGGTCGACAGCCCGAAATCGGCTCGCGCGTACATCTCGATATCGATGTCGGACAGCACGGCCGGCTGGCCCGTCAAGGCCTCGCGCTCCGGATGATCGAAGCTCAAGCGCTCATTCGCAAGGGCAAGGTAGGTCAACGTCGGAAACAGGAATGCAACGCGCGCCTGCGGTTTTTCCGACCGCACGAAGAACACGACGTGCTCCTCGCTCAAGCTCTTTCCCCTGCCAGAGCGCAGCCGCATGGCATAGCAGCCGCTTTTGAGACCGCGTGGCAGGGTGACGACCCTGGTTGCCTTCCAATTGCAGTCGGTCAGCGCGTCGGCATGAAACTCGATGCCTCCGAACTCGTGCGGAGCCAAGCGGAAGCAATCGGTGAAGCCGTCCCAGTTCCAACCGGTCTGGCCGCGAACCGGGCGGTTGTATCCTGCGGCGTTCAGCTTGTGCCGCCCGACGTCGACCACGAGATCGCCGATGCCGCGGTCGGTGTATCCTGCGGTCGTGTCCCAGTACGCGACCAGGCTTTCCATCGCGGGAACGAGGCCGCTTCTGATCGTGTCGAGCTCGCCGGGCTGCAGCGCCTGATCAAACGCGCCGCACCGGTCGATCTTGCCCCAATAAAACTCCGATACACATGCACGCTGCTGCGCGTCGCGCCCGCGCGAACCTGCCATCAGGAACGGCGTTGTGCCGAGGTTGCCGGGTCCGGTCCGGAATATCGCGGACGCATGAGAATCGTAATCGACCAGTGCGACCTTGCCCAACAGGCCGTTGTACCTGTTGCCGACACCGACCTGATACAAAGTCGCACGCCGGGTTTTGGCATCGAAAGTCGCGGCCACGAAATACCACATCTGAACCTGTAGCGGCGTGTCGGCAGCCAGGCAGTCGACGGCATCTTCGCCGCGTCCGATCCAAAACCTCAGACAGCCCTTCTCGTCGAGCCCGATCCCATAGCCCTGCTTCCGATCACCGTCCCACCGGCCGATGACGCTTTGGCGTTTCCCGGACGCAGGCCAGGTCGGGTGAATGAAGGCGAACAGGGTGAAACTGCCTTCGAACGCTAACCGGCCTGCGGGATCATCGACCCCGAGGAACGATCCCACCTGGGTGAACTGTCGTTCGACTCGCCATGTGCCGTTGGCGGCGCATGCCACCTCCTCCTCGACGAAGCCAGGTCCGGCCGGATTTTCATCGCCGTGGATCAAGCGCACCAGTTGCGCCTCAGCCGTGTCCGTCCCCTCGGAGCTGACATGAAACTGGATGGCCTCGCCCGGCTTGACCGAGATCCTGTCCGTGTAGCCAAATAGCCTGACCGGTGTCACCACCAACTCCCTCTTTTGCGATCGTCCCGATGTCCGCCGCGCGGGTCGGACAAAGCTTCATTCGTAAGTTCGATCAGGACTCCAGCAGGTCCTGAACGCGTCGCATGAAGACGCCGTGGCAGGCCTCATCCGGTGTCGAGTAAATCCTGTCCTCGACCACGCGCGGCGCGACGCCCCGATGTCCGGACAGCGCCACGATGCGGTAACCCTCGAAGCGTTCCACGGCCATGATGGCGTACTTCTCCACCTGAGGACGCGTGCGGAAATAGATCAGCAGCCGTTCGAGCGCCTCGCTGTGCTGTCCATTGAGGGACTGGCGATGCTCCTCGATGACTTCCGGCGACACCAGCGTCTTAAGATGATTGCGGGTCATCTTGTCGTAGCGACGTTGATAGATGACGCTCTTGTCGTCGGTCTCCGTCGCCTCCTCAGGCAACATCTCACCGCCCTTCTCCGCCCGCGTCGACCTCCGCTCGCTCTTCTTCTTGTCGCGCCAGGCACGGAACTGCGCCTTGATCCCAAATAGCCCGTTGCGCAGGTAGAGAACGACCAGCAGCATGATGAGGCCGATGATCATGAAGCGCGCGGGCCCCCATGTGTTCAGCACCTGGTCAAAGAACACGACGATGAGGGTACCGACCACCGCGCCTTCCGCACGTCCGACGCCGCCGATCACCAGCATGGCGAGGCCGAGCAGGACGGTGTCGAAGTTGAAGATCGAGAACGCCACGCCGCCGAAGTTCGAGGTGTAGAATCCGCCGATGAAGCCCAGCGCAGTCGACGAGATGAGGAACACCCAGACACGCGCCTGACGAAAGTTCACCCCGGTCGCCTCAGCGAAGGCTTCGCGCTTCTCGGGCGCCATGCGAAGGATTCGTCCAAGCCTGCGGCCGTTGACGAACCGGTAGAGCAGCAATGCGAGCAGCATCAGGCCGAAGCAGGCGTAATACGCCAGGAGCAGCTGACCCAACTGCGACCAATCTTCCGGCACGTAGGTCGTTGCGCCATACAGGCCGCCGTTGGCGGACCCGAATTCCTTCGAGGTGATGAAGTAGACCCGGCAGAGCTCGTTGAGCCCGAGAGTGAGAAGCGCGTAGTAGAAGCCATCCAGCCGCGTGGCCGGCAGCGCGATGATCCCGCCGAAGACCAGACCCACCAGCGCGCCGATCGGCGGCAACAGCCACCAGGGCAGCGCGAACTTGACCGCAAGCAGCGCCGCAACGAACGCGGCCGTCCCGACCACTGCATAGGTAGCGAGCGAGAAGACGCCCGCCGTGCCCATGATGAGCATCCAGCACAGGCTGATGGCGGAATAGATGCCGAACGTGGCTCCGGCCGTCAGCAGCGTGTTCTGCAGGTCACCGGGCGTGAACAGGGGAGCGATCGCCAGCGCGAGTAGCCCCAGCACCCACCAGATCGGCCGCTTGTCGACAATCGTCTTCTCCGCGCGCAACGTCTTGGGATTGTATTCCCCGCGCAGGCGCAGCACCCGGCGGCGCGTCGGCCAGTAGCGAAGACGATTCCACATCGTCCTGCCGTGGCCTGGCCACTTGTGATAGTAGCGTAGGCGGCCGACCGGGTTCAGCTTCGTCTTCGATTGACGAGTCCCTTCCCAAACCTCCTGATGGCTTCGAAACGGAATGGTTGGAAGTTCTTCGACGTCGCGTTTGCCACCCCAGACGAAGAGCGGGTTGCGCCATTTGGTGCCGCTATCAAGAGACATTGCTCAGGCCTCCCTCGCCTTGTCGAGCAGCCCGGCAATGCCGCGCGGACGGACCAAGAGAATGGCGATAATCACGACGAACTGGGTGATGAGAACGTAGCGACCGCCGATCGACATGCCTGTCAGCGCCTCGTTCAAGCCGAGCACGATCGCGGCGATGACAGCGCCGCGCACGCTGCCGAGTCCGCCGCAAAGCGCAATGCTGACGCCCTTGATCATCGGCATCAGTCCGCCGAACGGCGAGATGTAATAGGTTTGGGAGAGCAGGACGGCCGCGAGACCCGCCAATCCGCCCGTGATGCCCATGACGTAAAAGGAGGTGCGCCGCACACCGATGCCGACGATGGAGGCCGCATGAGGATTCATCATCATGGCGCGGATTTCGAGGCCACGGCGGCTCGACTGCATCCACCTGAGAACGACCGCCAGTATCACGATGGACGTCACCACGTTGCCGACCTTGTCGGCCGTGAAGACCGCGCCGCCCGGCAAGGATAGCGACCAGTTGCCGAAGATATCCGGCAGATTCTTCGAACGCGGACCGAACCACCAGAGCAGGAATTGCGTGCCGATCAAATTGATCGCGAGCGTCGCAATCAAACCGCGGATGGTGAAATTCGGTTTGTCGTGGATCGGTATGAATCCGATCGCACAGATGATTACACCGCCGAGCGCGCCGGCGAGGATACCCGCGGCCAGCACTGCAGGTCCCCATGCGGAGACGTTCTGGGCGAACAGCCAGGCGCCATACCCTGCGAATGCGAAAATGAATCCGTAAGACAGGTTGAGCAGGCCAAGACTCGACCACGTGATCGAAATTCCGATCGCGAG
Organism: Bradyrhizobium sp. 6(2017); assembly: GCF_011058295.2. Lineage (NCBI taxonomy): Bacteria > Pseudomonadati > Pseudomonadota > Alphaproteobacteria > Hyphomicrobiales > Nitrobacteraceae > Bradyrhizobium > Bradyrhizobium sp. 6(2017). The sequence continues at coordinate 684,326 of NZ_CP049289.2, read as the reverse complement.
CGTGCCGTAAATGCACGCAAGGACGATGGTGTTGCTGACGATAAACCAGATATCCACGTTTTACGCCTTTCGATAAACGTTCAACGCGAGGGCCGCCGAGGCCTCACCCTTGAGCTTGCCGACATGCATGCCGATGACGCGATCGACCCGTCCCTCAAGCAATGCAACGTTCTGCTCCGCGATGATCATGGCGGCATCTCCGAGCTTGACGGCCATCAGCGCGTTGATCACGCTCTTGCCGATCTTGGGCGCCAGCCCGAGCGATGGCTCGTCGACGAGGAAGAGCGACGCATCGGTCATCAGGCCGCGGCCGATCGACACCATGCGCCGTTCACCGCCCGACAGGCGCCCCACGGGTACATCCATCAGCTTCCGCAACGGTGGAAATATCTCGAGGATGCGGAGCTTGCGTGCGGCGCGATCGCTCCATGCCGCCGCGGTGTAGGCCCCGGAATCGAGATGCTCCTCGACGGTCAGGCCATGGAAGATCTCGTCGCCCTGGGGAATCAGCGCCAAACCCGCGCGTACGATTTCATGGGTGTAGCGCCCCGGTCCCTGGCTTCGCGTGCGACCCACCTCCCTGCCGTTGAGTTTGATCGAGCCGCGCTGCCAGCCGGTGAGCCCCGCGATTGCATAGAACAGCGTCGACTTGCCGTGGCCGTTCAGGCCGACGATGCCAATCCGCTCCCCGGACTGCACGACGAGATCTAGATCGTGGATGACGCGGACCGGACCGTAGCCGGCAGACAATCCTTGGACGTTCAAAACCTCGCGCGGGGGCTGACGCGCCGGAGCGCCCGGCAAATGATTGCTCACGGAGATGTTCATGCGTCGGCCTCTTCGCTGAAGTCCTCGAAATAGGCCGCGTGAACCTTGGGATCCGCCATGACGTCGTCCATCAGGCCCTCGGAGATGACCTCGCCGGCGTCCATCACCAGAATGCGGTCGGCGATCATGCCGAGGAGCTCGATGCGGTGCTCAACAATAAGGATCGCGACATCCATCTCCTTGGCGAGCATGCGCAGGAGCTTGTCGATCTCGTCGACCTCCGAATTGATCAGGCCCGCCGCCGGCTCGTCCAGCAGCAGCAACGACGGCCGGCGCATCAGCAGGCAGGCCAGCAACAATTTGCGCCGGTTGAAGGTATCGAGCTGCGTCGCCGGTGTGTCCTCACTGATCTTCAGACCGACAAGGTCGGCACCATATTCCGCGTCGAACTTGGTGAGGAAAGGTCGATAGGCCTGACGCGCCGCCTTGAATGTCTCACCGACCGTCAACTCGTCGGGGACGACCGGCGTCTGAAAGGTGCGGCCAATTCCCAGACGCGAACGGGAATGCAACGGCAAGCCCGTGACATTCTCCCCTTTGAACCACACCATGCCGCTCTTCGGAGGCATCCGTCCGGAGAGGATTTCAAACAAGCTGGTCTTGCCCGCGCCGTTGGGGCCGATGATGCCAAGCACTTCCCCGGCCTGGACGTGCAGGTTGATATCGCGGAGAATCTCACGCCCGCCGAGATCGAGCGAAATTCCGCTGCAGGAGAACAGGGTGGCTGTTCCGCCCTGTTCAACCCCGCTGCTCGGAGACAGTCGTCTGAGCATCAGCTCCACCACGGCGCAGCGATCAGTTTCGTTTCCGAGACCGGACCGGGATAGGTGATCTTGTGCTCGCCTCCCTGGATCTGCACGTAGAGCTGCGCGACGCCGGCCTCGAGCTTTTGCGCCTGCAGCTCGTCTCCTCCATTGTCGGGGAAATGCCGCGCCTCCTGGTAGGGATTGCCCATGTCGACGTGACCGCAGACGCCACGCTGGGGATTGGCGCGGATCCAGTCGCAGACCTCGCTGAACTTCCGGGGATCGCCAACAGCCTCCCAGGCCTTCTTGAGGTAGTACGTCTGATCGTACGCAATGCCGGTGTAGGCGAGCCCCGCGATGCCGGGGAAACGTTTTTTGTACTTTTGCCTGTAGGCAAGACCTCTCTCGTCGCCATAGATGCCCATGGTTGTGCCCCACACGAAGCCGTTCGCAGCCGATCCGGCAAGCTCGAGGAATTCCGGCTGGGACGGGCCGTACTGGAGATAGACGAGCGAGTCGCGCACCGGGCTTGCAACGAACTGCTTGCAAAACGCGGCGTATTCAGCGGCAACCCAATGGTCCACCATGATCGCGGCAGCATCGACTTCCTTCATCTCGCGAATGACCGGCGCCCAGTCCTGCACGGGATACTGGATATCCGTAATGCGGGCGACTTCGAACTTGCCGCGCCGCTTGATCGCCTCCTGCGCGGCACGCGAAATGGTCTGGCAGTAACCAATCTGCTCCTGAATGATATGAACCTTGCGGTTCTTCGGCTTCCAGATACCCCGCTGCTCCTCGTCCTCCAGCCAGGAAGCATAGCTCCATCCGTAGTTCACCTCCGACGGGCAAAACTGGAAGATGTGGTTGTACTTATCCGGATGCGCCTTGACGGCAGAGGTGCCGGCGCGTTGAGCGTTGCCGTTGATGTACGGACATTTGTACTTCACGGTCGCGTCCATCGCCGGCAGCGGGACAAGCGTGAAAGCAAAGGAGATGGCGTCGACCTTGGCGTCCACGCAGGCTGCAAGCGCCTGCTTGGAGGATTCTGGCGACAGAACATTCATGTCCGTCGTGAACAGCTTCAGCGGCCTGCCAAGGATGCCGCCCGCGGCATTGATCTCCTCCATCGCGAGTGTCGTGCCGTTCAGAAAGTCCTGATGATCCGCAACCCCCGCGGCCGCCGTCTGGCAGTAGGGAATGCCGAGAATGATCGGCTGTGCTGCAAACGCCGACCGTCCAACAAATGGCGCCGCGACAGCCGCGCCGATGCCCGCGGTCACTGAACGTCTGGTGAGTCTCAAAACCATCTGAGCGACCTCCTGCAATCGCGCGCACAGGTTCTCGGCATCGCGACCGAGACCGGGCGGGATTTCGTGTTGGGTGACGACGGCGTATCCACGCGACGTCGGGTGATTGCGGCCCTCGACCTGCACCGCAGGATCGAAGCTTCGGTTTCCCGCCGATTTTCAGCAATACGTCAGCTGACCGATTTTAGCGGACGCGTTGGAGCAACCGGGGAAGTCTCCGAGCACCGCGGGCACGAACAGCGACCGGGGTGACAATTAGCTCAGCAAGCCCAGCCCGGATTTTCATCAACCGACGACACTGCCGGCACGCCCACGTCAGAAACGCTGACTTTGAACCGCATGAATTGTGACGTTCCTTTGACTCACCGGGCGCGCAGCCCTAAGGTACTCGTGTAGCTTTCAGGCGGTGCTGATTTCGATCCGGGACCATCGGGGTCAGCAGAGCGAAGGGCCACAGTAATGACGTGGCACCTTGCGTTGGTTGGAACGGTTGTTGCCCTGAGATTGCGTAAAGCACCTCGATCCGGCCGAACCAGAAAACCGACCGTCAGCGACCAAGAAGAAGATTGGATCACGAACCGTCGACAAGATCTTTCACGAGCTGGAGGCTCACCGTGAAATCGGCAGCGATCGACCATACAATGTCAGCCACAGTCCGGCTCGATACACCGGCGGCGGTCCTGAATGATCAGATCATTGATCAGGCGACGCAGGTCACCCGTCTGTTACGCGAGTTCGTGAGGAGCGAGGCGATCGCCCTGGTCGCAATAGATCCGATATCCCGAATTCACCGCTCTCTGGCCGTCGAAGGGTATACGGACAGAACGATGTCCTACGTGCTCGACGGATTCCCTAACGCCTGCCCGGCTTACGCCATCGCGCGCGAGAAGGACACGCACTCGCTGCGCTGGCGAGACTACAAGCGTGACTGGAATCTCCATTTGCCGGATACATTCACCGCTCAGGAATACCTGATGCCGGATGGATTCAGGGAAGGCTCGACAATGTGCCTGCGCGTTGCGGACGGCCGTTACATCGGGGCCATCCACATGAGCTGGTCCAAGGAGGCGCACGCCAAGGACGAGCACCGCGAGATGACGGAGCGCTTCCGCCCGATCTTGCTGAACATCTGCGATCAGCTCAGGACACCACAGCTTCTGGCCGATGAGCTGGCGCCCGGCTCCTACGCGCTCGCCGTCTCGCCGAATGGTTTTGCATTTCACCTGCCCAACCGTAGTCCGGGGCCGCATCTCGGCGAGGGCGGAGAGCTTCGCCGGCTCATGCTGGAGAAGGCGAAGTCTTCGAAACCGCAACGCTTCGTCTGGCCGGACGAGACCGGCCGCTGCCACCAGGTCACGATCACGCCCTGCCGCGGAAACATCCTCCTGATCACTGAAGAATGCATTCGCTGGCCGTACAATCTCTCGCTCCGCGAGATTCAGATCCTGCACCTCGTGACCAGCGGCGCGTCGAATCCCAACATCGCCGAGCAGCTCTTCGTGTCGCCCCGCACAGTGTCAACACACATCGAGCACATCCTCGCAAAGATGGGCTGTGATTCGCGCACGCGGCTCGCAGCACTTGCGGTATCCGAAGGACTGCTGCTGGCGGAGAACCCTTCCCGAGGGTCCCGGAAGCTTGCGGGCCATTGACCGACTTCGCGACCGCTTCAGTGGGATGGCTCTTTATTTGAGGGCGGATCCTTGAGCAGCACCGCAAGCCCCGCGGCCACGAGACAAGTCAGACCAACGCTCGCGAACCCGATCGCATAGCCTCCGAGGCCAAGAGCCACGACGCCGGCGGAAGCGATGGTGGCTCCTGCCACGTGCGCCGCCATCATCCAGCCCATTGCCGCGCCGATGCCGTGGCTGCCGAGATTTGCGGACATCAGTATCACCAGCGCTGGAAACGTCAGCGCCGCATCGAGGCCATAGAGCGCGCCGAACCGGGCAAGCTCGACAACGCTGAGGCCTGTGAACGGCAGCCAAAGCAGGATGAGCGCGCGGACGACAAAGTAGCCCGCCAGCAGCATTCGTGCGCGATAACGATCCGCGAGATACCCGCTCGCCACACTTCCGATCGCGCCGCCAAGCAGGACGATGGCCATCACGTCGGCGCTCGACGGGAGGCCGAGACCCGCGCCCATGCAGAGGATGCCGAGCTGGCTGTCGATCAAGCCGGATGTCGATGCGCCGCAGATACAGAAGATCGCAGCCAGCGCCCAGAACCGCCACCCCCTCCCCTCCGGATACGACGGCGCATGCCGGCTGGATGCCGACCGCTGCGGCGTAACTTCGCGTCCAGATGCCGCGACAAGGAGGATGACCACGAAGGCCGTGGCCAGTACGACGACTGCAGCGGCATGGAACGCGATGCGCCAACCGAGCGCCTCGACCGCGCGCGATGTAAGCAGCAGTCCTGCCGCCGATCCGAGGAACTGCATCGACGTCAGGAGGCCAAAGCGCGTGCCGCAATGCGCCGCGCTGCCACGACTGCCGACCATCGCGCCCAGGATGGATGCGCTCACGGGCCCGCTGCAGCCAAGTCCGAGGCCCCAGGCCAGAACGAGGTGCCAGGGCGACGTCGCGAACGTCGTCGATGCAAGCGATACCGCGAGGAGAACCAGGCTGACGACGAGCGGCCATCGAATGCTCCATCGTTCGAGACCACGGCCAGCGAGCGGCGATGCAGATGCAGAGACGACGATGCCGAGCGTGATCGGCCAGGCGACGTCGGAGATTTGCCAGCCCAGGTCCTGCTGGATGGGGACAGCCAGCAGCGCGGGAAGGACGCGCGCAGCGGAGTTCACAAAGATCACAAAAGCGACGGCGATGGCCGCAGAGGTCCCCGGCCTCGCGCACGCTGCCCCTCCGACGGACGGGAGCCGACCGGCCGACAATGCCGGCCGGACGGGCTGCAACGCGAAAAATGCGGTAGCGAGCCGTGCTCTATTCGGCGGCCTGCGCATGACAGCTTGCCGCGTTGCTGTCCGGCGCGAGGTCGATGCCGGGATTGCGATCGAAAAAGCCGCTCGGCATCAACTTGAAGCCGGTGAAGATGCAGGGCTGAACCGGAAAGTCCTCAGGACGGACCTGATGGTGAAGACCGAAGACGTGCCAGAGCACGATGTCGGTGTTCTCGATGTTCCGGTTGTTCCTGACGAAATCGGAAACACCTCCCGTTCCATCCGAGTGGTTCATGTGTTCGCCGGCCGGATAGCGCTCTTCGGGATCGAAGGCGGTGACCCAGAGCTGGTTCTTGATGAAGGCCGACCGCCTGCCCGACGGCGACTCGGGATCGATGAACGGCGTCACCGGATGACTCGCCTCGAGCTTGTAGCCCGTCGGCGTGCCGACCCAGTTCTTGCGGCCGGGATTGATGACCTTCCAGGCCCGATGCGTCGCAAGGTTTGCCTGGCGGCAACCGCCCAACTCGGTCTTCAGAACCGTTTCCTCTTCGTAGAAGCCGTTGCCATGGACATTGTCGGGTCCCCAAGGATCGGCCTGGGTGTTGAGCTCGACGACGCTGTTGTCGTCGCCATCGACGTTCATGTCCAGCCGCGCGCAGAAGATATGCTGGTGAATGTGGCCCACGACGCCGGGCGCGACTTCCTTGCCGTATTTGCCGGGCTGGCCCGGATGGCACGCGGCGGTGTTGATGATGCCGGTAGCCTTGAGCTCGAACTGGATCGAGCCGTCCGTGTGGAAGTACCAGAACAGGCCATATTCGTAGTTGGCGACCGTCGCGATGCAGGAGATGACCAGCCTGCGGGCACGCCGCGACTCGACATTGTTGGAGCGGAAGTCCCAATGCTTCCACAGCAGGCCGGCATCCTCCTCATGGATGCAGATGGCGTTTTCGATGGTGACCACGGTGCCGTCCATCGTCGCGAGATGTGCGTCGAGATAGGCGATGGCACCGAGGCAGTCGCAGCCGAGCTTCAGCGAATTGGCGAGCTTGCCGATGCCGTACTCACCGATGTCGAAGACATTCTTCCGGAAATGCCCCTTGTCTGTGGTTCCGTACGGCACGACCATTTCCACCAGCGACGCGCGGTGCGCGATCGGCCGCCCGTCGTAGCTGATGTCATGCAGGGTCAGACCTTCGCGCGAATTGAAGCCGACGAGCACAGACCAGCGATCCCACTCCAGGCGGCGGCCATCGAGCCTGAACGAGACACCTTCAGGCTGAACGACGTCGAGGGGCTTGTAGGGCGCTCGTGGATCCTTGATGAACTCCGCCTCGTAGTTCACCTCTGCCTGGGGAATCGGGATGATCTCATGGTCGTCGACGCGGATGATCTCGTAGGTCTTGATGTCGACCACGGCGTTCAGGCCGCCGATCGGGTGCGCATAGAGGTTGTCGTTCTCCCGCAGACGCAGCCAGGCGAAGACGTGCGCAAGGTAGCGGCCGTCCTCGCCGGGAATGCCGAAGTTGCCCGCCGACCACGGATCGATGCAGACAAGCGACATGTCCTCGATGCCGCGCTTCTTGCAGGCCGCAATGAATTCGGGAGTTGCGCGAACGGCGTCTTCGATGGCCGTAAACTGCTCGAGCTGGATCATCGGCTTGGCGGTTCGCACATATTTCGACGTGAGAACTTTCCCTTCCGCAAGAGAAACCGTCAGGCGCCAGATGCCATCCTCCCTGACCTTGAACAGATTGACCCGCGCCGCCCTTCTTATGGGATCTCCCGGCTTGTACAGACGTACGACTGATTTCTCAGGCTCGAGAAGCTCGATCGTCTCGAAGAGAAAGTCGGCGCCGTACTGTAGATCATTACGGACGATCCGGATCACCGCGCCGATTTCGGCAGCCGTCAAGGGATCGAGAGGATTCTTCACGGCATCCGTGTTGGGGGTGTCCGGGACGCATGTGCAGGACGACGAGGCGGTGACGGTGTCCATAGGCTAGCTCCTTGCATAGACGACTGGGCGCAGACGAGCGGAGCGACGGAATGAGCCCGCACGCGTGCATCCATATTGAGCAATACCGCTGCGGCACCGGCCACACACGACGGCAACCGGGCATTCCGAAGGCAGATCACATCTCGACGAATCGCTCCTCATCGGACGAACGTCGCGCCCAGTTGGCTCGTAGACAGATGGCCGGAATTTCTTCCGCGCATCGCTATTCGACAATACGTCAGTTGACCGATTCTGCGGGTGCGGGCGCGATGCTCAGACCGCGCCCGGTTGGCCCGCGACCAGACGTTCTGAACGCCGGCCCAATGACCGTGCAGCGGGAGGAGACATGGGGAACCCCTACAACATTGGCCTGGACAAGAACCAATTTTCGACCGCTGACGCCGCTGAGCCTCGTGGCTCGCACGGCCGCCGTGTATCCGCATCTCACCAGCGCTCTGTATGAAGGCCGCAGCTTCACGTGGGCCGAGACCTATGATCGGTGCAGGAGGCTGGCATGCTCGCTCGTGGCACTTGCTTCTTCAGCCGGTCCTCACCTCATTTCGAACGAGGACTTTACGGCCTTAACGGCAGACGTGACGAAGCCATGCACCTCGCGCACCCGACGGGTGTCGTGGGTGTCCGGATGGGACGTGATCCAGTAGCTGCGGACGAACCGCACGTCAGGGAGCAAACGCCGGAGATCGGGATAACGCCGGGCGGCATAGTCGTGCAGGATTCCCACGCCGTGGCCGGCGCGCACGGCCTCCATCTGCGCAACCACGCTGCCGCATTCATAGCGACGCGACATCAGTTGCCCAAGCACAGAGGCGTAGTCGAGCGCCCGGCTGTAGACGAAGTCTTCGACATGGGTCACGAACAGACGGCCGGCGAGATCCGTCTGGCGATCGATCGCGCCTTCCCGCGCGAGATAGCTCTCGGCCGCGTAGACGCTGAGCGTGTAGTCCGTCAGTTTCGAGACGATCAGTTTGCCCTGCTTCGGCCGATCGAGCGTGATCACAATATCCGCCTCGCGGCGCGACAGTGAAAACGTTCGAGGCAACGGCACCAGTTGAATGACGAGTCCCGGGTGCTTTGCCGCCAGCGCGCCAAGATGTTCGGCAAGAAAGTAGTTGCCGAGTCCATCCGGCGCACCGACCCGCACGGTGCCGGTGATGGCCTCGGCCGCGCCGCCGATGCTGGTGCCGACCTTGAGAAATTCGCTTTCGGCGCGTTCCGCCGCCGCCACCAGCGCTTCCCCTGCCGCGGTGAGCGTGCAGCCGGATGTATGCCGCTCCAGGAGCTGCGTCTTCAGACTTTGTTCCAATGCTGTAAGTTGCCTCGCCACCGTCGCGTGGTTCAGCCGCAAATGCCGCGACGCCTTCAGGATCTGGCCCGCACGCGCGACTTCCAGAAAAATTCTCACGCGTTCCCAATCCATGGAATCTAGCCCGCCCGTCTCATCTAGTGACGATTTCTGACTTTATTTTCTGCACAACGGAGCCGCGCTTTATGCCGTTGATGCGCAATTTTACCTGCCTCATACCCTTCCGATCAAGCATTCCTGGAGGCAAGCTGATGACTACGACCATTCACAATTTCATCGATGGACGGCTGACGCCGGGCCGAGGCAACCGAACATCAGCTGTCTTCAATCCGGCGACCGGCGAGCAATCCGGGACGCTGGGACTGGCATCGGCCGACGACGTTAAGGCAGCCGTGGCGGCGGCGAGCAAAGCCTTCCCGGCGTGGGCCAACACGCCTCCCCTGCGCCGCGCGCGCATTCTCAACCGCTTCCTGCGCATTCTCGAGGAGCGTATCGACGAACTCGCCGCGGTGATCACCGCTGAGCACGGCAAGGTTCTCTCGGATGCAAAGGGTGAAATTCAGCGCGGCATGGAGGTCGTGGAGTTTGCGGTCGGCGCACCGCAACTGCTCAAGGGCGAGATCACCGAGAACGTCGGCACCCGCGTCGACAGCCATTCGCTGCGGCAGCCGCTCGGCGTTGTCGCCGGCATCACGCCATTCAACTTTCCGGCAATGGTGCCGATGTGGATGTTTCCGGTCGCGCTCGCCTGCGGCAACACCTTCATCCTCAAACCGTCCGAGCGCGATCCGTCCGCCTCGCTTATTCTCGCACAGTGGCTCAAGGAAGCCGGCCTGCCCGACGGGGTCTTTAACGTTGTCCAGGGCGACAAGGAAGCAGTCGATGCGATCTTGACCGATCCCGACGTGGTCGCCGTGAGCTTCGTCGGCTCGACGCCGATCGCGCGCTATATCTACGAAACCGCAACCAGCCACGGCAAGCGCTGCCAGGCGCTGGGCGGCGCGAAGAACCACATGATCGTGATGCCCGATGCGGACATGGACCAGGCGGTCGACGCACTGATGGGCGCCGCCTACGGCTCTGCCGGCGAGCGCTGCATGGCGATCTCGGTGGCCGTGCCGATCGGCGACGCCACCGCCGACAAGCTGATCGAGAGGCTAGTGCCCAAGGTGCGCGCCTTGAACATTGGCCCGGGCACCGACCCGGATGCCGAGATGGGCCCGCTGGTGACGAAGCAACACCTCGACAAAGTGCGCGGTTACATCGATGCCGGCGTCGACGAAGGCGCGAACTTGATCGTCGACGGACGTGACTTCCGGCGTCAGGGTTACGAGAAGGGATACTTTATCGGAGGAACACTGTTTGACCGCGTGACGACCGACATGAAGATCTACCGCGAAGAAATTTTTGGTCCCGTACTCGCCGTTGCCCGTGCCAAGTCCTATGACGACGCCGCGGACATGATCAACAAGCACGAGTTCGGCAACGGCACCGCTATCTTCACCAGGGATGGGGATGCGGCCCGGGAGTTCGCGCATCAGATCCATGTCGGCATGGTGGGCATCAACGTGCCGATCCCGGTCCCGATGGCGTTCCATTCGTTCGGCGGTTGGAAGGCGTCGCTGTTCGGCGACCACCACATGCACGGCCCCGAGGGCGTCCGGTTCTACACCCGGCTGAAGACCATCACGACGCGATGGCCCACCGGCATTCGCGCTGGCGCGGAATTTGTTATGCCCACCATGTCCTGATCACCCGCGCCGCACAACGGTGAACGGCTCCAGCTCTCTTGGGGTCGTTCACCATCAAGAAGCAAGCGACCGACGCCTTACGTCACAGTCCACCCGAAGGGCCCATTGCAATGCCTGAGATCGGCAGAACGGATCAATTGCACAACGCAATCCGATCGATGGGTTCAAATCGCGGTCAGCATTTGGACCTGCCGTAAGGTCAGCGAAGTCTGCTGGAGAAAAGCGAAGCCCTACGGCGGAGGAGCAAAGCGCTCACAAAGCTCGGCGTTCGCCACCATTGAGGGTGCGAAATCGCAGGATATCGCAGTTTGGCGTGGAAAATCGTGCAAATGGCGGAGAGAGTGACCGCCTCTTTAAAGTTCGGCAAGCCCCGGAGCCCCCCGAATCAAACCGGTAGCGGGACCACAAAACCCTTGCGCCGCAGTGGTTTCTTGCCTTGCACTTCCCCGTTTTGGCCCGATATTGGTCGGGAAGCGCCTGCAGGGCTAACCCGGGGGTCGATCCGGGGGTCAAAGTCGACGCGAAGGGGAAATGCGATGGCACTGACCACTAAGCAGGTCGCCAAACTCACTGAGCCAGGGCGCTACGGCGACGGTGAGGTTAAGGGCCTCTACCTTCAGGTTACACCCACCGGCGCCCGCTCGTGGCTGCTACGCTATGAACGCCGCGGACGCGAGCGAGCAATGGGACTGGGCCCGGTCGAAGACTTCACCTTGGAAGAAGCCCGCGAGCGCGCCCGCAAGGCGCGGCAGCTGTTGAAGGGCGGGGTCGATCCAATTGACGCCCGAAACGAGGAGCGCGCCAGCCAAGCCGCGGAGCGCGCCCTGGCTGCGGCCGCAAACGTTACCTTTAGTGAATGCGCCGAACAATACTTCAAGTTTCACTCACGCAAATGGAACAACGCAAAGCACAGCGCGCAATTTCTCTCGACAATGAAGATGTACGCGTACCCGGCGATGGGAAAGTTGCCGGTTTCGAAGATAGACAATGCGCTCGTCATCAAAGCGATCAAGCCGATCTGGGAAACCAAAACCGAAACAGCAAGCCGAGTGCGTGGTCGTATTGAAGCCATTCTTGATTTTGCGAAGACGTGCGGCTATCGGACGGGAGAAAATCCCGCAGCCTGGGATGGCAACCTGGCTAACGTCCTTCCCGCACGAAATACGATCGCCAAGGTCAAACACCACGCCGCGCTGCCTTTGGCCGAAGTATCCGGCTTTATGGCTCAGCTCGCAACTCGCGAGGGCATCGCCACGAGGGCCTTGGAGTTCACTATCTTGAACGCCAGCCGCACGGGCGAAGTCATCGGCAGTCGCTGGTCGGAGATTGATCTGGATGCGAAGGTGTGGATCATCCCAGCGGAACGCATGAAGGCCAAAAAAGAACATCGCGTACCGCTGACCGGCCCTTGTCTTGAACTCTTGAAGGCGCTTCCCCGTGAAGGTAATTTTGTATTCCTCGGCGCCCGCAAGGGCGTTCCGATTTCGAACATGGCGATGGCTGAGGTGCTGAAACGCATGGGCCGCTCCGACATCACTGTCCACGGCTTTCGGTCTACGTTTCGGGATTGGGCGGCGGAGCGGACCAGTTATCCGAATCACGTCGTCGAAATGGCGCTCGCCCATGTGGTTGGCAACAAGGTGGAGGCCGCGTATCGACGCGGTGATCTGTTCGCTAAGCGTGCGCGGCTCATGGCCGATTGGGCGAAATACTGTATCTCACCCAAACGCTCAGGCGACGTCCTCCCGATGCGAGGGCTTAAATGAGCGACAAAGAAAGAATTCTGGCACTCGACGAGGCCCTACACATCAGACGACTGTACCCCCCCTTCAGCCTTGATGATGCGCTGTTTGATTTTTGGATTATGGATGAATTGCCTAAGGATGGGGAGTACCAAAGAGAAATTCGTGCTGCGCTCCACATCCTCAAGCCAAAAGCCGAGGAACGGGTAACGTGCCTATTAACTGTCCGATACGCCCTCGGCTTTGTTAAGCGTGCCGAAACAGAGCAAAGAATTCTGTCGCCACGATCCAAGAAGTCGGAAGAGGCGATGGAACGACTCACCGCGGCACTTAAAAAGGCTAGGATTGCCTATAATAATTTGCCACCCGTTGAGCGAGTTCGCTTCGGCGAGGTGTTCGACCTTGAAGGCGCGATTTATTTCTGTGAGCAGCGAACGGACGAGTGGAAGAAAACGCCAATGCCGCGCGCCCGCCACAGTCATACTCAACGTGCGGCGGTAGAAATGGCTTACAAGTTGGTACAATATTGGCTGGTCAAGAAGAAGGGCTTGCATGAGGCCGTCAGGCTCACTCGCAACAACGATTGGCATCGGCTTTCCAGCATCCTGTTTGATAACTCCGGAGTTGACTTGCTCGATCACATGACGCGGTACAAACGACTTAGCCGCGAACCGGGTGCCAAATAGTCTCGGTTCGCGGCTACAAGTGACGTTATGGCTGTCCACCTAGCATTAAAGCGTGGAGAGCCCCAATGTCCAAACGCCGTCGACATCCAATCGACAATCAACCTGTGAATCCGGACTGGTTCTATCGCGTAGCCGATGGTCCCCATTTTTTTGGCTATCGCGACACCGCACTCGCCGGAAAAATTGCTTCTGGCGAGATACCATTTCCCGTTTCGCTTAGCGACACCGGCAGAGCCAAAGGCTGGTTTGGTCGCGTGATAATTGCGTGGCAGGCAGAGCGTGAGGCAAAGGCCCTCGCCGAGGCCAACGCCAATACCGCATGCAATCGAAAAATCGGGTGATGCACCATGGCGCACAAAAGAAAAAATCGCGCCGGCCATGGCACACCGGGTCGAGGGAGAAATTTCTCAGCTGGAAAGCAAAAGGCTCCGGCCCACAAGGCCCTCGCCGGACAAGCCACAGCTAGCAGGCGTAATCGGCCTCACAATGACGCGGTCTGGGACACCTGCCGCGAGGCGCAGGAGGCCGCTGCGTCGCGCGAGGCGCGGAATGCCGCCAGATTAAAATCTGCGGCGCTGAGTCTCAATTGCGGCTTTGTTCAGAGCGGCGCGCGATGGGAGCGACAGTGCCCCGGCTGCAAGCGGCTGGTCGAGCTGCGCATTGAACCGAACGGCGAAGTCTACGCGATCAGTTATTATGGGTTCTGTGACGGAATTTTGCGCATTCACAGATTGCTGAGTGATGCGGGGTTCCAATGACGGGCCTCGTCAACGCCGCGCTGGGCTACGCCAAACGCAACTATTTCATCTTCCCCGCCAAGTTCGCCGAGAAGCAGAAGCTCGGTCACACGTCCGCCGAAAAGAGCAACGGCAACCCTTGGGGTTACACCAAGGACCCGGATGAGATCCGGGAGTACTGGAGGCGCTGGCCCCGCGCGGCAATTGGCTTGCCTACTGGGGCGGCCAATGGGCTCTTCGTAATCGACGTCGATACGCCAGACGGCCACGATCACGATGGTCGCGAGAGCCTCATCCGGCTCGAAGTGCAGCACGGCGCTTTGCCACGGACACGCGTGGCCGAATCGCCGACCGGTTCGAGGCACTACTATTTCAAGCAGCCGCCCGACATCACGATACCATGCAGCGCCTCCAAACTCGGGCCGGGCATCGACGTTCGCGGCGACGGTGGATTCGTCATCGCTCCGCCGTCCGAAAGACCCGGCCGCGGCAAATACACTTGGATCAGTCACGTGGCCATCGCCGACGCGCCTAAGTGGCTACTCAATCGCGCTGCGGTAGGACATCACGTCGTAAGCGCCATCGTGCTCGATCCCAGGCTACGAGCCATTATGTGCCTGGATGCTGGGAGGGGTGTTTCATTGCTTCCCGAAGACAACCCTTCGGTTTACGCGCCGATGTCGGCAGAGGACCTCGAACTGAAGATCAGGGTCGCACTTTCCGTGATTCCCAGCGACGATTACGATCTCTGGTATCGCATTGGTGCGGCCATCTACCATGGGCTGGGCGATGCTGGCTATGCCGCATTCGATGATTGGTCAAGGGAGTCGTCAAAGTTCGAGGCAGGCGCGTGCAGGCGCAAGTGGCGCTACTGTCGCAAGCTCCGGTTGATCAGCGTCGAAACTATCTTCTGGCAAGCAGATCAGCACGACCGTCGCTGGCGCACGTTGTATCGGCGACTGCTCCGTGGCGAGGTGGCGGTATGACAAAGCCATCAATCCCAAGGCTGAAGACACTGATCGGCGAGGAACAGGATATCGCCGACATCCCCGACATCGTCAGCTGGGAAAAGATCAATTCGGAAGAACCGATCTGGTACGTAATGATCCGGGGTAGCAACGGCAGGATGACGATAACGGACGCCCGGGACATCACCGATCCTAAGCGGTTCCTAACCCAGTGTTTCAAGCAATTGAACTTGATTTTCCCGCCCGTGACGCCGGTCATATGGGCGAACAGGCTGAGAGACGCTCTGCCCAAGATGACCGAGAAGCAGGCGGACGAGGACACGACGCGCGGGGGCCAGTTCAGGGAACTTCTGGAAACATTCCTAACGAACCGGATGCGCGGCAAAGTGAGAGAAGACCTGCTGCGCGGCGCACCATGGGAGGACGAGGAAAGCAGGCGTCGCTACTTCACGATGGAGGCACTGGCGAAATTTCTTGAGAGGGAGGGGATGTGCAAGGTGAAGCGCAACGAGATCGCCGCATGGATCAAGGCCTTGGGCGGGGGGCCGCAGAACCTCACCATCAAGAACAAGCGCAAACGTTGCTGGTGGGTGCCAAGCGACGCTGTCGATGAGGCCCCGGAATTAGCGGCGCCCGACCTGCCGGAGCCGGTGATATGACACCGGTCCGGGCCGCCGCCACCCACGCGCCCGCCAAACCGGGACGGCGGGCCGCCCATGCGTCAAAATGGATTGGCCGGGGTGTCCTCACGGCTGCGCGGAGTTCCCATACCACCGCAAGGGCCAACCCGTGCAGTGCGGTGCATGCATCACTACAACACCTACACAAGTGTTGCGGACGGCCAAGGGCGGCTTTACCCGTTGTAGTGTTGCAGCGGTGTTGTAGCAAAAGTAAGCGCTTTATATACACACACGTGCAACTACAACACTACAACACTACTTCCACACGCGTACACATTTAGCAAAACCCATGTGCGCGTGTGTAGTGCTGTACCCCCGTGCAGCCTAAATACTCCCGCGACATTACTCGCCTAGTACCGCAGCGTTTTTTTTACGGCGAGCCGCCAACGTTTGGTATAAAATCACAAACAATCAATGGGAGTCGATTTGTGCCCAGAGGTGGCAAGCGAATTGGTGCTGGACGGAAACGCGGATCCAAGAACGTTCGCTTGGCCGCCCGAGAAGAGGCTATGCGTGTGGCAGGCATCGAACCGAAAGCATTTCTGCTTCAGGCGCTCGCCCATCAGCATAGAATCATTCAAGAAGAATTCGCCAAGGACGAACCAGATGCGGGCGCTATAGCAAGGGCGTATGCAATAGGGGCCGAATATGCCTCTCGAGCGGCGCCTTATTGTCATCCGCGACTCGGGCAATTCGATATAAGGGATCGCAGTCTAGAGCGCGTGTTACCAACGCAGATTACAATGACCGTCGCTGACGCGATGGAGGCGTACATGCGAATTCTCAACCGGCCGCGCGAAAACGCTTCTTCACCTCGTGTTATTGAACATGATGCTGCAGAAAACTAGTTGGCCGCCGGATTACGTCCGAGTTTGGCTTGATCGCAAAGCTCGCTACGAGGACCTGATTAGCTCGCCAGCGCACATCGTCGGTGCGATCGAATACTACAGGACGCGCCCCGTCGAGTTTATCGAAGACTGGTGCCAGACCGTTGATCCACGTAATGCCGGCACCGACAAGCCGACGCGATTGCCACTCATCCTTTTTCCCCATCAGCGCGACTTCATTGAATTCCTGCATGAGTGCATGAAGGGAGAAACCGGGGGGCTCGTTGAAAAATCCAGAGACATGGGTGCGACTTGGCTCGCGGTGTCGTTTAGCGTTTGGCTGTTTTTGTTTGTGCCCGGTGCAACAGTCGGCTGGGGATCGCGCAAGGAAGCGCTCGTTGATCGCATCGGCGACATGAGTTCGATCTTTGAGAAGATCAGATTTCAGCTGCGTTCTATTCCCCGACAATTTTGGCCGGTCAAATTCACTGAAGACAACATGTCGTTCATGCGTATTTGGGCTGCTTCAGGTGAATCAATAACTGGCGAATCGGGCGACGACATCGGGCGCGGTGGTCGTACCCTCATCTACTTCAAGGACGAGTCAGCGCACTACGAACACCCAGAGTCGATAGAGGCTGCGCTCGGCGACACTACGCGCGTGCAGATCGACATCTCCAGCGTCAACGGTCTCGGCAACGTATTCCATCGCAAGCGCGAGGCTGGCATCGAGTGGTTCCCCGGCAGGCCAGCGGTCAAAGGCAAGACTAACGTGTTCGTGATGGACTGGAGGGATCACCCCGAGAAGACGCAGACTTGGCACGACGAGCGCGAGGCCAAGGCAATCGAGGACGGTCTGCTGCACATCTTCCGACAGGAGGTGGACCGCGACTACGCGGCGTCGGTCGAGGGAGTCGTGATCCCTGCCGAGTGGGTGCGAACTGCTATCGACGCGCACGTGCGCCTCAAGTTTGTCGAGGGCGACAACGACGATGTGACAGCTGGTCTGGACGTGGCGGACGGGAGTGGCGACCGCAACGCGCTGGCCTTGCGCAAGAACGTCGTGCTGCGCAAGATCGAGGAGTGGAGCGCGCGCGACACTGCGGTGACGACGCGAAGGGCCATCACCGCCGTCGAGGGTCACGAGCGCGTCAGCGTGCAGTACGACTGCATCGGCGTAGGCTCCGGCGTGAAGGCCGAGGTCAACCGGCTGCGCGACGACGAGGACACTTGCATGCTGCTCAAGGACGTCGGCTTCACGCCGTGGAACGCCGGTGCTGCGGTGCTGCACCCGGACAGGCACGTCGTTCCGTTCGACCACAAGTCGCCGCTCAACAAGGACTTCTATCGTAACCTCAAGGCGCAGGCGTGGTGGGAGCTGCGACGCAGGTTCGAGCGCACCCATCGAGCGATACGCAAACTGGAGGGCAATCCCGAACAGGCGAACTTCACGTGGGAGCAGGACGAGCTGATCTCACTGCCGAGCAGCCTGCCGCTGCTGCGTACGCTGCAGAAGGAGCTGAGCCAGCCGACCATGGACAAGGACACGCGCATGCGCCTCGTGGTCGACAAGCAGCCAGTGGGCACGCGCTCGCCCAACCTCGCCGACGCTCTCGTCATGTGCTACTGGCCGGTCGGCAACGACGTGTACGACAACATGGACAGGTGGGTGTGATGCGTGACAACATAGCCAAGACCTTGATGCTGGTCTCAAGGCCAACGTTGCCTTAGCACACCATCCGGGCCAAGCCCGAGGGGCAGATGATACCGCAGGAGCCGTGCGAGACCTTCGACGGCTCCATTTTTGCGCTACGCGCAATAAGCAAATAAGGGCTACTCGCCGGCTAGGGCGGCCCGTGTAGGGGTTTTCCCTTGGCGCGCGGGCTGTTTGGGCAGACCTCCAGGTTCTCAGCACCAGTGGCGCCGGCAACCGGCCTGCGAGCCCGGTCCAGGTGGGACGCTCCGTGGGCCGACCTCAGTCAGAGGCCCCTTGCGGGGAGTTGCAGGCCCGCATGTGCTTTTTGGGCGGTTTTCGCCGACAATCTGCCATCGCGCCCCAAGGGCACTCTAGCGGCTCGCCTGCCAGGCTGAAACTTTCCAAAAACTCATTCAAATACCGTATGTTACCCCCGCCGCCAGAGCGCCTGTAACACGCCAACGCCGGTTGCAGTGTTTTACGTTTTAGGATTATAGTCTCATGACTAGGACCGCCATTGCATATATCCGCGTTTCGACTGTGCGACAGGGGAAGTCAGGCCTTGGACTCGAGGCCCAGCAAGCGACGCTGGCCAGATTCGCTGAAGCCGAGGGCTACAACCTAATCCAGACCTTCAAGGAGGTTGAAACAGGCAAGGGTGCGGATGCCCTCGATCGCCGACCGCAACTCGCGGCGGCGCTGAAGGCGGCTCGGAAGCTTAAGTCGCCGATCATTGTTGCCAAGCTCGATCGGCTGAGCCGTGACGTTCACTTCATTAGCGGGTTGATGTCGCAGAAGACGCCGTTCATCGCCGCAGAGTTGGGCGCTGACGCCGACCCGTTCATGTTGCATCTCTACGCCGCGCTGGCTGAAAAAGAGCGGGCGATGATCTCCCGACGCACTCGGGACGCGCTCGCTGCTAAAAAGGCTCAGGGCGTTAAACTGGGCGGGCTAAACGCACGGGGCATCGCGAACCGCGACGAGGCGATGGAACGCGCCGAGCAACTGCGTCCGATCCTGACTGAACTCGCTGGCCGGTCCGCGCGGGCCACGGCCGCGGCGCTAAATGAGCGCAAGATTGCGACCCCCACCGGCGGGAGATGGCACGCCGCTACTGTAATCCGGGTTCAGAAGCGAATTGGAGAAGGGCACCCAGCCCGTTGCGCCGCAGTTTAGTTCGTTCGCCAGCACGATCTTTTGTTTAGCTGGGGACGCAGTTCGCGGCGGATTCCAATCAACGAGAAGGCAGCTGCCGCTTCAAGCTATTCACTTCGGCGAGAGCGCTTGAGTTGCCACAGCATTTGGCATTCGCAACGTCGCCCGTTGCGAACAGGAATACCACCGGATATATCCGCGATTAAAGATCGCCGTCACATATTTGAAACGTGGCGGTACCGAACCTGTAACTCGCCTCGCATCAAGCGGTTAGGTGCGACTGCCACAATTAGGGCGATCCGTTCATGACTGAGAACATGCAGCGCGAGGCGGCTTCCCGTACTCGTCTCTTAGAAGCCGCCCGAAACGAATTAGCCAGATTTGAGCGGCTGGAAATCGAGTTTCGGAAGAGAGACCGAGCCGATCGTGCCGCTGAGCTGCAGCTCCCTATCGAAAAGACCGGATTTCACTAAGCTTGTGCCAGCTCAACTGCCGATCGTTTTTCGGCCAGAACTTTCCAGACGTATGTCAGTGGTAAGTGTGTGCCACTTCGATAACTGGTATCTGATACACCGATTGCCCCCGTTGTTGCTCCTCAGCATCGGCTGGCAGGACGCGCCCAACCGTCATCGTTTTTCTTTTCGACGGGCGGCCAGCAGAAGTTTAAGTAGTCGCCCGTTAAGAAGCTTCCAGGCGACTGATCTGGAATCGTAATTTGGCTGGAATGACGTTCTGAGATTGCAAGGTTTTGGTGTTTTGCGCATCGGAAGCTTGCAATTTCGTTTTCGAGATTCCCTCGATGGGCGAAGCATGATTCCCTGTCCGCATCGGAGGGCACGATGCGGCCGAAGAAGCACAAAACGACGGGAGCGAACGATTTTTTCCGGGCGCGGCTCGACCAGATCATCAATCTGAAGCACGAGCTGGTCCGGCTCACCGGCAAGATCGATTGGGACTGGATCGACGGCGAGATCGCGCCGCTCTACAGCGAGAACGGCCGGCCGGGGATTGAGACCCGCTTCGTGATCGGGCTGTTGTTGCTCAAGCACATTTACGGGCTGTCCGATGAGGGGGTATGCGAACGCTGGGTCCACGACCCGTATTTCCAGTACTTCACTGGCGAAGAGTTCTTCCAGCACGCATTCCCGCACGAGCGCTCGGACCTGAGCCATTGGCGCAAGCGGCTCGGCGACAGACTGGAACTGCTATTGGCCGAGAGCCTGCGGGTGGCGCACGACGTCGGCGCGTTACGCGGCAAGGACCTTGAGCGGGTCACGGTCGACACCACGGTGCAGCCGAAGGCCATCACCTTTCCGACCGATGCCAAGCTGCTGCATGCGGCGATCCAGGGGCTCAACCGCCTAGCGAGGAAGCACGGAGTGCGGCTGCGGCAATCCTATTCTCGGATCGCCAAGGCCACCGCGATGATGGCGGGACGCTACGCCCATGCCAAACAGTTCAAGCGGCACCAGCGGCAGTTGCGCATCCTGCGCAGCCGCCTGGGCCGGATCATCCGCGACATCCGCCGCAAGATCGAAGGCCAGGATGCGCTCGAAGAGGCGTTCGCACTCCCGTTGAGCCGGGCCACGCAGATTCGCTCGCAGCAGCAGCGCCAGCGCGGCTGGAAGCTGTATTCCTTCCATGCCCCCGAGGTGGAGTGCATCGGCAAGGGCAAGGCCAGCGCGCCTTACGAGTTCGGCGTGAAGGCTTCCATCGTCACCAACAACCGGCCTGCTCCCGGCGGCCAGTTCGTGCTGCACGCCAAGGCGCTGCCCGATAACCCTTACGACGGTCACACCCTGCGGGACGTCATCGACCGAACCGAGACACTCACCGGCTGCGCGATCGAGTGCGCCTTTGTCGACAAGGGATACCGCGGCCATGACGCACAGAACCCGCGCCGCGTCTTCATCTCCGGCCAGAAGCGCGGCGTCTTCGGCACTATCAAGCGCCAGCTGCGGCGCCGCTCCGCTATCGAGCCCGTGATCGGCCATTTGAAGGCTGACGGACACCTCGGCCGCTGCTACCTCAAAGGCCGCGCCGGCGATGCCGCCAACGTCATCCTCTCCGCCGTCGGTTACAACTTCCGCCGCATCCTCGCCTGGCTAAGGGCTCTTTGGTACCTCTTCCTGGCTGCCTTCTTCTCAGTCACCAGCCACCGCACACCACTCAAATCGGCTTCTTAACCGACGACTAAGTATATAAGGCCAACTGCAATAGCCAGATTTTATCGCCGACAAACCTCCTTCAGGAATGTCTTGCGATCCATTGCCTTGCCACCTGAGCAGGCGGCCCTGCACATTCGTTGCATGCCGTCGTATGAAATTCCGGCGTACTGATCTTCTATTCGCAAGAGACTAAAATGACCGGAATTCGCCAAAGCCATCGAGCAGTCCACCGTATTTCGCTCCGCCTTCGAACAATACTCGTACCTGCCCAAAAGATCGCCACATGTGTCTTCATCCAATGGCTCTCGGGGATCGAGTTTGCTTTTTTGCAACGTGAATTGACCGGCGCGGAAGGTAGCGATTTCCAGTCGCTTTTCCTGGCGATGGATGAATACGATCTCGTTCGATTGGAAGTTCAATCTGTCAACTCTGATGTCGCATGCGAGACAGTTATCGGCGAGAGGCTTGGTGATTGCTCCCTTTCCATCCTCTATTATGAGCTTCCAATCCCACCAGCGATTTCCTGATCCAGAAAAACTTCCGGAGATGACGAGGAAATCGAAGTCCCTAGTCCAGTAGCGCTTTTCAAACGCAATCCTCTCCGCATTGAGACACAGGAGTTTCTCGTCGTTGCGATAGACGCATTTGGAGGGGGTGGCGTCTTCTGCTTTGCTTTGGCTCGCAGGGTTATCTCCGATTGTATAGCTGGCTCCACGAGCCATCGCACTGTCGCGGTCGGCTTCTTCACCTTCCTGCGAAAGAGTAGGACGCGGCGAATGTCCGCCAAGCCTCGTGTTGCATTGAATGTAATAGCCGCCGCCCTTCTCGATCCACTTCAGACCGCCATTGGCGCTGGTTAACTTGTTCTTGTTGTACTGATCGATGCAAGTATGCACGCGCGCCTTGGCCGGGGTTTCCTGCTCGTATTTCGGATCGACCATCGACGGAAAAACGGCATCGCCAACGGGAGCGGAGGCGGCTGGCGTGACGGATTTTTCGGTACCCGTTTCCGCTAGTGCCGGGCCGGACAAAATGGCCACGAGAAGCACCCATATTGCGGAACGAGCGGCCGTATTGATTACTCGCATCCTTTGCTGAAATTTCATCGTGATTTGCCCTATCCGCAAGCGAAATTTTCCAAGAACAATGACTGCAAAATTTCCAACTAAATTAGCGGCCAGAACAGCGGGTTTTCGCCGCCAAATCATACCAACGTCCAAATTCATCAGCCTTCCTCGTTGCCCTGATTGGGCTGCGCCACGAGAGAAAATACATCCCGCCTTTGGAGTGTGAACCCTCAACAGCGCCTACATCATGATGATCTCGTCCTGGGCGCCTTATTTCATGGTGGGCTGTAGGTGTGGATAGCAGGACTGATCCGCTAACTCCCCGCCGCCTGACTTCGCCTAGCAGAGGGATGCAGTTGCGCGTGCTGCGGTGTGGGTGCTCGCGTCCCGGCTAGTCGGTCCCAACGGATTGGTCATTTCGGCGTTTTGCGGGCTGTATTGCCAGGTATACCGGGATCCACCCTCGTATCCTCCATAGAATGCAGCTGCTGACGCGGGCAGAACTTCCGGGTTGCGGCGATCACGGTCATCTTGCCGTAGCAGACCTTCTGACACAGCGCGTGCAGCTTGTTAGAGAAACTATCTGAGGGGTGCCGAGCAAAGAACTGGGACAGGCCTCTGCTCTCGCCCGCCCCAGCGCGGTGCACCATGTAGCAATAATCGGGGTTCTGCTCAGACACGGAACAGGCGCCAAAAATCACCTCGATCTGGTCGCACTCTTCCTCACTGGCCTTCTGCTCCTGGAGGCGTACGGTCTTCCAGCGCTCATCGATCTTGACCACCCAGCTATGTCTGTTGTCGCCGTTGTCATCATACTGGGTCATCTCGACGTCCCCGTTCGGCAGCTGGCGACATTCTTTATATTCAGAGTAGGACCGGTACAGGTTCTCGCAGTCGCTCTCGAACTGCTCCCGCTGCTCCTTGTCGATTTGGATCTGCACTTTCGGCCGGGTGCGATGGGTCTCACAGGCGAACGTGTAGGCCCCGCCGTACTGGTCTTCGCCGGACACGGCTTTGCCCTTCTTCTCCAGAATTTCTTGCCCGCCCCAAGTCCAGCGCCCCAGCGCGTTCGCGCATACCGCGTCACCCAGGGGAAAGCTAACGGCCCCAATCAGGCGGGCCGACGTGTAAACCACCAAATATACACTAGACACGGCTCAGCTCTCCATTTGGTAGCAGCGGCTCACACAGCTTGTAGTGATCCAGGATGTCCTCACGACTCTAAACCGAGCTGGAGCCGGGAAGATCAATGGTAGCGCCTTGCTGAGCAAAAAGCCGCTCAGGTCATTCGGTGCTTGTCAGGGTCCGAAGCAAGCTTTGCGCAATGCTCGCTCATCATCCATAGAGAGCCCGCGTAGCGCGGTCATTGCGCAAATGTCGCTCCTACGAGCCCGAAACTCCGACTGCGTCATGCTCTGCAAGCCGCTGTAGTCCCTTTCTCCAATGAACGAGGCAACAACGGCGAAAAGGACGACCAAAGCTACAATCGAAGCTCCTACGAGGTTACCAATGGACTTTCCGAACGATTTCGCTCGCTCCAATCGTTCCAACTCTCGATCTTCCCATTCCTGCGTGAGCGGCTCTCCACATCGCGGACATGAGTTCGCGCCGCTCGAAACTGGCCTCCGGCAAGTCGGACACAGTAGAAGAACTGACCTGAACTTTGGTAACGGAGGCGGCAGTCCGGGTTCTGCTGGGAGCCGTAGCGTTGCTCTAAGCGCCTTCGTCCGCATCCGGTCACGTTTATCTCTAAGGAACTCATTAGCTAGGCGGGTCCAATAAGACTTACCGGCTCCGATGATGGCGGCTGTTGCTTGAGCGAGTAGCCTTGACGCTCCCGGCTCTTGTGGTGGCACCACGTCATCTTGTTCACGAAAATCATTCAGGATATCGGGAGCCTTCCAATCCGAAAACCCCTGGCACCAAACCAGAACTTCGCTCGTGCGGCGCTCGTCAAATGTCGAGAGCACGTCCCTCAACTGTTCGAGCGTGAATGGACCAACTTGGCCAAATCTGTCTGAATACCACCAAACGGCTTCCATCCTAAACATTCCTAAAAATTGGCTCTGTGATCGAAATACCCTGTCAGAGTAGCGCACCCGCTGCATTTTGGGAAAAAAGTGCTCCATCCCGCACATAACGGGCCAGCATGGCATCAGAGGCGTGCCGGGTTTGAGCGCGGATTTTCAAAGTCGAGACCCCTGCCTGCGCGGCGCTCGTAGCGAGGCCGGCCCTAAGCGAATGCCCCGAATATCCAGAAGGATCGATCCCAGCTGCGCTGACGCGCGCTCTCGAACGATCTCGCCCACCGCTTCACCGGACAAGCGACAATCATGAACCCGGCCATGGCGGTCCACCGGTCGAAAGATCGGACCTTCAGTGATGCCGGAAATCGTCAGCCAGGTTTCCAGGGCGGCGACCGGACACCATCGTCCCCGGGCGAAAGGTATCCCAATTTTTTGCCCGCGAGCCTCCTGGTCGGATTTCGACCGAAGGAGGTGCAGGATGACGCCTTGTCGGGCATGCTCGACGTCGCCGCGATTTAGGCCGACCAGCTCGGAGCGACGTAAGGCTGCGGCAAATCCGCTGAGTAGGAGAGCCCGGTCGCGGAGGTCCTTCGGCTTCTCACCCGGGGCGTCCAACACCCGGATCAGTTCGTCGCGCAGCAGCGGCTTAGCCTGGTGTTGGGCGCAGCCATAAGTCCGCTTAATGCCCCTTAGCGTCGCCCGCACAAGCGCAGTTCGGGTTGGGTTGGGTAGCCCCCGGACCTCGTGCGCCTTTGAAAGTGAGGCCAGACGCCTCACCAAGGTCGCCATACTCAGCCTGCCAGCGTTCCGAGCGAGGTGTTCGGCCAGGGCTTCCGGCGACGCGGGTATCGAACCGCCACCTCGCTCAAATTCCCGCAGATCACTGATGTACGCTCGGCGGTTATTCTCCGAAACACTATTTTCGACGAAAAACTGTGCCGCTGGAGAGAATTCGGCCGGGCGTGCAATTAATTGCAATGACGGAGCAGGACGCTCTGACGAGGCCCTTGTAACCTCCGATAAGTGAATAGTATCACGGGTTAGAACGTTATCCGACATGGGACCGCTCCTCGTTCAGGAGGCCAATATCGTTGCGCATCATGTTCAACACTTCGGAGGCGTCCGGGCAGCGGGACCCATTGCACTCGATATCAACGAGCCTGCGTAGTTTGTCCCCTGTAGGCCACCGTGCCCGCTGTCGAACGAGCCCGCCTTCGACACGAAAAACAACGGTCCCAAGAAAATTAACCTGTTGCCCTGCCGGGACATGATTTCGCACCCAGCGTGCCGTCCTGCAGTCTCGTTGCAGAAATGACTGGAGTGCTCCGCGTCCCTCCCGGCAATAGAGATCATATGCATGGCCGAGGACCTCCCCAACCGTGATCGTGGGTGGCATGTCGTCATCTTTCAGGGTCGGTGCCTCGCATCTGGCGAGGGGACACAGCAATGCGACGAACGGGCAGAGCGGCTCCCCAATCTTCCGAAATGCTTCACGGGCGATTTCAACCACGGTGTGGGGTAGACCTGCCTCGCACAGTCCATCGAACAACGCGATGGCTCCCCACGGCGGGCGATCAGATGATCTGTTTGCCGTGGATGAGTACCTACGGCGTACCAAGTCGCGAGCGCACGTACGGGCAGCGCCGCGTCACCTGTGGCTATGCGAATGAGTTCAGCTGTTGTCTTGGCAGCAAGCTCTTCACGGGCTCGTTGATAGCGTGGATGACGATCGGCGGTAAGCAACAGATCGTCTGCCGCACGGCACTTGGGTCTCTTTGCCATTCGATCAACGATACTTGCGACTTTCCACTCCCCGCCTATCGTTGCTCGGTATCTCTTACCCGCAAGGGCCGCCGTAACCAGGGAAACTGTTTGTAGATCAGCTACCCCGACCTCTTCGAAAGCGGTAGCACCGCTGCGTCGCCAAAGGCGTTCTGGTGCGATTAGAAGGAGGGTTGCCGCCGCTCGCTGTGCGAGTTCGCTTTCACCCCGGCGAATGGCGTTCTGCAATAGGCTTATTGCGAGCCAGGGCGAAATTTTAAGTGGGGCTGGTTTTGGTTCGCGATAGGCGAAGATTTCGGCGGCCAGCTGCTCTCTGGCATTGTTGAGAATGACGCGCCCGTTCATGTACTCTCCTCCTTGATTGAGGGGAGCTATTGACATCTTGCCCACTGATAACGATGAACCAGTAGCGGGTCATGTAAAGAGAAATTGCGTGTTCAACGGAGTAAACCCATGCGGGAATTCTGCAAACGCGCATTTTAAGATTTCGGTCGGAGGTCGGCCTTTGGAGTTGGCCCCTGAACCCTTGAGAACTCACGTCTGGCTATTCCTCTGATTGACCGAGATATCCGCCCATCTTCTCAAGAACACGAGCTTCAAGTTGCCGCACGCGCGCGCGCCACGCCGAACTCGGCAGCGAGAGCTTTAAGAGCTTCTAACGACAACCGCTTATTATCTGCAAGCACCCGCGCTTCATACACACGGCGCTCGTATGAACTCAGCTCGTCCAATTTAGACACTTCCACCATTGCGTGACATCCTCGATTGCTAGCGCTACCGGGGCCCTCACCGTGATCTAGCCCTACCAATGCGGGGCGCGTGCGGCGTGATGTGCCCGCCCTATCGCGCGACGCGCAACGAGAAGGACGTGAGCGGCAGGCTTCTGCTCAAGTATCATGTTCGGGGAGCATCAGTAGTAAGCCAAATCTGTTAGGGAGTAAGCGTATGCACGCCGGCAAAGAACACGCCGGATGCGAGCAGCGCCATACTCCACTTCTTCAGAAAACTGCCTTAGGCAGATTGGATAAGGGTACGCGGTCTTCGCAACTCGCCGAGCTTCACTCTGACTGCGTATCGCTTCAGGCATTTCGTCCCCACCAAGCTGTTTTTGACGCAACCACAACATCCGGTCAGCGACCCGACAGACAAAACCATAAATACAAACGATACAAAAAGCCGTTGATCTGCCGCAAGAAAGGCAAGGGCGGGGTGAGGTAGATACTCAACACGTCTAAATCAGTTCAGACGCCGTGAAGGAGTCAAGACCCAACCTTTTTGAATACGCGACCGCCGAGTTGTCGCAAGACGCGTTGATTGCCGTGCTGATCCGCGTGAATTTTATCTTCGATAAGCAAAACCAATCGGTACCACGGCCACGATATCGGCTCCAGCATATTGGCGATGTACCACCACGTGCGATGCATTGACCCCGCCTCGCCGTGTTTCGCCAACAGCGCATTCAGAAAATTTTGGCCGGTATGGTGTAGTGCACCTCAATTTATCGAGATTTGCTGTTTCCCGGGGGCGTGCGGATAGACGAAGAGCCGTGGCAGCACGCGGAGGCCGTCTCCCACACGGCCACTCTTATGAGCGCTGCGTTTGTGCCCGCCATCTTCGAGGCAGCCTTCGAGCACAAGAACATCCGCATCCGGGTGGACGTACTGGAACGCCTCGCACCCGGCACCTGGGGACTGCGGGAAGTGAAGAGTAGCGGTGGCCTGAAGGATCACTACCCCCACGACATTGCGCTTGAGATCTACGTGCTTCGGGGGCGGGCGCCTCTGTCTTCTCTACAGAACTCCTCCACGTCAATACCAAGTACGTGGCGGGAGCCAAGTGGAATCTGCTGAACGGATTTCTTCACCCGCCTAGATGTTCGATCTGACCGCCCGGCTTGCCGCCTTGCGCGATCGTCTCAGTATGATCGGGCTTCCCGATGCCGAACCGGGGAGCGAGAGAAAACGATAAAGCAACTGCTGCGGATTTTTCGAACCTCAGCACCGCTGAGCGCGCTGCTCGCCCGACTGGCAAATCTGCTGCCGATCGTGCGAAGCGCCATCTACCTCTCAAAATTTGGGTTCAGCAATTCGATCAAGTCTGTAGCGCCAGCGCTGTGCCCCGGTTTTGGCTATGATGATCTTGAGGTCAACCCGATGGCGGTGCGGCGTCCGCAGCATTCCCGCAGTTGGCATCCGATCGCATCACGCGTGCCCCGGAGATAGATCGGCAGCGGGTTTGCGCTTCTCGCCTACTGCGAGCGCGATAGGCTGGCCCCTTACGAGGTGCATCGGGCGCCGGCACAATTGGTCCTGCGGTCAACCAAACGATGCCGTCCCATTGCAATGCCGAAGAGAGCTCAATATTCCTAATTTATGAACCCATTTATTCCCAAAAAAATCGCCCTCTGATACATAATTAAGAACGACAGGCAGCCAAGACTGCGGTTTACCGGTGACCGAAGGGAGGACCACCGATGACCAAATATACAAGCATTATGAGTATTCACGCCCGGCGTCGTATTCAGCAACGGGGCATCCGGGTGGCAGTTCTGGACCTGGTCATAGCGAATGCCGATGTGGCACTGCATGCAGGTAATGGATGCGAGACCATCCGACTGAGCCGCGAGGCGGCCTGTGATTTGGTTGGAAGCGGTGACGTTGACCCCGAGGACGCCGCTCGTGCTTGCCGCGTGGCCGTACTAATCGGTCGACGAGGCTTGGTGACTGCGCTCCATCCCTCAAAAGGTCGTCGCGGGCGTTGCTATCGCCGTCAGGACAAGACAAGGGCGGCCCACCTGGGGAGGCCCAGGCGATGAGCGCGGAAATCATCGAGATGTCAACTCGTGAGGCTGCGCGGCAATGGGAACGCGACGAGGTGGCTAGAGCAATTCAGGAAAACAAGATTCTCAACAAAGAGTCCGACAGGAAGAAGGTCGCACTCAGGCTGGCGCGCCTGCTGCATGATGCCGCGGCCGACGAACGTGGCTCGAAGACGCGGATCGTCCATCTCGCTTGGCCAACCGAAGGCGTTCCCCTTAAGAAACTAGACCGCGTCACGCTTCCATTGGACGGCGAACCAAACGCGGATCGGCTCAAACGCCTCGCGAAGAAACCAAAGCACTATGCTCAGCTCGCGAAAGCAATCGCTCACTTCTTAG
Source organism: Bradyrhizobium sp. 6(2017) (assembly GCF_011058295.2). Taxonomy (NCBI): domain Bacteria; kingdom Pseudomonadati; phylum Pseudomonadota; class Alphaproteobacteria; order Hyphomicrobiales; family Nitrobacteraceae; genus Bradyrhizobium; species Bradyrhizobium sp. 6(2017). The sequence continues at coordinate 654,768 of NZ_CP049289.2, read as the reverse complement.
GGCTCCGTTCGCAAGATGTATTGGTCGATATATTCCGCGGTACTCAGATTGAGGCCGGGGTCACCGCGCGGTCGAGCAGGTTCAGCGAGAACCATTCGGAAGACTGGGACAAGTTGGCCGAGTTGATCGCAGCCATGGCAACGGCCGTGGCCACACGTAAGGGTCTGCGCGAGTATCTACGCTGTATCGGCGATCGATCCGGCACGTATAGCCTTGAGACTGAGACGATCCGCCCTTCGGGGTCGTCCCTTTTGCCGCACGGACCGCTCGCGCACGGTTACGAAGTTTGGGACAATTTCCCGCCCATCCCAAGCGTGCCCATTTTCGTGAAGTTATTGGCTGGCCCATACGAACGCGAGATCAAAGTGGTCGGTCCCAACGGGGGGAATCGAGTCATTCCGGTTACCGTCACGATAGGCCGTGAAGTCCGCCTAGCAATCGGTCCAGCGGACGAAAGGGAGACGCCAAGACCAATGTTCGAAATCCGCACTGTCACCGACATGCTCGACCGAGACGGGTGGAACTGGGCCGGTCGCCGGAAGTGGTTTTACCTTGAAGGGATGGAAAGATTCACCACTCAGGACAAGGATGGGAATGAGCTCGTTGCGGAAATTGAACTCGGTTCAGCGTCTGGCGTAGAGGGGAAATGGATTCCACTTTTTGAAGAGGGGGACCAGACTGTGCCATTGCAAAGTCAGCTTGATGAAGTTGAACAAGCGCAGCTCGCGCTGAGTAAAATGGATGCACGTGGAGCGCGCCAGTGGGAGCACGTTTACGCGACATGGCTGCCGGTCACCTCCATCTCGTGCGCCGAACTGCTGGGAGGACGCCCATCGGAAGGTCGCTATGCATTGCAGGTTGATCTCGGAGAGCGACGAGGAGGGACGTTCCTCCCACACGACAGTGTAGGCAGTTGGGTCGAGGCCGCAATTCTTACGAACGGTGAACGGCCGATCGAGATGGCGCTTGAGGCGAACGCCGAGCGGTTAGCGGAATTGGTCCGCGGCCACATCATCCATCAGCGCGGTGAGGCGGAAGCAAACCATCGGCGGGCATTGGCTGAGTGGGCAAACGAGAGCGAACATAGAGGTCGAAGCGATGACTGAGATGGTTGATATTAGCGGCATCACAACTAGGGACCTCGTCGCGCAGGACGAGATCGAATTTCTGTACGAAATCCAAGCCCTGCGAGCCAAGCTAGACACCGCCAAGCCGTTCTATGTCTACATGCTTCACAAGCCAGACTTTACTCCGTTCTATGTTGGCAAGGGGACAGGGTCACGCATTTTGAATCATGAGTCCGACGCCCGCAACATCACCTTGCGCTCTCATAAGCTCAACGTCATCCGCGCCATCCATCGTGCAGGCAGATCGGTGGTCTATCTCCTCGATGGGTTCTTCGATCAAGAAAAGGACGCTTTGGCTCGCGAGCGTGAACTCATTGCGGAGGTTGGTCGTCACGATCTCGGCCGCGGCCCACTGACGAACCAAACGGATGGCGGTGAAGGAACATCGAACCCATCCCTGGAGAGCCGCGAGCGCCGCGCCGCGACACTCGGCGGCCTGTCCGAGGACACAGATCGGCGAGCGGCGAACCAGTTTTTTGCGAGCATTTCCGGTCGGCGCGCCTCTGTTCCGATAAAGCCCCTGGGCGCGAGACGTCTCGAAATAACTACGCCACACGCGAACGCACGAAGTCCCCGCGAGCGGATGGCAACCGCCCTCGTGGCGGCCGCAATCGCCTCGGGACGAATGATCGCCGTAGGGTCAATCCTTCCGAGACTTTTCGAGATGAACGGCCACCCCTTAGTCATCGAGAATGGCGTGTCCCGAGACATGTTGAAGGCCGGAATGATCACGATCGAAGCGGGCGCCACAAGGCCAGAGCGGGAAATGTTCCGGCTTACGGAGACCGGTTACGCGGCAATATTGCGATTCATCCGGCGGCGAAAACTTATCGATCTCGGCGTTTTAGAGGACGCGTAGCAGCTTACCGTGAATGCCTCGCCGTAGGCCCAGCCACACGCAGGCGTCGGATCGGGCGAACCGTGAGCTCAAGGGACTGTACGGGAACCGGCAATTCTTTCCTTCGCTAACCCAAACGCGTCAACATAATCAAGTCGGCCAAACGTGGGGACCTCCACCCGGAGTGTCCCTGTGCGTCCTGCAGGTGTACTCGTCGGGCCAGCGCTTGGACCTCCGCAAGGTCATCAACAAGGTAGACTACGGCGCTGAAGTTATGAAGGCGATAGCCGCGTCTATGGGCTCTGGCGACGATTGAACGGGCACTCTGGATGGCGGCACTGTGGGGCGGGGGTCGTCACGTCGAAGCCGTCTTCAGCTGGACCGAACGCGGCCAAGGGATCAAAGCCCTTCGCTAGATCAATCACGCGTACAGCGTCCGACCATAGCGATACGCCGCGTTTGCTTCCACGCTCCCAAGCAGCAATAACGCCCGAAATGCGGATGAGTGACCTACTACGAATGACGATGCCTAGTGGGATAGGATTGCCCTTGGCGTCGGCAAGTTCGGGCTGTTTCCTTGGGGACTTGAAGATGAAGGCAATCTCGCCCTCCTTCGTCTCTTTCCAGGGAACGTGGACGTTCTTCTTGCTGCGGAAATTGTCGTCCGCGACCTTCTGGATTTCCTCTTGGAAGCGTTCCGCATAAGCCTTGTCAGCAGTCGCTTCAGTCTTGTACTTGCCATCGGCGTATTCGCCCTTTGTGTCCGGCTTCGATAGGTGCGGCTCGCGGGCGGTCATCACTTCGGTAACGAACGGCACGTACTTGAACGTCTTGTCGGTCATCGCGCGCATCTCCTGAGCCTTCGGCGCTCGGTCGGCATGCTCGGACGAGAGGCTGACTGCACCTAATGTAGGTTTTTGCTGACTAAGTGCAGATGCAAGGATTCCCCTTGGTTGGCGCGGTCAGTTCAGAGCCTTCCCGCTAGACTGCCAGCATCTACCTCCAGCTGGTCGGCTCTAGCCTTCATGGGTTTTAGCTGACGACCAGCGTCCCATGACAGAACGCCGAGCGTTGCGGGAGCGGGGAACAAAGACAAGAACACGAAGGCAATGGATATTGGCTCCCACGCCTCCGAAATCAGGTCATCAGCTTTGAATGCAATCACAACCAAGATCATGGCCAAGGCTGCAGCGACGATTGAATTGATGACGATGTACTTCGTAAATTCCTTGAATAGGTTGATCTTGAAAATCTCGTAATCACTCTCCAGGCGATCCAGCTCATCAAGCAACTCCGATACAGGCTGGTCACGCTCTAGAACTACGAACAAGCTCTTTGTTCTTGCGACAGATCGCAGAAACGGCTGCACGCCAAGATCGCCGTAAAGCTGCAGAACGGCTGTCCCCACGTGTAGACTTACTCCTAGTTGAATTAGGCTTGAGAAATCCCCATACTTCATGAATCCGCGCTCCTTCCGATGGACGACAGTGGTCTATAATCCTACCATCCTTGCGAACGTTCTCCGCGCTCGCTCCCTGACGCAAGCCGAACTGTCCAGGCGGCTTGAGATCGACGCCAGCACGCTGCGCAGCGAACTTGACCGACAGCCAGAGCCAGCGCAAGGCATCCTCAATCGGATTGCGAATGAACTCGCCGTCCCTGTGTTTACATTCTTCAGGGAGACCGCTCCTGAGCTTGACGACACTCTTCCTGACTTTCGGTCAGACAAACCGCAACCCAAAGCAAAGACGAAGGAAACTCTCAGGGCGATACAATTCGGAGAGGGCGTTCAGAAGGCGCTTAAAGGACACACGGCACGTTCCGCTCCCTCTGAGATGCCTCGCCTAACGGCGAGCGATTCTGCTGGCGTAACGAGAATTGCTCATAGTGCACGCCAATACTTCGATATCACGCTTGAGGATCAAATAGAGGCCAAGGACGACCGCGCGTTTTACTTGATATGTCGGCAAAAGATCGAAGCGCGTGGAGTTCTTGTCCTGCACCACAGCTTCCCTGAACAGGATGGAAGCGGGTTCTGCCTATACGATGCGCGCCATCCCGTGATTGTGGTGAACACGAAGGCGCAAACGTGGGGGCGACGACTGTTCACACTAGCGCATGAGCTTGCGCACGTTCTGCACCGCAGTTCAGGCATTTCTGACCCATTCATTTGCCGGAACTCCATAGAGCGCACCTGCAATCGATTTGCGGGGAGCTTTTTGGTCCCGGAAGCATTCGCAGGCACGCTTCTGCGCCTAAAGAATGATGCCCAGATTACCCCCGATGAGGAGCACGTCAGATGGGCATCGCGACGCCTTAAGATCAGCCAAGAGGCGACTGTTCTGCGTCTTGAGCAATTGGGCATCTACACGACGGGAAGTTACGAGAAATGGAAGCGTCTCGTTCACAATCGTAACCCTGATTACCTCAAGCGACGTGGCGGACCAGGCAAGGACCCGGTCCCCCAAGAAAAAGTAAAGCTCTCCAAGTATGGCTTCCAGTTCGCGCGCGCGTTTGATGAGATGCTTGAGCAAGGTCTCGTTTCAGAAATCAACCTCTACCGCGCGACCGGACTAAAACCGCAGTATCAGCGTCCCTACTTCGACTACGTTAAGTCGCTCACCCCTGAACAGCTCCGTTCGTTGGAGCTGGATGATGAGTAATGATGAGCCGGAGTGTTTGTGCATCATCGACACAGACGGACTGCACGCCATCGCAACGGCCTCTGGGAATCTCAAGACCGTGCTGACCGACATGCTCAACGTGGGCGCTATTGGAGTTCCCTCAATTGCCTTGAAGGAGTTTAGAAAGCTCTTTGCGGACGAAGCCGCAGAACTTGAGCCGTTCATTTCAAAGAAGATTTCGATGAAGAAGGCGTTCTATTTGGGGGCAGCTCGGATAGCCGAACGCACGAACTCTGGCTTCCCGAGAGGCGCGCACGACGAAAATGTTGAACTCTATGTCGGCGCAATATCCCTAACGAGCGGCTGCACAATCGTTACTTCGGCGGCCCAAGCCGCGATTTACGGCGGCATGGGCTGCGATGCTTCGGAAATCTCCAGCTGGGTAGCGCTTCAATAGGGTGTCAAAGCGCGTGCGATGCGGGAATAATTCCCAATAGCCGCGCTAACGAGAGGGTGAGACCTTGTGTGCTCTGAGGTAGCGCTTGCTCTCTCGTGAAGCCGCGCGCGCGGTCTTGAACGCACGCTACTTCTTTTTGTTTCCGCAATAGACCGCATACGCGGTGACCGTAATGTTCAGCGGGATGTTGGGAGGATCAACGTGTATGAGATATATAAAATACCGCTAGTTGTGCACGCTTATCTCGGCGCGTCAACGCTCGTCTTGCAATCCGACGCGGCGCCTAAGCACGACAATCAGTTAGGCAATCCAGCACGTACCTATACAAGGAGGCGCGCTATCAGAGGCTCCACACGCCTTTCTGGCCGTGCAAACAGGAGCTTAGGCGTTTAGCTAGACACCTATGCAAGGAGGGCTCGGTCTCGATCACGCCCCAGCCCGCGCGGCATCACTGAGGCAAAGCGATCGACACCTGCAAAGCGTTCGGGGGTTTCTACGTCGCCTGTGAGAGCCCTATGGAGCTTCAAAAGCTCACCAGCGTCTTGGAGGCTGGATGGTCCGAATTGGACCTAGCAGCCTTCGCACTTCAGCACTTCAAAAAGCCCTTCTACGCGATGAAGCCGAAAGACCTCATCGCCATCATCAATAGCGCACTCTACGGCGACTTTTTCGCCCGCCACTTCCTGAAGCAGCGAGCAGCAAGAGCGTCAGCGCACATCCCACCACCACTAATCTGAAATCGACGCGACATGACTGCACCCATTGCGGCAGGCAGGCGAAAGGAATTTGAGTTCCTCCGTTCTGTGTGCTGATCGCTCCAAGAGCGCTTTACGCTAGGCGAGGCTATCCGACAGGGATGGACCGCCAGCGGCATTGAAGCCGAAGCCCACAGATACACAGGCAGAGGCGGCCTCAAGTATCGCATAGCCATCAAAGACACCTCAGAGCGCCGCTACTACAGCCCTGAAGAGCAAGCGGCTGATTGGACAGCATATCACGAGGCTGAAGCTGCAAAGGCCGCACGAGCATCCGCAACGAGCAAGCGTACCACGCTGGCACCGTGCGTCGTCTCAAGGCGGAGGAGGATATCTATCGGCGCATCTCAGACAGCATGGAGAACGTCACGCAGCGTGGAGCATTCCACAAGTACCTGTCAGCCCTCTGGGGCTCTGACAGTCCGGAGGTCGTCATGAAGGTCCGTGACCAGATGATGGCCGAATTCCCACAGTATGGCGTCACGATCCTCAAGCACATGCCTGATGACGTGATCAGGGGATTGTGGAACGCGAAGCCAGCGAAGAGGACCTGACGGCATACTTAACCGCGTGGCTTGGCTCAACCCTGCGTCAAGCCACGCGCGACCGTTCGTTGCCTGCACCACTGGCGATCACCAGCGATAGCCATACCCGCGATAGTACCCAGGGCCGTAGGCGTATGCGGGGCGAATAACGCGCCGGTACGCGGGACGAGCATAGTAAGAGCTGTATCCGCCGTAGTATGCGGGGGCGTAGCCGTAGTTGTAGTATGCCGGGGCATAGCCGCCGTAATAGCCATAACCTGGTCCGCTATAGTAGCCATAACCCGGTCCGCCGTAGTAGCCGTAACCTGGTCCATAGGCGTAGGCGCTGGAGGCTATGCCACCAACCACCGCCGCTCCAATTAGTCCGGCCGCGAGACCTCCACCCCAGCCGCCCCAACCACCACCACGCCATGCTTGGGCTGGTGTGGGGGTTGCCAAGGCAGAGATGCCGATGGTGGCAGCGGTCACTAACGCCAATGCTGCTTTATTCATCTCCGAAGCCTCCGTTGTTCCCGGAACTTCAACCAACAATCTAGCTATAGTTTCCTCTGACCGCCGTTGGCGGAACGGTTTTCGCGGAATTTAATATTGATGAACGGCTTCGGAAAGCAAAACTGCGGTGGCCCCTGGGGGGTTAACTCTTGGGTCAGGCCGCCTTCAGGCTCAGCAACGCCCTGGAACGTACATGCATGACACGGTGACCCTGCGCGCTCTGGCCGTTAACCAACGGCGGGCAATTCAACTCCGCAAGCCTTGACAGCAGGAGCGACTATTTTAGGTCTTGCCGCAGGGGCATCGCCCGTTTTCAGCACAAAGCAATTTAGGCCGCCAGGGTGACGATGATGACCGATGAGGAAATGGTGCGCCTTCGTGCGCATGGTAACAACATTGCCCGCTACTGCCGACTTCTCCAAACCAAGCTATCGGACGTTGAGCGGCAATACATCAAGCGCCGCCTTGCCGAAGAGGAGAAGGCGTTCACGTCCATCGGCCCAACCACAATGTCTCCGGGATAGTCCTATGAGCGATTTGACAACACACCCTCTCGATGAGGCCATCAGGCTCCGTTGGGTCCTGCGGGATATCAGAGCCCAGCGCCTCCTGCTCAGTCCTGTTAGCCCAGACGATATCGAGACGTTGCGCGCCATGGGGTACGTTGAGGGCGAGGGCAAGGCGATTGTGCTCACCCCAGAGGGGCACGAGCAGATAGGTGGCTGAGGGCACGGCTGATGAGTTGAAAGCGCCTCACTTCGTCGCCGTGCGCATCGTAAGACACTGTCGCGCTGTTTCAATATGCTGAGCACAGGACTTTTAGCGTCGCACCTGAGCGCACACGCCGTGACCTTGAGAGGGCGAAAGTACCTTCCCGAACGGGTCTACCGAGTGGCTTGAGCTAATCATTCGCATATCTGGTTGCACCGTGAGCAGTCCAATCGGAGTGCCTTCGCTATTCAGCTTGACGAATGCGGTAGCTCCCGTGCGGTCGGAAACAACCATGGCTCGGTCACCAATGCCGGGCGAGACGCCTATTCGGGCGTATTGACCGTCGGGCGCACAAGACCTCATGGCAAGCTTGCATTCAAGCACAACCAAAGACGGTAGGCTTCATGGCTGGCTTGCTCATCTCAGGTCAGGGCCGCCTCCGTATTGGTACGGATACATACACTCACCATGCTTAGGCCTCATTGAGGCGCACCATCGACCGTTTCAGGCGAACAGCGCATTTGGGGAAGTTCGCTATGCCAACGGTATTTGAAGAACGTGCAAAGACGTGCACTTGTGATGTTTGCGGGTGCCCTATGGCGCTCCTGGCTGACTTGCCATCCGTGGGCAGGTATGAAGCCGTGCAGGTATTCCGTTGCTGCGGTTGCAATGCAGTGAAGTCGTCGAAGCAAGGGGCTTTAGTAGATGGCCCTCAGCACGTACCCGAGGAGGTGTGTTCTCACTAATTTTTCGAGCGTGTTTGCGTGTCCGCACCACATATGGCGAAGCACGGAAGACTGAGGGGGTGCGCAACTGGCTTAGTCCGAAAGGCAATCGAGCGAAGTATTGTTGTGCCTAGCTTGAAAAGCTAAAGTTATGTGAGTGGCTGCAGCAAGCCGAGCGCAATCTATCTGACGATGTTGGAAGTAGTCCTAAAAGACCGAGGCAGACGGGGCTGGGATTGGCAGGTTCGCGATCATTCCGACAGGACCTTACTTGCCGGACGAGAGAAGACCCGGCAGGCCGCGAAATACATGGGCGACCGAGCGTTGTTTCAACTGCTTGCCACCAATCCAAAAAACATTGATCTCCACAAGCCGACTTAGGCAATGCCCGTGGGTCACGTGCCGACCCCCTGCTACGATAGCTCCTCACCATGTATCCGGCGACCGGGACATCTCAGCCGGTTGAGTGTCGCCAAGAGAACGCTGAAGCCCGCTTGCGGCGCTTTTACCGCTGCTAACAACTCATCTTCGATGCTTACTATTCGAATGGCCCCGCATCGGGGCAGAGAGTAAGCGCTGTTTTCAGGCCACAGCTTTGAGGTCGTGACGGCAATAGGCCCACGGCAGCAGGTGATCGATCTCGTTATTCGGATGACCGTTGACGATCCTGGTGAGCGCGTCGGTCAAGTAGGCAAGCGGATCGACATCGTTCAGCTTACAGGTTTCGACCAGGGAGGCGATGATAGCCCAGTGCTCGGCACCACCGTCGGAGCCTGCGAACAGCGCATTTTTCCGGTTGAGCGTGATCGGACGGATCGAGCGCTCTACGGCGTTGTTGTCGAGCTCGATACGGCCATCATCGATAAAGCGCGTCAGGCCCTCCCAGCGTGAGAGCGCATAGCGGATGGCGTCGGCCAGCTTGCCCTTTTGGCTGATCAACGCGAGCTTTGCGCGGAGCCACTGCTCGAAGGCTTCCGCCAGCGGTCGGCTTTTCTGTTGCCGAACGAGACAGCGCTCCTCGGCGCTACGGCCACGGATGTCCTTCTCGATGGCATAGAACTCGGCGATATGCTTGAGCGCCTCGCCCGCAATGGGCGCGGGACCGGGGGCGGCGAGTTCGTAGAAGTTACGCCGCATGTGGGACCAGCAGAATGCAAGCTGAACGTCGCCACGCTCGGCCAGCTTGCCATAGCCAGCATAGCCATCGGCCCGGTTGATCGAGGGCGGACTGCCGACCGAAGCAACCGTCGCCCAGGTTCTGGTGTCCAAATATGCCGATCACCTGCCGCTCTATCGGCAGGCTCAGATTTACGCCCGCCAGGGCATTGAGCTCGATCGTTCGACGCTGGCGGACTGGGTGGGACAAGCAGCCTTCCACCTGCGTCCGTTGCATGAGCGCCTCCTCGGCAAGCTCAGGCGACGGCCAAAGCTGTTCGCCGACGAGACGACGATGCCGGTGCTCGATCCCGGCCGAGGGCGCACCAAGACCGGTCAGCTCTGGGCCTATGCAGCGGACGACCAGCCATGGGGCGGCGCCGATCCGCCGGGCGTCGCCTATGTCTATGCTCCCGATCGCAAAGCCGACCGACCAATCGCCCATCTGGCAGGCTTCAAGGGGATCCTGCAGGTCGGGGGCCGGCGCCTGCATGACACCGTCCTCGCAAGCGCGGCAGGCGTATTTGGGACGCCGGGTAACGAGGATCCGGAACTGCGCCGGGACCAGGTCCAGCCGCTCGCTTCTATCCTCGCCGATCCGATGTAACTCGCCCTGGCAGCAGGGACAGGTCTTGTCCTCGATGTCGACGACGACTTCGATCCGCGGCAGGTGCGCCGGCAAGGCGCCACGGTTGACGCGGCGCCTACCGGCTTGCACCTCACGGCCTTCAGGTGCGCTGACGTCCTGCGCCGTCTCGCCGTACGCTGCCACCTGCTCGACGTCTTCTAGGCCCAGCAGCATCTGATCTTCAGGCAGCGTCTCTGCCCGCCGGCCAAACCGATGCCGCTGCAATTCCTTGATGATCTGACGCAGCCGTTCGCTCTCGCACCGCTCCGCAAGCAGCATCGCTTTCAGCGTCTCGGGATCGTCAGGCAGGGCGTCGCTCACACCCAATTCAGAGCATATTCGCCGCCAACTGGCGACGCGTCCGACGCTCCTGATTCACTTCGCCGCAGCACCGCCAACAACTATCCCGCTTGTGTTGGCGCCGGCGTCGCCCGTGCTTCATGCACAAGCCGCCAGTCGAGCCCCTCCAGCAGCGCCGACAATTGCGCCGCCGACAGACGCATCACACCGTCCTCGATCTTCGGCCAGCGGAAGATTCCATCCTCCAGCCTCTTGGCGAACAGACACAAACCCGTTCCGTCCCAGAACACCAGCTTGATCCGATCCGCCCGCTTGGCCCTGAACACATAGACAGCTCCCGAGAATGGGTCAACCCCCATGCTCTCGCGCACCAGGGTAGCAAGCCCCTCCATTCCCTTGCGGAAGTCTACCGGTTTAGTCGCCACCATCACCCGGACCGCACCCGACGGACCGATCACTGGCTCGCCTTCAGCGCCTGGACGATCGACGCAATCATCGTTGGGTCGGCGCCACGACCGGCCCGGATCGTGATGCCGTCAACTTCGATCTCGATGACTGCTGCGGTGACAATCCATGCCGTCGGGCTACCGAACAGACCGAGTCGCCGCTCGCCACGATCTCCGCAACGATCCGCGTCTACAGTGCCAGTTCATTGCGGCCTTTTTCAATAGGGTAAAGTTTTGCGCGACACACCAGTGCTTTTGTTCATCGATGCAATAGCAGTCAGTGCCATCCTCATCGGGACAATCTTCGTCCTCGTCGACCATCTAGCAGATCGGGCGATAATGTATCTGGCATCAATTGTTCAAATTCCGTTTGTTGCGTTCACCCAGGAGGGGGCATCGCATTGGCTGTCCACGCGATCAGTTCTGTCGCGATGCTTGCGAATGCGTCATTGAAGGCGGCGACAGCTGAGGCGGGGTCAGGCTTGTCGAGCTTCCTGCGTTGTTGAAAAATATGCGAAGCCACGACTTGCCCCTCCTTGTCCAGGACCCGCGCTGAAAATCCGATCTCGGCGGTTGGTTCTGGATCCGTATCGATCTGAAAGCTTCTGACGTCGACCAGTAGCTGAGGGTTTGCTCCCGGATTGTCGGTCGAGCGGAGTGGCGCATGGGCGACATCGTAGTTTTCGAAGCTCTGAATGAGCTTGGCTTGCAGCATCTTCGGAATGCTGTCGGCCCACTGCGCGTTCGAGAATCCCGGAAGGTCCCTGTTCGGCGCAATCAGGAATCGCTGCGTGTCCAGCAGCAGGATCGACGTCGGTGTCGGCATCACCAGGTGCTCGTTGAGCGGCGTCCTTGGCGAAGCAAATTCGGAGGGAAGGCTGAGGTCGTAGACGGTCTTTGGGATCGCCGGCTCGCTGCCTCCCGTCATCTTGACAAGACCGGCCACGATGGAGTCGAGGCCGCCGGTATTCTTGGCGAGCCCTTCCGTAAATATCTTCAGATTGGCGATCGTATTCTTGAGCGGTTCCGCGTTTTCAGCCAGCACTGAATCGACCCGCCCGAGTGCGTTGCGGGCAGCCTGCGTCATGCTTTGACCGGCCGCCGGATCGGCGACGAGCACTTTCATATCCGTTGACGCACCGACCTCCTTGCCACCCTCCAATATGATCACGGGAACGCCCGTGAGACCCTGGAAGTCCAGACCAACCTTTGTGTCGGAGTGCACCGGAGTACCTGATGCGACGGCGATGGTCGCATTCACCTGCCGGGGGCTGTCCGCGACTAAACCCAGATTGGTGACCTCTCCAACGCGGATTCCATTAAACAGCACCGCTGCGCCTACAAGTAGTCCCGAGACGGACCCCTCGAACTGGACGTGATGCACTGTCCGCGCGCCGGTTCCGGCAGTGTTGTGCAGCCAATAGACGAATCCAAAGACTGCACCGATTGCCGCCAGGACGAATGCGCCGACGACGATAAAGGGAGCGCGGGTTTCCATTTGTCAGCTCGATTCTGGTTGTAGCATCAGGGAGCGCTTGCCGTGGAAGTACGCCTTGACCCATGGGTGGTCGGAGCGAAGCAATTTGCGCATCGGACCGATCGCAACGATCTTACCGTCCGCGAGCGCCGCAACGCGGTCACAAACAGTTTTCAGGCTGGCAAGGTCGTGGGTCACCATGAAGACGGTCAGCCCGAGCGTTTCCTGCAGCGTTTTGATCAACTCGTCGAAGTCGCCAGCCGCTAGGGGGTCGAGCCCGGATGTCGGCTCGTCGAGGAAGACGATTGCGGGGTCCAGCGCGAGCGCACGCGCCAAGGCTACGCGTTTTGTCATTCCGCCCGAGAGTTCGGACGGAAACTTGTCGCCGTCCCCTGGCGTCAAGCCAACCATTTCGAGTTTGGCGGTCGCAATCTCGTTCAATAGCGATTCGGAAAGGACGAGGTTTTCTCGAAGCGGAAACTGAATATTTTGCAGTGCCGTCAGAGAGGAAAAGAGCGCGCCCTGCTGGAACAGGATGCCCCACATCGCAGCGGTGTGAACGTCGCGACCGTGGCTGTCGTCAATATCAATGCCCATGACCTGGATGCGGCCGCTCCGTTTTGGAATAAGCCCGATAATGGTCCGCATCAGCACGGATTTTCCGCCGCCGGACGCGCCGACCAAACCCAGTATTTCGCCTCTGCGAACGTCAAGGGACAGATGGTCGATCACGGTTTGCTGGCGGAATCCCACCACGAGATCGTTCACGCGAATGGCAAATTGCTCCCCGGATCCCTGCATCGTCACATTCCAATCGATGCAAAGAAAACGGCGAAGGCGCCGTCGAGAACGATGACGAGAAAGATCGATTTGACGACCGAGATTGTCGTCTGTTTGCCGAGCGATTCCGCACTTCCCTTGACCCTCAAGCCCTCACTGCTTGCGACGATGCCGATCACCAATGCCATGAAAGGCGCCTTGATTATTCCGACTTCGAAATGCGTCACGGAGACGGCCTCGTGAAGTCGAGCAAGATATATCGCCGGACTCATCCCGCCATAGAACCACGCGACCAGACCGCCGCCATACAAGGCGGCCATCGATCCAATGAAGGCCAGGATTGGCAGCGCTAGGATCAATGCGATGATGCGCGGAAGTATCAGAACCTCGACGGGATCGAGACCCATGGTGGACAAGGCATCGATTTCCTCGCGCATTTTCATCGACCCGAGTTCGGCGGTGTAAGCACTTCCAGACCGGCCGGCGACCATGATGGCAACGATCAGGACACCAATTTCGCGCAGTACGAGAATTCCGACGAGATCGACGACATAGGACTCGGCGCCGAATTTTCGGAAATGAAAGATGCCTTGCTGAGCGATGATTGCGCCGATCAGAAAGGTGACCAGGGCCATGATCGGTATGGCTTGCCATCCGACCTGGTACAGGTGATAGACTAGAGATTTCAACCGCAGCGAACGGGGCCTTCGCAGAACGCCCAGGCTGGCCGCGCCCAGCGCTCCCAGCATTTGCAGAAAGACGGATATATCTTCAGCTGCGCCGAACGCGGACCGGCCGATGGTTTCCAATCGCCGGGCGACAGGATTTTGGATCGGCCGACTGGCGGGCGTACGGCGGTTGACCTGCCGAATGTCTTCGATAAGGCCCTCATAACGGCTGGCGACGCCAACGAGTGTTGCGGGGTGACCGAAGTCGGACGCGCCGCGCAAGGTCTTTTCAAGCAACCATGCACCAAGCGTGTCGAGTTCACGCACGTCGACCATGTCGATCTTCAATTTCTGGGTCCTTTGGACGCCAGGCGAGACGAGATGGATCAGCCTTTCCAGGGTGGCCGCATGGACGACTGTCCAGGAACCGCTTGGACTAAGTACCAACGTCTGGTCTTGGGTTGCCGCACCCAGCGCGGGTACCGTCTTCAATACTCTTGCCGGTCAAGAATGCTTCGTCTGGGTAGGTATTCACCCGTGATCCATTTCGAGAAGGCGCAAGAGAAGTTATGGATGCAAATTTCGCAAACTTGTTCTGTATGATCGGAGCTTCCGTTTGGCACTTGGAATCCTGTTCTGCTGCTCAGCAAGTCCGCGTAAATATCGCCCTGGCGGGATCAAGTGTTGATTATCAGATTGCGCGGATGCGGCTCGCCGGTGGTGGTGCCACTCATCGAGATAAGCAAGGAGGAAGGATTGAGTTCCCTGAAACAGGGCTCGTCGGCGGTGTGAGTGTGAGCATTGAAGGTCGGCGTCGTTGGACATACCGAAGCCTTCCAGTGACCTATGGTCAAAATTGCTCACAACAATAAAAAAAAATGGAGCAGGATCAAGCGATTCCGCGGACAAAGACATTGTTGGTCTGGCGTCCTTGTTAGAAGCGGTGTTGGTTTTAACGTGCCGCCCCTACTGTATGGCAAAAGAGCGGTCCTGGCGGCCGTACGCTATAATTTTCGAATCCAGATTGGTTCATTACCATGCCCGATGGCTCTGCCACCGCCCATATCTATCGTCCGAAAATCTTCACCGTGTTGGTGGAAGGATATAATCTCAACTGCTTTCGCCGGGATATGTTGGCCGCACTTACCGTGGCGATTGTCGCTCTCCCATTGTCAATGGCGATCGCTGTTGCCTCGGGCGTTTCGCCGGAACGAGGGTTATATGCCGCCGTCATTGGCGGCTTCCTGGTCTCAGCGCTGGGCGGCAGCCGCTATCAGATTGGCGGTCCCGCCGGCGCGTTCATCGTTCTTGTCGCAGCAACCGCTACCAAATTCGGCCTGGAAGGGCTGCTGCTCACGGTTTTTATCTCCGGATGCATGCTGACGCTGATCGGGTTGCTGCGGCTCGGTTCGCTCATTCGCTACATTCCGCACGCAGTGACAGTCGGCTTCACCTGCGGGATTGCGGTCACGATCTTTGCCAGCCAGCTCAAGGATCTCGGCGGCCTGAGATTGCCCGGTGCCGAACCTGGACAGCTGTTGCCCAAGCTCGCGATGCTCGGTCAGGCGTTGCCGACCCTCAGCCCGGCCGCGTTCGCTGTTGGCGCAGGCTCCGCCACCTTGATCTTCTTGCTGCGACGCTTGCTGCCGAACTGGCCGGGAATGTTGATTGCCGTCGTGCTTGCCTCGGTAGTCGTCTGGATGTTCCATTTGCCGGTCGAGACCGTCGGCAGCCATTTTGGTCAACTTCCGGATGGCGTGCCGCCCCCCCGATTGCCATCATTCTCAACTTCATCTGTGCTTGACGTGTTGCCGGCTGCGCTCTCTTTTACCCTTCTTGGGGCGGTCGAAAGCCTGCTGTCCGCCAAAGTGGCCGACGGCATGACAGGACGCAAGCACCGCTACAATATGGAGGTCGTAGCGCAAGGCGTCGCAAACGTCGCTTCTGCTATATTCGGCGGGATCAGCGTGACCGGAACCATCGCGCGCACGGCGACCAATATTCGTGCCGGAGCATGCAGTCCGATCTCCGGCATAGGGCATTCCGTCTTTATCCTGGTTTTCATGTTGGTCGCAGGACCGTTGGCGAGTTTCATCCCCTTGTCGACGTTGGCCGGTGTACTAGTGGTGGTTTGCTGGAATATGGCGGAGAAGGAAGATTTCCTTCTCCTGCTTCGCGATTGGCGCGGTGCCAGCGTGCTTATGGCCACCTTCGGCCTTACGCTGATCGAGGACCTTACCTTCGGTATCATCGCGGGATGCATGCTGGCCGCGGCGTTCGGGATCTTCGACCGAATCAAGCGGCGACAAGTGCATTCCTGAGAAATGCTCGAGTCAGCTAAGGCGTACGAATTTGTTGTGATCGAAAGCAGACACCTGTGGAATGGCCGGTTCTCCAAGCGGCCATAATTCGAAATAAATGGTCGATACGCGTTGCAGGATTTGTGCGATTGAATGCGATAAGTTCAGCAATCGCCTCCGACCGACCCGGCGCAGAGCAAAGGTACCCACGACGGATACTTATCCTCCTGTCGGATTGAAAATGGCGCCGCTAGTGCGGGGGCGCGCGATGCGCACACCCCGCTCCTTCAAGTCACGCAAGACAATATACATCATTGCAGTCATCAGTGCGTCGTTGAACGCGTCGTGCTGGGCGAGGGGCGGAATGCCGAGATCCTTAAGTATCGCCGCGAAGGAGAGATCGACCACCGTGTTGGCCGGCGCATCGCCATATTTGCGCTCGTAGTAGAGCTTGGAGACCTCGATTCGACGGTTGGGCAACTCGATCCCGATGTGCGGCAGGATGTACTTGTCCAGCATGGCGATGTCGAAATCGACGTAATACCCAACCAGCGGACGTCCGCCGATGAAATGAAGCAGCCCCGGTAGTACCTTCCCTATCAGGGGGGCCTGCGCAACATCGGCCTGACGCAGGCGATGCACCTTGATCCCTTCGGCCCCCATGCCGGCATCGGGACGAACGAACGCTTCGAAACGCTCACTGGTTAGGATCCGGTTGCCTCGAATTTTGATCGCGGCAATGCTGATGACGTCGTCGGTACGCACATTTAGGCCTGTCGTCTCGCAATCGATCGCGACAACCTCGTCTGCCGGGCCTGCCTTGAACATGAACCGATACGACTGATCGCCGATCGAGGCTTGATGAAAAAGGCGTTTGAGTGCGCGGGGGATCACGTCAGAACATGCAGAGATTGAAGTGGCGGCGAATGAGCGCGCGAAACTGCTTGACGACCTGAAAGGCGTCGCGCAACAGATCGCGTTCCATGCTCGAAAGCGACGATGGCCGCACGAGTGTACCTGACGTGCCGGCCGATGCCGCCAGTTGCCCATCGAGCCTTAGCATCAGCAGGAAGTGAAAAGTTTCCCTCAGCTCTCGGGCGAAGTCGGCTTGCAGAACGTCGATATCGCACAATCGCGCAATGCGCTTGTCGGTCGCAGTTTCCAGCAAGCCGCGCTCGATCGCGAGACTGCGGACACCGTGAACGATCGGAAAGATGCCGCCCTTCTTGAGGTCCAGCGCATCGCCCTTGCCCTCGGACGTGACCAGCTTGTTAAATAACCCGATCGGTGTCGCGAAGGCGTCAATGGCATGCGCGAAATGCGCCGAATAGACCTGCTCCCCACGGATAAGATCGACCAACGCCGCCTTGGCCTGGGCCAACAGCCGCGCGTCGCCCGCAACGGCACGCGCATCGTAAAAGATTGCCACGTTCATGTGAGCGGCTTCGTCGGGTAACGCCACCCAACGCCGGAAATCCGCAAGATATTCGGACAGCGGCTTTGACCAGACCGGGTTGCGTACCATTACATTTCCGGGACAGGGCGGAAAGCCGAAGTCGGCCAACGCATCTGAAAAATCGATCCGAAATGCTTCCAGCGCGGCCTTGTCGACGGGGCCGGCCAGGATCAACCCGTTGTCCTGATCGGTGCGTACGGTCTGCTCGCCGCGACCTTCGCTGCCCATGACGACGAGACAGCCGCCGGCACGGATTTCTTCCGGTGCCACCATCTCGAACAGCCGGGAGAACAGCCGTCCATTGAGATCAGAGACAACCTCGCCGATGACCTCGACCTTGACGCCCTGGCGACGCAGTGTGCGCACCTGCGCGACGGTCTCTCGCGCCGCAACCGCTAAATCATCCCTGCTCGACGCGCGATCGATGCGACCGGCGACGACCTGGGCGCTACCGGCGAGAAAACCCAGCAGGTCGATATCCTCGAGGATGCCGATATAGCGCTCGCCATCATGCACTGCGACGCGGCGCTTGTTGCGTTTTGTCATCAGCACGAGAGCCGCTGATACGAAGTCATCTGGCCGCAGCGTTACCACGTCAAAATGCGCGAACTCGCGCACCGGCGTTTCGATCGGCTGGCGTCGCAGCACCACGGCCTTGGACAGGTTCATGCCGGTGATGATGCCGATGCGTTCGCCGTCGCGAACGAACAGGGCGTTGCTGTCGATCTCGCGCATCAGGTGGCCGGCGGCTTCGATGGTATCGCTGGCATCGATGAACGACGGGGGATGCAGAAACAGCTCGGAGACTCGCGCGCGCATCAGCGAGCCGTAGCGCCGCTCCTCTTCGTCGCGGGCGAGCTCATCCAGCTTGTGAGAAATCTCGCGGTAGAAGAACGAGGCAAACCGCGGATTGCTCTGGATCAGGCTGATGGTCACCCCCTTGGGGCACGTGTAGCACAGCGTCTCCTCACGCGCCACGAAGGCGTGGCCGCTCTTGCCGTGGACGAGGGCGCGGCTGTCGAAGCTGTCCTTGGGGCCGAGCAGTGCCAGCAGATCGTCGCCGTCGCGCTCTTCGACGGTGCCCTTGATGACCACGAACAGGGCGCCGGCGGGCGCGTTCTGGGCGACGATCGTTTCGCCGGGGCGAAAGTAGGCGATATCCAGTGCCGCACGCAGGGTCTCGACCTCCTGCGATGTCAGGCGGTCGAAAGGCGCGTTGGCGGCATCGAAGGCGTTGGGCATTAATTTCCCCTGACCAGATCCCGGCAAGCCAGGAATTGGATGGTGGTCGGCCGAGAATGATCCAGGCGAGCGGATCATCGCCCCCGTTAAAACGGCGACCGCCTGCAATCGCCGTCCGGCTGCGGCCCGCTTACAGATTGGCCTTGCGGTTTTCGATCAGGTCGTCGACCACGCTGGGATCCGCGAGGGTGGAGGTGTCACCGAGGCTGCCGAATTCGCTCTCGGCGATCTTACGCAGGATGCGGCGCATGATCTTCCCCGAGCGCGTCTTCGGCAGGCCTGGTGCGAACTGAATGATGTCCGGCGACGCAATTGGGCCGATCTCCTTGCGGACGTGGGCCACCAGCTCCTTGCGCATCGCGTCCGACGGTGTTTTTCCCTCCATCAGGGTCACGTAGGCATAAATACCCTGACCTTTAATGTCGTGCGGGTAGCCAACGACAGCCGCGTCCGAGACGCACTCGTGCGCAACGAGCGCGCTCTCGACCTCCGCCGTGCCCATACGATGGCCAGAGACGTTGATGACGTCGTCGACGCGGCCTGTAATCCAGTAATAGCCGTCGGTGTCGCGCCGGCAGCCGTCGCCGGTGAAGTACTTGTTGGGGTAGGTCGAAAAATAGGTTTCCTCGAAACGCTTGTGGTCGCCATAGACCGTGCGCATCTGGCCGGGCCAGGAATCGGCGATCACCAGATTCCCTTCGCAGGCGCCTTCGAGCACCTGGCCGGCGGAATCGACGATCTGGGGCTGCAACCCGAAGAAGGGGCGTCCAGCTGAACCAGGCTTCAAGTCCGTTGCGCCAGGCAGGGGTGTAATCAGAATGCCGCCCGTCTCGGTCTGCCACCAGGTGTCAACAATCGGGCAGCGCCCTTCGCCGACGACGCGGTGATACCATTCCCAGGCCTCGGGATTGATCGGTTCACCGACCGAACCGAGCAGTTTCAGCGTCTTGCGGCTGGTTCTCTTCACCGGTTCCTCTCCCGCCGCCATGAGCGAGCGGATGGCAGTCGGCGCGGTATAGAAAATATTGACCTTGTGCTTATCGACGACATCCCAGAAGCGCGAGATCGAGGGATAGGTCGGAACACCTTCAAACATCAGGGTTGTCGCGCCGTTGGCGAGTGGCCCATAGACAATGTAGCTGTGCCCCGTCACCCAGCCGACATCAGCCGTGCACCAGTAGATATCGCCATCGTGATAGTCGAAGACGTACTGGTGCGTCATCGAGGCAAAGACCAAATAGCCGCCCGTGGAATGCAACACGCCCTTGGGCTTGCCGGTTGATCCCGATGTGTAAAGGATGAACAATGGGTCTTCGGCCTTCATCTCCTGGGCCTTGCATTCGACCGTGACCCTGGCCGCTTCCTCATGGTACCAGAAGTCGCGCCCGGAAATCATCGGCACTTGCCCGCCGGTGCGCTTGACCACGATGATCGCTGCGACGGTGCCCGGAATTTTGTTGGCGGCCTCGTCGGCATTGACCTTCAGCGGTACCTTCTTGCCGGCGCGCAGACCCTCGTCCGCTGTGATAAGGATCTTGGAGCTGCCGCCCTCGATGCGGCTGGCCAGCGCCTCTGGTGAGAATCCGCCAAAGACGATTGAGTGTACGGCACCGATTCGAGCGCAGGCGAGCATCGCGTAGGCGGCCTCGGGAATCATGGGCAGATAGATCGTGACCGTGTCGCCCTTTTTGACGCCGTGTGCCTTCAGCACGTTGGCAAAGCGGCACACCTCATCGTGCAATTGCCGATAGGTGATGTTTTTTGACTCCTTGGGATCGTCACCTTCCCAAATGATTGCGACCTGGTCGGCGCGCTTAGCCAGATGGCGGTCGATGCAATTGAGTGAGACGTTGGTGGTGCCGTCGCCGAACCATTCGATTGATACATTGTCAGGCGCAAACGATGTGCGCTTCACCCGCGTATAGGACTTGATCCAGTCGATGCGCTTGCCGTGGTCACCCCAGAAGCCTTCGGGGTCGCGCACTGAATGGGCGTACATGTCACGATACTTGGCATCGTCGACATGAGCCTGCGCCGGCCAGTTTTCAGGAACCCTGTAGAGCATTTCCGACATCTTCCGCTCCTGTGCTGTCGGGACAAGCCCGTTTGCGATTGTTATCTCAGCTCGCACGGCCGGCCTGACGTGCGCAAAGCGCGGCTTCAGTGCGTAGTGGCGCCGGATGCGCCGATGCCGGTCTGGGAGCGCACATATTGCGCCGCGAATCCGCCGCGGTCGACCTTGGCCCGCGCGCTGCGGTCCAGAACCGAGAACAGCCAGATGCCAGCGAATGCGAGGCTGATCGAGAACAGTGCCGGATTATCGAGCGGGATCGGTGCCGACCCCTTGGGGTTGCCCAGCGTTGCTTCCCACACGGCCGGTGACAGGATGACGCCGACGACGGCGCTGATCAGACCGAGGAAACCGCCGATCATTGCTCCCCGCGTGGTCAGTCCCTTCCAGAAGATCGACATGGCCAGCACCGGGAAATTGCATGACGCCGCGATGGCGAAGGCAAGTCCGACCATGAAGGCAACGTTCTGGTTCTCGAATATGATGCCCAGAATGATCGCGAGCACGCCGAGGAACAGCGTCGCGATCTTCGAGACGCGGATTTCGTCCTGCTCATTGGCCTTTCCGTCCTTGATCACCATGGCGTAGATGTCATGGCTGATTGAAGATGCGCCAGCCAGCGCCAGGCCCGACACGACTGCGAGGATTGTGGCGAACGCCACCGCCGAGATGAAGCCGAGGAATAAGTTACCGCCGACCGCGTTGGCCAGATGGATCGCCGCCATGTTCGAGCCGCCCTTGATCGCCGCGATCCCGCTCTTGGTCTTCTCGAGAATGCTGGCATCGAGGAACGCTGCATCGGTCGAAACAAGCACGATCGCGCCGAAGCCAATGATGAAAGTGAGGATGTAGAAGTAACCGATGAAACCGGTCGCATAGAGGACCGACTTGCGTGCTGCTTGCGCGTCCTTCACCGTGAAGAAGCGCATCAGGATGTGCGGGAGCCCTGCCGTACCGAACATAAGGGCGAGGCCGAGCGAAATCGCCGATAGCGGATTGGAGATCAGGCTGCCCGGCTCCATGATTGCGGTCTTCTTTGGATGCACTTCGGTCGCCTTGGCGAACAGCGCTTCGGGGCTGAAGCCAAATTTGTACAAGACCGCTCCCGCCATGAATGTCGCGCCCATCAACAACAACACGGCCTTGATGATCTGTACCCAGGTCGTCGCTTTCATGCCGCCGAAGGTCACGTAGATCATCATCAGGCCGCCGACCAGAATGACCGCTATCCAGTAGTCGAGACCGAACAGCAACTGGATCAGCTTGCCAGCGCCGACCATCTGCGCGATCAGGTAGAAGGCGACGGTGACCAGAGAGCCGCATGCCGCCAGAATGCGGATCTCGGTCTGTCCGAGCCGGAACGAGGTGACGTCGGCAAACGTGAACTTGCCGAGATTGCGCAACTGCTCGGCGATCAGAAACGTGACGAT
This sequence comes from Bradyrhizobium sp. 6(2017), assembly GCF_011058295.2. NCBI lineage: Bacteria > Pseudomonadati > Pseudomonadota > Alphaproteobacteria > Hyphomicrobiales > Nitrobacteraceae > Bradyrhizobium > Bradyrhizobium sp. 6(2017). The sequence continues at coordinate 632,541 of NZ_CP049289.2, read as the reverse complement.
CGGCCAGCCGACGAGCCAGCCGACCGAGTAGATCAGACCATCGTAGCCGGAAGTGTAGACCAGGCCCGAGATGCCGAGGAAAGAGGCCGCCGACATATAGTCGCCGGCGATCGCGAGGCCGTTCTGGAAGCCGGTGATGCCGCCGCCAGCGGAATAGAAGTCCGCGGCCGATGCCGTTTGTTTTGCCGCCCAATAGGTGATGCAGAGGGTAAAGGCGACAAAGGCGACGAACATACAGATCGCGACCCAATTAACCGCCTGCTTGGTGCCGCCGTCGATCGCTCCAGCCGCAAGCGCGAGTGTGGGGAGGCTAGCAAACAATACCGTCGCAAGCATGCGGGGGAGGTTTTTCATAATTGCTACCTCTCGACAATTCGACGGATCAGGGCGTCGTACTTGGAATTGGCTATGCTGACATAGATGCCCGTGAGCACGAATGCTGAAACAATGACGAAGAGGCCGATCGGAATGCCGATGGTCGTCACACCCGTCCCCAGCCGCATGCCGAGGAATTTTGGCGCATAGGCGACGAGCAGGATGAAGCCGAAGTAGATGACCAGCATGATCAGCGACAGCGTCCACCCGAGGGACGAGCGGCGCCGTACCAGCTTTTGATAGTCGGGGTCTCGCTGGATCGATTCGTGGCTTCTCGCTTCCATCTCGGTTCTCCCACGCAATCCTTTGGCGTTGATCCGACCCACTACTCCCCAGTGTCCGCAGTGGTCTTCTCGGTGTAACGGCACGCGACACACTCATATGTGCGCATATCTATGCCGGCCGTTCGCGAGGTTACGGCGGTAAGCATCATCGGTGCGTGGCACTTAGGACAAGGTGGACGGCCAGGTGCGGCACGGCCGGGATCGAATAAGCGAGAATTCTGCGACATGGCACTCCCCTTTATTGGGAGGGAGCGCGGTGAAACTCTCAGTCACCGATAGAAGCCATTACGATGTGGTGATAAGCCACCCTAAGCTTGCCGATCGTAAGCCGATGTTCAATATTGCTCACTCTCAGAGATTTAACGGTGAATGAAGCGGTTTGCCGTAAGCACTTGACGGTGAAGCCATCCGTTTGTTCTCGGAGATTGCATCGGGCCTAGCGGACACGACGCATTGACTTGGCACTGGCCGCTCGTTCCATTACTCGATCGGAGTAAAGTGGGTCCCGAGTTCAGCGTCTCGTGGTCCAAGCCAGCCATCCCGCCACGAAGGCGAGGGCCACGGACAAACTCGGCGCGTTATGTCCCGTCGCTTTCCATCTATAAGCAACAGCTTTAACTGAACTGCCATCACGACAATGGTTGCGTGCACCATTGTGGCTATGCCGACATAGAGGCATCCTAACACGGCCATCTGTATCGGGATTACCAAAGCGCCGGACTCCGTCTCCATGAACCGAGGGACCACGGACACGAAGAAGATGACCGATTTGGGATTAAAGACGTTTGACAGAAATCCGCGCAAGAACAGCGGACCTGCTGTTCTGCGCAGATCAGCGCGGCCCGGCGAGGTTTCCGCTTGGGTTTGCCAACCTTCCCAGGCGAGGAACAAGAGATAGGCAACGCCGATCCATCGAAGGGCCTCGTAAATCAGAGCGAACTGCTGGATCAGCACTGCCCCGCCGAGCGCTGCAAAGATGGCGTGCACTGCGAGCCCGAACGCTTCCGGGTGGGAATAGTCACCTTCCCGGACGGAACGTATTGCCAGTCCGGCGCTTGGTATCCATCGCCGTCCGCTCTTGGCTTCTATCGGTGACCGAGAGTTTGCGCTCCCGTCCGTTACAAGGGAAGCACCATGTCACACAATGCTCTCGCTCTCGATCCCAACTTCACTGTACTCGAACGCCCACCCTGTCCGAAGTGCCACGGACCGATGGTGCTTTCCGATGTCACATCAGGATCAGCGGGTGACACGTGCACCTTTGAGTGTGTCATGTGCAATCTAACCGAGAAGGTCACCGTCGAGAGCAAAAGATGAGGAATCGGATTGACAAATTGCGCTTCCTTATCGTCGCATCGTTGGTCCTGCCGGTTGTAGCCCTTGCCCAGCCCGTTGCAGGCGACCCTGCTTCGGGCCGTAAAACAGCGACCGCTCTCTGCGGTACCTGTCATCAGGTCACCGGCGGGGAGGGCCGCGACAGTCCCGCGAGTTTTGTGGACATCGCCAACATGACCTCAACCACCGCTCTCTCCTTGAAAGTGTTTCTTCGCTCAGGCCACAAGGAAATGCCTAATCTGATAATCGATAGCTCAGATACTGACGATCTGATCGCCTACATCCTGAGCCTCTCAGCCTCAAGGCGATCTGATCGCCCACATGCTCAGCCTCATGGAGCCATTCGCTCAGACCCGGCAGTAGATCATGTCGCAAAGTGAAGCGCATTCCATCGCTTTGTTGCGTACTCGACCCCGTTTCTTGCTCCAACAATGAGGAGAATAAGACTGACGTCCAAGGCGTCTCTGAAAAGGATATGACTGCCGAGGTTGGCGATCTGGCTGAATACGTTCGCGGCAAACTGGGGGATGCCAACCAAACGGAAAAAGGCAGGAGCAAATGATCTTCCTCCGTCTAACCTCACCTCGGCGGTTGAAGCTCGGACGATCGCAGCCACTCGCTCACATGCGCGCCGGTCTCAGCCCGTCTGGCCTTCTTTAAAAGGGCTTCCCGGTCTGGTTCAGGTGCGAATCGACATCTAACCGTCCATTCTTCTTAATGCAGTACCGGGTTTCTACCCTGCCAAACCCAAACCTCGGTTGGCTTCCAGTAATGCACTTGGCGCAATGCGGACATTCGGCCGGAAGCGAGACACTTAGCAACGTCTCAAGGATGACCCTCTCGGTGTCCAAACCCGGTCTGAACGGGCTTCCCCGTCTCGGGGCAACGGATCAAAATATCGGGCATAAGCGAAAACTGCCTGTCACCAATGGCGGAACATAGTTCTGCCGCGCTGGTTTCGCTGAATCAGTACAAACGGGCTGCGGATCGGAGCGATGAAAAAACGGATGTAACTTGCCCAAGCTGCGGCGCGGGCTTCCGACGATTGGAGTTATGGTCTCAACGTGGCTCCAACGGTGAGTATCATTGCCCGGCCTGCGATACGACGTTGGAGAAGCTCGACGGCAAACACCTCGTTGCCTAACCGTAGGCTTGGCCGGTGTTCTCGGTGGGACTACTGAGAAGCCTATTCACTATTCTAGGCACATAATTTCCGTAGGTCGCAATTCGTTCTTGACCCAAATCAACGAGCGGCGCGGCGACAGCTTCAGCGTTCACGGCATGAAATGGGATGGCATCACCATAGTTGGCTGTGTCTCAATCGCACTTTCCGTGTGATCCTGATTGTCATCTTCACGATGTAGCCGAGCAAATATTCCGATCATCTGGCACTAACTGCACTAGAACCCGAGATGAACTGCTCCCCGTTTTGACCGGACACCGGCGTTAGCCGGAGGAGCTAGGCCTAGTCCTAGGCATACGCCTATGTCCGAGACGTTTTCGAAGGTGGAAGTCATCACCGGCGTTGCCCGCCGGCGTCGGTTCACGACGGAACAGAAGCTCTTGGTCGTCAACGAGACGCTGCAACCGGGCATGTCGATCAGCTATGTTGCCCGTCGCCATGGGCTCTCGCCGAGCCTGATCTTCCGATGGAGACGGCTGATGAGCGAAGGGGGCAAGGAAGCGGTGCGGGCGGATGAGGATGTGGTCGCCGCGTCCGAGGTCCGGAGGCTGGAGGAACGGGTTCGAGACCTCGAACGCTCGCTCGGCCGCAAGACCCTGGAGGTCGAGATCCTCAAGGAGGCTCTTGACCTTGCAATATTCCGGCGCCGTCCTAGGCGGTGCGGGATGATGACCAAAGTGCACACTTGGCCCCGGTCCCTCGCTGTCGTCACGATTTCTCTCCGAACGATGATGTCGGTCTCGGCGATGATGGGTACTGGCCGAAATAGGCCACTCGCCAGATCAAAAACAGGCCACTGATTGGAATCGAAAGGGGCCGCTCACGCGCGGCCCCTTGCCGGTTTAGTCTGAAAATTTGATCGGGATGAAAATCTAGCCCCGGCAAGAGTTAGACTAGAGTTTTCAACAACATTGTGGGATTCCGGGAAACTACGGTGTTTCACCATCGGAACTTTTGCAGCGAATGAGCTAAATGGGACAGCGGGGAGAATTCTAAAGTTCCAAAATGGCATCATCACCGGTCCACCAAAGGCAACTACCGGTGACTGAGAGTTCTGTAGTGCTCCCGCCTGATAAAGGCGCGCAACATGTTCCCCTATCCCCAAACGCTATGCCCAACGTGTCGAACAGCCGCCACGCTGGCACGGATCACGCCCAGCCCCTCAGGCTTCAAAATCTTCACCTTTGAATGCCCCGAGTGCAACGACATTGCCCAAGCCGTCGCTGATCTGGTTGATCCTATGAAATCCCCGAGAACGAACCGGTGGCTTCAAGGGCAATTGCAAGCCCCCACCTAGGGCGTCTTAGCTGGCAGCCACAAAGGCCATCGAGAGGATTATCGATCCCGCCGCACCGCCAGGAAGAACAGCCCAGCGCCGGCGCAGGCTTATGAAGGCGCCACCGGAGTTCCGCGAAGATCGCATCGACCTTGCCTAAGCCGAAAGCAACAAGGGGAGGATTGAAATAGTGTCCAAAAAGCCGAGGATTGATCACGAGTACCATGCCGGCAAGGATAAGTTGGATATAACGATCAAGGGTTACTCACCGAGCAAAAAGACTCGTGATGCGATAATTAAAAAACTGATGCAGCAGCTTGAGAGCAGCCCCGATCGTCTCATCGCCGAGACTAAGAAGTCAAAAAAGGCGCGGGACAAGAGGCCGCACAATCCACAGAAAAACTCCAGGTTACCTGTGGTTGGTGACTGACGTTCTTTATTGAGGGACCGACGTGTTAGGCTGTTGCGAGACGCCCTTGCACTTGGTTGAGCTCGGGCTGAGGGGCAATGTGAAATGAGGTTTCTTCGGTGGATTCGGGATGCGTTGGCACCTTCCGGGACACCGGTCTTCTTGGCGGCAATAATTGCGTTTCTGTTGTCTGTGCTAGCCTCGATCTACCTCCGATCGTTGCTGCGATGAAGCACCGGCGGTGGAGATTGGGGCTGAAGGCGAATGGGAAGTGAACGCGCGTTCGACAGCGGGGGAAGGAATCATGAAGCCGCTAATCGGACTTGTCGCATTGCTCTTTGCAGCTAGCGCCTTTGCTCAAACTGCGCCAGCTAAAGCGGCTAAAAGGCCGCAAGTTCATGTCGGGCCGCAAGCGCCTATGGGTTGCAAACTAGTCGGCACCGTCAAAGGCACCAGGATTTGGGCCGGTGAACGTATTGCTGCGGCACCCGCGGCGGAAGCTCCACCACCGCCATCATCCTCGCTTGCACCGCCTAGCGGCGTCAGCGCGACCGCAGAGAAGCAGTGATCGGCATTCGTTCCGCCGACTATTCGGAGATCGGGTTGAAGGCAAAAGGAAAATGAAGCCATGGCGATAATTCCAGTCCTGATCGGAGTTCTGATAATAGTTGTCGTGGGAGCCATCTGCTTCTGGGCAATCGACAGGTTTGCGCAGGACGGCCGATTAGCGAACCTTCTCAAGTTGTTGGTGGTGCTCGTTTGCTTAGGCGCCATTGTACAGCGCCTGCTCATACTGACTTATTGAGCGGCGCCAATATTTAATTCTTGCCGCCCGGAGCCCCATCCGCCGGTTGGTCGAGATCGGGCTAAAGGCGAAGAAATGATGACCGACCTTCGGGAGCTGGAAGAAATGGCGGTAAAGCTAGAAGCCAACGCTCGCAAGCTTCCGGGTCGCGACGATCTACTTCGAGATATCGCTAATTTTCGTGCGCAGCTAATCGCTCGGTTACCAAGCGAAGGCCTCAAGGTGAAGCAGTAGATTGGATACGATCAAGTCCGCGATAGGTTGGTTGGGGCTACCGCACTGGCTTATGCTCGCAGGAGCCGTGCTGGTAGTGGTCGGCCTGATCGGCCTTGTGATCAGCCGCTGGCGTCGGGCCGATGTCCAAGGCGAACCGGGCACCGAGCCAAGTCCCGAGCCGCGTCCCCAGTTGTCACCGCTGCCGGATCTTCTTGACTCCCGGCCACGAAAGGATCGGCGTGAGATCGGGATTTAAGACCCCAATAGGATTGCAGGTCAAAAAGGGAAGTGGGGCAGGATCACTGGCTTGTAGCTGGGTCCCGTCGGGGCATAATCACCCAATGATCGAGCAGCGACCAGCTTTCATGGCTTGCAAAAATCCCGGCACCGGCTGGAGGATCGACATTCTGTGGCCCGATGGCGAAACGGAAGTCATCAAGGGTTTTGTTACGGAGCACGACGCTACCAAGTGGATTTCTGAGCACTCGACGACGTGGCAAGAAAATCCGGACCAACCGCGCTAGAGCGGCTGTTTCTAGGCTCCGCGGGGCGTCCCCTGCGACGCCATGCACACCCATTAGAGGGCGTGAGAGCCTAGGCCCGACGTTGCCGGACGCCACCACCAAGGCTCACCTCACGCGGATTGCCCCTTAGATGGCATGAGCCAGCATGCTGGCTATTTCGGCAAACTTGGGCAGCGCCGCCGTCCCCGTCAGCCGCCAGTGCCCATCCTTTGCGGCGCGTCTACCGAACGAATGATAGAGCCTCGCTTGCCACCGACCGTGCAGTAAACTGTGGCTCGAGATCGGACAGACGCATCTCGTCTGGCCATCTCGCCGCGTCCATCTCGACGTTGTGCGAGCAGCGGAAGTCCTTGCAGAAAACAGCGATACGCGTCGCGCCGGTTTCGCGATTTCGCCGAACGTGATCTTCGTTGGGTAGTCGTTCATGGCGTCGACTACAGCCGCTTCGCGTACCGACGGCAATCCCATTGAAGCCTAGCGGGCCGCTATTGGTCCATCCACCATCCATCGGTGAAGGCGATCTGCGCACCGCTATATCACGCTAAAAATGAAACCCATGAGCAACAGCGCCAGCAGAACAGTTGCTCCTGCTACTATCTTTAGCACTTTGCCTGGTATTCGGGGCTTCGCGGAATGGTTCATAGCTCGTCAGCCCGTGACCTGCGGCTGAATAAGCGATGCTATCATCATGGCCGCGATCAGAAACGCAGGTGCGCAGCTCACCCCAGCGGCTAAGCGCTCTCATGGGCTCGCGCCGTCGCTCTGGATTTACGACGAATTCGCGCAAGCGCCGAATTCCGATCTGCTCAACAATCTGCGCACAGCGATGGGCAAGCGCCGTGAAAGTCTCGGCGTCATCATCTCGACGCAAGCGGCAAATGATCAACACCCGCTAAGTCAGATGATCGATGACGCGATGCTCGGCGTCGAAACGAATGCCCAAGCAGGTGCCAGCTGAGTTCTCGGGTCAATCCAAGGACGCCATCGCCCTTTGCTTCGAAGGTATCGGCAGCCTCCCGCAGTTTATCAAATGGGCACAGAAGCACCGGGCCGCATTCTACTCGATGTACACTAAGCTTATCCCGGTGACTGTGTCGGGCACTGTCGTGATATCGAAACGCTACGACGACGAGCCTCTGTGCAACTGCGCGGCGTGCAGCGGCTTTCGCAACGAAGGTGCCGTGAGCAGATATGCCTCTGGCGGCACGCCGCACCAGAAGCGCCTGCGCGCGCTGTTCGGCTCCATTGACTTTCGCAAAGCGAAGTTTGCCGCGCCGCCAAACGACCCTGACGATGACGAGCACGACGAAGAGGACAACGAGAACAACACCGACAACGAGACCGACGAGACCGAACAAGGCCAGTTGCCGACGAAGCTTGAAGCGATGATCGCCGCCGTCATCGCCGCTTCCCCAAACAGCATGTCCAGGCAGGAAGCGATTAACTACCTGTTGCACTCCCGCCATGGCCGCGAACTGGCAAGGCACATGGCAACCTTCAAACGAAAGGACGAACCTATTATGGACCGCGCAACCGAACTCCAATCCATCGTCAAGCAGCACGGCGGCCTGATGGCCATGGCCAAGCTGTTCATCGCCAATGGCGAGTCGCTCGGCGGCGTTACCGAGGCTGAGTTCACGAAGCTGATCGACGCCGAGGCGCAGGCGACGCGGAAGACGGGCGAACGTCCCGCGCCCGCCTTTGACCGCTTCTTCAACGATCCCACCAACCTCGAGCTACGTAAGGCGCATCGGCTGACGCGGGGGTTCTAAGCGAGCGACGACAACTGCTGCCGCTATGATTCTAATTCGCGACGTTTGTGTTGGTTTGGCGTCGCGAAGCTGCGAGCGGGCTTATCCTTTCCACGCTCGCAGTCGAAAGGGCGAGGCGGGTCATCATTCTCCTTCCCGTCTCCCTGTTTCCAGGGCGCGTGTCCATCACGACTCTTGTCATGGATGATGCTCTGGCGCGGCAAGACGGCGAGTGCCGCGAAACAAGTAACCGCCGCCAGCCGGGGCCGAGGAGCAAGTGCCTCGATGCCCCGGCACCTTTGGCGCTATCCCGGCACGGACGGGACCAGTGCCACCCCTCACACTGCACTTTCTTCGGAAAGGAGTGCGGGACGGCGACGACCCTACGAGAACGAAGCCTACCGGCTGTGGGCCATCAAGCAGCGGGGCAGGCCGTGACATCCCACTACCGGGCATTATCTCCGGCGCGTTTATTTGGCCCATCGAGCGGTCTGCTGCACATTCATTGACAAACCAATACGGGGGTTTTCGCGTGCGTCAGCACCTTGTTTGTCACACTGCCGATTAGTAGCGCGGAAAGTCCGCTGCGCCCATGCGATGACATAACAATGAGATCGCAGCCTCTGTCCTCGGCTGCTGCGATAATGGCTTGATGGGGTTGTCCGTTCTCTACTTGAATTGTCTTGCAGGAAACACCAGCCTCCTTGGCCACATTTGCCGCGCGATCCAACACGCTCGTGGCCTGTTCCTGGCGCAGCTCAGCATATTTTGCGAGTGTTTCAAGGAACGGAGACCCTCTTCTCATTTCTGAAAGCGGCTCCACAACGAAGATTACAGATACTTTTGTTCCAAGGGATTTCGCCAGCGCCAACCCATGCGCCACCCCATGCTCCGCAAGTTCCGACCCATCTGTCGGAATGAGAATATGCCGGTACATGCTTCACTCCCGATTGTCTTGACCTATCGCTGCCTTCCGAAGGTAAAGCTGGGCCCGCGTTTCGGATACGGCCTTGAGATAAATCAATCTATCGGCCCATCGTGCCAGCGACCCAGATGTCCACGCATCGGGCGCGGCTCACCATGCGTCAGGCAAGCGTGGTAACTGCTTCGCTTTCGCCGTTTCCTCGGCAAGCAACGTCAGCAGCATTGCATGCCGGTCCTCATCCCGTGACGGATTGCTTTCGTTTTCCGCGATCAGCTTGCGGTAAAGCGCTACGTTTTCGTCGTGGAAGAAGGAATTCATTCCGATCTCCCAACAGAGGGTGTAAGGTCTGGGCGCCAAGCGGCCATAGTGTCTGGTTCCCGACACAACGCAAGGCTTATTAAGGGGCACGGCAAACAAGATGTTGGAGCATTACTGTCGAATCCGGCCAAGCGGGAAACGCTCAAACGGCTGCTCGCAGGGGAAGAGGCTAAATTGATTGCGGGCTAGCGAGACTACCAAGGAAAGTGAGAGTTACTGGTTTTCGGCCCAAGGACGCCAGTGCGTCGGGTTGATGGTGACGCGCTGTTTGGTTTGCGCGTTGATCCAGCCACAAAAGATACGACAGCAAGCAAACACTAATGCATGCAGGGAGTCGCGTTCTACCACCGCTAGCTCAAGTTCGCGATCAAACGGCGCGGTCGAAATGTCTTCCCACACTGACGGATCACGCCTCGGATTGATCTCGCGGACTTCGGACTACCCGCAAAGCCTCAACTGGACAACGCGATAAGCGACTTGAAAAACGACTATCACTGGTAGGGGCACCGGGTGCTTGCGAAAGATCAACTGCGTTGGATTACCTCATGGAGGCCAGCGGTCAAATTGCGCGACCTCGCTTGAGCGCAGCAGAACCGCTGTTCCTTTCGAAAGAATCCGCAATGTCCGGAACCAGACACAATAGCCCGCGTTTAGCTTACTTGATCTTGCGAGCCGATCTCAACGGCCTCTGTTCGGACCCGGGGAACTGATCAGAAAACTCAAAAACTGCATCTCCCTTGGAGGCTATCATGGATGGCACTCGAAACGAGCGCGCACGCGCGCGTGCACAGCACCTCTTGGCACAAATCGCACCCTTGCTCGATGACGCTGAAGTCCAGCGCTTGCGTGAACTATCTATGGATTGCATTCGCGAAGCCGAAAGAATTGAAGAAGGCGTCACAACTGTGGAGTCCAGCGAACAAATCACGACACGCTTAGATGCGGTAGCCCGCGACTTTTTTGCTCGTGCTCTTCACGAAATGAATCAACAAAACGGTCGTCGTCCACCGCGAAGTAAGGTCGCTGTCAACGGACATCGCAAAGGCCGGGCGCGCGCCTGGCTAGTTGACGGGACTTCCTAACGAGGCGCGGGCCCGATGTTGGACTGTTTTGACTAGCCGACATTTGACTCGCTATTTGCTTTTCCGAGGTGCAGCATAAATCGAAGCTGGCTCTATCGAAGGAGTGAGCCATGTCGGATTTTAACTTCAAAAGCACTCTTGGCCATCGAGACCATGCGCGGCAGGTCGCCACGCTCCGCGAGTTACTGGCCGAAGAAGATGCCGATCAAGCTGAGTTCCACACCAAGAAGCTAAGACCGAACGTGGCGCAGTGAGGTCGTCGCAGCCCAGTTGAGCTGAAAAAGCTTTGCTTGCCGTCGGAAACCATCATCGTCAGGAGTTGAACATGGCCCTCCTAAGACGCGAGTTGTACCGTCAAGTTAGAGGCCCTGAGGTCACCCACGCGGATCGGTGCGCGCTGGTCTTCGATACGGACACCAAAAGCTTGTATGTCGAGCGCGAGGTGGCGGATTTCGACGCACGCGTCAGCGGTACGATTGACATGCAAACCGCCGCAATGGATATCGCGGACTATCTCAAGCAAGGTGGCCAAACAGCCGGGCACCGCGAATTGTGGCGGCTGCTGAGGACACTCTTCAAAGACACTGATGATACCGAAGAGATGATCGGTTACGTGCGCGCGCTCCGATAACCTCTCTGCTCGCTAGTCCAATCTGGCCACACGCAAAAGCCGCCAAGGTTTCCCTCAGCGGCTTGTGCCGTTGCGTTTGCGTGGAGGTTTGCTGCGCCGAGCGGTGCTCGAACGTAGCCCAAGCCTGCCACCCACAGGACGCACAACCTTCATTGAATGAGCAGTGGATGCGTCATCGCATGAGGCAGTCGATGCGTTGCCTGTATGTCGGGGCCGACGTATCCCCGATGGGGTATGATGTGGCACCGGCGACGGTGCTGATCAAGTGAGTGCCGCTGTCCTATAGATGAAATCCTTCACTAGTCGGGAGTTCCGTATCTAACATCTCTGGCTGACATCAGACTTACGACAGTCCTCTGAGGGAACGGGAAGAATGGGCCGACACCCAAGTTACGGGCAACCAGGTAATCGGTAACTCAAATTGAAATGGGTTTTCATTATTGGTGTCAGTTCGGAAGTCCGGTTATGTGTAACAAGTGCGCGGAGTTGGATGAGAAGATCGCGCACTACCGTTCGGGATGCGGATCACGGATCAACTGACCCTAGACGGCCTCGCGCTTTTGATTGAGCAGTACGAAGCCGAGAAGCGCAAGCTACATCCCGAACCGAAAGAGTAAGGCCGAGTGACGAACGCGAAGAGGTTTCATCTGCGGCGCTTTCTCGACCGCTCGACCAACAGCTGCTAGCTGGCAAGCGGTACAACGGTGCGCTTACGGTCCGCGCTCGCACGCCTTAAGGCCGCCGGTTCAATTCGGCGGTTTTTCTTTGGGTTTTGAAGGAAGCGGCGAGGGGCTGATCCGGCTTTTTAGATTGATGCCTTTCGGGCCGGCGCGCTTCCACTGGCCGCGCAAATCTAGCGGCCCACCGCCGTTCGAACTTTCTTTGAATATCCCGAGGAACGTAGCTCATAATCCACCTTCCGGTTCAGCCCCTCGATGGAGCCTCAACGCGCAAGGTGCTCTAAAGGATCCTCATTTGCGTGACGCGGTCCTTTTTCTTTTCAGGCGAACAGGTCGTTTCCGGCCGGGAGAATCTTCACGTACGTCCCGCTCTCGAGATCTCCAGCCAGCCTTGCGCGATGGTGTGCTTGAGGGCGGCGCCATATTCAGCAGGTGTGCCCTTGTCCAGGTACGGGAAGGGCCGGTGCGATGTCCGGCGCGAAGAGTTTAGTCGCCGCTAACGACGCGACGGTTGGCGTTGAGGCGCAATTTTATCGTTTTACAATTCGCGCTTGATCTCGGGCTTGTCGTACAAGACCGCGTTCAGCAATGAACTGTTGACCTCGATTTTTCCGTTGTAGCTGATGAAGCCGAGCTTGCGGAATCTGTTCATGAAGAAGCTGACGCGGGATCGCGTCGTTCCAATCATTTCGGCCAATGTCTCCTGGCTGATATTCGGACTGATCGGTTGAGGGTTGCCCTCCTTGCCGAAATTCGCCAGCAGGAGCAGCAGGCGCGCCAATCGTTTTTCACTGGAGTTGAAGAGCTGATCGATCAGGTCCTCTTCAATCCGGCTGTTGCGGGTCAGCAGATAGGCTATGAACACCTCCGAAAACTTGGGTTCATCGTGCAATGCCGCGACCATGGCGGTCTTCGTTATCGCGGTCACCAGGCATTCCTCCATCGCTGTCGTCGTCGCGATACGCAGCGAATGGCCGTTCATGCAGCCTTCGCCAAAGAACTGGCCGGCCTCCAGAATGCCGACCACGGCTTCCTTGCCTTGCTCTGATATGACAACAACCTTGACCCGGCCTTTCTGGATATAAAAAACCGTATCTGCCACGTCGCCCTGCGCAAAGACGATCTCATCCTTGCGAAACGCGAGGATGGTCTTCCCTTCGCCTAACTTGGCGAGAAACTCCTTAGGATCAAATATTGCGTGGTTGGTATTTTCTGGCATGTCCCGTTTCGTCCCGCGCGGTGGGACACCTAGCTTACCATTCAGCCGACGACGTTCGAAGTAAAAGTGCCGTACCATGGCAGCTTTTCGCAGCCAGGATGGGAGTACCCGGCTGCCGATAAGCTAATCGAGCGGTCAGCAGACCAAGCCCGAGCCGGACCCAACAGGTCGCAGACACCGCCTAGAGTGGCCTAGATCGCAACTGCAAGCTTCCAGTCGTCTTGCATTCCGGGCACTCGAAGGTACGGACTTCATGACCGGGTTGAGCAGGCTCGATGCAAGCCAACCGCATAGGCTTGCCACACCTGGAGCACGGAAGAATTCCGATCTCCGCGCGGCTGTATAGTGGATTTGGCTGGATAGATGACATCACGCATCCCCCGTATTTGGCGGGAGCATTGCTGATCTCTCTGTCGCCGATAACTTGCCTATTGCGGACGGCGATGGAGCTAGTCTTGCCCGACGCAACAATTCGGGCTGGTCAATATTGACCGCTATTGAAAATTTCGTTCAGCAAGACGGCCCCAATGTGGGGACACTGAAGCCGTCTAAGCAGGACGCCGTGGGCAGGAAGGCGATCCAAGCAGCGTTAAGACTCCCGAACAACACTTGTTCCGGGTCATTATATTGTGGGTACCGAACCGGGGACTTCCGGTTCACCTCGAAGAGCCGACATTCCAGTGGTCATACCTACCTATGGGCCACAACTCGGACTCATGAAGTGCGGCAAACGACATCCATGAACTGCAGTGACTCAATCACCTCGTCGGCGCGGCTCGATCACTCGACCAGCGCCCATCGCGCTCCGTTAATAAACGCCACGCCGCACGGCGCGACGCGTATGGCGGTACACGCGACGGTCGACACGACGCGCAGTCACGCGAGCACGCCGGTACGTGTAGGCCTGCGCTTGATCAACGCTTAACTCCAAGCCGCGCGGTGTCACCTGCGGCGAGACCGGAACCGTCGCCAACACCACTGCTGCAAACAGCAGTCCGACAATTGAGAAAGCTCTCATTGCATCTCTCCATGTTGTCACACACCAAGTCGACTCACTCATCTGCAAAAGCCCGACGGACCGCGTCGGGCTGATTGCTAATATGCGTCGTGACCGGCAATCGGCCATTAAGTGCAGGATAGATCGGGGCCGTCTGTATAAAATTGATCATCGCCAGAAAAAGTTTATTGGCGTTGCTGCGCTCGCCCAAAGGACTCCTTCATATTGGTCAGAATGTCGCACAGACAATCCGGTCAAAACCAATGGCTCCGATGGTGGCGAAAAGAGAGGGCGCCCCCTAGCAACGGACGCGTCATCGATCCGGCCACTCAAACAAAAAGCCGCCCCGGTGGGGGGCGGCTTCGGATCGCAGGCGAGAGTTAGTACTTAAACTCCGGCATGGCCTTCAATTCATCCTTAGTGGCGTTAAGCACTGCGTGATCAGGGTACCAACTCTTACTGGCGCTAGTGGTGGTGGTTGTCGTGGTCGTAGTTGCGGCACCGGTCGTGGTTCGCGTGGTGCTGTCTGGAGCGGAAGTCGCTGCAGGAGCATTCGCTGGGGCGGACGTTGTCGACGCAGTTGTCGAGGTCACCGGTTGGTCAACCCACTTCAGCTTATCGAAGGTGACTGCCACGTAGTGTTCGCCCAAGCCGAGAACGCCACCCACACCCAGAATGACATTGGCCACCTTGCCTGACCTATCCAAGATCACCTCGTTGATATCACCGATCTTCTCGTTTGCTTCATTGTACACATTCACGCCGGCGAGCTTAGACGCGCGCCATTCACCCACCTTGTGCGTGGTGGCAGTGGTAGTCGAATCCACCTGGTTCGTGGCTTGCGCCGACGCCGCGCCGGTCATCGACGCAGTAGCAAGGAATGCGATTGCAAGGCATTTCGAAATCATGATGTTCCTCCATTGGTTAGGGGAACAACAGGGCGCAGAAAGTTTGGTTCCAGTGATGGAACGGCAGTTATCCGTGCTGGTGAGGTCTCTGAACTGACGTTGTTCCGTGACACAATCGCGCTCGACCCAAGGCGGCGCGATTGCGGACGCGGGACGATCCCGCCAACAGCAATACCGTTCAGTTAGGGACGGCAGCCCGCGCCGCATGACTCGGCAAAACGGCAGCGGAGCCGGCGAACGCAACCTAGAAAATTTGAAGTCTTCGGCTTTCAAGAAACTGATGGGGACCGCCTAGCAGTTCCCAAGCCCGCCTAAGACGAAGGCGCGCTCCGAACGCATGAGAGAGCCACGATGCTTGCGTGGAGCCCCTGCCGCTGAAGGGCTAGTTTTGAGCTTTGCCCAGCTTGCGTCGGTAGTAACCGTGTTTTTGCACGGTCAACTTGATCTCGTCGCTTACTGCAGCAGCCGCTTTCTTCTTCCGCCATCGGCCCGGGTTTTCGTGGATCGGGATCGGTTTCCCCCTCGGGACCACGAGCAGATAGTCGCGTTTATAATTTAGATACACATCAAACATGCCGTCACTTCCAGCCCCCAGCTGAACTTTTACAGCCTCTTGGACTGGAATGGAGTTACTGAAGTGCAACAGATCTATGAGGATTGAGCACAAGAATTGCTGGGGATCGATGCCGAGGCGATCTGCGAAGCAGCGCAGCGGCCGAGCATGCGGTTTGTGGCCGTGAAGAGCGAACAGCAACAGGCGGCGGGTCTGGTGTTTCGGACCCGTGACCTGTTAGTGCGGCAGCGAACGCAGCTCATCAACGCGATCCGGGGACACCTCACTGAATATGGTTGGGTCGCACCTAAGGGGCCGTCGCACGTGGCGATGCTTACCGACCTGATCGAGGAAGAAGAGATGGCCAGCTCGCTTCCCAAAGCGGCCCACGCCATGTTCCGATTGATGTTGGACCTGCTGACCGACCTCAATGGCAAGGTCGCGGACCTCGACCAGGAAATCGCGCGACGTGCTCGCGAGGACGAAGTATCGCGCCGGCTAATGACCGTTCCCGGCATTGGCCCAATCTCCGCCACCGCGATCGCCGCTCTAGCACCGCCGGCCGAGACCTTTGCCAAAGGCCGTGACTTCGCCGCTTGGTTGGGTCTCACGCCTCTTCAAAGATCGACAGGCGGCAAGCAGAAGCTCGGGGCGACATCCAAGATGGGCGAACGCACGCTCAGGCGCCTCCTCATCATCGGCAGCAGCGCGGTCGTGCAACAGGCGAGCAAACGCGGTGCGCCAAGGGGTTCGTGGCTCGAACAGATGCTGGCTCGTAAACCGCGGATGCTGGTAACCGTCGCGCTCGCTAACAAGATGGCGCGGATCGTCTGGGCGCTACTCGTCAAGTGCGAAAACTACAGAGCTCCGGTTGCCGCCAAGGCGTGATCTTGGCGGGCCAGAGGTCGTCAGAGGTGTAGTCGGTCGAAGGAGGGTATGGCGCAACAGTCGGCGAGACGGGGCCGGAAGAACCAGATGTACTCATCGTGCCTGGAGCACGCATTTATGATTTGGTTCCGGTCCGCGAACTCCCATACGGGCCCGCAGCTCCATCGCTGCATCAGAGGCCGGACAGATGGCAGCATCCGACTACGTGCCAATCTTCTTCAAAAACCGCTTGCATCTGGCGGGGCGTCCACAGATGAGTACGCGCGCTAAGTGCCCTTAAACGGAGTGATGACCTTGTAGGTCGACGCATCGGTGTGCGCATACTTTCTTTTTCTATGTGCAAGGAGACGATCCGTGTAGAGCCCGTTCAGCCTCGTTGCATTTCAAAAGCCGATTGGGAAAATTCAGATTGCCGCGGCGTGCATCTGATCCAAATCAACATGCTATTGTTCAGATTGCCCAGATGGACAAAATTCCTAGCTGCCCCGAATCAGGAGATGCGCGCCCGAAACCATAAACTGCGATTTGCCGACATTCTTCGACGTGGTGGTGGCTATTCTGCTGGACGAGGACGATTCTTCTTCGTCCACAACAAGGCTTCCTGAAACAAGGGCTCGGCAAATAGCAGCTCAGATGTTTTGGGCGATACAGGGTCACGCCCATTAAGGAGCCATGTTGCGAGGTCAATGCACCGCGCAACAGTTTTCATTTCCTCGATTATTTCCAAAAAATCGCGCTCCCGGTACACCATGACGCGCTCGTTATCCAAGCTGCCGACCATCGGCACCTTGGTCGTGGATAGTCTAACGAACATCTCTTGGTAGGCGGACGGCTCGACAAGCAATACCGCGTCCGTCATGTCCATGGCGAACGCCCAAACGTGATGGGCTATTGGGTGTCGTTTCTTTGCTGCCTTGCGCGCAAGGCGTAAGACGGCCCAGAATATTTCGAGATCTTCGCCGGTGATCTTTACTGATCCGGCGGCTTCGATGACATCCATTTGGGCGCTTGCGCTGCGGATTGCTTGAATCATCGCCATCGTCGGCGCCGCCTCTGCGCGGAGTAGAAACGCTAACATTGAAGCGGTTTTTACTTCGATCTCTGACCAATGTGCTATTACCGCCATTGCTAGCGGAGCCAGGTTAGGGCGCTGCTTGTAAAGTGTTTCGGCGGCGGGCAGGGCTTCGGCTTTCGGGCGAACTTTGGACAATGGTTGTGGTGGCATGGCGAAAAAGCCTCATGCGGAAAAGGAAATCGAACTAGAATCTGACGCTTGGCAGCGCTTTGAGCGCGCCGTTGAGGTGGTGTCGAAAAGCCCACCGCAGCGTCGGGTGGCGAAGTCGAAAAAGCAGGCCAAAAGGAAGCCTGTAGCATCAAAAAAGAAAGCCTGACTCTTTACAGAGTCAGCCGAATCCTTACTGTGTAATCGCACTAAAAAAATGGCTCCCCCGAAGGGGAGCCGGGTCGTGGCAGACCAAGTTTGGGGCTTGTTTCGCTTTAGCGGTGGGGCAAGCCCCGACAGTGTTCGCGAACAATTTCCCATTTCCCAAATCTTAGGCGACGATACTCTCGCACCGCCACCGGCTGGTTTGTCGGACACCAAAGCTTCATATTGCGTTTTCTCCATGCCGGGAATGGTCCCGGTGCCCGAGGCACCCTTGTGCCCCGGGCGTTGAAGGGCGTCCGGGTGCAAGGGCAGAGAAAGGCGGAATCAGCTGCGCCGATTCACGATTCCTAACACGAATGGTGCGTAGTGCAGAGTCCGTGGATGCCGTGTGGACAACTGGCGCGGAATGCCGAAGGCCCGAATCAGCAAATGCCAAAGAGAAAAATTGACGTTCCGGTGGTTATCTACGTGTCGGGGATGGTGAAATCTTAATGGCGTGACGGTAGTGGCTTGTCCGCCGTTGCTAGGTCACGAATTCGACTGTCTCGCGCTAAGTGGACGCGAGCTTCACGGCTTCCTCAATTGGGAGAAGAATGTCAGCCACCCTTGTGCTCAGCGGTCGCGCACTGGATCAGCGCAGTGCTGATAGGACACCCTTATATTGGTGCGGGTTCCATTGCGTCTGGCTGCCGGGCTTTTCGCGAGCCGCGCCTTGGCCTCAATGCCACCACCGCTGCCGGAGCTTCTTGATCAGCTGCCGCAAGTCGTCGGCGTACTCCTCGATATTAGCCCGCGCCTCGACCAGCGTCTCGTCCATCTGCCGCGCCCTTGCGCTTCGGCTTGGGTGCAGGCGTAGGTTCCGGCAGGGGCGGTGGTTCGTCGTTGGGGGTCATAGGCAGAATCATCTCGCGACGAGATGAGGGACCGTTGACGTGGATCAAAGGCGGCGCGAACCCATAGGATCGACCCGGAAGCGGCCCGAGGCATTGCAGCGGGGCTGTCCGGAGCGGGTTTCGGCCCGTCCCGGACCCCGCACCCGGACCCGGCCGCGCGCCTCCTAGGGCCGCGCTACTGCCCCGAACAAGCATCGCGCCTCGCATTGATCGGATAGTTACCCGGCTGCTTACCCTTACACGTTTTTCGGCTTGGTTCGGCCTTGGGTTCTATGGCCTAAGTCACTGAAACTATTGGCGATCCCGGCATGACTCGAACATGCGACCTACGGTTTAGGAAACCGCCGCTGTCCGTCTCTAGTCATTCGATATCCGCTGGGTCGCTCGTTTCCATGTTTGTGATCCTCGAGTCCAGATCGTCGGCGCGTAGGTCGTGCGGCACTTCGACAACCTGCCATTGGGCAGGGGTGGAGTCTCACCTGTACGTAGCACGATGATACCATCCGAATTATTGCGCTCGTTAGCCCTCAGGTCGGTCACCCCTGCTTCCTCACTGTGCTCACATGTTTGCCGCGCCGCATGGCCCGCTTGACATAGCACCTCGGGGCTGCCGAGGTTACAACCTACAGGTCGGGAGCTGGGCCCGGCGGACGCCGCCCCCAAAGATTGGCTCCGTGGAACAAAATATGCACATATCCGCCCCTTCGGGAGGTCCCCAAACGTATTTCGCTTTGGCTTTAGGGGGCCTCGGACCTGCCACGGCGGGGGCTGATCCGGGGGTCACGAACACGGTTAGCTAAAGTACTAAACAATTTCAATGGCATGTGGCGGAGAGAGTGGGATTCGAACCCACGGTACGGTTTCCCGCACACACGCTTTCCAAGCGTGCGCCTTAAGCCACTCGGCCATCTCTCCGGGAGGCCCTCTCTTGAAGGGACGGGGCGGATTTTGCAAGGGAGCGCGGGGCCGGAGCGCGAAATTTCCCCAATGGATTGAAAAGATTGGGTAAATTTGCGGTGACGGCAGCCGCGCGCCGCGGCCTCGCTTGCCTCTGCGAGAGATTTTGGCCAGTGACTGGTCAGAGACCGGCGCAAATCAATTGATACAGCCGACCGATCCGTCCTCCGTCATTCCGGGGCATGCGAAGCATGAGCCCGGAATCCATTTCGCCGCTTGTTCCGTGCTCCGATGGATTCCGGGCTCAACCCTGCGGGCTGCCCTCAGATGCGCAATTGCGCACCGGGGAATGACGAGTCGATAGAGCCGCAGCCCCCTGCCACTGAGTTGCCCGACGGCGCAAGCCCCTCGCGCGAAAACATTTCGCTTTATCAGAAATGAAACTCAGTGTATGAAAGTCCCGTCTCACCCGATCGAGGGGCGCTGCGCATCGTCACGGGTGTTGCGGTGAGATGCGGTGGGAGCCGAGCGCGCAGTCGACGAATGCGTGTGAAGCGGACGGTGAAGTCGTGTGGTCCTGACGCCCTAGCGGCCGGTGTCCCCTCGCAAAACGCGATGGCGTGATGCGGGGGCGGTGACAAGCAAGCCCAGTCTCGCCGGGGAGAGCACGAAGTAAGCCGTAATCCATCGCGCAGGGAAAGCCGGATTTCTCCGGTTACACCTGTGGTCCCACCCCCGAGCTTTCTACCTTTGCTCGGGGCCCATGGGTGCGATCGGCACCCGGCTTTCCCTGCGCCCTCTATTCAAGGAGAGGGCGGAACGAGAAGCAAAGCTCGGACAAATCATGTCGCGAGAATGCGAAAGCATGTCACAACCCGTGCAACACATTCGGTGTCGTCCTGGCGAAGGCCAGGACCCATCACCCCCAATGAGAATTGTTGCACTATGCTGGGGCCACGATCCCGCTCATCATCAGGTGCGGTGGCTATGGGTCCTGGCTCCCGTGCGCAATTGCGCACTAGGCCAGGACGACGATCGTGTGTGATGCAGCCGCGCTGTCATCGCTCGGCTCGCCGCCTTCGCTAAAGCTTCGGCGCGCCAGGGGTTCTTGGCCTCGTCGAAGCCTTGGCGTAGACGGGACCGGGCGATCCAGTACGCCGCAGCCTCTCGGCTCACGCACAGGCGCCTCTCGAATACCGGATCACCGCATACGCGGATGATGACACCGAACAGGCTGTTTGACAGTTGAATCGGAAGACGACGATGCACGAGGACGGGCAAGCGCAAACATGCCCATCCTGCTATGCGATGCGACTAGTGATATCGCGCGGCAAGATCCGCCGTGCGGCGCGGCCACAGGCTCGGTGGCTCAGGCAGCGCCGCGTTTCCCGCACTGTGCGTATCCTGCAGCGCCTCGATGAAATCCGCGAACCATTGCTGGATGGTGCCGCTGTTGAGCTTCTCCATCATGGCTTCCCAGCGCATCCGCCGCTCGGTCAGCGGCATCGCGAGCGCCGTCGCCAAGGTGCGCGCCATGCCGTCGATGTCGTGCGGATTGACCAGCAGTGCAGCATCGAGTTCGTTCGCCGCGCCGGCGAATTTCGACAGCACCAGCACGCCGGGATCCGCCGGGTTTTGGGCTGCGACATATTCCTTGGCGACGAGGTTCATGCCGTCCTGCAGCGGCGTCACCACGCCGACCTGCGCGGTGCGGTAGAGGCCGGCGAGCACGCCCTGGCCAAAGCCCTTGTTGAGGTAGCGGATCGGGGTCCAGTCGACCTCGCCATGCTCGCCATTGACGTCGGTGACGAGCTTCGCCACCTCGCTCTGCAGATTGCCGTAAGCCTCGATCGCGCCGCGCGAGGGCGTTGCGATCTGCAGCAGCGACACCGAGCGCTTCAGTGCCGGGTGCAGCGTCCACATCTTGTCGAACGCCTTGATGCGGTTGACCAGACCCTTGGAATAGTCGAGCCGGTCGACGCCGATCGCGAGCTTCTCGCCGTTGAGGCTGCGCCGCAGCCGCGTCACGTCGGGATGCATCATCGCCTTGGTCGCCTGCTGGGCGAATTTGCCGGGATCGATGCCGATCGGAAACACCGCGGCGCGAGTGTGGCCGAACGACGAGTTGATGACGCCGTCACGCACCTCGAACGCGAGCTCGTGCTGCACGTAGCTCAGGAAGTTCTCGCAGTCCTCGTCGGTCTGGAAGCCGATCAGGTCGTAGGACAGCATCGCTTCGATCAGCGCGCGATGATTGGGCACGCCTGCGATCACCGCGCGCGCCGGCCATGGCGTGTGCAGGAAGAAGCCGATCGGCTGCGTGACACCGAGATCGCGCAGCTCGGCGCCGAGTGCGAGGAAATGATAGTCCTGGATCCAGAACACGGAATCAGGCTTGCGGAAGCGCAACAGCGCGCGCGCCATGAACGCGTTCACTTCGCGATAGCTCGTGTAGTCCTCGTGCGAGGCACGAATCAGATCGGCGCGCGAATGCATCGCGGGCCACAGCGCCGAATTGGCAAAGCCTTCGTAATAGCCGCCATAGTGCGCGGCCGGCAGATCGAGCATCGCCAGCGCGCCCGCACCGAGGGCCTCGACCTCTGCAAAAGGTTCCTTGTGGTTCCCGTCGCGGACACGTCCGCTGGAACCAACCCATATTGCCCCTGTCTTTTCCACCACCGGCAACAATGCCGCAGCCAGCCCCCCCGTCATGGGTTCATTGGGTTTTCCGCGCGAGACGCGGTTCGATACGACGACGAGGTTCACCAGGTCCCCTCCTGTTGGTCAACTCGCGTATTAACAACCATTCATCAAGATGGTTCCGGATCAAGATTTCTCCCAATTGAAACCAAATTCTGGCATGCGCTGAAGGAACTCGCAGGAACTCGCAAAAAGAAAAATTCATGCGAGATGCACGTCACGACGCAAAACAACCGCATTCAGGAGTGCGCGACGCGACGTGCAATGCAGATGATTTGGTTAGGACAGGCTGACGTCCCTATCGTCGTCGAGCAGACGCGCAAGGAATTCACGCACATCGCTCGGCCCATCGAAATGCCCAGCGACGCCGGTTGCGCGACGGCCGACGGAGAATGCGAGACCATTGAAGTCGGGCATGATGCCGAACACGGTCTCGTCGGTGACGTCGTCCCCGATGAAGAACGGGCGGCGTCCCCTGAACGGCTCATGCGTCATCAGTTCGAGCACGCCGGTCGCCTTGGTGAAGCCAGAGTGCTTGATCTCGCAGACGCTCTTGCCCGGCAGCACCTCGATCGGCGCATTCGGCAAATCGGCGCGGATCAGCGACACCGCTTCATAGATCGCCTTCTCCGCATGCGGCGCCAGCCGATAGTGCAGCGCCAGCGAATAGCCCTTGTCCTCGAGCAGAATGCCGGGGCTGAGCTTGGCGATCGCGGCGAGACGGCGCTTCAATTCCTTGTCCAGCGGCGGCGCGTGCGCGGCGACCGCCTCGCTGTCCGGCTGCAACCGCATCTCGGCACCATGGCCGCCGATCGCGGGAAACTGGTCGGGCGCGAAGATCAGGTCGATGTCGTTGAGCGAGCGGCCGCTGACCAGCGCCAGCGCGCCGCTGGTGCGCTCATGCAATCGCTTCAGCGTGGTCGACAGATCCGGCGGTACCCAGACCTCGCGCGGCGTCGGCGCGAGATCGAGCAGCGTGCCGTCGATATCGAGCAGCACTGCGGTCTGTCCCAGCGGCGGGATCAGCGACGCCGGCGCCGGCACATTATCGGTCGCGTGGTCAGGGGTGATGTCATCATCCACGGGCATTTCGGCCAAATCATGCTTCATCCTAGTCTACTCCACAAATGCCAACGGTCGCGCGACGGATTCGAGCGATTTTCGCTCGGCCGCGACGGCATAGCGCCACGCGACCGCTGCGGCGACCATCATGAGTGCCGCCCCCAGAAGGTAGCCGGCGAACACGCTGTTGCGCGATCCGGTGTCGATCAGCACGCCGAACAGCGCCGGCCCGATCACGCCGCCGATGCCGGTGCCAACGGCATAGAAGACGGCGATTGCGAGCGCGCGAACCTCCAGCGGAAACGTCTCGCTGACGGTGAGATAGGCGGCGCTCGCCGCGGGCGAAGCAAAGAAGAAGATCACCATCCAGGCGATGGTCTGGGTCTGCGCGCTCAACACGCCGATCGAGAACAGATAGCCGGACAACGCAAGCAGCACGCCGGAGATGCCATAGGTCAGTGTGATCATGGTGCGGCGGCCCACCGTATCGAACAGGCGGCCGAGCAGCAGCGGGCCGAGGAAGTTGCCGGCAGCGAAGGGCAGGATGTACCAGCCGACATGGCTGGCGGCGATGCCGAAGAAATCGGTCAGGATCAGTGCGAAAGTGAAGAAGATCGCGTTGTAGAAGAAGGCCTGCGCGGCCATCAGCGTCAGCCCGACCAGCGAGCGCTGCCGGTAGGTCGAGAACAGCGTCACCGCGACCTCGCGCAGCGGCGTGTGATCGCGCATCCGAATCCTGATCTTCTCAAAACCCTCGCTCGGCTGCTCGTGGCCCAGCGCGGAGGTCTCGATATCGGCCACGATCCTGTGGGCTTCTTCGGGGCGGCCATGGATCATCAGCCAGCGCGGGCTTTCTGGAATCCACATCCGCATCAGCAGCACGAAGAGGCCAAGCACCGCGCCGGTGAAATAGGCGATCCGCCAGCCGTGGTCCGGCGCAAGCAATGCGGGATCGAGCAGGACGATCGCGCTCAGCGCGCCGATCGCGGCGCCGATCCAGAAGCTGCCGTTGATGACGAGATCGGTCCAGCCGCGATAGCGCGCCGGCACCAGTTCCTGGATGGTCGAGTTGATCGCGGTGTATTCGCCGCCGATGCCGGCACCGGTGAGGAAACGAAACAGCGCGTAGCTCGCGACGTTCCACGACAGCGCGGTTGCAGCCGTCGCCGAGAGGTAAACCGCGAGCGTGATGAAGAACAGCTTCTTGCGCCCGATCCGGTCGGTGAGCCAGCCAAAGCCGAGCGCGCCGAGCACGGCGCCGGCGAGATAGGCGCTGCTGGCGAGGCCGACATCGGCGTTGGTGAAGTGCATCGCCGGGCTGTCCTTCAGCGCGCCCGACAGCGCACCGGCCAATGTCACCTCGAGCCCGTCGAGAATCCAGGTGATGCCGAGCGCGAGCACGACGCGGGTGTGAAAACCGCTCCAGCTGAGATTGTCGAGCCGAAGCGGGATCGAGGTCTCGATCACGCGGTCGTCATTCGGCGTGGCTGGCGCCACCGCCTCGTGCGTCGTCGCAGAGCTCAACTGTGTCCGCTGCAGTGTCATCAGAATGGACCAATGGAAAAATCCCCGGAACGATGCGTTCCAAGGTTCTCCCTCCCAGGATTGCGGCAAACGGAGTGCCCGCCACGCGACGTCAACGCCGCAGGCCGGCGAGGGTTCCCGCAATGCGGAAAAGCGAGCAAAACCGCCGTATCACTGAAGACAGTTCGAGCGGGATCGATGTCCTCGTCCTGGCGAAAGCAATTAATTCCGTCGTCCCGGCGAAGGCCGGGACCCATACGCCGCGGCCACGTCAATGGGCACGCGGTGAATTGCAGGTACAACAATAATGAGTGGTGGTTATGGGTCCCGGCCTTCGCCGGGACGACACTTGTGGGTCTACGCGGCGCGGATGTTCGCCATGAAACGGTCGAGCTCCTCGCGCAGCCGCGAGCTCTCGACCGACAGCGAGCGCGCCGAGTTCAGCACCTCTTCGGAGGCAGCTCCCGTCTCGGTGGCGCCGCGGTTGACCTGGGTGACGCTCGAGGCGGTTTCCTGGGTGCCCTGCGCGACGTTCTGCACGCTGCGCGCGATCTCCTGCGTTGCCGCGCTCTGCTGCGCGACCGAGCTCGCGATGTTGGTCGCGATCCCGGAGATCTGCCCGATGGTGCCGCCGATCTCCTTGATCGCGGCGACCGATTCCTGCGTCGCGGCCTGCATGCCCGAGATGTGGCTGGAGATCTCGTCGGTGGCCCTGGCGGTCTGGCTCGCCAGCGACTTCACCTCGGAGGCGACCACCGCGAAGCCACGGCCCGCATCGCCGGCGCGTGCGGCCTCGATGGTGGCGTTCAGCGCCAGCAAATTGGTCTGCTCGGCGATCGCCGTGATCAGCTTGACCACGTCGCCGATCTCCTGCGCGGCACGCGAGAGCTTGCCGATCCGCGCATCGGTCTGCTCGGCCTGACGCACGGCGGAATCGGCGATCTGGCTGGATTCCTTGGCGCGGCGGCCGATCTCGTCGACGGATGCGGACAATTCCTCGGTCGCCGAAGCCACCGACTGCATGTTGCTGGCGGCCTCCTCGGAGGAGCCGGCGACCTGGCTGGACAGGTTCTGCGTGGTCTCCGCAGTCCGGGTCAGCGTGCCGGCGGCCGACTCGAGCTGCACGGCGGAAGCCGACACGTTGGAGACGATCGCGCCGACGGCGGATTCGAATTCGTCGGCAAAACGAATCAGCTCGGTGCGCCGCGTCGCAGCGCTCGCCTTGTTCTGCGCTTCCTGGGTCGCGGCATCGCGCTCGGCCTTGGCGACCGCCTGAACCTTGAACTCCTCAACGGCGCCGGCCATCTCGCCGAGCTCGTCACGGCGGCCGAGGCCGGGCAGCACGACATCGAAATTGCCCGCCGCGAGTTCGCGCATCGCCGCACACATCGCCGCGATCGGCCGCGAAATGCCCTTGCCGAGCAGGAACGCCCAGACCAGCCCGAGCACGAAGCTGCCGGCGGCGAGCATCAGGATCAGCTGCTCGGTGTCGCCGATCATCGTGTGCGATTCGCTCTCAAGTCGCTTTTGGTCGGCGAACAGATCGGACTTCATCGCCGCCGCGCCCTGGCTGATCGCGGCCGCGGATTCCGTCATCTCGACGGTCAATTCGTCGATCGACTTCGCATTGGCGATCAGCTTGGCGAGCGCCTCGCGATATTCTTCGAGCAGCGCAGTGATTTCCTTCACCCCTTGCGTGATTCGCTCGTTCTGCGAGGTGATCCCCTTCACCAGATTGTCGGCGAATTTCAGCCGGGCGAGCGCACTGGAGGCGACGGTCTTGTCGCCGTTGACGACGAAAGTGTTGACCGCCCCGGTGATCGACTGCAGTTGGTCGGCCACCTTCTTGGCACCGAACTGGATCGACTGCAGCTCGGAATCATCGGCATTGCTCGGGAGGTCGTCGAGCTTGTAGCGCATCGAGGTCGCGCTGCGGACGAGCTTATTTTGCGCCGTCTGCGCACTCTCGTCCTTGATCCGGACGATCTCGGCAAAGATCTTGGTGAAGGCGCGGAATTCACGCTCCAGCTTGGTGATCTGCTCGAGCCGGGCCGGGTTGGTGGTGCCCTTCATCGACGCCATGATGGCGTCCTTCAGGCTGGCTTCGGCGGCGAGCGCCGCCTTGGCGTCGTCCTCCTTGCCGGTCGCGACATAGTAGCGTGCCAGCGAGCGGTAGGAGATCAGTTCGCGATCGATGTTGCGGGCGAGGTCGGCTTCCGCGACGCTCTGGCGATAGGAGCCGACGCCCGCGGAGACCCGCTCGAAGCCCATATAGGCGAAGCCCATGGTGGCTGCCGACAGCGCCAGCGTGACGGCAAAGCCGAGCATGATCTTGGCGCGGAATCTGAGGGTTGGGAACCTGATCGAGAGCGATCGCTTGAGTCCCGGCATTCCAACCCCCGTCTTCATTCTGAAAACCACGCGGGGTCCGGCGGCAACCCGCCCCAGACCCCGGAGGGCAAAACTAAGGCAGAATCGATAAGGCCCGGTAAATGGGCAACAAGTTCGCCTGAATCGGCACGCTACTACCTTGGTCGGGCCAGGTGGGTGGGCTTGGTGATTGACGCGCGGGACCGGCCCGATAGTTTAGAACTGATCAAACCTGTCCCTGTCCGGGCCAGGAGAACACATCGGGAGGTGTCCCATGTCATCGCGTCGAGCGGCGCCGTTGGCGCTTGCGGCGAGCGAAGCTGCCGGCGGAGTCCGGCCAATGACATTCCCCCTCACGACCTAGAATTTATCGACCGGCCTGACCGCAACCAATCGCGGCATGGCCCGTATGCCCTTACGACCCGCGCTGCCTCAACCGGCCGCGCCAAGAAAAGCAAAAAATTCTGGTCAGGGAGAACGCCTTTGGCGAAGGAGAACGGCAGCGCCACCGACAGCATTGTCGTGGTGCAGGCAAAGACCGACGGGCCGCGGCAAGCAGCGGACGAGATCGCACGCCAATTGGCGTCAGCTGATCTCGCAATGCTCGTGGTGTTCGTGTCGCCGTTCTATGACCCGCAGGAATTCATTGCCGAACTGTCCCGCCGGATGCCCAACGTTCCGATCTTCGGCTGCACCACGGCCGGCGAATTGTCGCCCAGCGGCTGGGACGAGGACAGCGTCGTCGCGATGGGCTTCAACGCAGCCGATTTCGTCATCGCGGCGCGGCCGCTGTTCGACCTCGCGACGTTTCGGGTCGATCATGGCCGCTCGATCTGCACCGAGTTGCAGAACGAATTCGCGCAGCGCACCGAGCATTGCGACCACACCGAGGATTCCTTCGGGCTGCTCTTCATCGACGGCATGTGCCAGCGTGAGGAGACCATCATGTCGGCGATCTATGCAGCGCTCGGCGACATTCCGGTGGTCGGCGGCTCGGCCGGCGACGGTCTGCGCTTCGAGAAGTCCTGGGTGTTCCATGGCGGCGAGGCCCATACCGACGCCGCCGTCCTGATCCTGATCCGGACCCGGCTGCCGTTCCGCCTGTTCAAGTGCGACCATTTCGAGCCGACCTCGACCAAGATGGTGGTGACCGAGGCTGATACCGAGCACCGCATCGTCAAGGAATTGAATGCCGAGCCGGCCGCGCTGGAATATTCCCGCGCCGTCGGCCTCAGCGACAGCAAGCTCGAATTGTTCTCCTTCGCCGCGCATCCGGTCCTGGTCCGCGTCGGCGGCGCCTATTACGCGCGGTCGATCCAGCGCACCAATCCGGACGGGTCGCTGCAATTCTTCTGCGCCATCGACGAGGGCATGGTGCTGACGGTGGCGCGCGAGCGCGATCCGATCGACGTCACCAGCCGCCTGCTCGAGGAGCTGACCGAGGATCTCGGCGAGGTTTCGATGTTCATCGGCTTCGAATGCGTGCTGCGCCGGCTCGATGTCGAGCAACGCCAGCTGTCGCGGGAGATGTCGGAGCTCTATCGCCGCAACAAAGTGATTGGCTTTCAGACCTATGGCGAGCAGTATCGCTCCATGCATGTCAACCAGACACTGACCGGCATCGCCATCGGCAAGCGGGCTATCGCGCCGCAATGACCGACACCAAGACCACGCGAATTGCCGCCCTCGAACGCGAGGCCGAGAAGCTGCGCAAGATCAACGCGGCGCTGATGTCGCGCGTCGAACGTTCGACCGACCAGCAGCTCAACGCGTTCTCGCTGTTCGAGACCGCGATTGCGCTCGATCAGCAGGTCCGCGACCGCACCAAGCAGCTCAAGCAGGCGCTGCAATCGCTGGAAAAGACCAATGGACGCCTGCTGCAGGCCAAGCAGCAGGCCGAGGCGGCAAGCTCGCTGAAATCATCGGTGCTGATTTCGGTGACGCACGACCTGTTGCAGCCGCTGAACGCGGCAAGGCTGACGCTGTCTGCGCTCACTGAAATGGCACCCGAGCCCAAGGGCGTCGCGCTGACCGACCAGATCGACCGTTCGCTGGCGACGCTCGAGGACATGCTGCGGACGCTGCTCGACATCTCGAAGCTCGATGCAGGCGTGCTTCGACCCGAGTTCGGCCCGGTTGCGATCGCCTCGCTGTTCGAGCCGCTAGAGCAGGAATTCGTGGCGACCGCCGCCAAGCGCAACCTCGGCTTCAAGATCATGCCGTCGTCCGCGGTGGTGCGCTCCGATCCGCTGATGCTGCGCCGGATCCTGCAGAACCTTGTAGCCAATGCGCTGCGCTACACCCAGCGCGGCACCGTGCTGATGGGATGCCGCCTCAAGGGCGACGATATCTGCATCGAGGTGCACGACACCGGGCCGGGCATCCCGGAAGCCCAGCGCGAGGCCATCTTCGTCGAGTTTCAGCGCGGCGAGGCCAGCGCCGGCGACAAGGCAGGCATCGGACTGGGCCTTTCGATCGTGCGGCGGTTTGCCGACCTGCTCGGCCATGACATCAGGCTGGATTCGCGCGCCGGCAAGGGCTCGGTGTTCGCGGTCACGGTGCCGCGCACCCTCGATCCGGTTGCGATCCCGGTGCGCGAGCAGGCCAGCGTCGACTATCGCTATGGCGGCATGGAGGGCGCGAAAATCCTGCTGATCGAGAACGACCTCTCGAGCGCCGAGGGTCTCGCCCACCTGCTGGAGAAATGGGGCTGCGACGTCGCGGTGACGATCTCCAAGACCGAGGCGCTGGAGCGCATCCACGCGCTCGACGGCATTCCCGACGCGATCATCGCCGACCTGCATCTCGACAATGGCGAGACCGGCATCCAGGCCGTCGACGTGATCCGCGGCGAGATCAACGCCATGGTTCCGGCGATCATCGTGACCGCCGACTACTCGGCCAAGGCTGCCTCCGACGTATCGGCCTACGGCCATGAGTTATTGAAGAAGCCGATCAAGCCCGCCGAGATGCGCTCGCTGCTGTCGTTCCTGCTGGCGGCGGAGCAGTCGGCCGCGCGGCTGTGACGAGAGCGTTTTCGAGCGAAGTGGATACCGGTTCGCGTGAAGAAAACGCGTCAAAACAAAAACCTAGAGCCCCGTTCCGATTCCATCGGAACGGGAAAGGCTCTAGGCGTCGCGCGACGGCGACGCCGTCACCGGCGCGTGGTCGTGCTTGCCGAAGTCCAGCTTCGACATCGCGATGATGGCCTCGGTCCGGCTGCGCACGCCGAGCTTCCGCAGGATCTCCGAGACGTGCACCTTCACGGTGGTCACCGAGATATCGAGCTCATAGGCGATGTGCTTGTTCTGCAGCCCGCGGCAGATCATGTCCAGCACGCGAAGCTGCTGCGCGGTGAACTGGCCGAGATGCTGCATCAGTTCGCGCGTCTCGGCCTGGCCCTTGCGGGCAGCAGCGGTGTCGCGGAAGCGGGTCGGCAGGCACACCTCGCCTTCGAGGATGCCGCGCAACAGCCGCGCCAGTTCGACCTTCGGCGTCGATTTCGGGATGAAGCCGGAAATACCGAGCGAGATCGCCCCGCCGATGATCCGCGAATCGTCATGCGCCGACACGATCACCAGCGCACTGCGCGGCGCGGCGGCGCGTACCCGGTAGGCGCCAAGCAGGCCCGTGGTCCCGGGCATCGACAGATCCAGCAGGATCAGATCGAGGCCGTCGCGCGCGGCGATCACGTCCAGCGCACCGTCGATCGAGGTCGCCTGCAGCACCTCGGCATCGGGAAACTCGGCCCCGATCACGCCGATCAGGGCGGCGCGGAACAGCGGGTGATCCTCGACGATCAGCAGTCGAGGCGCACCCGCCTTGCTGAGCGGCGGCTCGTCCGCCAGGGGCGCGGTCGTGGTCAATGCTGCGCCGTCCTCCCTCGGATCGCTGATGACAGCCATTGTGCGCACGACGTTATCCCAAAGCCGACCGGCAGCCTATAGGGGCGACCTTCAATGCGCGCGCCTCGCAGTGCAGCAAGTCTAGGGCGCCTTCTCCACCTTCGCGCCCGCGCAGGCGTCGGCGACAGGAAGCGGGATCTTGCCGAGCTCGATGATCGCCTTGTTGCGGCTGAACAGCTTCAGCTTGCGCAGGATCTCGGTCACATGCGCCTTCACGGTGGACTCCGCGAGCTTGAGCTCGGTGGCGATCTCGCGGTTCTGCAGGCCGCGGATGATCAGGTGCAGCACGCGAATCTGCTGCGGCGTCAGCTTCTGGATCCGCTCGCGCAGCGTCCGCGCCGTCTCGGATTGATCCAGCGCGCCGACCGCGACGAAGTCCCGCGGCGCCGAGACCGACCCGCTCAGCACCCGCGCGATCGCCTGCGAGAGCTCGCCGAGCGAGGTCGATTTCGGCAGATAGCCGACCGCGCCCATCTCCAGCGCCTCGCGGATGGTGTGCTTGTCCTCCTCGCTCGAGACGATGGCGATCGGCAGCCGCGGATAGCGATCCCGGATCTTCTGGAAGCCGGAGAAGCCGACGACATCGGGCAGCAGCAGGTCGAGCAGAGCCAGATCGATGTTCGGTTCGCTGGCGAGGATGCCGAGCGCTCCCTTGATCGAGGTCGCCTCATAGATCCGGGCATCTGGGTGCGAGATGCGGATGGCATTGCCAAGCGCCTCGCCAAACAGAGGGTGATCGTCGATGATCAGGAACCCCATCATGAGGACCCTCGCACAGCTAGAGCCATTTCCGTTCCGATTGAATCGGAACGGGGCTCTCGATTCTTGTTTTGACGCGTTTTCTTCACGCGAACCGGTATCCACTTCGCTTGACAACGCTCCAATCGCCGATGGCCGCGGCTAGTTCGACCCGCCGGGATCCTGCACGCTCTGCAGATAGGCATATACGTTTCTGAGCTCGTCGTCGCTGAAGACATCCTTCCAGGCCGGCATGCCCTTGGCTGGCCGCCCGTCATGGACCGTCTTCCAGAAGGCCGATTCCATCTCGTCAGCATAGCGCTTCTTCAGCAGCCTGAGGTCGATCTTCCGCTCGGCCTGCACCGCATCCGGGCCATGACAATGGGCGCAGGTGCCGTTGAAGACCTCCCGCCCCGCCGTGGCGTCCCCCTTGGCATCCCCGGCGGTCGCCGCGGTCTGAACCGGCTTCTCGGCCGCGGCCGCCTGCCCTACCGTGACAGGCTCGCTTGCCCCGACAGACGACGTCGTCGCCGGAGCCGCCTGGCCGAACTTGACCGGGGCGCCGTCCGGCACGCCATATTTGGCGAACAGGGCCGAAATCTCTGGCTGCAGCGACGGCAGCACGCCGTCGACCTCATCGCGCAGCGCGCCGGACGCCTTGGCGAAGCCGATCGCGGTCGCCCACAAGAGGCCGTCGCCCTCGGTCGCCACGATCTGATATTTGTCGCCATAGCTGGTCTTGTTGAGCCAGCCCGCCACCGGCGCCCAGATGAAGGCGATGTCGAGCTTGCCCTGATCGAGCGCCGCCATGCCCTCCTCCGGGCTCAGCACGGTGACCTTCTGGATATCGTCACGCAGCGCCAGCAGGTTCTGCGGCGTCGACTGATACTGCACCGCAACCCGCAACCCCTTGAGGTCGTCGATGCCAGCCAGCTTGCGATCCCTGGCGCCGACCAGCGCATAGCCTTCATGGGCGATCGGCTTCGAGAAGATCACCGCCGGGCCCATGAAATCGTCGATCAGCGGCAGCCCGACCATGGCGTCGCACTGCTTGCTGAGCAGCGTCTCCCGCACGGTGCGCTTGCCGAAATAGGACTTGTACCAATTGGTGCTCACCGTGCGGCCGAGCTTTTGCGCCACCGCCTGGCCGATCTCGAGATAGAGGCCCGGCTTGCCGGGATCGTCGCTCGAGAACGGCAGATTGGTCGGGTCGGCGCAGAGCCGCAGCGGCGGCCTGGCCTCGTCTGCGCCGGCCGACAGGGCCGGCGCGAGCAGCGCGGTGGAGAGCAGCACGGCCCGGATCGCCCTTCCCAACTGCGCGCCGCGCGCACATTTGGGCACTTCGTTCCGATTGATGCAGGACACGGACAATGCTGCCTCCCTTGGACGATGCATTACTGCAGGGCAAACACGAACAGCGAGCCGCCTTCGGGTGCTGCGGCGACCATCTTCTTGCCGATGTCACCGAGGAAGGCCGGCAGCGCAGCGGTGCGGCCGACCACGATCGCGACATACTGCTTGCCGTCGACCGAATAGGTCACCGGACCCGCGCCGATGCCGCTGCCGAGGTTCTTGCTCCACACCACCTTGCCGTTCTTGGCATCGATGGCGCGGAAATCACCGTGCAGGTTGCCGGAGAACACCAGGTTGCCGCCCGTCGTCAGCGTGCCGCCGTTGAAGGGCAGGTCTTCCTTGATGCCCCACACCTTCTTGTTGGCGACGGGATCCCAGGCCACGAGCTCGCCGAGGAAGCCGCCGGGGCCTTCCTTGGTCGGGAATTCGGCGCCGAGATAGAACACGCCGCGCTTGTAGTTCACGTCGCTGACCGACCAGTCCATGCAGACATTGTTGGTCGGGATGTAGACGAGGCCGGTCACCGGGTTGAACGACATCGGCTGCCAGTTCTTGCCGCCGATCAGGTTCGGGCAGATGTCCTTGGCGGGATGGCCGGGGCCCGGACGCTTGTCCGGATCCTCTTCCGCCCGCATCGTGGTGATGTCCCACTTCTTGGCCCAGTTGGCGAAGACATACTTCTCGGCCGAGATCATCTTGCCAGTTTCGCGGTTGGCCACGAAGAAGAAGCCGTTGCGGTCGGCCTTCATCAGAACGGGCGTCTCATTGCCCTCGATCTTCAGGTCGGCGAGCAAAAGCTCGTTGACGCCGTCATAGTCCCAGGCGTCGGCCGGCGTGCCCTGGATGTGCCACTTGATCTTGCCGGTGTCGGGGTTGATCGCCAGCGTCGAGGCGGTGTAGAGGTTGGTCAGCTTGCCGAAATTGCCGTCGCCGGTGGAGCGCACCGCGGTATTCCACGGTCCCGGATTGCTGGTACCCCAGTAGACCGTGTCGGACTTGGCGTCATAGGAGCCGACCAGCCAGGCGGCGCCGCCGCCATGCAGCCCGGTGTCGCCCTTCCAGGTGTCGCTGCCGGGTTCGCCGGGCGCCGGCACCGTGTAGGTCTGCCAGAGCAGCTTGCCGTCCTTGAGCGAGAACGCCTGCAACGAGCCGCGAACGCCGTATTCGCCGCCGCCGAAGCCGGTGATGACCTTGTCGCGAACCACAAGCGGCGGCGAGGTGATGACCGAGCCCTGCTTGTAGTCGACCACCGTCGAGGTCCAGAGCTCCTTGCCGGTCTCGGCGTCGAGCGCGGTCAGGTTGCCGTCGAGCCGACCGACGAAGAGCTTGCCGTCGGCGTAGGACACGCCGCGACTGTTGACGTCGCAGCAGGCGTATTGAAGCACGTCATCGGGAATATCGGGCTGCCAGGTCCATTTGCGCGCGCCGGTCGCGGCGTCGATCGCATAGACGAATTTCGGACCCCACGAGGTCGACACGTACAGTGTCTTGCCGATCACGACCGGCGAAGACTCGTTGGATCGCAGCGAAGCCAGCGACAGCGAGTAGACCAGCTGCAGCTTGCCGGCATTCTCGGAATTGATCTGCTTCAGCGGGCTGAAGCGCGTATTGCCGTAGTCGTGGCCTGCGATCGCCCATCCGTTGGGATCGGACGCCGCTTTCACGACGGAATCATTCGCTCTCGACGCACCAATGCCTGCCATCACCATGGCGACCAGCGACACGCCGGCAAAGAAAATCCCGCTCCTCAGCTTCATTGGCTTCCTCCAATATGGTTTCGTTGCCGCGATGGATGCATCGCGCGCGCGGATCGCTACCCAATTTCATGAACCAGCGATCTCTGTCGCTGCGTCGGCGATGAAAATGACAGCAACGCTTTTGCGCCGTTATAGGCGGAAGGTAGTAGCAATCACGGCGACGATTTTCGGCACGTTGCGAGCACCGTCAGCCTGCCGAGAATCGCTTGCGCCGCAGCGCAATTTGATCGCGCCGGAGCGCGTCGCTGCCAGCTTGCAAATTGCTCATTGAACGGCCGCCTGCTAGGATCGGAAACACAGCCCGGCGCCTTCATGACAGGGCCGCGACTACGACTTTGATCGCGGTTACGCCCCACATGAAGCGTGATCTACTGGGCCCATAACGAAGCTATTGGGAGAAACGCGTGTCTACAGTCAAATTGACGGTAAACGGCAAGGCGGTCTCGGTCGACGTTGAGGACCGAACCCTCCTCGTGCACCTCTTGCGCGAAAACCTGAACCTCACCGGCACCCATGTCGGCTGCGATACCAGCCAGTGCGGCGCCTGCGTCGTCCATGTCGATGGACGGGCGGTTAAATCCTGCACCATGCTGGCCGGCCAGGCCACGGGCTCCAACGTCACCACGATCGAAGGCCTCGCCAAGGGCGACGAACTGCACCCGATGCAGGCGGCGTTCCGCGACAATCACGGCCTGCAGTGCGGCTATTGCACCCCCGGCATGATCATGTCCGCGGTCGATATCGTGCACCGCCATGGTGGCAAGCTCGACGAGGAAACGGTTCGCCACGAGCTAGAAGGCAACATCTGCCGCTGCACTGGCTACCACAACATCGTCAAGGCGGTGCTCGATGCAGCCGGCCGCATGAAGGTCGCGCAGGCCGCCGAATAGCCGGCCCACGCAGCACATACGATCAAGCTCATCACCGCCAGTCTCGATGGAAACGGCGGCAAAACGAATCTCCGGTCGGGAGGACCAGACCATGGGTGTTGAAGGAATTGGCGCACGCGTCGTGCGCAAGGAAGATCGCCGGTTCATTACCGGCCAGGGACGTTACGTCGACGACGTCAAGATGGTGGGCATGAGCTACGCTCACTTCATCCGCAGCCCGCATGCACATGCCAAGGTCAAGGGCATCGATTCAACCGAGGCCATGAAGATGCCCGGCGTGATCGCGGTGCTGACCGGGCAGCAGATCGTCGACGACAAGGTCGGCAATCTGATCTGCGGCTGGGCAATCACCTCGAAGGACGGTTCGCCGATGAAAATGGGCGCGTGGCCGGCGATGGCGCCGGAGACCGTGCGCTTTGTCGGACAGGCGGTCGCGGTCGTGATCGCCGAGACCAAGAACCAGGCCAAGGACGCCGCCGAAGCTGTCGTCGTCAACTATGAAGAGCTTCCCGCCGCAGCCGACATCAAGGCCGCCATCAAGCCAGGCGCGCCGCAACTGCACCCCGAGGCTCCCGGCAACATCGTCTATGACTGGCATCTCGGTGACGAAGCCGCGGTGAAGGACGCCTTCAGCAAGGCGGCCAATGTGGTGACGCTGGAGCTCACCAACAACCGCCTGGTGCCGAACGCGATGGAGCCGCGCGCTGCGGTCGCACATTACGATCAGGCCGAAGAGCACTACACGCTCTACACGACGTCGCAGAACCCGCACGTCGCCCGCCTCGTGCTGTCGGCATTCTACAACATCGCGCCGGAGCACAAGCTGCGCGTGATCGCGCCCGACGTCGGCGGCGGCTTCGGCTCCAAGATCTACATCTATCCGGAAGAGATGGTGGCGCTGTGGGCCTCGAAGAAGGTCAACCGCCCGGTGAAGTGGACCGGCGACCGCTCGGAGGCCTTCCTCACCGACGCGCATGGCCGCGACCATGTCTCGAAGGCAGAGATGGCGCTCGACAAGGACAACAAGATCCTTGGCCTGCGGGTGAAGACCCACGCCAATTTCGGCGCCTATATGTCGCTGTTCTCCTCGGCGGTGCCGACCTATCTCTACGCGACGCTGTTGTCGGGCCAGTACGTGATTCCGGCGATCTATGCCGAGGTGGTCGGCGTCTACACCAACACCACGCCGGTCGACGCCTATCGCGGCGCAGGCCGCCCCGAGGCGAGCTATCTGATCGAACGCATGATGGAGACCGCGGCGCGGCAGTTGAAGGTCGATCCGGCCGAGCTGCGCAAGAAGAACTTCATCACCACGTTCCCGTATCAGACGCCGGTCATCATGGCGTATGACATCGGCGACTTCCACGCCTCGATCGATGCCGCGATGAAGGCGATCGACTATGCCGGCTTCCCGGCCCGCAAGGCCAAGGCGAAGGCCAGTGGCAAGCTGCGCGGCATCGGCGTCTCCTGCTACATCGAGGCCTGCGGCATCGCGCCGTCGAAGGCGGTCGGCAGTCTCGGCGCCGGCGTCGGCCTCTGGGAGTCGGCGGAGATCC
Source organism: Bradyrhizobium sp. 6(2017) (assembly GCF_011058295.2). NCBI lineage: Bacteria > Pseudomonadati > Pseudomonadota > Alphaproteobacteria > Hyphomicrobiales > Nitrobacteraceae > Bradyrhizobium > Bradyrhizobium sp. 6(2017). The sequence goes on along the minus strand of NZ_CP049289.2, from coordinate 595,150 downwards.
GCGTCAACCCGGTCGGCACCATCGAGGTGCTCACCGGCTCGCACAGCCACGGACAGGGCCACGAAACGACGTTCGCGCAGCTGATTTCAGAACGCCTGGGCGTCCCGATCAGCCAGGTGCAGATCGTTCATGGCGACACCGACAAGGTGCAGTTCGGCATGGGCACCTACGGCTCGCGCTCGCTCGCGGTCGGCGGCACGGCGATCGTGAAGGCGATGGAGAAGGTCGAGGCCAAAGCCAAGAAGATCGCGGCGCATGCGCTCGAGGCGTCCGAGAGCGACATCGTGATCGAGAATGGCGAGTTCAAGGTCACCGGCACCGACAAGTCGATCGCGCTGCCGATGGTCGCGCTCGCCGCCTACACCGCGCACAATCTGCCTGACGGCATGGAGCCCGGCCTGAAGGAGACGGCGTTCTACGACCCGACCAACTTCACCTTCCCGGCCGGCGCATATATCTGCGAGCTCGAGGTCGATCCGGCCACCGGCAAGACCTCCTTCGTCGACTTCGTGGCAGCCGACGACTTCGGCCGGCTGATCAACCCGATGATTGTCGAAGGCCAGGTCCATGGCGGCCTCGCACAGGGCATCGGCCAGGCGCTGCTCGAAGGCGCGATCTATGACGACACCGGTCAGCTCGTGACCGCGTCGTTCATGGACTACACCATGCCGCGCGCCGACGACCTGCCGTCGTTCCAGCTCTCCCACACCACGACGCTGTGTCCGGGCAACCCGCTCGGCGTCAAGGGCTGCGGCGAAGCCGGCGCGATCGGCGCCTCGGCTGCCGTGATCAACGCGATCACGGACGCCATCGGCAACAACAAGCTTGAAATGCCGGCGACGCCCGATCGCGTCTGGCACGCCATCCACGGTTGAGGGAGGAAGAGCCATGTACGAGACAAATTATCACCGCGCTTCCTCGGTCGCTGACGCCGCGGCCACGTTCGCCAAGGGCACGGAATCAAAATTCCTTGCCGGCGGACAGACCCTGCTTCCTGTGATGAAGCAGCGTCTCGCCGCGCCTTCCGACGTGATCGACCTCTCCAAGGTGCAGGAGATGATCGGCATCGAGGTTTCGGGCGACACTGTCACCATCAAGGCCGCGACACCGCATTACGATGTCGCGCAAAGCGACGCCGTGCAGAAGGCGATCCCCGCGCTCGCCAATCTGGCGTCGATGATCGGCGATCCCGCCGTGCGCTATCGCGGCACCATCGGCGGCTCGCTCGCCAACAACGACCCGGCGGCGGATTATCCGGCGGCGGTGCTGGCGCTCGGCGCGACGGTCAAGACCAACAAGCGGTCGATCGCGGCGGAAGACTTCTTCAAGGGCCTGTTCACGACGGCGCTCGAGGATGGCGAGATCATCACCGCGGTGTCGTTCCCGGTTCCGGCCAAGGCGGGCTACGCCAAGTTTCCGAACCCGGCCTCGCGCTTCGCGCTGACCGGCGTGTTCGTCGCCAAGACCAAGTCGGGTGACGTCCGCGCCACGGCAACCGGTGCGTCGCAGAGCGGCGTCATGCGGGTGGCGCCGATCGAGCAGGCGCTGAAGGCAAACTGGTCGGCCTCGGCGCTCGACAGCGTGACGATCCCGGCAAGCGGCCTGCTCGCCGACATCCACGGATCGGCAGACTATCGCGCGAACCTGATCAAGGTGATGGGACAGCGGGCAGTGACCGCGGCCGGTTGATAGCGCCTAAACACAAGTCCAGGGGCGGCGCGCAGCGATGCGCGCCGTTCGCGTTTTACCGGCATTCCGTTTACCGGCGTTCGGCGGCAAAAGACGCTTGCCACTTCCCGCATTAGGCGAGACAATTTAGCTAATCAGCTAATTAAAAATACCGTCCCACGGACGGCTGGGAGAACGCATGAAGTGCGGCACCAAGCCCGCCGCAACAGCTCAGCCGCTTAACGCCCCACAACCAACGGAACAGCAACGTGCTCGATAAACCTGCCTCCCAGACCGCCGCTCGCGCCTCGGGCCCGCTCGCCGGCTTCCGCATCGTCGAATTCGCCGGCATCGGCCCCGGACCGTTCGCCTGCATGCTGCTCGCCGACATGGGCGCCGAGGTCATCACGCTCGACCGGGTCGGCGCGGGCAAGAATTTGAAGGCGGTGGCCACCCGCGGCCGCAAGGTGATCGAGCTCGACCTCAAGAACAAGGCCGCGATTGCCGAAGTGCTCGACCTGCTCGGCCATGCCGACGCGCTGATCGAAGGCTTTCGTCCCGGCGTGATGGAGCGCCTCGGTCTCGGCCCCGATGTCGTGCTCGCGCGCAATCCCAGGCTGGTCTATGGCCGCATGACCGGCTGGGGCCAGGAAGGCCCGCTGGCGAATGCCGCCGGCCACGACATCAACTACATCTCGATAACAGGCGCGCTGGCCGCGATCGGCACCAAGGAGAAGCCGGTGCCGCCGCTCAATCTGGTCGGCGATTTCGGCGGCGGCGCGCTCTACCTCGTGGTCGGCGTGCTCGCCGCGCTGCTGGAAGCGCAGAAGTCCGGCAAGGGCCAGGTGGTGGATACCGCGATGTGCGACGGCGCGGCGTCGCTGATGTCGATGTTCTACGATATGAGCGCGCAGGGCCGCTGGAGCGGCGGCCGCGACCAGAATTTCCTCGACGGCGGCGCGCATTTCTACGGCGTCTACGAATGCTCCTGCGGCAACTTCATCTCGATCGGCTCGATCGAGCCGCAGTTCTACGCGCTGCTGCGCAAGCATGCTGACCTCTCCGACGCCGACTTCGACGCGCAGATGGACCGCAAGGCCTGGCCGGCGCTGAAGGAGAAGCTGGAAAAGGTATTCAAGAGCAAGTCGCGCGCCGACTGGTGCACGATCATGGAAGGCACCGACATCTGCTTCGCGCCGATCCTGACCATGGAGGAAGCGCCGAAGCATCCACATATGGCGGCCCGCCAGGTGTTCGTCGAGCGCCACGGCGTCACCCAGCCCGCCCCCGCGCCGCGCTTCTCGCGCACGCCGTCCGCGATCCGCGAGCCGGAGCTGGCTGATATTGGCGACGTGACGAGTGCGTGGAAGGCGGGGAAATAGTCTCGCTGTCGTCCCGGACAAGCGAGCGCGATCCGGGACCCATACCCTGCAACGCCGTTGTGGCGCACGACCGTTCCGCGGGACTGCCATCCGGAATACGCGATCAATTCCGCGGCATGGGTCCCGGCGTTCGCCGGGACGACACCTGCTGGCTGTGCCCTAGCGTGGCACGCTACGCAGTATCTACGCGGCGTGATCGACCTTCAGCACGCCGCGGCGGATCTGGTCTTCCTCGATCGACTCGAACAGCGCCTTGAAGTTGCCTTCGCCGAATCCGTCGTCGCCCTTGCGCTGGATGAATTCGAAGAAGATCGGCCCGATCGCGTTCGCCGAGAAGATCTGCAGCAGCACCTTGGTCTGGCCGCCTTCGATCACGCCCTCGCCGTCGATCAGGATGCCGTTGGTCTGTAGCCGCGCGACGTCCTCGCCGTGCTTCGGCAGGCGGGCGTCGATCCGCTCGAAATAGGTCTCGGGCGGCGACGGCATGAACGGCAGGCCGGACGAACGCAGCGTCTCGACCGTCGCATGGATATCGCGCGCGCCGCAGGCGATGTGCTGGATGCCCTCTCCGCGATAGACGTTGAGATACTCCTCGATCTGCCCAGAATCGCCGGCATCCTCGTTGATCGGAATCCGGATCTTGCCGTCCGGGCTGGTCAGCGCGCGGGAGAACAGGCCGGACGCGCGGCCCTCGATGTCGAAGAAGCGGATCTGGCGGAAGTTAAACAGCTTTGCATAGAACCCGGTCCAGACATCCATGCGGCCGCGATGGACGTTGTGGGTGAGATGATCGACGTAATACAGCCCCGAACCCGCGGGACGCGGATCGACCGCTCCGAGCCATTCGAACTCGGCATCATAGGCCGAACCCTTGGCGCCGTAGCGATCGACGAAATAGAGCAGGCTGCCGCCGATGCCCTTGATCACGGGCACATCGAGCGTCTTCTCGGCGAACGACACATCCGCCGGCTCGGCGCCGAGCGCGATCGCGCGCTCATAGGCGAGTTTGGCATCGACCACGCGGAACGCCATCGACGGCGCGCAGGGGCCGTGTGCGGCAACGAAGTTGAAGCCGTGGGTGCCCGGCTCCTCATTGACGAGATAGTTGATGTCGCCCTGGCGATAGACCGTGATCCGCTTGGTCCGGTGGCGAGCCACCGCGACAAAGCCCATCAGCTTGAACAGGGCGTGCAACTCGCCAGGATTGGGGTGGGCATATTCGACGAACTCGAAGCCGTCGGTGCCCATCGGATTGTCGGCGCTGATCTCGGCCGGCGGCGCGTCGTGCGGAAACGGACCCATGACGGTAACTCCCTGATTTGTCTGGAGATCAGTTTCCGTCACCTCTCGCGCAACGTGCGTGCAAAATTGCCCCTGTTTTGCTAATACCGCGCATGATCTGTGCATGAAATGGATATTTGACGCATGCCTGAAGTCGACACCTTCGACCTCAAAATGCTCGCCGCGCTGCAGGATGACGGTCGGTTGACCAACCAGCAGCTGGCCGACCTGGTCGGGCTCTCAGCCTCGCAATGCTCGCGGAGGCGGATGCGGCTGGAGGAGGAGAAGGTCATCGCCGGCTACCACGCCGACCTGGCCGGCGAGGCGCTCGGCTTCGGCCTGATCGCCTTCATCCACATTACGCTCGCGACCCACTCGCCCGACAACGCCAAGCGGTTTCGCGAGCTGGTCAACCGCGTCGACGACATCCAGGAGGCCTATGCGCTGACCGGCGATGCCGACTACGTGCTCAAGGTGATGCTGCGCGACCTGAAGAGCCTGTCCGATATCGTCAACAACGTGCTGATGCCGCACCAGAGCGTGGCGCATGTGCGCTCCTCGATCGTGCTCGACCGGTTGAAGGAGAGCACGAAGCTGCCGCTCAAATTGCTACAGACGTGATGGCGCAAATCGAGGGAAATACGCCGTTCGCATTCAGCAAGTGATTTGCGATCATCGCTTTAACATCCGGCAAAGAGACGACCATGGCGCTGCAGCTGCGACCGAACTGCGAATATTGCGACAAGGACTTGCCGCCGAGCGCTGTGGACGCGCGTATCTGCTCCTATGAATGCACGTTCTGTGCAGACTGCGCCGAGACCAAGCTCGGCAATGTCTGCCCGAACTGCGGCGGCGGCTTTGCGCCGCGGCCGATCCGCCCCGCCAAGCCGTGGCGGCCGGGCGTCTGCACGGTGAACCAGCCGCCGTCGGACAAGCGGGTGCATCTGAAATACAGCCTCGACGATGTCGCGGCGAATACGGCACGGCTGAAGGATATCAGGCCGGAGGAGCGGTGAGGCTGCCCTGCTCTCGGGCTCCTTCCCCCCTGAAAGGGGGAAGGTGGGATGGGGGTCAGTCGCGGGAGCTGGCGTCCGTGGAGAGAGCAGATCCCCACCCGGTTTGCTGCGCAAACCGACCTCCCCTTTTCTAGGGGAGGTGAAGCAGCGCCCGTGCGAATTACTCCGCCGCGACGATCGTTCCTTCGACCTCGCCAAAACCGACGCGATAGCCGTCGCCCTGGCACCAGCCGCGCATCACGAGCGAATCGCCGTTTTCGAGGAACGAGCGCGTCACGCCGCTGGCAAGCTCGACCGGCTCGGTGCCGTTCCAGCTGATTTCCAAGAGGCTGCCGCGCTGGTGCTTTTCGGGGCCGGAGATCGTGCCGCTGCCTAGGAGATCGCCGACATTCATCGCGCAACCGCTGGAGGCATGATGCACCAGCTGCTGCACCGACGACCAGTACATGTATTTGAAGTTGGTGCTGCAGATCGTCTTCGCCTCGTTCATGGCGCCGGCGCGCAGCGCGACGTCGAGCTGCATGTCGTAATTATTCGGCTGGGCCTGCTTCAGGTAAGCCAGCGGCTCCGGCTGCTGCGCCGGGCCCTGCATCCGGAACGGCTCCAGCGCCTCGCGCGTCACCACCCACGGGCTGATCGAAGTCGCAAACGCCTTGGCCTGGAACGGCCCGAGCGGTACATATTCCCATTGCTGGATGTCGCGCGCGCTCCAGTCGTTCAGGATAACGAAGCCGAAGATCATCTCCTCGGCCTGCTTCTCGGTGAGCATCTCGCCCATCGGCGACGCCTGCCCGACCACCACGCCCATCTCCAGCTCGAAATCGAGCCGCTTGCACGCGCCGAAGCTCGGCACCTCAGTGGTCGGCGGCTTCAGCTGCCCGCGCGGGCGCCGGACCTTCGTGCCACTCACCACCACCGTCGAGGCGCGGCCGTTGTAGCCGATCGGCATATGCAGCCAGTTCGGCTGCAGCGCATTGTCCTTGCCGCGGAACATGACGCCGACATTGGTGGCGTGCTCCTTCGACGAATAGAAATCGGTGTAGCCCGAGACGGCAAACGGCATGTACAGCCTGACGTCGGCCATCGGCACCAGCGCGCGCGCCCGCAATTCCCTGTTGTCGCGCAGCTCCGGATGATCCGAGCGCAACAGCTCGCTGATCCGCGCCCGCGTCGCCGACCACACCTTTGGCCCGAGCGCCATGAAGGCATTGAGTGAGGGTTGCGAGAACACGCCGAGCGGCCCGACATCGAGCCGCGAGTCCTGCTCGAGTTCCCAGAGGTCGAGCACGAAGTCGCCGATCGCGACGCCGACGCGCGGCGCGAGGCCGTCCTTCGACGAGAACACGCCGTAAGGCAGGTTCTGGATCGGGAAGTCCGAGGTCGGCGCGACGTCGATGAAGGAGCGGAGTTTTGGGTCGTTAGGGTGGGGCAAGATGCTTCTCCGGTGACTAACCTGTCATCGCCGGGCTTGACCCGGCGATCCATCGCTCTTTGAAAGATGGATGGCCGGGTCAAGCCCGGCCATGACGACATGAACACTACGGCTTGTTCGGGTCGAACTTCTTCTCCAACCCCTTCCAGCAATCCGAGTAATCATCCTGCAGCGTCGCCGATGTCGCGGCGTGCTGCGTCACGCGTTGTGGGAAACGGGTCTCGAACATGAAGGCCATCGTGCCGGTCAGCTTCACCGGCTTCAGTTCGCCGTTGCTGGCGTGCTCGAAGGCTTCGCGATCGGGGCCGTGCGGCAGCATCATGTTGTGCAGCGAGATGCCGCCGGGCACGAAGCCTTGCGGCTTGGCATCGTAGACGCCGTAGATCAGGCCCATGAACTCGGACATGATGTTCATATGGTACCACGGCGGGCGGAAGGTGTTGTCGGCCACCATCCAGCGCTCCGGGAAGATCACGAAGTCGATATTCGCGGTGCCGGCGGTCTCCGACGGCGAGGTCAGCACCGTGAAGATCGACGGATCCGGATGATCGAACGCGATCGCACCGACCGGCGAGAAGGTGCGCAGGTCGTATTTGTAGGGCGCGTAATTGCCGTGCCAGGCGACCACGTCGATCGGCGAGTGCGGCAGCGTGGTCTTGAACAGCGCGCCGCCCCATTTCACGTAGAGCTCGGTCGGCGTGTCCTTGTCCTCGTAGCTCGCGACCGGCGTCAGGAAGTCGCGCGAATTGGCCAGGCAGTTGGCGCCGATCGGGCCGCGCTCCGGCAGCGTGAACGCGCCGCCGTAATTCTCGCAGAGATAGCCGCGCGCCGGACCATTGGGAATTTCGACGCGGAATTTGACGCCGCGCGGGATCACCACGATCTCGCCAGGCTCGGCATCGATGCGGCCGAATTCGGTAACGAGGCGCAGATTGCCCTGCTGCAGCACGAACATCATCTCGCCATCGGCGTTGTAGAAATGCTGATCGACCATCGATTTGGTGATGAGATAGATGTGCGCCGCCATGCCGGCCTGGGTGTTGGCATCGCCGGCCGTGGTCATGGTCTGCACGCCCTGCAGGAAGGCCATGTCCTGCTTCGGGATCGGCGCCGGGTCCCAGCGCAGTTGCGCGATCGGCATGTCGTATTCGTGGCACGGCGCGGTGCGCCACAGCCCGGCGTCGGCCTTGGCGAACCGGCCGGAGTGCCGCACCGACGGACGGATGCGATACAGCCAGGAGCGCTCATTGGTGCCACGTGGCGCCGTGAACGGCGAGCCCGATAGCTGCTCGGCATAGAGCCCGTAGGCGCAGCGCTGCGGCGAGTTGCGCCCCATCGGCAGCGCGCCGGGCAATGCCTCGGTCTCAAAGCTGTTGCCGAAGCCGGACATGTAGCCCGGCGTCACTTGCCCCGAGCTGCGAACGATCTGATCAGGCGAGGTGTTGATGTTCATTTCTATCCTCCTCCTTGCAGGGCGGCCCACATTTCCTGGTCGCGCTTGTCGGTCCAGATCACGGGATCGTCGATCCCGGACGCCTCGTCATAGGCACGCGAAACGTTGAACGGCAGGCAGTGCTCGTAGATCGCAAACTTCGAGAACTTCGGATCCATCACCTCGCGCGTCGCCGCCATCGATTCCTTTAAGCTGCGGCCCTTGGCGACTGAGGATTCGGCGGCACCATAGAGCGTGGTGACGAAATCGCGGGTCATAGCGATCGCATCACGGCCGGTCTCGAGGCCCTTCAGCGCATCGCCGCGGCCCGGCGCGATCGCCTTCGGATTGAAGGCGCGGATTTCGTTCAAGGTCATCGGCCATTCGCGCAAATGCGCGTCGCCGCAATAGCAGGCCGAGTGATATTCGATCAGGTCGCCGGAGAACATCACCTCGGCGTCCGGCACCCAGGCGACGATGTCGCCCGAGGTATGGCCGGCGCCGAGCTGCATCAGCCGCACCTCGCGCTTGCCGAGATAGATCGACATCTCGCCCTCGAAGGTCAGCGTCGGCCAGGTCAGGCCGGGAATGCTCGCGGCATCCTGGAACAGACGGGGAAAACGGCCATATTCGGAATCCCAATCCTGCTGGCCGCGCTCCTGGATCAGCCGGTAGGTCTCCTGCGAGGCCACGATGCCCTGCGCGTGATAGGCCGACGCGCCGAGCACGCGCACCGCGTGATAGTGCGACAGGACGACATATTTGATCGGCTTGTCGGTGACGGTCTTGACCCGCTCGATCACCTTGTTCGCCATCGCCGGCGTCGCCTGCGCGTCGAACACCAGGCAGCCGTCCTCACCGACGATGACGGCGGTGTTCGGATCGCCCTCTGCGGTGAAGGCATAGAGATCGGTGCCGATCTCGGAGAAGGTGACCTTCTTCTCCGCGAGATCCGTGGTCGATGCAAAACCTTTGGCCATCAGTTCAATCCTGTCCGTTTGATCAGTCTATTGTTGTTGCTGTTGCTGCTGCTGGCTCGCGTCCAGCATCCGCCGCTTCGCCAGCGCGATCGCTTCATGCAGCACGTCGAGATCGCCGATATGGTTGGCGAGCACCAGAACCAGCGCGGCATCGAGATCGGCGCTCTGCGCCTCGGTGAGGCCGCGATGCGCCTCAACGATGGCGCGGAAGGCGTCATCGGGCTTTGCGAAATTCGAACTGGTCGACAGCGCCATGACCGCTCCTCAGTTCAGGCCGGCGGCGCGCGCCAGCGCCGCATCGAGCGACGGCCGCTCAGCGTTGCGGAAGCGCGCCGCGACGTAGCCGTCCGGCCGCAGCAGATAGGCGGTGCCGGGCTCGGCATCGTAGCGCTTGCCGGCGAGCCCCTGCGTGTCGACAAGGCCGCCCTCACCGCCGATCCGGATGCGGCCGACGCCATCAGGGACATCGGCTGCCGCGCCATTGCCAAACTCCAGCAGCGTGAAACGCGTTCCCTGCCTGATGAAAACGTCGGTCAAATAAATGGAACCGCCACCCTGCTCGGTCACCGGGGCATCCAGCATCGAGGCGCCCGGCCGCGGACCGCCGCGCCAGTCGTCGCGATCGCCGCTCGACAGCGGCGTGTCATAGACCGACGGCACCGACAGCCGGCCGCCATTGACCATGCGCTTGCCGAACTCGGTATTCTCTGCGAGCGACAGCACCGCCTGGCGCAGCCGCGCCTCCTGTTTCGTCGCCGGTGCCATGAAATCGGTCGAGCGGGTCGACTCGCGGATGTTCTCGTCCGCCGCCGCGCTGCGCTCGATATGATAGCTCTCCAGCAGGCCTTCGGGCGAGAGCCGGCGCAGCACGCGGTCGAGCTTCCACGCCAGGTTCTCGGCATCCTCGAGCCCGGAATTGGCGCCGCGCGCGCCGAACGGCGAGACCTGATGTGCGGAATCGCCGGCGAAGATCACCCGCCCGTGGATGAATTTTGCCATCCGACGGCACTGGAACTTGTAGAGCGAGATCCATTCGAACTCGAACTTGTCATGCCCGAGCATGCGCTCGATCCGCGGCCGGACATTCTCCGGCTGCTTCTCGGCCACCGGATCGGCATCCGGATTGAGCTGCAGATCGATCCGCCAGATGTCGTCCGGCTGCTTGTGCAGCAGCGCCGAGCGTCCGGAATGGAACGGCGGATCGAACCAGAACCAGCGCTCGGTCGGGAACGCCGCGGTCATCTTGACGTCGGCGATCAGGAACTGGTCCTCGAACACCTGCCCCGCGAAATCCGCGCCGACCATCTGGCGCAGCGAGGAACGGGCGCCGTCGCAGGCGACGACGAAAGAGGCATGCACCTGGTATGAGCCGTCGGGGGTCGCGATGGTCAGCGCGACGCCATCATTGCGGCTCTCCAGCGCGATCACCTTGTTGCGCCAGCGCAGATCGATCCCAGGCAGCTGCTCGACGCGATCGACCAGATAGGCCTCGGCATAGAACTGCTGCAGGTTGATGAAGGCGGGCCGCTTGTGACCCTCCTCGGGCAGCAGGTTGAATTGATAAAGCTGCGAGGCGCCGTGAAAAATCTTGCCGACGCTCCACACCACGCCCTTCTCGACCATGCGGTCACCGACGCCGAGGCGGTCCCAGAACTCCAGCGAGCGCTTCGAGAAGCAGATCGCGCGCGAACCCTCGCCGATCCGGTCGGCATCGTCGAGCAGCACCACGCGCTGGCCGCGCTGCGCGAGGTCGATCGCAAGCGACAGCCCCACCGGCCCGGCGCCGACCACGACAACGGGATGCTCCGCCATGTTGGCGCCCGACCGCTCCTGGTCGGGGTGGTGGCGATAGCCGAACTGGGTTTTGGCCTGTGCCGTATTGGCGTTTGCCATTGTATGACCCTGGATGTTCCCTTGCGCCGCGGCCCTTGGCTGCGGTTCTGTGTGACCGGCTTGCGACCAGGACCTTGCGGGTCGGCCGCGACCTTGCTAAATTAGTCTCACTTGCAACTATCTTAAACCCCCAGTCGGGGCCGCCGTCAACTCAAATTGGAGAGATTTTTGGCCAGGACCTCTGCAAGCCAGCCTCCAGCGCGGCCGCGCAGCGCCGTGGACGCGGACGTGCGCGACAATGCCGCGCCAGGAAAGAAGCGCCTCGACCTCTTCCACTTCATGCCGTTCCGCCTCAACCGGCTGGCGGCCGAGGTGAGCTCGGCGCTATCGAGCGAATATCAGGCGCGCTACGGCCTCGACATTCCGGAATGGCGCGTGCTCGCCACGCTGGGCTTCCGCAGCGATCCTTGCAGCGCGCAATACATCGCGCACTGCACCCGCACGCATAAATCCACCATCAGCCGCGCGGTGTCGGCGCTGATGGAGCGCGAGATCGTCGAGCGCGTCGAGAATGCCGACGACCGCCGCGAATTCCGCCTGCAGCTGACCAAAAAGGGCCAGGCGCTGTACGAAGAGCTGATCCCGCGCCTGCTGCGCAAGGAGCAAGAGATCATCTCCTGCCTGTCCGCGCAGGAGCGCCGCGATCTCGGACGCCTGCTCGGCAAGATCGAGACCAGCCTTGAACTGGTGCAGACCAGCGAAGAGGCCGACGCGAAGGACGTGTATTAGGCGGCGCACTCCGCTGTCGTCCTAGCGAAAGCCAGGACCCATACTCCGCGCCCGGTGTCGTGAACACGAATCGTCGTTCCAGCGAAGCGCAATGAGCGACATTTGTGGTAATGGGTCCTGGCTTTCGCCAGGACGACGCTGGGGGTTGGCTTCGAGCCTCCCGAATACAGGTCATGCCGGGGCAAAGCGCAGCGTCGAGCCCGGAATGACGACGGAGGGAATTACGCCCCGCCGATATGCTTCGCAATCACCGGGAAGTAATTGTCCTTCGATCCCTTGTCGATCGCCTGCTGCAACACCGTGCCGATCAGCTCCGCGCCGCGGATCGTGATGCCGGCGTCGGCCGCCAGTTCCAGTGCGTAGGACAGATCCTTCAGCGCATATTCGGTCGAGAACGCGCGCTCGGGAAACACGCCTGGCACGATCGCCTTCATGCCGTGATTGCGCAGCGTAAAGCTGTCCGCCGAGCCCTTCGACAGGGTATCGAGCAACAGCTTCGGATCGACGCCATTGTGCTTTGCCACCGCGACGGCCTCGGCCAGCGCGTTCACGGTCTCGAACAGCACCATGTTGTTGAGGATCTTGGTCACCTGCCCGGCGCCGACCTCGCCGCAATGGGTGACGTCGGTGGCAAAGCAGCGGATCAGCCGCTCGATCGCGGCATAGAGCGCGGGCTCCGCGCCAACCATCACGCTGAGCGTGCCGTCCTGCGCTGCCTGCCGCGTGCGCGCGATCGGCGCGTCGGCCCAGGCCACGCCCTTGGCCTGCAATTGCCCGGCGAAGTCGCGGGTCTGGCTCACCGACGACGTACCGAGATCGACCACGATCTGGCCGCTCCTCACGTTCTTCAAAATGCCGTCGCCCTCGAACACCGCGCGCACATGCTTGGCGCTCGGCAGGCAGAGGAACAGCACGTCGCTCTGCCTGACGACGTCGGCGACCGTTTCAGCCACCTCGGCGCCGTCAGCGCGCAGCCGCTGCAGCGGTTCGGCCGACAGGTCGAACACGACGACGCGCTCGCCGCTCTTCCTGACCAGGTTGCGGCAAATCGGCTCACCCATCACGCCGAGGCCGATGAACCCGAGAGTCTTATAGTCAGTCATATCGCTTCTTCTTTTTGACGTTTCTTGAGGTGTTGTGCATGCACCCCGCCCAAACCGGCGAGGTTATTTCGCGAACGATCGCGACGGCGCCAGATGCAGCGCGAACGCATCGACCTTGTCGCTGGCGCGCGGATAGATCTCGCTGACGATCGGATCATGGCCGGGGATGAAGCGGTCCGGATGACCTGCGAGCCGCTCGACGGTCTCCCAGCCCTGCGCCATATCGCCGACATTGTAGACGATCGGAAACGGGCTGCGCTTGTGCAGGTTGGCATAGTAATGCGCGGCGTCGGATGCCAGCACGACCGGGCCGCGCGGGGTCTCGACCCGCACCACTTGCAGGCCGTCGGAATGGCCGCCGACGCGGTGCACGGTGACGCCGGGCGCGATCTCGCCGTCACCGGAGTGGAAGGTGACGCGCTCGCCATAGACGTGACGCACCATCTGCGTGACGTGTTCAATGGAGAACGGATGGCGCAGCATGCCGTTGCACATGCAGCGGCCGGTCGCGTAGCTCATCTCGCGTTCCTGCAGATGGAATCTGGCGTTCGGGAAGCGATCGAGATTGCCGGCGTGGTCATAGTGCAGATGAGTGACGATGACGTCGCGGATCGCATCGGCACTGACGCCGAAGCCGGCCAGCGCATCGACCGGATTGAGCGTCAGCTTGCGGGCGCGCGCCTTGGCCTCCTCGGCGTTGAAGCCGGTGTCGACCAGAATGTCGCGGCCGTGGCCGCGGACCAGCCAGACGAAATAATCAAGATCCTGCGCGGTGGTGTCGTGCGGATCGGGCACCAGGAAGTTGAGGTGAGGCGTGCGCGGCGACATCGTCGCATAGCGCAGGGCGTAGATTTCGTAGGCGTTTCCCATCGGTTTCGCTCTTGTTTGCGTGGCTTGTTTTGCACGGCTTGCCGTCCCGACCACAAAGCCATCGCCTCGCGCAAAGGTCAAACCGCGCGAAGTGCGACGAGCGCATGACAGGGGGCGAGCGCCTCTGTGAGTGCAATCACATTATCCGGTCGCAGGAACCCGCACTATGCCACGACGGCGATGGCGGCCATGATCGCAGCTGTTGCACTGCGGCCTCGCCATCACCGCCGCGATTAGCGATGGCGCCGCAAGCCGTTGACGCGGGTTTGGCCGTGGTTTGATAATGGGTTTTCGTGAGAGCGTTTTCGAGCGAAGCCTGTCCCGCACTTGATGCGGGATGGCCACCGGCTCGCGTCAAGAAAACGCGTCAAAACAAGAATCTAGAGCCCCGTTCCGATTTCCATCGGAACGGAAATGGCTCTAGAGTAAGGTCCCCGAGGCGCAGGCTCGAAGCGGCGCCATTTCATTGGAAGCCGCGATCTGGATTTGCCGCGATTATGAAAATCCGCCTTGCCTTGCTCGCCACGCTGATTTTTTCAATCGCGTCGCCGACCCTGTCCTTCGCCGCCGGCGACCGCTTCGCGCTGGTGATCGGCAACGCCAAATATCCCGACGCCGACGCGCCGCTGAAGGAGCCGATCAACGACGCGCGTGACGTCGCCGACGAGCTCAAGCGCGACGGCTTCACCGTCGAGGTCGGCGAGAACCTGACCGGCGACGGCATGCGCCGCGCCTTCGAAAGGCTCTATGGCAGGATCAAGCCGGGCTCGGTCGCCCTGATCTTCTTCTCGGGCTACGGCATCCAGTCGAACCGGCAGAGCTACATGATCCCGGTCGATGCCCAGATCTGGGCCGAAGCCGACGTTCGCCGCGACGGTTTCAGCCTCGAGACCGTGCTCGGCGAGATCAACAGCCGCGGCGCCGGGGTGAAGATCGCCCTGGTCGACGCCTCGAGGCGCAACCCGTTCGAGCGCCGCTTCCGCAGCTTCTCGGCCGGGCTTGCCCCGGTGATCGCGCCCAACGGTACGCTGGTGATGTATTCGGCGGCACTGTCGTCCGTCATCTCGGACAATGGCAGCGACCACAGCCTGTTCGTGCGGGAACTCCTGAAGGAGATCCGCACCCCCGACCTGATGGCGGAGGAAACGCTGAACCGCACCCGCGTTGGCGTCACCCGGGCCTCGCGCCAGGAACAGGTGCCGTGGATCTCGTCGTCCCTCGCCGCGGACTTCTCGTTCATTCCAGGCGGCGCAGCCATTCCTGGTGGCGCAGCCAGTCCAAGCGGCGCGGCGGGGCCGTCGACCGCTGCACCGGCTCCCGCGCCTGCCGCATCGCCGTCGCCCGAGGTGGCAGCCGCGCCACCGGTTTCACCTCCGCCTGCGCCGCCTCCGGCGACCACGCCGACGCCACCCGCGGCAACCGCGCCGACGCCGGCACCGGCGCCGCCGAAGCCGCCCGTCGCCACAGCGCCGACCTCACCGCCGCCCCCGCCAAAGGCGCCCGAGATCGCGCTGCCGCCACCTGCGCCACCCCCACCGGTGGTGATCCAGCCGACCCCGGCGCCGAGCAGTTCGCCTGTGCTTGCCGACGATCCGACCATCAAGAGCCTCAGCGAAAAACTGGACAAGAACCCCGATGATGCGGCCGCGCTGTACCGCCGCGGCCAGGTCTATGCCAGCAAGGGTGCCTACGACCTCGCGGTGAAGGATTTCACCAATTCGCTGCGGCTGAACCCGAAGGACGTCGAGGCCTATAACAACCGCTGCTGGGTTCGCACCGTCATCGGCGACCTGCAGGCGGCGCTGAAGGACTGCAACGAGGCGCTGCGGCTGCGCCCGAATTTCGTCGACGCGCTCGACAGCCGCGGGCTGATGAACCTGAAGGGCGGGCAGAACAAGAACGCGATCGCCGATTTCGACGCTGCGCTGAAGATCAACCCGCGGCTGACCTCGTCGCTGTACGGGCGGGGCCTTGCCAAAAAGCGCAACGGCGCGGTCGCGGAAGGCGATCTCGACATCGCCAACGCCAAGGCGATGGATCCGAATATCGTCAAGGAATTCGCCGACTACGGCGTGCAATGACCAATCGAACGAGGCCTGCCCGCGACTCGAACCGCTGATGGAATTGCACGACTAATCAGAGGGTGCGTGCCGGGCACCGCTGCCGGCAATCGATCTGAATAATTGCCTGGAACCGCGCCAGCTCGCGCAGGGGGGACCGAAATGTTCAAGCCGTCGGCAAAGGCCGCGATCCTTTCAATCATGACCGCCGGCATCGTGCTGTCGTTCGGCATGACCGCCGTCCGCGCCGGTGACAACGTCACCGAGGACCAGATCATCAAGGCGCTGACGCCCGACAAGAAGTCGCTGACCCGCGGCCTGTCGGCCGGCCCGCAGACCACGTCGCCCGAGCTGAACGCCGACCAGGCCAAATTCGTGCAGAGCGTCCGTGGCCGCGCCACCCGCTCGCTGTCCTCGGCCGAACGCGAGGAAATCGCGACCATCGTCCAGGACAAGCCCAAGATCGATCTCGAGATCAACTTCGACTACAACTCCGCCGACATTAGCGCCAAGTCGCTGGCGTCGGTGCAGGCGCTCGGTCGCGCCCTGACCAATCAGGATCTGAAGGGCTCGACCTTCGTGGTTGCCGGCCACACCGACGCCGCCGGCGGCGAGGAGTACAATCAGGGCCTCTCGGAGCGCCGCGCCGACGCCATCAAGCGCTATCTGGTCGACAAATACGGCATCAACGGCACCGATCTCGTCACCGTCGGCTACGGCAAGAGCAAGCTGAAGGACCCGGGCCACCCGATGGCGGACGTCAACCGGCGCGTGCAGGTCGTGAATATGGAAAACAAGGCCACCGCCTCCAAGTGATCTGGAAGCGATGGGCGTGGCGGACCGCCTTTTTGCGGTTACAATGCGTCCCGCACCCCGGCGGGGCGCATTTGCTTTTGGGTCAATGCTTTGGACCGAGGTCCTAAGCGGCCCACACGTGACCCGCCTCACATGACGTCAGGGCATGATCCCCAACAATGGACACCGGCCTATCGCATGCTCAAACAAATACGATGGCGGGCGGGATGAGACTTCGACGAACACCCATGGCGCGACACGTTCTGGCGCGACAAGTTCTGGATTGATCCGGTGATGAATTTTTCCCAATACCTCAAGCCTGCGCTCGGCACGCTGTTTGTCATCATCCTCGCTGTCGCCTATTACGCGTTCGAGCACCGCTCCCATCCGGAGGAGAAGGAGACGCCGGGCCAGGCGCTGGTGGTGGTGACGAAGTCGACCAATGCCTGCTTCTCCGACATGGTCCGCGTCACCGGCTTCATCGTGCCGCGCCGCGAGGCTCAGGTGAATGTCGACCAGGAAGGCTCCAAGGTCACCGACGTGTTGGTCCGCGAGGGCGATACCGTGACCGAGAACCAGGAACTGGCGCGGCTGACCCCACCGCCGCAGCAGGCCGCTCAAGGCAATGCCAAGCCGATCGTGCTGCGCGCGCCGGCGGCCGGCCTTGTCACTGAGGTGCGCACCGCACCGGGCGCGCCGGCCTCGCCGCAGGCGCCGCCGATGTTCAGGATCTCGATCAACAACGAGATCGAGCTCGACGCCGAGGTACCGGGCTTCCAGCTGCTGAAGCTCAACCCCGGCGCCAATGTGCGGATCAGCCGCGACGATGCGCCCGACATGGTCGGCAAGGTCCGCCTGATCTCGCCGCAGATCGACCGCACCACCCAGCTCGGACATGTCCGCATCACGATCAACAACAATCCGACGCTGAAGGTCGGCATGTTCGCGCGCGCCAATATCGACGCCAAGCGCTCCTGCGGCGTCGCGGTGCCGCGCACCGCGATCGACCGCCTGACCTTGCAGGTCGTCAAGGGCAACACGGTCGAGACCCGCCGGGTGCGCGTCGGGCTGACCTCCGACACCTCGACCGAAATCCTTGAAGGCCTCGACGTCGGCGAAATCGTCGTGGCCGATGCTGGCACCTCGCTGCATGACGGCGACCAGATCAAGACCATGTTCGCCGACGAACTCGATCGCACTCGGACACGGTAATCGGGCACGCTAATGGCTTTGAACATCTCGGCATGGTCGATCCGGAACCCGCTTCCCTCGATCGTCTTCTCGATCATCCTGCTCGTGCTGGGCTATGTCTCCTTCACCAGGCTCGCGGTGACGCGGCTGCCGAGCGCCGACATTCCGGTGATCTCGGTCGCGGTCTCGCAATTCGGCGCCGCGCCGTCCGAACTTGAATCGCAGGTCACCAAGACGATCGAAGACGGCGTCTCCGGCGTGGAGGGCGTGCGCCACATCTCCTCATCGATCACCGACGGCCTGTCGGTGACCACGATCCAGTTCGCGCTGGAGACCAACACCGACCGCGCGCTCAACGACGTCAAGGACGCGGTGACGCGGGTCCGCGCCAACCTGCCGCAGAACGTCACCGAGCCCTTGATCCAGCGCGTCGACGTCATCGGCCTGCCGATCGTGACCTATGCCGCGATCTCGCCCGGCAAGACGCCGGAGCAGCTCTCCTATTTCGTCGACGACGTGGTCAAGCGCGCGCTGCAGGGCGTGCGCGGCGTCGCCCAGGTCGAGCGCATCGGCGGTGTCGAGCGCGAGATCCTGGTCTCGCTCGATCCCGACAAGCTGCAGGCGGTGGGGCTCACCGCGGTCAATGTCAGCCAGATCCTGCGCGGCACCAATGTCGACGTCGCCGGCGGCCGCGCCGAGATCGGCAAGAACGACCAGGCGATCCGGACGTTGGCCGGCGCCAAGACGCTGAACGAACTCGCCGGCACGATGATCCCGCTGTTCGGCGGCGGCGAAATCCGGCTCGACGACCTCGGCACCGTCACCGACACCATCGCCGACCGGCGCACCTTCGCCCGCTTCAACGGCGAGCCGGTGGTCGCGCTCGGCATCAAGCGCTCCAAGGGCGCCAGCGACGTGGTGGTCGCAGCCGCGGTGCAGAAGCGGATCGACGCACTGAAGGTTGCCTATCCCGACGTCGATCTCAAGCTGATCGACACCTCCGTCGAGTTCACCAAGGGCAATTACGAAGCCGCGATCTCGACCTTGTTCGAGGGCGCGATCCTCGCCGTCATCATCGTGCTGCTGTTCCTGCGCGATATCAGGGCCACGATCATCGCGGCGGTCTCACTGCCGCTGTCGATCTTCCCGGCATTCTGGGCGATGGACCTGCTCGGCTTCTCGCTCAACCTGGTCTCCTTCCTCGCCATCACGCTGTCGACCGGTATTCTGGTCGACGACGCCATCGTCGAGATCGAGAACATCGTCCGCCACATGCGGATGGGCAAGTCGCCCTATCGTGCCGCGCTCGAAGCGGCCGACGAGATCGGCCTTGCGGTGATCGCGATCTCGCTCACCATCATCGCGATCTTCGCGCCGGCGAGCTTCATGTCGGGGATCGCCGGACAGTTCTTCAAGCAGTTCGGCATCACCGTGTCGGTGCAGGTGTTCTTCTCGCTGCTCGCCGCGCGCTTCGTGACGCCGGTGCTGGCCGCCTATTTCCTCAAGCACCATGACCACGACGACCCGCCGCCCGGCCCTATCCTGCGCGGCTATCACAGCCTCGTCGCCTGGTCGGTGAAGCACCATTACATCACGGTGCTGATCGGCTTTGCGGTCTTTGCCGCGTCGATCTGGAGCATCACGCTGCTGCCGCAGGGCTTCCTGCCCGCGCAGGACACCGCGCGCTCACTGCTCGCGATGGAGCTGCCGCCCGGCTCGCAGCTCGCCTACACCGAGAAGGTGACCGAGGAGATCGTGGCGCGCTTGCGCAAGCGGCCCGAGGTGAGGAGCATCTTCGTCGACGGCGGCCGCGTGCCGCCGGGCACGCAAGAAGTGCGCCGCGCCGCGCTGATCATCAACTACACGCCGAAGGCGGACCGCAAGATCACCCAGCGCGAGCTCGAGCTTGCGATCGGCAAGGAGCTCGAGAACGTTCCCGATATCAGGTTCTGGTTCCTCGACGAGAACGGCCTGCGCGCCATCTCGCTCGTCGTCACCGGCACCGACAGCAACATCGTCAACAACGTCGCCAGCGAACTGGCAACGCAGATGAAGCGGATCCCGATCATCGCCAACGTGATCTCGGAGACCGCGCTCGACCGGCCCGAGCTGCGCATCCGTCCGCGCGCCGAGCTCGCCGCGCGGCTCGGCGTCTCGACCGAGAGCCTGTCGCAGACCATCCGCGTCGCCACCATCGGCGACGTCGGCCCGGCGCTGGCCAAGTTCGACGCCGGCGACCGCCAGGTGCCGATCCGCGTCCAGCTCGAGGACAATGCGCGCAGCGACCTGCAGATGCTGGAGCAGTTGCGTGTGCCGCTCGGCCAGCGCGGCGAACGCGGCGGCGTGCCGCTCTCCGTGGTTGCCGACATCCAGCTCGACCAGGGCCCGACCAGCATCAACCGCTACGACCGCGAGCGGCAGGCCACCGTCGCCGCCGATCTGGTCGGCAATGCCGCGCTCGGCGACGCCACCAAGCTGATCTACGACCTGCCGGTCATGAAGAGCCTGCCCAAGGGAGTGAAGGTCAGCCCGTCCGGCGACGCCGAGAGCCTCGCCGAACTGTCCGACGGCTTCGCCACCGCGATCACCGCCGGCCTGATGATGGTCTATGCCGTGCTGGTGCTGCTGTTCGGCACCTTCCTGCAGCCGATCACCATCCTGTTCTCGCTGCCGCTCTCGATCGGGGGCGCGATCGGCGCGCTGCTGCTGACCGGCAAGCAGCTCACCACACCGGTGTGGATCGGCATCCTGATGCTGATGGGGATCGTCACCAAGAACGCCATCATGCTGGTGGAGTTCGCGGTGGAGGCGATCCGCGACGGCAAGGCGCGCGAAGACGCCATGATCGACGCCGGCATGAAGCGCGCCCGCCCGATCGTGATGACCACGATCGCGATGGCCGCCGGCATGATGCCGTCGGCGCTAGCGTTCGGCGCCGGCGGCGAATTCCGCTCGCCGATGGCGCTCGCGGTGATCGGCGGCCTGATCTTCTCGACCGTGCTGTCGCTGGTGTTCGTGCCGGCGATGTTCATGGTGATGGACGATATCGGCAGCCTGATCTGGCGCTTCGGCAAGCGGCTTGTCGTTTCGCACGCCGACCACGAGCTGACCCCGAGCGAGCATCCGGCCGACGAAGCCAAGAAGCCGCCCGGCCCACCGAGCATGATCTCACCCGCCGCGGAATGAGCCGAGGCTGGCGCCCACCGCGTCATCGCTCGAAATCGGGTCCGCAACTGCTGAAGGTTGCCTGTTCAATTGTATTCCCGAAATGGTAGCATGCCTCATTCGACATTTCTGAGGGAGCGGCATCATGGCCGATCGGGAAGCAGTACGCAGATTGATCGAACAAGCCTACGCTGCACGAGGCAGAGGGGACGTCGCCGGCATCCTGGCTGATTTTCATGCCGAAGCCTCGTTTGAGCTTGTCGGCGACGACAAGCTGCTCGTGGTGGCCGGCGCCACGCGCGGTCACTCGAATCTTACGCAGACATTGACGCAATTGTGCGCGGCATTCGAGTTTACCAAGCGCGAATATATCAGCTTCCTGATCGACGGTGACCGCGCGGCCGTCCACTCGCGCGTCACAATCCGCTTCGTTCCAAAGAACCACCCGTTCACCACCGATATGCTCGACCTGTTCACGATCCGCGACGGAAAGATCGTTGAACTGATCGAGTTTGCTGATACCGCCCTGATAAAGCATCTCACTTCCGCATAGCACCCGCAAAGCAATAGCCCCGCAGCCAACGAGGGACTGCGGGGCTCTGCAGGTGGATCCGGCCGGAACGTGATGGCGGAGCTCGACAGCCAGGACCGCGAGCAGATTAGTAGAGCCTTGTGCGATAGGCTTCTTCCATCGCCTTCTCGGCGACCTCGACCTCGACGGCGGCGGTCTGCTCGGCGATGATCCGGCCCAGCGTCGGGAAGCTGTGGCGCTCGACCTGCGTGGCGGGACTCCAGAGCTTTGAGCGCATCAGCGCCTTGCCGCAATGGAAGTAGGTCTCATCGACATGCACCTTCACGCCGATGATCGGCGTGACGTTCTGCACCGTGAGTGGCGTCAAGAGGTCCGGCTCCTGCGAAATCTCCGCCCGCCCGTTGACGCGCAGCGTCTCGTTGATGCCGGGCACCAGGAAGATCAGCCCGACCCCGGGCGAGGCCAGGACGTTGCCGAACGTATCGACCCGGTTGTTGCCGCGCCGGTCCGGGATCAGCAGCGTCTTGTCGTCGAGCACGGAGACGAAGCCCGGCGCATCACCGCGCGGGCTGGCGTCGGCATGGCCCTTGCCGTCGCTGGTGGCGATGACGAGGAACGGCGACAGTGCGATGAAGTCGCGGCAGAACTTGTCGAGATGATTGAGGACCTTCTTCTCCGCGAGCGGGCTCACTTGCCCGAAATGCGCGCGCAGATCCTCCTGCGACTTGACCGGCGGCTTGCCGTCCGTGTTCTGGCTGTCCATGACCGACTCCCTTTGGTCGGTCTATACCACGTCGATGCCTGAATTGATGCCCGCTGCGGCGCATGCGGGCTTCAGCCGCAGTGCTTTTCTCGACGATCTGCCGCTCTGCAGAACGATGACGCGGTCGCGCCGACGGCCAGGAATGCAAAACCCCTGCGATCAACGGGAAGAGACCGCAGGGGTTTGCTGGTGGATGGCGTGAGGCCAGCAAGGCTGGGTGTCACCCCAAGGACCGGCTGCAATGAAAGCGACTCCAGCCTGTTCCCGCAAGCAAGTCTTTTGGGCAGGAGAAGCAGCACGCGCGAGACATTCGTGGCCCTCGCGCGCGCGTTGCAGGCAATCCGTTTAGTCGTTGCGCGCGACGGCGGTCAGCTTGGTCATGTTGTGCAGCATGATGCGGCCGCGCTGCAGGTCGACGATGCCGTCCTTGCGCCAGGTCTGCAGCTGCCGGTTGACGCTTTCGCGCGCGGCGCCGACGAAGATGCCGAGC
This sequence comes from Bradyrhizobium sp. 6(2017), assembly GCF_011058295.2. Lineage (NCBI taxonomy): Bacteria > Pseudomonadati > Pseudomonadota > Alphaproteobacteria > Hyphomicrobiales > Nitrobacteraceae > Bradyrhizobium > Bradyrhizobium sp. 6(2017). The sequence goes on along the minus strand of NZ_CP049289.2, from coordinate 572,368 downwards.
TGTTCCTGCGAGATGTGCACCTCGGAGCCGAAATCCTCGGCCAGTGCGCACAGCCGGCGTGCGAGGCGGACCGGCAACGGCTGCAGCACGGATTCTTCCATCCGCTCGCTCTGCCAGCGGATGCGCTGGCACAGCAATTCGATCAGCCTGACCGCGACCTTCGGCTCGCGCTCGAGGAAGCTGAGGAAATCCCCGCGCCGAAGCACGAACAATTCGCTGGCTTCGCCCGCGGTCGCGTCCGCGGTGCGATCCTGACCGTCGAGCACGGCGACTTCGCCGAACAGATCGCCGGATCCCATGAAGTTCAGCGTGAGCCGGCTGCCGTCGGAGGCCCCGGTCTCGATCCGGATCTGGCCGCGGCGGACCCCAAACAGGGCGTCGCCGGGATCGCCCTTCTGGAACAACACCTCGCCGGCCGAGAGCTGCTGGGTGTGGCAGAGGCCCGAAAGCCGCTGCAACTCGTCCGCACCGAGATCGGCGAACATCGGGTTCATCTTCAGAATGACCGCAAATTCGGCCTGTTTGTTCATTGTACTGCCTTCCAAATCGATCCAAGCAGTCCCCGACGCTCGGTTAGCAAAAATCACCCTCATGGGAGTGTGTGAGAGGTCACATAAGTTCATGCCGGTAACGGATTATTTTTCGCCTCATTGGAGCGAGGTCCCGTTTGCGGGATAATCTCGTGCGATCGGCCGCGCTTTTCCGCGGCGGAACCCCGCTTGCCCGGCCTGGAACGACGACATGAGAGCACTGAGATTTGCCGGGGCCGCCATTGCTGCCGTGATTGTGATCATCGCGCTGGTGGCGGCGGTTGGGATTCCGACCTCCTTCCTCACCTCCGGTATCACCGAGCGGGTCGAGCGCGAGACCGGCTACAAGCTCGCGATCAATGGCGGGGCCAAGATCGGCCTCTGGCCGACCGTCAATGTGACGCTGAACGACGTCGTGTTGCAGGACCCGCGGGAGCGCGAGGTCAACAACCGGTTCGCGGCCGCCAGCGTCGAAGCCAAGATAACGCTGTCGAGCCTGTGGTCGGGCCAGCCCGATATCACCGACCTCGTCATCGCCAAGCCTGTGGTCAACCTGCCGCTGCAGCGCGAGCGCACCCGCGACCATAATCCGCCGGCGAAGTCTGCTGCGTCCGACAATGGCGGCATCACGATCAGGCATGTCAGCGTCAGCGGCGGTACCATCGTGTTTTCCAATGTGCGCGATCGGGTCGAGAACCGGATCGAGACACTCAACGCCGACGCGACGATCGGCGCCGACCGCAAGATCGTCGTCACAGGTGACGCGCGCGCGAGCGACAAGCCGCTGAAGTTCGAGATCCGCGCGACCACACCGCAAGCGCCGCTCGAGCGTCAGAGCGTGCCGGCCGAGTTCAACATCGATGCGCCGGGCCTGTTGCCCGCGGCGATCAAGGCGAATGCCGAGTTGCGCTTGAACGGCACGGTCGTGATGTTCAACGGCGTGTCCGGCACGCTCGGTGACGGCGGCTTCACCGGCTGGGCCTCGGTCGACTTCGCCAGCAACAAGCCGCTGGTGAAGCTCGATCTCGACTTCCAGCGCATTGCGATCGCGATGACGCCGAGCCAGTCCGGCGCCGCGCAGCCATTGGGCACGAACAGCTGGAGCAACGCCTCGATTGACCTTGGCGGGCTCAATTATGTCGACGCGCAGGCGCGCATCTCGGCGGCCGAGCTCGTGATCGGCGACGGCCGCTTCGCGTCCGCGGCGATCGATGCCTCGGTCGACAGCGGCGTGCTCAAGGGTCGGCTCACCAATCTCGGCGCCTATGAGGGCACCGCCAATGGCGACCTCACCATCGACGCGAGGGGCGCTGCTCCAACCTACGCGCTGCGGCTCGATCTCGCCGGCGTGCGCGCGCTGCCGGTGCTGAAGAGCCTCGCCGAGTTCGACAAGCTCGACGGACGCATGCAGGCGAAGATCGCGCTGACCTCGCAGGGCGCCAGCGAGCGCGCCATCGTCGGCAATCTCGGCGGCACGGCCTTCGTCGTGTTCCAGGATGGCAAGATCCTCGGCCTCAACGTCGCGCAGATGATCCGCAACCTCACCGCCAGCACCTTGTCGGGTTGGCAGGAGAGTGAGGCCCTGTCGACCGATCTCAGCCAGCTCTCGGCCTCGTTCAAGATCGACAAGGGCCAGGCCGTCACCACCGATCTCAATCTGATCGGCCCGCTGGTGAAGATGACCGGGGTCGGCACCATCGACCTCAACACAAGGCAGATCGGGTTCCGCGTCGAGCCGCAGCTCGTGATGACCACCGAAGGCCAGGGCCGCGCCGGCAATCCGGTCGGCCTCGGCATTCCCGTGATGGTCGAGGGCCCCTGGATCAGCCCGCGGATCTATCCGGAGATGCAGGGCATCCTCGACAATCCCCAGGCCGCCTATGCCAAGCTGAAGGAGATGGGTAAGGGCCTGTTCGGCGCGAATGGCCAAGGTCTGACCCAAGGCCTGAACCAAGGCCTCAGCGGGCTGAGCAATCTCCTCAACGGCGCGCAGGGCGGCGGAACCGACGCACAGCCCGGCACCGGCCAGCCTCCAGGGGGCAGCGGCCAGAGCAACCCGCTCGGCGGGCAGCTTGGCGAGACCATCGGCAACCTGCTGCAGCAGGGCCTCTCCACCATGAACCAGGGCAACGCGTCCCGCCCGAGCCGCAACCTGGCCCCGTCCGCGCCCGACGCACCGCCGGCCGCCGACCAACCCCCGCCACCCAATCCCCCGTCCGGCGCGACCGCCGAGCAGCACGACAATCCGGCGATGAACGACGTGCTGCGCCAGCTGTTCAATCGCTGATTATTCCCGGATATCCCCCACCGATATCCGGGGCTAACCATGCGACGGGAGGCTCCGCCCTGCCCCGCCGATCCGTGCTAAACAGCGCCGGATGATGCGGCGCACCCGATTGCGAGGGGGCGGACGAGGCTGGATGAACGGGGTGACGGACAAGGGCAAGATCTGGTTCCTGCGCGGCGGCCTGTTCGCCAAATACGTCCTCGCGCTGGTCGGGCTCGTCGTGTTCGTGCTGGCGGTCAACGGCGCGCTTGAGACCTGGATCAGCTACCGCGGCATCAGGAGTACGCTCACCGACGCGATGAGCGACAAGGCGGACGCCACCGCCAAGCGCATCGAGCAGGCGATCTCGGACCTCGAGCGGCAGATCTCCTGGGTGACCCGCGCCTCCTCCAACACGATCGAGCTGCGCCGCGCCGACTATACCCAGCTGCTCGGCCAGGTGCCGGCGGTGAGCCAGCTCACGCTGATCAACGGCCAGGGCCGCGAGCTGCTGCGGCTGTCGCGCCAGACCGTCACCGTGAACTCCAACGCCGACTTGTCCCGCGACCTCCGCTTCATCGAGGCAGTGAGCCGTGGCACCGCCTATGCGCCGGCCACTTTCCACGACGGGCGGCCCTTTATGTCGATCGGCGAGCTGCATTCCGGCTTCAACGCCGGCGTCACCGTGGCCGAGATCGACCTGCGCTTCCTCAGCGACTATTTCGGCGATTCCCAGGTCGGCCGCCTCGCCTTCGCCTATGTCGTCGACGCCAAGGGCCGCGTGCTGGCGAGCTCCTCGAAGGGCCCAGAGGTCGGCAAGGATATCGCCGCGCTGCCGCAGGTCGCCGCAGTGCTGTCGCCCCCCGGCAAGCGGCTCGCCTCCGGCACCGACATCAACGGCAACGCGGTGCTGACCACCGCGAGCGCCGCACCGAATCTCGGCTGGCACGTGTTTGTCGAGCAGCCGACGTCGCAGGCGCTCTCCCCGATCCGCGACCAGCTGGTGCGCATCGCGCTTCTGATCGCGCTCGGCCTCCTGGTCGCAATCATCGCCGGGACGATTTTGGCGCGCCGCATGCTGGTGCCGATCACGGCGTTGCGCACCGGCGCGCGGCGGCTGGGCGCCGGCGACTTCGGCCATCGCATCGAGGTCAAGACCGCGGACGAGCTGGAGGAGCTCGCCGGCCAGTTCAACAGCATGGCCGGACAGCTCGCGGAGACTTACTCCGACCTCGAATGGAAGGTGAAGGAGCGCACTCGCGACCTCGCGCAATCGATCAACGAGCTGAAGGTGCTGGAGGAGGTCGGCCGCGCGGTGGCGTCCTCGCTCGACCTCAATGCCGTGCTGCCGACGGTCGCCGCCCGCGCGCTCGAGATCACCCATGCCGACGCCGTGCTGATCTATGGCTATGACGCGGCACATCGCACGTTCAACCTGACGCAATCGATCGGCATCGACGCCGAAGCCGAAGGCCGCCATCGCGCAATTGACGCGGCGAACAGCCCGCTTGCTGAGGCCGCGGCCGATGGCGAGCCGCTGGCGTTCCCCGATCTCGCAGGCGAGGGCGATCATCCGCTGCGCGATGTCGTGGTCGGCGCCGGCTTCCACTCCGTGCTGGTGGTGCCGCTGGTCGACCAGCAGGGCGTGCTCGGTTCGCTGGTGGTGCTGCGCAAGGCGGCCGGCGATTTCCCCGTGAGCCTGATCGGCCTGATGAAGACCTTTGCGCACCAGGCGGTGCTCGCGATGCGCAACGCGCGGTTGTTCACCGAAGTCGACCAGAAGAGCCACGCGCTGGAGCAAGCCCATTCCACCGTGCGCGAGCAGGCCGACAAGCTCCGCGAGCAAACCGAGGAGCTCAAGGACTGGAACAAGTCGCTGGAGGCCCGCGTCGAAACCCAGCTTTCCGAGATCGAGCGCATCCGCAAGCTCGAGCGTTTCCTGGCGCCGCAAGTGGCGCAGCTGATCGCCTCCTCCGACAGCCCCGAGGGGCTGCTCGCCAGCCACCGCCGCGAGGTCACCGTGGTGTTCTGCGATTTGCGCGGCTTCACCGCCTTCACCGAAGCGACCGAGCCGGAAGAGGCGATGAACGTGCTGCGCGAATATCACGCGGCGCTCGGCACGCTGATCTTCAAATATGAGGGCACGCTCGACAAGTATGCCGGCGACGGCGTGATGATCCTGTTCAACGCGCCGATCCTGCTCGCAGACCACACGCTGCGCGCGGTGAAGATGGCGGTCGAGATGCGCGACACCATCGGCCCGCTGACCGAGCGCTGGCGCAACCGCGGGCATAGCCTGGGGTTCGGCATCGGCATCGCCGTCGGCTACGCCACGCTCGGCCAGGTCGGCTTCGAGCAGCGGCTGGAATATGCCGCGATCGGCAGCGTCACCAACCTCGCCTCCCGCCTGTGCGGCGAGGCCAAGGCCGGCCAGATCGTGGTGAGCCGCCGCGTCTACGGCACCGTCGAGCCCCATGTCGAGGGCCGCGCCATCGACGACCTCGTGCTGAAGGGATTCAATCACCCGATCCTCGCCGCGGAGATTTTGCGCTGGAAGGGCGAGTCGAGAGCTGAGGCAGCGGCGGAGTAGCCGTGTGCATTCCGCTTCGTGGCCCGGAACGCATCGCATCCACCAAACCCGTCATCCTGAGGAGCCGCGAAGCGGCGTCTCGAAGGATGCACGGCCCCGCTTGTGCCCGTCGCCCTTCGAGACGCGCTTCGCGCTCCTCAGGGTGACGGATTGAGAGTTCGCGCCGCTACAGCGTCGTCCCAATTGCGAGGAGAGACCCGGCGACCGCATCCGCCAGCGGGAACCCGCTACCGCCGGAACCTTGCATTCGCGGGGAAAGTGTGTATATTCGTCCCATTCGATTAGCCGTTGTGCCTTGTTGAATGGCCAGAACGGCCCTCCTCCAAAGACATCGCCAGTTGAATGGATGTGACGCGCAGTATTGCGCAAAAACGCGCTTACGCGCTTTGGAGAAGAGAAGATGGCGACAGGTACTGTGAAGTGGTTCAACGGCCAGAAGGGCTTTGGTTTCATCGAGCCGAGCGACGGCAGCAAGGATGTGTTCGTTCACATCAGCGCGGTCGAGCGTGCCGGTCTGACTGGCCTCGCTGAAGGACAGAAGGTCTCGTTCGAGCTGAAGACCGACAAGATGCGCGGCAAGACCAGCGCCGAGAATCTTCAGATCGTCTGAGATTCCTGCTTGGGCATGATTACAGCGGAAAGCGCGACGCGCTTTTAGCTCGCGACAAACGCTAGCGTTTGCGCGGAGATCATGCCGGTTCGTCATTCCACGGATGTACTGGGATGACGTTGCTGCCCGCTCGATCCACCCGGATTGGGCGGGTTTTAGCATGTGCTGTTGCGCGTGACCCCTGAGAACGCTGCGTCGCGCCGTTTGGCGAGACAGCTGCGCCGCGGGACACAGACGCGACGCGCTTGCGCGGGGGATCATGCCCTTGAGAGGATGCCGATGAACGCCAGGAAGCCCGCTCCATCGCCCGCAAGCCTTGCAAGAGCCGACCGACAGCGGATGGCGGCCGAGGAAGGCGCCCGCGCCATCGCCGAGGTCGAGCGCGACGCGGCCGCGATCCGCAAGAACATGGAGCGGTTGCGCGCGCTGCGCGAAGCCCGCGAGGCCCAGGCTGCCGCCGAGGCTGAGCTGGCGCCAGCCCCCATCGCCAAGAAGAAGGCGCGCGTGAAACGCATCGTGCGCTGAGGTAGTGCTGCTGTAGTCACGTCCGCACCGCTATCAATCCCGTCATCCTGAGGTGCGAACCTTGCGGCGCAATTGCGCCGCTGGGCGAGCCTCGAAGGATGCGCGGCCCGACTGGTGGCCGTCGACCCTTCGAGACGCGCGCAAGAGCGCGCTCCTCAGGGTGACGGAGCAGCAGCGCGACGGAGCCACGTTAGTCCCGGATCAACATTGTCAAACAGCGTGAGGGATATGCGTCCGCGTCTTCGCGACGCGTTGCGCCCGAGTGAGCGATCAAATCACCCTCCTCGATTGTGAGAGGGCGCAGGGAAGGCCGGGCGCCGATTGCACCTATGGGAAAGCAAAACGCCTGCTCTTCCGTCGTTGTGTCCGATCATTCTCGCGATAATCAACATCCAGTGAATCTGACTGCGTCCGTGATCACGATCACGGCCTCTCCCGCTCGTCCCAGGAATAACCCATCCCCCGCGTCGTTCGCGTCATGACGCGACGCGCGGTCGCGTAAAAAAGAACAAGCAGGATGGGTTTGATGACGGGTTTGAACGGGACGCCTGAGGCAGCGTCGGTGGTGGCGCTGCATTGCTCGTTGGGGTCGGGACGGCAATGGACGAAGCTTGCGGCCGCGCTCAGTGGCTATCGGTTCATGGCGCCGGATATTTCCGGCTATGGCGTTGCTGCCATTGGGCGCGACTGGCCGCGGACGCTGGATGGCGAGATCGCGCTGCTCGAGCCCTGGCTCGCAAAGGCCGCGGGGCCGATTCATCTGATCGGGCATTCCTATGGCGGGGCGATCGCGTTTCGGCTGGCGACCGCATCGCCTTATTCGCAGCGCATCCACAGCCTGACGCTGATCGAGCCGGTGCTGCCGACGCTCTTGCGTGACGAGTCGTCACGCAAGAGCTCCTTGTTTGAGCATGATCCTGTCGGAAAACCGCTGCACACTTTTCCGGATCATGCTGTGCGTGACGCATCATCACGCAACAGTTCTTTGTTTGAGCATGATCCCCGCGCAAACGCGCCCCGCGTTTGTCGCGAGGAAAAACCGCTTCGCCCTTTTCCGGATCATACGCTGCTCGACTCGCCGGCCGACGCGCGGCTCTACGAGCGCTTCGCGCGCACGGCGCACATCGTGTCGCAGGATATTTTCGATGGCGCGGTGATGGAGGCGGTCGAGGCGTTCACCGCGTTCTGGGCCGGCTCCGGCCCGCGCGAGCAGTTCTCGCCGAGCGGGCGTCTGCGGATGATCGAGCAGGCCGACAAGCTGCCTTACGATTTCAACGCCGCGCTCGATCTGGACGACGTGGCGGCCGCCGCGCGCGGTCTGGGGGTGCCGACGCTGCTGCTGTCGGGCGGGCTGTCACCCTATGTGACGCAGCGCATTGTCGCAAAGCTCGCCTTGCTGATTGATGGCGCCGAGCTGCGGCATCTGCCGGCCGCCGGCCACATGCTGCCGGTAACGCATGCCGAGCGGGTCAACCCGGAGATCCTGCGCCACATCTGGCGCGCCGAGGAGCCGGCGAAGCTGGGGCTGGCGGATACGGGCGCGGCCGACGCGGCGCAGCCGGCTGGCCCGGCCAGGCGGCATCTGGTATTCAGGAGGCCCTCGTTGTGGAAATAGTTTGTCTATGATTTTGCCCCGCATGCGCGCCTCTGCGCTGACCGCCGCCGTGCTGGTCCTGCTCGCCGTCTCGCCCGCGTCTGCCGCGGGCGAGACGGATGCTGCGCCGAAGGGCGCGGCGGTGACGGTGCTGAAGGCCTCAAAATTCTGCTTCGGCAATATCGTCGAGGTGTCCGGCATCGTGCTGCCGCGCGACGAGCAGCAGGTCCGGCCCGAGCGGTTCGGGCTGAAGGTGGCGGAAGTGAATGCCGATCCCGGCGACACCGTCACCGCGGGGCAGGTGCTGGCAAAGCTGACCGACGGCACCAATTCGAGCAACATTACAGCCCCGGTGGCGGGCACGATCTCGGCGTCGTCGGCAATCGTCGGCGCGCCGGCCTCGGGCAAGGACGCGCTGTTCTCGATCATCGCCAAGAGCGAATACGACCTGGTCGGCATGGTGCCGACCCGCGACATCGCCAAGCTGAAGACCGAGCAGACCGCGCGGCTGAAGATCATCGGCGCCGGCGATGTCGACGGCAAGGTGCGGCGGATCGCGCCGACCATCGAGCCGAACAGCCAGCTCGGCCAGGTGTTCATCGCCATCACCGCCAACAAGCGGCTGCTGGTGAATTCGAGCGGGCGGGCGCAGATCAAGACCGGGCAGAGTTGCGGCGTCGCGGTGCCGCTGACCGCGATCCTCTATTCCACCGCGGGCACCGTGGTGCAGGTGATCCGCGGCGGCCGCGTCGAGACGCGGCGGGTGGAGACCGGATTGATGTCGGCCGGCCAGGTCGAGATCCGCGACGGCATCCAGGAAGGCGACATCGTGGTCGCCCGCGCTGGCGCACTGCTGCGCGAAGGCGATCCGGTGCGGCCGGTGGGCGCGAGCGCGGACGCGAAGTAGACGGCGCGGCACCCACAGCGTCGTCCCGGGCAAGCGAAGCGCGACCCGGGACCCATAACCACCGATCTTTGCGATGAACGCGGCTGCGGCCCCAGCATCGCACCACAACGCACATTCGTGGTTATGGGTCCCGGCTCCCGTGCGCAATTGCGCACTAGGCCGGGACGACGTGCGGGAAGACTTGGGCTCAGCCGCCGAGCTTGATGTCTTCCAAGAGCGACGACGACACGCTCGGCACCTGCTCGCCTTCGCTCGCGCGCGAGATCGCGACGCGGGTCTTGTTGAAGGCGGTTTCGGCGCCGGCCTGGGCGTTGAGGTTGTTGATCAGCTCGGAGACCAAGACGCTGTTCGGCGCCCTGGAATCGTCGGCGACCTTGCCCGGCGTCGCCGAGGTCAGCACCAGCGTATTCTCCGGCGGCGAGATCGGCGCGAGGCCGTGCGAGAAGGCGCGGAAACGGCGCTCATAGGGATTGCGGCGCGAGGCATCGAGCACCACGAGCTTGGCTTTGGCACCGCGCTCCTTCATCGCATCGAGCACGGACTCGACGCTGACCCCGGTGCGCTTGACGTCGGCTTCCTTCCAGATCGTGGCGTCGACCGGGATCATGTAGCTTTCGCGGCCGACCTGCAGGCCATAGCCGCCGAAGAACAGCATCACGACGGTGTCGGGGCGGATCTTGGCCTTCATGCGCTCGACCGCGCGGAACATGTCGTCGCGCGTCGCGTCCTCGACCACGTCGACGTCAAAACCCTCGCGGCGCAGCGCCCACGACAGGGTGCGGGCATCGTTGATCGGCTGGGCCAGCGGGGCCGATGCGTCCGGGTAATGGCCGTTGCCGATGATCAGTGCGAGACGGGAGGTGCCGGCCGGGATGCTGCCGGTGGTGTCGGTGGCGACAGCCCCGACGGTCCCTTTGGCGACATCCATCGTCCGCTTGTTGAGCGCGGCATGGGCGCCGATCGCCAGCGACACCGTGCCAGCCACCGCCACAGCGAAGGCAATGGTGCGACGGGAAATATGAGGCTGCCTAAGGTTCATAGCGTTCCTAGTCCCAATCTTTATCCCGATCACGCTCACACGAGATCGCGCCAGTTAGTCGCGTCAGTGATGGTCAGGTTTAATGGGGTTGAGCTGTGTGTGCCGTTGATTGATCTCAATTTGCGGCGCTGCAACAAACACTCCCTTAACCCGGCCGGGCGGCCGGAGCAACCCGGTTTGCCGCATGCTGCCGCCCGGCAGAGGCCATTGACGCCGTTAAGATCCCGTTACGTGACTTCGGTCACATTTGTATTTTGCAGGGATTCATGTAGCTTTCCAACGGCTTGCGGGAGTCTGGGGCGAAGCGCGGGAAATGCTGCCTGATGGCAGCATTAACCGGTTCCAACAGAAAGAGTTTCATGGGCTTTCACGAGATCGCAGGCGCCGTGTGCCGGTCACTGACCGCAGCCAAGGATGGCCCGTCGCTGTATGACGTCTGCGACCCCGTGCTGCAGTCCTATCGCGGCGGCGATGCCCATCTCGGGAAGTTTTACCGGACCGCACTCGGCAATCCGCCGCTGCGCGCGCTGCTCCGCCGCACCGGCCTGCCGGCGCTGAACGACCCCGCGCGGCTTGCCGGCCTGCGCGCCGCGCTGATTGAGGCGCGCGACGCCGACGCGCCGGACTGGGCCGCGATCGGCGCGCCAGTGGCGGCGCTGATGGACGATATCGGCGTCCGCCACCCGGCCCCGCCGGCCGCGCCTGCGCCGGGGCGCCTGCCCGGGATGGCCGAGATCGACCGTGTGATCCGCCTGACCGGCGCGCATCTGCTGCGCTCGTTCCGCAGGAACGGCGGCTTCATCCCGACCTATGCCGCCTTCAATTTAATCGGCGACCCCGACGTCGGCGGGCGCGAGATGCTGATGGCGCTGACCGGGCTCAACGCGCGCGGCTACAAGAACTCGACCCTGCTGTTCAGCCTGGCGCGGATCTTCATCGCGCATTCGCCGGCGCGCGTGCTGATCAACCCGGCCTGGCGCGGCATCGCCGAGCCGATGTGGGAGCCGGTGCAGATCCGCCACCGCTCGGCCTATTACGACGCGTTCTTCACCGAGGCGCTGCTCGGCTTTGTCGAGACCGGGCTGGCATCGCCGGATGAGACAAGCGCGGCGCGGCGCGCGATCTCTGACATGGTCGAGTTCTGCCTGAAGACCAGCGCCGAGGAGGTGCCGTCGCATGACGGCTCCGTCGTGAAGGTGATCACCGCGCTGGCGCCGGGCCGGCATCCGCGCTTCTCGCGCTTCTTCGCCCAGATCAAGCAGGACCTCGGCTTCGGCGTCTATGTGCCCGACTGCGACACCACGGCCTGCTCGTTCTCTGCCGCGACACAGGCCGGCTCCGACGATCCGATCCTCGCGCAGCCGCTGCTCGACTTCTACCGCGGCTACCAGGTGCGCTCGGGCGCCAACGAGCCGCGCGTCACCGTGCCGCTCAACGACAACATCGATTATGAAGGCGGCGTCGTCACCTGGATCGACAATCTCGCGGGCGAGCGGCCCTACGGCAACGACCTCGATCCGACGCTGAACCTCGACATTCTCGAGGTCTCGTTCCGCAACCTCACCCGCTGGAAGATCATCGAGACGCCGCAGCGGCTGGAGACGGTGCATCGCATCATCGCCTTCCAGAAGAACCTGGTTGAAAGCGGCGCGTTCAAGAATCCGCGCTCGCATATCTATTATCTGCCGGAGCTCTATTCGGCCTATTTCGGCCGCTGCTACGCCGCCTTCGTTGCGCTGCCGCTGGCGGCGCAGCGCGTCATCGATCCCGGCAACGTGTTCGCGCTGATCCGCGCCCGCGTGCTCGGCTACGTCACGAACGAGCTGATCGCCCACGAGATGAACCCGTTCGACGCCGCGCTGGCGCTGATGGCGCTGGCGCATCTTGGCGCCGCGGTCTCGACCTTCACGCCGGCGCTGCACTGCATCGTGCAGGGCCTCGGCGAGGGCGGCCGCAAGGGGCCCTACAAGGCCTATGAATGGAATAAGATGAAGACGCCGACCCGCATCCTGGTCGGCGGGCCCGAGGTGACGTCGGCCTTCGTGCTGATGGGTCTCGCGCTGGCGAAGAAGCGGATGACGTGAAGTTGAAACTGGCGGAAACACTCGGGCACTGGCACGGTTGCCCAATTGCCCGCACAATCCTTGGGCACTGACGTCGAGACGCTCAAGCCCTTTGAACGACAAGATTCTGGCCGGGAATGCCGATGTTCAAGATGCTGCTCACTGCTGGCCTGCTGCTCGCGCTGCCGACCTTAGCTGTCGCCGCCGACATCACCGGCGTGCCGAAGATCCGCGACGGCGACCAGATCCAGATCGGCAGCGCCCGCATCCGGCTCGGCGGTGTCGACGCGCCGTCGACCGACCAGCTCTGCCTCAACACCAAGGGCGAACGCTGGACCTGCGGCGTCGCCGCGCGCGACGAGCTGATCAAGCATGCCGGCAACAAGAGCTGGACCTGCCATCCCCGCTCGGTCGATCGCCGCGGCCGCACCATCGCGCGCTGCGAGGTCGACGGCGAGGACATCCAGAAATGGCTGGTCAGCAATGGCTGGGCGCTGGCCTACACCCGCGTCTCGCATGATTACGAGCCGGACGAAAAGGCGGCGCGCGAGGCCAAGGCCGGGATGTGGCAGGGCGCGTTCATCGCGCCGTGGGACTGGCGCGTGCGCAACAAGAAGACCAATGTGCTCGGCGCGGTGAAGCCGCCGGACGGAGCCAGCTCGATCCTGCTCGCCTCGGCCTCCGGTCCCGTCGCGCCCTCGCCCGACTGCACCATCAAGGGCAACGTCAACCGCTCCGGCGAATGCATCTTTCATCAGCCGACCAGCCGCTGGTACGCCAAGATCGAGATGAAGATCAGCAAGGGCACGCGCTGGTTCTGCTCGGTCGAGGAAGCCGAGGCCGCCGGCTGCCGCGAGACGCGGCGCTAGGGCGCGCGACACACCTGATCTGGAAACGTGTACCGTGACCGATCTCGAGATCAATCCGCCTGCGGCGCGCCGGCGCAAACGCCTGCGCTATCTGCGGCTGTTTCTGTTCGCCCTCGTCATCTACCTGATCGCGGCCTATCTGCTGCTGCCCGCACTGTGGACGCATTACGAACACCAGAAGGGCCTTGCCAATCTGCCGATGGTGACGCGCACCGCGCAGGGCATTCCCGGCGATCCCATGAATGTCGGGCTGATCGGCGACACCAGGGACGTGGTCTGTGCGATGCACGAGACCGGCTGGTATCCGGCCGATCCGGTCACGCTGAAATCCTCGATCGAAATCATAGGCTCGGTGCTGCTCGATCGTCCCTACAAGGATGCGCCGGTGAGCAACCTGTTCTATCTCGATCGCCGCGAAGACCTTGCCTTCGAGAAACCGGTTGGAGCGAGTGCGGATCGCCGCAACCATGTCCGCTTCTGGCGGGTGCTGGATCAGGGTCAGGAGAAGCGCCCGGTGTGGCTTGGCGCTGCGACGCTCGACCGCAGTGTCGGCATCTCCAGCTACACCGGGGCGGTGACCCATCATATCGCGGCCGATCTCGACGCCGAACGTGCACTGCTCGCCACCGACCTCGAGTCCGCCGGCATGGTCACCGCGAAATATCAGGTGACCGGCATCGGCCCGACCCTCGCCGGCCGCAATGGCGGCGGCGATCTCTATTACACCGACGGCGAAATCTGGGTGCTGCGGCTGGTCGAGGCCTGCCGCAAGAACCACGGCACCGTCGAGCAGATCCCAAGCCCCGCCGCGACGGAGTTCAAGGACCAGATCTGGCGCGCGGTGGTCGAATCGATCGGCAAATAAGGCTGTGTCCCGCGCTTTTGGAAACGCTGGATTGCTTTGTCCGGCTCGCAATCGCAGCCGTGATGGAATATCCTCGGCACTTGACCCCTCACACGCATGATTTGCGTTGCTTTACCCATAAGGAACAGGACGATGACCGTTCGCGCGGGCCGGGAATTTCTGGCCATCCCCGGGCCCACCACGATGCCCGATCAGGTGTTGCAGGCGATGCATCGCCCGGCGCTCGATATCTACTCCGCCGAGATGTTCGAACTGACCGAGAGCCTGCTGCGCGATCTCTCAAAACTGTTCGCCACCATGGGCAAATCCTACATCTACATCGCCAACGGCCACGGCGCCTGGGAGGCGACGCTCTCCAACGTGCTGTCGCGCGGCGACAAGGTGCTGGTGCTGGAAAGCGGACGCTTTGCGATCGGCTGGGGCCAGGCTGCGGCGGCGATGGGCGCCGAGGTCGAGGTGCTGAAGGGCGACTGGCGTCGCGCGATCCGTCCGGCGGAGGTCGAGGAGCGGCTGCGCCGCGACAAGGAGCACAAGATCAAGGCGATCCTCGCGGTGCAGGTCGACACCGCGTCGGGCGCCTACAACGACATCGAGGCGATCGGCAGGGCGATCAAGGCCGCCGGCCACCCCGCGCTGTTCATGGTCGATACTGTTGCCTCGCTCGGCTGCATGCCGTTCGAGATGGACAAATGGTATGTCGACGTCGCGATGTCCGGCTCGCAGAAGGGCCTGATGACGCCGCCCGGCCTCGGCTTCGTCGCCGCCAATGACCGCGCCTGGGACGCACACAAGAAGGCCGATCTGCGCACACCCTATTGGGACTGGACCGAGCGCGAAGGCAGCGAGCACTACCGCAAGTATGCCGGCACCGCGCCGGTGCATCTGTTGTTCGCTTTGCGCGAGGCGATCAACATGCTGCATGCCGAAGGCCTGGAAAATGCCTTCGAACGGCACCGGCTGCTCGGCGAAGCCGTGCGCCGCGCGGTTGCCACCTGGGCCGAGGGCCAGGTGCTCGGCTTCAACATCACTGAAGCCGCCGAGCGTTCCAACACGGTGACGACCGTGACCGTGAAGGGCGCCGATCCCGCCGCAATCCACCGCTACGCCAAGGAAAAATGCGGCGTCGTGCTCGGCACCGGCATCGGCGATTTGCAGGGCCAGGCGTTCCGCATCGCGCATATGGGCCACGTCAACGCGCCGATGATCCTCGGCACGCTCGGCGTCGTCGAGGTCGCGCTCACCGCGCTGAATATCCCACACGGCAAAGCCGGCGCCGACGCCGCCATCCAGTGGCTCGGCGACAACGTGAAGGCGTAGGAGCAGAAAGCCGCGGCTTGAGACCCGTCATCCTGAGGAGCGCGAAGCGCGTCTCGAAGGGTCGACGGCCCGGCTGCGGCCGCGCGGCTCCATCGGGGCCGTGCATCCTTCGAGACGCGCGCAAGAGCGCGCTCCTCAGGATGACGGGACGAGGTGGTCGCGGAATGGTGGAATAGCATTGCCCATTGACCGTGGCCACATTCACGCCATTCTTGATCCACGCATACGGACAGGATCATCGCGATGGGCATTTACATCTACATGCTTCGCTGTGCCGACGAGTCCTTCTACGTCGGCAGTGCCACGGGTGACGATCTCGCGCCGCGCATCGAACAGCACAATGCGGGTACCTTCCCCGGCTACACTCTGAACCGTCGACCAGTGGTCCTCGTCTGGTCAGAGTATTTCGATCGCGTCACTGACGGTATCGCTGCGGAACGGCAGATCAAAGGCTGGAGTCGAGCGAAGAAGGAAGCACTGATTCGGTCGGATTGGGGCGCGATGAGCCGACTGGCACATCGTCGCCAACGCAACCCCTCGCCGTCATCCTGAGGAGGCCGCAAAGCGGCCGTCTCGAAGGATCGACGGCCGAGCTGCCGCCGCGACCGAGTCGGAGCGCGCCGAGACATCTGGGCCGTGCATCCTTCGAGACGCGCGCAAGAGCGCGCTCCTCAGGATGACGGGAGAGTGGTCGGGGGATACGCAACGAAGAGGAGCCACGACTTTATGACGGGGCGCGAACACTTTCCGCCGTCATCATTTTCCGCTTTACTGCCGGCAACAGCCGGGCACGGATCCCTGCGAGACAACAAAATGGAGGGGATCGCTTGGCATCGGTGGAGTTGCGCGGCCTGGTCAAGCGGTTTGGATCGTTTATCGCGGTTGATGATGTTTCGCTGACGATCGATCATGGTCAGCTTGTCTGCCTGCTCGGGCCGTCCGGCTGCGGCAAGACCACGACGCTGCGGCTGATTGCCGGCTTCCTCGAACCGTCAGACGGCGAAATCCGCGTCGGCGACCGCGTGGTGTCGTCGAAAGCCCGCACGCTGCCGCCCGAGCAGCGCAACATGTCGATGATCTTCCAGAGCTACGCGCTGTGGCCGCACATGACAGTGGCCGAGAACATCGTCTACGGCCTGCGCTTGCGCAAAATGGATCGCGACACCATCGCGAAAAAACTCGCCGCGATTCTGGCGACGACCAAACTGGAACCACTGGCGCAGCGCTATCCGGGCGAGCTGTCCGGCGGCCAGCAGCAGCGCGTCGCGCTGGCGCGGGCGCTGATCGTCGGCCCCGAGACGCTGCTGCTCGACGAGCCGCTGTCCAACCTCGACGCCAATCTGCGCGAGGAGATGCGGTTCGAAATCCGCCGCCTGCACGATGAATATCGCTACACCACGGTCTACGTCACCCACGATCAGTCCGAGGCGATGACGACAGCCGATCTGATCGCGGTGATGAACGCCGGCAAGATCGACCAGCTCGGCGCGCCTGAGGACATCTATGCGCGGCCGGAATCCGAATTCGTCGCGCGCTTCATCGGCGCCGCCAACGTGATCAAGGGCACCGCGCGCGACGCGACCCACGTGGAATTCGCCGGCGCGACGCTCGAGGTGGTCGGCGCGAAACTCGCAGCCGGCCAGAGCGCGCCGGTCGCGATCCGCCAGCACGAGATCCAGCTCTCGACGCACGCGCCGGCCGCAACGCAGAACACGCTCAAGGCCATCGTGACGCGGCAGGTCTATCTCGGCATGAACCGCGACTACATGGTGGAAACCTCCGACGGCACCTCGTTGCGCGTGACCACTCCGACGGAGACCGCGGTCGAGAAAGGTAGCGAGGTTTGGCTGACATTGCCGCCCGAGCGTTGTCGGGCGCTCAGCCGTTAATGAACAAGAAACGGAGGGACGCGATGCGGAAACCAGTTTCCAGACGCGATGTCCTGAAAGGCGCTGCGGCGCTTGCAGCCGGCAGCGTGTTCGCATCGCCCGCGCGCGCCGCGGCACCTGAGCCGGTTGCGATTACGCCCGACCTTGTCGCCGCAGCGAAGAAGGAAGGCAAGCTGGTGTTCTATTCGTCGATGGACCTGCCGGTCGGCGAAAAACTCGGCAAGGTGTTCGAGGCCGCGTATCCCGGCATCACGGTGCAGATCGAGCGTTCCGGCTCGGAGCGGCTGTTCCAGCGCGTGGCACAGGAATTCGACGCCAACATCCACGCCGCCGATGTCGTCAACAGCGCCGATGCCTCGCACTTTATCCCATGGAAAAAGAGCGGGTGGCTGATGCCGTTCGTGCCCGAGGACGTCGCGAAATATTTCCCCGACAATTATCGCGACCCGGACGGGATGGCCGTGACGACGCGGCTGTGGCTGTCGTCGATAGCCTACAACACCAATCTGGTGAAGGCGGAGGACGCGCCGAAAAGCTTTGCCGATTTGCTCGACCCGAAATGGGCCGGCAAGATGGTGAAGGGCCATCCGGCCTATAGCGGCACCATCATGACCACAACATTCCAGATCGTGCGCGAGCTCGGCTGGCCCTATCTGGAGAAGCTTGCAAAACAGCGCGTGATGCAGGTGCAGTCCTCGACCGACCCACCGAAGAAGCTCTCGCTCGGCGAACGCGCCGTGATGGCCGACGGCAATGAATACGGCATCGTGCTGTTGAAGGAGGCCGGACAGCCGGTCGAGCCGGTCTATCCGACCGAGGGCACGCCGACAATCTCGGGACCGACGGCCATCTTCGCCGGCGCGCCGCATCCGAACGCCGCAAAGCTGTTCCAGGCCTGGCTGCACACCCGCGAGACCCAGCAATTCTTCGTCGACTTCACCGGTCAATATTCGGTGCACGCCCAGGTGCAGCCAAGGGCCGGCCGGCGCAGGCTCGCCGACATCAAGCTGATGGAGGAGGATCCGGCGGGGGTGGAGGCGATGACCGAAGAAATCAAGACGCGCTATGCGCGGTTGTTTCGGGTGTGAGGGCATGGGTCTCGACACGCACCACCGTCATTCCGGGGCGCGCAACGCGCGAACCCGGAATCCATTTCACCGTCAGCACATGCGGCCCGATGGATTCCGGGCTCATCGCTTCGCGATGCCCTCAGGTGCGCAATTGCGCACCGCGAATGACGAGGTGAGAGTCTCCGCATGACAACAACCACAACCACCTCCCCAGCCCCCCGCCCCCGCATCGACTGGACGCGCCCGGTGCTCTGGCTGTTCGCGGCGGTGCTCATCCTGCTGATCCTGCTGCCGCTTTCGTGGCTTGCGGTTTTTGCCTTCACCGACAAGAACCGCCATCCGACGCTGCAGAACTTCGTCACGCTGTTCAGCAATCCCGATTTCCTCGATCCGCTGCTGACGACTGCGATCATCGCGACCACGTCGGCGGTGATCTGCTGCATCGTCGCGGCGCCGCTCAGCTGGCTGGTGTCGCGCACCGACATGCCGGGCCGGCAGACCATCCGCGCGCTGGTGACGGCGTCGTTCGTGACGCCACCGTTCCTCGGCGCGGTGGCCTGGGAATTGCTGGCCGCGCCGAATTCGGGGCTGTTGAATCAGCTCTACCGGCTGTTCGCGGGCGCGGATGCGGACGCGCTGTTCAACATCTATTCGATGACCGGGATCATCTTCGTGATCTCCTGCTACACTTTCCCGTTCGTGTTCGTGCTGGTGGCCAATGCGCTCGACAGCATGCCGGGTGAACTGGAGGACGCCTCCGCGATCCTCGGCGGCAACGCCTGGACCACAGCGCGGCGGGTGACGATCCCGCTGGCGCTGCCCGCGCTGGTCGCGGGCGCCCTGATCGCCTTCCTGCAGGCGATGACGCTGTTCGGCTCGCCGGCGATCCTGGCGCTGCCGGCCGGTTTCCACACCATGACGACCAAGATCTGGAGCCTGTTCCAGTATCCGCCGAAGCTCGAACTCGCGGCCGCCGCCGCCGTGCCGCTGCTGGTGCTGACCATCCTGCTGCTGCAGGGCCAGAAGGCGCTGCTCGGCCGCCGCGGCTATTCGGTGATCGGCGGCAAATATGACGCGCCGCGCCGCGTGGAGCTGAAGGGATGGCGCTGGGCCGCGCTCGGCTTCTGCCTCCTGGTGCTGCTCAACCCGGTGTTCCTGCCCTACTTCGCGCTGCTCAATGCCGCGTTCTCGCCGAATGCGACCACACTGGTGACGCCGTCGACGGCAACGCTGCACAACATCGTCTTCGTGTTCACCGAGCTGTCGTCGACGCAACTGGCGCTGAAGAACACCGTGATTCTGGGCGCCGCGACCGCGACCATCGGCACCATTCTGGCGCTGGTCATCGCCTATGTGACGACACGGAAGGTGATCGCGGGCCATCGCATCCTCGGCTTCCTCGCCACCGCGCCGGTCGCCGTTCCCGGCATCGTGCTCGGCGTCGGCCTGTTCCTGAGCTACACGCGGCCGCCCTTCGTGCTCTACGGCACGCTGTGGATCCTGCTGCTGGCGTTCCTCACCATCAACCTGCCCTCGGCCTATCAGCAATTGCAGGCGGCATTCGCGACCATCCATCCCGAGCTCGAGGAAGCAAGCCGCATCCTCGGCGCGACGCGGTTGCAGGCGTTGCGCCAGATCACCGCGCCTCTGCTGCGCACCGGGGTGATCGCGACCTGGTGCTTCATCTTCATCGGCGTGATGCGGGAACTGTCGGCCGCGATCGTGCTGTTCACCTCGCAGACCAAGGTGCTGTCGGTCCTGATCTACGATCTCAACGAAGGCGGCGACCTCGCCGCGATCGCGGTGCTCGGCATCGCGATGCTGGTTATTACATTTGCCGTGGTGCTGGCGGTGAACCAGATCCCGATGTCCGGCGGCAATGCCGGCGCGAAGCTGCGGAACGGGTAGCGTCGCTCCATCCCCGTCATTGCGAGCGAAGCGAAGCAATCCATATCTCACCGAAGGGATAGAATGGATTGCTTCGTTGCTACGCTCCTCGCAATGACGGAACAAACGGCGGCGCCCACCCATCTGGCAATCGCCACATTCATCCCGATATAAGGCGGAACCCCGCATATGAGGATCGTGTGACCAAATCCACCACCAAGAATTCGCCCCCTGTCGCGCCGCGCCGGCCGCATTCGTTCACCACTCATGGCATCACGGTGACGGACGACTATGCCTGGATCAAGGATCCGAACTGGCAGGAGGTGCTGCGCGATCCCTCGATCCTCGATCCCGATATCCGGACCTATCTCGAAGCCGAAAACGGCTACACCGAGAGCCTGCTCGGCCACACCGACGGCTTGCAGAAGCAGCTCGTCAAGGAGATGCGCGGGCGGATCAAGGAGGACGATTCCAGCGTGCCGTCGCCGGACGGCCCGTTCGCCTATTTCCGCAAGTTCCGCGAGGGCGGCCAGCACGAGCTGTTCTGCCGCACGCCGCGCGACGGCGGCGATGCGCATGTCGTGCTCGATGGCGATGCGCTGGCCAAGGACCACAAATATTTCAAGTTCGGCGGTAGCCGGCATTCCAACGATCACCGGCTGCACGCCTGGAGCGCCGACACCAAGGGCTCGGAATACTTTTCCATTCGGGTGCGCGACTGGGCCGATGGCGGCGATCTCGAGGATCTCGTCGAGGAGACCGATGGCGGCGTGGTCTGGGCCGCGGATTCGAAGAGCTTCTTCTACGTCAAGCTCGACGACAATCACCGCCCGATGCAGGTGTGGCGGCACAAGCTCGGCACCAAGCAGGCCGACGACATCCTGATCTATGAAGAGCAGGATCCCGGCTGGTTCACCCATCTGCACGAGAGCGCCAGCGGCCGCTTCTGTGTGATCGCCGGCGGCGACCACGAGACCTCCGAACAGCGGCTGATCGATCTCGCCAATCCCGACGCACCGCCGCGGCTGGTCGCGGCGCGCGAGGAAGGCGTGCAATACTCGATCGCCGACCGCGGCGACGAGCTCTTCATCCTGACCAACGCCGACGACGCCATCGACTTCAAGGTCGCGACCGCGCCCCTTGCGTCGCCCGAGCGCGCCAACTGGCGCGATTTGATTCCGTATCGCGAGGGCGTCTATGTGCTCGACGTCGAGCTCTATGCCGGTCACATGGTGCGGCTGGAGCGCGCCAACGCGCTGCCGGCGATCATCATCCGCGATCTCAAGACGGGCGAGGAGCACGCGATCGCCTTCGACGAGGCCGCCTATTCGCTCGACACCATGGGCGGCTACGAGTTCGAGACCACCAATCTACGCTTTGCCTATTCGTCGATGACGACGCCGTCGGAGGTCTATGACTACGACATGGCGACGCGGACGCGGGTGTTGCGCAAGCGCCAGGAGATTCCGTCCGGTCACAACCCGGCCGACTACGTCACCACGCGGATCATGGCGACCTCGCATGACGGCGCGCAGGTGCCGGTGTCGATCCTGCACCGCAAGGACTTTGTCCGCGACGGCAAGGCGCCGCTGCTGCTCTATGGCTACGGCTCCTACGGCATGGCGATGCCGGCGTCGTTTGCGGCGAACCGGCTGTCGCTGGTCGACCGCGGCTTCGTCTATGCGATCGCGCATATCCGCGGCGGCGCCGACAAGGGCTGGGGCTGGTATCTCGACGGCAAGCGCGAGAGGAAGACCAACACGTTCGACGATTTCGCCGCCGCCGGCCGCGCGCTGTGTGATGCGAACTATACCAGCGCCAAGCGCATCGTCGGCCATGGCGGCTCGGCGGGCGGCATGCTGATGGGCGCGGTCGCCAACCGCGCCGGCGAGCTGTTCGCCGGCATTGTCGCCGAAGTGCCGTTCGTCGACGTGCTCAACACCATGCTCGACGACACGCTGCCGCTGACGCCGCCGGAATGGCCGGAATGGGGCAACCCGATCGACAGCGAGAAGGATTTTCGTACCATCCTGTCCTATTCGCCCTACGACAATGTCGCGGCAAAGGACTATCCGGCGATCCTCGCAATGGGCGGCCTCACCGACCCGCGCGTTACCTACTGGGAGCCGGCGAAATGGATCGCGCGGCTGCGCGCTACCATGCGCGGCGGCGGACCGGTGCTGCTGCGGACCAACATGGGCGCCGGCCACGGCGGCGCCTCCGGCCGCTTCAACCGCCTCGACGAGGTCGCGATCGTCTACGCGTTCGCGCTGTGGGCAGTCGGGATGGCGGAGAGGGCGGAGGTGTAGCTTTCGTAGCCCGGATACCTCCCCATCGTCGTCCTGGCGAAAGCCAGGACCCATACCGCGTGATCTATCGAGCAAGGAAGTCGCAGTACCACGGCACTGCCAGCCTTCGCCAAACTCCTCCCTGTGGTTATGGGTCCCGGCTTTCGCCGGGACGACGGCGGAATGCGTGGCGGTCGCTTATCAAGGACGACGGCGGAGAGTGAGGCGCTACCGTCCCCTGGACTTCCGCCACGCTGCAAAATCCTGCAGCGTCTGCTCGTCGGTCGCGGGATAGAGGCCGAAGATGCCGCGACCCTTCTGCACCTCCTCGGTGACGAAATCCTCGAACGCGGTCATCTCGAGGGTTTCATTGGCGATCTCACCGGCGAGATGGGCGGGGATCACGATGACGCCGTCGCTGTCGCCGAGGATCACGTCGCCGGGAAACACCGGCGCGTCGCCGCAGCCGATCGGAACGTTGATCTCGATCGCCTGATGCAGCGTCAGATTGGTCGGCGCGCTCGGGCGGTGATGGAAGGCCGGGAAGCCGAGCCGCGCGATCTCGGCCGAATCGCGGAAGCCGCCATCGGTGACCACGCCGGCGCAGCCGCGCTTCATCAGCCGCGTCACCAGGATGGCGCCGGCCGAGGCCGCGCGCGCGTCCTTGCGGCTGTCCATGACCAGCACGCTGCCTGCGGGACATTCCTCGATCGCCTTGCGCTGCGGATGTGAGCGATCGCGGAATACCTCGATTGTGTTGAGGTCCTCGCGCGCCGGCATGTAGCGCAGCGTGAAGGCCTCGCCGACCATGGTCGGCTGATCCGGGCTTAAGGGATGAACATCTTGGATCATCTGAATACGGAGGCCGCGCTTGAACAGCGCGGTTGCAACCGTTGCGGTGGAAACGGTCTTCAGCTTGTTGCGGGTGGCGTCGCTGAGTTTTGACATGTGGTTTTTCCGATTGTCGTTCCGGGGCGATGCGTCAGCATCGAACCTCGGGGGCGCAATTGCGCCCCGGGGAATCTGGAGGTTCCGGGTTCGCTGCTGCGCAGCGCCCCGGAACGACGTGGTGAGTTAATAAATCGACGGCTCTCCCACCGGCTTGCCAAAACCGGTCTCCAGGAAATCGAAATCGCAGCCTTCATTGGCCTGCTTGATGTGTTTCGAGAACATCCAGCCATAGCCGCGCTCGAAGCGCTTTTCGGGCTGCTTCCATTCGGCGCGGCGCTTGGCCAGCTCCGCCTCCGGCACATCGAGATCGATGGTGCGCGCGGCGACGTCGAGCGTGATGCGGTCGCCGTTCCTGACCAGCGCCAGCGGACCGCCGATATAGGACTCCGGCGAGACGTGCAGGATGCAGGCGCCGTAGCTGGTGCCGCTCATCCGCGCGTCCGACAGCCGCACCATGTCGCGCACGCCCTGCTTCACGAGCTTGGTCGGGATCGGCAGCATGCCCCATTCTGGCATGCCCGGCCCGCCCTGCGGCCCGGCATTGCGCAGGATCAGCACGTGATCGGCCGTGACGTCGAGATCGGGATCGTCGACCGCCTTCTTCATCGACGGATAATCGTCGAACACCAGCGCCGGCCCGGTGTGCTTGAGGAAGCGCGGATCGCAGGCAGAAGGCTTAATGACGCAGCCGTCGGGCGCGAGATTGCCTTTCAACACCGCAAGCGCGCCCTCCTTGTAGATCGGATTCTCGACGGTGCGGATGACGTCGTCATTATGGACCTCGGCGCCTGCGATGTTGTCGCCCAGCGTCTTGCCTGACACGGTCATGCAATCGAGATGCAGATGCTGCTTGATCCGGTTCATCAGGCCGGGCAGTCCGCCGGCATAGAAGAAATCCTCCATCAGATAGTGGTCGCCACTTGGCCGCACATTGGCGATCACGGGCACCTTGCGGCTCGCCGTCTCGAAATCGTCGAGCGAAATATCCTGTCCGGCGCGGCGCGCCTGCGCAATGAGGTGAATGATGGCGTTCGTCGAGCAGCCCATCGCCATCGCGACCGTGATCGCGTTCTCGAACGCTCTTCGGGTCTGGATCTTCTGCGGGGTGAGATCCTCCCACACCATCTCGACGATGCGGCGGCCGGCCTCCGAGCTCATGCGGATGTGGTTGGCGTCGGCCGCGGGGATCGACGAGGCCCCCGGCAAGGTCATGCCGATCGCTTCCGCGATCGCGGTCATGGTGGACGCCGTGCCCATGGTCATGCAGGTGCCATAGCTGCGGGCGATGCCGGCCTCCATGTCGACCCAGTCCTTGTCGGAAATCTTGCCGGCACGGCGCTCGTCCCAGTATTTCCAGGCGTCCGAGCCGGAGCCCAACGTGCGGCCCTTCCACTTGCCGCGCAGCATCGGCCCCGCCGGCAGATAGATCGCCGGCAGATTCATGCTGGTGGCGCCGAGCAGCAGCCCCGGCGTGGTCTTGTCGCAGCCGCCCATCAGCACCACGCCGTCGACCGGATGGCCGCGCAACAGCTCCTCGGCATCCATCGCCAGCATGTTGCGGTAGAGCATCGTGGTCGGCTTCAAGAGCGATTCCGACAGCGACAGCGCCGGCAGCTCGAGCGGGAAACCGCCGGCCATCAGCACGCCGCGCTTGACGTCGTCGACCCGGCTCTTGAAGTGCATGTGGCAGGGCTGCGCGTCCGACCAGGTGTTGATGATCGCGATCACCGGCCGGTCGCGCCACTCCTCCGGCGCGTAGCCCATCTGCATCGCGCGCGAGCGATGGCCGAAGGCTCTGAGATCGTCGGGCGCAAACCAGCGCGCGCTGCGCAATTGATCGGGAGTCTTGTTCTTCTTCGTCATCTTCGGTGCGCCATGTGCTCGATATTGCGTGCTTCGATATTGCGTGTCTCGAGATTGCCTGCACGCGCGTCGTCTCAGCGCATGCCCTGCGCAACGCATATACTCGATTTCCGGGCGTGTCGTCCTGCGCACGGCGCAGACGTGCCGTTCGCCGCCCGTGTGCCGGGCGTGCGCCGCACAAACTCCGCAATCTGGAAATCAGCGTAGAATCCAGCCTTTGCTAGCTCTGGCGCTGCGCCGTCATCACGATGCGGACGAGATCGGCGGCATTGCGCGCGCCGAGCTTCTTCATGATGTTGGCGCGGTGATCCTCGATCGTGCGCGGGCTGATGCCGAGATGACGCCCGGCCTCCTTGTTGGAGGCGCCCGCGGTGAATTGCTCGAGCACCTCGCGCTCGCGGCGGGTCAGCGGCTCGCGCCCCGGGAAGTGCAGCGCGGCGATGCGCGACGCCGAGGTCTCGGCCTGGCGCCGCGTGTAGGCGTCGATCGCTTCATTGAGACGGCTGACGATCTCATTGCCGCGGAACGGCTTCTCGATGAAATCGAGCGCGCCGTTCTTGATGGCGCTGACCGCCATCTGGATGTCTCCCTGACCGGAGATCATGAAGATCGGCGCCGGATAATCCTCGCCGTGAAGCTCGCGCAGGATATCGAGGCCGGATTTGCCTGGAATATGCACGTCCAGCAGGATGCAGGCCGGCGTCCTGCTGCGCGCCACCGAGAGCAGCGCCGCACCATCCGCAAAGCAGATCACCTTGTAACCAGCGGTCGACAGGACCACGGAAAGCGTCTCGCGGACGGCGGGCTCGTCGTCGACCACGAAAATTTCCCCGCGAGGAGCGCCATTCTCAACCATTTGCATCGTCCATCAGTGGTGAAGCGTGCTGACCTGACCGCACAAGAAGTAACTCGACCATCTCGATCAATGGACCCGTATTTGTACGGGACGTCCGCTTAACGCACAAGTAGCACCGCGTTCCCTAAAAGCGGGGACGGTGGAGAAAACATGGATGGTAAATGCAGCGGCGGACGGCGTTGCAGTGCGTTTGGACGAGGGCAATGATTCCTACAACCTGATCGTGACGGACCTCGTCGCGCTGATCGGCCATGTCCAGGCGAGCCTGCGACTGATCGAAGCGGCGATTGCGCGCGAGGCATTGCTGGCCGAGAGGGACGCCGCCGCCAACATCGCCGTGCTTGACGACGTCACCCCACGCTACGAGGCTGCATCCACGGCCCTGAGAGCCTGCGACGCCGGCCTCGGCATGGCACTCGATTGCGCTATTCGGAGGCACCGGCGCGCCTCCTGAACTGACCCACGGGGGCGGCAGCCCCCCGGGTTCGGGCGCCATCACGCGGATCGTCCGACGACGCCCAACACGCCCCAACCCTTGGGGCGACCATCCGTTCCACGCATTCGGATTGACGGCAGGCCGTGCCCGGCCAGGCCAAGTCAGATCAGATCAGATCAGATCAGATCAGGTCAGGTCAGGCTCGGGCCCGCTCTTCGTCGGCGGACGCCCGGCGCTTGCTCGGCTTGCCCTTCAGGAAGCTGATATCCATTTCGGTGCCGTTGACGCGGACCAGCTCGCAACGGCGATAGGCAAGCCCGGTCGAGGACAATAGCAGGAAGAACTCCTTCAGGTTGAGCCCCTGAATGGAACCCTCGACCGTCAGCGACGCATCATTGTCCGAGATGGCGTTGAGCTGGCAGTCGCGCCGCCAGGTGCCGTCGATGGCCATGATGCAGACATCGACGCCCCGGCTGAACGTGACCCGCTCAACGGATTTGCCGTCTTCGGTCATCGCTCAATATCCGGCCGCCATGGCGGCCCTCGGCATGGCGAGCGCCGGCTGCACCCCGCTCGGCCGGTAAAGGCCGCGGCGGTCGGGAATCGGCTTGAACCTGTCGGTCAGACCGACCACGGTCTCGGCGGCGCCCAGCACCAGGAAGCCATCGGTCTCCATCGAGCGGGCGAGGCGGTTGAAGATGTTGATCTTGGTGTCCTGATCGAAATAGATCAGCACGTTGCGGCAGAACACCACATCGAAAGCGCCGAGCGCGGAGAAATCGTGCAGCAGATTGAGCTGACGGTGCTGCACCATCGAGCGCAACTCGGGATTGATCTGCCAGAGTTCACCAGACTGCTTGAAGTACTTGACCAGCATCTGGATCGGCAGCCCGCGCTGCACCTCGAACTGGCTGTAGATGCCGGCTTTCGCCTTCTCCAGCACCTCCTGCGACAGATCGGTCGCGATGATCTCGACCCGCCATCCCGCAAGCGCCGCGCCCATTTCCTTCAGGCTCATCGCCAGCGAATAGGGCTCCTGCCCGGTCGAGCCGGCGGCGCACCAGATCCGGACGCTCCGGCGCGCGGCACGCGCCTTCAGCACCTCCGGCATGATGGTGTCGCGGAAATGCTCGAACGGCACCTTGTCGCGGAAGAAGAAGGTCTCGTTGGTGGTCATGGCCTCGACCACCTGGACGGTGTGCGTGGACGAGCCGGCCCTGATCTTCGCCACCAGGTCGGGGATGCCGGACAGGCCGCTTTTGCGCGCCAGCGGCAACAGGCGGCTCTCGATCAGATACTGCTTGTCCGCAGACAGATCGAGACCGGAATGGTCCTTCAGGAGCTTACGCAGATACTCGTAGTCGGGGGGCGTCACGGGAGCCTCGCAAGGACAAAAGGGTGAATCTGGGTGTCAGGCTTCGGCCGACGCATCGAGCGCCAGCAGGCCCACTTCTTGGAATTTCGCGATCACGATGTCCTTGTCGAACGGCTTCATGATGTACTCGTTGGCGCCGGCATGCAGGGCCCGCGAGATGTGGTCGATGCCGTTTTCGGTGGTGCAGAACACGACCTTGGGCTGATCGCCGCCGGGCATGCGGCGGAGCTGCACGAGGAATTCGAAGCCGTCCATGACCGGCATATTCCAGTCAAGCAGCACCGCGTCGGGCAGCGCCCGCTTGCAGGCTTCGAGCGCCACGGCGCCGTCCTCGGCCTCGATGACGGTGAACTGCATTCCTTCGAGGATGCGGCGCGCGATCTTTCGCACCACACCGGAATCGTCGACGACGAGACATGTCTTCATGTGTTGGCCTCCTTGTAGAATCCGCCGTCTACGCGACGGAGCGTTACGCTGCAGCAGCTGTCTTGGGCACCAGTTCGAGCACGCGATCGATATCGAGGACGACCATGAGCTGGCCGTCGAGGCGGTAGACGCCGCCGGCGAGCTTGGCCATGCGGGGATCGAGGTTGACCGGGTTGTCCTGGCGGCTGTCGTCGGGCAGCCGCAGCACTTCGCCGATCTGGTCGATCAGGAGGCCATAGGATTCGCCGCGCTGGTCGACGCCGACCGCCATCGGCGGCTGGCCGTCAGCGGCCTTCGGCAGCCCGAGCCGGGCGCGCATGTCGACCACGGTGACGATGCGGCCGCGCAGATTGAGCACGCCGGCGATCTCGGTCGACGACAGCGGCACCCGCGTCAGCCGCTCCGGCATGAACACGTCCTGCACCCGCGAGATCGGTAAGCCAAACAGCTGCCCGCCGATCACAGCGGTGACGTATTCGGCCATCGCGCCTTCACTGGTCTCGGTCTTGCTGGTCATCGATGCTGTTTCCTTCGGGTCCTTCGTTTGAGCATGATCTGATCGGAAAACCGGTTCCCACTTTTCCGGATCATGCTCTAGGCCGCCCGGCGCAGTTCGGCGGTCTGCTCTTTCAGCGCCGCGATCAGTCCGGGACGGTCAAACTTGGCGACATAGTCGTGGAAGCCGGCCTGCCGGCCGCGCTCGATCGCCGCCGGCGACACCATCGCCGACAGCGCGATGATCGGCAGCCCGATCAGATTGTGGTCAGAGCGGATGTTCTCGGCGAACTCGAAGCCGTTCATCTCGGGCATCTCGAT
Source organism: Bradyrhizobium sp. 6(2017) (assembly GCF_011058295.2). Lineage (NCBI taxonomy): Bacteria > Pseudomonadati > Pseudomonadota > Alphaproteobacteria > Hyphomicrobiales > Nitrobacteraceae > Bradyrhizobium > Bradyrhizobium sp. 6(2017). Next base: position 543,336 of record NZ_CP049289.2, on the reverse strand, counting down.
GTCGGTCAGCACCACGTCGAACGGTTGGCCCGAGCGCAGCGCGGCGAGCCCCTCCTGGGCATTGGGCGCGGTCCGCACCTTGTAGCCGGCGGCTTTGAGCACCGGCGCCAGCATGTTGCGGAAGAAGGCGCTGTCATCGACCAGCAGCACCGACTGCGCTGACGCCGACGGCCGCATCTCCTTGCGCGAGAACCAGTCGGCGAACGCCATCGGCAGGAAGTGGCCGACGTCGATCACCTCGGTGGCCTGGCCCTTGATCACCGCCGAGCCGAGGATGCCGTCCTGGCTGCCTGCGACCTCGATGTTGAGCCGCTCCTCGACGATGTCGATGATCTCGTCGACCACGAGCCCCATCGAGCGGCCGTCGTCGGCGAACACCAGGATCGGCTGCGTGCCTTGCGTCTGCACCTCGACACCGGCCATCTGCACCAGCGGCATCAGCTGCTCGCGGTACTGCACCATATAGCGGCCGTTCGAGAGCTCGATCTTGTCGGTTGCGATCTCTTCCAGCCGGGTGACGAGGCCAAGCGGCACCGCCTTGGGCTGGCTCGAGCCGGCGCGGAACACCAGCAGCGAGGTCAGCTGCTCGCCGCTCGAGGCGTGCGCCGCGGCACTGTCCTCGGCCATGTCATGGGCCGACGAGCCGGAGGCGCCGAGCGCCTTGGCGATGCCGTTGGGGTCGATGATCATGATCACGGCGCCATCGCCCAGGATGGTGTTGCCGGAGAACATGTCGATGTGACGCAGCTTGGTCGACATCGGCTTGACCACGATCTCCTCGGTGTGGAACACGCCGTCGACCACGATGCCAAAGGTCTGGCTGCCGACTTGCGTCACCACAATAAAGCCGTTCTCGGCGTCGGTGGTGGTCGCGCCGTCGTCGATCTTGAGCAGCTTCTTGAGATGGATCAGCGGCAGCAGCTTGTTGCGCAGCCGCAAGACCGCGGTGTCCTTGATCCGCTCGATGCGGTGCTCGGAGTTGGCGCGGGCCCGTACCAGCTCGACCACCGAGAGCTGCGGGATCGCAAAGCGGTCGCCGCCGGCTTCCACGATCAGGGCGGAGACGATCGCCAGGGTCAGCGGGATCTTGATGGTGACGGAAGCGCCCTCGCCGGCCACGCTCTTGATGTCGATGGTGCCGCCGATCTGGTCGATATTGGTGCGCACCACGTCCATGCCGACGCCGCGGCCCGACACCGAGGTCACCTGCGCTGCGGTCGAGAAGCCCGGCGCGAAGATGAACTTGTGGATCTGGGCTTCGGTCATCTTCTCCAGTTCAGCCTCGGTGACGAGGCCGTTCTGGAGCGCCTTGGCCTTGATCCGCTCGGTGTTGAGCCCGCGGCCATTGTCGGCGATGCAGATGATGATGTGGCCGCCCTCGTGATAGGCGGACAGGCGGATGGTGCCCTGCTCCGGCTTGCCGGCTGCGACCCGCTCGGCGGTGGTCTCCAGCCCGTGGTCGGCGGAGTTGCGCACCATGTGCGTCAACGGATCCTTGATCAGGTCGAGCACCTGGCGGTCGAGCTCGGTGTCGGCGCCGTGCATCTCCAGTTCGATCTGCTTGCCGAGTTCGCCGGAGAGGTCGCGGACGATGCGGGGCAGCTTCTGCCAGGCATTGCCGATCGGCTGCATGCGCGTCTTCATGACGCCTTCCTGCAGTTCGGCGGTGACATTGGAGAGCCGCTGCAGCGGCACCTTGAACTCGGTGTCCTCGTTGCGCCTGCTGATCTCCAGGAGCTGGTTGCGGGTCAAGACCAGCTCGGAGACCATGGTCATGAGGTGTTCGAGGGTGTCGACATTGACCCGGATCGACTGATTGGCGATCTTGTCGCCTTCCTGGACGTCCTCACCGGCGGCCTTGCGGGCCGGCTTCTTCGCGGGCTCGGCAGCTTCGGCGGCAGGCGCTGCGGGAGCAGTGGCGACGGGCTTGACGACAGGTGCGGGTGCGGCCACTTCGGTCGCGGTCTCGCGGAAGGCGCGCTCGAGCTCGTCGAGCGAGACTTCGCCCGGACGCAGCGGACGCTCCAGCGTCTGCACCACCAGCGTGCCTTCAGTCATCGCTTGGGTCATGTCAGCCTGCACGGACGGGGCCTCAACAACCGGCACGTCTTCTTCAGCAGCCACCATCGCGGCCATGCCGCGCTCGACCATCGCTTCCAATTGATCGATCAAATCGCGGTCGTTGCCTTCAGGCTCGGCCTCGGTGGCCTCCAGCCCAGCCAAAATCTCCTTGATGCGGTCGATCGAGGACAGGATCAGCGTCACGGCTTCCGCCTTCACCGGCATGCCGTCGCGGAATTTGCCCATCAAGGTCTCGCCGGCATGCGCCAACGCCTCGAGCCGCGGCAGCCCGAGGAAGCCGCAGGTGCCCTTGATCGTGTGCACCAGGCGGAAAATGTTATCCAGGATCTTCGCGTTGTTCGGGTCCTGCTCGAACTGCACCAGCTGGTTGTCGACCGTATCCAGGCTCTCGCTGCTCTCCGTCAGGAACTCGCGCAACAGATCGTCCATGAATCGGTCCCCTCAAGGTGCTACAGAACGCTCGCCTCGCATCGATAACTTGGCCTGCTTCACGGCGACGTTAATTTTGCCGTCCGTGCAACTACGGACGATGAAGCTTTCAAGCCTTCGGACGAGCATCACGACATCACGGACAGTCTCACCAGGACAGGCCCTTACCACCCGGACGGGAAAGAGGCCGTTCCAACGGTCATCGCAATTTGAACCAAATGAGCGCGAAGGACAGTTAAGCCCTGCGAAACATTCGCGGCCATGACGTCGGCCTGCATCAGGGCGCGATCGCCCATTGGTTGAAGCCGGCGGGGTGACCAAGGCACGCAAAAGCAAAGGCGGCGGAGTTTCCTCCGCCGCCTCGCTATTCGATATCTGTCGCGGCTACGCTTAGCGGAGCAGCTGCAGAACGCTCTGCTGCGACTGGTTGGCCAGAGCCAGCGCGGACACCGCGATCGACTGGCGGGTCGACAGCGCCTGGCTGTTGGCCGCTTCCTCGTTGGTGTCGGCCAGCGTCAGGTTGGACGAGCCGGTCTGCAGCACGTTGATCAGGTTCTTCGAGAAGTCCTGGCGGATCTGCACGATCGACAGGTTCGAACCGAGGGTCGAAGCCTGGGTGCGCAGCAGGCCGCTCGCCGAGTTGAGCGTCTTCAGCGTGGCGTTGGCCGAGGCGTTGTCGATGAAGTCCGTGCCGGCCACGAGCTTGGTGAGGTTGAGGCCGGAGGCATCGAAGGTCACGCCCTGGATCTTCAAGGTCGAGGAGCCCGTCTCGTTGAAGGTCAGCTTGAGCTGATCGCCATTGAGCAGGTTGATGCCGTTGTACGACGCGTCCTGGGCCGTCGTGGTGATCTGATCCAGGATGTTGTTGTACTGGTTGACCAGGTTGGAGCGGTTCGCCAGCCCGTTCGGATCCTGCACCGGGGCGCTGCCCGCCAGGCCGTTGAACAGCTTGCCGGCGCCGGCCGCCGTGCCACCGATCGTACCGATGGTCGCGGACGCAGCATCGTTGGTGGTGCTGATGGTGAGCGCACCGCCCGCGCTGAGCGACGCCTGCAGGTTGTTGGCCGACAGTGCGGCGTTCAGGTCGTTGAGGGACTTCACCTTGCCCGTGCCGCTGCCGAAGGTGATGTTGGTGGCGGTGCCGTTGCCGGTCGGGTTGATCGTCAGCGTCAAACCATCCAACGGTGAAGGCGTTGCCACGGTGCGTGCCGTGGTTCCGGCCGTAAGACCGAAGGCGGCCAGCCCCGAGCCGGAGATGTTGAGATCCTGGTTGATGCCGGTGCTGATCTGGAGCGCGCCAGCCGACACGGTGGAGGCGGTGGTCGCGCCGGTGATGCCGTCGATCGCGGTGAGCAGGTCGCCGACCGTCAGCGTGCTGCCCGCGCCGGTGCCGAGGGTCACGTTGCCGGCCGAATCGGTCGTCGAAGTGGTCTGCGAGGTCGAGAACGTGATCGACTTGCCGTTGACGTTGATCACGCCGGTCGGGGTCGCCGCCAGGGTATCAGAGTTGGCCGCACTGACGAGCTTGGTGGCGGCCGTGACCGGCACGGGCACCGTGAGATTGTTGTTGACGACCGAACCAGCGAGGATGGAATTGCTGTAGGTGGCCGTGCCACGGATATCGTCGGTGGTCGCGCCGGTGATCACAGCGGTCGTCACCTGCGATTTCTGGGAATAGCCGACTGCGGCCTGCAGGGCCTGGTTGGCGACCGACTTGGCGCTGTCGACGAGCTTCTGCAGCGAGGTGATGCCGGTGTTGGCGGCCTGCAGCACCTGCACGCCGTTGCCGATGCCGTCCAGCAGGTTGTTGATGTCGCTGGCGCGGTTGTCGAGCGACTGCGCCGTGAAGAAGTTGGTCGGATTGTCGAGAGCGGTGTTGACCTTCTTGCCGGTGGACAAGCGGTTCTGCGTGGTGGCGAGCAGGTCGGCCGTCGACTGCAGCGAAAGCAGATTTTGACGGACCGATGCCGAAAGAACGATGCCGGACATACTGATACCCTTCTGGATGAACACGATTGACGCGACGCCGCAAGTTTCACACGGCGACCCATGCCACACTGGTCTGTCCGCGCTACCCGTTCGTTAAAGGGCCGGTCCGTACAAATACCCAGAATGGCCTCGCCGGTGGTTTACGGGCCACGCGGCGCAGCCGCTGGATGCCGCCGCGCAAGGCCGGCAGCGCGCCGTTGTCGCGGCGGCGAATTCATCCCGCATTTGCAGGACTTGCGACATCCTGGCGCTGCCGACCTGACAGCCGGAATCACGGCGACGTCGACGCGCGGTCTGCACTGATCAGAGTTAATGGAAATCAATAAATGCGCGCCAAAGCCGCAACCTTTGGTCGCGCGATGCTTGTCGCTCGAATCGATCCCGATGGCCGCGCAGGCCGATGCGGCGCGGACCGTCTGCCTCCTGGAGGGTATAGAGTTCGCACCACAACCCTTGTGCAATTGGACAGGCAAGCTATGTTCGCGTTCATTCCACACGCCAAGAGTAGGTGATGCGAGACCGTAGTGCTCCCGCCCTCGGCAGGAGCTCCAATGTCCGCGCTATCGCGCCCGCCCAATCGTCTGTTGCAAGCACTTCCCCCCACGGAGTACGCGCAGCTCCATCCGCTTCTGGAAACCGTCGACCTGACCAAGGAAACGGTGCTCGCCGACGCCGGCACACCGGTGCAGCGGGTCTACTTTCCGCACGGCGGCGTGGTCTCGATGGTGGTCAATCTGTCCGACGGGCAATCGGTCGAAATTGCAACCATTGGTCGCGACGGCATCGTGGGTGCGTCCGCCGCGCTGCATGAGCGGCCGCCGCTTGCCGACGCGATCGTCGTGGTGCCGGGCACGGCTTCGATGCTGCGGGCGGAGGAGTTCCGCGAGGCAGCAAATCGCAGCGCGGATTTCCGGACCCTGGTCGCGCTCTATGAGCAGGCGCTGATGGCGCAGACGCAGCAATCCGTCGCCTGCAACGTTTCGCATCCGGTGGAGGCGCGGCTGTCACGATGGCTGCTGCGCGCGCGCGATCTGTGCGGCAGCGAAGCATTGCCGCTGACCCAGGAGATGCTGGCGCAGATGATCGGCGTCCGCCGCAACGCGGTTTCGATCGTCGCGCACGGGTTTCAGCAGGCCGGCATCCTCCGTTACAGCCGCGGTCATATCGAAATCACCGATATCGACGGTCTGCGGAAGGCGGCGTGTGAATGTTATGCGACCGTCAAGGCGCACGCCGAACAATTGATCGGGCCGGAAGATTGACTGGCGCCGGCCGGCCTGAGCACGCAAATCCCATCATGCGGCGATAGGTCTATTCCTATTGGAACCAAGACGTGTTCCCATTGGAACCAACACGTGCCAGAATAGGTTGCAAGAACGTCCAGCTGCACGCGTCAGCCTTGGTGCCCAGAGACAAGCTTGCCAGAAGGCAGGAGGTTGCTTTGGATACGGTTCCGCGATCGCCCAACGGATTCCTGTCGTCGCTCTCGGAGAGCGATTTTGAGCTGATCCGGCCGCATCTGCGGACGGTCGACCTCACCGCCGATTCGGTCCTGATCGAGACCGACGAGATGCTCAAGCAGACATACATGCCGCACAAGGGCGTGATCTCGCTGGTGGTCAAGCTGGCAAGAGGCGAGCGCGTCCAGGTCGCGATGGTCGGCCGCGACAGCATCTATGGCGCGTTCGCTCCGCTTGTCGAAGGACGGACGTTGAACAACGCGATGGTGCTGGTGCCGGGCGTCGCCTCGACGATCGAGCTCGAGCCGTTGCGGGCAGCTGCCGGCCAGAGCCCGACGCTGCGCGCAATGCTGATCCGGCATGGGCTCGCCGTCTATGCCCAGATCCAGCAGACGGCCGGCTGCAACGCCGCCCACACCGTGGAGTCGCGGCTGGCACGATGCCTGCTGCAGACGCGCGATCTCTCCGGCAGCAACAAGATCGTCCTGACCCAGGAGGCGATGGCGCAGATGATCGGCGCACGCCGCAACAGCGTTTCGCTGGTTGCGCACACCCTGCAACAGGCGAACTTCATCCACTACAGCCGTGGTCACATCGAAATCACCAATGCGGATGGACTGATCAAGACCGCGTGCGAATGCTACGCCACGGTCAAGGCGCAGTATGCGCGACTGCTGAGTTGCCAGGAGACCGGCAACTAGAGCCTTTTCCGTTCCGATGGAATCGGAACGGGGCTCTAGATTCTTGTTTTGACGCGTTTTCTTTACACGAACCGGTGCCCACTTCGCTCGAAAGCGCTCCGGAGCGCCAAGCCGTACTTCTACGGCTTACGATTTTCACCGTCGGATAACGCTGAATCCCCAGAATTGCGTGGACGCACGGGGGAGCTGATGTTCACGTACCAGACGACCGATCGCAAGGAGGCTCGCCGCTTCCGCATGGCCCAGTTCAACGGCCGGCCCGCCACGGTCCGGTCCGCCGGTGCTACCGTGACGGGACGCGTGCGCGCGATTGTCGAAAGCAGGTCCGGCGCGACGGCAGCCTGGGTGGTCACGATCGTTCCGGACGAACCGAAGGCCGCCGCCCCGGCAGCCCGGCCCGCACCGCGTCTGTGCTTTGCCGCGGAAAACGATTTCTGAGAGCTGCCACCCCGCTCAGGCGGAGTGCAGCAGAGCCTTGCGGACGAGATCGGCGGTGTTGCGCGCACCGAGTTTGCGCATGGCCTCGGCGCGATGGCTCTCGAACGTGCGCGGGCTGATGTTCATTCGCAGCGCGCCCTGCTTGTTGGAGTAGCCGTCGCTGATCAGGCTGAGCACCTCACGCTCGCGCTTGGTCAACGGCTTGCGGCCGGCCTCCGGCGCGAACATGATTTCGGGCGACCTTGAACTCGCCGGCTTGTCGTCCCCCGGCGGCTTGAGATCGGCGGCCGGTATCGCGTTCGGATAGAGATCGGAAATCTGCTTCAGCATCGCCGACACCCGCTCGGTCTGCTCGAGCGCGTTCTCGATCACCTGGCGCAGATAGACGCCGTTGCCGGGGGCGTGCGCGAACTGATGGCTGTGCTGCTTGAGCTCATTCATATAGAGCAGCAGCGCCGTCACGGGTCCGTTGAACTGACGGACGATCGCGGCGCCGGCGTCCGTGGCCACCTGCGCCCGCGGGGCGGCGGCCTCCGGAAGCTCGAGCGGCGGCGTTTCGAGCGCTGCGGTTCCACCCACCCAGGTCGGAAGGCGCACCTCGGCCCGATTGTCATGCTGCGTCATAAGTATGGTTTACCAAAGGTGAACTTGTGGCCGCGTTAACGCGGGACTCCGTAAAACTACGGGTGACGCAACTGTGACCTCGGGCCCCGACCTGCCAAGCAGGCGCAGATTACCGCTGATTTGGCAACGAAAGTCGCATATTCGAGTCGGATGACAGTATTCTTACGGGAATACCGGGCCGGCTTCGTCCCGGCCGCATCACGGTCAGGCGTTTACCTTCGTCGGTTCGGCCGGTCGCCTCTCAACCCGCTTTGGATCGCATTGGCCGGGACCTGCGCCGCGGCCCTGGCCTCAGGGCCGTTGGGACCGAAGGAACTTCTGCAGGAATCGTCCCGAAAGAACGAACCTGAACCACCAATACGCCATCCGCTGGGTCGACATCGATCATCCCTCTGGGCATTGGAATGGCATCGGCATACAGCACGTCGGCGCGTTCGCGTGTGAGGCAGTTCACATCGGCCCGACGCGACCGGTCAGGCGAATGTCAATTTACAGCCCCGGCAGGCGCCGTGATGATCGCCGCCTCTCGAATAACAACAAGGGCGCGGCAATGCGGCGAGGGCGGAACGGATCCTGGATGACAATGGCGGCGCTGGCCGCAGCACTGCTGGTCGGCACCACCGCGCGGGCCCAGACCCCGCCGACCAGCGATGCAACGGCGACGACGGACAACGCCGTGATGCTCACGATCTTCTTCAAGCATGATCAGTCGCGGCCGCTCAGCGAGCTGAATGCGCAGCTGGAACGCCAGGGCTTCTACAAGGCGTTTCCGCCCGAAGGTGTCGAGGTCGTCAGCTGGTACGTGATGATGGGTGTCGGCCAGGTGGTGACACTGCGGCTGTCGGCATCGCGGTTGCGCGAGATCAACCGCATCATCGAGAACAGCGCGTGGGGCGCCTATCACACCGAGTTCTACCCGACCTATGACTACAAGGCGATCGGGATCGGCAATCACGAAAAGGCAAAGCAGTAGCTGATCGCATCGAGAGCCGAGCTGGAGCCGCGGTCGCGCGCCGGACTGGCTGGTTCTGCGTAAGACCGGCCTCGCGATTGGATCGATCACGGCCTACGCGTGGGCCCGCGAGCGCTGGCTCAGCCGCTTAGCCAGGATCCGCAGATCTTCGCTGCGCCGGCTGCAAAGCAGGCGCGTGAATTCGTCGGGATCGATAGAGGCAGGCGGAAGATCGGCGGGGTTGCGGGCGGCGCGGCGCAGCCAGGTCAATCGGAAGAGACGCTTGAGCATCTTCATGGTTGTTAGCCCCGATGAGCGTCAGTGTTAAATCGCGGTCGCGAAATTTGGTTCCGTCCCTTGTGGTCGTTCAGCGCAAAATTTGGTTCAACGCCATCAGGAGAGCAATGCCTTGCGCTTTTGCACGCGCGCAATGGATCGCTGCGCCGCGGCTTGATCCAGCGCCCCGTCCTGCACCGCACGCGCGACCGCCGCGACGATGCCGGCCATCTCCTGCTCCTGGTCGAACAGATTGTTGCCGATGCAGATCATATCCATGCCGGCGGCGATCGCCTGCAGGCTGGCCGCGCCGGTGCCCAGCGCCTTCTGCAGCCCCTGCATCTGCATGTCGTCGGTGATCAGCAGCGTCTCCGGCAAGCGGCCGCGGAGCCGGCCGATCCCGGCCGATGACAACGTCATCGGATGCTGCGCGTCCCACTGGCGGACAATGGCGTGGCTGACCAGCACCGCATCGCCGAAGGTGTGCGGCGCCAGTGCATAGAACAGCTCCTCCTGCTCCGGCCGCAACGCATCGGAAATGTCCATGAACTCCAGATGTGAATCGACGTGCGCGCCGCCGATGCCCGGAAAATGCTTGAGGCAAAGCCCGACGCCTGCCTGCCGCGCCGCGGCGTCGACCAGGCGGGCATTGGCCTCGACCTCGCCGATATCGGCCGAATAGGACCGCTTGACCCTGCCGATATTGGGATTGTCAGGGTTAAAGTCGACGTCGATGACAGGCGCGAAATTGTAGCGGATGCCGAGCCGGCGCAGCTCGCGATAGCTTGCCTGCAGGATGGCCTGCTTCTCGGGGGTGCCGAGCAGATTGAAATCCTTCGCGCTCGGCAGCGGCTGAAAGCCAAGGCCATCCTTGAGCCGGCGCACCAGACCGCCCTCCTGGTCGATGAAGACCAGCGGCCGCGACGGCAGCGTTGCGATCTCGGCGCAGAGCGACTGCACCTGCTCAGGCGACGCGATGTTGTTGTCGTATTGCCGGGTCTGGCAGGAATAGTCGAACAGGATCACCCCGCCGAGCCCGAACCGCGCGGAAAATTCGCTCAGCCAGGGCGGGACGACCTTGCCGTAGAAGCCGAGGATGAAGAGTTCGCCGACGGACATCGCAGCTCCCTATCGGATGCACATGGAATCAGCCTTCGGGAATCAACCTTGCGCCCGACGGCATAGCACGCTGCGGCGGCGGTAAGAATATGACGCAAGCCGTGGCTCGACTGCGTTCCCCGTGCCTGCGTCACCATGTTAAGACAGCGCCCGCACGCGATCTGCGCGCACGCCACGACAAGAAAATCCGGAAACCGCCCATGACTGCACCTTACGTCCCGCAAATGGCCCTTTACCGCCAATGGCTGAAGGAGACGCGCGGCCTCGCATTTGCTGACTTCGAGGCGATGCGGCGGTGGTCGGTCACCGATATCGACGCCTTCTGGCAAAGCGTCTGGGATTATTTCGATCTGCGCTCGCCGACGCCGCATCCGGCGGTGCTGGCCGAGCGCAAGATGCCGGGCGCGGTGTGGTTTCCCGGCGCTTCGGTGAACTATGCGCGCCAGGTCTTCCGTCATGTCGCGCCGGCGCATGCCGCGGGCCTGCCGGCCCTGATCGCGAGCGGCGAGGACGGCAAGCTCTCGGAGACGAGCTGGCCGGAGCTGCAGCGCAAATCGGCCGCGCTGGCGCTGCATCTGAAGGCCAACGGCGTGCGCCGGGGCGATCGGGTCGCCGCCTATCTGCCGAACATCCCCGAGACAATCATCGCGTTTCTCGCGACCGCGAGCCTGGGTGCGATCTGGAGCGTCTGCGCGCCGGACATGGCGGCGCCCGCGGTGATCGACCGCTTCAAGCAGATCGAGCCGAAGGTGCTGATCGCCTGCGATGCCGTGACCTATGCCGGCCGGCGCCATGACCGGCAAGGCGTGATCGAGGAGCTGCGGCGCGCGCTGCCGACGGTGCAGCATGTCATCCTGCACAGCGACGCCGCGCCCGCCGAGGCGCGGCTGTCGTCCATCCTCGCGGGCGAGAGTGCGGAGATCGACGCTTTCGAGCCGGAATGGCTGCCGTTCGATCACCCGCTCTGGATCGTCTATTCCTCGGGCACCACGGGATTGCCGAAGCCGATCCTGCACAGCCATGGCGGCATCATCGTGGTGGCGCTGCCGCTCTCGACGCTGCACAACGACATCGGCTGCAGCTATCAGCCAAACTCGTTCGGCGAACGCTTTCATTGGTACTCGTCGACCGGCTGGATCATGTGGAATTGCCAGGCCAATGGCCTGCTCAACGGCACGACCTGCTGCATCTTCGACGGCAGTCCCGGCGGCAGCAAGGACAAGCCGGACTGGACCACGCTGTGGCGCTTCGTCGCCAATGCCAAGGCGACCTTCTTCGGCGCAGGCGCGGCGTTCTTCGCCAATTGCACCAAGGCGGAGATCGATCTCACCGCTGTCGGCGATCTCTCGGGCCTGCGCACGCTCGGCTCGACCGGCTCGCCGCTCAGTGCCGATACGCAAGCCTGGTTCAACCAACGCTTCGCCGCGCTTTCGAAGCGCAACGGCAACGCCGCCCAGGCCGATATGTGGTGGGCCAATATTTCAGGCGGCACCGATTTCGCCGGCGCGTTCATCGGCGGCAATCCCGAGCTGCCGCAGACGCCGGGCATCATGCAATGCCGCCTGCTCGGCTGCGCGGTGGAAGCCTTCGACGAGCAGGGCCGCGCTGTGATCGACGAGGTTGGCGAGCTCGTCTGCATCGAGCCGCTGCCCTCGATGCCGCTGCGGTTCTGGAACGATCCCGGCGATACGCGCTATCTGGCCAGCTATTTCGAGACCTATCCCGACAATTTCGACGGTTCAGGCCGCGGCCCGGTGTGGCGGCATGGCGACTGGCTCAAGATCAACCCCGACGGCTCCTGCGTGATCTACGGCCGCAGCGACGCCACCATCAACCGCCACGGCTTGCGGATGGGCACCAGCGAGCTCTATTCGGCGATCGAGGCGCTGCCCGAGGTGCTGGATTCGATGGTCGTCGACCTCGAATATCTCGGACGCGACAGCTACATGCCGCTGTTCGTGGTGCTGCGCGAGGGTGTTGCCCTCGATGCCGCGATGAAGGCGAAGATCAACAAGGCGGTCGAGGCCGGGCTGTCGCGCCGCTTCCTGCCCAACGACATCTTCGTCGTCGCGGAAATTCCGCGCACGCTGTCCGGCAAGAAGCAGGAGCTGCCGGTCAAGAAGCTGTTGCTCGGCCATCCGGTCGAGAAGGTCATCAACCGCGACGCGATGGCCAATCCCGGCTGCCTCGACTGGTATCTCGACTTTGCAAAAGGCTATCTGAACAAGCAGGCCGGCGCGGCGTAGGCGATCGCAGTCATCGCTGCCTGCCGCGCCACGGCGGCGGCGAGAGGGTCGCGCGCAGGTGCTCCACGAAGGCCTGCGTGCGCCGGGCCCGGCCACTGCGGCCGGGGTTGAGCAGCGCAACGATGTCGGCCGGCGGCAGACGGTGGTTCGGCAGGACACGCGCCAGCCGGCCACAGGCGAGGTCCTCGGCGACATCCCATTCCGACCTGACGATCAGGCCGTGATCCGCCAGCGCCCAGGCCTTCACCACCTCACCGTCATTGCTCGACAGCATCGGCTCGATCCTGATGACATCAGGCGCCGCCGCGGCGCGCCGGCGCGAGAACCGCCAGAGCGTCACGTCCTCCTCGTTCTCGCGCAGCGCGATGCAATCATGCCCGCGCAGATTTTGCGGGCTCGCCGGCGTTCCGCGGCGCTTCAGATAGGCCGGCGAGGCGCACAGATAGCGCTCGTTCGGCGCGAGGCGCAGCAAACGCAGCGTGGAATCCGTCAACGCGCCGATGTGGATCATGACGTCCCACGCACCGGCAGCGGCACGGCCGGGCCGATCGGACAGTTCGAGCTCGACCGATACGTCGGGGTGGCGGGATCGGAAGGCAGCAACGACCGGGGCGATGTAGCGCCGCCCGAAGCCGAGCGGCGCGAGGATCTTCAGATGGCCCGAGATGGTTCCGCGACGCGCCTGCAGCGCCTCCGTCAACTCCGTCGCCTCGTCGAGCAGCGCGCCACCGCGCAGCACCAAAAGCTCGCCCTCATCGGTCAGCGTCAGCCGCCGGGCCGAACGGCTGACCAGTTGAACGCCCAGCCGCTGCTCGAGGCCCTGCAGCCGCTGCGAGACCGCCGATGGCGTGACGTCGAGCGCCCGCGCCGCAGCCGCCAGCGACCGAGCCGTGGCGATCGCTGTGAAAAAGCGGATGTCGTCGGTCGAGATCATTAAGTCCAAACTTAATATAGGAATGACATTCGGTAAATTGCGCTTAGTATGGAAACGGCTAGTCTCGCCGCATGTCATCAGCTCCTGTTTCGACGACAACGCATCCCCTCGCCGGGATCGAGACGCCCTGCCTGGTCCTCGATGAGGACCGGATGCTGCACAACATCGCGCGCCTGAAGACGCGGCTGGCGCGGCTTAGCGTACCGCTGCGCCCGCATCTGAAGACCGCGAAATCAATTCCGGCGGCGCACGCCGTCATGGACGGCCCAGGCGGCCCGGCCGCCGTCTCGACCCTGCAGGAGGCCGAGGTGTTTGCCGCGGCCGGCGTCAAGGACATCCTCTATGCCGTCGGCGTCGCGCCGCAGAAGCTCGATCGCGTCGCCGCGCTGCGCCGGCAGGGCGTGAACCTGTCCGTGGTGCTCGACAGCCTGGAGCAGGCCGCCGCCGTCACCGCGATGGCGCACAGGACCAACGACCGCATTCCCGTGCTGATCGAGATCGATTGCGACGGCCATCGCGCCGGGGTCGGTGCGGGCGACCCGCTGCTGGTCGAGATCGGCCGCGCGCTGCATCAAGGTGGTGCCGAATTGCGCGGCGTCATGGCCCATGCCGGCGAATCCTATTCCTGCCGCAGCGTGGCGGCGCTCGAGCAGGCGGCCGAACAGGAGCGCGCCGCCGCGGTGGCCTGCGCGGAGGTGCTGCGCTCGGCGGGACTGCCCTGCCCCGTGGTCAGCGTCGGCTCGACACCGTCAGCACATTTCGCGCGCCGGCTCGACGGCGTCACCGAGGTGCGTGCCGGCGTCTTTGTGATGTTCGATCTGGTGATGGCCGGGATCGGGGTCTGCGCGGTCGAGGACATCGCGCTGTCGGTGCTCGCGACGGTGATCGGCCATCGCGCCGATCGCGGCTGGACCTTCATCGATGCGGGCTGGATGGCACTGTCGCCCGATCGCGGCACTGCGAAACAGCCGATCGACCAGGGCTACGGCATCGTCTGCGATATCGATGCACGGCCCTACCCCGATTTGATCGTGACCGAAACCAATCAGGAGCACGGTATCATCGCCTGCCGCCCCGGCAGCACCGCGCCGCAGGTTATGCTGCCGGTCGGCACGAAGGTGCGGATCTTGCCGAATCATGCCTGCGCGACCGGCGCCCAGCACGACCGCTATCACGTCATTGCCGCCGGCTCCGACGCCGTCAGGCAATGGGAACGGTTTCGCGGATGGTAGGAGATGGAGCGCAGCCCATGATTCGAGCGTATGACGCCGTTCTGTTCGATCTCTTGACCGCGCTGCTCGACAGCTGGACGCTCTGGAACAAGGTTGCGGGCTCCGAGGAAGCCGGGCTGCGCTGGCGGGCGGAATACCTCAAGAACACCTATGCGACCGGACGCTATCGGCCCTATGAGGATCTGGTGGGCGAGGCCGCGCGCAATGTCGGGCTGCCCTTCGAACTTGCCGAAGAGCTTGGCGCGCGATACGCGGAGCTCGATCCTTGGCCCGAGGCTCGCGAGGTGCTGCAGACGCTGCACGAGGCCGGCGTCGCGCTCGGCGTCGTGACCAACTGCTCGGAGCGGCTTGGCCGCATCGCAGCGGGGCGCATCGGCGTTCCCCTCGCTGTCTTTGTGACGGCCGAGCGCGCCGACTATTACAAGCCGCAGCCACAACCCTACCAGCTCGCGCTCGACGAACTGCCGGTCCCATCAGATCGATGCCTGTTTGTCGCGGGATCGGCGTATGATCTGTTCGGCACGGCACGTGTGCACTTGCCGACCTGGTGGCATAATCGGGCCGGAATGAACCTGCCGGAAGGGGCGCCCGCCCCGATCGTGGTTCGTGACAAGCTTGCGACCCTGCCGGCTTTCGTGCTCGGTCGCGACGTGTCCGGCCAGCCCGCGACTTGAGGACTGAATTGATGCCGTCACCCAGCTACATCGACCCGCTCACCGGAAAACTCTATCCGCTGGATGTCCCGCGCTGGTGCTCCGACGAGGGCAAGCCGCTGCTGGTCACACCGCTACCGGGCATTTCCCGCGACGACATCGATCGCGGGACGCGGTCGCTGTGGCGCTATCGTGCGGCGCTGCCGGTCGAGATAGGGCAGCCGATCACGATGGGCGAAGGCTGCACGCCGGCGGTCGAGAAGCCGTGGGACGACCTGCGGCCGCACTTCAAGCTCGAATGGTTCAATCCGACCTCGAGCTTCAAGGATCGCGGCACCACGGTGATGCTCTCCTTGCTGCGCCAGCTCGGCGTCGATGCGGTGCTGGAGGACTCCTCCGGCAATGGCGGCGCCTCCGTTTCGGCCTATGGCGCGGCCGGCGGCATGCGGGTCCGGATTCTCGCACCGGCCACGACGTCGCCGATGAAGGTCGCGCAGATGCACGCCTTCGGCGCCGAGGTCCAGCTGGTCGAAGGGCCGCGCGAGGAATCCGAGGCGGAAGCGATCCGCCAGTCCAAGCAGATCTTCTACTCCAGCCACAACTGGCAGCCGTTCTTCCTGCAGGGCACCAAATCGCTGGCTTACGAGATCTGGGAAGATTTCGGCTTCACCGCGCCCGACAATATCATCATGCCGGTCGGCGCCGGCAGCAGCCTGCTCGGCTGCTATATCGGCTTCAAGGAGCTACTCGCGGCCGGGCAGATCGCGCGGCTGCCGCGCCTGTTCGCGGCGCAGCCGCTCAACTGCTCGCCGGTCGATGCCAGTTTTGCCGCCGGCCTCGACACGCCGGTCGATCGCGCGGTCCGCAAGACCATCGCCGAGGGCACCGCGATCAAGCATCCGCTGCGGCTGAAGCAGATGATCGCGGCACTGAGAGAGAGCGGCGGCGGCACCGTCGCGATCCCCGAAGACGGCATCGTCGCCGCGTTGAAGCGGCTCGCGCATACCGGCCTGTTCGTCGAACCGACCTCGGCCTCGGCCGCAGCCGCGCTCGACGTCCTGAAGCAACGCGGCGCGATCCGTCCGGCGGAGCGCACCGTCGTCATCATCAGCGGCACCGGCATCAAGGCGGCGTCGCTGATCACGGAGCTGCTCGCAAACGGCTGATACGTCCTCAACCGCGAGAGAGGCTGCGAGTCCTAACCCGCCTTGCGCATCTTCAGGGCTTCGTAGAACGCCGTCTCGAAGTTCATGTAGCCGATGAAGGATGCCGGATCGCCGAACGGCAGGATCTGGGTCGCCCAGAATCCGCCGAAGCCGTTCTGCCGGTCGATCCAGTAGAACAGGTTGGCGAGGCCGGCCCAGCCGAGCGCGCCGGCGGGGCGGCCGGTCGGGGCCTGCTCGTCATTGATCATGAAGCTCAGCGCCCAGGACTTCGACTGGCCGGGGAAGAACTCGGCATCGTTGGCGAGCGCAGTGATCACGCCGGTGATGGCGGTGACCTTGTTGTTGCCGAGATGGTTCTTTTCCGCCATTCGCACGGTCTCCGCCTTCAGGACGCGCCCATGTTCGCCGGCCCCGTCATTCAGCCACATCCGGATGAAGCGCATGTAGTCGCCGATGGTGCCGTAAAGCCCGTGGCCGCCCATGTGGATTTCGGGATTGGCCGGCAGCTCGAAATCCATCGGCGAGAGCGAGCCGTCGGCATTGCGGGCGTGAATGCCGGCGAGCCGGCGACGCATCGCGTCGGTGAGCTCGAATGTCGTATCCTTGATACCAAGCGGCTCGAAGATCCGCGTCTTGAAGACCTCGCCAAGCCGGCGGCCGGTGATCGCTTCGACGATCTGGCCGCACCAATCCATGTTGGTGCCGTATTCCCATCGCTCGCCCGGGTCGAACAGCAGCGGGGTCATCAGCGACGCCTTGGACGCGGTGATGACGCTGGGCTGCCCCTTCTCCTGCGCAAGCCGGTTATAGGTGTGGTTGATGAAGTCGTAGCTCAGGCCTGCGCTATGGACCATCAGCATGCGCGTGGTGATATCACGCTTCGGCGGTCGCAGCCGCGGTTCGCCCTTGTCGTCAAAACCTTCGATGACCTGGAGCTTGCCGATGTCGGGCGCATAGGTCCTGGCCGGCGCGTCGAGATCGAGCTTACCCTCCTCGACGAGTTGCAGCACGGCCGTCCCGGTGATCGCCTTGGTGGTCGAGAAGATCGCGAACACACTGTCGATCGTCATGTCCGCCGCCTGGTCGAGGCGGCGCTTGCCGGCGGCGCCCTCATAGATGTTGCGATGGCGGTCGGTCACCATGGCAACGACGCCGGGAACGCGCGGGCTGGATGTCACGACCCCGTCGAGAATTGCATCTGCTGCCGCACTGAAATTCGTGCTCATTGTCTTCCTCCCATATTTGCTTGATGTGGTCGATCAGGAGCGGCGCCGCCGGTCAGCAACGACCGCGGCGCCGGATCGCGATCGCGGCTCTACTGCATGACAAATCCGGTATAGCCACTCGCGGCAACCTCGTCGCATTTCTGGCGATAGGTGCCGACGCCGCCGCAATAGGACAGCACCCGGCGCGGCTTGCCCTCGACATTCGAGCCGAGGTACCAGGAGTTGGTCTTCGCGATTAGCGTTGCGTTGGCGGTCTCGTCGTGATGCGCCACCCACAGATCCTCGGTGTCCCTGGTCGGCTCGATGACGTTGAGGCTCTTGCCGCGCAAATACTTGATGCAATCGGCGATCCACTCGACCTGCTGCTGCAGGCACGTGGTCATGTTGCAGAGCGCGGCCGAGGGCGCGAGCGGCACCGCGGTCGTGAACAGGTTCGGATAGCCGTAGACCTGCAGCCCCATCGTGGTGCGGATATCGCGGCCCCAATCCTCCTTCAACGACCGGCCGTCGCGACCGCGGATGTCGATGCGCGTCAGTGCGCCCGTGCCGGCGTCAAACCCTGTCGCCAGGATGATGACGTCGAGCTCGTGAACAGTGCCGTCGGCGGTCTGGATGCCCTCGGGCGCGATGCGCGCGATCGGATTGTCCTTGACGCTGACGATCTCGACATTGGGCCGGAGGAAGGCTTCGAGGAAATTGCTCTCCAGCGGCACCCGGTGCGTGCCAAAGCCGTAATCCGACGGAATCAGCAACTCGCACAGCTTGGGATCCTTGATCCGCTCGCGCATCTTCTCGCGGACGAATTCGGTGATTTCGGCGTTGATGGATTCGTCGAAGAACAGTTCGGCGAAGGATGCAACCCACAATTTGAGGGATCCGTCGTTCCAGCAATCCTCGATCACCTGGCGACGCTGCGGCGGCGTCAGGTCGGCCCAGGCGTGCTCGAAGTCGAATTCGAACCCCGTAAACGTCTTCGGCAGCCGTTCAGTAAGGAACTTGAATTTCGACTTGTATGCTTCGGCGTCCGATGCATCCCATTTCGGGTTCTTCATCGGGATGCTGTATTGCGGCGTGCGGATGAACACCTTGAGATGACCGGCCTCTGCCGCGATCGTCTGGATCACCTGGATTCCGGTCGCGCCATTGCCGACCACGCCGACGCGTTTACCGGCGAGCTCGATCGGCCCCTTGGGCCAGCGCGCGGTGTGGAACAGCTTGCCCTTGAATGTCTCCTGTCCCGGAAACGACACGTGCGGGGCCGAGAGCATGCCGCAGCAGGTGACCATGAACTGGGTATCGATCACGTCGCCCTGGTCGGTCGTCACCAGCCAGCGTTGCGTCCCTTCATTGAAGTGCGCGCTCTTGACCGTGGTGCCGAACTGGATGTCCTTCTTGAGGTCGAGGCGGTCGGCGACATAGTTCAGCCAGCGCTCGATTTCCGGCTGGCCCGGGAACCGCTCGCTCCAGCTCCAGCCTTTGTAGAGATCCTCGGAGAACAGGTACTGATAGGTGTGGCCTTCGGAATCGAAGCGCGCGCCGGGATAGCGGTTCCAGTACCAGGTGCCGCCGACGCCTGACCCGGCATCGATCGCCCTGACGTTCAGTCCCTGCTCGCGCAGGCGGAACAGCTGATAGAGACCGGCGACGCCGGCGCCGAC
The DNA here is from genome assembly GCF_011058295.2 of Bradyrhizobium sp. 6(2017). Taxonomy (NCBI): domain Bacteria; kingdom Pseudomonadati; phylum Pseudomonadota; class Alphaproteobacteria; order Hyphomicrobiales; family Nitrobacteraceae; genus Bradyrhizobium; species Bradyrhizobium sp. 6(2017). The sequence goes on along the minus strand of NZ_CP049289.2, from coordinate 524,151 downwards.
GACCACGGCGTCGAGCTTGGTCGTGGCACGCGCACCATTGCTTCCATTAGACCTTGTGACGGTCTCGGTCATCGTTTCCTCCTGTGTTTTGCTTCACGCACGCTCCCACCCCGCCGTGTCGCCGGATGATGGTGCGTTGCGTCAATTGGGTCTCGGCCGCACACACTGTGCCGAAACGCAGAGCAGGCTACGGGCCGTTCGACCTGACGGCTTGGATGAAACCGACAATCTCTTGAACGCCGCCGTTCAATCGAACCACCGGCCATTGGTCGGCTTGGCAACCGGCGAAAGTGGCCTATTCTGCGCCCAGCCATCCGGCCAAGAAGCAGCGGTCAACTGCGCCAGGGATTCCAGGGACAGACTCCAAGGAGGAGGCTCGCGCGATGGGCCAGTTGATCACGGTCGAGGAGCTGCCGCGCTACGCTCCCGGTGAGCTGAAGCTGGATAGTGCGGCGGTCGGGCGGAACGATTTCCGGCTGCGGATTTTCCGTTATGCTCCGTCGGACATCTGGGTTCCGCCGTCGGCCAACTTCCTCCTCGTGCTCTATCGCGACGGCGTGACGTCGATGAACCGCCGCGTCACCGGCGCGTGGAAGCAGGACCACGTCGGCCGCGGCGTCACGTCATTGCTGACCCGCGCGGAGCCATCGAGCTGGCACTGGAAGAATGACATCGAGGTCACCCATTTCTATATCGCTCCCGCCCTCATGTTGAAGACCGCGAGCGATGCCTTCGACCGCGACGCCGAGACGATCGAACTGCACGATTTGCTCAAGGCCGAAGATCCGATGCTGACCTGGATCAACGACCAGATGGTTCAGGAGGTTGCCGCAGGAGGTCCGGGCGGGCGGCTCTGCTATGACGCGCTGGCATTGCAGGCGAGCGTCCACATCCTGCGGAAATATGCGGCGATCGAATTCAAGATGCCGTGCGCGCAGGGACGTTTCAGGCCGGCGCATGCAAGGCTCATCGAGGACTATATCGAGCAGAACATCTTCCGGAACATCACGCTGGAGGAGCTGGCGAACATCTGCAATTGCACGCCGATCCAGTTCGCCCGCAAGTTCCGGGTGCATTACGGCATGCGGCCGCATGCCTATGTCCTGCGGCGCAAGGTGGAGCACGCGTGCCGGCATCTGCGCAAGGACCGCGTCGCGCTGAAGGAGATTGCGCTGCTTGCCGGCTTCGCCGACCAGAGCCACCTCAATCGCGTTTTCCGGCAGCACATGAACGTGACGCCGGCGGAATACCGCAGGCAAGTCTGCGAGCACACCGCGCAGGCGTGAAAGCGCTACGCCGGGAACCTGCGACGGACTCACACCTTGACGCGGCGGCCCTTGATCGCGGCGCCGAGAATCTCCTCCGACGCGCCGTTGCAATAGACGTCGGCGGTGTCGATGCGATTCACTCGGCCGGGCACTGCGTGGCGAGGGCGACCGGTCGATCGAGACGCAGGCTCCAGAGCGCGAGCAACAGCCCGATCGCGGTGATCAGCGCCGCCACCAGCGGCAGCGCGCCGAGGCCGAGGCCGCGATCGATGGTCACGCCGCCGGCCCAGGCGCCGAGCGCATTGCCGAGATTGAAGGCCGCGATGTTCAGGCTCGAGGCCAGCGTCCGCCCTTCGACACCGGCGGCTTCGAGCACGCGAAGCTGCAGCGGCGCGACGGTGGCAAACGCCGCGATGCCGAGAATGAACAGCAGCGCCACCGCCAGCGCCTTGATCGAGATCACGGCAGCAAGCGCCACGAGGACGGCAGCAAGGCCGCCGAGCGACACCAGCAGCGCACGCGCGAGCCCCTTGTCGGCGAGCCGTCCACCCGCGACATTGCCGATCGCTAGTCCAGCGCCGAACACCAACAGGATCGGCGACACCGCGGCGTCGGAGAATCCCGTGAGCCGGGTCAGGATCGGCTGCACATAGGTGAAGACCGCGAACAGGCCACCGAAGCCGAACACCGTCATCGCAAGCCCGAGCAGCACCTGCGGGCGGCCGAGCACGGCGAGCTCATCGCGCAGCAGCGCCGGCTTGTCCTTGGCGCCGACATGGCCGGGCACCAGCACCGCCAGCACGATGAAGGCGACCACGCCGATCACAGCCACCGCCCAGAACGCCGCGCGCCAGCCGAGCATCAGGCCGAACCAGGCGCCGAAGGGCACGCCGAGCAGGGTCGCGACCGTGAGACCGATGAACATCGTGGCGATCGCCGAGGCGCGCTTGTCTTCCGGAACGAGACTTGTCGCCACCACCGAGCCGACGCCGAAGAAGGTGCCGTGCGCCAGCGAGGTCAGAATGCGCGCGGCCATCAGCAGTTCGTAGTTCGGCGCCAGCGCGCAGGCGGCATTGCCGAGCGTGAAGATCGCCATCAGTGCCAGCAGCACCGCCTTGCGCGGCATCCGTCGCGTTGCCAGCGTCAGGATCGGAGCGCCGACGAATACGCCGAGTGCGTAGCCGGAGATCAACAGCCCCGCTGCGGACACGGATACCTGCATGTCGGCGGCGACCTGCAGCAGCAGTCCCATGATGAGGAATTCGGTGGTGCCGATGCCAAAGGCACCGGCGGTCAAGGCAAGGACTGCAGCAGGCATGTGTCGCTCCGGATGAGGATTCCGCAATGCGACATAGCCGTCCGGACCGATAAGGATTAGAATGGCGTCAATCCAATCATTTGTGACGTGAATTCAAGATGGCCCGATCAGACACCAATCGCTCCGGCGAGATGGACGTGTTCGTCCGCGTCGTCGATCTCGGCGGCTTCACGGCCGCCGCAAACAGCCTGCGCCAGACGCCGTCGGGCGTCAGCAAGCTGGTCTCCCGGCTCGAGACGCGACTCGGCACGCGGCTGGTCAACCGCACCACGCGCAAGCTGCAGCTCACCGAGGAAGGGCAGGCGTTCTATCAGCGCGCCCAGCGCATCCTTGCCGACATCGATGAGGCCGAACGCGAGGCCGCCTCATGCGTGCCGCGCGGCCATCTTACAGTGAACAGCAATATCCCGTTCGGCATGCTGCATGTGATGCCGCTGCTGCCGCGCTTCATGCGCGAGCATCCGGACATCACGCTCGACATCGTGCTGACCGACACGCTGGTCGATCTGATGCAGGAGCGCGCCGACGTCGCGATCCGGGTCGGCCCACTCGGCGCCTCGCGGCTGATCGCGCGCAAGCTCGGCACCAGCCGCATGGTGGTGGTCGCCGCGCCCTCCTATCTCGCCCGCTTCGGCACGCCGAAGACACCGGCCGACCTCACCGCGCACCGTGGCATCGGCTGGACCTTTCCACGCAGCATCCGCGGCTGGCCGTTCCGCCGCGCTGAGCGGATCGAGGAAGCTCTGCCGCCGCCGGTCGCCCGCGTCAGCGACGGCGAAGCGGCGCGCCAACTCACGCTCGGCGGCATCGGGCTGGGACGGCTGGCGCTGTTCCACATCGGCTCCGATATCGAGGCCGGCCGTCTGGTGCCGGTGCTGCAAAACCTCAATCCCGGCGACCGCGAGGACATTCACGCCGTCTATGTCGGCCATGCCGGCCCGCTGCCGGCGCGGGTGCGTGCCTTCATCGATTTCCTCGCACAACACATCCGCATCGGCGACCCGGCGCTGCGCCGTGGCGCCGATGGAAAATGGAAAGTCGTGACCGGCAAGTGAGGCATCGCGCGACGACAACGGTCGCGGACGGACCTAGGTGCGCTTCAACAAATAGAGATGCGTGACGTACGGAAACACCACCTCGTCGGCGTCACCGAGACCGGCCTCACGCAGGATGCCGTCCGTCTTCTCGCGAAGGACTGCCTTCTCTGCATCAGGAAGATTGGCGACATAGCTCGTCGACACCACGCGCTCATAGACGCCCTGTCGCGGCATCCGGTGCGGATGGTCCTGCACGATTTCCTTCTCGAGCACGAAGCGTGGATCGTTCAGGATCCAGCGCCAGCGTCCCGAACGCTGCCGGGGCGTATCTCCCGCGTAGCCTTCAATCATGACGGACAACGCATCGACCCACGGCGCGCGGTCATCCCTGTTGTTCCAGACCAGCGCCAGCGTCCCGCCAGGACGCAACAGTCGCGCGATCTCGGCGACGGATGGCTCGTTGTCGAACCAGTGGAACGCCTGGGCGCAGGTGACGAGATCGACGCTGCCGGTTGCAAGATCGATCGCATCGGCGCGCGTGTTGATCACCTCGATCCCGGCTTCGTTCGCCAGCCGGGCCGACATCTCCGCAACGGGCTCGACCGCGACGAGACGGGCGGTCGGGGACAAATGCGGAAGCAGCAAGCGGGTGAACTTGCCGGTTCCCGCGCCGAGATCGACGACGCAATGCGCGGTTTGAAGTGGCAGCGCGGCGACAATATCGGCGGGATAGCTGGGACGGCCGGCCTCGTAAGCAGCGACCGCGACACGATAATTCTTGGCCGTGGGGTTGAGTGTCATCCGCTTCTCCTGCGCGCCATGCCGTGTGCCGTGAAGCCCTGTCCGGCGTATAGAGCAGCGGGCGCGCAGGACGGGAAGAGCAGGTCGATTCACGTTTCGCTGAACATCGTCATCCTGGCGTCACAGCCTGTTCCCGGAGTGCGCGCAGCGCGCCAGAAAGGGTTGGCAAGTCCGGCCAAAGCCGCTAAAGGTCCGCCCCCTTCACATCACAAATCCGAGCATGACATGTCGAGCGCCCCGCCCGCCGTCTCGATTGGCGTCGATTTTGGCACCAGCAACACCGTGGTCGCGCTGTCGGATGCCGACGGCCGCGTCGAGGCGATCAGATTCGACCATGGTGGCCGCACGCATAGCGTCTATGTCTCCGCGCTGTGCTTCTGGGAGGATCGGCCGGGCGCCGGGCTGCATCCTCGCGCCGAGGGCGGCCCGTGGGCGATCGAGCAGTTCCTCGAGGGCCGCACGATCCACCGCTTCATCCAGTCGTTCAAATCGTTTGCGGCGAGCTCGGCCTTCAACACCACCCAGATCTTCCGGCAGCGCTACAAGTTCGAGGATCTGCTTGCGGCGTTCCTGCGCACGCTGACGCGGCATGCCGGCGAGGGCTTCGACCTCGGCGCGCCGACCATCATGGTAGGCCGCCCGGTGCGCTTTGCCGGCGGCAATCCCAATGACGAGCTCGCGATGCAGCGCTACCGCGCCGCGTTCGAGCGGCTCGGCGCCGGACACGCGCGCTATGTCTACGAGCCGGTGGGCGCCGCGTTCTCCTTTGCGCGCAGCCTCGACCACGATGCCACCGTGCTGGTCGCCGATTTCGGCGGCGGCACCAGCGACTTCTCGGTGATGCGATTCTCGCGCAAGGGCGGCGCGCTGCGCGCCGAGCCGCTGGGACACGCCGGCATCGGCATTGCCGGCGACACCTTCGACTACCGCATCGTCGACCACATCGTCTCGCCGCGGCTCGGCAAGGGCACCAACTACCGCTCGTTCGACAAGGTGCTGCCGATCCCCAACCATTATTATTCGAGCCTCGCCCGCTGGCATCAGCTCGCGATGATGAGGGGCAATGGCGATTTGCGCGAATTGCAGCAGCTCGCGCGCACCGCGCTCGATCCGGCGCCGCTGCACGATTTCATCACCATCGTCGACCACGATCTCGGCTTTGCGCTGTACCGCGCCGTATCCGACACCAAGGTCGCGCTGTCGAGCCGCGACCGCGTCGAGTTCCGCTTTGCCCGCGAAGGCATCGATATCGGCGCGATCGTGACACGCGACGATTTCGAATCCTGGATCGCCGACGACATCGAACGTCTCGGCGCAACCGTCGACGAGGCGCTGGCCAAGTCAGGCATCACCGCGCGCGACGTAGAAAAAGTGTTCCTGACCGGCGGCACCTCGTTCGTGCCGGCGGTGCAGCGCTTGTTCGCCGAGCGTTTTGGCGAAGCGCGGCTGACCTCGGCGGACCAATTCGAATCGATCGCCTATGGCCTCGCCTTGATCGGCAACACGCCCGATCCCGACCGCTGGACCTTCGCCGCGGCGGCGTGACTACGCGCGTCGCCTTGATCCCGGCCCAATACCCGACTACATCATTGCAATCATCACTCCGAGAGGATGCCGACAGCCATGGATTTCACCCTGACCGCAACGCCCATCAGCCTTGCCCACGGGGATTTCCATCACCATGCCTGCATCGATCACGCTCTCGAATCTGACCCTGTCCGCGCCTGACGGCCGGGTTCTCCTCTCCAATATCGATCTCAGTTTCGGACCCGAACGCACCGGCCTAGTCGGCGGGAACGGCGTCGGCAAGACGACGCTGCTCGACCTGATCGCGGGCCGGCGCACGCCGCAATCCGGCACGGTCTCGGTTCAGGGACGCGTCGCCATGCTGCATCAGACGGTTCAGCTGACACCGGACCAATGCGTCATCGATCTGTTCGGTGCGCGCCACACACTGGCCGCCCTGCGCCGCGCCGAACAGGGCCATGCGAGCGCCGACGAGGTTGCGGATATCGACTGGACGCTCGACACGCGCATCGCGTCCGCACTCGAGCGCGTCGGACTGGACGATGTGCTCGACGCGCCGCTGGCGATGCTGTCCGGCGGGCAGGCCACCAGGGCGCGCCTCGCCGCGCTGACTTTTGCAGAGCCCGACTTTCTGCTGCTCGATGAGCCCACCAACAATCTCGACCGCGAGGGGCGCAAGGCGGTGATCGACCTGCTTGCCGGCTGGCGCCATGGCGCCATCATCGTCAGCCACGACCGCGAGCTCTTGGAGACCATGGATGCGATCGTCGAACTGACCTCGCTGGAGGCCAGGCGCTACGGCGGCAATTGGGGCCAGTATCGCGCACGCAAGGCCGTCGAGCTTTCGGCCGCAAGACACGATCTGGCCGATGCCGAGAAGCGCGTCGCCGAGATCGACCGCAAGGCGAGGGAAACGTCCGAGCGCAAGGCCCGCAAGGACGGCGCCGGCGCGAAGCAGCGCGCCAAGGGCGACATGCCGCGCATCGCCGCTGGACTGCGCAAGGATCGCGCCGAAGATAGCGGCGGCGAGAACGCTCGCCTCGCCGAACGGCGGCGGACGCAAGCGCTCGAACTTGCCACCGCGGCACGGCAGCGCATCGAGGTGTTGCAACCGTTCTCGGTGCAACTGCCATCGACACATCTGCCGGCGAGCAGGATGGTGCTGCGGATCGAGGCCGCCGATGTCGGCTACGCATCGGGAGCGCCGATCCTGCGCGATCTCACCGTCTCCATCTCGGGGCCGGAACGCGTCGCGATCACGGGCCCCAACGGCGCCGGCAAGACGACATTGCTCAAGCTCGTCAGCGGCGAGCTGTCGCCGTCGCGCGGCACTGTCGAGGTGCTGACCCGCTTTGCAATGTTCGATCAGGCAGTCGGCCTGCTCGACGCCTCGGCCTCCATCCTCGATAATTTCCGGCGCATCAATCCGAAGGCCGGCGAGAACGCCTGTCGGGCGGCATTGGCGCGATTCATGTTCCGCGCCGATACCGCGCTGCAGGCCGTCTCGGGCCTCAGCGGCGGCCAGTTGCTTCGCGCCGGCCTCGCCTGCGTCCTGGGCGGCGTCACGCCGCCGCCGCTCCTGATCCTCGACGAGCCGACCAACCATCTCGACATCTCTTCCATGGAAGCGGTCGAGGCCGGACTGCGCGCCTATGACGGCGCGCTGCTGGTCGTGAGCCACGACGAGGCCTTCCTCGAGGCGATCGCGATCGGGCGCAGGTTGGACCTCGCTGCGTATACCCGCTAGCGATAGACGGGATTGTCCGGGTCCTCCCTCGGCACGGATCTGATTGCAGCCTGGTGGCCACGGCTCCCACCAAAATATCGAAAACAACCCCATGCAAAGTAGCCAGCGGCAATTGCTTTCACGCAATCAATAATTCGAACGATGCGGCTGATCAGAGAGTGAACAGCCGAGCACGCGTCGCCTTGGGGTAGGTGGAAGGCGCGGTGCTCGGCTGTCAGGCCGCGCGGCGGTGCGGCCATCCCGCCAGCCTCGCTCATCCCCATGAACGAGGCCGTCGGAGCTCAATCTCGCCTGTTGCTAGATTCGCGCCCTCGAATGGAGCGCGTTTCTCCAAAGGGCAAATGCGATGAAGGTGGCCAGCAACAAAGAAACGGCACCGACCGCGATCAAGAAATGCGCGAAGGCCATCTTGGAAAATCCCGATTGATAAGCGTTACGTGATGCGGCGCGAGATGCACCGCAGCCTGGCAATCAAATGCACTTCAGGAATTGATTTGCCCTGCCGGCCGCCGCCGGACAGCCCGAAAGGTGGCTGGCACTGCGCTCTGCCCACCCTTCGATTTCAGAGAGGTTGTCGAGCCACTCGGCTCTTCGCTGCCTCTCATCGCGCGGTTCGTCACACCGCTCAACTGTCACCAGCATAATCGATAAAACTTTATCGACAATCGAAAGGAAAAATTAAGGTTACCGGGGCGCGGCGCTCCTTTCGAAGTCGGCATACGCGCGCCGGCAATGACGCGAGCTTTTATCCGATCGAGGCTGCGCAACTGCCGCCGCGTCTGGGCTGTGCGCGTCCGGTGGCCGGCGACAACGGTCGCGCGAGTCGCGCGCCCAAATCCGTCTGTGTCATGTTGAGGAGCCGGTGAGTCCGCGCAAAGCTTCGGGAGACAGCCTTGGCCCTGATCCGGCAGGGTGGCCTGCTACCCAAAGCGCGGCAGAGCGAAGGATGGCGGAGAGGGAGTCCGCCGCCCCTTCCGCGAAACCCGTGAGCTTTAACGCTCTCATTCGGCGTTCAGCTATCTGGCGAGTGCAAGCATGCTTTCGCCTGACCCCACCGGGGAGGAGAGACAATTTCGATTTGGGACCCACTATTTTCGCTCACCAGCCTTTGTAGTACCGTGGTTGGACCAACTTTAGGGGGTCTCATGAACAGGCGTTGCATATTTGGCCTTTGTGCAATCGCGTTGGTCACAATCCCTGCTTTCCCAAGCAACAGCAAGGCGCAAGGAAAGTCGCTCAAGGATCAACTCGTCGGCACGTGGATTTACGTGTCCAGCACAGGTAAGCGGGAGGATGGCAGCGCCGTGCCGCGGCCAAGCGCCCAAGGCGCGGTGACCTACACGGCCGACGGCCGCTTCCACTTCATCACGGTGCGCACCGACGTACCGAAGTATGCGTCGGGCGACCCAGCACGACCGTCCCCCGAGGAAGCCATGGCCGTTGCGTCGGGCGTGGTTGCCTACACCGGAACCTACACGCTGGACGAAAGCACGAAGACGGCTCACCTCAACATCGAGACGAGTTCGGTTCCGAATTTCGTCGGAGCGCCCAATCAGCGCCGGATCGTCACGTCGATTACCGACGAGGAATTGAAGCTCACGAACCCGCGCACACCCGCAGGTGTGACGCTGGAGTTGGTGTTCAAGCGGGCGAAGTGACCAGGTCGCCATGCCATCATCTGCGTCGAGACGATGACGCGATGACGTTCGCTATCGGTAGCCTGTCCGACGCTGGCGCTCCCTTTTCAATATCAGCGGTTGCGACGGCTCGCGATGGTGGCGCGGTACGAGCGCTGGCTGCCGCTTGCTGACGCTGGCGTGCCGTCCGTGCTGCTCTCCTGATTTCAGGAGAGCGCGGTGCTGACGCTGCCGCCGTCGTGCGAGCCCCCATCCTTGGCGGACTTGAATGACCGAATTGTTCAGCTGCTGGAGCGGGACATACGGCATACTCTGTGCGGAGGAAACAACGCACAGCGCGAGCGCAAACACGGTGGGTCTGACCATTTGCATCGTCTATGTCACGGAAAGCTCTGCCGATGACTTCACCATCGGCTTCGAGCATCTATAGGCCAGCGGCGTCGCGCCGCTCAGTAGTTCGGGCAAACCCAGTTGCCGTAGGCGTCGTAGCCACAGCCGCTGCGGTAGTAGGCCCCTGTCGCAGCTGCGCCGACTGCAGCCGCGCCCACTGCCGCTGCACCGACACCGTAGCCGCGATAGCCGTAGCGCCCGCCGCGCACAGCGACGGCGCCACCCCGATATCCACGAGCAGCGACAGCGCCGCCCCGTGGTCCTCGAACCGCGACAGCGCCGCCGCCGTGGTAGCCTCCAGCACGCATACCGCCGCCACGTCGGGCGAACGCGTCGTCGGGAGTGAAAGTGACCAGCAGCATGGCTGCGGCTGCCGAAGCGATGAGAACTCGACGGAACGTTGGCGCACTCCTTCTTCGAGAGGAAAGCCGCGGACACCCGCACATAGCGAACCGCGGGTTGTCCGAAGCGTCGCGCGCGGGAGCTTCGCGCTTTTGATCTAGATCAAACCTCCAATTCATCGACGTGCTCCATCACTGTTGCAGTGACAGTTGTAAACACGGGTTACCCGCTTGAAGGGCTGTCAGCTGGTAGGCACCCTATCAAGTTAAGGATGTCGCTGATGAAAGCGCAGGAACCACGGCCTGACATTTCCACGGCTTTGACGGTGACACAGTTTTGCCAAATGTTCGACATCGAGCCAGAGCTGTATGCCGCGCTAAAGCGAACCGGCCAAGGTCCACGCGAGGTCCGCACCGGACACTGCATCGTGATCCCGTCGGAATATGCCGCGCAGTGGCTCGTCAAGGCCGAGCCGCTGCGGGTGTTCGCGCAGCGCTATCTCTGCGGATGATCAACATTGCGCGTTTGGTCGAGCGCCTGCCTGCGCCTTGGCTTTTTCAATTCATCCTTGCGGGTGTTGATGTCGAGCGGTCGATGAGCAGGATTGACCGGCCCGGCGCCTCCGTTGTGTCCGCCACGCTATCCACCGCAATCCGTAGCGGCTTGCCTGTCTCGCGTGGCCCAGCGATCCTCTCGCCATGGGCACCAAGTCACGCGAGGCGATTTACGACGGATCGGTCCGGGCGGCGGCAGAGCGGGCACGCAAGGAAGCCGACCGGCTCGCCTGCGAGGCGTGGGACAAGCGCGTGCTCGGATTTCAGGCTTCGGCGCAAGGCCTGCCGGGAGACCAAGGTCGGGACCGTCACGCAGGCGCTCTAGGCAAAGATGAAAAACTGGACAGTGATCGGCATCAAGAACGACTGGAAGAAGATTTTCTCGTTCGAGTAGAGGAGCAGAACAGATGAGTGACCTTGTCGTAATTGCATTTCCAACCGAGGCGAAGGCGGAGGAAGTTCGTCAAAAATTGCTGGCCATGCAGAAGGAGTATTTGATCGAACTCGGCGATGCCGTGATCGCGGTGAAAGACAGCAAAGGAAACATTAAACTAAATCAACTGATCAATACCACGGCTGCTGGTGCGGCTACTGGCGCCTTTTGGGGCACGCTGATTGGCCTGATCTTTTTGATGCCGCTTGCTGGTGCTGCCCTTGGCGCCGCGTCCGGCACGCTCAGCGGATATTTAACGGATGTCGGCATCAACGACAAATGGATGAAAGAGACTGCTGCCGCCGTTCAACCCGGAACCGCAGCGCTCTTCGTACTGGTGCGCAAAGTCACGGCGGACAAGGTTCTTGAGAGGCTCAAAGGCGAAGGTGGCACGGTGCTAAAGACTTCTCTCGACCACACTAAGGAAGCCGCCTTGCAAGCGGCTCTGGCGGAGGTCAAAGCGGCGGTACCGGCTGCGCCTCCTGATTTGCCGGGCGTTTGAAACGATTGCGACGCCTCCCGACGACCGCTGCTCGTCCAAATAGAGGAGTCTGCTCAATACCTTGCCTGGTTTGAGTGGCGGAGAGGGAGGGATTCGAACCCCCGATAGGCTTGCACCTATGCCGCATTTCGAGTGCGGTGCATTCAACCACTCTGCCACCTCTCCGATGGCCCGGGTGATTTGCGCCACCCGCGGTCGGGGCGTGTTCTAGGCGAGGATGGCGGGCCAGACAAGGCGCTGCAATAATATTTCCGTCACCGGCGCCTCGGCCCACCTAGGCACCATCGGCGACGCAAGAATGCGCGCGGAAACAAAGCGCTAGCAGGACGATTCTGGCTCGGTCGGCGCGCGAGCCAGCCAGACAGAGCAGGAGCGGACCATGGAGCATGTGACGATTCGAGCCAATGGCGCGGCGTTCCACGTCGCACGGACCGGGAGTGGCAGGCCGCTCTTGCTGTTGCACGGCTGGCCGGAATTCTGGCTGACCTGGAAGCCGGTGATGGCGCGCCTGGCCGACCGCTACACCCTGATCGCGCCCGACCTGCGCGGCTTCGGCGACAGCGACAAGCCCAACGGTCCCTACGGCCCCGATCAGCATACCGACGACATGCTGGCGCTGCTGGACGCACTCGGCATCGAGAAGGCCGGCGTGGTCGGTCACGACGTCGGCGGCGCGGTGATGCAGCCGCTCGCCCGCAAGGCGCCCGAGCGCATCGCCGGCCTGTTTTTCTTCGATTTCGTCTATCCCGGCATCGGCCCGCGGATGGCGGCACCCGACCGGCTGAACCACATCTGGTACCAGTCGTTCCACCAGATGGAGATGGCGCCCGCGCTGGTCGGCGCCAGCCGCGAGAACTGCCGCATCTACATCGGCCATTTCCTGCACAATTGGGCGCATCGCAAGGCTGCATTCGACGATGTGATCGAGGACTTCGCCGACAACTTCTTCAAGCCCGGCAACCTCGCCGGCGGCTTTGCGCATTATCGCGCTTCCCATGCGGGGCGCGTGAAAATGATGCAGGGCGAAGCCCCCGCGCTGCCGCCGATCACCGTGCCGACCTGCATCCGCTGGGCCGAGCACGATCCGCTGTTTCCCTATGGCTGGACCGACCGGCTGGGCGAGACCTTCACCAATCTGGACCTGAAGATGTTTCCCGATGTCGGGCATTTCCCGCATCGCGAGGACCCCGGCCGCGCGGCAGCCGAGATCGCCGGCTTCTTCGAGCGGATCAATTGGAGGTAGAAAGTGGTGGGACCGCCAGGACGCGACAAAAACTGGCGGTCCCGTGCCGCTTCTCAAAAATGCTGGCCGGGAAGTGCGGCTTCGCCGGTCGGCGGGAGCGACAGGGGTCACGGTAGCGGCCGACGCCGAAACGGCAACGCGAACCCGATCTTAACCTAACCGATCAACCTTACCGCGCGATCGGCTCACACAGGCGAGGCTCAGGCGTCCGAGGCTCAGGCGTCGGCTTTTTTGGCTTTCTTGGCCTTTTTCTCGCTCTTGTCGCCCTCGTCGTCCTTGTCCTTTTTCTCGGCTTTCTTGTCGTCCTTGCCGTTGTCTTTCTTGCGATTGGTGTAGCGGGCGTTGCCGAGCCCGGTTCCGATCGTCAGCACGCCCCAGCGCGCGACATCCTGCATGAATGGGACCTCGGCCAGCCCCTGCGCCACGCCGTCATTATGCATCACGATCGCGGTGTCATGATCGCCGATCTGGGGGATCGCCTCGACCAGGCTCGCCGGCAGGTTGAATTTGCTGCTTTCCCAATTGCCCGGCAGGTTCTGCGCGCCCTTCTCGATCGAGCCGTCCTCCTTGATGACGCCGGGACAGGAGATGCCGATGAATGGCGCGAGCTTGAGATTTGCCTTCTCGGCCTCGGCGATCAGATCCTTCAGCATCTTCACCAGCCGCTTCACCGCGCCCTCGCGCGTCGGCTCGTCGTCGGCATGGCGCCACAACTCCGATTTCCAGACCGTTGCCTTGGAGAGATCCGGCGCCTTCTTCCAGCGCGTCTCGACGACGCCGCAGCGGATATTGGTGCCGCCGATATCGACCGCGAGCACGCCGTCATGGGCCTCGAAGATCCACGATGGCGCCAGATGCAGCGTGCCGATCAGGCCCGCATCATCGGGGTGAAAGCGGATCGGCACCAGATCGACCTTGAGACCCTCCGACTTCAGGATGATGTCGGTGCGCGCGATGGCGAGCTCGCCGAGCCGGCTGTCGCGAAAACCGCCGCCGACCACGATGCGCTCGGTCTTGGCCCAGGCCTTGGTGTTGAGGAAGCGCCGCGTCACATAGGCGAGCTCCTGCGCGAACTCCTCGATCGCGCTGTGCACGATGGCGGAGGCCTCGGCGTCGTCACCGACCAGCAACTCATCGAGCTTCTTCTTGCTGATCTTGTCCGACGGCTCGTCGCCGAACGGATCTACGTCCGACTTGCGCAGCGGCTTGCGCCAGCGGTCCAGGATCTTGCGGAAAGCGCCCTTTGAGGCGCGGTCGCCGAGAAAGCCCTCGTCGTCCTTCAACTCGATGTTGAAACTGTCGATGTCGACAGACGGCAGCCGCGCGGCACCGTGGTGCGCGATGCCCGTGGTCAGTCCAGCGTCGTCAGCCATTTAGCCCTTGCCTGCCCGCTTGAGGTTCCCAGCACTATTGTTTGAGCATGATCATTTCGGAAAACCGCTTCACACTTTTCCGGATCATGCTCTAACGGCGGGGAACTCAAATGGTTGCTTCCCGCGCTGCGGCGCTTCGGCCGGGCGCGGGAGGCAATTCGCAAGGCGTCAGGCGGCCTTCACGCCGTAGCGCGCCGCAGGCGTGCTGCGGGACAGGTTCGGCATCAGCTTCTGGCGGGCGCTCTCATAGGCCTGCCAGTCGGCAACCTCCGGCAACGACGGCACGGTGATGACTTCGCCCTGGTCGAGCCCCGCCAGCGCGGCATCGACCATGTCCTCCGCCTTCATCACGATCGCGCTGGGCAGATGCTCGACCGGCGTGCCGGCCAGACCCCAGAATTCGGTGGCCGTGGCGCCCGGCAGCACCGCCTGGACGCGGATGTTCTTGTCCTTCAGCTCATGCTGCAACGACTGGGTCAGCGCGAGCACGAAGGCCTTGCTGCCGCCGTAGACGCCGTTGAGCATTTCCGGCGCGACGCCGACGATCGAGGCGATGTTGACGATGGTGCCGCCGCCGCGTGCGACCAGTCCCGGCACCGCCGCATAGGTCAGGCGCATCAGCGCGTCGACATTGAGCGCGATCATGTCGCTCATCTTGTCGACATCGGATGCGAGCAGCGGCGCGGTGGCACCGACGCCGGCGTTGTTCACCAGCACGCTGATGCCGGCATTTTCGCGCAGAATGGATTCGATCCGTGCGACGTCGCCGCGCTTGGCGAGGTCGGCGGCAACGATCTCGATCGAACGGCCCGTCTCCGCCGACAGACGCCTGGCGAGCCCATCGAGGCGCTCGCGGTTGCGTGCGACGAGGATCAGATCGTAGCCACGCCGTGCGAGCCGGTCCGCATAGATGGCACCGATTCCGGACGACGCACCAGTAACGAGCGCCGTTCCCTTGGCTGACTTGGTCATGTTGGTCTCCTGTTTGACCTGGACGGCCGGACTTGGCCGTTGGTCAGGTTCTACAGGCCCCCTTGCATGTCTCAAATGTCATAGATACACCTTTTTAGGACATCGATTCTCGTCGGAGGGTTCAATGCAGGAGATCGGCTTCGTCGTCTTCCCGGAGTTTCAGGTGATGGGCTTTGCCGCCATCACCGCCTTCGAGGTTGCCAACCTGATCGCAGGCGAGCGCTTCTATGAGGTCACGCTGCTGTCGGAGCACGGCGGCCCGGTGCGATCCTCCGCCGGCTTCAATGTCGAAACCGAAGCCTTTCGCGATCGCAGCTTCGACACGCTGTTCATTGGCGCCGGCCACGAGCTTCATCCAGCATCCCCTGAATTGACCGACTATATTCGCCGCGCCATGACGGTGTCGCAGCGTATCGCCGCGCCTTGCATCGGCGCTTTTTCGCTGGCTGAGGCCGGTCTGCTCGATGGCCGGCGCGTTTCCACGCACTGGCAATTCGCCGCAGAATTGCAGGCACGATTTCCCAGGCTCAAGGTCGAACAGGACCGCATCTACATCGTCGACGGACCGATCTGGACCTCGGCCGGCATGACCGCGACGATCGATCTGGCGCTCGCGATGGTCGAGCAGGACCTCGGCATCGAGGTCGCGCGCTCGGTGGCGCGCAAGCTTGTGGTCTATCACCGCCGCACCGGCGGCCAGTCGCAGTTTTCAGCGCTGCTCGAGCTCGAGCCGAAATCCGACCGCATCCAGAACGCGCTGAATTATGCCAAGGCTCACCTGCGTAACGAACTGTCGGTGGAGGAGCTCGCCGAGATCGCGCGGCTCAGCCCGCGCCAGTTCAGCCGCGCCTTCCGCGCCGAGACCGGCCAGTCGCCGGCCAAAGCCATCGAGCAGCTCCGGGTCGAGGCTGCCCGCGAATTGATCGGCGACGGCCGCCATTCGATGGACGAAATCGCCGGCGAAACCGGCTTTGCCGACCGCGAGCGGATGCGGCGGGCATTCCTGCGGGTGCTGGGCCAGCCGCCGCAGACCATCCGCCGGCACGCACGTGCCGCCGCGCAGGCCGCGGCTTGAGGGGGAATCCGGGCGAAAATCACGCCAAACCTTTCATTTTTGGCCGGTTTTTGCCCCGCTTTACCTTGACTCCCCGTCGTTTGCGGCTATAAGTCCGCCCATCCGGCGCGGGGGTTTTCTCGCGCCGATCGTTTTTGTGCGATCCAGTTTGGGAATTCATTCCCTTCGCGCGAAACACATAACCCTTAGCGACTGAACAAAAAGCCGACCCGGACTAACCGTCCGAGGCCGGAACCGAACACGAAGGAATCAAACGATGTTCGCAGTCATCAAAACCGGCGGCCGGCAGTACCGTGTCGTTCCGAATGATGTACTCGAGATTGGCAAGATCGCCGGCGATGTCGGCACGATCGTGCAGCTAGGCGAAGTTCTGGTGCTCGGCGGTGACACGCCGGTGCTGGGAACGCCCACCGTCGCAGGCGCCACCGTTGCAGCCGAAGTGCTGCAGCACAAGCGCGGCGCCAAGGTGATCGCGTTCAAGAAGCGTCGCCGCAAGAATTCACGCCGCAAGCGCGGCTATCGCGACGAGCTCACGGTGCTTCGCATCACCGAGATCCTCGCCGATAACGCCCAGCCGACCGTCGGCCCGCGGCCGAAGAGGGAAAAGGTCGCAGCGCCCGCCGAGGCAGCCGAATAGGCCGTTCGCGGGCACGCGCAAAAAGGTGATCGTCGCGCTTTCAGATTTGAAGCGTGACAAAACGTGAAATGATTCCGTCAAGGAATTGATCTAGAGATCAAAGCGAAGTCGGAGACGAGCTATGGCTCATAAAAAAGCAGGCGGTTCATCGCGTAACGGACGTGATTCCAAGGGCAAGCGCCTTGGCGTCAAGGCGTTCGGTGGCGAGCGCGTGATCCCCGGAAACATCATCGCGCGTCAGCGCGGCACCACCTGGCATCCTGGCCTTAATGTCGGCATGGGCACCGACCATACTCTCTTCGCCAAGATCGAGGGTCATGTCGAGTTCCGTGCCAAAGCCAACGGCCGCACATTCGTATCGGTTATTCCGATGGCGGAGGCGGCCGAGTAGACGGTGGACACACATGAGTCCGCCGGGTCCTGTTGAACCGGCGGAGTCGCAAAGGGCTCCAAGGGGAGGCGGGATGACCGGCCTCCCCTTTTCGTTGCGCGCGTTCCGGTTCGACCGCGCGTGACGTTCCAAGCGTTGCGTACCGATTGTCGCATCACAGGAGCTCGACATGTTGCAGGACATCCCGACGCCGATCTTGCGCGAGGCAAGAGCTTGCGTCCTCGAGACCGAACGGCTGACATTGCGCAAGCCGACGCTCGCGGACGTAAAAGCCATTGCGCGGCTCGCCGATGACCGCCGTATCGCGGAGAACACCCGCCGCCTGCCGCATCCCTATACCCAGGACGACGCCATCGACTTCGTGCGCGCACTCGGCGCGGGCGGGCGCGAGACCGTCTTCCTGATCGAGAACAATCACACCCCGATCGGCATGGCCGGCATCGACTGGCGCGAGGAGACCGCGGCCGAACTCGGCTACTGGCTCGGCGTCGACCATTGGGGCCAGGGCTTTGGCACCGAGGCCGCGCGCGCCGTGATCGACTACTTCTTCGAGGAATTCGATCTCGACCAGCTGATCGCGGGCGCCCGCGTCGTCAACCCGTCGTCGCGCAACATCCTCGAGAAGTGCGGCTTCCAGTGGAGCGGCGTCGAGCTGCATCGCTTCGAGGCGCTGGGCTCGTCGAGCCCGGTCGATGCCTTTCGGCTGTCGCGCGGCGTCTGGGCCTCGCTGAAGAGCTGGAATAGTTCGACGCGGCGCAGCGCGTAAGGCTCGATCCACGGTCGTCGTCCCCACGAACGCGGGGACCCATAACCACAAATGGTCATTGCTCGGCCGAGCTGTGGCTCCCAGCGTTGGTGACGGCAAGCAATGGTGGTTATGGGTCCCTGCTCCCGTGCGCAATTGCGCACTAGGCAGGGACGACAGCTATTTGCGGGTGCGCCTTTGCCCACCCTGCACCGTTACGCCGGCGGATTCACCGAGGAGTCTCCGCGTCCGAGCTGTTGCTCGCGCACGAAGATGTAGAGGCCGGCCGCGATGATAACAGCGGCGCCGACGATGGTGGCCCAGGACGGCACGTCGCCGAACACCACGAAGCCGAAGATCACCGCCCAGACGATCATCGAATATTGGTAAGGCACCACCACGCTCGCCGGCGCGAGCTTCAGCGAACGATTCACGCAAAGCAGCGCCGCGACCGAGATGATGCCGGCGGTGAAGAACAGCACGAGACTGCCGGCTGATGGCGTCACCCAGCGGAACGGCGAGAGCACCGCACCCAGGATGAACGTGCCGCCGAATTGCGATGTCGCGAGCACGATATCGGGCGTCGCCCGCAGCGAGCGCGTGATCAGCATCAGCACCGCAAACGACAGGCTGCCGCCAAGCGCGATCATCGCCGGCCAGCTGATCGTCTGCGCCGACGGCCGCAGCGCGATCAACACCCCGCAAAAGCCGACCAGGATCGCGGTCCAGCGCCGCCAGCCGATATGCTCGCCGAGCACGAGGCCGGACATCGCGGTGACGAAGATCGGCCCGGCCAGATAGTAGGTGATGACGTCGGCGAGCGGCAGATAGACGGTCGCCAGGAAGAACGCCGCGACCTCAAGCGTCGACAGCGTGACACGCAGCAATTGCAGCCACGGCCGCTCCAGATGCAGGAAATCAGCCCGCCGCTGCCACACGATCGGCAGCAGCACGAGCAGCGCCGCGCAGGCGCGCAGCCACAGCAATTGCCCAACCGAATAGGTGGCGACGATGAATTTGCCCATCGCATCGCCGAACGAGAACATGAAGATCGACAGCAGCATCAATCCGATGCCGGCGAGCCGCGCCGATCGATCGTCATAGGAGGACAGTTTTGCGAACAGGCTCATTGTTGTCTTGTTGCCGCCGCGCGTGAATCGGGCCGGTCTTGCTGCCGGTTTTACCGACGTGGCGATGCAGGACAACCCCACCGACGGCATATCGAACCAATTGTCGCAGTGCGGCGGCTGCGCTACCGCTAGCCAGCCCTTCAAGAACGAGAGCAGGAAACGCCGCATGAGCGAATTCGACCCCACCCAGCATCGCATGGTCCCCGCGCAGCGCTGGTTCGAGGATTTCGTGGTCGGCGAGCGCTTCGTGATTCCGAGCCGGACCCAGACCTCGGCCGTGTTCGCGGCGTTCCAGACCGCGAGCGGTGACACCCATCCTATCCATTACGACGTCGAATATTGCCGCACGCGCGGCATGCCTGACCTGCTCGCCCATGGCTTCCAGACCCTGGTGCACACCGCGCCCGGCGCAGGGCTGTTCCCCTATGTCGTCGAGGAGTCGCTGGTCGGCTTCCTGGAACAGTCGAGCAAGTTCCTGAAGCCGGTCTATGCCGGCGATACCATTTATCCCGCGCTGGAGGTGATCGAGCTGTCACCCGGCCGGACCACGGGCGTCGTGACGTTGCGCTCGACCGTGCACAACCAGCGCCGTGAGCTGGTGCTGGAGGGAATGCAGAAATTCCTGGTCCGGCGGCGGCCGACATAGCCGCTTGGGCCGTAAAAAGGCCCGAAAATTAAGGCTTTTCGCCGAAGTCAGGGCCTTTCCGGGTTGCCGCAGCGGCCACCCTGCCCTAACTAGTGAACATCATGAAATTCCTCGATGAAGCAAAAGTCTATATTCGCTCGGGCGACGGCGGCAACGGCTGCGTCGCGTTCCGGCGCGAGAAGTTCATCGAGTTCGGCGGTCCCTCCGGCGGCAATGGCGGTCGCGGCGGCGACGTCATCATCGAGGCCGTCGACGGGCTGAACACGCTGATCGACTACCGCTACCAGCAGCACTTCAAGGCGCCAAAGGGCACCAATGGCATGGGCAAGGACCGCCATGGCGCCAACGGCAAGTCGATCGTGCTGAAAGTGCCTGTCGGCACCCAGGTGTTCGACGAGGACCGCGAGACCCTGCTGCACGATTTCACCGAGCTCGGCGAGAAATTCGTGCTGGCTGAAGGCGGCAATGGCGGCTTCGGCAACGCGCATTTCAAGTCTTCCACCAACCGCACGCCGCGCAACGCCAATCCCGGTGCGCCGGGCGAGGAACGCTGGATCTGGCTGCGGCTGAAGCTGATCGCCGACGCCGGCCTGGTCGGCCTGCCCAACGCCGGCAAATCGACCTTCCTGTCGGTGGTCAGCGCGGCGCGGCCGAAGATCGCCGACTATCCCTTCACCACGCTGCATCCGCAGCTCGGTGTGGTGAATTACGGCGGCCGTGAATTCGTGCTCGCCGACATCCCCGGCTTGATCGAAGGCGCGCACGAGGGCGCGGGCCTCGGCGACCGCTTCCTCGGCCATGTCGAGCGCTGCCGCGTGCTGCTGCATCTGGTCGACGCCACCTGCGAGCATGCCGGCAAGGCCTACAAGACGGTGCGCACCGAACTCGAAGCCTATGATGGCCAACTCGCCGACAAGATCGAGATCGTCGCGCTCAACAAGATCGACGCGGTCGCGCCCGACGAGCTGAAGAAGCAGAAGGACCGCCTCAAGCGGGCCGCGAAGAAGACGCCGTTGTTGCTATCAGGCGTGACCGGCGAAGGCGTGCAGGACGCCCTGCGCACGCTGGTCGAGGTGATCGGCGAGGCGCCGGTATCCAACAAGGCCAAGGCTCAGGCGGAGCCGTGGGCGACGCCGCTGCCGCAGGGTTGAACGGCAACGCCGAACAACACCTGTGCTTCCCAAGCCACCTCGTGGCGCATATTGCTTCCACCTTCCTGCCAGACCGCACCCATGAAACGCCCCGCGCTCAAGAGCTTTCGCCGCATCGTCGTCAAGGTCGGCTCCTCGCTGCTGGTCGATTCGCAGGCCGGTGAGGTGCGGGCGTCCTGGCTCGCCGCGCTGGTCGACGACATCGCCAAGCTGCACAAGGGCGGCCGCGAGATCATGGTGGTGTCGTCGGGCTCGATCGCGCTCGGCCGCAGCCGCCTGAAGCTGCCGCGCGGACCGCTGAAGCTCGAGGAGAGCCAGGCGGCGGCCGCGGTCGGTCAGATCGCGCTGGCGCGGATCTGGTCGGAGGTGCTCGGCCATCACGATATCGGCGCCGGGCAGATTCTCGTGACGCTGCAGGACACCGAGGAACGCCGCCGCTATCTCAACGCGCGCTCGACCATCGCAAAGCTGCTCGAATGGCGTGCGGTGCCCGTGATCAACGAGAACGACACGGTCGCGACCACCGAAATCCGCTACGGCGACAATGATCGCCTCGCCGCCCGCGTCGCCACCATGACCAGCGCCGATCTGTTGATCCTGCTGTCCGACATCGACGGCCTCTACACCGCGCCTCCCGCGGTCGATCCCGACGCGAAGCTGATCCCGGTGGTCGAGAGCATCACCTCGGAGATCGAGGGGATGGCGGGCTCGGCCGGGTCCGAACTGTCGCGCGGCGGCATGACGACCAAGATCGAGGCCGCGAAGATCGCGACCACCGCCGGCACCCACATGCTGATCGCCTCCGGCAAGATCGAACATCCGTTGCAGGCGATCGCCGATGGCGGCCGCTGCACCTGGTTCCTGACCCCGGCCAATCCGGTCACCGCGCGGAAGCGCTGGATCGCGGGCTCGCTCGAGCCGAAGGGCACGCTGACCATCGATGCCGGCGCGGTCGCAGCGCTGCGCGCCGGCAAGAGCCTGCTGCCGGCCGGCGTCATCAAGGTCGACGGCCAGTTCGCCCGCGGCGATGCCGTGGTGGTGCGCGGGCCCGACACCCATGAGATCGGCCGCGGCCTGGTCGCCTACGACGCCGAGAACGCCGAGAAGATCAAGGGCCGCTCCTCGCCCGACGTGATGGCGATTCTGGGCATCAGCGGCCGGTCCGAGATGATCCATCGCGACGATCTGGTGATCGGCCCGGCCGGCGCGATCCCGGCCAAATAGGCCCAAATAGCCTACTGGGCCTATGGCCGGGCCTGCCGCCCACCTGCCATGCCGGTTCCGCGCCTCGCCAACCCATCAATTGCCATGCTAGAACATGGCCTTAATCCAAAGCTGGGACTTCCATGAGCGCGCCCCTGAAGGCGATCGACGGCAACGCCGATCTCGCCGCCCTGATGACCGACCTCGCCGCCAAGGCGCGCGCTGCCGCGCGCGTGCTGGCGCTGGCGCCGCCGGAGCAGAAGGACCGGGCGCTCGCCGCGATCGAACGCGCGATCCGCGCCAACGCGCCGGCCATTCTCGCCGCCAATGCAGAAGATGTCGCCGAGGCGCGGGCTGCCGGCATGACCTCTGCCTTCGTCGACCGCCTGACACTGACACAGGCGCGCGTCGCCGGCATGGCCGACGGCGTAGCCACCGTGCGCGAAATTGTTGATCCGGTCGGCGCCGTCACCGAAAGCTGGCAGCGTCCGAACGGCATGACCATCGAGCGCGTCCGCGTGCCGCTCGGCGTGATCGGCGTGATCTTCGAGAGCCGCCCCAACGTCGCCGCCGACGCCGGCGTGCTTTGTCTGAAGTCCGGTAACGCCGTGATCCTGCGCGGCGGCTCCGACAGCTTCCGCTCCTGCCGCGCGATCCATGATTGTCTGGTGCAGGGCCTGCGTGAAGCCGGCCTGCCTGAGGCCGCGATTACCTTGGTGCCGACCCGTGACCGTGCGGCTGTCGGCCTGATGCTGACGGGATTGAACGGTGGCATCGACGTGATCGTGCCGCGCGGCGGCAAGAGCCTGGTCGCACGCGTCGAGGCGGAAGCACGCGTTCCGGTGTTCGCGCATCTCGAGGGCGTCAACCACATTTATGTCGATGCCAGCGCCAGGCTCGAGATGGCAAAGGCGGTCGTCCTGAACGCCAAAATGCGCCGTCCCGGCGTCTGCGGCGCCGTCGAAACCCTGCTGGTCGATCGCAAGGCCGCCGCGACGAAGCTGAAACCGCTGGTCGAGTTGCTGATCGATGCCGGTTGCGAGGTGCGCGGCGACGCTTTCGTGCAAAGCTCCGATACCAGGGTGAAGCCCGCGTCCGACGAGGACTGGGACACTGAATATGAGGACGCGATCATCTCGGCGAAGATCGTCGACGGCCTCGATGAAGCGATTGCGCATATTCAGAATCACGGCTCGCATCACACCGATGCGATCGTGACGGAGGATGCCGCTGCCGCGCAAAAATTTCTCAACGAGGTCGATTCGGCGATCGTGCTGCACAACGCCTCGACCCAGTTCGCCGACGGCGGCGAGTTCGGTTTCGGCGCGGAGATCGGGATTGCCACCGGCAAATTCCACGCCCGCGGTCCGGTCGGCGCCGAGCAGCTGACGAGCTTCAAGTACCGCGTCCACGGCACCGGGCAGACACGGCCGTGATCATTGTCGCACGCGCACGGTAGACCATTGCAGCAAGCCCCGACCGTGCCGCACTCCGCAGCCCAGGCGCTTCCGTTCTATACCAACGGCATGCGTATCGGGCTGCTCGGCGGCTCGTTCAATCCGCCGCACGCCGCGCATCGCGCCATCAGTCAGTTCGCGCTCAAGCGATTGCAGCTCGACCGCGTGTGGTGGCTATTGACGCCGGGCAATCCGCTGAAGAACCATGATGGATTGCACGCGCTCGCCGAGCGCGCCGCGGCCGCGCGCCGCGTCGCCGACGATCCGCGCATCGACATCAGCTGTCTCGAAGCTGTCATTGGTGTCCGCTACACTGTTGACACGATCATCCACTTGCGCCGCCGTGTCTCCGGCGTGCACTTCGTCTGGATCATGGGCGCTGACAATCTCGCGCAATTTCATCGCTGGAAAGATTGGCGGCGCATCGCCTCCGACGTGCCGATTGCCGTGATCGACCGACCGCCCCAGAGCTTCCGCGCCCTTGCCGCACCGGCGGCGCAGGCGCTCATGCGCTATCGCTTGCCCGAAAATCAGGCGACACGGCTGGCCGATCAGCAGGCGCCGGCCTGGGTGTTCCTGACAGGAATGAAATCCAATCTGTCTTCGACCGGACTGCGGAACCCGGACGGGAGCTGGAGGACGGCGTGAAGCGCAAAAGGGTTACTGGAATATTGAAACCATTAACCCCACATGCGTAATATGGTGCGTGGGGCCGAGGATTCGGCACCCGCGATACAGTGAAAGGAATGGTCCCTGGCCACATCTGTATTGTCCAAGTCTGTTTTACCCAAGGTTCCAAAGACTGCGCGTAAAACATCGACGAAAACCGCGGCCTTGCAGGCACAACCGGATGCCGACAAACCGGATGCCAACAAGACGCTGAGCCTGATCCTCTCCCGCCTCGAGGATATGAAGGCGGAAGAGACGGTCACCATCGACCTTCGCGGCAAATCCGCATATTCCGACTACATGATCGTCACCACCGGCCGGGTGAACCGGCACGTCGGTGCGATCGCGGAAAATGTGACGAAGGGCCTGAAGGAAAACGGGGTCAAGAGCATTCATGTCGAGGGCATGCCCAATTGCGACTGGGTGCTGATCGATTCCGGCGACGTGATCGTGCACGTGTTCAGACCCGAGGTGCGTGAGTTCTACAATCTCGAACGGTTGTGGACTCAAAACCCGGCGGTCGCGGCGGTCTAAGGCGTACCAAGGCCGATGCGAATCGGCAGCAGCGCAGCTAGTCTGCGTTGATGCGCCTCGTTGTCATCTGCATCGGCCGCCTGAAACAGGGCCCGGAACGGGAGCTCGCCGAGCGTTATCGCGAGCGCTTCGAGGATATCGGCCGCAAGCTCGGTTTTCGCGGCCTCGACATTCATGAGATTGCGGAGAGCCGCGCGCGCGACGCGCCCCCACGCATCGCCGAAGAGGCCATGGCGATCTCGGCTTTGCTGCCTGACAAGCACGCGCTGGTGGCGCTCGACGAACGCGGCAAGAGCATCGACAGCACAAGCTTTGCCCAGCAGCTCGGCCGCTGGCGCGACGAGGGATTGGCGCATACCGTCTTCGTGATCGGCGGCGCCGACGGACTTTCGCCCGAATTGCAGCGCAAGGCTTCGTTGCGTATTGCATTCGGCTCCGCGACCTGGCCGCACCAAATGGTCCGCGTCATGCTTCTGGAACAGATTTATCGGGCCGCAACCATTTTGGCCGGCCACCCCTATCACCGCGCCTGAGGCGCGGCGACGGACAGTCGAAAGCGCTGAACGCACTCGGATGCAGCACAAGCGGGATATAGCTTCGTATTTGGCTTCGTACCTCGGCACCGCGCGGCGCTTCTGGTTGCCGGCGTCGCTGCCTCTGTCGATCGCCATGTTCGCTGCGTATCCGCTGACAGCGGCGCGCGCGCAAGCGACACCTCCAGCGCAACAATCCGCGCCGCCGGCGCAGCAGGCCACCGCGGCGGAGACATCGCCCGATGCCATCAAGCAGCGCGAGCAGGAGCTCGAGGCCGCACGCGAACAGCAGCGCAAGGCGACCGAGTTGCAGGAGAAGCTGAAGGCCGATGTCGCCGCGATCGGCCAGGACCGCAGCAAGCTGAACCAGCAGCTGATCGACATTGCCGGCCAGGTACGCGGCGTCGAGACGCGGATCGCGGACGCCGAGGCACGCTTGCAGGCGCTCGACGGCCGAGAGCGTGAAATCCGCGGCTCGCTGGATTCACGCCGATCCGAGGTGATCGAGGTGCTGGCCGCGCTGCAGCGCGCCGGACGACGCACGCCGCCGGCGCTCCTGGTGCGGCCCGAGGACGCGCTGCAATCGCTGCGCACCGCGATGCTGCTCGGCGCCGTGGTGCCGGAGTTGCGCGTTCGCGCGGAGAAGCTTGCCGCCGACCTCGGCGAACTGGTGGCGCTGCGCAAGACGATCTCGACCGAGCGCGACGCGCTGGCCGGCGACCGCGACAAGCTCAGGGAAGATCAGACCCGCCTTGCGGCGCTGGTCGACGAACGGCAGCGGCAGCAGAGCGCGGCCGAAAAGGACATGGAGGCGGAAGGCGCCCGCGCCATTACGCTGTCCAAACAGGCCGACAATTTGCAGAGCCTGATCGCCAAGATGGAGCAGGACCTCAAGAGCGCGGCCAAGGCTGCGGCCACGGCCAGCCTCCAGGGGGCGCCCGCCACGGTTAACGGCAAGCCCAATCTGGGGGCCCTGAAGGACCCCGCCCGCCTGAGCCCGGCGGTCGCCTTTGCCTCGGCCAAAGGCCTGTTCTCCTATCCCGTGAATGGCACCAAGATTCGCGAATTTGGCGGTTCCGACGGCGCGGGCGGCGTACAAAAAGGCATTTCTTTGGCAGCCAAGCCGGGCGCGCAGGTCACAACCCCGTGTGACGGCTGGGTTGTTTACGCGGGTCCCTTCCGCAGCTATGGACAACTCTTGATCCTCAATGCCGGGGGCGGGTATCATGTCCTGATCGCCGGGATGGAGCGTATTTCGGTAAACATCGGCCAGTTTGTACTTACGGGGGAGCCGGTTGCGACCATGGGGTCGACGTCCCAAGTTGCATCCATTCTCGCCACCAATGCGAGCCAGCCAGTGCTCTATGTCGAGTTCCGGAAAGACGGCACTCCAATCGATCCAGGTCCATGGTGGGCCGCAAATGAAGGCGAAAAGGTTCGCGGATGATGCGCAAGACTTCGGTAATTCTCCTTAGCGCCGCCACCGGCGCGGCCCTGACGCTTTTCGTCACGCAGCCCCGCGCGGTGCTGATGGGATCGAGCGCGCGCGCCGCGACGTCGGACACCTACCGCCAGCTCAATTTGTTCGGCGACGTGTTCGAGCGGGTGCGCAGCGACTATGTCGAGAAGCCCGATGACTCCAAGCTGGTCGAATCCGCGATCTCGGGCATGCTGTCCGGCCTCGACCCGCACTCGAGCTACATGGATGCCAAGAGCTTCCGCGACATGCAGGTGCAGACCCGCGGCGAGTTCGGCGGCCTCGGCATCGAGGTCACGATGGAAGACGGGCTGATCAAGGTCGTCTCGCCGATCGACGACACCCCGGCCTCGAAGGCCGGCATCATGGCCAACGACATCATCACCAATCTCGACGACGAGGCCGTGCAGGGCCTGACGCTGAACCAGGCCGTCGAGAAGATGCGCGGTCCGGTCAACACCAAGATCAAGCTCAAGATCATCCGCAAGGGCCAGGACAATCCGATCGACGTCACGCTGGTGCGCGACAACATCCGCGTCCGCTCGGTGCGCGCGCGCGTCGAGGCCGACGACATCGCCTATATCCGCATCACCACCTTCAACGAGCAGACCACCGAAGGCCTGAAGAAGGAGGTCGCCAATCTGCAGGGCCAGATCGGTGACAAGCTGAAGGGCTACATCATCGACCTCAGAAATAACCCCGGCGGCCTGCTCGAGGAAGCGGTCACGGTGTCCGATTCCTTCCTGGAGCGTGGCGAGATCGTCTCGACCCGCGGCCGCAATGCCGAGGAAACCCAGCGCCGCGCCGCCCATCCGGGCGACCTGACCAAGGGCAAGCCGGTGATCGTGCTGATCAACGGCGGCTCGGCTTCGGCCTCCGAAATCGTTGCCGGCGCGCTGCAGGACCACAAGCGGGCGACGCTGGTTGGCACCCGCTCGTTCGGCAAGGGCTCGGTGCAGACCATCATCCCGCTCGGCTCGGGCAACGGCGCGCTGCGCCTGACCACCGCGCGCTACTACACGCCGTCGGGCAAGTCGATCCAGGCCAAGGGCATCGTGCCCGACATCGAGGTGCTCCAGGACGTGCCGGAAGAGCTGAAGGCGCGCACCGACACCAAGGGCGAGGCCTCGCTGCGCGGCCATCTGAAGAACGATGGCGACGAGAAGACCGGCTCGCAGTCCTATGTGCCGCCGGATGCCAAGGACGACAAGGCGCTGAAGATGGCCGACGACCTGCTGCACGGCATCAAGTCGACCTCCAGCGCGACGACGCCGGCGCCTGAGGCCGCGCGCGACAAGGCCGCGGTCGACAAGCCCGGCAACAAGGCCGCGAACTGATCCATCCAATCGATCTGGCGCAAAGGGCGGCCCTCGGGCCGCCCTTTCTGCTTTCTGCACCTGTGCTTGGACGGGAGGCCGGGGCGCGGGAATGCACCGCATCGTGCTATCGTTCGCCCTGTTGATTCGGGGAGGGTCATGGCAGAGGCGGCCGACGAACTGAGCACGCCGCTTGGGCAGACGACCAAGGGCAGGAGGCGCCGCGTCCGCCTGCCATTCACGGCGATGCAGGCGCTTGCCGTGCTGCTGGGGCTCGTGCTGGTCGGTTTCGGCGGCGTCGCGCTGTTCAACGACAATCCGCTCGGCGGCGAACCGATGGCCCGTATCGCGCTCCGCACGCCCCCGCCCGCAACCGCCGACGACAAGCACGCCCCGGCCAGCCAGGCCGAACCAGCGGCCAAATCGCCCGCCAAGGCGCCGGCCGCAGCCAGCGACGCCAAAGACGCGAAGACCGTCACCATCATCGACGGTTCCAGCGGCAAGCGCCAGGACGTGGTGATCGGTGCCGCCGATCCCGCCGACAAGGGCGATGGCGACGCGCCGGCGCTCGCGATGACCGGCATCGACCCGCGCCTGCTGGAAAAATCGCGCTATGGCATGATCCCGGTGGTCGCCGACGGCCTGAAGCCGTTCACGGTCTATGCGGCCGACGCCGACCGCGCCAAGGCGGGCCGGATGCCGGTGGTCGCCATTGTGGTCGCCGGCCTCGGCGTCGGTGCCGCCAAGACCACTGATGCCATCATAAAGCTGCCGCCGGCCGTGACGCTGGCCTTCACGCCCTATGGCTCCGACCCCGGCAAGCTTGCGGAACGCGCCCGGACCCAGCGCCACGAGATCCTGCTGCAGATCCCGATGGAGCCGTTTGACTATCCCGACAACGATCCGGGGCCGCAGACCTTGCTGACGACGCTCGGCAGCGAGCAGAATCTCGACCGCCTCTACTGGCACCTGAGCCGCCTGCAGGGCTATGCCGGGATCGCCAATTTCATGGGTGCCCGGTTTGTCGCAACCGATCTCGTGATGCAGCCCATCGTCCGCGAAGCGGCCAAGCGCGGCCTGAGCTATTTCGATGACGGTTCCACCCCGCGCAGCGTCGCGCAGAGCCTCGCCGCCGGCCAGGCGCTTCCGTTCGCGAGGGCCGATTTCGCGATCGACGCGGTGCCGACGTCGGCGGAGATCGACCGCGCGCTGGTCAAGCTGGAGACGATCGCCAAGGAACGCGGCACCGCCGTGGGCGTCGCCTCGGCGCTGCCGGTCTCGATCGAACGGCTCGGCGCCTGGCTCAAGACACTGGACTCCAAGGGCATCATGCTTGTGCCATTGACAACGGCGATGCTGAAATCAAAATCGGGCTAAAGATCAATCCGTTGGTGCAGCTTGAGACCTTGCCGGGGGGCCGGGTCGGCGGCTCCGGAAACTGTACGAGGTAGCGGCAGCATGGCACGTTATGAAGACCTGCCCTATCGAACCTGCGTCGGCATCATGCTGCTGAACACCGCCGGGCTGGTCTTCATCGGACGCCGCGCCGGTGGCATCGAGCATGTCGACGACGCTCACGTCTGGCAGATGCCGCAAGGCGGCGTCGATCCCGGCGAGGATACGTTTCAGGCCGCGAGGCGCGAGCTCTATGAAGAGACCAGCGTCAAATCAGTGGAAAAGCTCGGCGAGGTCCCGGACTGGCTGATCTATGACATCCCGCGCACTGTGGCGGGGCGCGCCTGGAAAGGCCGCTACCGCGGCCAGCGGCAAAAATGGTTCGCCTTGCGCTTCACCGGCGAGGAGAAGGAGATCAACGTCTCCAATCCCGGTGGCGGTGGCCACAAGGCCGAGTTCATGTCCTGGCGCTGGGAGCCGATGAAGAATCTGCCGGAGCTGATTGTGCCGTTCAAGCGCCCGGTCTATGAGCGCGTCGTGAAGGAATTCGCCGGTTTGGCGGCCAAATAGACCCACGACGTACGCAACCGAGATGTCATCAGATAAGCCCTATCGCCCCAACGTGGGCATTGCGCTGTTCAACACCGCTGGACGCGTGCTGATCGGCCACCGGATCAAGGACGATGGTCCGGAGATCGTGTTGCCCGGACTCGAATGGCAGATGCCGCAAGGCGGCATCGACGCGGGCGAGGATCCGCGCCAGGCCGTGATGCGCGAATTGTGGGAAGAGACCGGAGCCGTCAACGCCGACTATCTCGGCGAGACCGACTGGATGACCTACGAATTTCCGTCCCATCATGTGCCGGAAACACACCGTCTGGCGCGATTTCGTGGCCAGCGGCAAAAGTGGTTTGCGCTGCGCTTCACCGGGCGCGACGACGAGATCGATCCGTTGACGCCGCGCAACAACCAGCCCGCGGAATTCGATCAATGGCGCTGGGAGCGCCTCGACCGCGTTGCCGATCTCGTGGTGCCGTTCCGGCGCGACGTCTATCGCGCTGTCGCCACCCGGTTTGCGGAATTCGCCGGCTGATCTGCAGGCGCCACGCGCCGCGCATCGCCCGGCGTCATGCCGTAGGTCGCGCGGAACACGCGATAGAACGTCGCGATGCTGTCGAAGCCGCATGAGAACGCGATCTCGTCAATGCCACGCTCCTGCATGAGGTAGAGAGACCGCCTCGCCTCCTTCAGCCTTGCCGCCGTCAGCGTCCGCGCAAACGACAGGCCGGTCGGCTCGAACAGCGCATGCAATTGCCGCAGTGAAATGCAAAGCTCCGTGGCCACTGCGGCCGGCGTGAGCGACGGCCGATGCAGGTCGCGGAGCAGGATCTCGCGCGCGGCGTGGAGGTAGCCCGCATGCAGCGCGGCACGGATTTCATCCTGGCGCGGCCGCACGCGCCCGCGCGCAAGCAGCGCCAGGCGCACCATATGCGTGACGTCGCCGGCGAACTCCCCGGCCTGCGTGGGATCACGCGTCATCGCGCGGAACATGGCGCCGACAAGCCGGGTCAGCCCGGCATCCCGCGACAGCATCACCGGCGGCACGTCCTCGATTCGCGCATCGAGCACAAGCTCGCCGGTGACGGGAATCTTGAGGCTGTAGAAATGAAAGCCGTCGGTGCGTTCGGGCTTCGAGGCAAACGGAAGATTGGAGTGGCCGAACACCAGATCTCCGTTGCGCACGTACTGGACGCGATCGCGGCCAATATCCATGTGACCGGGCCCGCGCACCTGCCACGCGAGATGCAGGCTGTTGCTCGGGACGCGTGCGATGTCGGACGAGGTCCGGCTGACGCGATAGGAGGATGCCGACATTTCCGCCAGCACCGCCTCGCCGACGGGCGTTGCGGAGAACCGTCCACGGAAATCGGGCCGCTTGTCACGGTCGAGCTCGATCGTGACCCCGAACAGGCTTTTGCCGCGTACGTCGCACCAGTGCTCGAAACGGTCTTGCGGGCGGAGAGCATCGGTGGAGAAAGTCAGCACTGCATCTTGTCCGTTACATCAAGGATGAAATCGCGATGCGATCGGGCCAATTCGTCATCGCGCCGCAACTTGTCATTTGTGCACGATTCTCGCTGTAAACTGCTTCACAGTTTCCGGATCATGTCCTGCAGCGCGATGAGATAGGGTTGGATCGTCATCGCGCTTTGGCCCTTTGTTTGAGCATGATCTTTTCGGAAAACCGCTTCGCACTTTTCCGGATCATGCTTTAGTTCGGGCCGACCGCGAACGGACCGATCGCGATGACACGACAATCGCTGTCACGCTTGACGCACTCGCCAAGCGCCGAATTCACCGCGGTCTGTTCGTTGGCGGCCTTCAATCCGAGCCCCGGCCGTCCCTGCGCGCCGACCGCGATCGCATTCCAACCCGCCGTCGCATCGGCGAGCTTCCGTGCAACTTCATTTCGTTCGCCCGGCGCGATGACCGAGCTATCCGCGGCCCTGAAGAAACCCGTGACACGCAACGTGGTCGGAATCGACACCACGAAGACATCGTCGACCACGACGATCGTGCAGGGCACGCCCGCGACCGCGCCGCAGGCTTGCAGGTTGCGGCGCGCCGATTCCTCGAGCGAATCGATGCCTGAATTGAAGAAGAATTGCCCGCCCGGACCGAGCGCGATGGTCCGCGTCTTGCGCCCCGGCACGAACAGGTTGTCGAGCCGGGCCCTGGCCGGGTCGCGCAGCAGCGGAACGTCCTTGGTGGCGTACGGCTTCTCGACCAGCGCGTCGCGCTTCACCCATGGCAACGGCGGCAGCGGAGGCTGGCCATGGGCATACACGACGGTGTTGCCGACGGCGTACAGTTCGCACTTGCGCGGCGAGTTGGCATTGTCGGCGCGCTTCTGGCACAGCTCGAGTGCCGCCGTCTTCGCCGCGTCCTCGCTCGGCTGCGCCACGCTCCATCCGACGAAGCCGTTGATGTTGAGGGCAACCGCCTTGGAATCGCCTGCGGGCAAATATTCGGTCGCCAGCGCGCTGCGTGTGCGGTCGCTGACGAAGGGGGTGCTGTCGGCAACGAACTTATCGCCCGATGCGATCGAAGGTGGCGGTGACGGTGGCACCGGAGAGGCCGGCGCGGCCAGATTGGGCGCAGGCGCAGGTTTCGCCGGGACAGACGGCGCCGTCGATGCTGATGGCGACGGTGCGGCCGATAGCGCCGGCGAAGCGGATGCCGCGGGCGCGGATGTCGGAGTGGAGCTCGCCACCGAAGCGGGCTTCGTCGCCGACGTTTCCAGCTTGGTGTAGGTAAGGAAGCCGCCGACGCCGATCGCCGCCAACAGCACCAGGGTGATGGCGGCGGGCCACATCCAGGCCGGCGCACCCGCAGGGGCGGCCTTGACCGGCTTCTTGACCTGAGGCGTCGCGTAGGTGCCGTCCTCGCGCCGCATCGCCACCATATAGGCGTGCACGGGGGTCGGGATGTTCTTCACTTCCTGCGCGCCGATGTCGGCGAACTGCACCGACAGCTTGTTGGCGACCTGTTCGTGCACCGCGCGCGATATGCAGATGCCGCCGACCTCGGCGAGGCCCTCGAGCCGCGCGGCGATATTGACGCCATCGCCGAGCAGATCGCCGTCGCGCTCGACGACGTCGCCGATGGTGATGCCGATTCGAAACGCCATCTGCCGGCTTGGGGGATACGCCATGTTGCGCGTGCGCAGGCTTTCCTGGATGTCGATCGCGCAGCGCACGGCTTCAACGGCGCTGGGGAATTCCGCAAGCACCGCATCGCCCGCGGTGTTGAAGATGCGGCCGCCGCATTTCGCAATGAAATCGTCGGTGACTTGCCGGTAGGAGGCGAGCCGCCGCAGCGTCTCTTCCTCATCCTCGGCAACCAATCGACTATAGCCTGCAATATCGGCCGCAAAGATCGCCGCGATCTTGCGCTTCATGAGCACCAGCCCCGGACCCAAATATAGCGGGCAGAATGCCGCCAGACGCTCGCAGGCGCAATAAGCATTCAGCGCCCGCCAAGCTGCGGCGAGCGTTGAATTGTTCAAGTTTCCTGGCCGATGACTGGAAAAGTGTGAGCGATTTCACAAGGAGGTCCGGCTCACCCGGACGCAATGGCGCGATCGCGACCAGGCAATCGCGCCTTAGTGCATAGCCGTCGCGTTGAGCTCGTGCTGAATGCTCTTGAAGTGATCGAGCCGCTCGATCGCGTTGTCGAGCTCGAAGCCCTCCTTCTCGGCGAGCTTCTCTTGCATCTCGGTGATTGTCTCGGCGAACCTCGCGCGATCGAGGTCCTCAATCGCGGTCGCAACGTCGGCAAGCACAGTGAGGCCCTTGTCCGAGACCTCGGCAAGACCACCGAGCACGATCACCCTCTCGCGCTTGCCGGCGGCCCTGATCGTCAGGATGCCCGGACGAACCGTGGCGATGACGGGCGCATGTCCGGCGAGCACGCCGAAATCACCCTCCACGCCGGGAACGTCAACCTGATCGACCTCGCCGGAGAAGGCGAGCTTTTCGGGAGAGACGAGATCGAAGTGGAAGGTGGCCATGGTCTTTCCGTTCTTTGCGCTGTCACCCGCGGGCTCGACCCGCGGGTCCATCAGTCAAAATGCTTCTGGTGCGATGGATCGCCGGATCAAGCCCGGCGATGACGACATCCCAAAGCTTAGGCCGCTTCGGCGGCGAGCTTCTTGCCCTTCTCGACGGCTTCTTCGATGGTGCCGACCATGTAGAACGCCGCTTCCGGCAGATGGTCGTACTTGCCCTGGCAGAGATCGCGGAAGCCCTTGATGGTGTCGGCGAGGTCGACGAACTTGCCCGGCGAGCCGGTGAAGACTTCGGCGACGTGGAACGGCTGCGACAGGAAGCGCTCGACCTTGCGGGCGCGGGCGACCGTCAGCTTGTCCTCTTCCGACAGTTCGTCCATGCCGAGAATGGCGATGATGTCCTGCAGCGACTTGTAGCGTTGCAGAATCTGCTGGACCATGCGCGCGGTGTTGTAGTGCTCGTCGCCGACGACGAGCGCCGACAGCATGCGCGAGGTCGAGTCGAGCGGATCCACCGCCGGATAGATGCCCTTTTCCGAGATCGCGCGCGACAGCACCGTGGTGGCGTCCAAGTGCGCGAACGAGGTGGCGGGCGCCGGGTCGGTCAAGTCGTCGGCCGGCACGTAGATCGCCTGCACCGAAGTGATCGAGCCCTTCTGGGTGGTGGTGATGCGCTCCTGCAGCGCGCCCATGTCGGTCGCGAGCGTCGGCTGATAACCCACCGCCGAAGGAATACGGCCGAGCAGCGCCGACACTTCCGAGCCCGCCTGGGTGAAGCGGAAGATGTTGTCGACGAAGAACAGCACGTCCTGGCCCTGGTCGCGGAAGTGCTCGGCAACCGTCAGACCGGTCAGGCCGACGCGGGCGCGGGCGCCCGGCGGCTCGTTCATCTGGCCGAACACCAGCGCGCACTTCGACTTCACGCTCGGATCCGGATTGTGCGGATCGGCGTTGACCTTCGATTCGATGAACTCGTGATAGAGGTCGTTGCCTTCGCGGGTCCGCTCGCCGACGCCGGCGAACACGGAATAACCACCGTGCGCCTTCGCGACGTTGTTGATCAGTTCCTGAATCAGCACGGTCTTGCCGACGCCGGCGCCGCCGAACAGGCCGATCTTGCCACCCTTCGCGTACGGAGCAAGAAGATCGACGACCTTGATGCCGGTGACGAGGATTTCGGCTTCGGTCGACTGGTCGGTGTAGGTCGGCGCTTCCTGATGGATGGCGCGCAGGCCTTCGGACTTGATCGGACCGGCTTCGTCGATCGGCTCGCCGATCACGTTGATGATGCGGCCGAGCGTGCCTTCGCCGACCGGCACCCGGATCGGCTCGCCGGTGTCGGTCACTTCCTGACCGCGAACCAGACCCTCGGTGATATCCATCGCGATGGTACGCACCGTCGACTCGCCGAGATGCTGCGCGACTTCGAGCACCAGGCGATTGCCGCCATTCTTGGTCTCGAGCGCATTCAGAATCGCCGGAAGGTGGCCTTCGAACTGCACGTCGACCACGGCGCCCGTGACCTGGGTGACGCGACCGTTCTGGTTGGCTGCTGTAGCCATGGACTGTTCTCCTTCGAAATCTGCCTTAGACCGCCTCAGCGCCGGAGATGATTTCAATCAGCTCCTTCGTGATCTGGGCCTGACGGGTCCGGTTGTAAATCAGGGTTTGCTTGCGGATCATTTCGCCTGCGTTGCGCGTCGCGCTGTCCATCGCGCTCATCTGCGCGCCGTAGAACGAGGCGTTGTTCTCCAGCAGCGCGCGGAAGATCTGCACCGCGAGGTTGCGCGGCAACAGGCTGCCGAGAATCTCGTCTTCTTCAGGCTCGTATTCGTAGGACGTGGCGGGGGCCGCACTGGCCGCGGGTGCGACCACCTCGAGCGGAATGATCTGCTGCGCGGTCGGGATCTGCGCGATCACCGACTGGAAGCGCGAGTAGAACAATGTGCAGACATCGAACTCGCCGGCGTCGAACCGCGCCAGCACCTTCTGGGCAATGTCCTCGGCATTGACGAAGCCGATCTGGCGCACCGAACGCAGGTCGAGATGCTCGACGATGCGCTTCTCGAAGGTCCGCCGCAGTTGCTCGTAGCCTTTCCGGCCGACGCAGAAGAATTTGACTTCCTTGCCCTGCGCGAGCAGCGACTGTGCCCGCTCGCGCGCCAGCCGCACGATGGCGGAGTTGAATGCGCCGGACAGGCCGCGCTCGCCGGTGCAGACCAGCAGCAGGTGCACGTCGTTCTTGCCGGTGCCCGCGAGCAGCGCCGGGGCGCCGGGCGAGCCATTGGCCGCGGCGGCGATGTTGGAAATCACCGCATCCATCTTGGTGGCATAAGGCCGCGCCGCTTCGGCGGCGTTCTGCGCGCGGCGCAGCTTCGAGGCTGCGACCATCTGCATGGCCTTGGTGATCTTCTGCGTCGCCTTGGTCGAGGCGATGCGGACCCGCATGTCTTTTAGTGACGCCATTCTTCGTTCACCCCGGCGATCCGACCACAACGGTCAGACCGCAAGCCTCCGTTCGTCACACCCGGCGGCGAGCCGGGCGACGTCCCATTCGTTATGCAAACGTCTTGGCGAAGCCTTCGACGGCCGTCTTGAGCTTGGCGGCAGTGTCGTCGGACAGATCGCGGCTCGTGCGGATCGCATCCAGAATGTCGGCATTCTTGCCGCGCAGCAGCGACAGCAGGCCGTCCTCGAACGCCTTCACCTTGTTGAGCGGCAGCGGATCGAGATAGCCGTTGGTGCCGGCCCAGATCACGCAGACCTGCTCTTCCATCTTCAGCGGCGAGAACTGCGGCTGCTTCAGGAGCTCGGTCAGGCGCGAGCCACGGTTGAGCAGGCGCTGCGTCGAGGCGTCGAGGTCCGAGCCGAACTGCGCGAACGCCGCCATCTCGCGGTACTGCGCGAGTTCGCCCTTGATCTTGCCGGCTACCTTCTTGGTCGCCTTGGTCTGTGCCGACGAACCGACGCGCGACACCGACAGACCGACGTTCACGGCAGGACGGATGCCCTGGAAGAACAGGTCGGTTTCCAGGAAGATCTGGCCGTCGGTGATCGAAATCACGTTGGTCGGAATGTAGGCCGACACGTCGTTGGCCTGGGTTTCGATGACCGGCAGCGCGGTCAGCGAGCCCGAACCGTGGTCCTTGTTGAGCTTCGCCGCACGCTCGAGCAGGCGGGAATGCAGGTAGAACACGTCGCCCGGATAGGCTTCGCGGCCCGGCGGGCGGCGCAGCAGCAGCGACATCTGGCGATAGGCGACGGCCTGCTTGGACAAGTCGTCATAGATGATCACGGCGTGCATGCCGTTGTCGCGGAAGTATTCGCCCATCGTGCAGGCGGTGAACGGCGCGATGTACTGCATCGGAGCCGGATCGGACGCGGTGGCCGCGACGATGATCGAGTATTCCAGCGCGCCCTGCTCTTCGAGCACCTTGACGAACTGCGCGACGGTCGAGCGCTTCTGGCCGATCGCGACGTAGACGCAATACAGCTTGAGGTTCTCGTCCGGCTGGGCGTTGAGCGGCTTCTGGTTCAGAATGGTGTCGAGCGCGATCGCGGTCTTGCCGGTCTGACGGTCACCGATGATCAACTCGCGCTGGCCGCGGCCGATCGGAATCAGCGCATCGATCGCCTTCAGGCCGGTGGCCATCGGCTCGTTCACCGACTTGCGCGGAATGATGCCGGGCGCCTTGACGTCGACGCGCTTGCGTTCGGTCGCCTGGATCGGGCCCTTGCCGTCGATCGGGTTGCCGAGCGCATCGACGACGCGGCCGAGCAGGCCCTTGCCGATCGGCGCGTCCACGATGGCGCGGGTGCGCTTGACGGTCTGGCCTTCCTTGATTTCGCGGTCGGCGCCGAAGATCACGATACCAACGTTGTCGGTTTCGAGGTTGAGCGCCATGCCGCGCGTGCCGTTCTCGAACTCGACCATTTCACCGGCCTGAACGTTGTCGAGACCGTAGACGCGGGCAATACCGTCACCGACCGACAGCACCTGGCCAACTTCGGTGACTTCGGCTTCCTGGCCGAAATTCTTGATCTGGTCCTTGAGGATCGCAGAAATTTCTGCGGCGCGGATGTCCATCAGCCTGCCTCTTTCATCGCGTTCTTGATCGAATTGAGTTTGGTGCGAAGCGAACTATCCACCATGCGGCTGCCAAGCTTGACCACGAGGCCACCGATAATGGAGGGATCGACCTTCACGTTAAGCGCGACGTCCTTACCCGTCACTGATTTCAGTGCGGCCTTCAGCGCGTCGAGATTCTTGTCATTGAGCTGCTCGGCGACGGTGACTTCCGCAGTCGCCTCGCCCTTGAACTTCGCCACCAGCGCGCGATAGGCGCGGATCACATCGGCAATTGCGAACAGCCGGCGATTGGCGGTGAGCACCTTGAGGAATTTGGCCGACGTGCCGGAGATACCGGCCTTGTCGAGGACCGCGGTCAGCGCCTTGAGCTGGGCGTCCGCGGAAAACACCGGGCTGCGGACGAGACGCTTGAGATCGGCGCTCTCGTTGAGCATGGCCTCGAATTTGTCGAGGTCGGCCCTGACTTGATCGACGGATTGCTCGTCGCGCGCCAACTCGAACAGGGCCGTTGCGTAACGACCGGACACTCCCGAAACGGACGGATCTTCAGCAGCCACGAGCTCGCTCTTTTTTGCTGTCAAATTCGCAAGGGAAAAACCGTCGCCACCAAAGCAGCGCCTAGCGATCCAAGCCCTTGGAATTCAAGCGGGACTTCGATTTTCGACCGGCACAGGACGTGCCGGGATCGTTAAAATCGCGGCTTTGCTAACATAGCAATCGCGCAGGTGCAACATGACGGCATCGTGCAAGCCGCCTTGTCGCATGCGCTTTTTGGCGACCGCAGCGAGCCGCCGAATCATGAAAATTCGGCGCGCGGAAATCCGTCCCGCCGACACCGATTCAGGTCACCGCAGATTTGTTCCATCGAAAATCTGCATGGGCCCATGGTTCCTCGCGCAGGGAACCCAAAACGGGCGTCCGCTTCATTTGGCGATTACTTACCGAAAACTTACCAGCGCTCCTCTAATCAGTATTCATGAGTATAGTTATCGTTAAAAATTGGTTAACAGGCAAGATTACGGAACCTCGCTCGAATACCCCGAAGCGGTAACAAGATATTTCAACACGAGACAAACGGGATTTACTGCCCAATTCGTGCCTCATTGCGAAACCAAACGGCATTGGTCAACGAAGGGACGGGGGTTCCACTTGCCGTGTTAGCGGCAATACTGTCTGAGGGTCTTATCAATGCTGAATATCAAGAAGGCGGCGGGCAATGGTACCCGCTCGCGTACGGCGCTCGCTTTTGTAGCCGCAACTCTTCTGGTCGGGGGCACCGTGACGGAGGCGTCCGCGAAGTCCAGGCACCACCATCATCGCCACCACCATCATCACCACGCCCGCGCCGAAGGCTCGTCCTGGCGCGACGCCAATGCATCGATCCAGCCGTCCGGCGGCCACTCGTTCTCGGGGATGGCTTCCTTCTACGGCAATGAATCCGGCAGCCGCACCGCTTCCGGCCAGCGCTTCAACCAGAACGCCATGACCGCGGCCCACCGCTCGCTGCCATTCGGCACCAAGCTCCGCGTCACCCATGGCGGCCGCAGCGTCGTCGTCACCATCAACGATCGTGGCCCG
Organism: Bradyrhizobium sp. 6(2017); assembly: GCF_011058295.2. Lineage (NCBI taxonomy): Bacteria > Pseudomonadati > Pseudomonadota > Alphaproteobacteria > Hyphomicrobiales > Nitrobacteraceae > Bradyrhizobium > Bradyrhizobium sp. 6(2017). The sequence goes on along the minus strand of NZ_CP049289.2, from coordinate 484,410 downwards.
TTCATCCGCGGCCGCGTGCTCGACCTCTCGACCGGCGCAGCGCGCGCCATTGGCCTGACCGGTGCCGGCGTCGGCCGCGTCACCGCCGAGGTCGTCTCCTAAGCGCGTTCAGTAAGCGTTGCGTACCCGCCGCGAGGCCTGCTTCGTGCGTCAAAGGGCCTGCCGTCGCGAATGACGGCAGGCTTTTTCTTTGCAGGCAAATTTACAGGAAACTCTGCGGATCGACGTCGACCTCGAGCTTCAGATTGCCCTTGGTCTTCGGGCCCGCCTCAAGCCATTCGCGCAGATATTGCGACAGGTCGACATTGCGCAGCGACTTCACCAGCAGGCGGAAGCGATAGCGGCCCTTGATGACCGCGAGCGGCGCCTCGGCGGGGCCGAGCACCTGGATCCGCTCATCGAGCGGCGCGACCGCGGCGAGCTTGCGCGCAAAGCCTTCCGCCGTCGGACGGTCGCCGGCGGAGACGATCAGGCTCGCCAGCCGGCCAAACGGCGGATAGCCGGTGCGCTCGCGAATCTCGATCTCGCTGGCGTAGAACGCCTCGCGGTCATTGGCGATCAAGGCCTTGATGACGGGATGCTCGGGCTGGTGCGTCTGCAGATAGCCGACGCCACGGCCCTGGTCGCGGCCGGCACGGCCGACCACCTGGTTTAACAGCTGGAACGTCCGCTCGGCGGCGCGCGGATCGCCATTGCTCAAGCCGAGATCGGCGTCGATGACGCCGACCAGATTGAGCCGCGGGAAATTGTGCCCCTTCGCCACCAGCTGTGTTCCGATGATGATGTCGACGCGGCCCTCGGCGATCTCGTTCAGCTCGCTCCGCATGGTTTCGATCGAGGTGATGAGATCGCTCGACAGCACCATGGTGCGGGCCTCCGGGAAGATACTTGCGGCCTCTTCCTGCAGGCGCTCGACGCCGGGACCGACCGCGACCAGCGATTCCTCGGCCGCGCAATGCGGGCAGATGTTCGGGCGCGGCATCGAGAAGCCGCAGTGATGGCAGACCAGCCGCTGGCGGAAACGATGATCGACCAGCCATGCATCGCAGATCGTGCAGGCGAAGCGGTGACCGCAGGCGCGGCACAGCGTCAGCGGCGCGTAACCGCGGCGGTTGAGGAACAATAGCGCCTGTTCGCGGCGCTCGATCGCATGGCGAATCTGCTCGGCCAGCACCGGCGAGATGAAACGCCCGCGCGGCGGCGGTGCGCGGCGCATGTCGATCGCCTCGATATGCGGCATGTGCTGGCCGCCGAACCGCGACGGCAGCGCCACGCGCTGGTAGCGCCCCTTGCGCGCATTGACCTCGCTCTCGACCGAGGGCGTCGCCGACGCCAGCACGATCGGGATCTTGGCGATATGGGCGCGGACCACCGCCATGTCGCGCGCGTGATAATGCGCGCCCTCGTCCTGCTTGTAGGCCTGGTCGTGCTCCTCATCGACGATGATCAGGCCGAGATCGGCATAGGGCAGGTACAGCGCCGAGCGGGCGCCGACCACGACCGGCGCCTTGCCCTCGGAGATCGCAGCCCAGTTTCGCGCCCGCGTGCGCGGCGTGAGCTCCGAATGCCATTCCAGCGGCCGCACGCCGAAGCGCTGCGCAAAGCGGTCGAGGAACTGGCCGGTCAGCGCGATTTCCGGCATCAGGATCAGCGTCTGCTTGCCGCGGCGGATATTCTCGGCGATCGCCTCGAAATAGACCTCGGTCTTGCCGGAACCGGTGACGCCGTCGAGCAATGCGACGTGAAAGCTGCCGCTGGCAGCCAGCGTCCGCAGCACGTCGACCGCGCTGCGCTGCTCGCGCGAAAAATCCGGCTGCGCATAAGAGGGATCCGGAACGGGTGGCGCCGCCGGCGGTGGCATGGCCTCGACCGTCAGCGTGCCTTCGTCGACCAGCCCGTCGATCACGCCGGAACTGACGCCGGCCTCCCGCGCCGCCTCCGACTTGCCGTGCAGCAACCGGTCCGACAGCACCTCGATCACCCGCCGGCGCGCCGGTGTCAGGCGCCGCGGCGGCTCACCGACCAGGCGCACCCCGAGACGCATCCGCTCGGGCCCGAGATTTTCGCCCATCCGCAGCGTCATCCGCAGCACCATGCCGCGCGCCGACAGTGTGTAATTGGAGACCCAGTCGACGAGCTGGCGCAGCTCCGCCTTCAGCGGGGGAACATCGAGCTTCTCGCTGACGTCCTTGAGCCGGTTGTGCAGCCGCGGATCGGGTTTGGCGTTCTCGGCCCACACCACCGCGACGACCTCGCGCGGCCCGAGCGGAACGCAGATCACATCGCCGGGCGCAAGCTCCATGCCGCGCGGCACGCGGTAGGAATAGGTCTGGTTCAGCGCGACAGGCACCAGCACGTCGACGACGCCCGTCGTCGATGCAGAGGCTGGGCCGGGGCGCGTGGCGTGGTCCATTGAATCAGATCTTTGAAACCCGATCGGGCTAGAGCATTTTGGGTTCTGATTAAATCAGAACCGAAGCTCTAGCTTCTTGTTTTGACGCGTTTTCTTCACGCGAACCGGTGCCCACTTCGCTCGAAAACGCTCTAACACCGCTGCGCCGCTTTAGCGAACGGTAAACGAAGGCAGTGCGATATAATCAGGAGAATCGCAGCGCCAATAGCCCTCAGGACATGGCCGTTCAAGACATGGCCGCTCAAGACATGGCCCGGACCGACCAACCCACCCAGCCGCTCGAGCTCGACTGCGCCGACGCATCAGTCACGCAGGAGATGACGCGCTGGCTGTCGCATCTGCGCGCGGAGCGGCGGCTGTCGCCGAAGACGCTCGAGGCCTACGCCCGCGATGTGCGCCAATGCCTGACCTTCCTGGCCGGGCACTGGGGCGCGCGCGTCACGCTCAGGGCATTTTCCGCGCTCGAGGCGAGCGATGTGCGCGCCTTCATGGCGATGCGCCGCGCAGACGAGATCGGCGGGCGATCGCTGATGCGGGCGCTGGCGGGGCTGCGCTCGTTCGGACGTTTCCTGGAACGCGAAGGCAAGGGCAAGGTCGGCGCGCTGTCGGCGATCCGCGCGCCCAAAGTGGCGAAGAGCCTGCCCAAGCCGATCCATATCGAGGCAGCGAAGCGCCTTGCCGACGCCGACGAGCGCGCTGATGAAGCCCGCGAGACCTGGATTCTGGTGCGTGACGCCGCTGTCATGGCGCTGCTCTACGGTTCGGGCCTGCGCATCTCCGAGGCGCTCGGCCTGAAGCGCCGCGACGTGCCGAAGCCGGGCGAAGGCGACGTGCTTGTCGTGACCGGCAAGGGCAACAAAACCCGCATGGTGCCGGTGCTGCAGAACGTGCTGCAATTGATCGCGGACTACGCAGCGATCTGCCCGCACCAGCTCAGCCCGACCGGGCCGATGTTCGTAGGCGCCCGCGGCGGCCCCTTAAGCCCGCGCATCATCCAGCTCACCATGGAGCGGCTGCGCGGCGCGCTCGGCCTGCCCGACAGCGCGACGCCGCATGCGTTGCGGCATTCCTTCGCCACCCATCTGCTCAGCCGCGGCGGCGATTTGCGCGCGATCCAGGAATTGCTCGGCCACGCATCGCTGTCGACCACGCAGATCTACACCGGCATCGACAGCGAGCGCCTGCTTGAAGTCTATCGCTCCGCGCACCCGCGCGGCTGAACGCCCGGATCTGAGTTCAGAACACAGCGCGGGCTTCGCTCCCTATCAATGCGCCGTTCATCTTGCGCCGTTCATATTTCATACGGCTGCCACAAACCGCCCGCCCCTTGCCTTGTGCGCTGCATTCGGCAATCGTGGCGCGGTCTCATCCGGAGGGGAATCATGAGCGCACATGAAAGTATGGAGCACGCGGAGCATGCCGAGCATGCGTCGGGTGAGAACAAGAAGATCGCACTCCTGATCGCCGTGATCGCGCTCTGCCTGGCGCTGTCGGAGACGCTCGGCAAGGGCGCCCAGACCGAATCGATCAGCAAGAACGTCGAGGCGTCCAACCTCTGGGCCTTCTTCCAGGCCAAGAGCATCCGTCGCACCACCGTGCAGATCGCGGCCGAACAGGGCAAGCTGAACCTCGCGACCACCACCGACGAGGCGACGAAGGCTGCGTTGCAGAAGCAGATCGACGACTGGCAGAAGACCGCGGCGCGCTATCGTTCGGAGCCGGAGACCGGCGAGGGTTCAGAGCAGCTCGCCGAACGCGCCAAGCACGCCGAGCATGAGCGCGACGAGGCCACCGCGAAGTATCATCATTTCGAGCTGGCCTCCGCCGCCTTCCAGATCGCTATCGTGCTGGCGTCAGCGACGATCATCACGGGCATCATCGCGCTGGCCTGGGTGTCGGGTCTGGTGACGCTGGCCGGCATCGTGATGACGCTGCTCGGCCTGTTCCAGCCTCATTTGCTGCATCTGCATTGAGGCGCAAGGCTCCCCTTTTTGACCGTCATCCTGAGGAGCCGCGAAGCGGCGTCTCGAAGGATCGACGGCCACCGGCCTGGCCGTGCATCCTTCGAGACGCGCGCAATGCGCGCTCCTCAGGATGACGGAACGGAAAGCCTTGATCAAAGAACCTTGCTGGTCTCGTGCACGCTTTTGCGGAAGCGTGCGATCAGGCGCAGCGTGCGCGCCGACCAGCCGTCGCCGTCGCCGCGGATCATCTCGAGGATGCGCCGCTTGACCGGTTCGACCAGCGCGGTGGCCTTGGCCCGCAGCCCCATCACGAAATTATAGAGTGCCTCGAACCAGGGCATCTCCAGCAGCTTCGGCCGCGTCACGTCGAACAGGAACGCCGTCACGCCGACGCCGACGATCTTCGCGAACAGGATCAGCGAGACTGCGCTGAGCCAGTATTGGTTCGCCAACAGCCAGAGCCCGACCAGCTTCAGCGGAAACAGCGGGATGACCGGCACGACGAAGACGATCAGCGTCATCGCCGGCGACAGCGAATCGACCCGGTCGGCAAGCCATTGCTTCAGCGCGCGCAGCGGAATCCACGCGACCACCCGCGCCACGATCGGTTCGACGTGGTCCCATAGCCAGGCCTCGATCAGGAAGATGATCGCAAGCAGGACCCAGAACGGCTGAAGCAGGCGGCGCAGCATCGCTATGATCTCTAGCCGGCTGGCATGCCGGATGTTCGATCACATATGGATGGCGCGCTTGCCGACCGCAAGCGCGGCTTCCTTGATCGCCTCGGAGCGGGTCGGATGCGCGTGGCAGGTGCGGGCCAGATCTTCCGCCGATCCGCCGAATTCCATCAGAACGCAGGCTTCATGGATCATTTCGCCGGCTTCCCGGCCGACAATGTGCACGCCGAGCACCCGATCCGTCTTCGCATCTGCGAGAACCTTCACGAAGCCGTCGGTGGTCTGGTTGACCTTGGAGCGGCCGTTTGCGGTGAACGGGAATTTGCCGACTGTATACGCGACGCCGGCCTGCTTGAGGTCTTCCTCGGTCTTGCCGACCGACGACACTTCCGGCGTGGTATACACAACACCTGGAATGACGTCGTAGTTCACGTGGCCGGCCTGGCCCGCGATGATCTCGGCACAGGCAACGCCTTCGTCTTCCGCCTTGTGCGCAAGCATCGGCCCGGCCACGACGTCGCCGATGGCGTAGATGCCCTTCACGTTGGTCGAGAAGTGCGCGTCGATATCGACCCGGCCACGATTGTCGAGCGCAACGCCGGCTTCCTTCAGCCCGAGGCCCTCGGTGTAGGGCACGCGGCCGATACAGACGAGCACGACGTCGACTTCGATGATTTCCGCGGTGCCGCCGGCGGCCGGCTCGATCTTGGCCTGCAGCGTCTTGCCCGAGGTGTCGACCGAGGTGACCTTGGCGCCAAGCTTGAAGACAAAACCCTGCTTTTCCAGCATGCGCTGGAATTGCTTGGCCACTTCGCCGTCCATGCCGGGCAGGATGCGGTCGAGGAATTCCACGACGGTGACCTTGGCACCGAGGCGATGCCAGACCGAGCCGAGCTCGAGCCCGATCACACCGGCGCCGACGATCAGCAAGCTGGAAGGCACCTTCTCCAGCGACAGCGCGCCGGTCGAGGACACGACGCGCTTCTCGTCGATCTCGATGCCCTTCAGCCGTGCGATATCGGAGCCGGTGGCGATCACGATGTTCTTGGTCTCGACGGTCTCGGACTTGCCGTCGCCGGAGACCTCGACCTTGCCGGCGCCGAGGATCTTGCCGGTGCCCTTGAGCACGTCGATCTTGTTCTTCTTCATCAGAAATTCGACGCCCTTGACGTTGCCGTCGATGCCCTGCTGCTTGAAGTTCATCATCGCGGGCAGATCGAGCTTCGGCACCGGGACGCTGACGCCCATCTTGGCGAAGGAGTGCGCGGCTTCCTCGAACATCTCGGAGGCGTGCAGCAGCGCCTTCGACGGCATGCAGCCGATATTGAGGCAGGTGCCGCCCAGCGTCGCATTCTTCTCGACGACGGCAACCTTCATGCCGAGCTGCGCCGCGCGGATCGCGCAGACGTAACCGCCGGGGCCAGTGCCGATGACGACGAGATCGTAAGAAGCCATGATTGAGGTCCTGTAGCCAAACTCTGTGACAGTTGGGCGGGCGCTATCCGGCCGAAGGACAGCTCCCCGCTATTGATCGTGCTCTAGCGACCGCCCGACACGTCGAGGATCGCGCTGGTGACGTAGGAGGCCTCGTCCGAGATCAGCCAGACGATGGCGTTGGCGATTTCATCCGCAGCACCGACGCGCTTCATCGGCACCATATGGGCAAGCCGATGCGCGCGATCTGGCTCGCCGCCGGCGGCGTGGATGTCGGTATCGATCAGCCCGGGCCGGATTCCGGCGACGCGGATGCCTTCAGCCGCGACTTCGTAGCCGAGGCCGACCGTGAAGGAATCGATCGCCCCCTTGGAGGCCGCATAGTCGACATAGGTGTTGGGCGCCCCGAGCCTCGCCGCGACCGAGGAGAGATTGACGATGACGCCACCCTCGCCGCCGTGCTTGGTCGACATCCGCTTCACCGCCTCGCGCGCGCACAGAATGCTGCCGGTGACGTTGACCGCCATCATTTGCTGGATGCGCTCGGCCGACATCTCGTCGACACGCACGCCACTCTTGCCGACGATGCCGGCATTGTTCACGAGCGCGCCGAGCGTTCCGAAGCTGTCTGCGGCCTTGAACAGCGCCAGGATGTCCTGCTCGCTGCCGACATCGCATTTCACCGCGATCGCCTTGCCGTTCTTGGCCTCGATCGCGGCGACGACCTCATTGGCCGCCGCCTGATTGGACGCATAGCCGACCACGATGCGATAGCCGCGCGCGGCAGCAGCAAGCGCGGTAGCGCGGCCGATGCCGCGGCTACCGCCGGTGATGACAACGACCTTATCCGTCACATTGATCCCCAAACGTAAGCACCCAACAGAACGCGACGCCCGAGGTAGCCGGACGCCGCGCGCGAATGACCTTACAGGTCCAGCACAAGCCGTGCCGGATCCTCCAGGCTCTCCTTGACGCGCACCAGGAAGGTGACCGCTTCCTTGCCGTCGATCACGCGGTGATCGTAGGACAGCGCCAGATACATCATCGGCCGCACCTCGATCTTGCCGCCGACCACCATCGGCCGCTCCTGGATCTTGTGCATGCCGAGGATGCCGGACTGCGGCGCGTTGAGGATCGGCGTCGACATCAGCGAGCCGTAGATGCCGCCATTGGTGATGGTGAAGGTGCCGCCCTGCATCTCGTCGATCTTGAGCTGGCCGTCGCGGGCGCGGCGGCCGAAATCGGCGATTCCCTTCTCGATCTCGGCGATCGATTTGTGGTCGCAATCGCGCACCACCGGCACCACCAAGCCGCGGTCGGTGCCGACCGCAACGCCGATGTGATAGTAGTTCTTGTAGATCAGGTCAGAGCCGTCGATCTCGGCGTTGACGGCGGGAATGTCCTTCAGCCCCTGCACGACGGCCTTGGTGAAGAAGCCCATGAAGCCGAGCTTCGAGCCATGCTTCTTCTCGAACGTGTCCTTGTAGAGCGCTCGCAGCTTCATCACCTCGGTCATGTCGACCTCGTTGAAGGTCGTCAGCATCGCGGCGGTGTTCTGCACGTCCTTCAGGCGGCGCGCGATGGTCTGGCGCAGCCGGGTCATCTTCACCCGCTCCTCGCGCGCGGCGTCGTCAGCCGGCGACGGGGCACGCACCTGCACGGCGGCGGCCGGCTGGTTGACCGGGGTCGGCGCCGAGGCGGCTTTCTCGATCGCGGCCAGCATGTCGCCCTTGGTGACGCGGCCGTCCTTGCCCGAACCGGGGACCGTGGTGGCGTCGACGCCGCTTTCGGCGGACAGCTTGCGCACCGAAGGCGCGAGCGGCGCATCCGCCGGCGGCACCTTGGGCGCAGCCGGTGCGGGAGCGGCGGCAGCGGCCGCCGCAGCCGGGGCGGCGGCCTTGGCGGGCGCAGCGGCAGCAGCAGGCTTGGCCGGGGCAGCGCCGTCATTGATCTGGCCGAGCAATGCGCCGACGGCGACGGTCTCGCCATCCTTGGCGATGATCTCGCCGAGCGTGCCGGCGACCGGCGCGGGCACCTCGATGGTGACCTTGTCGGTTTCCAGCTCCACCAACGGTTCGTCCACCGCGACGGCCTCACCGGCCTTCTTGAACCAGCGGCCGATCGTGGCCTCAGTCACGGATTCCCCGAGCGTTGGAACGCGAATTTCAGTCATGGTCTTTTCCCCGATAACCTTGCGGTCATAAAACTTGTCTCGCCACCGCCGCCAAAGCGAACGATCCGGTACTCCGTGACGACAGCGCTTGTGCTGGATGACGGGATACCGGATGCCCCGCTTTCGCGGGGCATGGTGTTCGTGAAGATCGTTAGTTCAGTGCGTCGTCGAGCAGCGCCTTGAGCTGCGCCAGATGTTTCGACATCAGGCCGGTCGCGGTCGCCGCCGACGCCGGACGGCCGGCATAGCGCGGCCGCCTGTTGGCTGCGTGGATCTGGTTCAGCACCCATTCCAGGTAAGGCTCGATGAAGTGCCAGGAGCCCATGTTGCGCGGCTCTTCCTGGCACCAGACCACCTCGGCATTCTTGAAGCGGCCGAGCTCCTGCACCAGCGCCTTCAGCGGAACCGGATACAGCTGCTCGATGCGCATCAGATAGATGTCGTCGGTGCCGCGCTTCTCGCGCTCCTCGTACAGATCGTAATAGACCTTGCCGGAGCACAGCACGACGCGACGGATCTTGTCGTCGGGCACCAGCTTGATCTTCTCGTCCGGCAGCATCTGCGCGTCATCGTACAGGATGCGGTGGAATGTGGCGTTCTTGCCGAGCTCGTCGAGCCGCGACACGGCGCGCTTGTGACGCAGCAGCGATTTCGGCGTCATCAGGATCAGCGGCTTGCGGATTTCGCGATGCAGCTGGCGCCGCAGCGCGTGGAAGTAGTTCGCCGGCGTGGTCGGATAGACCACCTGCATGTTGTCCTCGGCGCACATCTGCAGGTAACGCTCGAGGCGCGCGGAGGAGTGCTCCGGTCCCTGCCCTTCGTAGCCGTGCGGCAGCAGGCAGACGAGGCCCGACATGCGCAGCCATTTGCGTTCGCCCGAGGAGATGAACTGGTCAAACACCACCTGCGCACCATTGGCGAAATCGCCGAACTGCGCTTCCCAGAGCGTCAGTGCATTCGGCTCGGCGAGCGAGTAGCCGTACTCGAAGCCGAGCACCGCTTCTTCCGACAGCAGCGAGTTGATGACCTCGTAGTGGCCGGTATCCTCGCCGCCGAGATGGTTGAACGGCGTGTAGCGGCTCTCGTCCTCCTGGTCGATCAGGACCGAATGGCGCTGCGAGAAGGTGCCGCGTTCGGAATCCTGGCCGGACAGGCGCACATGATGGCCTTCCTGCAGCAGCGTGCAGAACGCCAGCGCCTCGCCGGTCGCCCAGTCGATGCCGACGCCGGTGTCGATCGCCTTGGCGCGATTGTCGAGGAAGCGCTGGATAGTGCGGTGGGCGCGGAAGCCGTCCGGCACCTTGGTGATCTTGCGGCCGATGTCCTTGAGCACGGCGACATCGACACCGGTGACGCCACGGCGCGCGTCTTCTTCCTGATCGGCTGACTTGAACCCGGCCCATTTGCCGTCGAGCCAGTCGGCCTTGTTCGGCTTGTAGCCAGCGCCGGCTTCGAGCTCGGCATCGAGCCGTGCGCGCCAGTCGGCCTTGGCCTTCTCGACCTCGCCCTCGGTCAGCACGCCGTCGGCGACCAGCCGCTTGGCGTAGATCTCCAGCGTCGATGGGTGCGAGGCGATCCGCTTGTACATCACCGGCTGAGTGAACGCCGGCTCGTCGCCCTCGTTGTGGCCGTGGCGACGGTAGCAGAACATGTCGATGACGACCGGCTTGTGGAATTTCTGCCGGAACTCGATCGCGACCTTGGCCGCGAACACCACGGCCTCCGGATCGTCGCCGTTCACGTGGAAGATCGGCGCATCGATCATCTTCGCCACGTCGGACGGATAGGGCGACGAACGCGAGTAGCGCGGATAGGTGGTGAAGCCGATCTGGTTGTTGACGATGAAGTGCAGCGAGCCGCCGGTGCGGTAGCCCTTAAGGTCGGACAGGCTGAAGCATTCCGCCACCACGCCCTGGCCTGCGAATGCCGCGTCGCCGTGCATCAGGAGCGGCAGCACCGAGATGCGCATGTCAGGCGGATCGCCGTGCTGATCCTGCTTGGCGCGCACCTTGCCCATCACGACGGGATCGACGATCTCAAGATGCGACGGATTGGCGGTCAGCGACAGATGGATGTTGTTGCCGTCGAACTCGCGGTCCGAGGAGGCGCCGAGGTGATACTTGACGTCGCCGGAGCCTTCGACCGAGTCCGGATTGGCCGAACCGCCCTTGAATTCATGAAACAGCGCGCGGTGCGGCTTGCCCATCACCTGGGTCAGCACGTTGAGACGGCCGCGATGCGGCATGCCGACCACGATCTCCTTCACGCCGAGATTGCCGCCGCGCTTGATGATCTGTTCGAGCGCCGGGATCAGCGATTCGCCGCCGTCGAGACCAAAACGCTTGGTGCCGGTGAACTTGGTGTCGCAGAACTTCTCGAAGCCGTCCGCCTCGATCAGCTTGTTGAGGATCGCCCGGCGTCCCTCCGGCGTGAAGCTGATCTCCTTGTCCGGCCCCTCGATGCGCTCCTGGATCCACGCCTTCTGCGCGGCGTTGGAGATGTGCATGAACTCGACGCCGAGCGTCTGGCAATAGGTGCGCTCGCAGATCTGCACGATCTCGCGCAGCGTGCCGTATTCGAGGCCGAGCACGTGGTCGAGGAAGATCTTGCGATCGAAGTCCGCCTCGGTGAAGCCGTAGGAGCGCGGGTCGAGCTCCTCGCGGTCGCGCGGCGCCTCGATGCCCAGCGGGTCGAGCTTGGCGTGGAAATGGCCGCGCATGCGGTAGGCGCGGATCAGCATCAGGGCGCGAACCGAATCGCGGGTGGCTTGATGCACGTCGGTGTCGGAGAGCGCGGCGCCCTTGGCCTGCGCCTTGGCGGCGAGCTTGGTGCCGACCGCCTTCTCGACCTGGGCCCAGTTGCCGTCGAGCGCCGAGGTCAGCTCATCGCGCGGCGTCACCGGCCAGTTGTCGCGGCCCCAGGAGGCGCCGTCGGCGTTCTTCTGGACGTCAGCCGGGGCGTCCTTCAGGCTCTTGAAGAAATCCTGCCATTCGGTGTCGACCGACGACGGGTCCTGCTCGTAGCGGGCGTAGAGGTCGTCGATGTAGGCGGCGTTGGTACCCTGCAGGAAGGATGAGAGAGCAAAAGCGGCGTTCGCGTCTTGGCGAGACATGGGGCAGTCCTGGTGATTTTTTTCGGTTCGCGCGTGGAAGACGGCGCAAGTGCCGGTCTGAGAAGAGCGCCGGCTGGGTCGTTACCCTTTACCCCATCTAGGACAGATATTCCTGCCTAAAAGAACCAAGAAATGAATTTATTTTCATATTTTATTGATCCGCCCGATCGGCGGTAATGCGCGCAAAAAAAAAGCGCGGCTCCCGAACGGGAACCCGCCGGAAACCGCGCCATACCCCGAAGGGAACCTCGCCCGAAGGCGGCTACTTCAGCATCTCTGCGAGCGTGTGCCCGAGCCGCGCCGGCGACGGCGACACCCTGATGCCGGCCGCTTCCATCGCCGCGGTCTTGGAGCCGGCGTCGCCCTTGCCGCCGGAGATGATCGCACCGGCATGGCCCATGCGGCGGCCGGGAGGTGCGGTGACTCCGGCGATGAAGCCAACCATCGGCTTCTTGCGGCCGCGCTTGGCCTCGTCCTTGAGGAACTGGGCGGCGTCTTCCTCGGCGGAGCCGCCGATCTCGCCGATCATGACAATCGACTTGGTGTTCTCGTCGGCCAGGAACATCTCCAGCACATCGATGAACTCGGTGCCCTTGACCGGATCGCCGCCGATGCCGACCGCAGTGGTCTGGCCGAGGCCCTCCTGGGTGGTCTGGAACACCGCCTCATAGGTCAGGGTGCCGGAGCGGGAGACGATGCCGACCGAGCCGGGCTTGAAGATGTTGGCCGGCATGATGCCGATCTTGCACTCGCCGGCGGTCATCACGCCGGGGCAGTTCGGCCCGATCAGCCGCGACTTGGAGCCCGACAGCGAGCGCTTCACACGCACCATGTCGAGCACCGGAATGCCCTCGGTGATGCAGACGATCAGCGGGATCTCCGCGTCGATCGCCTCGCAGATCGCGTCCGCCGCGCCCGGCGGCGGCACATAGACCACGCTGGCGTCGGCGCCGGTCTTCGCGCGCGCTTCCGCGACGGTGTCGAACACCGGCAGGTTGAGATGGGTCGAGCCGCCTTTGCCCGGCGCCACGCCGCCGACCATCCTGGTGCCGTAAGCGATCGCCGCTTCCGAATGGAATGTACCGTTCTTGCCGGTGAAGCCCTGGCAGATGACCTTGGTGTTCTTGTCGATCAGAATGGACATGGGATGCTTTCGCGAGACGAGCGGTGAAGGGTTTCAGTGAACACGCCGGTAGACGCCGGTGAGCACGTCGGCCCACCCTTCCGCGTCAGGCGAGAATTGGATTTTCATGTTGTAGGTGTTGTCGTCGACGACCTCGTAGACATGACGGGCGTTGCCGCGCAACGAACCGCGCACCAGGATCAGCGACTTGCCCGCCCAGCCGCCGGACGCCGGCGACGGCGGGTAGTAGCCGAGCGAATCGTGCCAGAACAATTTGTAGGCCCGATCGTCGCGGTCGTAGGTGAAGACGCCGTGGGTGGCGAAGCTCTCCTTGCCGTCGCGGGTCTGCACGCTGTCCTGGATCAGGTAGAAACCGTTGAGCGCGATGCGCGCGACGACATGCGAGCTCGCCGGACCGCCCGCGGTCCAGCGCGACGGATAGACCATCTCTTCGCCATTCCACTCGCCCGCGAAAACCGCGAGCTTGCGGTGTTCTTCCAGCGGTGTCGGGGCGTCGAGATGACCGGCCATCGTTAGCCTCCCTTGACGGCTTTCACGATTTTCTGTGCAGCGTCATCGAGATTGTCGGCGGGCAGGACGTTGAGGCCGCTCTCGCGGATGATCTTCTTGCCCTGCTCGACATTGGTGCCTTCAAGGCGCACCACCAGCGGCACCTTGAGGCCGACCTGCTTCACCGCGGCGACCACGCCTTCGGCAATCACGTCGCACTTCATGATGCCGCCGAAGATGTTGACCAGAATGCCCTTCACGTTCGGATCGGCGGTGATGATCTTGAACGCGGCCGCAACTTTCTCGACACTGGCGCCGCCGCCGACGTCAAGGAAGTTCGCCGGCTCCATGCCGTAGAGCTTGATGATGTCCATGGTCGCCATGGCGAGGCCGGCGCCGTTGACCATGCAGCCGATCGTGCCGTCGAGCGCGACATAGTTGAGGTCGAATTTCGACGCCTCGATTTCCTTGGCGTCCTCCTCGGTCTCGTCGCGCAGCGCGACCACGTCCGGGTGACGATAGAGCGCGTTGCTGTCGAACGATACCTTGGCGTCGAGCACGCGGAGCTGGCCCTGCTTGGTGACGACGAGCGGGTTGATCTCGAGCATCGCCATGTCCTTGGCGGCGAAGGCTGTGTAGAGCTGACCGGTCAGCTTCTCGGCCTGCTTGGCAAGATCGCCCTTCAGCTTCAGCGCCTCGGCGACGGTGCGACCGTGGTGCGGCATGATACCGGTAGCGGGATCGACCGAGAACGAGACGATCTTTTCCGGGGTCGAATGCGCGACCTCTTCGATGTTGACGCCGCCTTCGGTCGACACCACGAAGGAGATTTCGGAGGTCTCGCGATTGACCAGGATCGAGAGATAGAACTCCTTGTCGATCTCGGAGCCTTCCTCGATGTAGAGGCGGTTGACCTGCTTGCCGTGCGGGCCGGTCTGCACCGTGACCAGCGTCGCGCCGAGCATCTGCTTGGCGAACGCGTCGACCTCGGCGACCGACTTGGCGATCCGGACACCGCCCTTGTCGCCGGCGGATGCTTCCTTGAACTTGCCCTTGCCGCGGCCGCCGGCATGGATCTGGCTCTTCACCACCCAGATCGGGCCGGGAAGCTGCTTGGCCGCCGCGTCGGCTTCTTCAGCCTTCAGCACCGGCACGCCGCGGGAGATCGGCACGCCGAATTCATGCAGCAGAGCCTTGGCCTGGTATTCGTGGATATTCATGGATCGTCGCTCCCAACCCTCGTGCGGCGAACTTCACGTCAGCCTTGATCTGGCATACCATATACCAAGGCTCGTGCAACTAGAAAATTCGCCGGAATTTCATCACCTTGCACCCGATAGGCGATCGAAATCGCCTATCGGGCCATTGCCAACTCAGATTACTTGCCGAGCAGATCGGGCGCGATCTTCTTGCAGGCGTCGACCAGGCCCTGCACCGAGGCAACCGACTTGTCGAAGGCCTCGCGGTCCTTGCCGGCCAGCTCGATCTCGACGATGCGCTCGACACCCTTGGAGCCGATCACCGTGGGTACGCCGACATACATGTCCTTCACGCCGTACTCGCCGTTGAGATAGGCAGCGCAAGGCAGCACGCGCTTCTTGTCCTTCAGGTAGCTCTCGGCCATCTGGATCGCCGACGCCGCCGGCGCATAGAAGGCGGAGCCGGTCTTGAGCAAATTGACGATCTCGGCGCCGCCATTGCGGGTGCGATCAACGATCTCGTCGATCCGCGCCTGCGAGGTCCAGCCCATCTTGACGAGGTCGGGCAGCGGGATGCCGGCAACGGTCGAGTAGCGGGTGAGCGGCACCATGGTGTCGCCGTGGCCGCCCAGCACGAAGGCGGTGACGTCTTCGACCGAGACGTTGAATTCGTCGGCAAGGAAGTAGCGGAAACGCGCGGAGTCGAGCACGCCGGCCATGCCGACCACCTTCTTGTGCGGCAGGCCCGAGGCCTTCTGCAGCGCCCACACCATCGCATCCAGCGGGTTGGTGATGCAGATGACGAAGGCGTCGGGGGCGTACTTCTTGATGCCGGCGCCGACCTGCTCCATGACCTTGAGGTTGATCGACAGGAGATCGTCGCGGCTCATGCCCGGCTTGCGCGGCACGCCCGCGGTAACGATGCAGACCTTGGCGCCGTCGAGCGCGTCATAGGAGTTGGCGCCGACCAGATTGGAGTCGAAACCGTCGACCGGCGACGACTGTGCGATGTCGAGCGCCTTGCCCTGCGGCACGCCCTCGGCAATATCGAACAGCACGACGTCTCCGAGTTCCTTGAGGCCAACGAGGTGCGCCAGCGTTCCGCCGATCTGTCCGGAGCCAATCAGAGCAATCTTGTCGCGTGCCATGGGAAATCAGTCCTTTGAACTGGTGCAGGAGGGAGGGAAGTCGGTTGCAAGGGTGGTTATCCCTTTCGAATGATCCATTCAAGTCGCGGCCTGCCCGATTGCGGGCCCTGCCTGGAATTCGATCAGGCATGCCAGCAACATCCGTCCCGGAGACACGGAAAGTTGCTCCGAACCGCACCCCGCGCAAGATCGAATTTCGAGGCTGAATTTCGAGGCGGAGTGTCAGGTCTCGACCAGGCCGGTCGACGAGCCGCTTGCGGAGGAGTCCTTCCGGCCGTGCGGCAGCGCCAAATAGGATTCCGAGCTCATTTCGATCAGGCGCGAGGAGGTGCGCTTGAATTCCATCGCCTCGATGCCGTCTTCCGCAAGGTACAGCGACACCGGATCGGCCTCGGCCGAGGCCATCAACTTCACGGCATTGTCATAGAGCGTGTCGATCAGCGAGATGAAGCGCTTGGCGGCATTGCGCTCGGCGTAGTCCATCACCGGAATGTGGTCGATCAGGATCGTGTGGTAGTCGTGCGCGAGCCTGAGGTAATCGGACGCGGCAAGCGGCTTCTCGCAGATATCGGCGAAGGCAAAGCGCGCGACGCCATGCGACGAGCACGGCACAGTCAGCAGACGCTTCTTGATCTCGATAAGGCGCGCCTTGCACGGCGCGTTGCCGGTCATCTTGCGCCACGCCGCATTGAGCGCCTCGCGAGCCGCGTCATCCGCGGGCACCAGCCACATCTTCACGCCGACGAGCTTCTCGAGCCGGAAGTCGGTGCGCGCATCGAGCCGCAGCACATCCATGTGGTCTGATATCTGCGCGATGAACGGCAGGAACAGCGCGCGATTGAGCCCGCCCTTGTAGAGGTCGTCTGGCGCGACGTTCGACGTCGCCACCACGACTGTGCCGAGATCGAACAGCTTTGCGAACAGCCGCCCGAGGATCATCGCGTCCGCAATGTCGGTGACGTGGAATTCGTCGAAGCAGAGCAGCCAGGCCTCGTCGAAGATCGCCTGTGCGGTGAGCGCGATCACGTCGCCGTCCGAGATCTCGCCACGCGCGATCTGCTGACGATAGCCGTAAATGCGCTCATGTGCCTCGGCCATGAATTCGTGGAAGTGCGCGCGGCGCTTGTGCTCGACCGGGCTCTGCTGGAAGAACAGATCCATCAGCATGGTCTTGCCGCGGCCGACCTCGCCATGGACGTAGAGGCCGCGTGGCGGCTTGTCGTCCTTGTCGCCGCCGAACAGCCGTCCGAACAGGCCCTGTTTGCGCTGCGGCTTGTAGCTCGCGAGCCGCTCGTCCAGTGCGCCGAACGCTTCGGCGGCGCGCGCCTGCGCAGGATCGGCCTCGATCGCGCCGGAGGCGACCAGGGCGTTGTAGTGTTCGAGAAAGGAACTCGGCGAGGTGGACAGCATGGGCCCACCTTACGGCCCTAGTGCGCGGAAAATTGCAAGTCGTGAATTGTGCCGATGGCCATGCAAGCAACGGGTATGCAGGGGCAAGCCCTTGCATACCACGGCCGACCGCACGGGCCGCCTGCCTGACACCTCAAGCCGCGGTCTGCGATGCCTTACGCGCAGAGCGCGTAGGAATCCTCGACCACGTAGGGGCCGCCGCCTGTCGACGCCCGCGACGAGAACAGCACGAAGCGGTCCGCCAGAAAGCTGCGGCTCGGGAAGTAGCCGCGCACGGACAGATAATCCGCGACGTCCTGGCTCGACGCGTCATGCAAACGCGCAAGCGTGACATGTGGCGTGAATTTCCTGCCCTCGGGATCGAGCCCCATCCGCTGCATCATCCGCTCGAGCTCGGCCTGCAGTTCGATCAGCGGACGGCTCGGCTCGACGGCGGCAACCACCGCGCGCGGCTTGCGTCCGCCGAAGCTCGACAGGCCTTGCAGTTTGACCTCGAACGGCTTGCGGTTCACCCGGAACAGCATCGTTGCGATCTCGTTGGCCCACATGCCATCGATGTCGCCGATGAAGCGCAGAGTGACGTGATAATTTTCGGGATCGATCCAGCGCGCGCCGGGAAGGCCGCCACGCAAGCCGGAGAGGGTTTGGCCGATTTCGGCCGGAATTTCCAGTCCAGTGAACAGACGCGGCATCGCAATAATCCTCGATGCTTGGCGCGAGTTTTGGGAGCCCGCACCCTGTAACAGACCCCGGTGACGAATCACCGATGCCTATTTGTACCCGAGATATGTGACTCTGCGAAGCATGACCGGTTAACAGCTCGTAAACCTACGGACACCACACGGCTCGCTGCCTGCGATTCAACTGCGTTGCCCTGATAATGCACCGAGAAATGCCTCCACCGTGGGCAGCATGTTGTTCACGACGATGTCCACGCCCGCTGCCGTCGGATGCATGCCGTCGGCCTGGTTGAGCTTGGCATCGGCAGCAACCCCATCGAGGAAGAATGGATAGAGCGGCACGCCAAGGGATTTCGAGAGCTCCGGATAGATCGCGTTGAACTTCGCCGCATAGTCGCTGCCATAGTTCGGCGGCGCCAGCATGCCGCACAAGAGCACGGCGATCTTGCGCGCCTGCAACTTTGTGATGATGTCGGAGAGCGCGGCACGCGTGACCGCGGGATCGATGCCGCGCAGCGCATCGTTGGCGCCGAGCTCGACGATCACCGCATCGGTTCCGTCAGGCACCGACCAGTCGAGCCGCTCGCGGCCGCCTGAGGCGGTGTCGCCGGACACCCCGGCATTGGTCATCTCGACCTTTATCCCCTTGGCTTCCAAGGCCTTTTGCAGCCGGACCGGGAACCCCGCCGGGCCCGGAAGGCCGTAACCGGCGCTCAGGGAATCGCCCAGGACCACCATTTTGACCGGTTTTGCCGAACCTGACGCGGGGCCCTTCTCCGGTCCGGCCGTCTGCGCGCTTGCCGCCGTCATCAAGCCCATAAGCAACACGAGTATGTGCACGAAGATTCTCAACCGGCCCTCGACCGCAGCCGCGGAAGTGCCATATGACCGAACCATGGACAGTCTCATCGAATCCTCTTCACTGACCGACGTCGAGCCGGACACCATTGCCGTCAGGAACGTCAATCTCTCGCTCGGCACCGGCGCGGCACGGGTTCATATCCTCAAAGATATCAGCCTTCGTGTGGCAGCGGGTGAGGCCATCGGCCTGATCGGCCCGTCGGGCTCGGGCAAGTCGACCTTGCTGATGGTGATGGCGGGGCTTGAACGTCCTGACAGTGGTGAAGTGGTCGTCAACGGCACCTCGTTCAATGCCCTCGATGAAGATGCGCTCGCGCGCTTCCGCGGCCGACAGGTCGGCATCGTCTTCCAGTCGTTCCATCTGATCCCGACCATGACCGCGCTGGAGAACGTCGCCGTGCCGCTCGAGCTCGCCGGCAATCCCGATGCCGCCGCACGCGCCGCGCAGGAGCTGCAATCGGTCGGGCTCGGCGAACGCCTGCATCACTATCCGACGCAATTGTCCGGCGGCGAGCAGCAGCGCGTTGCCATCGCGCGCGCGCTGGCGCCCGATCCGGCGATCCTCGTCGCTGACGAGCCGACCGGAAATCTCGACGAGACGACGGGAAAGCAGATCGTCGATTTGCTCTTCACCAAGCACGCCGAGCGCGGCATGACGCTGGTGCTGGTGACGCACGACCTCGCGCTCGCCCAGCGCTGCGACCGCGTCGTGCGGCTGCGCTCCGGCCGCATCGACGGACAATCGACGAGATGAGCATTGCGTCCGAAGTCGCGATCCAGGGTCGCGCGTCGTCGCTTGCCTTCCGATATGCGCTGCGCGAATTGCGCCGCGGCCTGCGCGGCTTCTACGTCTTCATCGCCTGCATCGCGCTCGGCGTGATGGCGATTGCCGGCGTCGGCTCGGTCGCCGCGAGCCTCGGCGACGGCCTGTCGCGCGAGGGGCGCACGCTGCTCGGCGGCGATGTCGCGTTCTCGCTGATCTCGCGCGAGGCCAAACCCGACGAGGTCGCCTACCTGCGCACGCGCGGCGAGGTTTCGGTCGCAGCCACGCTCCGCGCGATGGCGCGCAGCGGCGACGGCAAGCTGGCGCTGGTCGAGCTCAAGGCGGTCGACGGCAGATATCCGATGCTCGGCGAGCTGACGCTGGAGCCGAACATGCCGGTCGCCGACCTGCTCGCCGAGCGCGACGGCGTTTTTGGCGCGGCGGCCGACTCGACACTGCTGGCGCGGCTCGACCTCAAGCTGGGCGACCGCGTCACCATCGGCAGCGCGACCTACCAGATCCGCAGCGTGGTCGCGGCCGAGCCCGACAAGCTCGCCGGCGGCGTCGGCCTCGGCCCGCGCTTTCTGATCAGCGAAGCGAGCCTGCGCGCCACCGACCTGCTGCAACCGGGCAGCCTGGTGCGCTGGATTTACCGGGTGAAGCTGCCCGACGGCGCCAACGACGATCGCGCCACCACCGCGCTGATCGACGGCGCACGGGCGGCGGCACCGGAGGCCGGCTGGGAGGTCCGCAGCCGCAACAACGCTTCGCCGCAGCTTGAGCGCACCATCAACCGCTTTACCCAGTTCCTGACCCTGGTCGGCCTTGCGGCGCTGCTGGTCGGCGGTGTCGGCGTCGCCAATGCCGTGAAGAGCCATATCGACCGGCGCCGCGACGTCATCGCCTCGTTCAAGGCGCTCGGCGCCACCGGCCGCGACGTCTTCACGATCTACTGCACGCAGGTGGTGGTGCTGGCCGGGATCGGTTCGGTGATCGGGCTCGTGCTCGGCGCCGCGCTGCCCTTCGTCATCGTCGGCCTGTTTGGCAAGCTGCTGCCGCTGCCGGTGGTGCCCGCGCTGCATCCCGACGAGCTTGCGCTCTCCTTCCTCTACGGCCAGCTCACCGCACTGGCGTTCGGGCTGTGGCCGCTCGGCCGGGTGCATGACGTGCCGGTAGCGGCGCTGTTCCGCGAGACCATCACCAGCGAGTGGCACCGCCCGCGCTGGAGCTATCTCGCGCTGATGGCCGTGGTGATCGCGCTCCTGGTCGGGGTTGCGATCGGACTTGCCTATGACAAGCGGGTCGCGACCGTCTTCGTCGTCGCCTCGATCGCGGTGTTCCTGCTTTTGCGCGGGATCGCCGAAATCCTGATGGCGGTGGCGCGCCGGCTGCCGCGCAGCCGCATCACCATGCTGCGGCTTGCAATCGCCAACATCCACCGGCCGGGCGCGCTGACGCCGTCGGTCGTGCTGTCGCTCGGGCTCGGGCTCGCGGTGCTCGTCACCATCACCCAGATCGACGGAAATCTGCGCCGGCAATTTTTGGCCGCGCTGCCGGACCGGGCGCCGTCGTTCTTCTTCATCGACATCCCCTCCACCGAGGCCGATCGCTTTGCCGGCTTCCTGGCGCAGATCGCGCCTGGCTCGACCGTCGAGGACGTGCCGATGCTGCGCGGGCGCATCGTCGCCGCCCGCGGCGTCAAGGGTGACCAGCTCAAGCCGTCAGTCGATTCGGAATGGGTGCTGCAGAGCGACCGCGGCCTGACCTACACCGGCGAGATCCCCAAGGGCTCGAAGATCGTCGAGGGCGAATGGTGGGGGCCGGACTACAGCGGACCGCCGCTGGTCTCGATGGAGAAGAAGATCGCCGACGGCCTGGACCTGAAGATCGGCGACGAGATCGTGGTCAACGTGCTCGGCCGCGACGTAGCGGCGAAGATCGCCAATCTGCGCAACATCGACTGGCAGGGGCTTGGCATCAACTTCGTGCTGGTGTTCTCGCCGAACGCCTTCAAGGGCGCGCCGCACAGCCATGTCGCGACCTTGACAGAACCACACGCGGATTCCGGAGACGACGCGCGCATCATCAAGCAGGTCGCCGACGCGTTCCCGATGGTGACCAGCGTGCGGGTCCGCGAGGCGCTGGAGACGGTCGGCAGCGTGGTCAGCAATCTGGTGCTGGCGATCCGCGGCGCCAGCGCCGTGACGCTGATCTCGGCGATCCTGGTGCTGGGCGGCGCGCTCGCCGCAGGTCACCGCCACCGCGTCTACGATGCCGTGATCCTCAAGACGCTCGGCGCCACGCGGGTCCGGCTGCTCGGCGCCTACGCGCTGGAGTATCTGATGATCGGTTTTGCAACCGCCTTATTCGGCGTGATCGCCGGTTCGATCGCGGCCTGGCTGATCGTGACGCGACTGATGACGCTGAGTTTCATCTGGCAGGCCGGCAGCGCCGCGCTGGTCGTGGTCGCCGCGCTGATCGTCACGGTTGGGTTGGGGCTGGCAGGAACGCTGCTCGCGCTGAACCAGAAGCCGGCCTCCGTGCTGCGGAATTTGTGACAATTTGTAGCGGCACCGAGGCCGTTTTTCCCTATACTGTTCGCGCAGAGCGACATTCGGCCGCGCGTGGAAGCTTGCGTCGGATGTGTTAATTTCCCACATACCAATCGAGCCGGATGGTCGGTTGAATGACACGGAATTAATATTCCGCAAACCGAGCCATCTGAGATAGATTTACGACCGGCGCCGCAAATCCCTTGCGCTCCACCGGGACCAACCACGGGAATTCGACCATGTCGGACCTAGACCGCAATTACGCTTCTCCTTTCGGCCGGGCCGCCGGGCGCATTGACGCTGCGGCCGTCGACGCCGGTCTGCGCGCCTACATGCTGCGCATCTACAACTACATGAGCATCGGCCTGGCCATCACCGGCCTGGCCGCGCTCGGCGTCTACATGGGTGCGGTGACCAGCGACCAGTCCGCCGCCGTCGCCAAGTTCGGCAACGCCTATCTGACGCAGTTCGGCTACGCGATGTTCGTGAGCCCGCTGAAGTGGCTGTTCATCCTCGCCCCTCTAGCGATGGTGTTCGTCATCTCGGCCGGCATCAACCGCCTGCAGCCCGCGACCGCCCAGCTCCTGTTCTGGGTGTTCTCGGCACTGATGGGCCTGTCGCTGTCGTCGATCTTCCTGGTGTACACGCACACCTCGATCGTGCGCGTGTTCTTCATCACCGCGGCGACGTTCGGTGCGCTGAGCCTCTACGGCTACACCACCAAGCGTGACATGAGCGGCATGGGCTCGTTCCTGTTCATGGGTCTGATCGGCATCATCATCGCGAGCCTGGTCAACCTGTTCCTGGCGAGCTCGGCGCTGCAGTTCATCGTCTCGGTGGTCGGCGTGCTGGTGTTCGCCGGTCTCACCGCTTGGGACACCCAGCGGCTGAAGAACGACTACATCTACGGCTACGCCTCGCAAGGTGGCGTGATGGCAGAGCGTGCGGCAATCACGGGTGCGCTGTCGCTCTACCTGAACTTCATCAACCTGTTCACGCTGCTGCTGCAGCTGCTCGGCCAGCGCGACTAAGCGCCTCGAGCGAAGGGATCGACCCAAGCCCCGGCCCTAGCGGCCGGGGCTTTTCTTTTGCGCGGAGCAAAAATACTGTCGCGCCATGCCTAATTCCGTGATGTCCAATCCTGCGGTGTCCAATCCGGAAATCAGGCTGACCGCCGAGGCGGACCTGCCCTCGATCACCGCGATCTATGAGCAGGCGGTTCGCTTTGGCACCGCGACCTTCGAGCTGATCCCGCCCGACCTCGCCGAGATGACCCGCCGCTGGAGGGCGCTGATGGATGGCGGCTTCCCCTATTTCACAGCAGAGCTCGACGGCCGCGTCGCCGGCTATGCCTACGCCGGCCCCTACCGGCCGCGGCCGGCCTATCGCTTCACGGTCGAGAACTCGGTTTATCTGGATCCCGCGCTCCATCGCCGCGGCGTCGGCCTCAAGCTGATGGAGCGCCTGATCGCCGAATGCGACGCGCGCGGCTTCCGGCAGATGATCGCGGTGATCGGGGATACGGCCAATGCCGGCTCGATCGGGCTGCACCGCCGCTGCGGTTTTGAGATGATCGGGACCCACCCGGGTGTCGGCCTGAAATTCGGCCGCTGGCTCGATACCGTGATGATGCAGCGCGCGCTCGGCGAAGGCGGCGCGACCGTGCCGGCGGATTAGCGCAACGAACCTGTAGCCCGGATGAAGCGGCGAGCTTGTCCTCGCTAGACCAGCGACAGCTTGCGGTCGATCACCAACAGCACGCGTTCGAGTTCGTGGCCGCGGCGCAGGATCAGGCCCGTCGCCGAAATCACGCTGTACATGCCCTGCTTGCGCGCAAGCCGGGGATCCTTCTCGATCCGGTAGATCGGCATTTCGGACGCGCGCCGAAACACCGAGAACACGGCACGGTCCTTCAGGAAGTCGATCGCATAGTCGCGCCACTCGCCGTCGGCGACCATGCGGCCGTAGAGATTGAGAATGCGGTTGAGCTCTGGTCGATTGAAGGTCACGCGGTTGGGCTGCGGGATCGCGGCGGCGGGGCGCGCCGCGGCGCGGCTCCCGCTCGGATCAGTGTCCTCCGAGATCAGACTCATCGAGCGCCTCCTGTCATCCCCGTGACGATCATGGTCCGAAAGCCGGTCCCCCCCTTTTCGGGATCGTCACAACGCTGACATGATTGCGCTAAGCGAGGGGGCCTGCAAGGGGCCATTCGCGATGCAACCAGGTCTTAACCACGGTCTGGCGCGGCGGATTATCCGGAAAACCAGAGAGTCACGGGAACGTTAGCGGAATCATATTGCTGCCCCACTTCCGCCCATCGCCCGCCCCGCTGCCCTGCGAAAAGAGAATCCTGCGTTGGCCCGGTCCTTTCGGTTCCGGATTCCTCAGCCCCCAGCCCCCCGGGGCCGTCGGGATCGGGCCTGTTCGCAGGGGAGTTAATCCCAACACTGGGCCAACGAAAGTTGGTCCTTTTTGTTTTTGGGAGCCTGCTCGAGGCACGCGCGATCGCGACGTGCGCAGAGGCTCACCGCGTTCGGTTCAGTATATCTCTGGATGCATGTCGGCCGCCTCCCGCGTGGGCTGCACGACAAGCTGCGTGTCGCCAAATCAGGCGACCGACGGAAGCTGGCGCCGCAAGACGCTAGCGAAGCGAGGTGAAGGCGGCGCCGAGCATCGGGCCCGGCTTGTCGCGATTGCCGTCCTGGACATACACCGCCGCGGCATCGACGCCATCGCGCGTAATGTTCTCCAGCGGCACGGTCCAGCTCCCGGACGAACCGTTCCAGTCACCGACCTTCAGGAGATTGCGCACCACATTGTGATACGTGATCTCCTGGCCGCGGTTCTCGCCGCGCGCGATCGAGATCGCCACCGACTTCGAGATCGAGCAGATCCAGACTTCGCCGCGCGACACTGCGGGCGACTTCGACGCGGCCACCGAAACGTTGATCTGCTTGCCGGTCAGCGTCAGCGTCACCGGCACCGACATCACGCTGCCGCTCTTCTCGGTGTCCTTGATGGCGCTCTCGATGCTCGCCCGATCGCTGCCGATCACATGCGCGGAGCCATTGATCACGGCCTGCGGCGTGTAGACGTCGCGATCGCCGCGCATGTGCGAATAGGCTTTCTGGCGCGCGCTGAAACGGGAATCGGCCAGCGTGTCCTTCCAGCCGAGATAGTCCCAATAGTCGATCGGCATGCTCAGCGCGATGACGTTGGGGTCCTTGGCGAGATCACCGATGATCTTGTCCGCGGGCGGACAGGACGAGCACCCCTGCGAGGTGAAGAGTTCGACGACAGCACGCGGATCGGCGTGAGCGGGGCGGATGACTGCAACGATCGCGCAAATACCAAGAGCGCTGGACCATCGCGAGATCGAATTATAGGCCATCATCGCTGTCATACTGCGAACCAGTCGTGATGATTTCCATCCGTAATTGTACGGAGCATGAAGTCTGTCCCTGAACTTGCGTGCCCCAAAACGCGAGAAAGCGGCCTTGTCATAGGCCGCCTTCTTTTTAGTCGCCACTCACTAAGCGGTGAGGCACCGATCACAAATCCGCGTTAGGCCGCGAGTTTGCGCAGCACATAGTGCAGGATGCCGCCGTTGCGATAGTAATCGAGCTCGTCCAGCGTATCGATACGGCAGAGCAGCGGGACGTCCCGCTTGCCGCCGTCGGCGGAGACGACCTCGGCGGTCAGGGTCTGGCGCGGCTTGAGGTCGCCCTGCAGCCCGCGGATCGTGACCTTCTCGTCGCCCTTCAGGCCGAGCGAGGACCACGACGTGCCGTCCTGGAAGGTGAGCGGAAGCACGCCCATGCCAACCAGGTTGGAGCGATGGATGCGCTCGAAGCTCTGGCAGATCACCGCGCGCACGCCGAGCAGGCGCGTGCCCTTCGCAGCCCAGTCGCGCGACGAGCCGTTGCCGTATTCGGCGCCGGCGAACACCACCAGCGGCACTTCCTCCTGCTGGTACTTCATCGCCGCGTCGTAGATCGACATCTCTTCGCCGTCGGGCCAGTGCTTGGTCAGACCGCCTTCCGGAATATTGCCGTCGGCGCCCTTCAGCATGAAGTTCTTGATGCGGATGTTGGCGAAGGTGCCGCGCATCATCACTTCGTGGTTACCGCGCCGCGTGCCGTACTGGTTGAAGTCGGCGGGACGCACCTGGTGCTCGCTGAGGAACTTGCCGGCGGGCGAGGTCAGCTTGATCGAACCGGCCGGGGAGATGTGGTCGGTGGTGATCTTGTCGCCGAACATCGCCAGGATCCGGGCGTCGGCCACGTCGTTGACCGGGTCCGGCTGCTTCTTCATGCCTTCGAAATAGGGCGGGTTCTGCACATAGGTCGAGCTCATGTTCCAGCGATAGGTCTCGCTTTCCGTGGTCTTGATCTTGCGCCAGTTGGTATCGCCCTTGAACACGTCGGCGTACTTCTTCTTGAAGATGGTCGCGGTGACGTACTTCTTCATGAAGGTGTTGATCTCCTTGGTGGTCGGCCAGATGTCCTTCAGGAACACCGGCTTGCCGTCCTTGCCGATGCCGAGCGGCTCGACCGCGAGATCCTTCGTCACGGTGCCGGCAAGTGCATGCGCAACCACCAGCGGCGGCGAGGCGAGATAGTTCGCCTGCACGTCCGGCGAGACGCGGCCTTCGAAGTTGCGGTTGCCCGACAGCACGGCGGCGGCAACGATGCCGTTTTCGTTGATCGACTTCGAGATGTCTTCCGGCAGCGGGCCGGAGTTGCCGATGCAGGTCGTGCAGCCGAAGCCGACCAGGTTGAAGCCGACCTTGTCGAGATCGGTCTGCAGGCCGGAATTGGCGAGATATTCCGCCACCACCTGGCTGCCCGGCGCGAGCGAGGTCTTCACCCACGGCTTGGCCTTCAGGCCCTTGGCGGCCGCCTTGCGCGCCAAGAGGCCGGCGCCGATCAGCACGCTCGGATTCGAGGTGTTGGTGCAGGAGGTGATCGCCGCGATCACGACGTCGCCATGGCCGAGATCGAAGTCACGGCCCTCGACGGCGAAGCGCTTCGTCTCACCCTCGGGCTTCTTGTACTCGCCGACCAGCGCGGTGGCGAAACCGGTCGACACCGCGGGCAGCGCGATGCGGCCTTCGGGACGCTTCGGTCCGGCCATCGACGGCACGACGTCGCCGAGGTCGAGCGTCAGCGTGGTGGTGAACACCGGATCGGCCGACTTGGCGGTGCGGAACAGACCCTGCGCCTTGGCATAGGCCTGCACCAGCTTGACGCGATCGGCTTTGCGGCCCGAGGTCTTCAGGTAATCGATGGTCGCGGCATCGACCGGGAAGAAGCCGCAGGTCGCGCCGTATTCGGGTGCCATGTTGCCGATGGTTGCCTTGTCCGCGACCGACAGGAAATCGAGGCCGGGACCGAAGAACTCGACGAACTTGCCGACCACGCCGAGCTTGCGCAGCATCTGGGTGACGGTCAGCACGAGGTCGGTCGCGGTGACGCCTTCCTTGAGCTGGCCCTTGAGCTTGAAGCCGACCACCTCAGGCAGCAGCATCGACAACGGCTGGCCGAGCATGCAGGCCTCCGCCTCGATGCCGCCGACGCCCCAGCCGAGCACGGCGAGGCCGTTGACCATCGTGGTGTGCGAGTCGGTGCCGACCAGCGAGTCAGGATAGGCGACCTCGAAGGTGCCGGTCTTCTTGCCGACCGTCATCTTCTCCTTCTTGGTCCAGACCGTCTGCGCGAGATATTCGAGATTGACCTGGTGGCAGATGCCGGTGCCGGGCGGCACCACCGAGAAGTTCGAGAACGCCTTTTGGCCCCACTTCAGGAACTCGTAGCGCTCCTGGTTCTGCTTGTATTCCTCGGTGACGTTCTTCGCGAACGCCTTGTTGTCACCGAAGAAGTTGACGATCACCGAGTGATCGATGACGAGATCGACCGGCACCAGCGGGTTGATCTTCTCGGCATCGCCGCCGAGGTTCTGCATCGCGTTGCGCATCGCCGCGAGATCGACCACGGCCGGGACGCCGGTGAAATCCTGCATCAGCACGCGCGCCGGGCGGAAGGCGATTTCGTGCTCGAGCTGGCGCTTCTTCAGCCACTTCGACACCGCAACAATATCTTCCTTCTTGACGGTGCGGCCATCCTCGTTGCGCAGCAGGTTCTCGAGCAGAACCTTCATCGAATAGGGCAGCTTCGAAATTCCCTTCAGTCCGTTCTTCTCTGCCTGGGGCAGGCTGTAATAGACGTAGGACTTGCCGCCGACCTTCATGGTCTTGCGGCATTTGAAGCTGTCGAGCGAGGTCATGCGAGGAATCCCAATTTTCAGTTATACCCGGCAAGGGTAACTAAACACCGGCGAACGACACTGGCCGAGGGATGGCCTGGATGGCTTGCGGCCGCCGATTGTGTGTGCTGCATCAAGTTCCGGGCTTATAGAACCTTTCTAGAAGCACCGCCACACCGACAAGCGTGCGACAGCGTTGCGCGACCCAAAAATTCTCACGCGGTAGCGAAAGATTTCAGAGGGCTGTGACAAGACGAACCATGCAGCTCTCCGGACGAAATCTGAAATGCGTGCGCGGCGGACGCGAGGTGTTTTCCGGCCTCGATCTGTCGGCCACAGCCGGCGAGGCGCTCGCCATCACGGGCCCCAACGGCGCGGGCAAGACCTCGCTTCTGCGCGTGATCGCCGGGCTGCTGGTTCCCGCCGAGGGTTCGATCGCGCTTGAAGGCGGCGACGCCGAGCTCAGCCTGCCCGAACAGGCCCATTATCTTGGCCACCGCGACGCCCTGAAGCCGGCGCTCAGCGTTGCGGAAAATCTTTCCTTCTGGCGGGATTTCCTCGGTGGCGAGACGGAGGACGCCGGCCGCTGCCTTGCCGCCGTGGCGCTCGACCACGCCGCGCATCTGCCGGCGGCCTACCTCTCCGCCGGCCAGCGCCGCCGCCTCTCGATCGCGCGCCTGCTCTCGGTGCGGCGGCCGGTCTGGCTGCTGGACGAGCCGACATCGGCGCTCGATGCGGCCGGACAGGAGCTGTTCGTCGGGCTGATGCGTGATCACCTCGCCAGCGGCGGCCTGATCGTCGCGGCAACCCATCTGCCGCTCGGCATCGCCGCGCGCGACCTGCGGATGGGAGGCGCGATATGAGGGCGCTCTTCCTCTTTTCGCCCAGCACCGGTCTCACAGTCCCCTCCCCCCTTGCGGGGGAGGGTCAGGGAGAGGGGTGCCACACGACGTGCTCTTTCCGCCTATCCCTAAACGACGCTGGACCGAGATTGCACGAGCGAGTTTCCCATCGACGATCGCGCCCGGGGCCACCCCTCTCCCCAGCCCTCCCCCGCAAGGGGGGAGGGAGCACAGCGAGCACGCCGCACGATGTGGATTCAGGCGGCGACCACAGCGGAGGCGCGGCATGAGCGCGCTTGCTGCATTGATCCGCCGCGACATCCGCATCGCGCTGCGCGTGGGCGGCGGCGCGCTGATCGGGGTCTTGTTCTTCCTCACCGTCACGGTGCTGATGCCGTTCGCGGTCGGGCCGGATCTGGCGCTGCTGTCGCGGCTCGGTCCCGCCATTCTCTGGCTCGGCGCGCTGCTGGCGAGCTTGCTCACGCTCGACCGGCTGTTCACGGCCGACCATGAGGACGGCTCGCTCGACCTCATCGTGATGAGCCGGACGCCGCTGGAACTCGCCTGCGCCGCCAAGGCGCTGGCGCATTGGATCGCCGCCGGCCTGCCATTGATCATCGCGACGCCGGTGCTCGGCCTGCTGCTCAATCTCGACGGCACGGCGACACTTGCGGTTGCGGCGACCTTGCTGGCGGGAACACCAGCGCTGACCTTCACCGGCATGATCGGCGCGGCATTGGCGGTAACGCTGCATCGCGGCGGGCTGCTGCTCGCGGTGCTGGTGCTGCCGCTGTCGATCCCGGTGCTGATCTTCGGCGTTGCGGCCTCCCAGGCGGCGATATCGGGGCCGCTGCCCTTTGGAACACCGTTCTCGATCCTCTGCGCGCTGTCACTTGCCAGCCTCGTGATCGGCCCGTTCGCCGCCGCCGCGAGCCTGCGGCACGGGCTGGACTGAAATGGGCAAGATCAAATTGGGCAAGATCAAATCTCGACGAGAGCAGTTCGGCCAATTGCCTGCGACACAGCGGACGACTATCAGGGTGCCATGACGCTGACCGACTTCGCCAATCCGACCAAGTTCCTGGCGCTGACCGCGCGGATCCTGCCATGGCTTGCGGGCGTGACCGCGATCCTGCTCGCGATCGGGCTCTACGGGTCGGCCATGGCGCCCGACGACTACCAGCAGGGCGCCACGGTGAAGATCATGTTCATCCACGTGCCGAATGCGTGGCTGTCGATGTTCGTCTGGGGCGTCATGAGCGTGGCCGCGCTCGGCACGCTGGTGTGGCGGCATCCGCTTGCCGACGTCGCGGCGAAGGCCGCAGCTCCGATCGGCGCCGCCTTCACCTTCCTTGCGCTCGTCACCGGCTCGCTATGGGGCCGGCCGATGTGGGGCACCTATTGGGAATGGGATGCGCGCCTGACCTCGGTGCTGATCCTGTTCCTGATGTATCTCGGCCTGATTGCGCTGTGGCGCGCGGTGGAGGACCCGTCGCGCGCGGCGCGGGCGGCAGCCGTCCTGACCCTGGTCGGCGCGATCAACATCCCGATCATCAAATTTTCGGTCGACTGGTGGAACACGCTGCACCAGCCGGCCTCGGTGTTTCGTGCGGGCGGGCCGACGCTCGACAAGGCGTTCCTGTGGCCGCTGCTGGTGATGGCAATAGCGTTTTCGTTGCTCTTCATCACCTTGCATCTGGCGGCGATGCGCAACGAGATCCTGCGCCGGCGCGTGCGCAGCCTGCAGATGATGCAAGCTAACCAACAGGCGGCATGACACGATGTCGCTTGGTCCCTACGCCTCCTTCATCGTGACGTCCTATGCGCTGGTCGCGGCGGTCGTGCTGCTGTTGATCATCTGGATCAGCGCCGATTATCGCCGGCAGCAGGCCCGCCTCAGGGAGATCGAGGCCAGCGGCGTAACGCGCCGCTCCGGCCGCAGCGCGGCGGACATAAGATGAGCGAGCAGGCGACAAACGGCCCGCCGCAAACCCGCCGCCTGCTGGTGGTGCTGCCGCTCATCTTTTTCCTGGGGCTCGCCGGACTGTTCCTGCTGCGGCTCTATGGCGGGGATCCCTCGAAGATCCCGTCGGCACTGATCGGACGGCCCGCGCCGCAGACCGCCCTGCCCGCGCTCGACGGCCTGGTGCGGGACGGCGCGCCGGTGCCGGGTCTCGATCCCACCGCTTTCAAGGGCAAGGTCAGCATCGTCAACGTCTGGGCGTCCTGGTGCGTGCCCTGCCATGATGAAGCGCCGCTGCTGACCGAGCTCGGCAAGGACAAGCGCTTCCAGATCATCGGCATCAACTACAAGGACTCGCCGGAGAATGCGCGCCGCTTCCTCGGACGCTACGGCAATCCGTTCGGCATCGTCGGCGTCGACGGCAACGGCCGCGCCTCGATCGAATGGGGCGTCTATGGCGTGCCCGAAACCTTCGTGGTCGGGCGCGAGGGCACGATCGTCTACAAGCTGGTCGGCCCGGTGACGCCGGACAACGTCAACACCGTGCTCAAGGCCGAGATTGAGAAGGCGCTGCGCGCGAGCAAATAATCGCGCCGTCATTTGCGCGGATGCGCGAACCGATTACGCGCGAAAAGCTGCGACAAAATAATTCGACACGTTTATCTGCGGTTCATTTCGCGGCCATGGCAACGCCATGAACGCAGCCCCAACTCACTGGCGTTGACATCAACGTTCCTCTGGAGGGGACATATGCGCAAGACCACGCTCGCTTCACTGCTCGCCACCGCGCTCACGCTCGGCGTGATGACGGCCGCGCCGTCGTTCGCTCAAACCCCGCAGCCGGCCGCGCCCGCCGCAAAGTCCGAGACCAGGATGGCTCCCGCGCCGAAGGCGGCCGCCCCTGAATTGAAAACGACGGGGATGGCGAAGGACGATTTGCTCGACATCAACAGCGCCAGCACCGACCAGCTCGACGCGCTGCCCGGCGTCGGCAAGGCCTACTCGGCTGCGATCATCAAGGGCCGCCCCTACAAGGGCAAGGATGAACTGGTGCAGAAGAACATCCTGCCGCAGGCGACCTACGACAAGATCAAGGACAAGATCATCGCTAAGCAGAAGAGCTGATTTCTGAAGAGCTGATCTCTAAGGTCTCGGACGCAGCGCGGCACAATCGCCCGCGCTGCGTTCGGAGTTACTTCCGCAGATCGCCCGCGTCCGCCTCGCTGGTCTCCAGCGAGACCGGCTCCAGATGATAGCGCTTGGTCAGCGGCATCTGCGCGATAGCGAAGATCATGGTCAACGGGGTGACGCCGAACACCTTGAAGTTCACCCAGAAATCGGTGGTCTGCGTGCGCCAGACGATCTCGTTGAGGATTGCCATGCCGGCGAAGAACAACGCCCAGCGCATGGTGAGGATGCGCCAGCCCTGCGGCGTCAGATTGAACATCTGGTCGAACATCACGGCGATGAACGAACGGCCAAACAGCAGTCCTCCGCCGAGCACGGCCGCAAACAGGCCGTAGATAATGGTCGGCTTGACCTTGATGAAGGTCTCGTCGTGCAGCACCAGTGTCAGGGTGCCGAACACCAGCACGATCGCGCCGGTCACAAGCGCCATGATCGGCACGTGCTTGGTCACTACGTAGGATGCGATCATCGCCGCGACGATCGCCACCATGAACGCGCCGGTTGCGACGAACAGATGGTACTTGGCGTTCGCGACAAAGAAAACGAGCAGCGGCCCGAGTTCGGTCGCGAGCTTGAACAGCGGATGCGGCTGAGTCTTGTCCATTATGCGTCGATTCCAGCAATTGCCTTGGCAAAATCCTTCGCCGTGAAGGGGGCGAGATCCTCGACGCCTTCGCCGACGCCGATGAAATGCACCGGCAGCTTGTGCTTCTCCGACAGCGCGACGAGGATGCCGCCGCGCGCGGTGCCGTCGAGCTTGGTCATCACGAGGCCGGTGACACCTGCCGTACGATGAAACGCCTCGACCTGCGACAGCGCATTTTGTCCCACCGTGGCGTCGAGCACGAGCAGCACGGCGTGCGGCGCCGACGCATCGACCTTCTTGATGACGCGCACGACCTTTTCGAGCTCGTTCATCAGCTCGGACTTGTTCTGCAGCCGGCCGGCGGTGTCGATCAGCAGCACGTCGCGCTGCTGCTCTTTCGCCGCGGTCAGCGCGCTGAAGGCGAGGCTTGCCGAATCCGAGCCCTGGGCGCCGGCGATGACCGGCGACTTGGTGCGTTCGCCCCAGACCTTGAGCTGCTCGATCGCCGCGGCGCGGAACGTGTCGCCGGCCGCGAGCATGACCTTGCGGCCCTCGGCAGAAAATTTCGCGGCCAGCTTGCCGATCGTCGTGGTCTTGCCGGAGCCGTTGACGCCGATGACGAGGATGACGAACGGCTTCCTGGCGGCATCGATCTCGAGCGGCTTGGCCACCGGTGCCAGCACCTTCTCGACCTCGGTCGCGACCACCGACTTGACCTCATCGGCCGAGATCGCCTTGTCGTAGCGGCCCTTGCCGACCGCCTCCGCGATCCGCACCGAGACCTCGGTGCCGAGATCGGCGCGCAGCAGCACATCCTCGATGTCATCGAGCATGGCACGGTCGAGCTTGCGCTTGGTGACGAGATCGGCGACCGCCGTCCCCAGCGCACCGGAGGTGCGCTTCAGGCCGCCCTTCAGGCGCTGCCACCAGCTCTGTTTTGGAGTTCCCGCAGTGGTATCGTTCATGTCTAGTGTCCGGGCTCTAACATTCGCATCCCGTTGCGGCTAGCTCTGTTGCGAATGTTAGAGCCGAAGGGACACTAGAGAATCTTGATTCTGGTGCGGCTTTTCGGATTTGACATTCGCTCGCCGGTGCGTGGAAACAAGAAGCGAATGTCAAATCCGCCGCACCAGGGGACGTGTTAGCCGTTTCGGCCCATAAACGAAAGTCTCGACGAATTGATTGATGTTCCCCAATTGACCGCGGAAGAAATCCTGGGCCGCGTGCTCCACCGCGACGGACTGATGCTGGTGATCGACAAGCCGGCGGGCCTGCCGGTGCATCGCGGCCCCAAGGGCGGGCCCAATCTGGAGGCATCGTTCGACGCGCTGCGGTTCGGCCTGCCGCGGCCGCCGGTGCTGGCACATCGGCTGGACAAGGACACCTCCGGCTGCCTCGTGCTGGGACGCCATCGCAAGGCGACCGCCTCGCTCGGGCTGTTGTTCAAGCACGGCAAGATCGCGAAGACCTACTGGACCGTGGTCGAGGGCGGGCCCACCGAGGACGAAGGCACCATCGACATGCCGCTCGGCCGGCTCAACGCCGAGCGCGGCTGGTGGCAGAAGCCGGATCCGGACGGGCAGAAGGCGATCACCAACTGGAAGGTGCTGGGACGCGGCGAGGGCCTCGCCTGGCTGGCGATGGAGCCGGTCACCGGCCGCACCCATCAACTGCGGGTGCATTCAGCGGCGATGGGCTGGCCGATCGTCGGCGACAACATCTACGGCAACGGTCCGCGCTTCGGCGAGCCGATCCTGCACCTGCACTCCCGCGAAATCGGCATCCCGATCTCGCGCAACAAGGAGCCGGTGCATGTCGTCGCGCCCGCGCCGGACCACATGCACGAGCGGCTCAAGAGCTGCGGCTGGAACGGGCAGTGACCTCCGTGATTTTACGGACAAGTATCCTTTACGGAACATTCAGGCCCATCCGGTAGTCCTGCAGGCGGCTTAGAAAAAGCGCGCCACCACGGCTCAGGACGAGCAATGCTGAATGCTGGGCAAGGGATTGTCGACGAAGTCGAGGCCGCGATACGCGGCGGCTCCGCCGAAAAATGCATAGCAACGGCAAAGCGCGTCACCGGCCTTTTCCTCGCCTCCGCCGGCAGCTTCAACAGCGAACAGGTCGAGCTGTTCGACAATGTGCTCGAGCGCCTCGTGAAGACCATCGAGTTGCGGGCGCTTGCCGACATCAGCGCCCGGATGGCGCTCACCGACATCAGCGAACAGCTCGCACCGGTCACCCAGGCACCGCCCGCGATCATTCGCCGTCTCGCGAGCAATGACGAGATCAGGATCGCCCGGCCGATCCTGCAGGAATCGTCGCGTCTCAACACGGAAGATCTGGTCGAGATCGCGAAGACCAAGAGCGAGCTGCATCTGCTCGCCGTCGCCGGCCGCTGGTGGCTGAAGGAAGTCGTCACCGACGCGCTGTTGGCCCGTCGCTTCGCGAGCGTCAGTCACCGCCTAGTGAGCAATCCCGGCGCCAAGGTGTCGGCGGACGGGTTCGCAATCATCCTCGCGCAGGCCGAGCACGACCCGGTGCTTGCGGTCCAGACCGGTATCCGCGCGGATCTGCCCCCGGAGCTTCGTGTTCAGCTCCTGCACGATGCAACGGAAGAGGTGCGCAGCCGCTTGCTGCAACGCGCGCCCTCGCATCTGTTCGAGGAGATCCGCCACGCCGTCGCCGCGGTCGCCGCCGGCGTCGAGCGTGAGATGTCGCGGGCTCGGGACTTCACCGCAGCCAGGCGTCACATCGCAAGGCTGAAAGATTCCGGCGAGCTCAACGAGGCCGCCCTGCTCGGCTTCGCCAGGCAACGAATGTATGAGGAAACCATCGCTGCCCTGGCGGAGCTTGCGCAGGCAAGCATCGAGGTGATCCGTCCCCTGATGCAAAGCCTCCGCAGCGAAGGTCTGCTGGTGCCCTGCCGGGCTGCGGGGTTGAGCTGGGAGACGACGGCCGCGGTGATGGAATGCCGCTATTCGACCGGATCGATGGGGCCGGTCGAGCTCGCCAACGCGAAGAGCCAGTTCACGCGAATAACGCATGCCAACGCCGACCGCATGCTGCGGTTCTGGCAGGTGCGCGCGTCGCAGCCGCCGAAGCCCGGCGAACGCAGCCGTTGATCATCTCGCGCGCAATGCGCGGGACCGATTTCGATTCGACCTTTCATACAGCATATTCGGTGTCATCACACGCGCATGCGGGCGATCCAGTACTCCAGAGACGCCGATGCTTGAGCCGAGAGGCCGCGGCGTACTGGATCGCCCGGTCGAGCCGGGCGATGACGGTGTGGGTGAAGACGCAGCTTCGCATTCTCGCGACCTGAATTGTCCGAGGTTTGCTCTTCATTCCGCCCTCTCTCGATCAGAGGGCGCAGGGAAAGCCGGGTGCCGATCGCACCCATGGGCCCCGAGCAATGGGTAGAAAGCTCGGGGGTAGGACCACAGGTGTAACCGGAAACAACCCGGCTTTCCCTGCGCGATGGGTTACGGCTTACTTCGTGCTCTCCCCGGCGAGACTGGGCTTGCTTGTCACCAACGTCGCCTTCTGAATGCGAAGCAGAAATCGCCGAGCCCGGCCGTCATCGACGGCTTTTGACCCGTCTCGGACATTCCTTTGATCTAGATCAACACGGAGGTGGGCCGCTTCGCTTTTTTTTGCGCGTGCTTAAGGCGGCTGGCATCCTTGTGCTCCCGGCTATGCCGCCGCGATCGCCCGGCCGCGCCGCAATGCCGAGCCGATCGACAGCTTGCAAACATGTTGGCCTCAGGTGGCCTCGCCAGGAAAAGGATCACGTCATGAGTAACGATAGGATTCCGGAAAAGCCTGAGATGAGCACGGGACCAAGCGGCGCAGGATTGAAACGCCGCGATCTCTTGTTGAGTGGTAGTTCTCTCGTCGCGGCTTCGGCGCTCTCGGCCGTCGGATTGACCAGCCCTACACAAGCGCAGCAACCAACTACGGCGCCTACACCCGCGGCGGCCGGCCAGCGGCCAAACATCGTCTTTATCATGGGTGACGACATTGGCTGGTTCAACATCGGCGCCTATCACCAGGGCATCATGGCCAGCCGGACACCAAACCTCGACAAGCTCGCCGCGGAAGGCATGCGCTTCACCGACTACTACGC
Source organism: Bradyrhizobium sp. 6(2017) (assembly GCF_011058295.2). Taxonomy (NCBI): domain Bacteria; kingdom Pseudomonadati; phylum Pseudomonadota; class Alphaproteobacteria; order Hyphomicrobiales; family Nitrobacteraceae; genus Bradyrhizobium; species Bradyrhizobium sp. 6(2017). The sequence goes on along the minus strand of NZ_CP049289.2, from coordinate 447,416 downwards.
CGAGGCGAGCTGCACCGCAGGGCGCGCCAACTTCATTACCGGCGAATTGCCGATCCGCACCGGGCTTACCACGGTCGGCCAGGCCGGCTCCCCCATAGGCATGCCGGCGCAAGCGCCGACCATTGCGACCGCGCTGAAATCCATGGGCTACGCTACCGGACAGTTCGGCAAGAACCACCTTGGCGACCTCAACGAATTCCTGCCGACCGTGCACGGCTTCGATGAGTTCTTTGGCTACCTGTATCACCTCGACGCGATGGAAGATCCGGCCCACCGCAACTACCCCCAAGCGCTCTTGGCTACAGTCGGTCCCCGCAACATGGTTCATTCATGGGCGACCAATGTCGACGATCCGTCGGTGCAAACGCGGTGGGGCAAGATCGGCAAGCAGCGGATCGAAGACGCCGGGCCGCTTTATCCGAAGCGGATGGAAACGGTCGATGACGAGATTCTGCAAACCACCTTCGCTTTCATCGATAAGGCGAAGCAGGACAACAAGCCGTTCTTCGTCTGGCTCAACCCGACGCGCATGCACGTCGTCACCCATCTTTCGGAAAAATACGAGAACATGCGCAACTCGGAGAACGGCTGGTCGATTTCCGAGGGCGGGTTCGCCCAGCTCGACGACATCGTCGGCGCCGTGATGAAGAAGCTCAAGGACGAGGGCTTCGACAACAACACGATCGTCGCGTTTACAACCGACAACGGCGCGGAGAACTTCACTTGGCCGGATGGCGGCCAGACGCCGTTCGCGGGCGGCAAGGGAACGGCGCTGGAGGGCGGTTTCCGCGTGCCCTGCATGATTCGCTGGCCGGGCAAGGTGCCGGCGGGAAAGGTCGAAAACGGCATTATCTCCGGACTCGACTGGTTCCCGACCTTCGTCGCCGCCGCCGGCAATCCGAATATTGCCGACGAGTTGAGGAAGGGAAAGCAGCTCGGCGACAAGACCTATAAGGTCTACCTCGATGGGTACAACCAGATGGACCTGATTACCGGAAAGGGCCCGTCTGCCCGCCACTCGGTCTTCTATTTCACTGAGGGCACACTGAGCGCGGTGCGCATCGACGACTTCAAGTATCGCTTCACGGATCAGCCGAGCGGCTGGTTAGGCGGCACGGTAAAGGTTGATTGGCCGATCCTCACCAACATTCGGCTTGATCCGTTCGAACGCACGAACTTGCCCAACGGCGCGCAGGGGTCGTTGGCATTCTATAACTGGTTTGTTTTCGAGTTCTGGCGGTTCCAGTTCGTGCAGCAGGAGGTCGGCAAGCTCGCCCAAACTGCGATCGAGTTTCCACCCATGCAGAAGGGCGCGAGTTTCAACCTGGAAGCCGTCAAGGAGCAGATCGAGAAGGCCATGCAGTCGCATGCTGGCAAATGAAATATGCGGTGACGGGCGCACCAATCCGGGTGGGCCCGTCCGGAAAGCATAATTTAGCGACTGGAGCACGACCAAAGCTCGCACTTCCGCTATTGGTCCAAAGCCAGCATGCATTCACATCGGCTCCACGTCCTCCTTCGAAGGCAAGGCGGACCTGGCGATTTTAATGAATGAAACACTCTAGATTGCGTCGCCGCAGCGCGGCTTTGCCGGCCGCGCCCAGCTGCTTGGCACGCTCCCTGATCGCGCCGCCTTGGATCTGCGGCATCCGTGCGGCCGGCGTGCCCGGGCGTTTCGAATAGGGAAACACGTGCAGGAAGGTGAGATCGCATTCCGCGACCAGATCGAGCGAGCGCGCGAACATCTCCTCGGTCTCGGTCGGGAAGCCCACGATGATGGCGGCGCCGAGAGCGATATCCGGCCGCAGCCGGAGGCCGGTTGTGGCCGAGAGCGGGCAAACTTGGTGGCGCACGCCGATGTCGGACTTTGACCCGTAGCGGTCCTGCGCTGATTGAGCGCCGTAGATTAGCCGCCGCCGAACTTGGATGGATCATTGTAGGCAGGAGGATCGTCGTGATCGGTCCGCAGACCTCCCGGGACGGAGTCGTCGCGATAGATTCGCACACCAGCCGGAGTTTGGTAGCTCGGGGTGACAGTTTGGCTAGGACGAGTGATGACTTGTCGCGGCTTGTGATGCCCCCTTTGGGCGGCGTTCGCGGAAGCACACAACGCGATCACAAGGCACAATCCTAAGACAAAACGCATTGCATTTTCTCCAAACAGCTAACCTATCTTCCGAACGGCGCTATTGACCCTTAACGAAAGGAGTCTGTGTTTTAACCGCTGCGGCCGATAGTCGACGGTGCTAGCGTTACCCCCCGTGGATCACGCATGAGGCGCGAGCGAATTCCTGGAGAAGATATTCTAGGGCGTGATCGCCCATGGCCCAGGACCGCGACACCTCGAACGACAGGGCGAACGACGGGAAGACTGTAGTTCAATGTGCCTTCCGCAAGGGCGAATTTACTTGGGAGGGTGAGGGCCATTGCCAGTCCGATTGTTGTAAGCTTCATCGCGGGATCGTCCTGCGCAAAGTTGTGTCGCTCCCGATCGAACAGATAAGACACACCCGCGCCCGTGCCATTAAATTCTTCTTTAGCAATAGAAGCCGCCAAACCGTTCACGTCCTCGCAGAGCCTTGATCTCCTGACCAATTCTTCCTTTTGAAGAAGCCGTTTCGGAGCTGCCATCACTTCCGCTGCTGGCCCAAAGCCGGCATGCATTCATGTCGGCTCCACGCCCTCCTTCGAAGGCAAGGCGGACCTGGCGATTTTATGAATGCAACACGTTAGATAGCGTCGCCGCACGCCCCGATGAGACGCGCGCCGTCATGGCCGGTCACGGCCAGCCGCCGCACCGTGCCCGGCACATCATCATTGATCGCGACCGGCAGGAAGTGCTCGGTGCGGCCCTGCCTGCTGCTTTCGATCAGCACCTCGCGCGTCGCGCCGATCTCCGCGGCGAGCCGCCGCTGCAGCGCGGCTTCGCCGGCCGCGCGCAGCCGTTTCGCACGCTCCTTGATCGCCCCGCCTGCAACCTGCGGCATCCGCGCGGCCGGCGTTCCGGGACGCTTCGAATAGGGAAACACGTGCAGGAAGGTGAGATCGCATTGCTCGACCAGATCGAGCGAGCGCGCAAACATCTCTTCAGACTCGGTCGGGAAGCCCGCGATGATGTCGGCGCCGAGCGCGATATCCGGCCGCAGCCGACGCAGCTGCGCGCAGAAATCGATCGCGTCCTGGCGCGAATGCCGGCGTTTCATCCGCTTGAGGATCATGTCGTCGCCCGATTGCAGCGACAAATGCAGATGCGGCATCAGCCGCGCGTCATCGGCGATGACATCGAGCAGGTCGCGGTCGGCCTCGATCGAATCGATCGACGAGATGCGCAGCCGCTTCAGCTCGGGCACATGGCGCAGGATCTGCCGGGTCAACTGGCCGAGCTTCGGCGCGCCGGGCAGATCGGCGCCATAGCTCGTGAGATCGACGCCGGTCAGTACGATCTCGGCATGGCCGCGCTCGACGAGCGCACGGACCTGGTCGACCACTGCGCCCATCGGCACCGAGCGCGAATTGCCGCGGCCATAGGGGATGATGCAGAAGGTGCAGCGATGATCGCAGCCGTTCTGCACCTGAACGAACACCCGCGGCAGGCCGCGCTCGAATCCATCGAGCAGATGCGGCGCCATCTCTGTCACCGCCATGATGTCGGCGACCGCGACTTTCTCGCTTCCGCCGAGATCGAACGCAGCGCGGGTCGCCTGCCAGGCAGCGCCGTGCATCTTCTCGTCATTGCCGACGACGCGATCGACCTCGGCCATGTCGGCGAACATCTGGCTTTGCGTCTGCGCCGCACAACCGGTGACGACGATGCGCGCCTCAGGCCGCTCGCGCTTCAACTTGCGGATCGATTGGCGCGCCTGCGCCACCGCCTCGTTGGTGACGGCGCAGCTGTTGATGACGATGGTCTCAGTGAGCCCCGCCTGCTCCGCCTCGCGGCGAATCACCTCGGATTCGAATGCGTTGAGGCGGCAGCCAAAGGTGACGACATCGACGCCCATGATCGATCCCTTGCCGCGTCAGGCGACGCTGGCGAACAGCGCCGGATCGAAGCGGCCCTCATATTCGAAATCGGCGGTGCCGGTCATCAGCACGTGGTCGTCGCGCTCGCGCCACTCGATGCCGAGCTTGCCACCGGGCAGCGTGATCTCGACGATGCGGTTGGCGCGCTTCAGCCGAGCCGCCGCGACCGCGGTCGCGCAGGCCGCCGAGCCGCAGGCCCGGGTCAGGCCGGCGCCGCGTTCCCAGGTGCGGATCGTGATGTGGTCGCGATCGACGATATGGGCAAGTGTGATGTTGGCGCGTTCCGGGAAGATCGGATGGTTCTCCAGCAACGGCCCAAACCGCTCGAGATCATAGGCATTGACGTCGTCGACCCAGAAGATCGCATGCGGATTGCCCATCGAGACCGCCGAGGGCGAATGCAGCACCGGCTTGTCGATCGGCCCGACCTGCAGCTCGATGTAGCGGGTGTCGCGGAATTCCTCCGCCAGCGGAATGTCCTGCCAGCCGAACTTCGGCGCGCCCATGTCGACGGTGTAGAGATCGGGCGCCGGCCCCTGCCAGCAATTGAGCAGGCCGGCGCGGGTCTGGAACGTCGCCGCGGTCTGGCCGGTCTTCTCGAACAGGCGGCGCACCACGCAGCGCATGCCATTGCCGCAGGCGCCGGCTTCCGAACCGTCATTGTTGTAGATCGAGATGAACGCTTCGGTGCCATCGAGCCGCGGCGGCTGCAGCACCATCAGCTGGTCATAGGGAATGCCGGCCGGCGAGGCCACGGCGCGCGCCTCCGCCGCCGAAACCTGTGCCTTGGAATCGCGCAGGTCGACGACGACGATCTCGTTGCCGATGCCGTTCATCTTGGCAAATGCGTGATTGGCGAGCGCGCTCATCGATTTTCCCAAATTCTGCCCGGTTATATGGCGAGTGGTGGCTGATTGGCCAGTCGGAATGGCTCCGTGACACATCTGTCATGGGACGAATGCAGAACTTGCGTGTTAGGAATATCGCACCTCGCGGACCGCGCGCGCCGGGACAGATCGAGCGGCCGTTTGAGGATGGGGATGGAGAATACCGAATGAACCGTATCAGCACGCTCCGCGCGGCCCTGGTCGCGCTGCTGCCCTTGGCCGCGATCGCACTGGCAAGCCCGGCGCCCGCCCAGTCGCCGGCAGCCTCGCCCGCCCCCGCGGCCAGCCCGAGCCCCACGCCTGCCCCGGCGCCCTCGGCCACGCCTGTCCCGCCTCCGGCCGAAACCAAGTCGCCGGCCGACAGCCCGGCCGCATCGCAGACCCCGGCGCCGCCGCCGGCCGCCCCGGTCCAGACCGCCGACCCCTTCGGCGAGCCGTTCACGCTGGAACCGAAGAAGGTCGTGATGCTGAAGGGCACCGCCAACTGGGATTCGGCGTTCGACGCGCTGATCGAGGCGTTCAAGCAGCTCACCGCGCTGCTCGACAAGGGCGGCATCAAGGCATCGGGCAATCCGATGATCGTCTACACCTCGACCGACGACACCGGCTTCACCTTCATCGCTGAAATCCCGGTCGATCAAGACGTCAAGAACCTCGGCAAGAACATGAGCATGGGCAATTCGCCCGACGGCAAGGCGCTGAAATTCGTCCATCGCGGGTCCTACGACAACATGGACAACACCTATGAGGCGATCACCAATCACCTCGACGACAAGAAGCTCGAAGCCAAGGACACCTTTATCGAGGAATACATCACCGATCCGCTGAAGACCGCGGAGGACAAGCTGGTGATCAACGTCTACGTACCCCTGAAGTGAGACCCATGAAGCTGACCCTGCCGCTTGCCTCCCTTGCCCTTTCGCTGATTGCCGCCCCGGCATTGGCACAGGTGCCGCCGCCGGCGATTTCCGTCACCGGCGAAGCCACCGTCTCGGTGGCGCCGGACCAGGCCGTGATCGATGGCGGCGTGACGACCGATGCGAAGACCGCGCGCGAGGCTGCCGACGCCAACAACACGGCGATGGCGAAGGTGCTTGGCGCGCTGAAGGGCGCGGGCCTCGACGAGAAGGACTACCAGACCTCGCGGCTGTCGCTGCAGCCGAAACATACGCCCGACCGCGTGTCGGGGCCCCCCACCGTCAGCGGCTATCGCGCCACCAACCGCGTCACCATCAAGGTGCGCGACGTCGCCAAGGTCGCCAGCCTGGTCGACGTGCTGGTCGGCGCCGGCGTCAACGAGATCGGCGGCATCAACTTCGTGGTGTCGCAGGCCTCGAAGGTACTCGACGAGGCGCGCGAGAAAGCGATCGCCGACGCCCGCCGCAAGGCGGAAATCTACGCCAAGGCCGCCGGCGTCACGCTCGGCGAACCGATCAGCATTTCCGAGGAGGGCAACGCGCCCGTGCCGATGTACCGCAAGATGGCCGCGCCGATGGCAGCCTCCAGCGCTCCGGTCGCGCAAGGCGAGGAAACCCTGTCGGTGAGCGTCAGCGTGTCCTGGGCGATCAAGGGGAAGTAAGTCGTCATCGTCGTCCCGGCGAAGGCCGGGACCCATTACCACCGACGGCAATTGCCTTGAGGAGTTGTAGCCACAGCGAATCCGAACAACGCAACCCTGTGGTTATGGGTCCCGGCCTTCGCCGGGACGACGTTAAATCTCGAACACCTGCCCGGGCTTCAACGTCATAAACTTCTCGCGCGGCACTTTTGCCGCGTCGAGCGCTTCGCGGAGGGCGGTCGCCGGTGCGTCGATCGCCTCGTCGGTCAACTGGAACGTGCCGTGGTGATGCGCCAGCGCCTGGGCGGCGCCGCAATCGGCGAGCGCCTTCACCGCATCCTCCGGATTCATGTGCTGGTCGCGCATGAACCAGCGCGGCTCATAGGCGCCGATCGGCAGGATCGCGAGCCGCAGCGGACCGTGCGCGTCGGCGACACGGCGGAAATGCCGCCCGTCGCCATAGCCGGAATCGCAGACGATGTAGAGTTTGCCGGCCGGCGTCTCCAGCACGAAGCTCGCCCACAGCGCCTTGTTGCGATCGAGCAGGCCGCGCGCCGACCAGTGCCGCGTCGGCACCAGCGTCGCGGCAAGGCCGCTGCCGAGCTCGACGCGCTGATGCCAGTCGAACGCTTCGGCTTTGATCGCGGCATCCGATGCGCGCATCGTGACGTCGTTGCCGAGCGGCGTGATCACCCGCGGCGCAAACGTCGCCGTGAGCTTCGACAGCGTCGCGACATCGAGATGATCGTAATGGCCGTGCGACACCAGCACGATATCGATCCTGGGCAACTTCTCGAAGGCGATGCCGGGATCGTTGTGCCGCATGGGACCTGCGAAGCTGAACGGCGAGGCGCGCATCGACCACACCGGATCGACCAGGATGTTGAGACCGCCGGTCTGGATCAGCCAGCTGGCATGGCCGACGAAACATAACCGCACCCCACCGCCATCGACGCGCGGCGGCGGCGTATCGGCATAGGGGCTCGGCGCCCATTCCGGCCAGACCGCGCGCTGCCGCCTGCCCCCGAACTGCCAGCGCAGCACCTCACCGAGCGATTTCGGCGGCGAGCCATCCGGATCGAAGAAGTGCAGGCCGTCGAAATGATCGGAGACGGGGCCGTCATAGGTTTTCATGGTGGACATCCAGATCGAGGGCACGCCGATCGCGGCAGCGGCTCCGGTCAAGGTTGCGAAAAGGCGGCGGCGGGTGATGATGGGCAAGCGGGTTCCCAAATAGGAGGCGGGCGCGGTTTATATGGGTGGCACCGACGAATTCGGAACCAACCCGACAAAATGACGCAATTTCAGCGCCTTACTGGACATGCCGCGCCGATCGCGGCGAAACTTTCCTTGACTTTGCGCCCCCGGCAGCGTTTAACGCCGCCACTTTCTCGGAAAGATCCGTCTTTTCGACCCGCCGACTGGCCCTCGAGGCCAGAGGCCAACGCCCGACAGCGCGATGCGCCCTCGGGCGCGAAAGTGTTTGGACCATCGTCTTGGCACGGTGCCAAGGCGGACTATGTGGTCATCACCCGCGAAAGCGGGTGATCCAGTATTCCAGAGCAGCTCGGATTGAACCGGGAGGCCGCGGCGTACTGGATACCCCGCTTTCGCGGGGTATGACGAGAAACGGATGACGCGCGCTCACGGGCGCAACGAAGGACAACGGCATTGTTCGACAATCTGTCGGAACGGCTTGGTGGCATTCTCGATCGTCTGACGGGGCGCGGTGCGCTGACCGAAAAGGACGTCGATGCCGCGATGCGCGAGGTGCGCCGCGCGCTGCTCGAAGCCGACGTCGCGCTCGAGGTCGTCCGCAGCTTCATCGACCGGGTCCGCGAGCAGGCGATCGGCGCCACCGTCGTCAAGTCGGTGACGCCCGGCCAGATGGTGGTGAAGATCGTCCATGACGAGCTCGTCGCCACGCTCGGTTCCGACGGCCAGACCATCGATATCAACTCCGTGCCGCCCGTGCCGATCATGATGGTCGGTCTGCAGGGCTCCGGCAAAACCACCACCACCGCAAAGCTCGCGCGGCGCATGGTCCAGCGCGACAAGCGCAAGGTGCTGATGGCCTCGCTCGACGTCTATCGCCCGGCGGCGATGGAACAGCTCGCGGTGCTTGGCCGCGACCTCGATATTCCGACGCTGCCGATCGTCGCCGGCCAGATGCCGCCGCAGATCGCCAGGCGCGCGCTCGAGGCCGGCAAGCTCGGCGGCTACGACGTCGTGCTGCTCGACACCGCCGGCCGCACCACGCTCGACGAAGACATGATGAAGGAGGCGGCCGAGATCAAAGCCGCCGCCAACCCGCATGAAGTGCTGCTGGTCGCGGACTCCCTCACCGGCCAGGACGCGGTCAACCTTGCGCGAGCGTTCGATGAGCGCGTCGGCCTCACCGGCATCGTGCTGACAAGAGTCGACGGCGACGGCCGCGGCGGCGCTGCGCTGTCGATGCGTGCGGTGACCGGCAAGCCGATCAAGCTGCTCGGCACGGGCGAAAAGACTGACGCGCTGGAAGATTTCCATCCGAACCGCATCGCCGGCCGCATCCTCGGCATGGGCGACGTGGTCTCGCTGGTCGAGAAGGCTGCGGCCAACATCGACGCCGAGAAGGCCGCGCGCACCGCCGAGCGGATGCGCAAGGGTCAGTTCGATCTCAACGACATGCGCGAACAGCTGCAGCAGATGGCGAACATGGGCGGCATCGGCGGCCTGATGGGCATGATGCCCGGCATCGCCAAGATGAAGAACCAGATCGCGGCCGCCGGCATCGACGACAAGATCATCAAGCGCCAGGTCGCCGTCATCGACTCGATGACGCGGCAGGAGCGCAAGAACCCGGACATCCTGAAGGCCAGCCGCAAGAAGCGCATCGCGGCCGGCGCCGGCCAGAGCGTCGAGCAGGTCAACAAGCTGCTGAAGATGCACCGGAACATGGCCGACATGATGAAGGCCATGGGAAGCGGCAAGCGCGGCCCGCTCGCCGGCATCGCGCAGGCGATGGGCTTTGGCGGCGGCATGAAGCCGCCTTCGGCCGAGGAGATGAAGGCGCTCGCCGACAAGATGCAGGGCGGCGCCGGCGGCAGCCTGCCCAATTTGCCGAAGGATTTGCCGGTTGGCCTCCGCGGCGGCCTGCCGAATGTGCCGGGCCTGACCGGCCTTTCCGGCAAGCCGACGCTGCCGGGCCTCGGCGGCTTCCCGGGCAAGAAGAAATGAGGAATTCGTCGCGGCGGCTCAAATGCGGCCGGCGCGACGCGGAATGCCAATCAATCGAACACATCGACCTTTGAAGGAGAACTAGATGTCCGTTGTTATCCGCCTCGCTCGCGCAGGCACCAAGAAGCGTCCGGTCTATCACGTCGTCGTCGCCGACTCGCGCTTTCCGCGCGATGGCCGCTTCATCGAGCGTCTCGGCCACTTCAACCCGCTGCTGCCGAAGGACAACGAGGCGCGGCTGAAGCTCGACATGGACAAGGTGAAGGCCTGGCTCGCCAAGGGCGCGCAGCCGTCGGATCGCGTCACCCGCTTCCTCGACGCTGCCGGCGTCGTCAAGCGCACCGCGCGCAACAACCCGGAAAAGGCCGTGCCGCGCAAGGAGCGCAAGGCGCAGGCCGAAGCCGCCGCCAAGGCGTAAGCTGAACGGCTGCTGCGGTGACAGCACCGGTCTGTGTCGCCCGTATCGGCGCTGCGCATGGTGTGCGCGGCGCCGTCCGGCTATGGACCTTCACCGAAGACCCGCTGGCCGTGAAGGATTACGGCCCGCTGATGACCAAGGACGGCACGCGCCAGTTCGAGGTCACGCATGCGCGCGAGGCCAAGGATCATCTGGTGGTGACGCTGAAGGGCGTCGCCAGCCGCGATGATGCCGAACGGCTCAACGGCCTCGAGCTCTACATTCCGCGCGACCGGCTGCCGGAAACCGATGACGGTGAATATTACCACACCGACCTGATCGGCCTCGCCGCGGTGACGACATCGGAGCAGCCGCTCGGCAAGGTGATCGCGATCCATAATTTCGGCGCCGGCGACATCATCGAGATCGCCCCGCCGCAGGGCGCGACGATGCTGCTGCCTTTCACCAACGCCGTGGTGCCGACGGTCGATCTCGCCGGCGGCCGCGTCGTAATCGAGCCGCCGCAGGAAATCGACGGCGACGATCCGTCGGCGGCTTGATCAAGAGACATTTTCAGCCCGTCATCCGGCCTTGCTGCTCGAGCCAGTCGCAGAACACTGCGCTGTGCGGATCGTTGCTGCGGCCCGCCGGAAAATACGCGAAGTAGCTGCGCGCCGGCAGGCTGATCGCCGGAAACGGCGTCACCAGACGCCCGGCGGCGAGATCATCCGCAATCAGCGCCGTTGGGCCCATCGCAACGCCGAGACCATCGAGCGCGGCCTGAATCGTCAGATAGAAATGATCGAAGGTCAGCGAGGCCGCCGGCTCCAGCGCGGATTGCCCGGCCTCGGTGAGCCAGTCGCGCCACAGCCGCGGCATCGACGTGACGTGCAGCAGCGTATGCCGGGAGAGATCTGCGATCTCATGCAGCGGCAATTGCGCTGATAGCGCCGGACTGCACACCGGCAGCCGCCGCTCCGACACCAGGAAGCGCGACGAAAAGCCGTGGAAGGTGTCGGGGCCACCGCGGATCACGACGTCGAATGGTTCGGGCAGCGCATCCACCGGATCGTTCGATGTGGCGAGGCGCACCTCGATATCAGGATGCTCGGCGCGAAACCGGCTCATCCGCGGCAACAGCCAGCGCAGGCTGAAGGTCGCGAGCGCGTTGACGCGCAGCACCGCGACAGCCGCATCGCCGCGTCGCTCGCGATGCTGCTGCACGGCTGCGGAAATCCGGTCGAGCGCGGGCGCGAATTCCGCCAGCAAGGCCGCACCCGCCGGCGTCAGCACCACGCGGCGGACCGAGCGCCGGAACAGCGCTGGCGCGCCCAGCCATTCCTCGAGCAGCCGGATCTGCTGACTGACCGCGCCGTGGGTCACGCTGAGCTCGGCGGCCGCTTCCTTGAAGCTGCCGAGGCGCGCGGCGGCCTCGAAGGCGCGGACCGCATTGAGCGGCGGCAGGCTGCGGCGCGGGACGAACATGACCCCTTAATACCAGATTTTCTAACGCATGATCCCATTATTACTGATTTGTGACAGCGGCCGATCGGGCGCATTTTGCGTAGCAAGATGCTCACATATCTTCATTTTTTGAGACTTCGCTCCAATGCGCCCCCGTCCTACCTTTAGATTTTCTTGCTCCGGATCGCGACAATGAGCGCATCCGCGGAAATCGACGCATCCCGTCCCGACCACGCCCGGGCGACGCGCACGTTGACGGTGACCGGGCTCAACCACGCCCTCCATGACGGCTACACCGACCTGATCTACGTGCTGCTGCCGGTCTGGCAGGCCGAATTCGCGCTGAGCTACGGGCTGCTGGCGCTGCTGCGAGGGCTCTATGCCGGCGCCATGGCTGGCTTGCAGATTCCGGTCGGACGGATTGCCGAGCGAATCGACGGCAAGGTCATCCTGATCGCGGGCACGGCACTGTCGGCGCTGGGCTATGTGTTTGCCGGATTCTCCGGCGGCGTCGTCGGACTTGGTCTTGCGCTCGCACTCTCCGGCGCGGGCTCGAGCACGCAGCATCCGATCGCATCGGCCGCGGTGTCGCGCGCCTATGGTTCGGCAGCACGCGGGCCGCTCGGCATCTACAATTTCTCCGGCGATCTCGGCAAGGCGGCGATCCCGGCACTGACCTCGGTTCTGCTCGTGATCATGTCGTGGCGGCACACGCTGCTCGTGCTCGCCTTGGCCGGCCTGCTCGTCGCGATCTGCATCGCGCTCTGGATGCCCTTGGTCGGCAAGGGCGCCGAGCGCAAGGCGGCCGCAGCGTCACGCCACGCAAGCGCCGGCGGCGGCTTCTCCTGGCTGCTCGCGATCGGAATCCTCGACACCGCGGTCAGGATGGGGTTTCTCACCTTCCTGCCGTTCCTGTTGCGCGACAAGGGCGCCGCGCTGCCGACCAACGGCCTCGCGCTGGCGCTGGTCTTCATCGGCGGCGCGGCGGGAAAATTCACCTGCGGCTGGCTCGGCGAACGCGTCGGCACGCTGCGCACCGTGCTGATCACCGAAGGCGGCACGGCGGCGTTGATCGCTGCGGTGCTGGTGCTGCCGCTGGCGCCGACCATGATACTGCTGCCGCTGCTCGGCGTGATGCTCAACGGCACCTCATCCGTGCTCTATGGCACGGTGCCCGAACTCACGCCGGCACATCAGACCGAACGCGCTTTTGCTTTGTTCTATACGGGAACGATCGGATCTGGCGCGGTCGCACCGGTGCTCTACGGCCTGCTTGGTGACGCACTCGGCCCGACGCTCGCGACCGCGGCCACCGCGATCACGGCGCTGGCGGTCTGTCCGCTCGCCATCGCGCTGGCACGGCATCTTGGCGACAAAGCCGGCACGCACCGCGCCGGTGCCTGACGGCAAGCACTCCAACTTCCATCGTCACTCTGGCGCTGCCCCGGCTGCGCAATACATAGACCGTTGCGTCGATGAGGACGGCCAACGGAAAGCAAAACCATGACAAGCACGCACAAGGCCTGGCGGCTGCACGCCCACAATGATCTTCGCTTCGAGGATGTCGCAACGCCCAGCCCCGCGCCCGATGGCGTCGTGGTGCGGATCGAGGCCGGCATGGTGCTGTCCTACACCAACAAACTTCTGTCGGGCGCACTGCCCTACAGCCTGCCGCCGATGCCGTTCGTGCCGGGTACCAACGCGATCGCGCGCGTCGTCGCCACCGGCGAGAACGTCACGCACGTTGCGAGCGGCGACCGCGTGTTCCTGAGCCCGCATCTGCGCGGCGACGTGCCGGATCGCGATCCGCCGCAGATCCTGATCGGCCTCACTGCGACGGTCACGACGCCGGAGGCGCTGGCGCTGCAGGCACGCTGGCGCAACGGCGTGTTCGCCGAGATCGCGCACTGGCCGGCCGCCTGCGTCACGCCGCTTGCCAATCTCGACGACAGACCGGCCACCGAGCTGATCGGATTGGCAAAACTGATCGTGCCGTTCGGCGGATTGCAGCGCTCCGGCCTGCGCGGCGGGCAGACCATCATCGTCAACGGCGCGACCGGTTATTTCGGCTCGGGCGGCGTGATGCTCGCGGTCGCGATGGGCGCGGGCCGCGTCGTCGCGGTCGGACGCAAGCAGGCCGCGCTCGAGCATTTGCGCGATGCTTTTGGTCCGCGCGTCATTCCCGCTGTCGTCACCGGCGATGCCGCAGGCGATCTTTCGATCATCCGCAGCGCCGCCGGCGGCAGCGCCGATTGTCGCGCTCGATTTGCTCGGCGCCGCCAGGAGTACCTCGACCACGCTGTCCTCTCTGCGTGCGCTCAAGCGCGGCGGCCGGATGGTACTGATGGGCAGCGCCGACGTGCCGCTCGAACTCTCCTTCCGCGAGATGCTGGCCAACGACTGGGAGGTGGTCGGGCAGTTCATGTACGACCGCACCGCGCCGGGCCAGCTCGCCGGCCTCGCCGCCGAAAGCCTGCTGGATCTGCGCAAGATCAATGTCGCGACCTTTGGGCTCGCCGACTTCCGCCGCGCGGTCGACGCCGCCGCCATCATGCAGAGCCTCGACCTCACGGCCGTGGTGCCGTAACCAGAGGCCATGACAACCCAAGCGACACTCTGGCGCGCCACCGTGCTGACCCTGTTCCCGGACATGTTTCCGGGGCCGCTCGGCGTCAGCCTGGCCGGCAAGGCGCTGGCCGGCGGCCTCTGGGCGCTGGAGGCGCGCGACATCCGCGCGTCGGCGACCGACAAGCACCGCAGCGTCGACGACACGCCGGCCGGTGGCGGTCCGGGCATGGTGCTGCGGGCCGACGTGCTGGCGACGGCAATCGACGCCGCTTCCATTGCGCCTGACCGCCCGCGCCTGCTGATGAGCCCGCGGGGTCGGCCATTGACCCAGGAGCGGGTCGCGGAGCTCGCGGCCGGACCGGGACCTCTGGTCGTCTGCGGCCGCTTCGAGGGCATCGACCAGCGGGTGATCGAGGCCCGCGGGCTGGAGGAGGTCTCGATCGGCGATTACGTGCTGTCGGGCGGCGAAATCGCCGCGATGGCCCTGATCGACGCCTGCGTCCGCCTGTTGCCGGGGGTGATGGGCAAGCAGGCCTCGGGAACCGAGGAGAGCTTCTCCGAAGGACTACTTGAATACCCCCAATACACCCGTCCGCAGGAGTTCGAGGGCCGTCAGATCCCCGAAATCCTGATTTCCGGCGACCACGCCAAGGTGGCGGCCTGGCGGCTGGCCCAGTCCGAGACGCTGACGGCGGACCGCCGGCCGGACCTCTGGGCCCGGAAGGCCGGCCAAAAAGCCGCTCCACCAGGGACAAAAAACACGACAGACGGGTGACAAACCCTGCGCTTTGCCTTATAGGCACGGCCTAATCCGCACACGCGCAGGATAGATGGACGTTTGCGCAGCCCGCACAGGCTGGGCGCGCCGCCGATGGAGATTTCGATGAACCTGATTCAGCAGCTCGAAAAAGAGCAGTTCGACAAGCTCGCCGCCACCAAAACCATCCCGGAATTCGGACCCGGCGATACCGTCATCGTCAATGTGAAGGTGGTCGAAGGCGAACGCACCCGTGTGCAGGCCTATGAAGGCGTTTGCATCGGCCGTTCCGGCCAGGGCCTCAACGAGAGCTTCACCGTGCGCAAGATCTCCTACGGCGAGGGCGTCGAGCGCGTCTTCCCGGTGATGTCGCCGATGATCGACTCGATCAAGGTCGTGCGCCGCGGCAAGGTTCGTCGCGCCAAGCTCTATTACCTGCGCAACCTGCGCGGCAAGTCGGCCCGCATCGTCGAGAAGCAGGACCGCCCGACTGCCGTCGGCGAGTAAACCATCCCGAAAGGGTTGTGTGACCGAAAGCGCGGGGCCTGCCCCGCGCTTTTTTGTTGCGGCGTGCCTATATCGAGGATCAGCCTCAACTCGTCATGCGCGGGCTTGACCCGCGCATCCATCAGGAAGAGGAACTTGTTGCTCAAGATGGATGGATTGCCGGGTCCCGACTCCGCCAAGGCTACGCCGGGCCACAAGCTCACTCGGCCGACGAAGCCTTAGCGAAGGCGGCAAGCCCGGCAATGACGAAGAGGCGCCCCGCGCATCGATCGATTGTCGCGGGCGCAAGCCCTGTGTTAGAAATTTAGAATGGTTCCGGATCAAGCAAGCCAGCCCTGCCAGCGCGTCGTGATCGACGATCGCTCGCGGCTGCCCGGCCGCTTCTTCGGGCGCTTTGCGACGTCGGCAACGTCAGAGCTTACGCGCGCAGCGTAACGCTGCCTGGACGCTTTCGCCTGCTCGCGCGCCGCGGCGCGCTTAACGCCATTCACCACTGAATTTCCTCTGGAGCACAAGCTCATGTCCAAACCGACCACGCTGTACGACAAGATCTGGAACGACCATCTGGTCCACGAGGCCGACGACGGCACCTGCCTGCTCTATATCGATCGCCATCTGGTGCACGAGGTGACCTCGCCGCAGGCATTCGAAGGCCTGCGCACTGCGGGCCGCAAGGTGCACGCGCCGGAGAAGACGCTCGCCGTCGTCGACCACAACATCCCGACCACCGATCGCTCGAAGCCCAATCCCGATCCCGAAAGCATCGAGCAGATGCGGGTGATGGCGGAGAACGCCAAGGAATTCGGCATCGAGTATTATGACGAATTCGACAAGCGTCAGGGCATCGTCCACGTCATCGGCCCGGAGCAGGGCTTTACGCTGCCCGGCACCACCATCGTCTGCGGTGACAGCCACACCTCGACCCATGGCGCGTTCGGCGCGCTCGCGCACGGCATCGGCACCTCCGAGGTCGAGCACGTGCTGGCGACCCAGACGCTGATCCAGAAGAAGGCCAAGAACATGCGCGCGGTCGTCGACGGCAAATTGCCCGACGGCGTGACCGGCAAGGACATCATCCTGGCGATCATCGGCGAGATCGGCACCGCCGGCGGCACCGGCTACGTGCTGGAATATGCCGGCGAGGCGATCCGTGCACTCTCGATGGAAGGCCGCATGACGGTCTGCAACATGTCGATCGAAGGCGGCGCGCGCGCCGGCCTAGTGGCGCCCGACCAGAAGGCGTTCGACTTCCTGCGCGACCGTCCGAAGGCGCCGAAGGGCGCGGCCTGGGATGCCGCGATGCGCTACTGGGAGACGCTGCGCTCCGACGAGGGCGCGCATTTCGACCACGAGCTCCGGCTCGACGCCGCCAAGCTGCCGCCGATCGTCACCTGGGGCACCTCGCCCGAGGACGTCATCTCGGTGACCGGCTTCGTGCCCGATCCCGACAAGATCGGGGACGAGGCCAAGCGGCTCTCCAAGCATCGCGCGCTGAAATATATGGGCCTGACCGCCGGCACCAAGATCACCGACATCAAGCTCGACCGCGTCTTCATCGGCTCCTGCACCAACGGCCGAATCGAGGACCTGCGTGCTGCGGCGAAGATCGCCGAGGGCAAGACCGTCAATGCCCACGTCAACGCGATGATCGTGCCGGGCTCGGGCATCGTGAAGGAGCAGGCGGAGGCCGAAGGCCTCGACAAGATCTTCATTGCGGCCGGCTTCGAATGGCGCGAGCCGGGCTGCTCGATGTGCCTTGCGATGAATCCGGACAAGCTGAAGCCGGAAGAGCGCTGCGCCTCGACCTCGAACCGCAACTTTGAGGGCCGCCAGGGCTTCAAGGGCCGCACCCATCTGGTGTCGCCCGCGATGGCCGCCGCCGCCGCGATCGCCGGCCACTTCGTCGACGTCCGCGACTGGCGGTAAACGAAGTTTTCGTCTCAAGCTCGAGCCGTTGTGGAAACGGCTCGTTAACGGGGCGCACGCACACTGGCTCCTTGCGAGGACAAGCTTCGCGGGGAGCCGAACGTGGCTGACGACAAGCGCGAATTCGTCGACATGATCCGCGAGGCGACGCGGCAGAAGCGCCGCCGCGCCGCGCCACGCATCATCGATCCGACTCCCGAGGTGAAGGAGACCTCGCGCCTCAGCCACTGGCCGCCGGAGCGCTGGACGCAATGGCGGATCGAAAACCTGACGCCGTGGAAGATCAAGCCCTGGAGGCTGAAGAACTGGGACTAGAGCATTTTCGGTTCTGATTGGATCAGAACCGAAGCTCTAGATTCTTGTTTTGACGTGTTTTCTTCACGCGAACCGGCGTTCACTTCGCTCGAAAACGCTCTAGGTGCCTTCGCGCGAGAGTGACCTGACAAAACGGGCGCCGTTTGGCGCCCGCTGTCATTTCAGCCTTCACCAATAACCATACGGCCGCCAATGGTGACGGTGATGCCAATACGGCCGGCAGATCCGGCGCGGCCCGTAATAGGTCCAGACCACCCGGCAACGGCGGTGATGATAGTAGGCCGGATAGTAGTAGGACGATCCATAGAAGTAGCGCCGGTGATGGAAGTGCCGGCGGTAGCCGTAGCGGTACCCGCCGCCATAGAAACGGTGGTAGCCACCGTAGTGGCGATGGATGCCACCATAGCGATGGAAGCCGCCATGGAACGCCGGCGCAGCGCGGAAGCCGCCACCATGGAAGCCGCGAAAGCCACCGCCGTGAAATCGGCCACCATGGAATCCACCGCCACGGAAGCCGCCGCCATGAAAACCTCCGCCGCCGTGACCGCCGCCACCGTGGCCGCCGCCACCGCCATGCCGGACCTCTGTCGTCATTGCATCGGCCGCAGACTTCGCCGCGGGCACGGTGCCCGGGCTCGCCAGCGACAGCGCTTCGGCGCGTTGCTGCGCGCCAATCGACAGCGCGAGGACCGCTGCCGCCGCGGCACCGAGACGGCGCACCAAGCCACGCCGCAAATACCCTTCCCTCATCTTCAGAACCTCCCTGACAACAGCAATCACACCCACGCTGCATGGCAGCCGGTTGCATTGCGTTCATTGCGGTCGCTCCCGCCGCAACGCTAGAAATCCCTGAGTGAATGCGCCATGAACGCGCAAATCTGTGCGACGAAAAGTCCGGAGCAACGCCAGTGACCGTCTATGTGATCGTGCAGCTCAAGATGACCGATCGTGCCGCCTATGATTGGTATCAGGCGCGCTTCTTCGACGTGTTCAGGAAGTTCAACGGACGGCTGCTGTCGGCCGACGAACAGCCCGCGGTGCTCGAAGGCACCTGGGATCGCGACAAGCTGGTGCTGATGTCGTTCCCTGACGAAGCCGCATTCCGCGCCTGGTCGGAATCGCCTGAATATGTCGAGATCTCCCGGGACCGCAAAGCGGATGCGCAAGGCGTCGTGCTGCTCGCCAAGGGCTTTGCGCCCTGATGCCGTTGCCCGCTACCGGCGTGAACCCTTTGCTAAGGGTTGGTGTCTAGGGTTAACGGACAATCAATCAGAAAATTCAGGACGACTTCGGTTTCCACGGCGCGGCCAGCAGGCCAAGCCGTGGCATCGCGTCCTCACACGTGCCTCATCGGCCGGGTGAGCCGATGGAAACAGCAGCATTATCGTGGGACCGGAAATGACCATCAAGTTTCAGAATTTGCCCATCATTGCCAAGATCGCGGTGCCCGCGGCCATTATCGCCCTGGTCGCGATCGGCATCGTCGTCCAGGCCTCGCTGGCGCTGAGCCATTTGTCGGCGACCGCGTCCGACCTGGTGGATGGCAACGCCCGCCGCGTACAGTACAGCCTCGAAGCCGAGAGCAACTTCAACAGCGCGGCCGTCAGCGAGAAGAATGTCATCCTCAGCGCCGCCGATACCAAGGCGATCGCCTCCAACATCGAAGCCTACAACAAGGCAACCGATGCGACGCTTGCCGCGGTCGACCGCCTGGCGTCCGTCACATCGGACGCCGGACAGCAGCAGCTGATCGACACGCTGCGCCGCGCGGTCAAGGACCGCCGCGAGGCCAGCGCGAAGGTGTTCGAGCTGGTCACCGCGGGCAAGCTGGAGGACGCCTTCGCCTACTCGCGCAATGTCGCGGCCAAGCATCGCCAGACCGCGATGGAGGCGGTCGCCAGCCTGATCGCCGCCAATGTGAAGGGCATGCAGGCCGCGCGTGACCAGGGCATCGCTACCGCCGACCAGACCCGCCTCGTGCTGCTGTTCGGCGCCGCCGCCGGGCTGCTCTGTGCCTTCAATATCCTCGCCTGGATCGCATTCAGCCAGATCGCGCGGCCGCTGTCGCGCATGACGGAGGAGATGACGAAGCTCGCCGACGGCGATCTCGACATCGCGGTGGTCGGCGATGACCGGAGCGACGAGGTCGGCGGCCTCGCCAAGTCGCTGCGCGTGTTCAAGGAGAATGCGATCACGGCGCGCCGCCTCGAAGCCGAACAGCGCGAGGAGCAGCTGCGCAAGGAGGCCCGGCAGCGCGCCGTCGAGGGCCACATCGCGACCTTCGACAATCAGGTCTCGGAAGCGCTGAACGCCCTGACCGCGGCCTCGACCGAGATGCACGCGACCGCCGGAAGCATGTCGGCGACCGCGGAGGAAACCAGCCGGCAGGCGACGTTCGTCGCCACCGCATCCAACGAAGCCTCGGCGAATGTCCAGACCGTCGCGGTCGCAACCGAGGAACTGCACGCCTCGATCAGCGAGATCACCCGCCAGGTGACGCAGGCGGCCGAGACCGCAAGAGCGGCGGTGGACGAAACCGATCGGACTAACGCGACCATCGAAAGCCTGGCCGCGGCGGCGCAGCGGATCGGCGAGGTGATCTCGCTGATCCAGAACATCGCCTCGCAGACCAATCTGCTGGCGCTGAACGCAACGATCGAAGCCGCCCGCGCCGGCGAGTCCGGCAAAGGCTTCGCGGTGGTCGCCAATGAAGTGAAGGCGCTTGCCACCCAGACCGCCAAGGCGACGGAGGACATCTCCTCGCAGATCGCGGCAATCCAGCAGGAGACCGGTCAAGCCGTCGCCGCGATCCGGGCGATCGGCGGCACCATCGGGCGGATGAGCGAAATCGCGGCGGCGATCTCCGCCGCTGTCGAGCAGCAGAGCGCCGCTACCCGCGACATCTCGAAGAACATCCAGGAAGTTTCGCGCGGCACCAGCGAGGTGTCGGCGAATGTCGGCAGCGTCAACGAAGCCGCCACCGAGACCGGATCGGCAGCCACGCAGGTGCTGACGGCCGCCGACGATCTCAGTCAGCAATCGGCAACGTTGCGCGGCAACGTCAACGCGTTCCTGGACAAGATCCGCGCGGCCTGACCGGATCAGGCAGCTTCTCACTGCGAAGGACGGCGCCCGGCGATCGGAGCCGCCCCTTCTGTTGGCTCTGCGCAGTCGCGCGCGAACCGCGGTTCACCAGAACGGGCCGAACCCGAAGCCGAAGGTGAACGGCGCCGGCGCGGCATACGGATATGGCCGATAATAATACGGCCGCGCGTAATAGTAGGAGCCGTAGGGCTGATAGGTGGAAAAGGACCGGTAGTACGGCCCGTAGCCGTGGCGGTAATGGTGGCGGTGGTAATGGTGATGATGGCGCTGTGCGCTGAAGTCAGTTGCCTTGCCCGCGTGCCGCTGTTGCGTGCCAGCCTGCGGCTTGGCTGACGTCGCCGCGGTTGCCGATGCCGGCGCCGTCAATGCAAAGGCACAAGCGACCGCGGCAACACCGATCCATCTCATCATGATCAACTCCTGCAGATTGCGATTGATATCATCTCGCGTGCGCGAGTCTGCCGGTTTGATGGCTGCAAACGACAACAGGCCCGCTGCTCACGGCCTGTGTCTCAACTGCGCTGATACGCCGCGCGATCAGCGGTGCCAGTGGCGACGATGCCCCCAGCCACGGTGATGTCCGCGACCCCAACCGCGATGCCAGCCCACTTGCGTGGTTGTCTGGTTCGCGTTGTCCTGAACCTTTGCGGCCGTGCCTGGCGTCGCCAGCGACATCGCATTTGCGCGCTCGGCCGGCGCCGCCAAGACCAGCACGGCACCGACGGCCGCAAGCCCCAGAACCTTCATCACCTTCATAAGTCTTCTCCTTGATCCCTTGATGTCACGTCTTGCAACGACGCCTCGCGTTCGCGCGCGAATCGACCGCCGTTGCCGCGACGCAGATCGCAAGCAGAGTGCGGATGACGTGAATGGGATGTGAATGACTGCTCCACGATTGTGAATGCTGCTGGCGCGCTCAGGTTCCGACGCAGCGCGCGATTTTTCGCGCTCGCATGCAAAACCCGGCATGGACTATTATCGTATCTCGCGTGCACTCTGTTGCAGGAGGTTGCCGTGACACAAACAGGCACACGCGCGCGGTTGCTGCGTACCGCGTTCGCGACGCTCAGCGGTTCCATCATGCTCGCCGATCTCGCGCTCGCCTCGCAAGGACCGGGCGGCGGCATGGGAACGGCGAGCCACCTCACGCAAATGCTGATGGCGGTCGCGGTCTATGGAACGATGGGATTGATCGCGGCTGCCGCAATGATCCGTGCGGCACGCCGGCGGACGCGCAGCTAGAGCATGATGAGATTAGGTTGACCTGGAGCGGCGTCGAAAGTTCACCTCTCCCTTGGGAGAGGTCGATTTGCGTAGCAAATCGGGTGAGGGGTACGGTCTATCGAGAGAGCGAGAGCCCTCACCCGGATTGCTCCGCAATCCGACCTCTCCCCGACGGGGTGAGGTGAACCGCAACCGCGGCGATCCGATTCAACCAATACTCATCCCGCTCTAGCCGGGCCGCCAGAAGCAGTTCATGCGCGGGGTGATCACGGTGCCGCTCGGCCGGTGCTCCTGGACATAGGTCGCGGTGCAGTCGCGCACGGCGTTCGGACCGGGATTGTAGCGCGGGATGACATCCGGTTCCCAATGATCGGGCCGGGATCGGTAGATCGGCACGCGCTTCAGCCGGCGGCGCTCGACGACCCGCTCGCGCACAACCGGGTCCGCCCGACCGATGCGCGCTTCAGCCGCCGCGCTCTGTGCCTGCGCCTGTCCCGCCGGAAGCGAGAGCCCGACTGCACCAGCCAACAGCACTGCCGCCACGATCCGTTTCATCACGCCCACCCAAGCCCCATCCTTGAGCCCCATTGTTGGGCCGCACGGTCTCCCATTGCACCGCCAAGGTCAACTGCGCTGGCGCCGCCTGAGGCACTCGCGCTAAAGGAGTGTCATGTGGACCACAGCCAAAGCCCCCTCGCTCGCCGAGATGGAGGCCATGGCGCACGAGATTTTCGAGCGCCTGCCGGAGACCTTCCGGGCCCTCTGCGAGGGTCTGATCATCCGCGTCGACGACTTCCCGACCGACGAGGTGCTCGACGAGATGCAGGCCGAAAGCGAGTTCGACCTGCTCGGCCTGTTCCACGGCATCGGCCTGCCGCAGCAGAGCCATGGCGACGTCGCCCGACTGCCCAACCTGGTCTGGCTGTACCGCCGGCCGATCCTGGACTACTGGGCCGAGCACGACGAGACCCTCGGTCACATCGTCCGTCACGTGCTGATCCATGAAATCGGCCACCATTTCGGCCTCTCCGACGCTGATATGGAGGCGATTGAGGCCGATGCGGGCTAGCCCTGCAGAAATGGCCCTTTTACCGCTGTCGCATTCGCGATAAATAACCGCCCCTATCCCTCATTTTGACCGGGAAGTGCAACGATGGACAAGTTCACTACGCTGGAAGGCGTCGCGGCGCCGCTGAAGATCATCAATGTCGACACCGACATGATCATTCCGAAGCAGTACCTCAAGACCATCAAGCGCACCGGCCTTGGCAAGGGGCTTTTCTCCGAGCAGCGCTACAAGGATGACGGCAGCGAAAACCCGGATTTCGTCCTCAACCAATCCGCCTATCGCAACGCGAAGGTGCTGGTCGCCGGCGACAATTTCGGCTGCGGCTCGAGCCGCGAGCACGCGCCCTGGGCGCTGCTCGACTTCGGCATCCGCTGCGTGATCTCGACCTCGTTCGGCGACATCTTCTACAACAACTGCTTCAAGAACGGCATCCTGCCGATCCGCGTGTCGCAGGAGGACCTCGACAAGCTGTTCGACGACGCCGAGCGCGGCGCCAATGCGACACTGACCATCGATCTTCCCAACCAGGAGATCCGCGGTCCGGACGGCGGCAAGGTCAAGTTCGAGATCGACCCGTTCCGCAAGCATTGCCTGATCAACGGCCTCGACGACATCGGCCTGACGATGGAGAAGAAGACGTCGATCGACACCTTTGAGGCCAAGCTCAAGGAGCGCGCCTGGGCCTGAGCGGCAGCGTATCATCGAGCCCCGGTGCCCTCGGGCGCCGGGGCTTTTGCTTGCCGAATTGCCTCGCCGCAGACTTGCTGATAGCTGACGCGCATGCTGCCTGACATCGTCACCTTCTGGCACGGCTCGATGGACGCGCTGCGCCAGACCTGCCTGCGCTCGCAGGTGGCGGCCGGGCACAAGGTCACGGTCTACAGCTTCGATCCGATTCCCGGCCTGCCCGACGGCGTCGGCAATGCCGAGGCCGAGGCCGTGCTGCCGCATTCGTTCTCGGAGAGGCTGCGTCCGGCCGAGCCGGACGGTTCGTGGCGCGACTGGACCATCCTGCAGTTCAGCGACTTCTTCCGTATGCGGCTGATGCGGCAGCGCGCCGGCCTCTGGCTTGATGCCGATGTGCTGCTGCTGAAGGGCGTCGAGATCGATCCGGCAAAACCTTATTTTGCCTGGGAACGGCCGCGCCAGCTCGGCAACTCGGTGCTGTATCTGCCGCAAAATGATCCAATCGTGCGCGCCTTCGAAGCGCTGATGCAGCAGGACGAGCTGACGCCGGACTGGCTGGCGCTGCGTCACCGCGTGACCTTTGCGATGCGCCGGCTGCGCGGCAAATCCAATCGCCTCGCCGACATCCGCGTCGCGATCTTCGGCCCGGCGGCGCTCACCGCGCTGGCGCGCCGCGAAGGCGAATTGCAGCACGCGCTGCCGAAGCGTTCGTTCTACGCGGTGCATGCCGAGCCAAAGCTGTTCTTCGAGCCGTCGGATTTTTCGAAGTACCTGAACGACCCCGCCATCGTCGGCCTGCACATCTCGCCAAAGGGACGCGGCAAGCACGCGCCGATCCCGGGCAGTCTTTATGCGTGGGCGACGGAGAAGTTTGGAGCGTGAGCACTTCCCTTCTCCCCTTGTGGGAGAAGGTGGCGCGGACGCAGTCCGCGACGGATGAGGGGTCTGTCTCCGCGGAGAGAACCCCTCACCCGCGCTCGCTTCGCGAGCGCACCCTCTCCCACAAGGGGAGAGGGTAAGGGGCCGATCGCGCTAATGCCCCATCGCGGCGATCGCGTCTGCGATCGCGATCGTGCGCTTGGCCATCTCGGCGTGCAGCCGCTCCACCATGCGGCCGTCGAGCTGGATCGCACCGCGCGAGGCGTTCTCCGGCTGTTCGAAGGCGGCGATGATCTTGCGCGCCTCAGTGACCTCCGCCTCCGGCGGCGTAAAGATCGCGTTGCAGGCATCGATGTGGCTCGGGTGGATCAGCGTCTTGCCGTCGAAGCCGAGATCGCGGCCCTGGGCGCATTCCTCGGCAAAGCCGTCGACATTGCTGATGTCGCTATAGGGCCCGTCGAGGATTTCGAGCCCGTGCGCGCGGGTCGCCAGGATGCAATGCGTGATCATCGGGATCATCGCCGCGCGGCCCGGCTTCATCCGGATCCGGGTCTCGCGCGCAATGTCGTTGGGCCCGAACACGAAGCCGGCGAGCCGGGTTTCGGAATCCTTTGACGCGGCGGCGAGCTTGTCGGCATCGAGCACCGCGCGCGCGGTCTCGATCATGGCCCAGACCCGAATCGAGGCGGGCGCATTGATGTCGCTGAGGCGGTCGGCAACCGCGTTGAGATCGTCGACGGTGGAGATCTTGGGAACCAGGATGCCGTCCGGCTGTGCCTTGCCGGCCATGCCGATGTCGTCGACCCACCAGGGCGTGTCGAGGGCGTTGATCCGGATCAGGACCTCGCGCTTGCCGAAGCCCTTGGCGGCGACCGCCTTGGCAATCTGATCACGGGCCACCGCCTTGGCGTCGGGGGCCACCGAATCCTCGAGATCGAGGATGATGCCGTCCGCCGGCAGCGTCCGGGCCTTTTCCAGCGCCCGTGCATTCGATCCCGGCATGAACAACAGGCTGCGGCGCGGACGGGTCATGGTGATCTCCTCAAGGCCTCTGGCAGATTGTTGTTTAAGCATGATCTTTTCGGAAAACCGCTTCGCACTTTTCCGGATCATGCTCTAGCGAAAGTCCATTGTTTAGGCACTGATCGGCCGCAGCTTTTCAAGCCCCGGCGCTATCATTTCAGCCCCGACGCCGAAAGTCTTGTTCCGGACATGCGCTTGTGGTTAGGCAGTGGCATGCAGTCCTTTCCGAAGCAATTGATCGACGGCTACCACGCCTTTGCCACGCAGCGGCTGCCGACCGAGCAGTCCCGCTACCGGGACCTCTCGGAGCGGGGCCAATTCCCCGAGACCATGGTGATCGGCTGTTGCGACTCCCGCGTCTCGCCGGAAGTGATCTTCGACGCCGGCCCGGGCGAATTGTTCGTGGTCCGCAACATCGCCAACCTGGTTCCGGTCTACCAGCCCGACAGCAACGCCCACGGCGTCTCGGCCGCGCTGGAATATGCCGTGACTGTACTGAAGGTGAAGAATCTCGTGGTGCTGGGCCATGCCCAGTGCGGCGGCATCCGCGCCTTCGTCGACAAGATCAAGCCGCTGACGCCTGGCGACTTCATCGGCAAATGGATGCAGATGTTCATCAAGCCGGGCGAGGTCGTCGAGCAGCGCGAGCATGAGAGCATGCAGGACTTCGTCACCCGCATCGAGAAGGCCGCGGTGTTCCGTTCGCTGGAGAACCTGATGACCTTCCCGTTCGTGCGCGAACGCGTGGAGAGCGGTGACATGCAACTGCACGGCGCCTATTTCGGCGTCGCCGAAGGCTCGCTGTTCGTGCTCGACCGTGTCGCGAAGGAATTCGTCAGCGTTCGCTGACGCGCCGAAATCAGGCCAACAGAAATCTATTCGCCTCCGTGATGGCCGCTGCCCCAGCGGTCGGAGATCGCGAGCATGAAGGACGACACCACGAACACCAGGTGCACACCGACCAGCCAGGCGAGCTTGCTGGGATCGAAGGCGGTATCGAGGTTCATGAACGCCTTCAGCACCTGAATGGCTGAGATCGCGACAATCGACGCAAGTAATTTCTGCTTCAGGCCGCCGAAATCGACCTTGGTCATCCAGTCCGGCCAATCCGGGTGCCCTTCCGGATCGATCTTCGAGACGAAATTCTCGTAGCCGGAAAACACCACGATCAGGATCAGATTGCCGGTGAGCGAGATGTCGATCAGCGAGAGCACGCCAAGGATGATGTCGGATTCCTTGGCATCCGGCACATGCAGGATGAAGTGCCACAGCTCCATGCAAAACTTGAGCAGCAACGCCGCGAGGCTGATGACAAGGCCGAAATAGAACGGCGCCATCAGCCCGCGGCTGTTGAAGAGCAGGTTTTCGAAACGACGTTCGACGCGCTTCAGCGTCGGATTGGGCCGATAGGTCCCCTGTTGTTCCGCCATGCCTCGCGCTTCCTGACCCGTATCCCGCGTTTCGCTGTTACGCCGCCTTCTTCTTGGCGGTGATCAGCTTGCGGTTGATCAGGACTTCGGCGATCTGGATCGCGTTCAGCGCGGCACCCTTGCGCAGATTGTCCGAGACGCACCAGAACGACAGGCCGTTCTCCACCGTCGCGTCCTCGCGGATGCGGCTGATATAGGTCGCGTCCTCGCCGGCGGCCTCATAGGGCGTGACGTAGCCGCCCGGCTCGTGCTTGTCGATCACGAGGCACCCCGGCGCATTGCGCAGGATGTTGCGCGCCTCGTCGGCCGTGATCGGGTTGGCGAACTCGACATTGACGGCCTCGGAGTGGCTGACGAAGACTGGCACGCGCACGCAGGTCGCGGTCAGCTTGATCTTGGGATCAAGGATCTTCTTGGTCTCCGCCATCATCTTCCACTCTTCCTTGGTGAAGCCGTCTTCCATGAAGACGTCGATCTGGGGAATGATGTTGAAGGCGATGCGCTTCGGAAACTTCTTATTGATCAGCTCGTCATTGGTGTAGACGGCCTTGGTCTGCGTGAACAGTTCGTCCATCGCATCCTTGCCGGCGCCCGACACCGATTGATAGGTCGCGACCACGACGCGGGTGATCGTCGCCTTGTCGTGCAGCGGCTTCAGCGCGACCACGAGCTGCGCGGTCGAGCAGTTCGGGTTGGCGATGATGTTCTTCTTGGTGAAGCCGGCGGCGGCATCCGCGTTCACCTCCGGCACGATCAGCGGCACGTCCGGGTCCATGCGCCAGGCCGAGGAA
Source organism: Bradyrhizobium sp. 6(2017) (assembly GCF_011058295.2). Classification (NCBI taxonomy): domain Bacteria; kingdom Pseudomonadati; phylum Pseudomonadota; class Alphaproteobacteria; order Hyphomicrobiales; family Nitrobacteraceae; genus Bradyrhizobium; species Bradyrhizobium sp. 6(2017). The sequence goes on along the minus strand of NZ_CP049289.2, from coordinate 419,587 downwards.
TTGTCGATCACGACCGCGCCGGCGGCGCCGATCCTGGGCGACCATTCCTTGGAGACCGAGCCGCCGGCCGACATCAGGCAGATGTCGACGTCGGAGAAATCATAATGCTCGAGCGCCTTCACCTTCAGCGTGCGGTCGCCATAGGAGACCTCGACGCCGACGCTGCGGCGCGAGGCCAGCACGACGACCTCGTCGGCGGGGAATTTGCGCTCGTCGAGAATGTTGAGCATTTCGCGCCCGACATTGCCGGTCGCTCCGACCACCGCGACTTTGTAACCCATCGTTCACTCTCCGACGAAAAATGCCCGTTCCCCCGCTGGCAGCGGAAAGGGAAGAGGCAGCGCTTCTATGCGAGAAACCCCGTCAAGACAACGTTGCGTAGCTTTTGAGCGTTTTGATGCGTTTCTTTCAGGCCGGTCCGGCCGTACCCCATCATACGAGAACTCCATCCGCACTGACGAGTTTCGTCGACGAGGTTTACGCCACGCTCTCCCGGCTGTTCGCCTATGTCGCCGTGCTCGCGCTGTTCGCCGTCCTCGGCAACTATCTATGGAAGCAACTGCCGGACGCAACGGCGATGGCTGCCCCCGCCGTCGCGGGCTGGAGCCTGGCCGGTCGCTCGACGCCGGCTTTTGCCATCAGCCGGCAAGATCCGCGAGATAAAACAGAGGCTTACGAAATCTTCCGGCACCCCGAGGGCGGTCGCAAAGACGTCTTCCGCTGGGCCGACGCCAGTGGCGCGCCGGCAGCCGAGCTGGAAATCTACCGTCCCGGCGGCGAGTCCATGGGACCCGCGGTCACCGAGATCGCCGGGCGGCTCGACCCGGGCGGCGTCCGCGAGCTCGAGGCCGCCGGCATCGTCGACAGCAAGTTCGGCAGCGTCACCTTGCTGCGCCCGGCGCGGCAGGACGGCAGCCGCAGTTGCCTTGGCTTCCTCAAGCAGGCCGACGCGCCCGATTTGCGCATCTCCGGCTGGACCTGCCAGGGCGCCAGCCTGCCGGCCCAGCGCGCCGCGATCGTCTGCATGCTGAACCGCCTGACCCTGCTGGCCGCCGGCAATGACCTGCGGCTCGCTGCGCTGTTCGCGCATGCCGAGCTGCGCCGCACCGACTGCGTTACCTCCGGCCCGCCGGCCCTGTCGGCCGACTGGGTGATGGGCAGCAAGAACCCGCTTCTGCGCGGCGCCCTTTGATGGCAAGACCGTGGCAAGACACTGGTTTACATGAAACTTTTGCTCTACCGGCTGCATTATCTGGGCCGGTGTGGCGCAATTGACCTAGTGACGGGCTTCCCACCAAGGCTACAATATGTTCCGAGTGATTTTGGCGGACGCGCCAGCCCCCCGACGGGGCCGTAATGACGAGGATGCGATGACCTTGAAATTCCCTGCCGCGAACAAGCTCGTGGTGTTGCTTGCCGCGGCTGCCGTCACCGCAACCGCGCTCAGTGTGACCGCAGCCAGCGCGCAGAGCCCGAGCAAGCGCCAGCAGCAAGAGCAGTATGACCGCGACGGCCGCCGCTATTACGGCCAGCAGGGTCCGAACCGCGTCTATCAGCAGGGTCCGCGCACCCGCGTCTACGTCACCACGCGCTCGTGGCTGGACGCCGGCACCGAAGTGCTGCCGGGCGACCGCAAGTTCAACGACTACGCCTATCCGCCGGAGATCGGCTATCCGTCGTTCGCGCGCGAGAACAACAACCGTCCGATCGATCGCCAGCCGCTCAGCCCGCCGGCCGACCTCGGCGGCTATCCGCGGAATTTCCCGCTGTACTGAGAATTTCGGCAAGCAGCGGATACGAAAATGCCCGGCTCCGGCCGGGCATTTTTTGTTTGTCCGTCATTCCGGGATGGTCCGAAGGACCAGACCCCAGATGCGCGATTGCGCATCGGGGAATCTCGAGATTCCGGGTTCGCGTCTTTGACGCGCCCCGGAATGACGGCAGAGCCGTCACGCATGCAGCTTCTGCAATTCCTTCAGGATCGCTTCGCCCATCTGCGTCGTGCTGACCGACGTGGTGCCTTCCGACTTGATGTCGGCGGTGCGCAGGCCGCTGGCGAGCACGGCCGCGATCGCGGCATCGACCTTGTCGGCGAGATCGCCCATGTCGAAGGAATAGCGCAGCGCCATCCCGAACGACGAGATCATCGCGATCGGGTTGGCGAGGCCCTTGCCCGCGATATCGGGCGCCGAGCCGTGCACCGGCTCGAACAGCGAGCGGCGCTTCTTGGTCTTGGAATCGACCTCGCCGAGCGAGGCCGACGGCAGCATGCCGAGCGAACCGGTCAGCATCGCCGCGATGTCAGACAGCATGTCGCCGAACAGATTGTCGGTGACGATGACGTCGAACTGCTTCGGCGCCTTCACCAGGTTCATGCCGCCGGAATCGGCGAGCTGATGCTCCAGCGTGACGTCCTTGTATTCACGCGCATGCACCTGGGTCATGACCTCGTTCCAGAGCACGCCCGACTTCATGACGTTGCGCTTCTCCATCGACGTCACCTTGTTGCGGCGCTTGCGCGCCAGATCGAAGGCGACGCGGCCGATGCGCTCGATCTCGTAGGTGTCGTAGACCTGGGTGTCGACCGCGCGCTTCTGGCCGTTGCCGAGATCGGTGATGGTCTTCGGCTCGCCGAAATAGACGCCGCCGGTGAGCTCGCGGACGATCATGATGTCGAGACCCTCGACCGCCTCGCGCTTGAGGCTCGAGGCATCCGCCAGCGCTGGGTAGCACACCGCCGGACGCAGGTTGGCGAACAGGCCGAGATCCTTGCGCAGCCGCAGCAGGCCGGCCTCGGGGCGGACTTCGTAGGGCACGCTGTCCCACTTCGGACCGCCGACCGCGCCGAAGATCACAGCGTCGGCCGCGGCGGCCTTGGCCATGTCGCCCTCGGAGATCGACACCTTGTGGGCGTCATAGGCGGAGCCGCCGACCAGCCCCTGCTCGGTCTCGAACCTGGCGATGCCCTGCGCATTCAACCAGTCGATCACGCGTTGCACCTCGGCCATCACTTCGGGGCCGATGCCGTCGCCGGGGAGAAGCAGCAGTTTATGGGTCGCCATGGTCGTTACCTCGAGCTAACTGTTTGTTGTCATTGCCGGGCAAGAGCGCGAAGCGCGTCCTCGCACAAATGACCCGGCAATCCATCCCGCTTCGAAGAAGCCTTGAAGATGGATGCCCGGGTCAAGCCCGGGCATGACGAGCGGGGAAATCCGGGCGGAGTGCTAAAACGCCCCGGGCGGATTGGCAAGGCGCCTCGGACAGGGCCAAAATGGCCGCAGAGAGCCAACCGCGCCCCAAGAAGCCAACAAGACGGACCTCATGACCGCAGCCATCGTCTACGCCTTCGCCTCGGCCATTTTCTTGGGCGCAGGCGTCGTGCTCGCGCAGCTTGGCTTGCGCACCGTCGAGCCGCTGTCGGGCGCCGCGATCAGCGTGCCGTCCTTCACTTTGCTGTTCCTCTTGCTGTCGCCGCTGATCCTGCATGGCGAACCGGTGGTGTGGCGCGGCCTGCCGATCTTCATGGCGATCGGCCTGTTCTTCCCGGCCTCGCTGACGCTCCTGACCTTCGCGTCGAACCGGGCGCTCGGGCCGGTCATCACCTCGACATTGGGCAATCTGGCGCCGCTGTTTGCGGTCACCGCCGCCGTGGTGCTGCTGCACGAGCCGCTCGAGCCGCAGCAGCTCCTCGGCCTCGTGGTCGCGGTGGCGGGGGCGGCTGTGATCACCGTGACCCGGCCGCGCGACCTCGGCCATTGGCGCAGCTGGGCGCTGCTGCTGCCGCTCGCCAGCGCGCTGGTGCGCGGCATCGTGCCCCCGATTGCAAAGCTCGGGCTTGCGATCTGGCCGAGCCCGCTCTGGGCCTGCCTGATCGGCTACATCATGTCCTCGCTGGTGGTGCTGACCGTGCAGCGGATCCGCAAGGGCAGCTTCACGGTGCAGGCACCGCGCGAGGGCCGGTTCTGGTTCGCATTGACCGGCATCAGCAACGGGCTCAGTGCGCTCAGCCTGTTCGCCGCAGTCCGCAACGGCCCGATCACGCTGGTGGCGCCGCTCGCTGCGATCTACCCGCTGGTCACCGTGGCGCTGAGCGCGATGCTGCTCAAGCATGTCGAGATCACCGCGCGGATCGTCGCCGGAACCCTGCTCACCGTAATCGGCGTCGCGCTGGTCCTGATCGCCTGATTGCCTGATACGCAAGACTGTGTTGCGGCCAGCGGCGCTGGGCAGCGCCGCTGCGGCCTGCCACAATGGCCGCATTGCCGGAGTGAATTGTGAGAGCCCCCGCCCCGTCCTATCCGCATCCCGCGCGGCTGATTCTGATTCTGTCGCTCGCACCGACGGTCGGTCTCGGCATCGGCCGCTTTGCCTATTCGCTGGTGCTGCCCGACATGCGCGACTCGCTGGCCTGGTCCTATTCGGCCGCCGGCTTCATGAACACGATCAATGCCGCCGGCTATCTGGTCGGCGCACTGTTCGCCTCGCGCCTGATCCAGCGCTTCGGGCTTGCCACATCGGTGCGCTGGTCGACGCTGGCCTGCGCGCTGTCGCTGGCGCTCTGCGCCATCTCCGGCAATTTCGCCGTGCTGAGCTTTGCCCGCCTGCTGGTCGGCTTCGCCGCCGCAATCGGCTTCGTCGGCGGCGGCGCGCTCGCGGCGACGATCGCGCAATCGCGGCCGGAGCGCGCGAACTTCCTGCTCAGCCTGTTCTATGCCGGGCCGGGCGTCGGCATCCTGGCCTCCGGCCTGATCGCGCCCTTCGTGTTGCAGGGCTTTGGCGCGGGCTCCTGGTGGATCGTGTGGTGGGCAATGACCCTGCTCTCGGCGATCATGACCGTGCCGCTGCTGCTTGCGCCATTCCACGGCAATGCAGCCGCCGCCGGCATCGTGCGGACCAAATTCGCGATCATGCCGGTCCTGATCTACCTCGCCGCCTATTTCCTGTTCGGCGCCGGCTACATCGCCTACATGACCTTCATGATCGCCTATGTCCGCGACGGCGGCGGCGGCGCGGTCGCACAGAGCGCGTTCTGGAGCCTGATCGGCGTCAGCACGTTCGTGACGCCCTGGTTCTGGCGGCGGGTGCTGGCGCTCGACCGCGGCGGGATCGCCACCACCATCATCCTCGGCGTCAACGCGCTCGGCGCGGCTCTACCGATCTTCGGGCATTCGCCGCTGCTGCTTGCGATTTCCGCGCTGGTGTTCGGCGTCGCCTTCTTCGCGGTGGTGGGGTCGACCACCGCCTTCGTACGCTTCAACTACCCGCCGCAGGCCTGGCCGACCGCGATTGCGGCGATGACCATCGCCTTCGGCATCGGGCAGACGCTCGGGCCGATCGTGGTCGGCGCCATCACGGATGCCGTCGGCAGCCTGTCATTTGCACTGAACGTCTCGGCCGCGATGCTCGCGCTCGGCGCGCTGCTGTCGGCGTTTCAGCGGAAGGTGGGGCCGTAATCCTCCGTCGTCCCGGCGAAAGCCGGGACCCATAACCACAAGTGGTTGTGATGGAAGGAAGCGTCTCCCCGCATGCCTATTCCTTCGGCCGCGGAGTATGGGTCCCGGCCTCCGCCGGGACGACGGCTAGCTCCCGCTGAACGAATTGTAGCCCTGGTCTTCCCAGTAGCCGCCCTTGTAGTCGTTGGTGACTTCCATCGACAGCACGTATTTCGGGTTCTTGAAGCCGAGTTTTGTGGGCACCCGGATCTTCATCGGAAAGCCATAGGCGCGCGGCAGGATCTCGTCGCCGAATTTGAAGGTCATCTGGGTCTGCGGATGCAGCGCCGTGCGCATGTCCAAAGGTGAATTGTAGCCGTCCTTGTCGGCGCACTGGAACCAGACATATTTGGCGCGCGTGTCGGCGCCGATGATCTTGAGGAAATCGCGCAGCGGCGTGCCGGTCCAGCTGCCGATCGCGCTCCAGCCCTCGACGCAGATATGGCGCGTCACCTGCTTGACCTGCGGCAGCTTGTACAATTCGTTCAGCGTCCACGACTTCTTGTTTTCAACCAGGCCACGCACCTCGAGCTTCCAGTCCGCGCCCGCGACCTCGGGCGCATCGTCGAGATCGTAATAGGCATTGAACGGGAACGGCTTGGTGATCATGCTCTCGGGATACGTCGGCGCCAGCGCATCCGGATTGAACATCCAGGCCTGCACCGCGTCGTTGAACTTCGAGACCCTCTTCAGCAGTTCCTCCGCCGACGACGAATCGACCACGTCGCAGCCGGTCAGCAGCGTCAGCGCGCCGAGGCTGGTCCCCGCCGTGATGAAACGGCGGCGCGTCAGCTCCGGCATCGTCTTCACTGCGTCGCGCACCAGCAGCTTCTTGTCGACACCGGGGATCAGGAGTTTGCGCAAGCGACCCATGACACTCTCCCTAACGACCGATGATCATGGCGCGCAGGCTCTTCGGCACCAGCAGTGCGAGCGCGACGTGGATCACCAGGAAGGCGACGATCAGCGCCATGCAGGTGAAATGAACATAACGGGCGAAGTCGTAGCCGCCGAACAGCGTCACCAGCCAATGCAATTGCACCGGCTTCCACATCGACAGGCCGGACAGCACGATGACGACGCCGACGATGATGATGCCGGTATAGAGCAGCTTCTGCACCGAATTGTACTTGCTGAGATCGTCATGCGACAGCTTGAAGGTCAGCGCCGCCTTGGTATCGGAGATCACGCCGCCGGGGGTGATCGGCAGCAGCTTCTTGCGGAAGCGGCCGGTGGCGAAACCGAGCGCCAGATAGATCAGGCCGTTGACCATCAAGAGCCACATCGCGGCGAAGTGCCAGAGCAGCGCGCCGCCAAGCCAGCCGCCGAGCGTGATGCTCCGCGAGAAGGTGAAGCCGAACAGCGGCGAGGCGTTGTAGATCTGCCAGCCGGACATGATCATCAGGATCATCGCGAAGGCGTTGATCCAGTGCACCATCCGCACCCAGACCGGCTGGATCACCTTCGCCGGCGTTGCGGTCTCTGCCGGGTGGTCGCTGACGGCAAGGCTCGTCATGGCATATCTCTGCTCGTGGTCGTTACCGGCTTATACGCCGGGAACCGGGGTTCCGTTACAGGGTCGCGCCTACTCAGTTTGATATAGGCCGCCCCATCTGGTCACAAAAATGCGAGCCGGGGCGAGGCTCCGGCTCGCTGTTTCGTGGGGCGTTCAGGGACTAAATCAGGCCGCCGGGTGTTACGTCGCCGGCATCAGCACGGTGTCGACCACATGGATGACGCCGTTCGACTGGTTGACGTTGGAAATCGTCACCATCGAGGTGCCGCCCTTGGCATCGACGATCCAGACCTTGCCGTCCTGCTTCTTCACGGTGAGTTCCTCGCCCTCCGCGGTCTTCAGCTTCTTGCCGTCGGTGAGGTCGGAGGCCTCGAGCTTGCCGGGCACCACATGGTAGGTGAGGATCTTGGTCAGCGTCGCCTTGTTCTCCGGCTTGACGAGGCTGTCGACGGTTCCGGCCGGCAGCTTGCCGAACGCGGCATTGGTCGGCGCGAACACTGTGAACGGGCCCTTGCTTTCCAGCGTGCTGACCAGGCCCGCGGCCTTCACCGCGGCGACGAGGGTGGTGTGGTCCTTCGAATTGACGGCGTTCTGGACGATGTTCTTGGACGGGAACATCGCGGCGCCGCCGACCATCACGGTCTTTTCCTCGGCGCGGACCGGCGCCACGACAGTGGCGGTGATCGCGAGCGCGCTGAAGGCAGCGGCAGCGAGATAGGCAATACGCTTCGACATGGTTCGTCTCCCGATGAGGTATCCGACCGGCGAGGCATCGCCGGCGATGAAGGGGCAACAACGGCGCGTGTTGTTCGGTGTCTGCGTCGTCGTTGCCCGAGCTACGGCAGGTTTTCGGGACGGTTTCCGGAAATAATTCTTTGTGATTCCTGAAACCGGCTGCGGCGCGCTGCATACCCGCGGCGCGTCGCGCAGCTTGTCGACCGTTCCATTCAGCGGAATTGACGGGTGCGCCGCCGCGAGCAATTTGCTTGCCGCCATTGCCTGATTGGTTCAGCCTGAGATTGCAGCGTAGCTTCGCTAGCCAGGCGGGTGTGGGGAGGACGATCATGAGCAGCATCACGGCTGATGGCCACGCCGCGCCTGCGGCGAACGAGGCCAGCAGCGACATCGGACCGCTCGAGCAGAAGCACCTGCAATTTGCCAATTACCGCGCGGTCGCCGGCGGCACGGAGGTGACGAAAACGCATTGGCACATCGCCACCGCCAACGCGCTCGGCTGGGGCTTTGACGGCATGGACGGCGTGATCTTCGCGCTGGTCTCGCCGATGGTGATCAAGGAATTTTCGCTGAGCCTGCCGGAATATCGCTCCGGCATGCAGATCGCGCTGTTCGTCGGCATCGCCGGCCTCTATTTCTGGCCATGGCTGGCGGACCGGTTTGGCCGGCGCACGCTGCTCGCCGTCAACATCGCGCTGTTCTCGCTGTTGATGCCGGTCGCGGCGCTGTCGCCGACCTTCGCGGTCTTTGTCATCGCGCGCTCGTTCCTGTTCTTCGCGCTCAACGGCGAATGGTCGCTCGGCTCGATGCTGGTGGCCGAAACCTGGCCGGCGCGGCTGCGCGGGCGGGTGATCACCATCACGCGCTCGGCCTGGTGCCTCGGTGCCACGCTGGCCGGCGCGATCACCGGGCTGGTCGCCGCCAATTTCGGCTGGCGTGTCGCAGTCATGGTGCCCGGCGTGATCGCGCTGCTGGCGATCTATATCCGCTCCACCTGCCCGGAATCGCCCTATTGGGTGCGCGCGCAGGACCGCAAGCGGCGCATCTCGGAGACGCTGGCGCGCGGCGGCACGGTCAGCGCCGACGATGGCGCCTGGTTCGGCAAGGCCAAGTCGGTCGGCATCCGCCAGGTGTTCCTGCCCGACGTGCTGCCCGCAACGCTGGTTGCGCTGTTCGTTGCCTGCGCCAGCACCTGCATCTACGGCACGGTCGGCGCCTGGATGCCGCTGTACCTATCGACCGAGAAGCATTGGTCGACGACGGAATACAGCCTGTTCTACGTGTTCTACGGCCTTTGCGGCTTCCTCGGACTGTGCCTGGTCGGCTGGCTGATCGACAAGATCGGCCGCCGGCGCGCCTTCATCATCACCTTGATCGAGGGCGCGATCTTCATGACGCTGTGGGTCTATTCCGAGGACCGCGTCCTGCTCTGGACGTTCGGGCTTCTCTGGTGCCTCGGCTTCCTCGGCTTCTGGGGACCGAGCACGACCCTGACCGCGGAAATCTTCCCGACCCGCATCCGCGGCGCCGCCAACGGCGTGGTGTGGGCGATCGCTTACTTCGTCGGCTTCGTGCTGTTCCCGTTCGTGTCCATCGCGCTCCAGCAGCACACCGGCTCGTTCGCGCTGGCGTTCCTCTGCATCCCGGTGCTGATGATCGCGATGGCGGTCGGTGTCTTCCTGTGGGTGCCCGAGCATTCCGGCAAGGAGCTGAACGAGATCATCGAGTGACGTAGACCGTCCACGCCGTCGTCCCGGCCAAGCGAGGCGCGAGCCGGGACCCATAACCACGAATGGCCATTATCAGGCATCGCTGGAGCCACAGCGTGCCCAACAATCCGACCCTGTGGTTATGGGTCCCTGCTCCCGTGCGCAATTGCGCACTAGGCAGGGACGACCCGTTAAAAGTTGGGCCTAATCCCTGTTCGCCGGCGTCTGGATGAATCCGCGGTTGTGCGTCGGGCTGATCAGGATCTCGTTCATGCAGACCCGCGGCGGCATGCTGGCGACGAAGGCGATGGTGCGGCCGCAATCCTCCGGCTGCAGCATCTTGGCCTGCTCGGCTTCGCTCGGCACCACCGGCCGCTGCTTTAGGATCGGCGTTGCGACCTCTCCGGGCGACAGGCAGCAGGCGCGCAGGCCGTTGACGCATTCGTCCATGTTGAAGGAATGGGTCAGCGCCAGCACTGCGTGCTTGGTCGTGGTGTAGGCCGGGCCCGGCATTTTCGAGACGTGACGGCCGGCCCAGGAGGCGACGTTGATGATGCAGCCGTCCTGCTGCTTGCGCATCGTCGGCAGCACCGCGCGCATGCAGTAGAGCACGCCGTTGAGATTGACCTCGACGAGCTTGTCCCAGCCTTCCAGCTCCATGTCGGCCCAGCTGCGCTTCGGCACATTGATGCCGGCGCTGTTGACCAGGAGGTCGATGCGGCCGTGTTTGGCGACGATCGCTTCGGCCGCCTTGTTGACGTCGGCCTTGTTGCTGACGTCGAGCGGGATCGCCTCGGCCTTGCCGCCCTTGTTCGTGATGTTGGCCACCACGCGGTCGAGCTCTTCCTTGCGGCGGCCGGAGACCACGACCGTCCAGCCGTCCGCAGCCAGGAATTCCGCCCCGGATTCGCCGATTCCGGTGCCGCCGCCGGTGACCCAGGCCACGCGTTTCCCATTATTTGTCATGCAAACTGTCTCCGTTGCTTTCCGAAGGGCGTTTTTGCTAATCCAGCCAGACCTTTCCGGCTCTTTCGCCCCTCGGGGAATGTTTGCATGAACACGACCACCAACGCCAACCTGTTTTCCCGCCTGTTCGACGGCCTCGACAACCCCAACCGACTGGCGATCGAGCAGCTCGACGGCAGCCGCATTTCCTATGGCGATCTGATCGCGCGGGCCGGCCAGATGGCGAACGTGCTGGTTGAGCGCGGCGTCAAGCCAGGCGACCGCGTCGCGGCGCAGACCGAGAAATCGGTCTCGGCCCTGGTGCTCTATCTTGCCACCGTGCGCGCTGGCGGCGTCTACCTGCCGCTCAACACCGCCTACACGCTGAACGAGCTCGAATATTTCATCAGCGATGCCGAGCCGGCGTTGGTGGTCTGCGATCCCACCAAGCCGGAAGGCATCACGGCGACCGCCGCCAAGGTGAGCGCGAAGGTCGAGACGCTGGATGCCAGCGGCAAGGGCTCGCTGACCGAAGCCGCCGACAAGGCTCGTAACGACTTCGCTACCGTGCCGCGCGGCAATGACGACCTCGCCGCGATCCTCTACACGTCGGGCACCACCGGCCGCTCCAAGGGCGCGATGCTGTCGCACGACAATCTGGCGTCGAACTCCTACTCGCTGGTCGACTACTGGCGCTTCACCGACAAGGACGTGCTGATCCACGCGCTGCCGATCTATCACACCCACGGCCTGTTCGTAGCGAGCAACGTGACGCTGTTCTCGCGCGCCTCGATGATCTTCCTGCCGAAGTTCGATCCGGACCTGATCATCAAGCTGATGGCGCGCGCGACCGTGATGATGGGCGTGCCGACCTTCTACACCCGCCTGTTGCAGAATCCCGGCCTGAACAAGGACGCGACGAAGCACATGCGGCTGTTCATCTCGGGCTCTGCGCCGCTGCTCGCCGACACCCATCGCGAATGGTCGGAGCGCACCGGCCATGCCGTGCTCGAGCGCTACGGCATGACCGAAACCAACATGAACACCTCCAACCCCTATGACGGCGACCGCGTGCCCGGCGCGGTCGGTTTCGCGCTGCCCGGCGTCTCGGTGCGGGTCACCGATCCCGAGACCGGCAAGGAGCTCGCGCCCGACACCATCGGCATGATCGAGGTCAAGGGCCCGAACGTGTTCCAGGGTTACTGGCGGATGCCGGAAAAAACAAAAGCCGAATTCCGCGGCGACGGCTTCTTCATCACCGGCGATCTCGGCAAGATCGACGGCAAGGGATACGTCCACATCCTCGGCCGCGGCAAGGATCTCGTGATCTCCGGCGGCTTCAACGTCTATCCGAAGGAGATCGAGAGCGAGATCGACGCCATGCCCGGCGTGATCGAATCCGCCGTGATCGGCGTGCCGCATGCCGATTTCGGCGAGGGCGTCACCGCCGTGCTGGTCTGCAGCAAGGGCGCCGATGTCAGCGAAGCCTCGGTGTTGAAGGCGCTCGACGGGCGGCTCGCCAAATTCAAGATGCCCAAGCGCGTCTTCGTCGTCGACGAACTGCCGCGCAACGCAATGGGCAAGGTGCAGAAGAACATTCTGCGGGATACTTATAAGGATATCTATTCGAAGGCTTGAAGAAAGCGGGATTTCGCGAGGGAACGATGAACCGAGAGTATGCCGAGAGGATTTGTCTACAAATCTTCGATGCTTTGGATGCAATGTACAAGGCTGAAATGGCCATTGCAGGGCTCGGCAAGCAGGAACGGACCCGATTCCATCGTTCGGTTCAAGAGGTCATTGCGGACCTCGAGGACAAGCTTCTCCTTCCGATTTGCGAGCAATATCCGGACTTGCGGCCACCCACAGAGGAACAGAGGCCACGCATACTTTGCAGCGAATTGACATGGAGCGAGGTGAATCTTCCGTCGTCGGTGACCGAAGATCAGCTCGACGAGGTCATCATGTCGCTTTTGAATCCGCGGTGGCGGAAGGTCCTGTGGTTCGTGACCATTGCAGAAGAACGTTACAAGGAGCTTGGCTGGACTATCAGTCACGAGGTGACCGCGGCGCGATTGAAGGTGCTCTCCGATAGGGATCGCATCGAGGGGATCGGCGATATGCGCTACTGGGGCAACAGCGAGGTCCGGTTGAAGGACTGACGCCGGCTAGTGCCCGCCGACGAGGCTGATCACGAACCGCCCGCCGACGATGAAGAGATAGGCGCCGAAGGCCATCTCCAGCGCCCGCTTCGACAGCGCATGCGCCACCTTCACGCCGAGCGGTGCGGTGACCAGTGTGGTCGGCATCACCAGCAGCGCGCCGATCAGCGAGACGTAGCCGAGCGCGAACGGCAGCTGCAGCGCGGTGACGTCGGGGAAGCGCGCGGCGGCGGGCCAGCCGGCATAGACATAGCCCAGCGCGCCGGGGATCGAGATCAGCACCGCAAGCGCGGACGAGGTCGCAACCGCCTGATGGATCGGCCGGCCGTAGAAGGTCATCAAGAGATTGGCGAACAGGCCGCCGCCGATACCCATCAGCGTCGACAGCAGGCCGACGAAGAAGCCGTAGACGCGCATCAGGAAGCCTTTCGGCACGTCGTCGCCGAACTTCCAGGTCTCGCGCGCCAGCAGCAATCGCGCTGCCGCCGACCACGCCACCACCACGAACACGATCTTGAACAGCCGCTCCGGCGCAAACCGCGCGGTGACGCTGCCGGCGGCGACGCCGATCACGATCGGCAACCACCAGCGCTTCAATATCTCCATGTCGACCGCGCCGCGGCGATAGTGGGCGCGGAACGAGCTCAGCGAGGTCGGGATGATGATCGCGAGCGAGGTGCCGATGCATAGCGGCATCCGCACCTCGAGCGGCACGCCGGCGAGGCGAAAGCATTCGTAAAACACCGGCACCAGGATCGCGCCGCCGCCGATGCCGAACAGGCCAGCGAGAAACCCGGACAGCGCTCCAACCGCGATCAGCAGCAGCGCAAGCTCGAGCAGTTCCTTGGGATCGAGGCCGGCCATCATCCTTCCCGTCGTCAGGAGGCGTTCGCGTCAGTGCGGTCGGCCAGCCATAACGTGACCAACGCTGCCAGCGGAGCAGCCGCCGCAACCAAAGCAAAGCGGAGTGGGTTTGAAGGCGTTGCGCCCTGCATCAGCAACGCCAGAACGGCGACTAGCAGTCCGGCGCACGAGAAGACAAGCAGGAAGGCCGGATCGTCGGCACTGGCGCGACCGGCAGTTCGGCGCCGTTCGAAGGAATTCGGATGGAGGGAAGTTGAGGCCATGTCGCGCTCCTCAAATCGTGGAGCTGGCAGACTAGACCCTTCTCAAATGCGGGAGTATTGCTCCGGATGAGCAGGCTCTCTTGCGAAGTGCGGAAGGATCGGGCTTGGACCAGCTTGCCGCGATGGCGGCCTTTGTCCGTGCGGTCGATACCGGCAGCCTGTCGGCGGCGGCGCGCTCGCTGCCGAGCTCGCTGACCGCGGTGAGCCGGCAGATCAGCGCCCTGGAGGAGCATTTCGGCACCCGCCTGCTGCTGCGCACCACCCGCCAACTCGCACTCACCGACGACGGTCGCATCCTCTACGAGCGCGCGAAATCGATTCTCGGCGAAGTCAGGGAGATCGAGGCGACGCTGGCGCGCGACCCGCACCAGCCATCAGGTCGGATTCGGATCAGCTCACCGAGCCTGATCGGGCGGCTCGTGATCGCGCCGCTGCTGAACGAGTTTCTGCGCCGTTATCCCGCTGTTGCCGTCGACCTGCTGTTGATCGACCGCGCCGTCGATATGGTCGACGAGGACATCCATCTGGCTGTTCGCATCGGCCGCTTGCGCGACTCGCAGCTGGTCGCGCGCAAGCTCACCGATCTCCAGATGATCGTGTGCGCATCGCCTGAGTATCTCGCGCGGCGCGGCGAACCGCGGACGCCAGGCGATCTTTCGGCGCATGACTGCCTGGTGTTTTCCGATTCGCCTGGAAGCGCGGAGTGGCGCTTTGCCGACGGCTCGAAGACGGGTCGCAAATTCCGCATATCCGGTCGGCTCTGGATGAATAGCCTCGACGCGCTGGTTGGTGCAGCGCGGGATGGTGCGGGCATCGTCCGCGTGCCGTCGTGGCAGGTGCAATCCGATCTCGCGAGCGGCCGCTTGCAACGGCTGCTGATCGACCATGAGCCGGCGCCGACGCCGCTGCATCTGATGCTTCAGCCGTCGCGCCTGGCATCGCCTAAGATCAGGGCATTCGTCGATTATCTGGTGGAACAGTGGGGCAAAATCGACGCGTTCCGGAGCCCGTCAGCGCGCAGCTAATGGTCTCCCGCCGCACGCAGATATTATGATTCACTTCTTGGTTCATCAGGCCTTGCATCTGGTATACCACACTGCGGATCAACCAGAATTCGGCAAGTCTAACAATGAACTTCGGTTCGACCGAAGGCTATTTGGCCGTTGCGCGGGCTGATCCGACTCCGTAAATAGAACTCCTCTACCGCGTTCCCCGATGGGCCGGCCGCGGTCCCTCACACCATAAAGCCCGCCGATGACCGCCAGGATCGAACGACCGCTTTCACCCCATTTGCAGACCTACCGGTGGACGCTGACGATGGCGCTGTCCATCGTCCACCGTGCCACAGGTCTGGCCCTCTATTTCGGCACCCTGCTGCTCGCCTGGTGGCTGATCGCAGCCGCCTCCGGCCCCTCCGCCTATGCCAATGTCCAGGCCTTCACCGGCAGTGTGATCGGCAAGCTGATCGTGTTCGGCTACACATGGGCGCTGATGCACCATCTGTGCAGCGGCATCCGGCATTTCGTCTGGGATCTCGGCTACGGCTTCAAGGCCAATGAGCGCGAAGCGCTGACCTGGGGAGCTGTGGTTGCCGGCGTCGCGCTGACCGTCCTGATCTGGACTGCCTACGCCATCGGAGGTGGACGATGAGCGGCCGTTCCTCGATGCGCACGCCGCTGGAGCGCGTCCGCGGTCTCGGGTCCGCGCATACCGGCACCGGCGACTTCTGGCGCCAGCGCCTCACCGCAGTTGCGATGACGCTGCTGATCTTTCCCGTGATCGTGGTCGTGATCATGCTGACCGGCCGCAATCATGCCGGCGCGGCGCAGATCCTCGGCTCGATCCCGATCGCCATCATCCTGCTGCTCTTCATCATCGCCAGCACCTGGCACATGAAGATCGGCATGCAGGTCGTGATCGAAGACTACATCCACAACGAGAAGCTGAAGATCGCCAGCGTGATGGCGAACAACTTCTTCTGCGTCGCGGTCGCATTGGCCTCGATCTACGCAATCCTCAAATTGTCGTCGGGAGTATAACCCATGGCCGGTGAAGGAAACGGCAAGGCCACCAACGGTGGCCCGGCCACGAACGGCAAGGCCTACCCGATCCAGGACCACACCTACGACGTCGTCGTGGTCGGCGCCGGCGGCGCGGGCCTGCGCGCCGTGGTCGGCTGCTCGGAAGCGGGCCTGCGCACCGCCTGCATCACCAAGGTGTTCCCGACCCGCTCGCACACGGTTGCGGCGCAGGGCGGCATCTCGGCCTCGCTCGGCAACATGCACCAGGACGACTGGCGCTGGCACATGTACGACACCGTGAAGGGGTCGGACTGGCTCGGCGACCAGGACGCGATCGAATACATGGTGCGCAACGCGCCCGACGCGGTCTACGAGCTCGAGCATTGGGGCGTTCCGTTCTCGCGCACCGAGGAGGGCAAGATCTATCAGCGCCCGTTCGGCGGCATGACCATCGATTTCGGCAAGGGCCAGGCGCAGCGCACCTGCGCCGCTGCCGACCGCACCGGCCACGCCATGCTGCACACGATGTACGGCCAGTCGCTGCGTCACTCGGCCGAGTTCTTCATCGAATTCTTCGCCATCGACCTGATCATGGACGACCAGGGCGTCTGCCGCGGCGTGATCGCGCTCAAGCTCGACGACGGCACGCTGCATCGCTTCCGCGCCCAGACGACGATCCTGGCGACCGGCGGCTATGGCCGCGCCTATGCCTCCTGCACCTCGGCGCACACCTGCACCGGCGACGGCGGCGGCATGGTGCTGCGTGCCGGCTTGCCGCTGCAGGACATGGAGTTCGTCCAGTTCCATCCGACCGGCATCTACGGCTCGGGTTGCCTCGTCACCGAGGGCGCCCGCGGCGAAGGCGGCTATCTCGTCAACTCCGAAGGCGAGCGCTTCATGGAGCGCTACGCGCCGTCGGCCAAGGACCTCGCCTCGCGCGACGTCGTCTCGCGCGCGATGACGATCGAGATCCGCGAAGGCCGCGGCGTCGGCAAGAAGAAGGATCACATCTTCCTGCACCTCGATCACCTCGATCCGAAGGTGCTGCATGAGCGGCTGCCGGGCATCTCCGAATCGGCGAAGATCTTCGCCAATGTCGACGTCACCCGCGAGCCGATTCCGATCGTGCCGACCGTGCACTACAACATGGGCGGCATTGCCACGAACTATCACGCCGAGGTGCTGACCAAGCGCAACGGCGACGACAATTCGGTGGTGCCGGGCCTGATGGCGATCGGTGAAGCCGCCTGCGTTTCGGTGCATGGCGCCAACCGCCTCGGCTCCAACTCGCTGATCGACCTTGTCGTATTCGGCCGCGCCGCCGCACTGCGTCTTGCCGACAAGCTGACGGCGAACGCCAAGCAGCCGGAGCTGCCGAAGGATTCGTCCGACCTCGCGCTCGGCCGGCTCGACCACTTCCGTCACGCCTCCGGCGGCACGCCGACCGCGAAGCTGCGCGACAGCATGCAGCATGTGATGCAGAACAATTGCGCGGTGTTCCGTACCGGCGACGTGCTGCAGGAAGGCCAGAACCTGATCCACAAGGTCTATGGCGGCGTCGGCGACATCTCGGTTTCGGACCGCTCGCTGGTGTGGAATTCCGACCTGATCGAGACGCTGGAATTCGACAATCTGATCGTGCAGGCAATCGTGACGATGGATTCGGCGGCCAACCGCACCGAGAGCCGCGGCGCGCATGCCCGCGAGGATTTCTCCGCGCGCGACGACAAGAACTGGATGAAGCACACGCTGACCTGGATCGATCCGGCCGGCAAGACGGCGATCGATTATCGTCCCGTCCACGACTACACGATGACCAACGACGTGCAGTACATCCCGCCGAAGGCGCGGGTCTACTGAGAACGAAGGCGAGCAAGCATGGTTGAATTCGCACTTCCGAAGAATTCGAAGATTTCCGGCGGCAAGACCTGGCCGAAGCCGGCCGGCGCCACCGAGACGCGCGAATTCCGCGTCTACCGCTGGAACCCGGACGACGGCAAGAATCCGAGTGTCGACACTTACCATGTCGACACCCATGATTGCGGCCCGATGGTGCTGGACGGTCTGATCTGGATCAAGAACCACATCGACCCGACGCTGACCTTCCGCCGCTCCTGCCGCGAAGGCGTCTGCGGCTCCTGCGCAATGAACATCGACGGCCAGAACACGCTGGCCTGCACCAAGTCGATGCACGACGTCGGCGCTGGCGGCGCGGTCAAGGTCAATCCGCTGCCGCACCAGCCGGTGGTGAAGGACCTCGTTCCCGACCTCACCAATTTCTACGCCCAGTATGCCTCGATCGAGCCGTGGCTGAAGACCACGACGCCGACGCCGCAGAAGGAGTGGAGGCAGAGCCACGAGGACCGAGAGAAGCTCGACGGCCTTTACGAGTGCATCCTGTGCGCCTGCTGCTCGACCTCCTGCCCGAGCTACTGGTGGAACAGCGAACGCTTCCTCGGTCCCGCCGCGCTGCTGCAGGCGACCCGCTGGGTCACCGATTCCCGCGACGAAGCGACCGGCGAACGGCTCGACAATCTCGAGGATCCGTTCCGCCTCTATCGCTGCCACACCATCATGAACTGCGCCAAGGCGTGCCCGAAGGGCCTCAATCCTTCGGAAGCGATCGCCGAGCTCAAGTTCAAGCTGGTCGAACGCCAGATCTGATCCGACACGCCCGCGGCCGGCGCTGTTATCAGCGGCCGCCCGCAGCAGGCCGGATCAGGATGTCGGCGCCGACGGCATCGACGCCAGGCCGATCGAGATCGAGCACGACGTCGACGATGCTGTGATCGTCCGGATCCATCGTGACGGTGAAGCCGAGATCGCGGCACATCCCGATCATCGTGGTGTTCTCGGTCAGCACCTGGCCGGACAGCCGCTTCAATCCCTCCGACTTCGCGTAGTGGATCAGCAGCTGCATCAGCGCCCAGCCTAGCCCTTTGCCCTTGAGATCGGACTGCAGCAGGATCGCATATTCGGCGTTCTGGTACAGCGAGTCCGAATGCAGCCGGACCGCGCCCATCATCTCGCCGGTGTTCGGGTCCAGCGCCACGAAGGCCATCGCGCGCGCATAATCGAGCTGGGTCAGGCGCGCGATGAACGCGTGCGAGAATTCCTTCATCGCATGGAAGAAGCGCAGCCGGAGATCTTCGGCCGTCACGCGCTTGAAGAACTCGCCGACCATCGGCTCGTCCTCCGGCCGCATCGGGCGCACCGTGACGCGCGAGCCGTCGCGTAACGCGAGCTCGCCCTCCCATTGCGACGGATACGGCCGCACCGCGAGCCGTGTCTGGCCGGCAAACAGCCGCGCCGGCTTGCGGATCGCCACCCGCGCATCGAGCGCCAGCACGCCGCTCTCGTCCGCCAGCATCGGATTGATATCGAGCTCGGCGACCTCGGGAATGTCGGCCGCCATCTGCGCCAGCTTGACAAGGGTAAGCGGCACCACATCGATTGGGACGGCCGGCACATCGCGATAGCCGCCAAGCAGCCGCGACACGCGGGTGCGCCCGACCAGCTCACGCGCCAGATTCATGTCGAGCGGCGGCAGTGCCAGCGCCTTATCGTTGATCACCTCAACCGCGGGGCCGCCGCGACCGAACACGATCACCGGACCGAAGGTCGGGTCGTCGGCGATGCCGAGGATCAGTTCGCGCGCCGCGCGTCGCACGATCATCGGCTGGATCGTCACGCCCTGCAGCTTCGCGCCGGGCCGCGCGCTTCGTGCGCGCTCCATCACGGTTCTGGCGGCCTCGACGACGCTGTCCCTGGTGCGCAGATCGAGGATGATCCCACCGACGTCGGAGGCGTGGCGAATGTCGCGCGAGAACACCCTGACCACGATCGCGCGCCCCTCGGCGAGGAACGGCGCCGCCTTCTCGGCGGCATCCTCGGCACTCTCGGCGACGATGGTCGTCACGATCGGGATATCGTAGGCCTCGAACAGGGCGACGATCTCGGGCGGATCGAGCCAGGCGCGCCCCTCCGACAATGCTTTCACGACCACATGCCGCGCCGCGACGGTCTCCGGCATGAACACCGATGCGATACCCGGCGGGATCGCGGCGAGCGCGGTAGAGGCCTCGCGATAGCGCACCAGATACATGAAGGCGCGCACCGCATCGTCCTCGGTCGGGAAATGCGGAATCCTCGCCGCCTCGAAGATCGCGCCGGTGCGCTCGTCGGCGCCGACCCACGCCGCGAGCACCAGTGCTGCCACTGCACTCCGCTTCGACCTGCGATCGCGAACGCATTGCGCCACGGCCTCGGCAATCCCCTCGGCCGGCGCCACCGCCATTTCCACATTCGCGACCAGCACCGCATCGCTGTTGGCGTCATCGAGCAGCGCATTGAGCGCCACCACGTAGCGGGCGGCATCGGCATCGCCCGCGATGTCGACGGGATTGGCGCACGACCAGCCCGGCGGCAACTCCTTGTCGAGCCGCGCAATCGTCTCCGCCGTCAATGTCGCGGGAACACCGCCGAGCTCGGCCAAGCGGTCGGTCGCGAGGATGCCGAGCCCGCCGCCATTGGTCAGGATCGCGAGCCGGTTGCCGCGCGGGACGAAGCCGCGGCCGAGCAGCTCGGCACAATCGAACAGCTGGCGAAGGTCGTAGACCCGCAGCATTCCGGCGCGGCGGAACGCGGCGTCATAGATCGCGTCCGAGCCGGCCAGCGCGCCGGTGTGGGTCGCGGCGGCCTTCGCGCCCGGCGCCATCCGTCCCGACTTGACGACGATGACCGGCTTCAACCGCGCCGCGGCGCGCGCCGCCGACATGAACTTGCGCGCATCCTTGATGGCCTCGAGGTAGATCAGGATCGCGCTGGTATGATCGTCGAGCGCGAAGTAGTCGAGCAGGTCGGCGACGTCGACATCGAGCTGGTCGCCGATCGAGGCGATGCCGGAGAAGCCGAGCCGCCGCTCCGCCGCCCACTCGATCATCGCCGCCGCGACCGCGCCGGACTGCGAGATCAGAGCGACGTGCCCGTCGGACGGCTGATGCGCGGCGAAGCTCGCATTGAGCTTCGCATGCGGCACCATGACGCCCATGCAATTGGGCCCGATCAGGCGCATGCCATGTCGACGCGCCGTCTGCTCCGCGGTCTCCGCGAGCGAGCCCGCGCCGTGGCCGAGACCCGCCGACACGATCGCCGAACCGGCGACGCCGGCCAGCCCAGCCTCCGCCACGATCTCGGGGACCGCGGCCGCCGGCGCACTGATGACGACGAGGTCTGGTACGAACGGCAGCGACTTCAGGTCCGGAACGGTCGGCTCGCCGTCGACATCGGCATACTGCCGATTGACCACCCCGACGCGGCCGGTGAAGCCGCTCGCTTTGACGTTTCGCAGCACCGCCGCGCCGAGCGACGACGGTCGCGGGCTGCCGCCGACGATCGCGATGCTTCGCGGCGAAAATACCCGCTCCAGGCCGAACGTCGACATTGCGTGGTCTCGCAGGGAACCAGCGGACGCCCGTAACGCGCCCGCGAATGAACTCTACTTCGTCATTCGGCCAGTTGCACCCATTGAGCCGGACAGGCCCGTTAGTGCAGACCCAGCGCCTGCGCCAGGTTGAAGGTCAGGAAGCTCGCGACATAGGCCAGCGCGAGCATGTACACGAATGTCACCACCATCCACTTCGCGCTGCCGGTCTCGCGGCGGATCACCGCCAGCGTCGAGGCGCATTGCGGGGCGAAGATGTACCAGACCAGCAGCGACAGTGCAGTCGCCAGCGTCCATTTCTGCGCCAGCACCTGGCCGATCTGGTCCGCCGCCTCCTTGCCGCCCTCGATCGAATAGACGGTGCCGAGCGCCGCAACCGCGACCTCGCGCGCCGCCATGCCCGGGATCAGCGCCACCGCGATCTGCCAGTTGAAGCCGATCGGCCGCAGCAGCGGCTCGAGCGCATGGCCGATCATCGCCGCAAAGCTGTAGTTGATCGCCGGCCCCTCGGCGCCGGCCGGCGCCTGCGGGAACGACGCCAGGAACCAGATCAGCACCATCATCGAGAGAATCGTGGTGCCGGCGCGGTACAGGAACATCTTGGCACGGGTGAACACGCCGATCGCGATGCTGCGCAGCCGCGGCACCTTGTAGTCGGGCAATTCCAGCATGAACGGCGCCGGCGCATGGTCGCGCCACATCAAGAACTTTGCGATCGCCGAGACCGTCAGCGCGCTGGTGATGCCGGCGGCATAGAGGCCGAACATCACGAGCCCCTGCAGATTGACGAAACCCCACACCGTGGTCGACGGAACGAAGGCGGAAATGATCAGCGTGTAGACCGGAATCCGCGCCGAGCAGGTCATCAGCGGCGCGATCAGGATCGTGGTCAGGCGGTCGCGCCTGTTGTCGATCACCCGCGTCGCCATGATGCCGGGAATCGCGCAGGCAAAGCTCGACAGCAGCGGAATGAAGGCGCGGCCGTGCAACCCGGCGCCGCCCATGATGCGGTCCATCAGGAACGCGGCGCGCGCCATGTAGCCGAAATCTTCCAAGAGCAGGATGAACAGGAAGATGATGATGATCTGCGGCAGGAACACGATCACGCTGCCGACGCCGGAGATCACGCCGTTCTGCAGGAAGCTCTGCAACAGGCCCCAGCTTTCCGGCAGCACGCCGTGAATCAATTGCCCGAGCGCGGCAAAACTGTCCGACAGCAATTCCATCGCCGGCTGCGCCCAGGTGAACACCGCCTGGAACATCACGAACAGGATCACGGCCAGGATCACGAGACCCCAGACCGGATGCAGCACGACGGAATCGATCCGCGTCGTCAGCGTGTCGGGCTTGGCCGGCAGCGTCACGGCTGATGCAATGATGCGGTCCGCCTCGCGCTGCGCCGCCTTGAGATCGGCGATGGTCGGCGTGGTCCACTCGCTGGCCGCCGCTTCATGCGACCGGGCCAGGAATTCGTCGGTCCGCTTCAAGAGCTCGTCGACGCCGCCCTTGCGCACCGCGACCGAGGTCACGATCGGCAAGCCCAGCTCCTGCGACATGCGATCGATGTCGATCGTCACGCCGCGGCGCTTCGCGATGTCGATCATGTTGAGCACGAGCATCATCGGCCGGCCAACACGCTTCAGCTCGAGCACGAGCCGCAAGGTCAGCCGCAGGTTGGTGGCGTCAGCGACGCAGAGCACGAGATCGGGCACCGCCTCGCCGTCGAAGCGGCCGAGCACGATGTCGCGGGTGATTTCCTCGTCCGGGCTGCGGCCGCGCAGCGAATAGGTGCCGGGCAGGTCCAGCACGGTCACGCTGCGGCCCTCTGGCGTGACGAAGCCGCCGGATTTGCGCTCGACGGTGACGCCGGGATAATTGGCGACCTTCTGGCTGCTGCCGGTCAACCGGTTGAACAGCGAGGTCTTGCCGGTGTTCGGGGCACCGACCAGCGCCAGACGCAGGGATGCAGCGGTCATTCGACGATCACAGCCATGGCTTCGCTCCGGCGCAGCGCAATCGTGATGTTGTCGACGCGCACTGCGATCGGATCCCGTCGGATCGTGCCCTCATGCAGGATTTCCACGCGTGCGCCCTCGACAAAACCCATCTCGACCAGGCGCTGCTCCAGCTCCTGCGGAGACAGCGATGAGCCCGTCACGAGCGCATCGAGCCTGATGATCTTTCCGACAAAACCGCGATCCGCATGTCCGAGCCGGATGTCCTGAAGATTATCCTGGGAGCTGTTTGGATCGCCTGTCATGCGGCCTGTGTTTCAGCAGGTAGTCACAGGGTCAAGCGTTTGCCCGTGAGAGGTTTTAGAACTCCTAAAAACAGCGTCGGGAAGCGTCATCCGGGTCGATTTTCCGCTTGACCGCCGACGAGGCGCTAACGGGTCCGTGATGTCACCGGGCGGCATCGGCCCGGCGCGGCCCCGAGCGCAAGCCGGCGTCCGCTTGATCGATCCGCCTCGGCCTGCGCTGCCCTTGAGCGGCCGCGCCACGGCGAAAGCGCCCCGGCGCCACATCCCAAGGCCACACCTCAAGGCGGGGTTTCGCTTCCTCCGGCGCAACGGTTTGCGTTAAGGTCCGCAAGGAGCCGGAGCGCCCGTGCCGACTGCACAACGCAATTCGCTGAGACTGCTGCGATGGATGATGGCCGCCGCGCTAGCCCTTCCGCTGGCGCTGTTTGCGTTCGCCTCCGCGATGTCCTGGATCTCGATCAACGAGGCCGCCGACCAGGAAATCCAGCGCACGCTTGATGTCGCCCATGAGCACGCGCTCAAGGTGTTCGAGACCATCGACCGCAGCCTGGCCGAGGTCACCGAGGTCATCCGCGGCATGGGCGATGGCGACATCGTCGCGCGCGACAAGAGCCTGCACCAGCGACTGCGCAAGGTCGCCGAGGCGCTTCCCCAGGTGAAGTCGATCTGGGTGTTCGATGCCAACGGCCGCGCCCTGGTCAACAGCCTGGTGCAGCCGGCCCCCGACATCGATTTCTCGGACCGGGAATACTTCCGGATCCATGCCCCGGGCGACATCGGCACCTATATCGGCGAGGTGCTGACGCCTCGGCCGCCCTATCTGGGGTCGCGGTTCTTCAGCGTCGGCCGGCGCCGCAACAACGAGGACGGCAGCTTTGCCGGCGTGATCCAGGCCTCCGTGCTTCCGGAATATTTCGTCAATTTCTACGCGCGGATCGGCCGCGAGCCCGGCAGCTTCCTGGCGCTGATCCGGACCGACGGTGCGGTGCTGGCGCACTTCCCCGTCGTCGACCGCAACGTCAGGTTCGAGCCGGGCGGGCCGCTCGGGCGGCAGATCGTCGCCAATCCCGAGGCCGGCGCCATGACGATCCAGTCCCCGGCCGACGGCGTCGAACGGCGCATGCGCTATCAGCGGCTGGCCGAATACCCGATCTATGTCAGCGCCGGCCTCGAAACCTCGGCGATCAAGTCGCGCTGGATGTCGACCATGGCCCAGCACCTGATCTTCGGGATCCCGGCCACCGCGCTGCTGTTCGGCCTGCTCGCGCTCGCCTTCCGGCGCACCCAGCGCCTGCAGGAGGAGGCCAACCGGCGGATCGAGGCCGAGGACGCGCTGCGTCATGGCCAGCGGCTGGAGGCGCTCGGCCAACTCACCGGCGGCGTCGCGCACGATTTCAACAATCTGCTGACCGTGATCCGCGCCTCGGTCGACATGTTGCGGCGGCCGGACCTGCCGGAGCCGCGGCGGCAGCGCTACATCGACGCGATCTCCAACACCGTGAACCGCGCCGCCAAGCTGACCAACCAGCTACTCGCGTTCGCGCGCCGGCAAACCCTCAAGCCCGAGGTGTTCGACGCCAGCCAGAATGTGCGGACCCTGAGCGAGATGATCGCGACCCTGATCGGCTCGCGCATCGAGATCACAGCGCAGGTGCCGGACGAAACCTGTCTGGTCAACGCCGACGCCGGCCAGTTCGAGACCGCGATCATCAACATGGCGGTCAACGCGCGCGACGCCATGGACGGCGTCGGCCGGCTTACGATCGCGGTCCGCCCGGTCAACAGCCTGCCGTCCGGAGCAGCGAACCCGCCGAGCCCTCACGGCCACGTCGCGGTGTCGGTGGCCGACACCGGCGTCGGCATTCCGCAGGATCTGTTCGGCCGCATCTTCGAGCCGTTTTACACCACCAAGGAAATCGGCCAGGGCACTGGCCTCGGCCTGTCGCAGGTGTTCGGCTTTGCCAAGCAATCCGGCGGCGAGGTGACCGTCACCAGCGACGTCGGCAAGGGCTCGACATTCACGCTGTATCTGCCGCGCGTCGTCGGCGAACACCGCGCGCAATCGGTGCGCACCGAGGATGCGCCTTCGGTCGATCGAACCGCGGCGTCGGTCTTGATCGTCGAGGACAATGTGGAGGTCGGAAAGTTCGCCGCCGACACGCTGACCCAGCTTGGCTGCACCTGCGTGCTGGTGGAGAACGCCACCCACGCCTTGGAAGAGCTTGCCGTCGACCCCGACAGGTTCGACCTCGTATTCACCGACGTCGTGATGCCCGGCATGAGCGGCATCGAGCTTGCGGGGGAGATCCGCCGGCAGGGGCTCGACCTGCCGATCGTGCTCGCCTCCGGCTACAGCCAGGTGCTGTCGCAGCAGGGCAGCGGCGGCTTCGAGCTGCTGCAGAAGCCCTATTCGGCCGAGCAACTCGCGCGCGTGCTGCACAAGGCCGCGCGCTCGCGCCGGCTGCGGCGCGACCAGGCGCCGGCGTCGTGAGGCTGTGCGATAGGTTCTCGAATCCGCTGCCACAGAATCGGTGTCGCCGCCCGGCTTGCCGCCTTCGCTAAAGCTTCGGCGTGCCTGGGATTTGTGGCCTCGTCGAAGCCTTGGCGTACACGGGACCGGTCGATCCAGTATTCCAGAGGCGCCGATGCTTGAGCCGAGAAGCCGCGGCGTACTGGATCGCCCGGTCGAGCCGGGCGATGACAGGTGTGGATGGGGGCGCAGCGTTGCATTCTCGCGACATGATTTGTCCGAGGCTCGCTCTTCGTTTCGCCCTCTCACTTCACAGAGGGCGCAGGGGCTTGACGGGTTTTTGCTGAGTTGCCAGTCGGCAAATCAGTGAGCGACACGGAAGTGCCGGCGGTCGTTGGCGCGACCGCATTGCGGAGATGCGCGCGCGTGGTTACGTCGGGCAGGGCCGGACGCGGAGCAACGCGATGGCTCGCACGGGATTGATATGTGGTCCTCCGCTCTGGACGACGGGCTTGTCTTCCCCTTCCCCCTGAAAGGGCGAAGGTCGGGATGGGGGCAGCCGCAGACGACGCTGTCTGCGGAGAGAGCAGATCCCCACCCGCTTTGCTCTCGCGAGCAAAGCGACCTCCCCTTTCCAAGGGGAGGTGAAGCGAGAACGCGGATGCAGATGCGACACAACAAGGAAGGCTTGCGATGATCGGCCATATCGGCTTTTCGGTCTCCGACTATCAGCGCGCGAAGGCGTTCTACCAGACGGCGCTGGCGCCGCTCGGCTACGGCCTGATCATGGAAGTGCCGGCGGAAGTGACCGGGCACGCGCCTGCGGCGGGGTTCGGCGCCAACGGCAAGCCGGACTTCTGGATCGGCGGCGAAGGCGCGATGAACAGGCCGGTGCATATCGCGATTGTGGCCAAGGACCGTGCCACCGTCGATGCTTTCTACAAGGCCGCGATGGCAGCCGGCGGCCGCGACAACGGTGCGCCCGGCATCCGCGCGCATTATCACCCGAACTATGACGGCGCGTTCGTGCTCGATCCCGACGGCCACAATATCGAGGCGGTCTGCCACACGCCCGGATGAGGCGCATAGGAACGCCGCGGCGCGCGATCCGCTATCGCTTCGAATTTCGATGGAGCGATCAATGAACACGTCGCGACCCTACGTCGGCGACAACGGCAAGGTCTCGATGTGATGCCGATCGAGCCTCCCGAGATCCCACCATCAACGCCAGGCACGCCGAGCGAACCGCCGCCGGGCATTCCGCCGGGAAATCCGCAGCCTGAGATTCCAGCGCCGGTGCGCGAACCCGGTGAGCCGCCGCGACCGGACGAGTTGCCCGGCAACACGCCCGACGAATTACCGGTGCGTGGACCGCCGGGACCATCCGGTCCACCACCTGCGACAGATCGACTCGCCGCGGGGTGAATCACCCCCGCGCCTCAGTTCCACATCAGTTGCAACTATGTCCGAGCGTTTCTTCTGAATGCGCAGTGAACAAGCGCGCATGCAACCCGTTATAATGTCGAAATAAACTTCGCCGATGATTCGTGGCTCGCCACAATCCGGCCTAACGGCTGGCCGTTCATCGTCCTGCCGAATTGTTCGGCTCACTGTTTTCTTTCCTGCCCAGAACTTTCCGCCCGGGGACTCCAAGACCATGACAAAGCTTCGTCTCGTGCTGCTTGCCACGACTGCGCTGACGGTGATGCAATTCGCCACCTCAGCGTCGCACGCCCAAACCTCGCCGCTGGTCGTCGCACAGGCGCAGCCAAAGGAAGAAACCGGACCTGACGGAAAGCCGAAGCCACGGCCCGCGCCGGGTGCTCCCGCACATCCGGCACCGCCCGCAGCCGCGCCGCATCCGCAGGCACCACCTCCGGCCGCCGCACCGCCTGCGCGTCCCGCGCCGCCGCCGGCCGCGGCGCCCGCGAAGCCGACCCCGCCACCGCCGCCACCGGCTGCTGCTCCGGCACACCCGACGCCGCCACCTCCGCCCGCCGCTGCACCTGCGCGCCCGACGCCGCCTCCGCCGCCCGCGGCAGCTCCCGCTCGCCCCGCACCGCCCGCCGCGCCCGCGCGGCCGGAGCCGCCCGCGGCTGCCCCGGCGAAGCCGACCCCGCCCCCTCCGCCGCCTGCCGCAGCACCGCAACGTCCGGCGACGCCTCCGCCACCTCCACCCCCGGCTGCGCATACGCCGCCGACGCCTGCACCGGGCGCAGCTCCCGCAGCACGTCCCGGCACGCCGCCGCCTCCGACAGCAGCAACGCCTGCGCCTGCAACGCCGACAGCTCCGACAACGGCTCCCGCCGAACGCCGGCCTGGTGATCGTCCGGGTGGTGAACGTCCGGGTGGCACCAGGCAACCTCCGGGCACGCCGCCCGCCGCGACATCTCCAGCAACGCCCGCGCCTTCGGCGACGACGCCTCCCGCAGCGGGACAGCCGCCGGCACGACCGGGCGCACCGCCCGCCGCAACACCCGGTGCGACCCCGACGCCGGGTCAGCAGGGACGTCCGGCTACACCGCCCGGAACACCGGCGACCCCAGGCGCGGCAATGGGCGCGCCCGGCGCAACGCCAACGCCAGCGGCGCCAGGTCAGCAGGGACGTCCGGCCACACCGCCCGGAACGCCGGCGACTCCAGGCGCCGCAATGGGCGCACCTGGCGCTGCTCCTGGAGCAGTTCCTGGCGCTGCACCGGCTCCGGGTCAGCCGGGACGCCCGGGCACACCTCCGCCGGCAGCCGGCGCTGCGCCCGCACTGCCGCCCGCCGCGGGAGCCGCCATGGGCGCGCCATCGGCGCGTCCAGCCGGCCCCTCGGCGCCGGGTGTCGTCCCCGGCTCGGCAGCCGCAACCCCGCCGCCCGGCCAGGCGCAATACGCCCCACCGACGGTTTCCTCGGCCTTCCGGACCGCGCCGACGGTTTCAGCACCGCTGCCACCGCCGCCACGCCATGACAACCTCACGCCGCTCGCGATCGGCGCCGCGGTCGGTGTCGGCGTGGTGGCCGGCGCCATCATCGGCGGGAGCATCGCCGACCTGCGCGGCCAGCGGCAGGAAGTCGTCGAAGGCGGCCGCACCATCTACACCGAGCCGGACCGGATCATCATTCGCGATCCGGGCGGACAGGCCTATGTCCGGGGCGACGATAACTATCGCTTCCGCTATGGCGCGCGCGACATTCGCACCGAGACGATCGGCGGCGAGACCCGCACCATCGTGGTTCGTCCCGACGGCACCGAGATCATCACGGTGGTCGGTCCCGACGGGCAGATGCTGCGCCGGATCCGCAGGGATGCAGGCGGCCGCGAGCTCGTCATCATCGACAACTCCTATCGCGATCCGCGCGCGGTTGGCGGCTTCTATGTCGACCTGCCGCCGCCGGTGGTGCGCATTCCCTATGATCGCTACATCGTCGAGTCCGACAGCGCGGCACCTGATGTAATCTACGACACCATGGAGGCCCCGCCGGTGGACCGGATCGCGCGGCGCTATTCGCTCGACGAGATCCGCTACAGTCCGAACGTGCGCATGCTGATGCCGTCGATCGACGTCAACAGCATCAACTTCGACTCAGGGTCCTGGCAGATTCCCCCGGATCAGGCGGCGAAGCTGCAGGCGATCGCCGACGGCCTCAACCGTGCCATCCAGCGCAATCCGCGCGAGGTGTTCCTGATCGAGGGCCATACGGACGCGACCGGCAACGACACCGACAATCTGTCGCTGTCCGACCGCCGTGCGCAATCCGCAGCCGAGCTGTTGACGCAGCAGTTCGGCGTGCCGGCCGAGAACCTGACCTCGCAGGGCTACGGCTCGCAATATCTGAAGGAGCAGACCGACGGACCGAGCCGCATCAACCGGCGCGTCACCGTCCGCCGCATCACCCCGCTGCTCAACGGCGGCACCGCCTCCGCCGCGCCGCCGCCGCGCTGAGCGGGGCGACATCACGATACGAAATGGCCGGGAGCGATCCCGGCCATTTTTGTTTTTCTCCTTCCCCTGAAAGGTCGGGATGGGGGTCAGCCGCAGGCGATGCCGTATGCGGAGAGAGCTGATCCCCACCCGCTTTGCTCTGGCGAGCAAAGCGACCTCCCTTTCAAGGGGAGGTAGGAGCGCTTCCAAGACCTCGTGACTTCACCGCGCCATCTGCTGCGGATCGTAGAAGAAGCGCTCCTCGACCAGCTCCTCGCCGCGCCAGGTCTGCCAGGCGACCTCTTCCATGCTGCGGACCTTGCCGTCCTTGGCCGTGAACTCGAACCGCCAGCAGATCGCCGAATGATCGCCATCGACGAGCAGCGGACCGAGCCGCGTGGTCTTCACGCCGGCGACCGCGGCCAGCACCGCCGCCTCGCGCGCCGCCAGCGCCTCGCGGCCGACGCGCCATTCGCCGTCATTCTCCTGGGTGCGGGCGTCCGCTGAATAGAAATTCCTGATCGCGCCGACATGGTCGTTGGACTCGACCGTGTCAGCGAAGGCTTGCAGCGTCTTGAGCGAGGGCATCACGGCATCTCCCATTTACCGACCGATGGTCGGTATTTATCGACTGGGAGTCGGTAAGTCAACTGGCGCCGATACGGAACCTGCGCTAGACAGGCGCCATGGCAACCCAGGCCGAGCGGCGCGAGAAGACAAGAGCCGCCATCGTCAAGGCGGCGCGGCGCATCTTTGGCGAGCGCGGCTTTGCGGCTGCGACGATGGACGACATCGCCGCCGGGGCCCGCGTCGCCAAGGGCGCGGTCTATCATCACTTCGCGACCAAGGAGGCGGTGTTCGAGGCGGTGTTCGAGCAGGTCTCGCTCGACCTCGTCTCCGATCTCGACCGCATCTCGCGCGCCGAGAACGACCCGCTCGCGGCGATGGCGGCGGGAACCCAGGGCTATTTCGCGGCGTGCTCGAAGGGCCCGACCGGCCAGATCATTTTGCGCGATGGCCCGGCCGTGCTCGGCTGGGAACGCTGGCGCGAGATCGACGCCAAGCATTTCGGCGGAAAATTTCCGCGCGCGCTGGCCGCTGCAATGGACGCCGGCGTGATCGCCAAGCAGCCGATCGAGCCGTTGGCGCGGCTGTTGCTCGGCGCGGCGACGGAAGCCGCGGTTGCGGTTTCAGCGGGTCCCGACATCGGCAAGACCGGCACGGATTACGCGCGCGCATTTCGCTCGCTGCTCGATGCGCTCAGGGTGAAGTAAGCCAACGTCTCTCCCCCTCGTCGTCCCGGCGAAGGCCGGGACCCATAACCACAGGGTGGAGTTGTTGAAGTGAGCTGCGGCCCCAGCGTTGCGAAACAGTTGACGGTCGTGGTTATGGGTCCCGGGTCAAGCCCGGGACGACACTGAGTTTTTGGTTACGTCAGTCCTTGTCGTTCTCGAGCTGGAAAATCTGCGAGCCTTCGCCGCTCGAGAGCAGGCCGGTCTTGTTGTAGAGGCCGAGCTTGGCGCGGGTGTCGGCGATGTCGAGGTTGCGCATCGTCAGCTGGCCGATGCGGTCGGCCGGCGTGAAGGCGGCGTCCTCGACCTTCTCCATGCTGAGCCGCTCCGGCGCATAGGTCAGGTTCGGGCTCTCGGTGTTCAGGATCGAGTAGTCGTTGCCGCGGCGCAGCTCGAGCGTCACCTCGCCGGTGACGGCGCGCGCCACCCAGCGCTGCGCGGTCTCGCGCAGCATCAAGGCCTGCGAATCGAACCAGCGGCCCTGATACAGCAAGCGGCCGAGCCGCATGCCGCTGATGCGGTACTGCTCGATCGTATCCTCATTGTGGATACCGGTGACCAGCCGCTCATAGGCGATGTGCAGCAGCGCCATGCCCGGCGCCTCGTAGATGCCGCGGCTCTTGGCCTCGATGATCCGGTTCTCGATCTGGTCGCTCATGCCGAGGCCATGGCGGCCGCCGATCACGTTGGCCTCGAGGAACAGCGCGACCGGATCGGCAAACGTCTTGCCGTTCAGCGCGACCGGCTGGCCCTCCTCGAAGCGCACCACGACCTTCTCAGGCTTGACGTCGCAGTCGGCGCGCCAGAACGGCACGCCCATGATCGGATTGACGATGGTGATGCCGCTCGAAAGACTTTCGAGATCCTTGGCTTCATGCGTGGCGCCGAGCAGATTGCTGTCGGTCGAATAGGCCTTCTCCGCGCTCATCTTGTAGGCGAAGCCCTGCGCGGTCATGAAGGCCGACATTTCAGCGCGGCCGCCGAGCTCGTCGATGAACTGCTGGTCGAGCCAGGGCTTATAAATCCGCAACGACGGATTGGTGAGCAGGCCGTAGCGATAGAAGCGCTCGATGTCGTTGCCCTTGAAGGTCGAGCCGTCGCCCCAGATGTTGACGCCGTCCTCCTGCATCGCGGCGACCAGCATCGTGCCGGTGACCGCGCGGCCGAGCGGGGTGGTGTTGAAATAGGTGATGCCGCCGGTCGAGATGTGGAAGGCGCCGGACTGGATCGCGGCGATGCCCTCATGCACCAGCTGGGTGCGGCAATCGACCAGGCGGGCCTTCTCGGCGCCGAAATCCATCGCCTTGCGCGGGATCGCGTCGTAGTCGGCCTCGTCGGGCTGGCCGAGATTGGCGGTGTAAGCAAAGACCTTGGCGCCCTTCAGCTTCATCCAGAGCAGCGCCGCTGACGTGTCGAGCCCGCCCGAGAACGCGATGCCGACTTTCTCGCCGGTGGGCAGGCTTTTCAGAATCGTGCTCATGGAACGGTCCAATCGGTCGGAAATGGGTGGTGTTTGGCAGGCCGAATATCAAATTTCAGCAGGCTGGGCACGCCTTTAATCAGGCCTCGGGCTGGCTGGGCTCTACCCTGCCACCCCGGCGCCAGTGCTGCATCCACCGGTAGCCCGGCATCGCAAGCCGGGTCAGCGCCGCATCGACCGCCTCGTCGGTCAGCCGGGTCGAGGCCCAGCGGTAGATCAGGGCATAGAACAGCCAGACCACCAGAAAAGACACCAGGCCCGCGATCGCGACGTCGGTGAAAAAGTGCCCGCCAAAGGCCATTCGCAAGCTGCTGGTGACGATGCCGAACACGGTGGCGCCGGCAAAGGCCAGCGGCCGCCAGGCGGGCGGCGTCAGCGCCGCCGGCGCATAGGTCCAGAACGCGGTGGCGCCCTCGCCGGAGAAGAACGAGCAATTGCGCGGGCAGCCGCCGCGCGGGTCCCACCACGGCATGAATGGCAGGTCGCCGCCGAACTGCGTCACGAACACCGGCCGCGGCCGGCCCCAATAATTCTTGAAGGTCAGGTTAGTGAGCACGCCGGCCGAGAGCAGCATCGTGGTGAGCAGGAACACCGCGGCGCGGCCCGACATCAGCATCGGCCGCTCCGGGCGGATGAATTTCCAGACGATGGTCACGATCGCCGGCAGCACCAGCGCCCAGGCGATCCACATCGCCGCATCGCGCGCGAACGACGCCACCGCATCGAGCTTCAGCGGAAAGGTGTTTTGCGCGGCATCGTAGAACAGTGCCGCCAGCTTCAGATCGAGCTCGGGATAGATCCCGAACACGAGGCCAATGATGAGCGCCAGCGCCAGCGCTATGACAAGTCCGGTCCGGTTCATGGCGCGCGGTTTAGCCGAGGCTGTGCGGCATGGGAAGCATCACGGCTGCGGCGATTGCGACGGCAATGGCGGGGGCGGCGGCAGGGGACGCGGCGGCTCGCGCCAGGCGCCGGCGCTGCGGCCAGCGATCAGCCAGTAGACCAGGCCGGCGACGATGCCGGCGCCGGTCATGATCTCCATGTGCCGACGCACGATGCCTTGGAATTGCATCATATCAGGGTCGAACGGAACCAGGCCGAGATAGCAGGCCGCGCCGACGATGGCGCCGCCGACGGCGTAGGCCAGCACGCTCCTGATGTAGAAGGCCTCGGTCAGCAGCACCACGATCAGCGCGGGCAACAATGCAAAGCCGGAGATGAAGATGAAGCCGAAGCCGAGCACGATGTTGACAGCGCTCTGGTCGATCTGGCCGCCGAAATCGCTGATCTCGGGATACAGCACCGCAACGACCACGATGATGCCCGCGACGAAGCAGGCCATCAGGAAACCGAAGGCGACGACGAACAGGCGGCCGATCAAGGCCATCTGATCAATCCGTCATCGCCATCGCGCGCAGCGCCTGGCGCTCGCGGGCCGAGAGCTTTTCGGTCTCCGACTTGAGCTGGCCGCAGGCGGCGAGGATGTCGCGGCCGCGCGGCGTGCGCACCGGCGAGGAGTAGCCGGCGTTGAAGATGTATTCGGAGAATTTTTCGATCTGCTCCCAGTCCGAGCACTCGTAGGCGGTGCCCGGCCACGGGTTGAACGGGATCAGGTTGATCTTGGCCGGAATGCCCTTGAGCAGCTTGACCAGCAGCTTGGCGTCATCGAGCGAATCGTTGACGCCCTTGAGCATCACATATTCGAAGGTGATGCGCCGCGCATTGGACGCGCCGGGATAGTCGCGGCAGGCCTGCAGCAGCTCCTTGATCGGATATTTGCGGTTCAGCGGCACCAGCTCGTTGCGTAATTCGTCGCGCACCGCATGCAAGGAGATCGCGAGCATCACGCCGATCTCCTCACCGGTGCGCTGGATGTTCGGCACCACGCCCGAGGTCGACAGGGTAATGCGGCGGCGGGAAATGCCGATGCCTTCATTGTCGCCGACGATCAACAGCGCATCGCGCACCGCGTCGAAATTGTAGAGCGGCTCGCCCATCCCCATCATCACGATATTGGTGACGCGGCGCGTGCCGTCTTCCCGGTCCGCCCAATCATTCAACCGGTCGCGCGCCACCATCACCTGGCCGACGATCTCGCCGGCGGTGAGGTTGCGCACCAGCCGCTGCGTGCCGGTGTGGCAGAACGAGCAGTTCAGCGTGCAACCGACCTGCGAGGAAACGCACAGCGTGCCGCGATCGGTCTCGGGAATGTAGACGCACTCGACCTCGTGCGGCCGCTCGAGCTTGTCGCCGCTCGGCAGCCGCAGCAGCCATTTGCGGGTGCCGTCGTTGGAGATCTGCTCGGCGACCACCTCGGGACGGTCGACGGTAAAATGCTTCTCGAGCTCGGCGCGCATGTCCTTCGAGACGTTGGTCATCTCGGCAAAGTTCTTGGCGCCGCGGAAATACATCCAGTTCCAGAGCTGCTGAGTGCGCATCTTGCGCTGCGACGGCGAAACCCCGATCTCGCCCAGGCGATCGGCGATCTCGGCGCGCGACAGCCCGATCAGCGACGGCTTCGCCGGCGGCACATAGGTCTCGAGCGGAACCTTTTCGAGCGGCGCATGGGCGCCGGGCACAGCATTGGTGGACTGGATGTCGGTCATGAAACCTCAAATAGGCCTTCCAGCCGGTGCTGGAAAGCCACCAAATACCTCGAATTTGCCTTTCTGAGCCGGTCTTAGCGCCGGCAGTCCTGTCCCAGCCGGTCAAGCGCCTGCGCCAGGCCCTTCAGTGCGAAGGTATCGATCGTCTCGGTACCCTTCGCCGAGACGGCTTTTACCGTCACCTCGGCCGATTTGCGCATGGCTTCCACCATCCGCTCCTCCTCGGCCGCATTCTTGATCCAGAGGCCGTCGCCCTGCGTGTACATCGCGTAAGTGCCGCCGCCGACCTGGAGCGTCGATTCCGAGCCCGGCTTCACCGTGTAGCCGATCATGACCGAGACTTCGTTGACGACCTTTTCGGCCGGGCGAGTCGAGATGAAGGCATAGGCCGGATCGCGCGGCCGGTTCGGCGGGTTGGTCTTCGACGATGACGGCTTGGCGAGCGCAAAGCACACCTTCTTGCCGTTGGGCGACGCGGTGTAGGCGCCCCAGGTGCCGAACTGGCCGATCAACGTCGGCTCGGCGCCACCGGCCGCAGCCGCGGCAGGCGACGGCGCCGGCTTGGCTGCGTCCTTGGCCGTATCCTTTTTGGGCGCGGCCTGCGCCGGCGCAAGCGAGGTGATCCCGCACACCAGGCTACAGGCAACCAATGATGTCAGTATTTGCCGCACGGCCAACTGGTTCCCTCATCATTGTGACTGGAAGATGGCCCGGCGATTCCCCTCCGCCGGCTCGGATGGATAACCGGGAAACGCCTTTTTGGGAAGGCAGTTACGGCTGCACGCGCGCGTCAGCCGCAGCCGCATCGCGCGTCCATCCTTTTCTTAGCGCTTGCTCGGTGCTTGTTGTCGATCGTCAGCCCTTGGCGCGCGCCGCGCGCTGCTTCTCCCACTGCGCGTCAGTCCATTGCAGCAGGTCCTCGGCACCGGAACTGCGCAGGTGCGCGCCGCCGTCCTGCACCACCATCTCGCCATTGATGTAGCCGGCCTGGTCGGAGATCAGGAAGCTCGCGAGATTGGCGAGCTCCGAATGCTCACCGGCGCGGCCGAGCGGATTGCGATGCGCCCAGCTCTCGCCGCGCCCTTCCGGACGCAATTGTCCGGTCGCGCCGGCCGTCGGAAACGCGCCGGGCGCGATCGCGACGGTGCGAATGCCCTTCGGCCCCCATTCCACCGCAAGGCTCCTGGTCATCGCCAGCACCGCGGTCTTGGCCATCGAGGACGGCACGGTGAAGGCGCGGCCGGTGATGGTCGAAGTCGAGAGGATCGAGAGCACCACGCCCTTGTGCTTGCCTTCGATCCAGCGGCGGCCGGCGGCGAGCGTGCAATACAGCGTGCCGTGCAATGTCGGACCGAGGATCGCGTCCGCCGCACGGAATGACAGATGTTCGCTCTGCGCAATAAAGGTTGCGGCAGCATTGTTGACGAGAACGTCGATCGGCGCGTCCTGCCACAGCTGATCCATCATGGCTTCGACCGCCGCGCCGTCGCGGATATCGCAGCGCGCGGTGGAGACCTTCGCACCGAGTTCACTGCGGAATTTGGCTGCGGTTTCCTCCAGGAGTTCCTGCCGGCGTCCGCAGATGATCAGTTCGGCGCCGAGTTCGGCAAAGCGGCGGCCCATCGCCGCGCCCAGGCCGGAGCCGCCGCCGGTGATCAGGATGCGCTTTTTCGCTAGCAGGCCTTTTTCAAACATAGTTTGATCCCTCCGCTTTGTATTGTCGCTCCGCCGCAAATCCGGCATGAAGCTTTCAGGTCTTTTGCGTCCGAAACTCAGGTGTGTCCATGAAAGCCATCCTCTGCTCGCAATACTGTCAACCCGACGATCTCGTGCTGGCAGACGTGCCCGATCCGGTGGCCGGTCCGGGCGAAGCCGTGATCGCGATCAAGGCGGCGGCGCTGAACTTCTTCGACATCCTGATGATCCAGGGCAAGTACCAGATCAAGCCGCCGTTCCCGTTCTCGCCGGCCGCCGAAGTTGCCGGCGTGATCGAGAGCGTCGGCGCTGGTGTCACTGATCTCAAGGTCGGCGACCGCGTCGTCGCGTCGTGCGGCCACAACGGCGCGCGCGACAAGATCGCGCTGCCGGCGAATTCGATCGTGAAGATTCCCGACAGTCTCGATTACGATCGCGCCGCCGGCATCATCATCATCTACGGCACTGCGCTGCATGCGCTGGAAGATCGCGCGAGCCCGAAGCCGGGCGAGACGCTCGCGGTGCTCGGCGCCGCCGGCGGCACCGGACTTGCCGCATGCGAGCTCGGCAAACTGATGGGTCTCAAGGTCATTGCCTGCGCGTCGTCGGACGAGAAGCTTGCATTCGCCAAACAACATGGCGCCGAGCTGACGCTGAACTACGCCAAGGAAGATCTCAAAGAGGGTCTGCGCAAGCTGACCGGAGGCAAGGGCGCCGACATCGTGTTCGATCCGGTCGGCGGCGCCTATGCCGAGGCGGCGCTGCGCTCGACCGCATGGGAAGGCCGCTTCCTGGTGATCGGCTTTGCCGCCGGCGACATTCCGAAGATCCCGCTCAACCTTGCGCTGTTGAAGGGCTGCGATATCCGCGGCGTGTTCTGGGGTGCCTGGGCGCGGCTCAATCCGGAGAAGAACCGGAAGAACCTCGAAAAGCTCGTGCAGTGGACCGCGGAAGGCAAGATCTCCTCGCATGTCGACCGCACCTTCCCGCTGTCACAGACCGCAGAAGCGCTGAAGGTGCTCGCCGGCCGCAAGGCGATGGGCAAGGTGATCCTGCATCCGGGAAGCTGAGCTGCGCGCTGCTTAATCTCCCCTTGAAAAGGGGAGGTCGCTTTGCTCGTCAGAGCAAAGCGGGTGGGGATCTGCTCTCTCCGCTTGCAGCGTCGCGTGCAGCTGGCCCCCATCCCGACCTTCCCCCTTTCAGGGGGAAGGAGAAGAGATAGATCACTCCTGCGCAGGCACCCCGCGCTTCAGCGCGGCGCGCGCAATCGTGAGCAAACCTTGTGAGTTTTCTCTGAATTGGCGCGCGCTGCCGCAATCAAACCCAAATTTCTCCCGATTCGAAGCGACCAAGGTCGCTTTTTGGGCCCAATCGCAAGGCGATTAAGAGTCCGTAGCGGGCGCTCAGGGACCCCAACAAGAACAACAACCAGACACCAGAGATGCCCGATTGTTGCGTCATAGTATCGGGGAAGCATCATCATGGTGGGGAAGCCAACACACGTTCACGGCAGCGATCCGCCACGCGACGCGATCAACGCTGATATCAACGATCCTGAATTTGCACCTTATCGCTACCGGCGACCACATCGGGCAGCCATCGACATCGGCGCGGACGAACCCGCCCCGCTTTTTCTTTCAAGCCCAATCGACGACGCGGACTGGCACGGGCGCACCACGATTCCACGTTCGCGCCTCCGCACCGGCCTGCTGACAATTTCGGCCGTCGCACTTGTCGCGGCTGCGGTGGTCGGGCTGTGGTCCATCGGCAGCGTGCGCGACGCGGTCGTGAGCGCCAAGGCCGCGCTGGTCGGCGTCTCGCCGATCGAGGCCCGCGCGGAAATCGCGGAAGCGGTTCGCGCCGCGGCCACCGAGGTGTCGCCCGCCACTGCAAGCCCGCCGTCACGCGCGCAGATCGCGGCCGCCTATCAGGAAGCGATCAAGAGCGACGTCGTCGCGCGCGAAACGCCCGCGGCTGCGCCGATCGAGCCACCACCACCGGCGGCGCCACCGGCAAGACGCCTCGATCCGGATGACATCGCAGGCCTCCTGAAGCGGGCCAACAGCCTGCTTGCGATCGGCGACATCGTATCGGCGCGGCTGCTGCTCGAGCGGGCCGCGGATGCGCAGGACGCCGACGCGGCGCTGTTGCTGGCGCGCACCTACGATCCCGACGTGCTGGGGACCTTGGACAAGCGGAGCATCACGCCCGATCCGGACGCAGCGCGCTTCTGGTATCGCAAGGCTGCCGAACTCGGCTCGCAGCCCGCACAGCAACGCCTCGCGCAATTGCAAAACTAGGCTCATCTCAGAATCAAGCTTTTCTCGAGGGACACATGCGACGCTTGTTTGGATTGGTACTATTCACAGGCATGATGATTTGCGGCCCGGCGGCACGGGCCGAGCAGACCGAATTCGACCCGGCCAAGGTCAGCGACAGCCTGAAGGCGATCTTTCAGTTCGGCTCGGTAAGCACCAAGCAGAGCCTCAACGCCAACACGGTCACGCTGATCTCCGGCACGATCGGCGGCACCTATGTTCAGTTCGGCGCCGATCTCGCCTCCGTGCTCGACGATGGCAACAAGTTGCGCATTCTGCCGATCGTCGGGCGCGGCTCGGTGCAGAGCGTCGCCGACATCCTGTTTCTGCAGGGTGTCGATCTCGGCATCGTTCGGTCTGACACGCTCGAATATCTGGAGCGGAAGGGCATTGCGAAAGATATCAAGAAACAATTCACCTACGTGACCAAGCTCTATAACGAAGAGATGCATGTGATCGCGTCGAAATCGATCCGCAATCTCAGGGACCTTGAGGGCAAGACCGTCAGCGTCGACCTTCCCAATGGCGGCACCTTCGTGACCGCGCTGACCGTGTTCGAGCGGCTCGGAATGAAGCCGAAGGTCGTCTATGTCGAGCAGCGCATCGCGCTGGAGAAATTGAAGGCCGGAGAAATTGACGCCGTGATCGTGTGTGGCGGCAAGCCTTACAAGTCGGTGAGCGGCTTCAAGGACGATCGGTTCCACCTGGTGACGGTCAACTACGAGAAGCCGTTGCAGGGCGACTATCTGCCCGCGAGCCTGTCGGCCAAGGACTATCCCAACCTGATTTCGGGAGAGGATCGCGTCGACACGATCGCCGTTCCTGCCGTGCTTGCGGCCTACAACTGGGCGCCGAACACCGAGCGCTACCACAAGCTGGCCAATTTCGTGGATGCGTTCTTCACGAAATTTCCGACATTCCAGAATCCGCCGTTCCATCCGAAGTGGCGGGAGGTCTCGTTGTCGGCGCCGCTGCCGGGTTGGCAACGCCTGCCGGTAGCCCAGCAATGGCTCGACCGCCATGGCGTCGAAGCCGTCTCGCGCAGCCGTTTCGATGAATTCCTGAAGCAGAGCCCGGCGGCCGCTCGTCTGCAGAGCGACGCCGACAAGGAGGCGCTGTTCAAGCAGTTCCAGGCGTGGGACGCGGAAAAAAATACGCGTTCCCAACTGCGCACCGGCGAGAAACGGTAGACTCCCCGGACCCGGATGGAGCGCAGCCCAACCCGGGGCCTCGTGGGTCAGCTGACGGTCTCACCCCGGATGCGCTGCGCTCTATCCGGGCTACGCCTCCGTCTTCTCCTTCCTCCTGAAAGGGGGAATGACGGGATGGGGGTCAGCCGCAGATGACGCTGCAAGCGGAGAGATCAGATCCCCACCCGCTTTGCTCTGGCGAGCAAAGCGACCTCCCCTTTTCAAGGGGAGGTTAAATCCTGCGCTTCGGGCTACGCCTGCGGCGCTCCCTCTTCCGGCACCCCGCGCTTCAGTGCGGCGCGCGCGGCTTCGCGATGCTCCGGCATGATGTGGCTCGCCACCAGGCGCAGCGCGGTTGCGAGCACCGCGGCGTCATCGGTGAAGCCGAGGATCGGCAGCATGTCCGGCACGAAATCGAACGGCAGAATGAAATAGGCGATTGCGCCAAGCAGCGCCGCCTGCACATGGCGCGGCGTCTGCCGGTCGAAGGCACAGTAATAGGCGGCCAGCAGGTCCTCGGCGAAGGGCAGGTTCGCCACCACCTTCTTGAACTTGATCCAGAAGCGGCGGCGCACGCTTTCCGGGTCCTGCGCCAGCCGGTCGGCAGGCCCAAATCCCACATCGTGTTCGCTCGATGTCATCGCGGGGTTCCTCGGCGCCGCGACAGTTCGGCGGCAGACGCTTCGAATCTGGGGATGTCGGCCAACCGGCGCAAGATTGCGGCCGGCTGGGTCAATTGACCCCAAGCTGCCGTGCGATCGTGTTCATGGCCTTGGCGAGGTCGATATCGCGCTTGGTCACCCCGCCGACATCGTGGGTCGCCAGCACGACCTCGACGGTCTTGTAGACGTTCTTCCATTCGGGGTGATGGTCGTTCTTCTCGGCGACCAAAGCGGCGCGGGCCATGAAGCCGAAGGCTTCGTTGAAGTCCTTGAAGACGAAGGTCTTTGCGATCGCCTCCCGCCCGGCCAGCTCCGACCAGCCGGCCAGTTCCCAAAGAGCGGCCTTCCTTGCTTCCGCTGACAGCCGTTCGACCATGGCAACCCTCCCGTTTGACGCCGACCTTAACCCAACAACCGCCCTCCGGGTGGGATCCAAGCCGAAAATAAGGCCAAAATCGCGTCCTATCGCCGCTGGTAACCATGAAGCAGATGTAACATCTGTATCTTCAGGAATTTGCTACAAATCTGGGATGTATGCGCGTTGGTAGTTTGCGAGATTGAGCCCCGACGATTGCGAGATCGATGACAGACGGCCCCGCCAGCATATCGCCCAAGCCGCTGCGTTCGGCAAAGCGGCGGCTGATGTTCGTCTTGATCGCGGGCGCGCTCGCCATCGTCGGCGCGCTGACCGCAGGTTATTATTTCGCGGTGCGCCCGGTGACGCTGCGGATCGCGGTCGGCCCCGCCAACAGCGATGACCTCAAGGTGGTTCAGGCGCTAGCGCAGGCCTTCAACAACCAGCAGCACACCCAGGTCAAGCTGAGACCGGTGCAGACCGACGGCGCCACCGCCAGCGCGCAGACGCTGGCCGACGGCAAGGCCGACCTCGCCATCATTCGCGGCGATCTCGAAGTGCCGAAGAATGCGCAGGCGGTCGCGGTGCTGCGCAAGAATGTCGTGGTGATGTGGGCCCCGCCGGCGGCAAAGGGCAAGGGCCGCAAGGCCGCGAAGATCACCAAGATCACGCAACTTGCCGGCCGCAAGATCGGCGTCGTCGGCCGCACCCCGGCCAATGTCAATCTGCTGAAGCTGATCCTGCAGCAGTATGGCGTCGACCCGATGAAGGTCGAGATCGTCCAGTTCCCGGCCAATGAGGCGGCGGACGCTATCAAG
The DNA here is from genome assembly GCF_011058295.2 of Bradyrhizobium sp. 6(2017). Taxonomy (NCBI): domain Bacteria; kingdom Pseudomonadati; phylum Pseudomonadota; class Alphaproteobacteria; order Hyphomicrobiales; family Nitrobacteraceae; genus Bradyrhizobium; species Bradyrhizobium sp. 6(2017). The sequence continues at coordinate 377,381 of NZ_CP049289.2, read as the reverse complement.
AACCTGAAGGCCGACGCCTATCTCGCCGTCGGTCCGGCCAACAGCAAGATCACGATCGATGCGATCACGGCGTCGATCAAGGACGGCGGCGAGCCGACCTTCCTGCCGATCGACGCCTCCGAGGCAATCGCCCAGAACCATCCCGCCTACGAGGCCGCCGAAATCCCCGCCGGCTCGCTCGGCTCGGCCGACCGGCCCGATGACGAAGTGAAGACGATCAGCTTCTCGCACCACATTGTCGCGCGAAAGGGCGTGTCGGACGCGACGGTCGCAGCATTCACGCGGCAATTGTTCGCGATCCGGCAGTCGCTCAAGAACGATTTCCCGCTCGCAGCCAAGATCGAGACGCCCGACACCGACAAGGACGCCACCATCCCGGTGCATCCGGGCGCGGCCGCCTTCGTCGACGGCGAAGAGAAGACCTTTCTCGACCGCTACAGCGACTACATCTGGTGGAGCCTGATGGCGTTCTCGGCGATGGGCTCGGCCGGCGCGTGGTTCGCCGGCTACCTCAAGCAGGACGAGCGCAACACCAACACCTCGCAGCGCGAGCGTCTGCTGGAGATGCTGAAAACCGCGCGGCACAGCGACTCCACCGAAGAGCTCGACCAGATGCAGGCGGAAGCCGACGACATCCTGCGCCACACCCTCGACTGCTTCGAACATGGCGCCATCGAGGAAGGCACGCTGACCGCGTTCAACATCGCGCTCGAGCAGTTCCACAACGCCGTCGCCGACCGCAAGGCGCTGCTGTTGAGCATGCCGCAGAATTTGCAGCGGACCGCGAGCCAGTTCAGGGCGGCGGGGACGGCGTAGGGCTTACGCGACCTCTACCAATCTCTCCATGAGTTTCCCTTCGCCTCTCCCGCTTGCGGGGGAGGCCGACGCGCTCGGCAGCGCTCTTGCGCGCCGGAGCGCGGCGGGTGGGGGCTCCCTGCGCGATATGATTCGTGGAGAGAGCCCCCACCCCCAACCCTCCCCCGCAAGCGGGAGAGGGAGCCGGCTTGCGTGCTCACCTCACATGTGCCCGCCCCTGTAATCTCTCCGTCATGGAATTTTTCTAGGTCTTGGCACGCATGCGGCGCATTGTCGCTGTGACCTGAGGAGGCTCCCCATGACGATCCGGTTTTCGCGAAAGCTCACCCGCCGACGCTTCCTCTCGACGACGGCTGCGGCCGGCGCCGGTGTGATCGCGATGCCTTATCTGTCGCGCGCCGCGGATCGCCCTGTGATCACCCATGGCGTGCAGTCCGGCGATGTCGGCGTTGACGGCGGCGTGGTGTGGGCGCGTGCGGACCGGCCGGCGCAGATGATGGTCGAGGTCGCCACCACTGAGTCGTTCAAGGATGCCCGTGCGCTGCCGCCGATCACGGCGCTGCCGGAGAGCGACTTCACCGCAAAAATGCTGCTGGAGAACCTGCCCTCCGGCCAGGACATCTTCTATCGCGTCCGCTTCCGCGACCTCGCTCATATTGACGTCGTGGGCGAGCCCGTGGTGGGCCGCTTCCGCACCGCGCCGGGCGACCGCCGCGACGTCTCCTTTGTGTGGGGCGGCGACGTCGCCGGCCAGGGCTGGGGCATCAACCCCGACGATGGCGGCATGATCACCTTCGCCGCGATGAAGAAGCACAATCCGGATTTCCTGCTGCACTCCGGCGACACCATCTACGCCGACGGCGTGATCCCGTCCGAGGTGAAGCTCCCCGACGGCAAAGTCTGGAAGAACATCACGATTCCCGAAAAGGCCAAGGTCGCCGAGACGCTCGACGAGTATCGGGCCGCGCACAAATATAACTTCCTCGACAGCAATGTCCGCGCCTTCAATGCCGAGGTGCCGATCTTCGTGCAGTGGGACGACCACGAGGTGACCAACAACTGGTCGCTGTCGAAGCAGCTGCCGGCGTCTTACAAGGAACGCGACATCACCGTGCTCGCCGCGCGCGCGGCGAAAGCCTTCCACGAAATGTATCCGATGCGCGAGAGCATCGTCGAGCCGGGCCGGGTCTATCGCACCTTGAGCTACGGTCCGCATCTCGACGTCTTCATGCTCGACGAGCGCAGCTATCGCGGCCCCAACGGTCCGAACCTGCAGGAGCAATACGGCCCCGATGCCTATTTCATCGGTCCGGACCAGATGGCCTGGCTGAAGCGCGCGCTGCTCAATTCGCGCGCCACCTGGAAGGTGATCGCCTCCGACATGCCGCTGTCGCTGATCGTCTATGACGATGCCGCCAACAAGAAGGGCTCGGAAGCGTTTGCGCAGGGCGACGGCCCGGCGCGCGGCCGCGAGCTCGAGATCGCCGACATCCTGCGCTTCATCAAGACCGCCGGCATCGTCAACACAGTCTGGCTGACCGCCGACGTGCACTACGCGGCCGCGCACTACTACAATCCGAACAAGGCGCAGTTCCAGGAGTTCGATCCGTTCTGGGAATTCGTCTCCGGCCCGCTGCACGCCGGCACGTTCGGTCCGAACGAGCTCGACAACACGTTTGGCCCTGAAGTGAAATTCATCAAGGCGCCGGGCGAAGCGAACCAGAACCTGCCGCCGTCGGCCGGCATGCAGTTCTTCGGTCACGTCAAAATCGACGGCAAAAGCGGGCAGATGACCGTGAGCCTGCGCGACCGCGTCGACGCCGAGCTGTGGGCGATCACGCTCGACCCGAAGCCGGTGTAATCGGGTCGCAGCCGCGACGGAACCGCTCTCCCTTCCCCAGACGCGATTTGGCCGGGGATGGACGTCACCGGCCTCTTCCGGTATCGACATCAGAGCCATTATGCTGGGGGCGCCCGAAGGGGGGCGGAGCATGAGGCGCGAGTTGATTCGCGTGCTGGGCGGCATCGTCGCGGGGTTGCGGCCGCGCCGCCTGGCTGTCGTTGCGATTGCCGTGTTCGCGCTGCTGCCGATCGAAGTCAGCGACGCCGGCTGGCTGCCTGATCTTTTCAAGACTTCAGCCAAGCACGCCAAATCGCCAAAGCGCGCTAAGTCGGCACGGCCGGCCAAATTGGCAAGACACCGCGCTCAGCCGAAGCACCGCGCCACGCGGCTTGCCGCCCTTGGGCCGGTCGCCCTGCCGCCGTCCGCGCTCAAGCCGGCCGCAGCCAAATGCGATCCCTCGACATTCCGGATCGTTCTAGATGTGGGACATACCGCAGAATCGGAAGGCGCGATCAGTGCCCGGAATGTCACCGAGTTCGCCTTCAACCTGCGCCTTGCACGGCTGATCGAGGAGAGGTTGAAGGCCGAAGGCTTTACTGAGACCAGGCTGCTTCTGACCGAAGGCAGGGCCAGACCCAGCCTCTTCAAGCGGGTCGCCGCCGCCAACAATCTGCACGCCGATCTCCTGCTGTCGATCCACCATGACTCCGTGCCCAACAAAATGCTCGAGGACTGGGAATTCGAGGGAAAGAAAGGCCACTTCAGCGATCGCTTCAGCGGTTACTCGGTTTTCGTCTCCCGGGACAATCCGGAGTTCAAGACGAGCCTCCGGTTCGCCGAACTGGTCGCCGGGGAAATGAAGGCCCAGGGGCTTCAGTATGCCGAGCAATACAGCCAGGCCATCATGGGTCGCTACCAGCACCCGCTGCTGAACAAGGAAACCGGCGTCTACAGCTATGATGAGCTGATCGTGCTCCGAAAGACCGCGATGCCATCAGTCCTGCTGGAGGCGGGCTCGATCATCAACCGCGACGAAGAACTCAAGATGGACTCGCCCGAGCGCCGCAGCCTCATCAGCAGCGGCGTCGCTTCTGCCGTGAAGGAATTCTGCGAGCCGCGATGGGCCCTGCTCGGTCCGCTCTGATCGCCCTGCGACGCCCCGAGCTCTCGGCAAATACGCGGTCCGATCTGCGCCAGCCGATGTCATCCCTGCTTGCCGGCCTCGATCCCCCTGGACTTGGCAAGCGCCTGTTCGAACTTGGCGTTGAAGAGCCACATCGCATCGAGGATTTCGCGGAAGGTCGCAGACGTTCTCGCCCTGTCGACCCGGCCGAAGGCGAAGATGCTGTTGTTTCGCAAATATCCCATGATCCTGGGGTCGGAAATTCTGTGGCCGACGAGGTTGCCTGACTGCAGCGCGGCCCTGGTCGGGGTGGGAATGATCTGGATGAGCTCGAAGAGCTTCATTTGATCGATTGGATCGGGCAGAGCTTTTGCGATCGCCGGGACCTGTGGGAAGATGTCTGCGTGTGCGTTCATGAGCGCATCCCGCACCGCGGTCCAGTGATTGAACCTGTGGTCGAGGTTGCCAGCTCGCGCTTCTTCCCTGTCGTCGCGACGGCTCAGTGCCGGATCGAGGACTGCGATTGATCCCTTGATGGCTGCCCACTTCCTTTGACCGTTGCGATCTTCGGACGGACCGGTCTGCAGGCTTCCCTTGTAGGTGTTAGACCGCGCATTGCCGGCATTTTGCTTGCCGTTCGTCTCCGCGAAGAAAAGCCCGAGGCTGATACGGCCGGCGGTCGCCGCATTGGCGGCATCCAGCCCCCTGCCGCGCGCGATCGCCGTCGCCAGATCGACCACGTCCTTGAACGGCGTATCGGATCCTTGTGCGCTCGCGGGCGGCGCCTCCATCACGTCAAACAGCGCCCTGTACTCATCGAGCAGCGGCTCATTGTCGGCGTCAAAATAGGCCGGAGGGATGCCGAATCTGTTGGGTCTGCCGATCCGGGACGGCAGCGCATCGGTGAGGTCCTTGTATGCGCTCATCATCTCGACACGGGCAAGATAGAGGGCCTGGCCCGGCAGGTTGGGCAGCGGCTGCCTGGAATCGATCTGTGCACGTCGCTGGCGCAGGATCGAGACGAAGTTCTTCACGGCATTGTCGTAGGTTTCGCGCGCGGCCGATTGTCCGCTTGTGAGCGCGACCGGCTCGGCGATGGCTGGAGACACCAGACCACCGATGACGGCCGAGGCCAGCGGCAGGCCCGCACCGGGCCCTGTTGCAACCGGCAGCGCGAGGAGCAGCCCGAGGGATAGCGCCGTTGCGGGCGCAGCGGCAGATGACCTGATCGCCATGACAGCTCCCCGATGCCTGTGCGTTGCCGAATCCGACACAATGGATCGTAGACGACGAACGCGCCGGCTGCGAGCACGCTCGGCCCGAAGCCGGTGTCATCCGGCGACAGGCCACAATGAACCGCGCAAGCGGTTCGGGCGACCATATCAGGCCCAGCCGCTTCCGGACCGGGTCTGATTGATGAGTAGCCGATTTGAGACGCGCCACGCCATTGATTGCCGCCCTTCTCCTGCTTGCGCCGTCGCTGGCGCCGGCGCAGCCGGCACAAGATGCGCAGGCGGCGAAGATCCGCGACGCCTTCAATTCGGCCTATGGCAAGGCATTGAGCGCCGGGTTCGGTAAATCGCTGCGCGACAATGCCGATCCCGCCTGTCTGGCGAGCAAGGGCATCGAAGCCGGCCAGCTCGAAGCGCGCGGCCGCGACGTCGTGATCAAATGGGGTGTGCGGCTGATCGACGGCAACGATGCGCTGATCGACCAGAACGTCTATGCCGAGAAATTTCCGGCGGCCGCCGAGCTCGACCGGCTGCAGCAGAATGCGGACGTCAAGAAATACCTCGCGCTCGCAACGCCGATGCAGCAGGCGAAAATCCTCGACACGGTGTTCGAGCAGTTCGACCGCTATGCCCTGGTGAGCCGGATCAAGCTCACGGCGGTCTCGCCGCTGGCGACCGGCAACGATGAATTGCTGCGCAAGAATCCGACCGAGGCCACCGAAGATGCGCTGGAGGCGTTTTCAAAGCGCAACAAATCGAAGGCGCTGGCGCGCTTCCGGGATTTGTCCGAGCAGGCCTCAGCAGTGCGATCGGCCTCGATCGCGAAGGACAAGGTGCCGCCGGGCGCGCCGCTGTCCTTCCTCAAGGGGATGGAGGCCGACCTTGCGGAGCTCTGCATCGGCTCGCGGCGCTAAGCTCCTCACCTCCCGCTACGCCTCAGCGCCGCCTCCAGCGTCTCGCTCGAGCATGGCTTGCTCAGCCGGGGCTTGTCGGCGAGCGAGGCCGGCAGCCTGATATCCGCACCGTAACCCGTGACGAAGGCGAACGGCACCTTCAGCACAGCGAGCCGCTCGGCGATCGCGAACGTCTTCTCGCCCCTGACGAGGCCGACGTCGAGCAGCGCGAAATCCGGCGCCCGCTCGGCGATCAGTTCGAGCGCACGGGCGACGTTCGCCGCGGTGCGCACCGTGCGGGCGCCGAAGCCGAGGATGGCGTCCTCGAAGTACAGCGAGATGATCGGATCGTCCTCGACCACGAGGACATCGCCGGGCATGCCGGCATTGGGTGCGAAGTCCATGGCGCGCCAGTTTCCGTTTGCTAGAGCTTGTTGTTTTGACGCGTTTTCTTCACGCGAACCGATATCCACTTCGCTCGAAAACGCTCTGAAGATGGATGAGAGACCGGATCAGCCCGGCCGGATGGCCCGCGACCGGCGCCTGAAAGCACGCCGGCTGTTCCCGGGACGAAACCCATCACATCGCGCGCGGCCGCGTCTGTTCACTAGTGAACATATGTCCGGGAACTTTTTCAGTATGGTCTGCGTTGGGTTTCCAGGATTTTCCAATGATTGCCAAACGGACCGAGTTGGCCGGGACGAGTGACCGGCCGTTCAACAATCTTTTGCGCCGGCTGAACGCCGCGGACTACGAGCTGATCGCGCCGCACCTTGCGCTGGTCGAAGCGGCGGCCGGCGATCTGCTCTACAATCCCGGCGACGACGTTCAGATCGCGCATTTCCCATGCGGACCGAGCCTGGCGTCCTACATGGTGCCCAATGAGGACGGGCGCGATGTCGAGACCATCCTGGTCGGCCGCGAGGGCGCGGTCGGCGGCATCGTCAGCCAGGGCTTCCTGCCGGCCTATACCCGCATCACCGTCAAGTTCAGCGGGCCGTTTGTGCGGCTGCCGATCAGCAAACTCGACGCCGCCAAGCTGAAGTCAATCTCGGTGCGCAACATCTTCGCGCGCTATGCCGACTGCATGCTGGCGCAGATCTTCCAGTCGACCGCTTGCAATGCGATCCACTCGATCGAGCAGCGCGCCGCGAAATGGATCATCTCGGCGATCGAGCGCACCAATGGCAACGGCGTGGTGCCGCTGACGCATGAACAGCTCTCGACCTTGCTCGGCGTCGGCCGCAGCTACACCAGCCGGGTGATCCAGAACTTCAAGGCGGAAGGCGTGCTGGACACCCGCCGCGGTGCGATCGTGATCCGCGACCCCGACAAGCTGCGGCTGCGCTCCTGCCTGTGCAACGAGGCGGTCAAGGATCATTTCGAGGAAGTGCTGCGCGGGGTCTATCCGAGCGAGGACAACCCGGCGAACTAAGACGCCTCCTGTGAGCGTTCGCTTCAGGCCGCGTAGCCGATCACCTGCCTTGTAGCTCGTCACGGCCGGGCTTGTCCCGGCCATGACGATGCGGAAAAGTCAGCGCAAACACCAACGAAAGTTGCCGTCGGCGACAAGGGAATGCATCCGACTATCGCGTACCGCGAAAATCACGCTACACTCGCCTCATGAGTGGGGCAGAACTTCACGCCGTGTTCGACGTCGCAGCATGGGGCGCGGCCGCGATCGCCATGTGGTGGCTGTCGCGCCGGCGCGGGCTGCAATTCCCCCGGCAATCCTTCGAGCTGCCCTATATCGCCGCGCTGGTGTTCGGCGCCGGGATCGGCGCCTACATCTTCGGCACGCTGAACCTGTGGTTCTCGGGCATGCCGGGCATCGCCCGCTCGGTCGAGGGCGCGCTGGCCGGCGGCATCGTCGCGATCGAGCTCTATAAATGGCTGCACGGGATCTCGCTGCGCACCGGGGCGCGGTTCGCGCTGCCGCTCGCGGTCGGCGTCGCGGTCGGCCGGCTCGGCTGCTACTTCGCGGGGCTGGAGGATTTCACCTATGGCACGCCGACAACTCTGCCCTGGGGCCACGATTTCGGCGACGGCGTGCTGCGCCATCCGGTGCAGCTCTATGAGAGCCTGGCGATGGCGGCGTTCGCGGCCTTCTACGTCGTGATGGTGTTGAACCGCAACACCGCTGTTATCACCAATGGATTCTACCTCGTGCTGTTCTATTACGGGCTGCAGCGCTTCGTATGGGAATTCATCAAGCCCTACGGCGCGCTGATCGGGCCGTTCTCGCTGTTCCACCTGCTGTCGCTGTTTGTCATGGTCTATGCCGCAATCATGCTGGCGACGGCCCCAAATGTGAGCTTGAAGCATGAACGCGCCGCTGCGTAAGTCTCGCCCCTACATCTTCTGGGGCCAGACCCAATCGCTTTGCGAAACCTGCCTGACCCTGGTGCCGACCAAGATCCAGATCCTCGGCAGCGAGGTCTGGTACGAGAAGCGCTGCAAGCAGCACGGCGTGCAGTCGACGCTGGTCTCGACCGATTCTGCCTATTGGCGGCTGTGCAAAGACTTCATCAAGCCCGGCGACCGGCCGCTCGCCTTCCAGCGCCACACCGAATTCGGCTGCCCCTATGATTGCGGGCTGTGCCCGGACCACGAGCAGCATTCCTGCCTGGCGCTGATCGAGATCACCGAGCACTGCAACCTGACCTGCCCGGTGTGCTTTGCGGATTCCTCGCCGGCCCGCACCAGCTTCACGCCGCTGGCCAAGATCGAGAAGATGCTGGACGCGCTGGTGGCGAGCGAGGGCGAGCCTGACCTGGTGCAGATCTCCGGCGGCGAGCCGACGCTGCATCCGGATTTCTTCGCCATCCTGGATGCAGTGCGAGCCCGTCCGATCCGCCACGTCATGATCAACACCAACGGCCTCAGAATCGCGCGCGAGCCGGACTTCGTCGCCAAACTCGCCGAGAACAGACGCGGGCTCGAGGTCTATCTGCAGTTCGATTCGCTGAAGCGCGAGGCGCTAGTCAATCTGCGCGGCGCGGATTTGCGCAAGATTCGCCAGCAGGCGCTGGAGAACCTCGAGCGCGAGGGCGTCTCGACCACGCTGGTCGCAACCATCAAGCGCGGCGTCAACGATGCCGAGATCGGCGACATCGTTCGCCACGCGCTCACCTGGAAGTGCGTGCGCGGCGTCACGCTGCAGCCGGTGCAGGACGCCGGCCGCAACGAGCATTTCAACAAGGACACCGACCGCATCATGCTGTCGGAGATCCGCAAGCATGTGATCGAAACGGGAGTATTCGGCGACAAGGACATGATCCCGCTGCCGTGCAATCCCGAGAGCATTTCGATCGGCTACGGCCTGCGCAATGGTGACAAGGTGTTGCCGCTGACCTCGCTGATCCCGCAGGAGCAGCTCGTCGCTGTCATGCCCAACACGATCAGCCCGGAAAAATATCCGGTGCTGCGGGAAAAATTCGTCGACCTGTTCTCGCTGTCGTCGGGGCCGCTGAATACAAGCGAGCGCGTCTGCGAATTGCTGTGCTGCCTGCCGAGCTTCGAGGTGCCGGAGGGCCTGACCTACGAGAACGTCTTCCGCGTCACCATCGTGCAGTTTCTCGATCGCTTCAATTTCTGCGTCGGCAACGTCAAGCGCAGCTGCATCCACTTCGTCACCGAGAGCGGCGCGATCATCCCGTTCGACACCTACAATCTGTTCTACCGCGACGGAAAGATCGACGGCATCCGCGCCGCGATGGCCGGCCAGACTTATCGAGACGCACGCCAAGGCGAGGAGGTGCCGAGATGAGCGACGAGAGCCGGCCCATCAATCCGGATGGATCTCCACCCTCGCCGCCTCCACGGCTCCCTCCGCAGCGCGGCGGCTGCGCGACCGCATTCATGGCGCTGTTTGGCGTGGCGCTGCTGCTGCCCGGGGCCTGCGCGCTCCTGTTCGGGTTCGGCGCCATGACCGAGTCGAGGCCCGATCCCTCCGCCCTGTTCCTGATCCTGCTCGGGCTCGCGGTCGGCTTTGCCGGCGTGATGCTGATCCGCGCCGCGATCAAGGGGAGCTAGAGGTCGACGTTGACCAACAATTTCGACGAGACCTCACCGAACCGACCGCCCGAACCGCGGCAGCGCAACGGCTGCGTCACCGCCTTCCTGCTGGTCGTAGGGGTGATCCTGCTGCTCCCCGGCGTGCTGTGCGTCATCATCAACGCCAAGGGGGGCCCCGGATCCGGCGGCGACCCCATCACCATGTTCGTGATGCTGATCGCGCTGGGCGGGCTCGGGCTGATCGTACTCGCGGTTGCGCGCTGACAGGGGCGGATCGGGGGCGCAAAAGCCCCTCAAAACCGGCCTTTCGAGCGAAAATCAGCCGCCCAAACCGCCAATAAACCGTTGTTTTTTGGCGATTTCTGACTATATTGCGCCGCAACGCGCAAGGTGCCCGGTCCTGAGACCGGGCTTCCTTTTTGGGGTGATGCGTCCCCGTCAAATTTCTTGGGTATGAGCGTGATCCGGGCCCGGATTGGGCCACGTGAGCGAGCGGCCGGCCAAATTGGTCCGGCGAGATCGCGCATCTGACCATTGCACGACCAGAAGAAGAGCCATGAACCTTCGCAACGTCGCTATCATCGCCCACGTCGACCACGGCAAGACCACCCTCGTCGACCGCCTGCTGCAGCAATCCGGGACCTATCGCGAGAACCAGAAGGTCACCGAGCGCGCCATGGACTCCAACGATCTGGAGCGCGAGCGCGGCATCACCATCCTGGCCAAGGCGGCCTCGGTGCAGTGGAAGGATACCCGCATCAACATCGTCGATACGCCCGGCCACGCCGATTTCGGCGGCGAGGTCGAGCGCATCCTCAACATGGTCGACGGCGCGCTGGTGCTGGTCGACGCCGCCGAGGGTCCGCTGCCGCAGACCAAGTTCGTGGTGTCCAAGGCGCTCAAGGTCGGCCTGAAGCCGATCGTCGTGATCAACAAGGTCGACCGTCCCGACGCGCGCCCGACCGAAGTCATCAACGAGGTGTTCGACCTGTTCGCGGCGCTCGACGCCACCGAGGAACAGCTCGACTTCCCGATTCTGTACGGGTCGGCCAAGCAGGGCTGGATGGGCGACAGCCCGGAAGCTTCGCATGACGCTGGCATGCAGCCGCTGTTCGACCTGATCGTGCGCCACGTCGCGCCGCCGAAGGTCGAAGAGGGCCCGTTCCGCATGATCGGCACCATCCTCGAAGCCAACCCTTATCTTGGCCGCATCATCACCGGCCGCATCACATCGGGCTCCATCAAACCGAACCAGGCCGTGAAGGTGCTTGGCGCCGACGGCAAGACCATTGAGCAGGGGCGTATCACCAAGATCCTCGCCTTCCGCGGCATCGAACGCACCCCGCTCGAAGAGGCCGACGCCGGCGACATTGTCGCGATCGCGGGCCTCACCAAGGGCACCGTCGCCGACACGTTCTGCGATCCCACGGTCGAGACGCCGCTGCCGGCGCAGCCGATCGATCCGCCAACGGTGTCGATGTCGTTCATCGTCAACAACTCGCCGCTCGCCGGGACCGAAGGCGACAAGGTGACCTCGCGCATGATCCGCGACCGCCTGCTGCGCGAGGCCGAGGGCAATGTCGCGCTGCGCGTTGTCGAGGCTTCCGACAAGGACTCGATGGAAGTCTCCGGCCGCGGCGAATTGCAGCTCGCGATCCTGATCGAGACCATGCGCCGCGAGGGTTTTGAGCTCTCGGTGTCGCGCCCGCGCGTCGTGCTGCAGAAGGACGAAGCTACCGGCGCCTGGCAGGAGCCGATCGAGGAGGTCGTGATCGACGTCGACGAGGAGCATTCCGGCGTCGTCGTGCAGAAGATGAGCGAGCGCAAGGCCGAGATGATCGAGATGCGCCCGTCCGGCGGCAACCGCCTGCGGCTGGTGTTCTACGCGCCGACCCGCGGCCTGATCGGCTATCAGGGCGAACTGCTCACCGACACCCGCGGCACCGCGATCATGAACCGCATCTTCCACGGCTACGCCGCCTACAAGGGCGAGATCCAGGGCCGCCGCAACGGCGTCCTGATCTCCAACGACCAGGGCGAAGCGGTGGCCTATGCGATGTTCAAGCTGGAAGACCGCGGCCCGATGATGATCGAGCCGGGCTGGAAGGTCTACAAGGGCATGATCGTCGGCGAGCACACCCGTGACAATGACCTCGAGATCAACGTGCTGAAGGGCAAGCAGCTCACCAACATCCGCACCACCTCGAAGGACGAAGCGGTGCGCCTGACGCCGCCGATCCGGATGACCTTGGAAAAGGCGCTCGCCTATATCGAGGACGACGAGCTCGTCGAGGTGACGCCGAAGTCGATCCGGCTGCGCAAGAAGCATCTCGACCCGAACGAGCGCAAGCGCGCCGAAAAGGCCAAGGAAGCGGTGGCATAAGCTTTCTGTCGTGCCCCGGCTTGACCGGGGCACCCAGTACGCCGCGGCCTATCGGCTCGATCACAACCGTCCCTGGAATACTGGATCACCCGCATTCGCGGGTGATGACAGTCATGCATGTGGCGGCTTCAGGCCCGGCGGCGGACGTGCTAGAGCCGGAACATGAGTTCGCTTCCCTCCACGATCGATGTCGCCATCATCGGCGCCGGCGCGGCCGGCCTCGGCGCCGCGCATGCGCTGAAGGATTCCGGCCTCTCCACCATCGTTCTGGAAGCCCGCGACCGGCTCGGCGGCCGCGCCCATACCATCCAGGCCGCGCCTGACGTGGTGTTCGACGTCGGCTGCGGCTGGCTGCATTCGGCCGACCAGAACAGCTTTGTCGGCATCGCCCGGCAGCTCGACTTCGAGCTCAACAAGGACCTGCCGCCGTGGCGCGAGCGCGCCTATGGCAAGGCGTTCCCGCAGGCCGAGCGCGACGCGTTCATGCTTGCGCTCGACGAATTCTACGACCGCATCGAGCAGGCCGCACAGGGCGGCAAGGACGGCTCCGCCGATCGCTATCTCGAGCCCGGCAATCGCTGGAACCCGATGATCGATGCGATCTCGACCTATGTGAACGGCTGCGAGCTCGACCAGCTCTCGATCCTCGACTTCGACGCCTATCAGGACAGCAACGTCAATTGGCGTGTCAGGCGCGGCTATGGCGCGCTGGTCGCGGCCTATGGCGTCCAGGCGCCGGTCGCGTTGAACTGCGAGGTCCGGCTGATTGATCACACAGGCAAGCGCATCCGTATCGAGACCTCGCGCGGCATCTTGGAAGCAGACAAGGTGATCGTCACCGTGCCGACCAATCTGATTGCCGATGAGACAATCCGCTTTTCGCCTGCGCTGCCCGACAAGTGCGACGCCGCGCGCGCTTTACCGCTCGGCCTCGCCGACAAGGTGACGCTGGCGCTCGCCGAGCCCGAGGTGCTGCCGAAGGAAGGCAATCTGCGCGGCGCCACCATGCGCACCGAGATGGGCACCTATCACATCCGCCCGTTCGGCCAGCCCTGCATCGAGGGCTTCTTCGGCGGACGTTTTGCGCGACAGCTGGAAGATGCCGGCGACGGCGCCATCGCCGCCCACAGCATCGACGAGATCGTCTCCTTCCTCGGCAACGATTTCCGCCGCAAGCTGAAGCCGCTCAGCGAATCGCGCTGGGCGAACGACCCGTTCGCCCGCGGCTCCTACTCGCACGCGCTGCCCGGCCACGCCGACAAACGCGCCGTGCTGGCCGCGCCGGTCGACGGCCGGCTGTTCTTCGCCGGCGAAGCCACCTCGCCGCACTTCTTCTCGACCGCCCATGGCGCGCGGGACTCAGGTGAGCGGGCGGCGAAGGAAGTGCTTAACACCCCAACCAGAGCGCAAGGTTAAAGTCGGAGCCGACTTGCGCAGTAGACCCGCACCGGCCATTCTTAGGCAAATGCTGGTCCGAGAGGAACGATGGCGACGAATGAGGGATATCTCGGTTGGCGCGCAGCCGTGGATCAAGGTCTAGTTGATATCTACTGTATTGCAGTCGAAGACGCTGGCCTCGATGAGGAGTACTTGGAGCGTCACTGGAAATCGAAACAAACGCCAACCGAGTTTGTTCAATGGTTCGGCAACAAGTACGATCTCGATCGGCGACCGCCCACCATTCGAACCACGGACCGCTAGGGCAATGTAAGCCGCGATGGCACAGGAGCCCAAAGAACGACGAAACTGGACCGATGAAGAGCTTGATCTGATCGTCGCCGACTATTTCTTGATGCTCCACGGCGACGCTACCGGGAGATCGTACAGTAAGGCGGAGCATAATCGTCTTCTCCGACGGCACATCGATCGATCCGAGGGTTCGATCGAGTTCAAACATCAAAACATCTCAGCGGTGTTGGTCAAGCTTGGGCTTCCGAGGATCGCCGGGTACATGCCGGCGGCCAACTATCAGATGGCTATTATCCCGGCTATCGATCGGTATCTTTCGGCGCACCCCACCGCGCTGCACCCGGAAAAGACTGTTGAAGGATTGGCTGAGCGGCAGGGACTGTTCGTTGGAACACCGCCGCCTCTTCTGCCCGCTAAGCCGAGCAAAGCAGACATTCAACGATTGATTCGCAAGTTTAATCCAGTTGAGCGAGATTTCCGCAATCGCAAGCTCGGCAGGGACGGAGAAGAGTTGGTATTTCAGTACGAACATCAAAGGCTAAAGCAACTCGACCGACCCGACCTTGCCAAGAAAGTTCGATGGATTTCTGAGGAGCTCGGCGACGGAGCGGGTTACGACATACTTTCCTTTGATGAACGCGGCAACGAACGTCTCCTTGAAGTTAAGACCACCGTCGGCGCGAACGTAACGCCGTTCTACATCACTAGGAATGAGCTTTCCTTGGCAGAGGAACGACCGGATGCTTTTCGCCTCTGCAGAGTCTTTGACTTCTCAGCATCTCCAAGAATGTTCGAGTTGGTCCCACCACTGAAGAACTTCATCCACTTATCGCCTCTCAGCTACGAAGCATCATTCTCCTAGCATTTACTTACTCCAGCACCCTCGCCCGCATGTCCGCGTCGGGCACGAAACACGTCTCGTACTTCCCGAAAATCTTGTAGCGGTTGCGGGCGATGAGGCTGTAGACCGCGTCGCGCAGTGGCTTTGGGACTGCGAGCAGTGCGCGGGTCCAGCCCCAGCCGGGGAGATGGCTCAGCACCGTCAGCGCGGCGTCCGACTTCATCCAGGCGATGCCGCCGTGGACCACGGCGTTGGTGTCGGGGTCGTCGGGGTCGATGCCGAAGGTCTTTGCGAACCGCGTGCCGTAGTCCGACTGGATCGGCGTGAAGCGGAAGCGGCGCGCTGGATCGCGCGCGATGACGAAGCGGACCCAGCGCGAGCAGAAGATGCAGACGCCGTCATAGAGGATCACGTCGTCGTCCGGCCAGGTGCTCATCTTGATTTCCTTCGACGCGTTTTCTTCACGCGAACCGGTTCCCGCTTCGCTCGAAAACGCTATCGGTTATCCAGGGTCAAGAGCGCGACCAGCATCAGCACGATCGCAGGCCCGGTCTTCACCAGCGCGCCGAGCGGCTCGATCCAGAGATCGGGGGTCAGGATCGCCGATCCCACCATGTAACCGAGCGAGGCGATGATGCCTGCAACAAGACCGAACGGCGCGGTGCGGCGGATCGCGATCAGCACGCCGATGCTCATGTCCATCAGGCTGGTCAGCACCGTCACCGGCCCGACCAAGGCGGGCGGGAAATGATGTGCGCGCAAGATGCCCGCCGCGGCGTCATAGGAGATCACCAGCGCGATGAAGCCGGACGCCACCCAGAACAGCACAAGGCTTGCGAAGATCAGCGCCTTGATCAGGAACAGCCGCGCGAACCATTTGTCCTGAATGGTCGCGGGACGGCTGCCGACGGCTTGCGCGATGGTCTTCGGCACGATGCCGGTCGCTGCCATCCAGGCCGTGGGATCGCCGGTGACGCCGCGGCGCAATTCGGCGATCGCATTGGAGCGCAGCGGCGGCATCCAGCCGAGGCGGCTCGTGAGATCACCGAGGCGGGCGCCGAGATCGATCAGGAAGGGCGGCGTCGGAACACGGAAATCTTTCGCCGTGCCGAACGACCAGCGAAACTGGGCGATGACGCCGCCGAGCGAGACCGGCTGCTGCTGCATCAGGTCCCACGTCACCGCGCGCACGTGCTCATCGCCGATGTCGCGCGCAGCGAGCCAGGCGATGGTCGCGGCGATATCCTCGACTGCGACGGGCTGGAACGGCGTCGCCGCCTCATCGGCCGGCAAATCGACCGGCAGCGCCGCCAGCGAGCGCAGCATGGCGCTGCCGCCATAGGCCGAAGGCGCAATGACGAAGCCGGGACGCAGGATCGCGTAGGCGATGCCGGACGCCGCGATCAGCCGTTCGGCCTCGCGCTTGGTGGCGCTGAAGGCGGTGCGATCCTCACTGGCCGCGCCAGGAATGGAAATATGGACCAGACGGATAGCGCGGTGGCTGTCGCTGACAGCCTGCGGCAGCCGCGCCACGAAGTCGCGATGCACCGCGCGCGTGTCGCTGCCCGGACCGTCCTGCAGCACGCCGAGGCAATTGACGACGACATCGGCCTCATGGATGCGAAGCAGCTGCGCCAGCGCCGCAGCGTCCATCGACATGACAGGCAGTTCGAGGTCGGCGGCGCTCATCTTTTGTGCAGGCGTGAAGTGACGCGCGATCCCGATCACGTGAAAGCCGCGCGCCCGCAGATCGTCGGTGACGTACCGCCCGATCAGGCCGGAGGCGCCGAGCACGAGGATGTTGTGTGATGCGCCGTCACTCATGTGATTCCTAAAATGGCTTTGCAATCATCAGCCACAGGATGATCATCACCGATCCGAAGCCGGGAATCCCGAACAGGAACCAGCGGCGAAACAGCGCAAAGTAGCGCGGCGGCAGCGGATGGCCCTTGTCGGCCGCCTCTTGCGCGAGGTCGCGCATCTCCCTCTGCATGAAGATGACGGGAACCCAGAACACGCCGGCCAGCGCGTAGAGCGCAAGCGAGGCCAGCAGCCAGCGCTCGGTAAGGCTCGTTGCCGACAACATCATCAGCAGTCCGCCACTCACCGGCTGCAGCAGCACGGCGCTCAGCGTGAAGATCATGTCCGCGATCACGACGATCGCCGCCGTTCGTGCGATGAACGCCGCATCATGCGTACGATGCGCCGCCAGCATGAAGAAGGCGATCCCGGTCCCGGTGCCGAGGATCACGATGGCGCCGAGCACATGCAGATATTTGATCAGGAAGTAGAGCGTCATCTCGGTCCGCTCGTGATCAGGCCGGTTTCGGCGCGCACAGATACCGCCGCTGCCATAGGCCGGACGGGCGCGAAAATCCACTGTGACGGCGCAGGTGCGGAAGGATCGATGCACCCGCGGCACGCTTGGATTCGCTTGCGGAATCCCGCCAGCGAATCAAATCCGGGTGGGTTTTTTCTGGCCTGCGGCATTGTCATAGAGCGCTGGCTATCCACGCTTTTGCACAGCACCGGATCGGCGATTGGTCGCTTGAGCCCGGCGAGTGTCCTCTTTCGGTACAAGTATTCATGACACTGATGCAAAAAATCCACACGTTAACCGATAATTAACGATGGACCTTGAAGGCGGCCCTCCGACTTGCTTTGATTACGTCCATGAGCACAACGCTAATCGAGGTCCGGCCGGCCAAAGCTGCAGACGCAGCCTCGGTGGCGTCTACCCACGACGAAGCCTGGCGCTCGGCGTATCAGGGAATCATCCCCGGCGCCGAACTCGAAAAGCTGATCAATCGCCGTGGCCCGCAGTGGTGGGACAGCGCCATCCGCAAAGGCAGCCGCGTCAGCGTGCTGGTGTTCGGCGACAGGATCGCGGGCTACGCCAATTACGGCCGCAACCGCGCCCGCAGCCTGCACTTCGAAGGCGAGATCTACGAGCTCTATCTGCGGCCGGAATTCCAGGGCCTCGGCTTCGGCCGGCGCCTGTTTGCCTCCGCCCGCCGCGACCTCCTGCAGAGCGGCCTCAAGAGCATGGTGATCTGGGCGCTCTCCGACAACGAGCCGGCGACCGAGTTTTACCGCGCGCTGGGCGGTCGGATGGTGGCGCGCTCCTCGGAGCGGTTCGGGCCAAAATCGCTCGACAAGGTCGCTTTCGCCTGGACCAACTGAAAATCCTGCTTCTCTCGCAGCTGCAGCAAGGCTAAACCAGCCTGAGCGTTGCACGCGACGGCCAGCCCGGCCTTACGGCCGGGCCTGAGGTTGTTTCGCGGCCCGGCGACGCCAATAAAAATCACACCGTCTTCAACTTCCAAAGGCCACGCGGAGCAATCCATGCGTATCGACGCCATATCGATCGGAAAAAATCCGCCCCACGACGTCAACGTCATCATCGAGGTTGCCGTCGGCGGCGAGCCCATCAAGTACGAAATGGACAAGGAGGCCGGCACGCTGGTGGTGGACCGCTTCCTCTACACGCCGATGCGCTATCCCGGCAATTACGGCTTCATCCCGCACACGCTATCGGGCGACGGCGATCCCTGCGACGTGCTGATCGTCAACACCCGCGCGATCGTGCCGGGTGCCGTGATGAGCGTCCGCGTGGTCGGCGTGCTGCTGATGGAGGACGAGGCCGGCGGTGACGAGAAGATCATCGCGGTGCCGTCATCGAAGCTGACCCAGCGCTACGACAAGGTGCAGAACTACAACGACCTGCCCGACATCACGCTGCAGCAGATCCAGCACTTCTTCGAGCACTACAAGGACCTCGAGAAGGGCAAGTGGGTGAAGGTGCTGCGCTGGGGCGACGCCGACGAAGCCCGCAAGCTGATCCTCGAAGGTATCGAGCGGGCCAACGAAAAGAAGTAACGGCACAACCGTCATTCCGGAGCGCGAGCAAAGCGAGCGAACCTCAGCTGCGCAATTGCGCACCGGGGAATCTCGAGATTCCGGGTTGCTGACGCATCGCCCCGGAACGACGGCATGGGCTCACACCGCCGGCTCCGGCAGGCCGGCAATCGCGCAGGCGGCGCGCAGCGTGTTGACCAGCAGGCACGCCACCGTCATCTGACCCACGCCGCCCGGCACCGGCGTGATCGCGCCGGCGACGCCGAGCGCTTCCTGGAATGCGACGTCGCCGACCAGCTTCGGCTTGCCGCCGGGCACCGGAATCCGGTTGATGCCGACATCGATCACGGTCGCACCGGGCTTCAGCCAGTCGCCCCGCACCATCTCGGGCTTGCCGACCGCCGCATAGACCAGATCGGCTTGCGCGCAGAGCTTTGGCAGGTCGCGCGAGCGCGAATGCGCGATCGTCACCGTCGCGTTCTCGTTCAGCAGCAATTGCACCAAGGGACGGCCGACCAGATTGGAGCGGCCGATCACGATCGCGTTCATGCCCTCGATCGAGGCATGCACGCTCTTGGTCAGGATGATGCAGCCGAGCGGCGTGCAGGGCGAGAGCGCAGCCAGGCCCCCGGCGAGCCGGCCGGCATTGTTCGGATGCAGGCCATCGACGTCCTTGGCCGGATCGATCGCGTTGATGATGGTCTCGGTGTGCAGCGATTTCGGCAGCGGCAGCTGCACTAGGATGCCATGCACCAGCGGATCGCGGTTGAGCCGCGCGATCAGCGCCAGCAGATCGGCCTGCGAAACATCCTCCGGCAGCTTGTGCTCGAACGAGGCCATGCCGGCGGCCTGGGTCTGGGTGTGCTTGCTGCGGACATAGACCTCGCTCGCCGGATCATGGCCGACCAGCACGACGGCGAGCCCCGGCGTGAGCGCGTGGTCGCGCTTGACGCGGGCGACCTCGTCGGCGACGCGGGCGCGGAGCTCGGCGGCGATGGCTTTTCCGTCGATGATGCGGGCAGTCATGTTAGTCCTTCGTCTCCTGGTTCGGCGCGGCCGCCGTCAACTTCCGCAATGTTTCGCCAAGCCCTTTCGGGTCGCCGTCGACGGCCACCTGCTTCAGCCGCGAGGTGGCGCCGGACAACAGCTTCACCCGCGCCTTGGGCACGCCGAGCGCCTTGGCCAACAACTCGGTCACCGCGCGGTTGGCCTCGCCGCCTTCGGCAACGGCGCGCACCCTGACCTTCACCACCGAGCGGCCGTTGGCCAGCGTCTCGATCCCGTCGATGTCGTCGCGGCCGCCGCGCGGCGTCACGCGCAGAGCGATGCTGATGCCCTCGGTGGAATAGCGCCATGGATCCATCGGCAAGGGTCCATCGCCAAAAATCAGATCACGTTGGGATAGATGTAATAGGCGATCACCCGCTGGATGAACATGATGATCAGGATCACGATGATCGGCGAGATATCGAGCCCGCCCAGATTCGGCATCACGTTGCGAATCGGCCGCAGCACCGGCTCGGTGATCCGGTACAGGAACTCGGCCACCGCGGAGACGAACTGGTTGCGCGTGTTGACGACGTTGAACGCGACCAGCCAGGACAGGATGGCGGAGGCGATCAGCAGCCAGACATAGAGGTCGAGGATGATGATGACGATGTCGAGAACGGCGCGCATATGATGGGGGCTCGCGGGTGGGACGACCAATTGAGGCGCAACGAGACCGGACTGAGCCGCCATCGCGCTTCTTGTTTGAGCAGGATCTTTTCGGAAAACCGCTGCACACTTTGCGCTAGCGCGGCCCGCCGGGTCCGGATCATGCTCTAAATATCGGTTCATCCCCCCGCAAACAAGGGAAGTTCCCGGCGGGAAAGGCCGAAAACCGCTGTTTCAGCGTTCTTGACTTGGCCTTGGGCGGGACTGTAAATGGCGCCCGACTGACGGCCGGGATACTCAGCAACACCCGGCCGCAATGGGGCCATAGCTCAGCTGGGAGAGCGCGTCGTTCGCAATGACGAGGTCGGCGGTTCGATCCCGCCTGGCTCCACCACGCTTCGCCCTTCGGGCTAAGCGTGGCGCAGCCGCGCAGGAGCCTGAAGGGCGAAGCGTGGTGTCCGGCGAAGCCCAAAGGGCGAAGACGGACCGGTTCAGCAAGCCCAACCCCTCCCCCTCACGTCCCGGTAAACCGCGGCGGGCGCTTCTCCACAAAGCTCGCGACGCCTTCCCTGAAATCATTGCTCTTGAGCGCGATCTGCATCTCGCGGTTGGCCTCGATGGTGGCTTCAGCGAGCGTCTGGAACGGCACGTCATAGACCTGGCGCTTGATCACCGCGATCGCGCTCGGCGAGACGAAATCGGCGAGGTCGCGGGCATAGGCATAGGTTTCCTCGCGCAGCTTCTCCGGCGAAGAGAGCCGGTTGACGAGGCCGATGCGCAGCGCCTCCTCGGCCGACACGCGCCGCGCCGACATCAACAGATCGAGCGCGTTGGCGTGGCCGACGATGCGCGGCAGCATCCAGCTGATGCCGTGCTCGGCGATCAACCCGCGCCGCGCGAAGGCGGTGGTGAACACAGCGCTGTCGGCGGCGAAGCGCAAATCGCAATAGAGCGCGTGAACCAGGCCGATGCCGGCCGTGGCGCCGTTGAGCATCGCGATCACGGGCTTCTGGATCGCGGGGTAGTAGGCATAGCGCGTCTGCCAGTCGGCGCGCCGGTTCATGTCGAACGCAACGCCCTCGCCGCGCCTGACCTCGTTGGGATCGATCCCCTTCAACGCTTCCATGTCGGCGCCGGCGCAAAAGCCGCGGCCCGCGCCGGTCAGCACGATGACGCGAACATTGTCGTCATTGGCGGCAGCCTCCATCGCGTGGCGCACGTCGCGCTCCATGATCGCCGTCCACGCATTCATGCGGTCGGGGCGGTTCAGCGTGATGGTCGCGATCCTGTCGCTGACCTCATAGAGGATGTGTTCGTAGCTCACGGCGATCTCCCTTTGCTTGTTGTTATGTTCTGATGAGCTCGCGCGACCATGCGGCCGCGCGCTGCAGCCGTGGCAAGACTAGCACATCGGCGCAAATGAAAAGGCGGCGCGAAATTCCGCGCGGCGGCTATTCCGCGGCTTGCAGCATCACCGTCTGCGGTGTGTGCGCGATCCAGCCATCGATGAAATGCTTCAGCCAGGCGCGCTCGGCGGCATCGTGCACGGCGCGCTCAGTGAAGTGCAGATAGCCCGGTTGAGCGCCCGGCGAATCCATCCGCGCGCACCCGCGTGTGGTCCAGCGATGCATCATCGCGTAGGTCACGTCGGGATGGAATTGCAGGCCGAAGGCATGGCCGAACTGGAACGCCTGCACCGGGAAATCATCGCCCGCGGCGAGCAGGTCCGCGCCGACGGGCAATCGAAATCCTTCGCCATGCCAGTGATAGACGCGCGCCGGCCAGTCCGGGCACAACGCGCGGCCCGCCGCCGTCGGGCTGATCGGGTAATAGCCGACCTCGACCCGGCCTTGCGGATGCGGCGCGACGTCGGCGCCGAGCTGCCGCGCCAGCATTTGCGCGCCGAGGCAGATCCCGAGGAACGGGCGCCGCTCGCGCAGCGGAACGGCGATCCAGTCGATCTCGCGCCGCACATAGTCGTCGGGATCGTTGGCGCTCATCGGGCCACCGAAGATCACCGCGCCAGCATGCGCCTCGAGCGTGTCGGGCAGCGCGTCGCCGAAGCGCGGACGGCGGATATCGAGGGGGTAGCCCAGCGCGCGCAGTGCGTTGCCGATCCGGCCGGGAGTCGATGTCTCCCGATGCAGCACGATCAGCACGGGCCGCAGCGGCGCCTGATCCGAAGCCCGATCCGAAATCTGATCTTTCGGCGTGACCGCGGCCGGCCTTCGGCTCGCGAAGGGCACCACGACACGGCTTTGGTCAGACCGGAACGACATTGCCTCTGCTTTAAGATTTGGCCTCTGCTTGAAGATTCGGCAGGTAAGGCGCGATCATAGCTAAATGGTCGTTAACATCGTGTGAGTTTGCGCACACCCCTGCGAAGCAAATCGCGGGCCAGAAACACCCTTAACGGTGGCGGTTAGGAAACGGTTTGGGAAAGCTAACGCTTGCGCAGCTGGAAGCCGCCGACTGCAGTCAGGATGAAGGAGCGCGGAAACAGCCGGAGCAGGAACGGCACCAGCTTGATGAAGGCGCCGGGCAGCACGGCGCGCTTGTTGGCCATCAGGCCGCGATAGGCCTGGCTAGCGACCTCCGCCGGCGCAACGTTGAGGATGGCAGAATCGAATCCGGGGGCAAAGCCGGCGCGGTCCTGGAACTCGGACGGCACCGGACCCGGGCAAACCACGGTGACGCGCACGCCCTTCGGCGCCAGTTCACAGCGCAACGCCTCGGAAAACGACAGCACATAGGCCTTGCTGGCATAGTAAACCGCCATGCCGGGGCCCGGCAGGAATCCGGCGATCGAGCCGAGATTGAGGATGCCGCCGCGATTGCGGATCAGCTGGTCGGCAAAGCGCAGCGTCAGGTCGGTCAGCGCCCGGATGTTGACGTTGATGATATTGAGCTGTTCGGCACGGTCGCGCTCGACGGCAAGGCCGAACAGGCCGAAACCGGCATTATTGACCAGATATTCGACCTCGACGCCTGCCTCGGTCAGGGCCTGTGCGATCCGATCGCCCGCATCGGCCTGCTGCAGATCACAGGGGATCACGATCGGCGCCGTGCCGCCCTTGGCCCCGAGCTCGTCGGCGAGCGCCTTCAGGCGATCGGCGCGCCGCGCCACCAGCGCCACGCGGTGGCCATTTGATGCAAACACGCGCGCCAGTTCGGTGCCTATGCCCGCCGATGCCCCGGTTATCAGCGTCACACGCTCAGCCACGATCAAACTCTTACTGCAAATTCTAGTGAGGTCCCCAACAGGTCGACGAGAGCATAGGCATGCGGTGGGACGCAAGCCGTGTGTAAGCTTGTGGACAGCGGCTAGGCGCTGGTTTGGCGATGAAACGCCAGATTTTCAGTCGGATCGCCCGCAATCGCGGCGGACATTAAAGTTTCGTCATCCGCGACGCCGGAAACGAGCCTCCGCTTGCGCGCCGGCCATCGTGTCAGATTGCCGCGTCCGCGGTGCCCCAGGGGCCTTTTGGCAGCGCCGCCTGCTTCTCGGCGACCCGATGCTTGAGGTCGATGCGGTCGCGCGAGGAAATGCCGAGCAGATCGGCGGCGCGCCAGACCACATTGTCCTCGAACTCGCTGACCTGGCCGTCGGCATAGACCAGCTCCCACATCATCTCGACGATGCGCAGCCGTCCCTCCTCGTTCACCGAGCGCATGATCACGCTGGTAAAGTGATAGAGATCCACGGCTTCGCCCTCGACCCGCATGGCGGAGGCGATCAGCTTGTCGGCGGTGCCGGGATCGAGCTGAAACCGGCTCTCGATCAGGCTGTGCAGCTTGCGCTTTTCGGCCACCGTCGGTTCGCCGTCGAGCGAGACGACGTGCACCAGCAGCGCGGTCGCCGCCAGGCGATAATCGCCATCGCCGAAGCTGCGGTCAGCCTGTGCATCGGGGGAGACGATATCGGCAATGAATTGGCGTAGTCCGTCGAGCATCGCTCTCTCTGTGGAATGAAGCCTTTGAGCATGATCTATCCGGGTCATGCCCTGTTGAAATCTATATGGCGTGGAAACAGAACCGGCGCAATCGGCGCGGGCTCCCGCAGCGGCATTACGTTTCGGCAAGCATTACGTTTCAGCAATATGACTACGGTATCTCGTACACCACGAGCTTGTCGGCAATCCCGCGCAACGCCGCTTCCTTCTGGATCGGCTTGATCGCCTCGCGATCGAGAATGCCCGCGACCTCCGCCGATTCCATCACCGGCTGGGTCAGGTGGATTTCCTGCGACGTCGACAGGCTCTGCACCCGTGCCGCGATATTCACGGTCTGGCCGAAATAATCCTGCCGCTCGTTCAGCGTCACCGCGAGGCACGGCCCCTCATGGATGCCGATCTTGACGATCAGATCTTCCTTGCCGCGCTCGGTGTTGAGCTTCTTCATCGCGGCGCGCATGCGCAGGCCTGCCGACAGAGCGTGCTCGGGCCGGATGAAGGTCGCCATCACGGCGTCGCCGATGGTCTTCACGACCGCGCCGCGCTCGGAGGCGATGATCTCGAGCAGCGCGTGGAAATGCGCGCGCACCAGATCGAATGCGGCAAGATCGCCGACCCTCTCATAGAGCGCGGTCGAGCCCTTCAGATCAGTGAACAGGAAGGTCAGCGCGGTGATCTTCAGCCGCTGGTCGACCGTGAGATTGTCGGCCTTGAACACGTCGCGGAAGGTCTGGTTCGACAGCATCCGCTTCGCGGTCAGGATCGGCTTGCGCTTGCCGAGCAATTTGTGCAGCGGATCGCCCGCGATCCACACCGAGGGCAGCACGCGAACGTCAGTGTGATTCTCCAGCGAGAGCCGCAGCGGCCCCGGCCGCATCGTCGAGGTGCCGGTCGGCGCATGCGACTTGTTGAATGCGATCGAGTACTGCTGGCGCTCCGTGGTGGGTTCGCCCTCGACGGCAAAGAAGTGCGCCGAATGCGTCACCGGCTCGAACACGATGACGAATTCATTGGGCAGATTGAGCGACAGGATCGCCTTGTCGCCGGGCGGCAATTCGAGCCCCTCCAGCGTCACCTCGTTGATCAGGGTCGCCACCGCATTCTCGTCGAACTCGATCCCCGAACTCCAGAATATCTGCCGGAAATATTCCCAGATCGGCAGCGTGTTCGGCTCGTGCGCAGCAATGTGACGGACCCGCGGGCTGACGGTGAAGGCAACCTCGACCAGCTCGTCGACGGACGCCTCGTAACCGGCCGCGCAGAGCGCGCAATTATAGTCGTCATGGCGCAGCGACTTCAGCGTGGTGTGGGCATCGAGCACGCCGCCGCACCCCGGACACAGCACGTTCCAGCTCATGTCGAACAGGCCGAGCCGGGAGGCATGCAGGAAGCCGGAGATCACCTGCTCCTGGTCGAGCCCGGTGCGGCGCGAGAAATCCAGAACGTTGATGCGATTAAGCTCGCGATCATGGCCGTCCGCGATCAGCTGCTGCATGGCATCGACGACGGCCGGATCGGTCGTCTGCCTGAGGACTGCGAAATGGGCCTGCGTATCGCTCATGGTGAGCACCTAGGTGAGCATTGGGGCACGGCCGCGCAAGGTCAGCGCGGCTTGATCGTAAACACCGGGGAACGGTTCGGCTGCGTCGTCACCACGCCGATCGGAAGCACCGGATCGTTGTCCGCCAGCGCGACGCGGAACGCACCGATTAGCTTCGCAAGCGCGAGCGTCGCCTCGACCAGGGCGAAATGCGCGCCGATGCAAACCCGCGCACCGACCCCGAACGGCAGATAGGCGAAGCGATCGGGCGGCGTCTCCGTCATGAAACGCTGCGGCACGAACGCATTCGGCTCGCGCCACAATTTTTCATGCCGGTGCAACAGCCACGGCGCAATCAGGATCACGTCATGCTTCCTGACCGAACGGCCCGCGATGGTGTCGGGACCGCCTGCCGCGCGCGCGATCAAAAACGCCGGCGGATAGAGCCGCATGGTTTCGTCGACCACGGCGCGGGTGAATTTCAGCCGCTCGATGTCGAGCGCGCCCGACGTCGTCGCACTCCTGACTTCTGCTGCCAATTGCTCCTGGGTCTCGGGATCGAGCGCCAGCAGATAGAGCGCCCAGAACAGCGCGGTCGCGGTCGTCTCGTGGCCCGCCAGGATCATGGTGGCGACCTGGTCGCCGAGCTGGGCGTCGGTGAAGGCCTGGCCGGTTTCGGGATCGCGCGCGGCACCCATCAGGTCGAACAGGTCGCGGGCCGGCGCGTTGTTATCCTTGCCGGCGGCGCGGCGCTCGGCCATCAGCATGCCGACAAATGCCGTCCAGCGCTTGCGGAAACGGGCGCGCCGGAAATCCTGCGGGGTCGGCCAGCTCAGGGGCAACACCAGGTCGAGCATATGCGGCCGCGCCAGCGTGTCGCCATACTCCATCACGAAGTCGCGCAGAGCGGCACCATGGCGATCCATGCCGAACGAGAACATGGTGCGGCCGGCGATCTCCAGCGTCATGCGCTGCATCGCTTCGCGCAGGTCGACGGGACCGCCGCTCGCCGCATTCAGCTTGGCAACGGTCTCGTCGACTGCCGCGATCATGTAGGGAATGAGCGTCGTCACCGCGCGCGGCGTGAATGCCGGCGCCAGCGTGCGGCGCTGATGCTTCCACGCCCGGCCCTCGGCGATCAGCAGTCCCTCGCCCAGCATCGGACGTAGCACGCGCAGCCCGGCCGGCGTGCGGGTATAGTTCTCGTAATTGTCGACCAGCACGTGGCGGATCGCATCCGGCGTGTTGAGAATGAAGCTCGAGTGGCGGAGAAAGCGGCCCTGGACGATATCGTCCTCATAGGCGCGCTGACCCCAGGTCTCGATCGGCGAGTTGCGCATCACCCGCATGCGCTGGAGCGCGGTCATATCGGCGGGCGCGCGCGGTGGCGCCGGCGGGACCAGGGGCCGCCGCGTGACCGTGATGTCGTAGACCTCGGCTATGCTCATGGTCCTCGCTTCCTGCCTCACGCAACGGCCGATCCGGCCACGCGATCCCGGCGCCATGAAGGCGCGCGGACCTTCACCAGACCTAATAAGTCAGCTCGGCGACCGCAATGCGATTCTCCGATGCCGGCCAGGTCCGCATCACGATGCGCTCCTGGTTGAAGATCGCAGCCACCGGACGGCCGATATCGGCCGCGGCAAGCCGCAGCGTCGCCACCGAATCCGTCGGCACGCCGGGTTTGACATCGGCCGGCTCCTTGCC
The DNA here is from genome assembly GCF_011058295.2 of Bradyrhizobium sp. 6(2017). Lineage (NCBI taxonomy): Bacteria > Pseudomonadati > Pseudomonadota > Alphaproteobacteria > Hyphomicrobiales > Nitrobacteraceae > Bradyrhizobium > Bradyrhizobium sp. 6(2017). Next base: position 349,830 of record NZ_CP049289.2, on the reverse strand, counting down.
GTCGAACAGCACGATATCGCGCGGTAGCCCGAAATAGCCGCGCGGCCGCGACATCAGCACGATGGCGCCTGCGCCGGCATCGGCGGCGAGCTGCGGCCGCGCCGCCCGCAGATGCACGATCTCGGAGGAGCGCGGGAACGGCGAGCGATAGATGTGCGTCGTCACCGCATCAGGCGAGGTCAGCACGAATTCGAGCGGCCAGGACGGATCGACCTGCTCCGGACCCCAGCGGCCGTCGGCGCCGGTCTGCGAGCTGTGGAGCGGGCCGCCCCTGCGTTCGCCGGTCTCCGCCGACACGTGATAGATGTCGACCGTGGCACCCTTTACCGGCCGGTTGGTCTGCACGCCGCCGGGCGTGCCCGTGACGAGGCCGCTTAGCCGCACCGCCGTCTCCGGCATGATCTCGATCTGCGACGGCTCGTGCCCTGCGATGAACCGGTAGATCTCGCGAAACGCACGCAGATGAAACCCGGTCTCGCGATGGTCCACCGCGCCGAGCACCAGGTTGGTCGCGCCTTTCAGCGCCGGGCCTTCCGCCGTGACATTGGTCGGCGTGCCTGGCTTGCCGACGAAGCGGCCGTCGGCTTGGGCATATTTGTCGAGGCCGTCGCTGCGCAAGGTCAGGAATGCGGTGCCAACAGTCACTTCGCTTTCGCCGTCGTTCAGCCCGCGCAGGAACGGACCGCGTCCATTGAACTCGTTGCCGAGATCGTCATCCCACGCATACAGACCGTGATTGGGCGTGCCGCACAGCACCGCATGGCTGATGTCGCCGCCACCACCGTTCTTGATGTAGTTGCGGATCGCATTGCCGCCGCGGGAATTGCCGACCAGCGCGATGCGCGCGGCGCCGCTTGTCTGTTTCAGTTCCTTCACCGCCTCGGCGAGTTCGCGGCGCTGGTCCTCGGTCGAGGAGCGGTTGGCCTGCTCGACCTTGTCGTCGGTGCGCGCCAGCGGGTCGGTGAAATTGAGCGCAACCAGGCGCTCGCGCGGCACGCCGTTCGTCTCCATCCGCCAGAGCGTCGTCATCCAGAGCGCCGCGTGATCGCCATTGCCGTGCACGAACAGGATCGGCGGGATGTCGCCGGCGGGCGCCGGCTGCGCCAGAGCCGGGGCGGCAAGCCGGCCCGCCAGCAGGGACAGCGCGCCGGCTCCTTGCAGAATTCTCCGCCGCGACAGCGCCATTGATTCCCCTTCCCCAAGCCTTTCAGTACTTTAGCTGTGCCCTACGCCCGCCAAGGATACCGTAATTGCTGGACAGGACACGCGTTTCGCGGGCATCAGTTGATGCTGCCGGAATCATTCAACAAGCTATAGCAGGCCAAGCGGAACCGGATATGACCGAAGCGCGGAAGCGTCCCGACAGTATCACTGCACCGTTGCGGCATTCAATCTTCAGGCGAATCTGGCTGGCCAGCCTGCTCTCCAATCTCGGCATCCTGATCCAGGGCGTCGGCGCCGCCTGGGCGATGACGCAGATGAGTTCGGAGGCCGACAAGGTCGCGCTGGTGCAGACCGCGCTGATGCTGCCGGTGATGCTGATCTCGATGCCGGCCGGCGCCATCGCCGACATGCATGACCGCCGCATCGTCGCGCTGGTGTCGCTGGCGATCGCGCTGACCGGCGCAACCACGCTGACGGTGCTGGCCTGGCTCAATCTGGTGACGCCGAACATCCTGCTCGCGCTGTGCTTCGTGGTCGGCAGCGGCATGGCGCTGTTCGGCCCGGCCTGGCAATCCTCGGTCAGCGAGCAGGTGCCGTCGGAGACGCTGCCCGCCGCTGTTGCGCTGAACGGCATCAGCTACAACATCGCGCGCAGCTTTGGTCCCGCGATCGGCGGCATCGTGGTGGCCTCCGCAGGTGCGGTCGCGGCCTTCGCCGCCAATGCCGTGCTGTATCTGCCGCTACTCGTCGTGCTGTTCATGTGGAATCGCGTCAGCGAGCCGTCGCGGCTGCCGCGCGAACGGCTGAACCGGGCGATCGTCTCCGGCGTGCGTTACATCACCAATTCGCCGTCGATCAGGATCGTGCTGACCCGCACCATGGTGACCGGCATCATCGGCGGCTCGGTCTCGGCGCTGATGCCGCTGGTCGCGCGCGACCTGCTGCATGGCGGCGCGCAGACCTACGGCATCATGCTCGGCGCCTTCGGGATGGGCGCCGTGATCGGCGCGCTCAACATCAGCGAGATCCGCAGCCGGCTCAGCGGCGAAGCCGCGATTCGCGCCTGTGCGCTGTCGATGGGTGCTGCGATCGCCGCGGTCGCGATCAGCAAGGAGCCCGTGATCACGGCCGCCGCGCTGGTGGTTGCCGGTGCGGCGTGGATGCTCGCGGTCGCGCTGTTCAATATCGGCGTGCAGCTCTCGGCGCCGCGCTGGGTCGCCGGCCGTTCGCTGGCGGCCTTTCAGGCCGCGATCGCCGGCGGCATCGCGATCGGAAGCTGGGGCTGGGGACGGATCACGGATTTGGGCGGCGTCGAGATGGCGCTCTTGATCTCCGCCGGCCTGATGCTGCTGTCGCCGCTGCTCGGCCTCTGGCTGCGAATGCCACCGATTGGCGCGCGTAACGAGGATGCGACGGAAGCGCTGGCCGATCCCGAGGTGCGGCTGCAACTCTCCGGACGCAGCGGGCCGCTGGTGGTCGAGATCGAATACCGGGTGGCGCAGGAGAACGCCCGCGCCTTCCACAATGTGATGCAGGATGTGCAACTCAGCCGCCAGCGCAATGGCGCCTATGGCTGGTCGATCGCGCGCGACATCGCCGATCCCGAATTGTGGACCGAGCGCTATCATTGCCCGACCTGGCTCGATTTCCTGCGCCAGCGCAACCGCGCCACCCAGATCGAGCGCGAACTGCACCAGAAGGCGGCCGACTTCCACATCGGCGCCGAGCCGGTCCGCGTGCGCCGGATGCTGGAGCGTCCGTTCGGATCGGTGCGCTGGAAGGACGAGACCCCGGACCGCGCCGCCAAGGAGGTGATCCCGGTGGTCGCGACCGCGGCGGGAAGTAGCACGTAACGTTGATGCTGTCGTTCCGGGATGCGCGGAGCGCAGACCTCAGGTGCGCAACTGCGCACCGGGGAACCTCGTCATTCCGGGTTCATGCTCCGCATGCCCCGGAATGACGATAGTGCAGGCTACTGCCCGTTATCGGCGAGCGTCTGCTGGCAGGCCTTGCTCAGGCGGCTGCGATGCTCCTTCAGGCAGGCCAGCACGACCTGATCGCCCTCGCTGAGATGGGCGCGGCAGAACCGCGAGGCATCGCGTGAGCAGGCGTCACGCCCCTGCTGCTGTGCCGAGGCTGCCGACGTCAACAGAACCAGCGGAACGACGGCGAACAGAAATCGGGTCATCTCTCAAAGCCTCTACAAAAGCGTTTTCGAGCGAAGCCTGTCCCGCACTTGATGCGGGATGGGTACCGGTTCGCGTAAAGAAAACGCGTCAATACAAGAATCTGGAGCCCCGTTCCGATTCGATCGGAACGGACAAAGGCTCCAGCGAATGCGACGCTGGTCTATAGCGTTTCAGTGCCGCGGAGAAGCTTGAAACGGCGTAGCGCGCCGGTTCCGCTGGAGGCGGCAGCCCGGAGACGGCCTGCGTCTCGTCGCCGCAGGCCTGCCCGCTGCGATGCGGCGCCAATCACCCGGCGGCCGCCCTGCGCTCCTGCATGGTCAAGAATCGCTCCCAGCTGAGCGGCGGCTGGGTAAAGCGCGCTTTTTCTTGCCGTTCCGGTGCCGTGTTGGGATCGCGTTAAGACCTTGTTGGCATTAATCGCTCGTTACGGCTGTGGCGTATCCCGAGTTCCGAGAGAGTGTTAGCGATGCGTAGTGCGTTGGGCCTGATGCTGGCCAGTGTTGTAGCGGCGATCGTGATCGCCGGTGTGTGGTTCTGGACCTCCTCCCCGCGTGCCGACGCGGCTCCTCCGCAAACCACGGCCGCAGCCAAGGCCGAGCCGCTTCCGGCGGCGGCGAAACAGGCCGCCAGGGACGATGTCGAGACGACCGCGGCACTGTCGAAGCGCGCCGATGCCACCCAGGCGGCAGCCCCGGCCGCGGCCCCCGCACCGGCGCCGATGCCGGCTCCCGTCGCGGCCGCGCCCAAATGCGCCAATCCCGATGCGCTCGGCATCAGCCGCACCGTCGTGGTCGATACCAATGGCGGCCCGGGCTTCGGCTTCCTGCAGTACAAGCAGTACGACTTCCTGACCGACAAGGAGGTCGTGCTGACCTTCGACGACGGTCCGTGGCCGACCACGCCCGCCGTGCTCAAGGCGCTGGCGGATGAATGCACCAAGGCGGTGTTCTTCCCGATCGGCCTGCACACCACCTATCACCCGGATATCCTCCGCCAGGTCGCCGCCGCCGGCCACACCATAGGCGCCCACACCTGGTCGCATGCGCATCTGGCGAGCAAGAAGCTCACCGAGCAGCAGGCCAAGGACGAGATCGAGAAGGGATTTAGCGCGGTGAAGCTGGCGCTGGGCGCCAACCCCGCCCCGTTCTTCCGTTTCCCGGCGCTGGCGCATACGCCGGCGACGACAGCCTATCTCGGCACCCGCAACATCGCGATGTTCTCCGTCGACGTCGACTCCAACGACTTCAAGTCCAAGAGCTCCGACGAGGTCATCAACAACGTGATGACCAAGCTCGACAAGGAGCACAAGGGCATCATCCTGATGCACGATCTGCAGAAGCACACCGCGCAGGCGCTGCCGACGCTGCTGCGCAAGCTGAAGGCAGGCGGCTACAAGGTGGTCTGGATGAAGGCCAAGACCCAACTCGAGACGCTGCCCGAATACGACGCGATGATGGTGAAGAACGAGAAGGTGCCGACCGCGGCGAGCCGCCCGGTGGGCAACGTCGTGCAGACGGTGAACGAATAACGCAGCGAACACGCTCAACGCAAAGCGCCCCTGGATCCGATCCAGAGGCGCTTTCGCTTTCTGATCGCAGCCACCTTCTGCTGGTCCGCCACGGCCGGACGACGTTGAGCGCTTATGCGCCTTCGAGAGTGGCACCATCACGCCCGGTGGCTGCGGCTCCCACCAAAATATCGAAAACAACCCCATGCAAAGTAGCTGGCGGGTGCCGGCGCTCGACAAGGCAACTTGACCCGTCGGGCAAATCAGGGGCATTCTTCCAATATTCCGAAATCGCGCGCCGCAGCAACGCCACCACCTCGGCGACGTCATGGACAGGGTAATATCTGCCGTCCCCGCCTTGCAGCAGTGTTGATCTGGATCAACGGCGGCTTTCCAATGGATCGCTCAATAGGATTGCAGGCTCCGTTCGTTGTCCAAATCGCATTTGCTTGCCTGAATATTCCCAGCCCAGCGCGGCTATCATGAAGACCTTCGATATCACCTATCGCTATAGCAGCGACGATGGCTCGATCAGGCCGACCCCGCCCGACAGTAAAGCGGCTTTGCTCCGTCTGGAGCAGGGCAACAAAAGCTTCGCCACACTCCTTGACCACGATGAGGAAGCGGGCGGGGTACAGCAGATCATCCCGGTCGATCTGCGTGACCTGGGGGTGCTGGCTGACAGCGCTGTACCGAAGCAAAGACCGTTCGCAGCCGTGCTCGGCTGCTCCGACGCCCGTGTCCCCGTTGAACTCATTTTCAATGAAGGGCCCAATGATCTCTTCGTGGTCCGCGTCGCGGGCAACGGCCTCGGAATAGAGGTGCTTGGAAGCCTCAAATACGCCGTCGAGAACCTTGGCGGCAGCCTCAAACTCATCGTCGTCCTCGGCCACAGCGGATGCGGCGCGCTCACGACAGCCGTCGATGTATTCCTGAATCCGCGTGAATACTTGCCGCTCGCGACCAAGCGTTCGCTCCGCAGCATTCTCGACGGTGCGCTGGTCGTGGTCCAGGCTTCCGAGAGAAAGCTGGTCGCCGCGTTCGGGCCAACTGTCGTGCACCACCCTGGATATCGAAAAGCCCTGATTGAGACGTCTGTCGTCACCAACGCCGCGCTGGCGGCTTACTCGATCCAGGAAGAACTGAGGACCAACGCCTACACCGGGATCGAAGCGGTTTACGGCGTCTATCTTCTGGAGAGTCGCGCGATATGGGCTCCCCGTTCCGGTGATGCCGACGGGATGGGGCTGGCGGCGGCACCTCGGGATCTTGCAGCGTTCGTGGATCTCGGCGACGCCATTGTGCAATCGCGGCGCATTGAAGCGCTTGTCAACGCGAAAGAATGATCGGAGGCGTCTTCCGTTCCCGGTCCGAACCAGATCAAGCCCTTGCCGGGAGACTAGCCGCGTCGGGCCCAGGATTTTGTGAGATGCATCACGCCGGCAGGACAGTCGCTGCCAACGGGTTGGCATGGTCCAGTCGGATTGTTGGAACTTGGTCCTATCGGTGGGTCCGTATCGCTGTACGGTCATGCGCCTTGAGACATGGTCTCGGCGCAACGCCGTTTGCCCGTGCACGCCAGCGTTTAGAGCACTAGAGCCTTTTCCGTTCCGATGGAATCGGAACGGGGCTCTAGATTCTTGTTTTGACGCGTTTTCTTTACGCGAACCGGTAGCCACTTCGCTCGAAAACGCTCTAGCTGTGCGCCGCGCATCCGATGATGACCCGGGAATAGATTCGTCGGTTTGGCCCTCTCCTTCGCACGATGCCTGAACTCTGGAGAACTCGGTGAGTGCATTTGAACAAGGTCGCGTACGGCCCGGCGAAGATGGCTTGGCGAATACGGCCGCCGAAAAGCTCCGTTCGATGATCCCGGCGGCCGCCGCGATCGCCTATCCGTTCCTGCTCGATGGATTTCATCTCGCGGTCTCCCCCGCTGACGGTCCGATGTCGTTTGGGCGACTGGTTCTGGCGGCGCTTTGCCTGCTGGCTGCGACGGCAGCACCCTTGCTCGGTCTTGCCTGCGCCTGGTGGATGACGACGGCAGCGCCTTCGTCCTTCGAGCTGCGCGCCCGGCGGCTCGCCTATATCTGCATCGCCGCACCGCCCTTGTTCTTGCTGGCCGGCGTCGGCCTTGGACTGCTGCATATCCATGTCAGCGACGAGTTGGTATGGGTCGCGGGCTGGTTGGCGGCTTGTCTCTATGTCCTGCTCGGCAGCGAGCATGAACGCCCGGCGAAGCCAGCCGCGATTGCGCCGTCCATCGCCAGATGGCGCGTCACGCATGGCGTCGCCGCAGCGGTCATTCTGCTCTACATCGCATTTCACCTCACTAATCATTTGCTTGGCCTGCTCGGACCAGAGGTCCATGCCGCCGTGATGAAGATGGGACGCGTGGTCTATCGATCGTCCGTGGTCGAGCCCATCCTCGTCGCCTTGATGCTGTTCCAGGTCGCCGTCGGCGTGCGGCTCGCCTGGCGCTGGAGCGCGCTGCCGGCGGATCCCTACCGCGTGTTTCAGATCGCCTCCGGCGTCTACCTCGCGGCGTTCATCATCACCCATCTGAACTCCGCCTTCGTCTCGGCGCGGGCCGTGCACCACATCGACACCAATTGGGCCTGGGCATCCGGCGCACCGACCGGCCTGATCCACGACGCCTGGAGCATCCGCCTGGTGCCGCACTACGCGCTCGGCGTCTTCTTCGTCCTGGCGCACCTCGCATCAGGATTGCGCGGCATCCTGATCGCACATGGCGCCGCCACCACGGTCGCCAACCGGATCTGGGCGGCCGGGCTCGCAGCCGGCGGACTGGTCGCGATTGCGATCATGAGCGGACTATGTGGGGTGCGGATCTAGGCTTCGGAGGCTCGGGATCGAGGCCGGACTGCGCGCCGATCACGGCGCGCTTCTGGTCGTCAGCCATGACGAAACCTTCCCTGAGGCGATCGCAATCACCCACAGGTTCGACGTCAGTGCCTATGCCCGGTAGCGAGAGCGGCCGCGGCTCCCACTAAAATATCGAAAACAACCCCATGCAAAGTAACCGGCCGCCGCCGCGACGGGTTGCCATACACGGTGGACGCCACAAAGCCTAAGGCCAAACATGCGCCCAAGGAAAATAACCGCCGCACCAAGATCGGCCCACATGCTGCCGCGGCCCTTCGGCTTCTGATCTTTACGGGCGCCCGGCTCCGGGAAATTTTGCACCTCAAATGGGATCAAATCGATTTCGACCGGGGGTTGCTCTTGTTGCCGACAAGCAAGACCGGCAAGAAAACCATCGTCCTGAACGCACCAGCCTTGGCTATTCTAAATGGACTGCCCATGGCTTTGTTATTGCCGGCACGTCTGCTGATAGCCCTCGCTCCGATCTCAAGAAGCCATGGAAGGCTGTTGCGGCGCGTGCGGGCCTGATGGGTGTTCGCATCCACGATTTGCGCCACACACATGCCTCAATAGGCGCCGGAGCGGGACTTGGCCTGCCTATCATTGGCAAGCTGCTAGGTCATACGCAAAGCGCCACGACGCAACGCTATGCACATCTCGACAATGACCCGTTGAAAAAAGCATCCGAGCACATCGGAAGCCGGTTGGCCGCAGCGCTGGGGGAAGTGAAAGCCCCCCGTGCGAACGTCACCAATATTTCGAAGGCAAAACTATCAAAGAACCGGCGCAGCTAGGGCAGCTCCCGAAAAGCTAGTCCGCACCAGCCTGCCGCGTCGCCCTCACGCGGAAGCTCCAAGCGGAGGGGCAATTGGCCAAGAAAACCGAAGGCAGAAAACAGCGCCCTTGTACACAGACGGACCGAATTAGCCGGTGCGTCGTCCTCTCATTTGAAGAAAAAGCTCTATGAGACGCGCGGGGTAGCCGCCCCGAGGCTGCCCGGGCCCCGCTGGGACCCGGACAGCGGCGCGTGGCGGCAAACTGAGCTGCGACCGCCGGCGTGCAAGGGTACGCCTGCTACGAAGTCCGCGGATCCACCGGCAGCAAGATAGGGATCGGGCATATCCGCAGCTCTACCCGCGGGCAAAAATGCCTTGCCGATGCGCACGGGCAGGGCAGATGGTTGCAGATGCATTCCGCAGATGCAGACCGCACCGCCACCAGCGAAACCAAAATCATCAACCCAAGGGCCAAAACTTTCATGGATATCCTCCATTCATGAGATGAGAGGGCACGCAATTTTGTCGCGTGCCCTCTGGAAGGTTCACTTGCAGGTGCGGGTGTAGCTGCAGGAGAAGACGGGCTGCGGGTTAGGGGGAGGCGTCGTGGTGACGGTGCAGCTCCAAGTGTTGGTGCACTTGTTCTCTGCTGCAGCAGGGGTGAAACTCGCGGCCAGCAGCAACGAAGCCGCTACCACCGCTTGGATTGTCTTGGTTGTGTTGGTGGTTTCAAAATGGGTCGTCATAGTGCAGTCTCCACTCGTGATGCGCAGGTTTTGCCGTGCGCGGTTGCAGATGAGTTACTCGAGTGGCGCAATCTCAGGCCAGATACGGCCGACCGTCCAATCATCCGTGTTCAAGCTGGGGTCAACGCGGCTGACGCAGGCTGATTGATGTTTGAGGGAGCTTGAGGAATCAATGACCGATCCAACAGAAACAGATCAATCCGCCGGTCAGAAAAAAATCGATCCCAAACAGCTCAGCGTGAGGGGGGAGAAGCCCGAGAAATATACCATCCCCCTCGTCATGGCTCTTTTGGAGCTCGGGGACACAGAGCAGCTTCGTGAACTGGTGGGGGTTAAAGACCCCGGCCAATGGGCAAACATCAAGAACGACACTACTGAACTAAACCGAGCCACCCATCTGCCGAAGAGGTGCATTAAGGCAATAATCGAACGCTGTGAGAAGCTCGTCCCTCCAGTCAGATTCTCGGAAACTGATTTCCTTTCTCTTCCTAAGGAAAAGCTCATCGAGCGTGTTCCTAGGGATCACCCGCTTTTCGCTGATGCTTGCAGGGCAATGGGACTGCCCACTCCTGCAAAGGTCGACACGTTCACGTTCAACAATCTTTTGGTGGGGAAGTGGGTCCGCCTTCCAATTGCGCGTCCGCTGCCGGGAGAGCCCGGCGCGTCGAAGTCGACGAGCATCACGCTCGTAGTGGAGAATTTTGAGATCCGGCCTGACGAGCGGCGTCCAGAAAATCTGGTTATCGAGCAAATCGATTTCGAGTTCGGAAATGTAACACCCGCTGGGACAGTTGCTGTTGTGTCGCGGGGTGACACTGTCGAGATAAGAATCGATTACAAGGATTCCAGCTACCCTCAAGGAACCTTCCTTGGTCATTTTCCAACCGGCCCTGTCACCCACATCTTAGCGGTCGCATTGGATGTCCATTACAATTCACGCAGTGTGATCACTAAGCCCGTGCTCTTTGTGCGGTTGGATGAATTGTTTGACGAGAAAAAACGGTATCGGCCGAAGGATGCCGTCTACAAGAAGGTACAGTCGGTATTTAAGAAGTTTATCGCGTTCGAGCCGAGCCGGATGGAGATGACAGTATCCAGGGCGCCTGCAGAAGCTGCGGCAGCTGATGTAATAGCCGAGTTGAAAAAGCTTCAGCAAAGCGCGTCGACGACGGCGACCGCAAAAAAATAGAGCGGCACGTTGTCGTGCCGCTCTGCAGAAATCCTCACTTGGCCTTGCTATTCGATGGGCTCGTCGAACCCGAATTGGATCTGAGCAACGCGGCCGAGGATCGGGCCGATGATACGCATGGGCATTTCCTTTCTGCTGCTAGTTTCGGATGTCAGCAGCATAGGCGCTGGCCCCGGCCGGTCCAGCGCGTCTTGGTCAATGGAATTGAGTAGAGTTGAGGGGAACTTGACCTGTGGCGACTTGGCGTGTCCGGGCTGAAGGCAAGCACCGCTTGAGCATTGAAGCCACTGATAGGGCCGAGAGCCATCTTGCCGCGTTCGTTGAAGAAGCCCTTGGCCTTGAGCTCGGCGGCGATTTGCCTCAGAGACCGCCGACCACCCTTGGGGGGACTTCCGGCGCAGGCGTGGTTACGCGGTGGTTCCTTTGTCGTAATAAGAATGGCTCGCTAAAATAGCGATTACAAAATATTCAATATTTTCAATGCGATGCTTGGTGCCGCAAGAGGGCGGCCAATATTGACCGTAAGAAATTGATATTTCAAGTAAATTTCGGTGGCGACAAGTCACCCTACCAACAGGATTACCAACACGCCGCGCACGCTGGCGGAGTTTGACGGGGAAAACGGGAGTGGGAGCGCGCCCGACGCTTATCGCGCGTGTAGGGTCGGCCGACACAACCGGGAGCGAGCGGCGCCCCTTTTCGTCGACGGAATTCCAAACCATGAAAACTGACCGCTTCCCCTATGAAGCCTCGCGATGGTCGCCCGGGCAGCCTGAGCAAGCGAAGCGCTGGAACGACGAACTTGAAATGATGGGCGCGCTGAACGTCCGGGCCAGACTGGCACAGACGGACGCAGGTTCGGCCGGTTCCGTCATAATTGGCACAGCGGATATGACGGTTGGTTTCGCTCAGGAGTGGCTGGCGTGGCACGATCGCAAGCAGGCCGCGGAAGCGAAGCGACCCAAGAAACACTGGCTTGATTGGGCGGGGTGGATCGTCGCTGTAATATCGCTGTACTTTACCGCGCGCACGGTCCTATTCCAACGCGACGACATCCGCGTCGTCGTCGACGGCGCCTTGGCAATACGATCCGACAAAGGCGATTTGCTGCTAGATCAGGATCAGCAGTTCACGTTCATCAATTCGGGAAACCGAGCTGCGGTCATCACCGAAATCTATGGAGAATTGGTGCTGGTCACTGATCCAAAGACCGGATGCGATGGCCGCTTCGCCAAATCGATCGTCTTCAATCCGACCCAGATCGTCGTAAAGCCGGGAGATATTTTGCCGGTGCATGCGAACGTGGTGCAGCGTTATCCTTGGGTGAAAGACGGGAGCGGACTTCGGTTTCGACGGAGCAAGGAAGAACAGAACGACAGCTACATCGTCTGCTTACAGCTGTACGTGACCACGCCGGATAGTACGTCTATCCGATGGGTTCAAAAGCTGTATTCGGTCCCCGCGAAGGGCGATCAGTCTCCTGACGCGCCCGACAAGAGCCCGCCGCCGTTGAACGTGATCCAACAGACGCACTGGGGCTTCAGCTGATGGAAATCGAACGCTACTTCGACCAGATCGTCGACCCGACGATCGCCGACTTCGAAACGAACCCGACGTCGGTCAGGCATGCATTCTTGGCCGCAGTCGTGGTCTTCCACGCGATTGACTATCTGGGCGCCAACAGCAATCGAAAGAAGTTTCGGGAAGGCAATGCGGACTTCGCCTTAGTCGACCGTATCGCGCACGCATTCAAACACGTTCAGACGGGAAATCCGGCCGATCCGAAACTCCAGCCGTTATCGGCCAAAGCGGTGATCCAGCGTGACCCGCTAGCGATCTTCGGACCACCCGACTGGTGCGATCCGATCGGCGGCATTACGCTGGACGGCGAACGATTGATAGACGTGCTATCAACCATCAGGAGCGCTGCTGAATTCGTTCGTCAACAGATCGGCGCGCCGCCTTGATCGGCTGCGCGTGACCGATCCTCCACAATTGGACAGAGGCGCGCGGCGCCCCAAACTGGCGCGAGGAAGTATCTTTGAAAAAGGTCGAATTGGGTCCCCGCGATCCCCCTAGGCGAAGACTGACGAAGCAACAAGCAGTTCGCCACCTAATTCACGCCGCGGTTCGGATGGTTATGGCGGGCGAAGACCCGTTCGCCACGCATCTGCTGATCCAGTCGGCCGACAAGCTGCTGTCCGATCTAGCAAAACTAGACCCCGCTAAGCAGCTGGTGATGGACTGGACGCAGAGGGCAAGGCCCGAATACAAAGATGCGCTGATTAAGCTGTTTCGAGAGACCTACAACTTCCTCAAACACGCTGACCGCGATCACGATCAAACGCTGCACGTCGGTGATATCGGGACGTCGAATGTCTTGCAGCTGGGCGTCTGCATACTGAACTACCAAAGGCTGTTCAGCGAATGGACGGATCACATGCGCGTCGGCTTTGCCATCGCGCGCTTTGTCTTTCCCGACGGCTTCGTTAGCGAAGACGAGCGCCCAGCTTTCGAGCACGCCGTTTCCCGTAGTTCGGCCTACACGGTTCGCGAGTTCATCTCAGATATTCAGGGCTTGACCACCACGGGCAGGTTTCCGAACTTCCGATCAGAGCACGCCGATGACCTTCGAGACGTGTCGCCGTTCTTCGAACGGCTCGCCGGCAAACTATCATTTCCGAAGGATGGCGCTGACGTCTAACGCTGGCGGCACCTAGTAGGGTAGGCTGGCGCCGGCATCTGATCGCATCGGCGCATCATGGTCGGCGGCAGGTTGAGCGGTCCCGGCGGATGCCAATCCGCAGTGACTAACGCTCACCAAAGGAACAGACGTTAAATGGTGCCAGAGGGTCCTCGCCTTGGGTGGCATAAAGCATTGATTTCATTCCGCCAGCGAGCATGCGATCAACTATGTATGCACATGTCTAAGGTTGTAGGTCGCGCGTTCCGCTAGTAATTGCTGGGGCACCGGGTATCCTCCCGGTGAAACCGTGAGCCGCCCCGCAAGTGACCCCCGACCAATTTATCAAAAAATGGAAGGCCGCCGAACTGAAAGAACGTTCGGCCGCGCAGTCCCACTTCATCGACCTGTGCCGCATGCTGGACGAACCGGCGCCGACGGACGTTGACCCGACCGGCGACTGGTATGCGTTCGAACGGGGGGCGACTAAGACCACAGGCGGTGAAGGCTGGGCAGACGTCTGGAAGCGGGATCACTTTGGCTGGGAATACAAGGGTAAACGGAAGGACCTCAACGCGGCCTTCGCCCAGCTTCAGCAGTACGCGTTAGCGCTGGAAAATCCGCCGCTGTTGGTGGTCTGCGATCTTGATCGGTTTCGCATCCACACAAACTGGACCAACAGCATTTCAGAGGTTCACGACTTTAGCCTTGAAGACCTGCGGGACGCCAATGTCCGCCAGAAGCTGAAATGGGTGTTCACCGACCCGGATCAACTCAAGCCCGGGAAGACCCGGCAGGCGCTGACCGAAGAAGCGGCCGCTGAGTTTGCCAAGCTGGCGCAGCGGCTGCGCGATCGCGGACACGAAGCTGAAACGGTCGCCCATTTCATCAACCGGCTGGTCTTCTGCATGTTCGCCGAAGACGTCGACCTGCTGCCGAACAAGATGTTCAAGCGGATGCTAGAACACGCGGCGACCCGTCCGGACGATTTTCAGGCACTGGCGACCGATTTGTTCAAAGCAATGCAGTCCGGTGGCCGCGTTGGTTTCGAACAAGTTGCGTGGTTCAACGGTGGCCTCTTCAACGACGATAGCGCCCTGCCCCTTAACGCTGACGACATTGCGATCACATTGAAGGCTGCCCGGCTGGATTGGGCCGAAGTCGACCCCTCAATTCTTGGCACACTATTCGAACGCGGTCTTGACCCGGACAAACGATCGCAACTGGGCGCACACTACACCGACCGTGAAAAGATCATGATGATCGTCGATCCCGTCATCGTTCGACCGTGGTTGGCGGAATGGGAGGCAGCCAAAACAGCAATTGCATCGTCGGTTGATAAATCGCGCACAGCGAAGTCGGCGGGCGCCCGCACCAAGGCCCATGATCAGGCCGTTTCGGATTATCGCGCGTTCTCCAATACGACAGAGTTTCAGCTCTACGCTCACCTAACGCCGATCGAAGACGGCTCTTTCGTGCCCAAGACCGCTTTTAATGGGATTGATCTAGATGAAGTGGGCTCGTTGGGGCACCTCGTGGTAAGCCTAATTCGAATTGCTTAGCGTCTGGTACTGTCGCCATGTGCAATCTCTACAGCATCACGACCAACCAAGCCGCGATCGCCGCCCTCTTCCGCGTCGTCAATCGCTACGTGGGCAACCTCGCACCGATGCCCGGTGTTTTTCCGGACTACCCCGCCCCCGTTGTTCGCAACACCGACGCCGGGACCGAACTCGCGCTGATGCGATGGGGCATGCCGCCGCCTCCGCGGACCGGCGGGCCGCCGGTGACCAACATCCGTAACACGTCATCGCCGCATTGGCGCGGCTGGCTGAAGCCTGAAAACCGGTGCCTTGTGCCCTTCAACAGCTTTGCCGAATATTCGCCTGAACCGAACCCTGAGACCAAGAAAAAGGACGTCGTTTGGTTCGCGTTGAACGATGACCGGCCGCTAACGGCGTTCGCCGGCATCTGGAGGGTCTTCAAGGGCGACCGCGGCACCAAGTCGAAGCCGATTACCGGCCCTCACAACGTCTACGGCTTCCTGACGACGGCGCCGAACGCCGTCGTTGCGCCGATCCATCCCAAGGCGATGCCGGTCATTCTGACGACCGACGAAGAACGTGACGTGTGGATGCGCGCGCCGTGGGATGAGGCAAAGGCGCTGCAGCGGCCATTGCCTGACGACGCACTCAAGATCGTCGCCCGTGGCGAGGCGAAGGAAGACGTCTCGGTATCGTCATGAGGGCAACAGGCAAGATGTTCAGCCAAGCGCAGCTTTAAGATCGAGCTTGGCCCGAAACGGCACGCTCTTTTTGCCGACAAGCGCCGTTCCATCGACATTGCCACGCCGTCGCTATACGTGCCTGTGAAGCCGCACGTTACTTCACGACCGCCGAACAGGAAATTTACACCGACCGCGTCGGCGTGTTGGCCGGTCGTCAACTCGCCGCGCCACTTTCCGTTCGTGAACGTGTACGAACCTGAGTAATAGAAGTGGCTATCGCTGCCCAAGATCCGGCCGTCGAGAAGAACGATGATGCCGGTAGCATGCGCGTTTGATCCGTCAACCATCGCGATCTGGATCCAGTATAGGCCGTTCTTGACGTCTGACATGCCAACGCCGGGGCGATGGCTACTATCGTCGCAGCCGCTTTCGAGGATTACAGAACCGTCTCGATTAGGCCCAATGTCTTCGCCTCCTGCGCCTCCAAATACCAGTTCGACGGCGCCTTCTGCATTACCTCGTCGATCGTCACGTTGGATCCCAGGATGAGATTTTGAAAGCCCTCGTTCTGCATAGCGATCGAGCATTCGATTTCGTTGAGGGTCGCCCTTACAACCGCGATGCACGTCGTCAATGGGCCATCGATCACCAAGCTTTTCGAAAGCTTGCGTTCATGGATCATCAGTCGCGTGCCGCGCGCGAGGTATCGGTTCGGCCGCGCGAAGAAGCTCATGAACGTAACGCCGGCCGAATAAATCACAGCCTTACCGAGGAATACGAAGCGCCGTTGCGGCTCCGTCTCGCTCGCGAACCGCACATCCTCGCCCATCATTCGGGCGACCTCGGGATCGCCACCTAAGGTCGACAATTCGATGACGACTAGGTCTTTATCGGCCGCGTTGTCGAACTGCGTTCGAAACGCGGTGTACATATTGTAGTCGACGACGCCTGAAAGGCTGATCGCCGGCGACTTGAAGGCGGTAGCAGGCAGGGTCGCTGGTTCCATCGGTCGATCCTATCGTGGTGGTCATGGTCATGGTCTACGCGCCACATGCAGATGCCGTGCTACTCTTCGGACCGATACAGAACCCGGTCGCGGCGCGCGGTCATCCGCCAAAGCCCGGCGATCGTTGAAAGACCGATCCGTAGGACGAGGACAACCAATGTAATCTGGAGCCAGATCAGGCCACCTATCTCCCGGAAGACGAATTCGATGCGAGGTCCCCAAGGGGGCGGAATGGCGTCGCCGATCGCCTCAATGCCGCGTTGGAGAATGCGCTGTGCGCCGGTTAGCAGTTCCGGCTTCTCGTAGAAGGCGGCTACGATTAACACCCATGCCAAGATCGCCGTGATTATGCGGAAGGAATGCACCTTCAAGTGATAGCCAAATCCGGGCCGATCGTTACCGCGCGTTCTCGCCATCCGCTCCGCCAATCCTCTCGCGCTCGCATCAAAGGTTGGTCACAACGTATCCGGGGTCCGCAGCGGCGATCCTTTATCCTCGTTGAGCAATTCCTGCTCGGCCAGATGTCAGAACTCCTCATCCCGTTCTTCCGGTTTGCCGGCCTTCTCCCGAAGCTGATAGGCACGCGCCGCAACTGCTTCGTCAATGGGTCAGTGCATTGGGCCTCTCCTGCCCCTTAAATTGGACGTCTCCTGCCCCTTAAACGGATAGGCACTTTATGCGTTCCTGTGGGTCTAATTATGAGACCTTCGGAGAAGACGCGGCCACCTTACCGCCCAAGGACACCATCGTTCCGGGCCGACGCGATTGAAGGCGGTCGGGCGCCGGGTGGACCGCTCGACCCACGCGGGCGTTAGGCGCGCGAGGCTCTTTTGCAAGCGCTTACCGTCGCGGTAGTCGGCGTCATGTTTGGCCGCCGGGCGCGGCTGAAGGATTGATCGCAGGCCGCGACCGCAACTGAGCGGCAACCGGAGACAACTCCGATCCACAGCTGGAGCACGACGCGCGTCGCTGCTTGCGTTCTGCTTCGTTCTTCAATTAGGAAAAGCCCGTTTCCCTTCGCCGATCTTTCGGAGGAACCTTCGATTGCGGTGCCGGTTACCGTTCAAAGCAAAATTTGGAGGGAAAGCCATGTGGAGAATTGTAGCTGCGCTCTCGCTACTAACGCTGCCAGCTTTCGCCGAAGACAAGGGCGTCGATCCTGAAGCACTCAAGGAATGTCGTCCCATCGGCCAATCAGCCAGGGGCGAACTGATCTACGGTATGGATTGCGTAGCGCTTAAACCAGAGAACCGGGTCGAGGTGCTGCCCAATATGCCGAAGACGAATATGAAGGACACGGTGATCCCGAAGTCCGGAGGGGTGCAAACTCCGGAAACAACCCCGACGACGGGTGAGGTAAAATAGCTGATCCGAGGAGCCCGTGATGAAAAAGCCTGAAATCAAGCCCGGCGATTTCCCAGTCGAAGCAGACAAGAACACTGTGAAGACCAACAAGGGAAAACCTATCGCAACTGCGAAGGACGCGCCATTAGCGGAAGAGATCGCTGACCGGCTTAACGAACAAGCCGACCGGGAAGAGCAGGATCGGTGGTCAGCGTGACGTCAGAGCGGGCTGTCGAAGCCGATCAAGGTCCGTTTCTACGCGGCGGACATCCTAAATAGGAACGTTGGCGCGCTGTCGTGATTGCCGGCGTAATCTACCACGCATCGGAGGCCATCATGGCATTGGAAACTCAGGAGACGGGCAATCTGATTGGCAGCGACAAGGTCGAAGGCACTGCCGTCTATGGGGCGGATAGCCAGAAGATCTGGCAGCATCGAACGGCTGATGATCGACAAGACAAGCGGCAAGGTGTCGTATGCGGTTCTCAGTTTTGGCGGCTTTCTCGGCATCGGCGATGACCATTACCCGTTGCCGTGGCAGTCACTGAAGTACGATACGAACCTCGGCGGCTATGTCACCGGCATCACCGAGAAGCAGCTTCAGGGCGCGCCAAAATATCGCGAGGAGACCGGCTGGAATTGGAACGACCCTACGGTCGGCCGATCAGTGAATGAGTACTACGGCGTCCCGTTCTGACTGTCTCTAATCCAAGGCGCGCCCGCTCCGGGCGCGCCGAGCTCGATTTACCCATGTCCGGTCAGCGCGAAATCTATCAAAGCCCTAACGGTGATCGCTGGACGTTATGCAGGGAGGATGACGGGCGCGTTTTCGTCCTGCACGAGGCAAATCTGCCATCGGGCGGTGCCTCGGCGCAAATCGAGATTTCGGACTTTCTGTCTCACGGGAAGGCCGGCCCGGAACAGCAAGCGCTACTTCGATTAATTGCCACGCTCACTCAAATGAACTGAGCCCTCCGCTCGGCGTTGTCAGCGTCTGGAGGCGATAAAATGCCTATCGAAGAAACGGAAACAGGTGGCCGGGAGACGCTGCGCGAGTTTTCAGAGGGCATCGCTATCGATATTGCGCGCCCGACGTGGATCGATCGCCTTAGCGCGGCAGCCCGTGAAGCGCCGCTTGAGATGCTTACTGCTGCCTTTTTGATGGGCGTCCTTTTGGGGCGTCGACGATAGCGATTTTCCCCGCTTCAGTTTTGTAGTCCATTGAACGGGGAATGAATTGATCGCTCCGCGGAGGCTGCTGCAAATCCACCAAGTTGATCGCACACCTAGGAAAATAGAGCGTCAATGACCTATACGCGGCGACCGTTTAAACAGAACCAATCACTTCAAGAGCGTCTGAGTGACGAGGCCCATCGTCGCCGGTCGAAGGCTCACGAGGCCGAAGAAGCAAAGCGCGGAAGGGCGAGACAAGTACGGAAAGTCTCGCAGATTGACGATCAGCCAGCTCCGTCCGGTTTCAAAAAGCCCATTTTACCAGCCGATTGAGCGGAGAAATTCCCGCTGGAGACCGGAGAATTTCCCTTCTTCCGTCCCCGTCGCGTTCTCTGCTAGGCGAGAGCGGACCGCCAGCAGCGCCAACTGCCTACGGTCCTAATTCACCGAATGGGGATGATCCATGCAGCAAGCTATTTCCAACAATATCATTGTCTTTGACCCGCGGCGCGCATCGAAGCGCGTCAGACCGTCACCCGACACCGTGCTCCGCATCATCGGCAGAGCATGCCGCGCCGACGGCAAATGGGTCACGCGATGCACCATCATTGAGCCGTCAGCTGAAATCATCCGCCCCAGAAATTTCTGAGCTAGAGAGCGGCGGCCTAGGCAGCCGCTTTCTTCCCGGACGAAAACGACCGAAACAGCCAAAGAAGCCCGCGCCAAGCAATTGCATGAAGCGCAAACCGAGACCTCGCGCTTAGAGGCTTCCGTCGTATTTGCAGGCCCGCAACATGGATGCCGCGGCACGCGTTGCCGCCCTGCTCCAAGCATGCCAAGCTGCCCTCCATTGATGACTGGGGGAATAGATGAACCGGCTTCAGAAATTCGTTGAGCATGGCGCAGAGCGGCCAGGGCGTACGGCCTACGCTTTCAACGCCACGGTACTGCCAGAGCCCGAGGCCGGCTTCAATTGGCGGCCGGTCGCCGGCTTCAGCGCCGGCGACGAAGTGCTGAAAGACCCCAGACTGAAGACTGTTTTTCAGACTGCGATTAAGCGAGGATTTGCGATCGTGTCGCGCGATTGAGCATCTGAACGCGTCAGGCCGTTCCCCGATTTGATCGGCCTTTCCCGCGGCGACGCCGCGTCCTCTGACGACGGTTTCGGGGACTTGCCGCATCCGTCACCGGCGCGCCGGGTTCGCTCGTTGGCGGATCGACGACTGATCGAAGCGGCGATCTTCGGACGGCGACCGCGGTTTCGAGCGCGGCCAGAAATAGCCGCCCATCCTCGGTGATTTCCCAGCCCGCCTTATCGCGAAGGACGAACTTAGCCGCGAAAATATTCAGATCGGGCGCATGCTCGATCAATCGCTTCATGCGATCGGTCCAGTCTCTTCCGCTGTTCATCAAGATCGCGACTGCGTTCCGTAGGTCGGCAACGGAAGCCCGCCCGGCGGACTGGCCGGCCAGCACTTTCAAGACGGTCAGTTGGAAGGACACTTCCACGTCTCCGGTCTGGCTGGGTGCGAAGTCTCGGCGAGATCGGTTAACCGCCGGTCAAAAATCTGACTGATGCGCCGGCTCCTTCCCTCGCCAACTTCGAATTTTTCTGTTCGATAACCGATCGTTCACCAAAATCACCCTAACCTGATCGCGGCCCTGAAGGCCTCAGACGGTCGCCGTCGTGCGCGTTGAGTATGGTGACGGCGACCCCTTCCATGAGCGACAAATCGACCAAGAGGCGAAACAGCGTTCAGCGCGACGCTCCGATCGCGCGAGGCGCGAGCGTGGCGCAGGCGGCTTCGATCTGGACGAGTGCTCGCCATAGCTTTTTGAATGGCTTGGTGATTGCAGTTATCACGGGCGCCGTGCTCAGCTTTCTGTTGATAGCCAAGCATTACTCGTGGTCGTTGGGCGGTGGAGGCATTTGTGATCGTGGCGAGCGGCCGCTGATCGGAGCTTCAGATTGCACAAGGCGCCGTTCGTAGTGGGCCGCTAGTTGCAGAAGAGCAGCTTGATAAAGGGATCAGCCTCTTCGGCCAGCGCGCGAACGGTCCGCGCCCTCTCCTTGCAGAACTCGTGGTCCATGGTGTCCTCGCTGAAATCTACAGCGGCGGTAGTCTCGGCTAGGCAATTTCGGAAACGCACAGGGATGCGCGTTAAGGGCGCTCAATCGCGCATCCACGCGCGATTTATGCTGTTGACACGGGATAGCGCGCTGACCGGCAAGCTGGCGATAAAGGGAGCGATGACGACTTCCCAACGACCGCCGTTCTTGAAGCCATAGCCGCCGACATCGACGCCATAGACGTTTTGCTCGCAGCGCCGACGCATCTGCGCTTCGGTCACGCCCGCGACACGGGCTGCAAGCTTCACTGGAATTCTGCGAATTGCGCCGGCAGGCGCCTCCTCAAGCTGATCGGCGGTCGTCCTCAGCGCGGCCACCATCGCGTCGACATTTTCGCCGGTCACCGGATGCCCTCCCGGGTGCGCCGGTCCATCCACCGGGAAGGAAACCGGAAATCTGGCGATCGGGAATACACTCGAAATCCGGGGCGCTTCGTGCCGCAGTGGCATGGGTGGCCGGTGTACGTTCCTTTGATGATGGGGGGTGGGGGGTACCTCAGCCTTGCAGCCGCGGCCGTCCGTTCGTTCGCAGGCGCCGACCGCGGCGACGTGCCGTCGATCGTGCCGCGCATCGGCGGCCTTCCTATTGGCTTGCGGTGGCTATGCAAGATCGGCTGGCAATTCATCGAATGCCCCTTCTTCGCTTGCGTCGCCTTGATCACAGTCGCCGTCGTCATGTGCCGGCGGCGCTATGGCGCGCGCCGGCGATGGACGGTTGTGCCGGGTAAGAGAAGGATCGCCAGCTATCACCTTCCAGACGTCGCGTTCGAAGTCATCGCGGACCATGACGATGACGGCATTGCCGAGCCTGCCAGTGAAATACGTATCCCCGTTCGGGGACCGGCGTTGACGCAAGGTCAACAGTTCGACGCCGTCGATCATGTTCGCTCCCCGCGACCAACTGATCCCGGGCGATTACCCGTCGCCTCTCTGTAAAAACAAAGACGGTTCCCTTCTTTCCTATCAAGGACGGTCTTCTTTGAAGCCGGAAGGTCAATGACGGTCTTCGTTGCGGCCGGGGGCGCGCTAAGCGCTACCCGGCCCCCGTCGGGATCGGAGCCCTCCCATTCACCGGTGAACCAGTCTTCATCCGCAGACACGGGTGCAGCGGCAGCACCACCTGCCGAAAGACCTTCTTCTATTATTAATACTCTTACCTGCGGACACGGTTTTTCTATCGATAGATTTTTCGTGTCCGCAGCCTGAGTTTCAGGCTGCACTTTCGTGATCCAAGCGACAGGAATTTGGCCGCCCTGTCGTTCGATATCCTTCCGAAAAAAGCCTTCTGAGATGCCATGGGCGACTGCCCTGTGAACCGCGTCCGTGAGGGCCGGACCCTTCAGATTAGCGAAGCGGATTTTACGCTTCACTGCCGCGCACAATTCCTTAACCGAGCGTCGCTCGCCGGGCCGCAAGACGTCGGCAATGACCCTCGCCCGGATCGCCGGCAGTGGCTCCTTCTTCGGCGCCGGCGTCTCTTGCTGCCGCGCTTCTCGCTTGGCCGCGGTATTCTTCATCTTGCGGACAGCCGCCATTTCGGCGTCTGTAGCGCCGGCCGGGCGGATGGCTGTTATCTCGCAATCGTCGTGTTCTTCCCACGTCAGTCCGAGCGCGTCGCCCAATGTCGCCGGCGACCAGAATTTACGCTCCCTGAATGCGCGATCGATGGCGGCGGCGCGTTCCGCTGGCGCCATCCATGGGCAGCATTGGTCTAGGAAGGCGGTGGCTTCGCTATGACCGTTAGGACCCTGCATGAGGATGTCGAGCTTGATCGCCGCATGGCGGCGGCCCGTATCGTCGTCAGGGAGTATTTCGCTGCCGTGCCGCCGTTTGTAGAAGCGGCGAAGTTGTCTCGGCCACAGACGAACGAGGCGATGAACATCTTTCTGCTGGCCGGGCTTCTTCCCGGTTGACGACGCAGATCGCGGTTCGTATCTGTCGAGAGTGGAAGCGCTGCCCAGCGGCTTCTTGATTTTTCGGTGGTCTGTGCCGTCCCGATTTGCCGTCGGGGCGGCACTTCCGTTTCCGGGCGGACCTTCTTGCCTGAAGGCCGCGCCCCCTCCGGGGTGCATGTCGATTTCTCCTTTTTAGGGCGTCAAAACCTGACGCCAGATTTCGCGGCGAACTGCCGCTTCGATGGTTCGGATTTCCTGATCGGCCTCGCGCTTGTCGACGCCGATTTCGTCAAGCAGGCGACGGATTTCCCGTAAGTTATCTTGAACATGTCGCTCGCCTTGTTCGGCGGGTCGCGTCAAGACGTAGGACACGTGGCGCCTGACATAGTCGGCGCCGCGGAAGCGGCCGGGCAGAAGCATGATCTTCGCCGTCGGCGCGGCGACGCGCCGATTGTCGACGTCGCGGTCGACGGGCGCCACGTCGCGGCGAACGTCATGGACGACGCTGCGAACTGCGGATTTGTCGGTCACGCGACCCCCTTGGCTTTGCGCTTCTCAAAGAAGACGGTCCAAGCGGCGATCGCGAAGTCGCGACAGAAGCGTTCGATCTCGCCGTCGGAAATACCGAGGTCTTCCAACCGGGTGGTTTCCATCCACAGATGGTCAGTCAGGAATTCTTCGGCTGCGTCGACCGTCCGTCTCTTGCTCATTTGGCCGACGACGTACGCGACGATCTTCCGGTGTCTGGCCGGCGGGAAAGCGAAGACCTGCGCGGGGCGCTTCATTGGTCGGGCCTCACAGCTTCGGGATTTGAATGGCGGCGCGCCGGACGGGGAAAGGACCGCGGCGCGCCGCCGACGCGCCGGCCGGGTACATCCGCCGGCTGGCGCTTGTGCTACGCGGGCGTGCTAACCGCGCTGCAACGGGAAGCCTTTAGGCCGCCGCCTGTTCGCCGCGCAGTAGTCGGTACAGGTCTTCAACGGGAGCAGTCGTCGAGCGCCCGTTTTTCCGAATGCGGATGACCCCTTCCTTCGCAAGTTCGTAAAATCGGGTGTTGCCGATGCCAGCGACTTCGCAGAAGCGCTTCACCGGTACGTTCAGTGGCAAGCCGTAGATTTTGATCGTGTCGTGAAGCGTCAGATCGCCGGGGCGCATCGGAAGTTTCTCCTGTGATTTTCATTCGTCGATACGCGCGATGATCCGCTGCGTCGCGGGCGTTCGTCAACGGACCGCCGCGCAAACAACGCTCAAACACTAAAGAAGCGACGCTACGGATTTGAATTTGAATGACAAAAAAATCAAACAGAGATCGAGGAAAACTGCCTGACGCAGGCGTTTCCGGGAAAGCTACCGGGGATTGAGCGATGAAAACGACAAAGCCCGCGCATTTCGGCGCGGGCCGGTCGCTGCGTCGTATGGTTGATCGGATCAGGAAGCTGATTGTGATCGTCGCGCTTTCGCGATTGACACCACGCTACCGGATCTGCGCAGGTCGTCCAGATGGTCGGCGTACCATTGCATCAGTCGAACCCGCTCGTTCCAGTGTTGGGCGCTATTGTATGCCGCGCGCACGTCGTCTTTTTCCTCATGCGCAAGCTGCCGTTCGATGACGTCGGGATGCCAAAGACGGCTCTCGTTTAGCAGTGTCGACGCAAGTCCCCGGAAGCCGTGAGAGACCATCTGTGTTTTATCGTAACCCAGCCGGCGCAAGCTGGCGTTCAGCGTTCCGTCCGAGATCGGGCGATGCCACGATCGAACTTGCGGGAATAGGTGAGGCGATGATCCGGTGATATCCCGCAGGTCGCGGATCAGTGCGATCGATTGTTTCGACAACGGGACCTTGTGCTGCCGGTCCATCTTCATTTTCTCCGCTGGAATAATCCAGACGGCGCCATCGACGTCGAACTCTTTCCATTCAGCATGCCGAAGTTCACCGGGGCGAACGAAGGTCAGGGCGAGCAGCTGAAGTGCTGCGCGTATCGCGATCTGCCCATCCATGCCGTCGATCGCGCGCAGCAAGGCGCCGACCGCCTTGGGTTCTGTAATCGCTGGCCGATGGGTGACCGTCGGCGTAATCAGGGCGCCCATCAGATCGGCGGCGGGATTGCGTTCGGCGCGGCCGGTTGCGATCGCGAACCGAAACACAGCGGCGGCCAAGGCCCGCGCGCGACGCGCGCTTTCGTGATGACCCCGGCGCTCGAACCGGCGCAGCGCCTCCAGTAATTCGCCGGCCCGGACGTCGGCGATGGGCCGATCGCCGATATCGCCATTGAGGACGCGAAGCATCCAGCGTTTCTTATCCAATGTCAGTTCGTTGAGGCCTTCCGCCTGAAATTTGGAAACCAGTTCGTCCCCAACGACGCGGAAGGTGCAGGCGCGCGCGTCGCGCGCCGCGCCGCGATCCAGCTTCCGCTGTGCTGACGGGTCGACGCCTTTCGCGAGTAGCGCCTTGACCTGATCCCGGCCGGCCCGGGCGTGAGCCGTTCGTTTCGACGGCAAGGTAGAGGCCGCCGGCGTCGGAGAGTTTGTACGTCCTGTCCCTAGGCTTCGCACTCCGGACGGCCACGTCGGTCAAAGGCATTGGTACCCCCAGCTTGTGGTCCTACCAACAGCCCCGTTCACATCTACCAGCAGCCCTACCAACAGAAGTCGCGAATGCCGTCAGATGAATGCGAAGATCGGCGAAGGAAAAACCGCCATTTTTCAGCGACTTGTGTCGCTTTAGCGGAGGGTAGCGAATGAAGGGGAATAGTCAACTGGTGCCGCAAGAGGGACTCGAACCCCCGACCCCGTCATTACGAATGACGTGCTCTACCAACTGAGCTATTGCGGCGAACCGTTCGGCAACGGCCTGATAATTCGCGCCACCTGATATCGGGCATGACCCCGATTGGCAAGAAGATGCGGTTATTTAACCGCACAGCCGTTACCTAACCGCGAATTAGCTACCCAAACGCGCCAGAAATCCACGCCAGCCGCCGATCTGGGCCTTGGGCGGGCCGATTTGTTCCGCAAATTCGTCCACGGCGCCGTCCTCGTCGACCCCGGGGTCGTCGGGAGCCCGGATGATCGGGATCACGGCGGGGATTGGCGCCGGCGCGGCCTTGGGCAGGTCGGTCCGGGAGCGGAACAGGGGAGCCGGGGCCGTGGGCGCCGGTTCGGCCGCCGGCGGCGGGGCCGGCTCCGGTGCGGCGGCTTCGGCAGGGGCCGGCTCGGCCTCGATGGCGGCCGGCAGCGGGGCGTTATCCTGCACGGGCGGCGCGGCCGGCTCCTCCACGGGCTTCATCTCGACCGGCCTGGCCTCGACCGGCTCAACCGGCTTTGCCGCTGGCGGCTCATCGGCCACCTCCTTGGGCGGCTCGACCCGCCGCGGCGCCAGCATCGCCTCCTCGAAGGGCGAGGGCTCGATCGCATGGCCCTTGTCGGACGGCAGCGCCGCCACCGGCGTCTGCCACTGGAAGGCATCGAGACGCCCGGTGACCGGCGACACCGGGCGCCAGCGATCCGAGACATAGCCGTCGGCGGTCCACACCGGATCGTGCAGCGCGCGCACCGCGCGCAACGTCCAGGCCCGCGCCCGGCCGCTGTCGCCGTGCTCGGTGCGCTCGATCTCCGCCATCAGCAGCGCGACACGCTGCGTCGGCGCCGCAATGAACGGCTCCAGCGCCGCACGCGCCTTGGCGAATTCGGACGCATCGATCGCAGCACGCGCGATCGCCAATGCGCCTTCGATATGGCCCGGAGTCTTCGCCGCCAGCGTCTCGACGCGCACCAGGCGCTGGCGCGCGGCATCGCCGAGCCGGACATGGGAATAGGCATCGGCGAGATCCGGATGCGGTTGCGCCAGCCATGCGGTCTCGACGATGCGCATCGCACGGCGCACCTGATGCGCCTCGCTCTCGAATTTGGCTGATAGCACGGCAGCTGGAATCAAGGTCGGCGCCAGCTTGACCGCCTCCAGCGCGCTCGAGCGCGACAGGTCGCGATCGACAGTCTCGAACTCCAGCGCGCGCGCCGTCAGCAGCACGCCGCGCTGCCGCCGATAGGTCGCCTTGTCGATCAGTCCGGCGGTCTGGTTGTTGTCGATGATCGAGAGCGCGCCGGCCCAATCGCCCTTGGCACAGCAGAAGCCGAGCACCGCATGCGAGGCCCATGACGAGGACGGCGACATTTTCAGCGCCTCCTCGGCGATCATCACGGCCGCCACCGGATCGTCGGCGCGCTGCGCCTCGATGAACAGACCGCGCAGGCCGAGCAATCGTGTGTCCGGACGCTCGGCCATGGCGCGGAAGGCGCGCTGCGCGCCGTCGCGGTCGCCATCGAGCTGCGCCGATTGCGCGTGCAGCAACAGCGCCAGCGGATCGCCCGCGGCATGGCGCCGCGCCACTTCGGCATGCGCGCGGGCGCCTGCGGAATCGCCGTGCCCGATCGCGAGCAGGCCTTGCGTGATGGCATGACGGCCGCGGGCGTGACGCCGTTCGCGCCGGCCACGGCGGATGTGGCCGGGGACCTTCCACAGCCCGCGCAAGATCACGCCCGCCACCATCGAGGCGACGACGACGAGGCCGAGCAGGTACATCGGCTGCTTGGAGGTCAGGCGGAAGCCGCCCCATGACATCACGAGATCGCCGGGCTGATCGGCCATCCAGGCCGCGCCCGCTGCAGCGAGCGCGATCAGCAGCAGGAACAGAATGATGCGGATCATCGAGAACCTATTGCAAAGACTTACTGGTTGACCGTGGCGAGCGCCGCCATGGCGTTGTCGGCAAATTTACGCGACGCGTCGAGCGCGGCGCGGCGCGCGTCCACCTTGTTGAGCCAGGCTTGCGCCGCAGTGCGATCGGCCGGCGGCAACGACTTCAACTCACGCTCGGTCAATGCGAGGTCATTATGCACGGCGGCCGATGTCACGCGCGCGACGATGCTGCCGCGATCGGTCCCCGTGCCATCGGTCCGCTCGATGCGGATCAGCTTGGAGGCGCCGGCCTGCAAACGATCGACCAGCCCGGCATTCGCCGTCGCCGCTTCCGGCGCCGGCGGCGCCAGTTGCGGCACGATCTCGATCAGCTCGCGGCACAGCGCGTTCGGGCTCGGCACACCTGACGTCGCGAACGTCTCGAGCGGCTTCAGCATCGCGGGATCGTCGGCGAGCGTTTTCGCGGTCTCGAGCGCGGAGGCAAAGGGATCGCCATGACGAACCGCGACGTCGAGCAGCGATGCCGCGACCACGCGGCGCAGCGGCGCATCGTCCGCCTTCGCCTCGGCCTTGGTGTCGGCGATCTTGCTGTCCTGTCTGGCGATCGCGGCGCCCTGCGCCTTCACCGCGCCCTCGACCTTGTCGATGCGCGCCGTGATGCCGGAGATGTCAGGCGCAGCTACGCCATCGCGCGGCGCGGCTTTCGCGTCGTTGACCGCGGCCGCAAGCTTGTCGGATTGCGCCCGTGTTGCGGCAAGCTCGGTGCGCAGCGCGGCGATCGATTTGTCGAGCGCCTCCAGCCGCGCCGTCGCCGCAGGATCGGCAGCCGCCGTGGCCGGCCGGCTGGCCTTTGCTTCGAGCGCGGTCAGGCGCGTGCCGAGGTCGTCGATCGTTACCGCGCCGGGCTGCGGCGCCGAGGCCGTCTGCACCGCGGGCCAGCCGAGCAGCCAGCCGACCCCGATCACCAGCGCCGCCGCGACGGCGCCCGATACCGGCGCCACCACCCAGGGCGACACCGGCCGCGCCGGCTCAGTGTCCCGCGCCACGGAGGCGGTCTCGGGCTGCGGCTCCGCCTCCGGCGCAGCTTCGGGCTGGCGCTCGGCTTCAGCCGCGGTCGCGTCCGCCTCGGCAGCCTCGTTGACAGCTTCCTTGGGAGCCTCCTCGGCTCCCTCCGTCTTGGGCGGCTCGCTGGAGACCTCGGTCGCCTGAAGATCGATGGTCGGCGGCGCGCGCTTGGGCCGGGAATCCGGCGAAGGTCCTGGGTCGTCGGGCCTTTCTTCAGCCATCGCAGGGGGTCCTCAAAACTATTGGCCGCACATTCTAGCAGAATCGGCCGAAGTTCTTAGAGCACGATCCGAAAAACCGGGCACCGCCTAACATCATGTCCAGACGAAAGAATTATACCGCTCACGGCCGCAGGGTGCGGCTGAGTGCCTCGAGCAGGGCGTTTTCGTCGGGCTGTGCCGCCACCACCAGCTTGGTCGCGCCGGCGTCACGGAGCACTGCGGCAACCGCCGCCGAAATGCAGCATTGCGGCAAAGCGAGGGCCGAGATCTCCACGCCATCGGCCCGTATTGTGTCCAGGAACGCCTGCGCGCTGCGGCGGGAATAATGCAGCACCGCGGTGATCCGGTTCGCCATGAAGGCGTCGCTGACCTCCCTGGGAAAGGCGGCTACCGGCGCCATCCGGTAGGTCGTATGGGTGACGACGGTCAGCCCCTTTTCGCCCAGTTCGCCCGCCAGATCGCGCGAGAGGTCGGCGCCGGCGAGATGGAGCAGCGTCGCCGAGGCCTCGAGTTCACCGGCCTTAACCCGCGCCAGCACGAGATCGCGCAAGCTGCTGGCATCGCCCTTGGCCACGATCACCCTGTCGAAGCCCGCAGCGCGCGCGGCATCGGCGGTGTGCGCCCCGACCGCAAACAGCGGCAGAGGCAACAGCCGGCTGGCCGTGAGATCGACCGCGCGCAGCGCATTGGCGCTGGTCAGGATAATGGCGTCATAATCTGAATCGTCATCGTCATGGAACGGCAACGGCTCGAAGCGCAACACCGGCGCCGCGAGGGCGTCAAAGCCGCGTCCCCGCAGCGTCGCGAGCGTCGCGTCACTGTCCGGATGCGGCCGCGTGACTAGGATCGTCACGGTTCAGGCCTCCAGCCTTGGATTGGACCTTGGATTGGACCTTGGAAAATGGACCTTGCCGACCGATTGCACTTCAAGACCTCGCAATGCTACCCCGGAGGGAACATTTCTAGTGAGCAGATCGGGCCGGAACCCGGTTCCGGCCCGTCCGGATCATGCTCGTAGCACAAGGGCCGAAATTGGGACACGAACCACCGATGCTGGTGTTGGGGATCGAGACCACCTGCGATGAAACCGCGGCCGCCGTGGTCGAGCGGCAGGCCGACGGGCAGGCGAAGATCCTCTCCAACGTCGTGCGCTCACAGACCGACGAGCACGCCCGCTTCGGCGGCGTGGTGCCGGAGATCGCGGCGCGCGCCCATGTCGACCTGCTCGACGGCATCGTCGCCTCCGCGATGAAGGAGGCCGGCGTCAGTTATGCCCAATTGTCGGCGGTTGCGGCGGCCGCCGGACCCGGCCTGATCGGCGGCGTGATCGTCGGTCTCACCACCGCGAAGGCGATCGCGATGGTGCACGATACGCCG
Organism: Bradyrhizobium sp. 6(2017); assembly: GCF_011058295.2. NCBI lineage: Bacteria > Pseudomonadati > Pseudomonadota > Alphaproteobacteria > Hyphomicrobiales > Nitrobacteraceae > Bradyrhizobium > Bradyrhizobium sp. 6(2017). The sequence continues at coordinate 319,556 of NZ_CP049289.2, read as the reverse complement.
CTGATCGCGGTGAACCATCTCGAGGCGCACGCGCTGACGCCACGGCTGACCTGCGCGCTGGCGTTTCCCTATTGCCTGTTCCTCGCCTCGGGCGGCCACACCCAGATCGTCGCCGTGGTCGGCGTCGGAGACTATGTGCGGCTCGGCACCACGGTCGATGACGCGATGGGCGAGGCGTTCGACAAGGTGGCGAAAATGCTGTCGCTGCCCTATCCGGGCGGGCCGGAGGTCGAGCGCGCGGCTGCCGGCGGCGACCCGACGCGGTTTGCCTTTCCGCGCCCGATGCTCGGCCGCCCCGATGCGAATTTCTCGCTGTCGGGACTGAAGACCGCGGTGCGCAACGAAGCGAGCCGGCTGGAGCCGCTCGAACCGCAGGACATCAGCGATCTCTGTGCGAGCTTCCAGGCGGCGGTGCTGGAATCGACCGCGGACCGCCTGAGCGTTGGCTTGAAACTGTTCGAGGAGCGGTTCGGCACGCCGCGTGCGCTGGTTGCGGCTGGCGGCGTTGCTGCCAACCACGCGATCCGCAGCGCGCTGCAGGATGTCGCGGCAGCGGCGCAGACCACGCTGATCATCCCGCCGCCGGCGCTCTGCACCGACAATGGCGCGATGATCGCCTGGGCCGGCGCCGAGCGGCTGGCGCTCGGCCTGACCGACACGATGGAAGCGCCGCCGCGCGCCCGCTGGCTGCTTGATGCCAACGCCAAGGCGCCGGCCGGCTACGCCAATAGCCGCGCCGGACATTGAACCGAGGGTTTTGATGCCCGCGCATAAGTCAGTCAGCGTGATCGGTGCCGGCGCCTGGGGCACGGCATTGGCCGAAGTCGCAGCGCGCGCCGGACGCGAGGTGACGCTGTACGCGCGCAATGCCGAACACGCGGCGCGGATCCAGGCGACGCGGATCAATCCGAAGCTGGCTGGCATCCAGCTCGACCCCGGCATCGTCGTGACGTCTGACATCGCTACTGCCGCCAGCGCCGACATCATCCTGGCCGTGACCCCGGCGCAGCATTTGCGTGCCGCGGTCGGGCATATCGCGCCGCATCTCAAACCTGATACGCCTGTCATCGCCTGCGCCAAGGGCATCGAGCACGGCACGCACAAATTCATGACCGAGGTGATCGCGGAAGCAGCGCCTGGCGCCGTGCCCGCGATCCTGTCGGGACCGAGCTTCGCCGACGACGTCGCGCGCGGCTTGCCGACCGCGGTGACGCTGGCCGCCAGGGACGAGGCGCTGGCGGGCGCACTGGTGCAGGCCCTCGGCTCGGCGACCTTCCGGCCCTATCACACCACCGATGTGCGCGGCGTCGAGATCGGCGGCGCGGCCAAGAACGTGCTGGCGATCGCCGCCGGCATCGTGGTCGGCAGGAATCTCGGCGCCTCCGCGCTTGCGGCGCTGACCACGCGCGGCTTCAGCGAGCTCGCACGATTGGGCCGCGCCTGCGGCGCGCGCGCTGAAACCCTCGCCGGCCTATCGGGATTGGGCGATCTGCTGCTCAGCTGCTCGACCGCGCAATCGCGCAATTTCGCGCTCGGCCTCGCGCTCGGGCGCGGTGAAGCAGCACCGGTCGGCAAGCTCGCCGAAGGCGCGTTCACTGCGCCAGTGCTGTGTGAGCTCGCCGCTTCGCGAAAGGTCGACATGCCCGTATCGAACGCGGTCGCCGCGATCCTGAGCAACCGGCTGACCATCGATGCGGCGATCGAAGGCCTGCTGACACGTCCGTTCAAGGCCGAGGGTTAGTCAGCGCACCGTCGCGAAGGCGACGAGGTCGTTCAATCCCGATCCCATTCCGTCAGGCGCGACACCAAGCTCCTCGACCGCCGCGTTGGCGCGGTTGACCCAGAAGGTCGGATAGCCGAACCACTTCGCCCCGGCGACATCCCAGCCGGCGAACGCCGCAAAGACAATCTCTTCTTTCGGTAGCCCGAACGCATCGACGCCCATCTGGTAGGCGCGGGCGTCGGGCTTGAAGGCTTGAACCCTGTCGGTTGAGAGGTGAGGCTCCAACAGCTCCTCAAGCCCGGAGTTCTTGATGGCGGCATCGAGCATCGGCGCGGTGAGATTCGACAGGAACGCCATGCGAAGGCCTGCGTCACGCAGCTGTCGCAGCGCCGGCCCGACGTCAGGCCACGCCTTCAGCTCCAGATAGGTCTGCATCAGGCGGTCGCGCTGCTCCGCCAACAGATCGATCTTCATCGCCTTGGCCGCGAAGACCAGCGCGTCCTCGGTGACGCGCCAGAAATCGGCGTAGTGCCCACCAAGCGTCCTGAGCCAGCCATACTCGAACTGCCGCGTGCGCCACAAGGCGCTCAACTCGGCACCTTTGCCCGGAAACATTTCCTCCACGCGCGCGAATACCGGACGCGGATCGATGATCGGAAAACCGTCGAAGGCGATCGCCTTGAATGACGAGCGCCCTGCGGCGCGCACCTGGGACGGCAGCACTGCCGCCGTCGCGACCGAAACTGCGGTCATGGCCGTGAACGTGCGGCGATTGACAAGCATGTGATCTCCGTCGAACGAGCGGCGACCGTTCACAGAAAAAGCGTACTGGTACAATCGCCGGATTACGACAGAGACCATTCCAGATTTCAGAACAATCGACGCCTGCTGGCGCGACCCTGCAGGCCGGAAAAATGCGCTCCAAAGGGTCTCGCAAGCCGCCCTTCACGGCCTGAAGGCGCTGTACTAGCGTGGCGGCGAACCGTCGGATCCCGGTCTAACAATCGAAAGGCGGATCCCAAGGGAAAAACACATGCGTCAACCGCAACGCGCCACCGTTTCGCTCAGCCTTGTTTCGCTCAGCCTTGCACTCGCCCTCGCCGCCTCGTCCGCCACGGTCCACGCCCAGACTGCAGCCTCATACGACGACCTTGCCAGGAGCGAGGCCACAGCCAACGCCGAGAACGGCAAGCGGGTCGCGCCGCTCAAATCGATCGGCAATCCCACCAGCGACGTCTCCCCTGAAATGCAGGCGATCATCGGCGCGCCCTATCCGACGCATTTCAACGCTGACCCGAAGACATCAGCGGAATGGAAGGAGCTGATCGATCGCCGTGCCAAGCTCTTGGTCGCGGGTCTTCCGGCGATGAAGGCGAAGCTCGGCGTCAAGGTCGAGGAAACCAAGATTGCCGGCGTACACTGCTTCATCGTCACGCCGAACAAGATCGCGCTCGAGAACCGGCGCCGCCTGCTGATCCATGTGCATGGCGGCGGTTACGTGTTCGGCCCCGGCGAGGCAGCGTTGCCGGAAGCCATCATGATGGCCGGCTTTGGCGGCTTCAAGGTGATCTCGGTCGACTACCGGATGCCGCCGGACTCCCCCTATCCAGCCGCGCTGGACGATGCGATGGCGGTCTGGAAGGAGGTCTTGAGGTCGCATGAGCGCCACCGGCTCGCGATCTTCGGCACCTCGACCGGTGGCGCGATGACACTCGCGATGGTGTTGCGCGCCAGGGACGAGAAGCTGCCGCTGCCGGCCGCGATCGCGCCGGGCACGCCATGGTCCGACATCGACAGGATCGGCGACAGCTATGCGAGCAATGAGTGGGTCGACAATGAGCTGGTGACCTGGGACGGCTGGCTCGGCCGCGCGGCGAAGCTTTATGCAAACGGGACCAGCCTGAAGAACCCCTACATTTCGCCGATCTACGGTGACTTCAAGGGCTTTCCGCCGACCATCCTGACATCAGGCACGCGCGACCTGTTCCTCAGCAACACGGTTCGCACGCACCGCAAATTGCGGCGCGCCGGCGTGATTGCCGATCTCAATGTCTATGAGGGGCAGTCGCACGCCCAGTACCAGATGAACGTCGACGCGCCCGAGACGAGAGAGGCGTTCACCGACATCGCCAAATTCTTCGATCGATATATGAAACAGTGAGCGTGATGGTTTCTTCATTTGAGGCGCTTTCTTCACGCGAACCGGTACCCACGTCGCGCGAAAGCGCGCTGATCGGATGCCTGCGCTTGTCGCGGGCATCTGTGTGCCTGTAGATTGCCGCGCAATCGGCGCTTTGGAACGGGGTGAGTTGCGATGAACTACTGGCTGGTGAAATCCGAGCCGTCGACCTGGTCGTGGGACCAGCAGGTCGCCAAGGGCGCGAAGGGCGAAGCCTGGACCGGCGTGCGCAACTTCACGGCGCGGCAAAATCTCGTCAACATGAAGAAGGGCGACAAGGCGTTCTTCTATCATTCCAACGAGGGCAAGGAGATCGTCGGCATCGCCGAGATCATCAAGGAAGCCTATCCGGATCCGACCGACAAGACCGGCAAGTTCGTCTGCGTCGACATCAAGGCCGACAAGCCGCTGAAGACGCCGGTGACGATGGCCGCGATCAAGGCCGACAAGAAGCTCGCCGACATGGCGCTGGTGAAGTATTCGCGGCTCTCGGTGCAGCCGGTGACGGCGGAGGAATGGAAGTACGTCTGCAAGATGGGTGGGCTTTAGCGTTCCAACGAACTCCACCGTCGTCCCGGCGCAGGCCGGGACCCATAACCACAGGCGAGCATTATTAGAGCGCGCCGTGGCTCCGGCTTGTTTCCGCAATCAACATTTGGGGTAATGGGTCCCGGCCTTCGCCGGGACGACGATTAAGGGAAGCCGAGCTTACGCTCCCGCCGCCATCACCACCTGCGCCAGCAACTGCTCGCGCTTGGACTGGGTGCGGTAGCCTCCCATCGTCGCGGCGAAGCGTTCGAGGATGCCGTCCTCGAAGGCGGTGACGATGGTGTCGTGGACATAGCTCTTGCGGCAGATCGCCGGCGTGTTGGAGAGCTGGTCGGCGGCGGCGCGGATCGCATCCAGCACCTGGCGCTTGCGGCCGCGCTGGCTGGTCGCCGGCGTGATCCGCGACAGCGACTCCACGACGACGGCCGACGCCATCAGCGTGCGGAAATCCTTCAGCGAGATCTTGATGCCGGCGATCTCGCGCAGGAACGCGTTGACCGCGGTGGTCGAGGCGGCGCGAACGACGCCGGAGCGGTCGTGATACTGGAACATGCGCTTGCCCGGGACACCGCGCAGAATGCCGATCGCCCGCACCAGCTTGGCCGCGTCGCATTCCTTACGCACGGCCTTGCCGCCCTTGGCCTTGAAGGTCAGCACCAGAGAATCGTCTTCAAGCGTGACGTTGGACTTCAAAAGCGTGGTGGCGCCGCGGGTGCCATTGAGGCGGGCATAGGATTCGTTGCCGGGCCGGATCGCGGTGCGCGCGATCAGCTCGATCACCGCCGACAGCGCGAATTCGCGCGTCGGCTCGTCGCCGGACAGGAACGCCGAGACCTTGCGCCGGATCTTCGGCAGCGCCGCCACGAGCTTGGCCAGCCGATGCGCCTTGCGCTGCTCGCGGACCTTCTCCCAATCGGCGTGATAACGGTATTGCAAACGACCTGCGGCATCGCGGCCGACCGCCTGCAAATGCGAGCTCGGATCGTTGGAATAGCGTACCTGGCGGTAGGCCGGTGGAACCGCCATCGCGTGCAGCCGGCGGATCGTCCGCGCATCGCGGACGCGCGAGCCATTGGCACGGACGAATGAATAGTTCTTGCCGCGCTTGATGCGGCGGATGGTCAGCTCGTTCTGGTCGCCGAGTCGCAGGCCCAGATCGCGCGCCAGATCCTCAACGGAGGTCTTGATGGGCGCGTCGAGGTTGAGCTTGGCTCGCGGTGGCTGCAACTTTGCCTGCGGCCGCTTGGGCCATTGGCCCAGCGCCTTCGCCAGGGCGACAGCGGGATCGGCGGACATGGGCCGCACAGCCGCGATGTTCTGCTGATCCATCATACTTCCAAGACGCCTTGTTCCGCTGTTCTCCCGGTAATGCCGTTGCTTCGGGCTTCGTTCCGGTGGGGCCGTCCGGCCTCGGATTGGCGATTTAGGGCGTCCGGGCCGACATTGCGAGTCGCGAATCAGTTATTGACGGTTTCTAATTACCTTTCATGGGTGCCATTCGCCCGTAACCTTGATTTTGGCCTGTCCGGGACCGGTCAAAATGGCGGGATCAATGCCCGGAACTGGCTTTGGGAGGGCCGAGCAGGCCGGGCCGGACCGCGCAGACCAGGTCGGAGATCGTGCCCCTTCGTGCGCAATTCCGCGCTCGCACGCCGCCTGATGCGGACGGCCCACGGCTGGCCGAACCGCTGGCCCGCGGGCAGGGTTTGCGGGGGTCACGAACCGGCGTCGCCTCGACAAATTCGTAGCTCACGGGCCGTCAGGCCATGCCGGTCGCCGGCGGAGCAATTGTCGGCGTCGATCATCGCGGCGGCGTCCGACACTTCGTTCAACTCTGCCTGAAGCCGTCGAGCCAAGTCGGCGCCGGCGGGTCGTCATCGTGCGCTACACTGCTGCTGTGACCGCGAGCTGCACAGAGCGCGACATCACTACGACCAAGAGACCAGCGACGCGGAGCACGCGATCGCGCATAGGTTTCGCTCGTCAACGAGGCGCGGTAAACCGCCCGATCAGATGCGGAGGCCGGCGGAATGTCCGGCGGCTTCCCCGCGACGAAAGTGACAGTCCTTTTTCCTTGCCGGGCCGGAATGCGGCAACGCATAATCGCGGCAATGATCAAGACGGCTTGCCGTCGCGTCGTGTGCGATCGGCAATGAGTGGAGGAAAGCGATGTCCGAGAAGATCTATGACGTGTCGGCCGATTGGGCCAAGCGCGCTTACGTCAACGACGCCAAATATCGCGAGATGTACGCGCACTCGGTCAAGGACCCCAACGGCTTCTGGGCCGAGCACGGCAAGCGGGTCGACTGGATCAAGCCCTTCAGCAAGGTCGAGAACGTCTCCTTCGCGCCCGGCAACATCTCGATCAAATGGTTCGAGGACGGCGTGCTGAACGTCGCCTGGAATTGCATCGACCGCCACCTCGAGAAGCGCGGCGACCAGACCGCGATCATCTGGGAGGGCGACGACCCCTCCGAATCCAAGCACATCACCTACCGCCAGCTGCACGACGAAGTCTGCAAGATGGCCAACATCCTGCGCACCCGGAACGTCAAGAAGGGCGATCGCGTCACGATCTATCTGCCGATGATTCCGGAAGCGGCCTACGCCATGCTGGCCTGCGCGCGGATCGGCGCGATCCACTCGGTGGTGTTCGGCGGCTTCTCGCCCGACAGCCTCGCCCAGCGCATCAAGGACTGCGATTCCAAGGTGGTCATCACCGCGGACGAAGGCCTGCGCGGCGGCAAGAAGGTGCCGCTGAAGGCCAATGTCGATGCCGCGATCGCCAAGACCGGCGGCGTCGATTGGGTCGTGGTGGTGAAGCGCACCGGCGGTGCGATCGACATGAACCCGACCCGCGACCTCTGGTATCACGAGGCCGCCGAGATGGTGACGACGGAATGCCCGGCCGAGCACATGCACGCCGAGGACCCGCTGTTCATCCTCTACACCTCGGGCTCGACCGGCACGCCGAAGGGCGTGCTGCACACCTCCGGCGGCTATCTCGTATTCGCCTCGATGACGCATCAATACGTGTTCGACTATCACGACGGCGACATCTACTGGTGCACCGCCGACGTCGGCTGGGTCACCGGCCACAGCTACATCCTCTACGGACCGCTCTGTAACGGCGCGACCACGCTGATGTTCGAGGGCGTGCCGAACTATCCGGACAATTCGCGCTTCTGGAACGTGGTCGACAAGCACAAGGTCAACATCTTCTACACCGCGCCGACCGCGATCCGCGCGCTGATGCAGGGCGGCGACGAACCGGTAAAGAAGACCTCGCGCAAATCGCTGCGCCTGCTCGGCTCGGTCGGCGAGCCGATCAATCCGGAGGCCTGGGAGTGGTACTACCGCGTGGTCGGCGACGACCGCTGCCCGATCGTCGACACCTGGTGGCAGACCGAGACCGGCGGCATTTTGATCACGCCGCTGCCCGGCGCCACCAAGCTGAAGCCGGGATCGGCGACGCGGCCGTTCTTCGGCGTGGTGCCGGAGATCGTCGACGCCGACGGCAAGACGCTGGAGGGCGAGACCTCGGGCAATCTCTGCCTGATCAAATCATGGCCGGGCCAGATGCGCACGGTCTATGGCGACCATGCGCGGTTCGAGCAGACCTATTTCTCGACCTACAAGAACAAGTATTTCACCGGCGACGGCTGCCGGCGCGACGCCGACGGCTATTACTGGATCACCGGCCGCGTCGACGACGTCATCAACGTCTCCGGCCACCGCATGGGCACCGCCGAAGTCGAGAGCTCGCTGGTCGCGCATGAGGCGGTGTCGGAGGCCGCGGTGGTCGGCTATCCGCACGACATCAAGGGCCAGGGCATCTACGCCTATGTCACGCTGATGAAGGGCACCGAGCCGACCGAAGCGCTGCGCAAGGAGCTGGTCGCCTGGGTCCGCAAGGACATCGGCCCGATCGCCTCGCCGGATCTGATCCAGTTCGCGCCGGGCCTGCCGAAGACGCGCTCCGGCAAGATCATGCGCCGTATCCTCCGCAAGATCGCCGAGGACGAGCCGTCGAGCCTCGGCGACACCTCGACGCTGGCCGATCCCGCCGTGGTCGAGGACCTCGTCGAGAACCGGCAGAACAAGAAGTAATCCGGTTACAGCACCATCGGGACATCAAGGAAGGGCCGCGCGCGATGACCGCCGCGGCCTTTCGCTTTGCTGGAGCAGCGCTGCGACCGCCATCCAACGTAATCTCATCACACTCTGGCATCGGCCATTTCACGGGATTGTCAGAGGCAAGGCGGCACCGAGGCGCGTTTGCGGCCAAGTGTTGTTTTCAGGTCATTTACTTTAATCCGAACTTTTTCTTCTCTCCGGCCATCAGGACGTGTCTCGCGGCCGCGATGAAAACCATCCGGTTAAGACACGCGGTTAATATTGCGTGCGCGAGACCAGCGAGCCCGGTTTTTTCAGGGCTCTGCACCTTCGTTTTTGGCCCCCTCGTCGGGGCCGTTGGGAAGTGGAGAGGTTGATGTCGTTGAAGATTGCGGTGGCGCTGGCTGCCACCCTTGGTGCTGTTGTTTCGATGTCGCAGACGGCCGAAGCGCGGCCGGAAATGGTGGGAATGCACGGCGATGCCTATGAGCCGGGCACCATCGTGGTGAGGACCAACGAGCGGCGGCTGTATCTCATTCTCGATTCCGGCCACGCGGTGCGCTATCCGGTCGGCGTCGGCAGGTCCGGCAAGCAGTGGGCCGGCACCACACGGATCGACGGCAAGTATCGCTACCCGGCCTGGTCGCCGCCCGCAGAGGTCAAGCGCGACAAGCCGAGCATCCCGAACGTGATCGCAGGCGGTTCGCCGGCCAATCCGATGGGCGTGGCCGCGATGACGCTGACCGGCGGCGAATATGCCATCCACGGCACCAACAGGCCGGGCTCGGTCGGCGGCTTCGTGTCCTACGGCTGCATCCGCATGCTGAACGACGACATTACCGATCTCTATTCGCGCGTCTCGGTCGGCACGACGGTCGTCGTCACCCGCTGATTTCCGCAAAAGCTCGCGAGGAAAAAGCCGCGCATCCGCGCGGCTTTTTGTTTGCCGATCCGGTACCGTGGCAGCGGTAACCGCTGTCGCTTAGCGGATCAAATTTCCGCACCAGCCGAAGCGGTGGCCACCATTGTAGGCGCGCGCATGGCCGGATGCGAGCAGCGCAGCCGAGACGTTTTCGGTCTTCTTCGTCGCAACGTCGGCGACAACGCGTCCCTGATATTTGTCGGGACCGATATTGTAGATCGCGACATCGCCCTGGCCGAGCAGATCGCGCAGCGCGACAGTTGCCGCTTCCGCCATTTGCAGTTCGCGCTGACAGGATGCCTTCAGCTCCGGCGCGTCGATGCCGCGCAACCGGACCCGTGTGTAAGATAAGGCCCCGGCGCGAGATGCACCCGCGCCTCGAAGGTGTCGCCATCGATCGTCCTGATGACATCAATGCTGTGCCTGACGTCAGCGCACCGGCACGTTGCCAGATCACGTCAGTATCGTGCGACCGGTTCAACGGCCAATGCGACGGTACCCATTGAGGCACCCATTGGCGGATCGGAAGCATGCTGCCGACGGCGATGCCGAGCACGAACACCCAGGGCAGCGCCGCCGAGACGCGCCGGCCCCAAGGCGACCGTCGGAAGGGCGGACGTCCCGTCCCACGATAAGGATTTATTCTCTCGTATGGGGACATATTCCCAGACTGGCCTGAGTCGAGACGCCGGGCAAGACTCTCCGCAAAACCCTTAAGAAGTCCGGCTCTCAGAAGTCCGAGGCGATGCCCTTGGTCTCCCAATCGCCGTAACGCGTCGGTTCCGGCCCCTTCGGACCCTGGTATTCCTTCGGCCGTGCGGCCGCTTCCTGCGCGGCTAGCTTCTCGGCAGCCTTGCGCCGCGCTTCGGCCTCGGCGAGCGCGCGCTGCGCCGCCGGCGTCAGCGGCTTGTGCGTCGCGGGTTCCGGCGACGATGCAGATTTCTCGGACGCAGATTTCTCAGACGCAGATTTCTCAGACATGGCAGACTTTCTTGGCAAAACTTTCTGCCTGCGGTTTTCGTATCTCTGTGTTGGCTCAGTGACGACATCACGATCGCGAAATCCCGCAGGGTGATTCTTACATTTGGCATATTCGCATGCCAGAGGTGTTCTCGAGTTGATGGGCATGAGCCGAATGTAACTCCAGCACCTTCGAGATATCTCCGCTTCATGCCCCCTTCAAGATTTGCAGTTCCTGCCGAAGTCCCCGGTCTCGCGGCACGCCGTATCGCGGCCGACATCCTCGACGGCGTGCTGCACAAGCACCGCACGCTCGACGATCAGCTCGACGGCGCCGGCGCGCATCCCGGCCTGAAATCGCTCGCCGATCGCGATCGCGCGCTGATGCGCCGGCTGGTCTCGACCATACTGCGTAAACTCGGCACGCTCGGCCATCTGCTGTCGCGCCTGCTCGATCGCGGCATCCCGACCGATGCGCCGCGTGCGCAGAGCGCGCTGCTGATCGGCGCCGCGCAGATTCTCTGGATGGATGTGCCGGATCACGCCGCGGTCGATCTCTCGGTGCGGCTGGTGCAGTCGGACCGGCGTGCGGCGAAATATGCCGGGCTCGTCAACGCCGTGCTGCGCCGCTGCGCGCGCGAGGGCCAGGGCCTGATCGATGAGACCAGCGCGCAGACGCTGGACCTGCCGCAATGGATGCTGGCGCGCTGGAACGCGCATTACGGCGAAGCCACCGCGCGCGACATGGCGCTGGCGCTCGGCCATGAGCCGTCGCTCGACCTCACGGTGAAGTCGGACGCGCCGCAATGGGCGAGCCGTCTGCATGGCGAGACGCTGCCGACGGGAACCGTGCGCACGCTGCTGCAGGGTTCCGTCACGATGCTGCCGGGTTTTGCCGAAGGCCATTGGTGGGTGCAGGACGCCGCCGCCGCGCTGCCGGTGCGCCTGTTTGGCGACATCAAGGACAAGACGATCGCCGACCTCTGCGCGGCGCCCGGCGGCAAGACCGCCCAGCTCGCGCTTGCAGGCGCACACGTCACCGCGATCGACCGCTCGCCGGCGCGGGTCGCGCGGCTGCGCGACAATCTCACGCGGCTGGCCTTGGAGGCCGAGACGATCGTCGCCGACGCCGCCGAATGGCCCGCGGCGGCCGGAAGCTTCGACGGTATTCTGGTCGACGCACCCTGCAGCTCGACCGGAACCATCCGCCGCCATCCCGACGTCGCCTGGCTGCGCCAGGAAGGCGATATCGCGGCGCTATCGGCCCTGCAGAAGCGGCTGCTGCAAAAGGCCACCAATCTGCTGAAGCCGGGCGGCACGCTGGTCTACTGCACCTGCTCGCTGGAGCCGGAAGAAGGCGAGCAGGCGATCGCCGCGCTGCTGGCGAGCGAATCAGGCCTGCGCCGTGCGCCGGTCGAGAAGGACGAGGTCGCCGGCCTCGACGACATCATTACCGCCGACGGCGATCTGCGCACCCTGCCCTGCCATCTGCCCAACGCCGACCCACGGCTGGGCGGGCTGGACGGGTTTTACGCCGCCAGGCTGGTTAAGTCCTGATTTTAAACTTCAGTCTTCTAAGCTCGAAGTGATTCGTGCGGTATCAAGAGGGTGTCTTGGCCGCATTTCCGGATTAAATAAGGATTCGTTGAAAATTCCCTCCCCGCAAGGTTAGGCGTGTCGGTCGCTCAAAGCAGACGCATCTCGACGCTGATTGCTGGCCGCTTCGCGCGCAGCGTGATCGCGCGCGCCAGCGGGAGCACGGTTGCGCTGTCGCGGCTGTGGCCCGGCCGCACCGACCGGCTGATCATCGCCCCGCATGATCTGAGGACCGCCGACGCCACCCGCGCCGCCGAGATCTATGCCGGGCGATTCGTCTTCGCCGGCAAGATCGTCACCTGCCACGGCCGCTCGATCTTCGACCTCGAGCCGCCGTCGGAGGATTGGGAAGCCGCCCTGCTCGGCTTCGGCTGGCTGCGCCATCTGCGCGCCGCCGACACCGCGCTGACCCGCGCCAATGCCCGCTCGCTGGTCGACGACTGGATCTCCAACCAGGCGCGCAGGCGGCCGCTGGAGCGCCGCGCCGATGTCCGCGCGCGGCGCGTGATCTCGCTGTTGTCGCAGGCACCGCTGGTGCTCGGCGATACCGACGGAAAATTCTACCGCAAATATCTGCGCGGGCTGGCGCGCGAGATCCGCTATCTGCGCTACTCCATCCTCGACAATGACGGCGTGCCGCGCCTGCAGGTCCTGATCGCGCTGTGCTATGCCTCGCTCTGCCTCGCCAACCAGGCGCGCAATATCAAGACGACCACGCGCAAGCTGTCGGACGAATTGCAGCGCCAGATCCTGCCCGATGGCGGCCACATCTCGCGCAATCCCGGCGCGCTGGTCGAGCTGCTGAGCGATCTGTTGCCGCTGCGCCAGACCTTTGCTGCACGGAATATCGCGCCGCCGCCGGCGCTGCTCAACGCCATCGACCGCATGATGCCGATGCTGCGCTTCTTCCGTCACGGCGACGGCAGCTTCGCGCTGTTCAACGGCATGTCGACCGCGCCGTCCGATCTGGTCGCGACGCTGCTCGCCTATGACGACACCCGCGGCGTGCCGATGGCGAGCATGCCGCATAGCGGCTTCCAACGGCTCGATGCCGGCAGCACGGCGTTGATCATCGACACCGGCGCCCCGCCGCCGCCGAGCGTCAGCCAGGATGCGCATGCCGGCTGCCTGTCGTTCGAGCTCTCCTCGGGGCCGAGCCGCATCGTCGTCAATTGCGGCATGCCGTCGACCGGGCGCGACAATTGGCGGCCGTTCGCACGTTCCACCGCCGCGCATTCGACGCTGACCTATCGCGACACCTCGTCGTGCCAGTTCGTCGAGCTGTCGGCGATGAAGCGGCTGTTGCGCGGCGCGCCGATCACCAGCGGCCCCAACAATGTCGAGAGCTACCGCGAAGCGGTCGCCGACGGCGACGTGCTCACCGCCTCGCATGACGGCTATCTCTCGCGCTTCGGTGTGATCCACCGCCGCGTGCTGATGGTCTCCCAGGATGGCACCCGGCTCGAAGGCGAGGACTCGCTGTCGCCGGCGCCGGGCGGCCGCATCAAGGGCAGCGAGGCCGATTTCGCGCTGCGCTTCCATCTGCACCCTTCGGTGAAGGCGAGCCGGCTGTCGGATGCCCGCGGCGTGATGCTGGTGCTGCCGAACCGCGACGTCTGGACCTTCGAGGCGTTGGACGACAAGGTCGACCTCGAGGACAGCGTGTTCCTGGCCGGCAATGATGGCCCGCGCCGCACCTCCCAGATCGTGATCCGGCAGGACGCAAGGCAGGCCGCCACCATCCGCTGGAGCTTCGTGCGCTCCTCGACCTCGGCCACCGCCACCAACGCGCGCCGCAACGCCCGCCGCGAGCCGGAACTGCCGCTGTAGGGCGACCGAACGACTCCCGACCGTCGTCCTGAGGAGCGGCGCTTACGCCGCGTCTCGAAGGATGCACGGCCCGGCTGGTGGCCGTCGACCCTTCGAGACACGCTCCGCGCTCCTCAGGGTGACGGTTAGACAGGGCCGAGCGATTTCGCCCCAATCATCCGCAATTTCGGGGGAATCGGCCCCGGAGACCGGTTTCGTAGGGCACCAAACCATGCTACCCGGCTGCCTTAACAGCCAGGGATTTCCTAGAATGACCGAACAGCTTCGCCGCGTGACCCGCGCTCTGTTGTCCGTTTCCGACAAGACCGGACTGATCGATTTCGCCAGGGCGTTGGCCGACCATGGCGTCGAGCTGGTGTCGACCGGCGGCACCGCCAAGGCGATCGCGGCGGCGGGGCTGAAGGTCAAGGACGTCTCCGAGCTCACCGGTTTCCCGGAGATGATGGATGGCCGGGTCAAGACACTGCATCCGAAGGTGCATGGCGGCCTGCTCGCGATCCGCGACAACAAGGAACATGCCGCGGCGATGGCCTCGCACGGCATCGCCCCGATCGACCTTCTGGTCGTCAACCTTTATCCGTTCGAGGCCACCGTCGACAAAGGCGCCGGCTTCGAGGAGTGCATCGAGAACATCGACATCGGCGGCCCCGCGATGATCCGCGCCGCGGCGAAGAACCATGACGACGTCGCCGTGGTGGTCGAGGCGCAGGATTACCAGGCGGTGCTCGACGAGCTCGCCGCGCACAAGGGCGCGACCTCGCTCGGCCTGCGCCGCCGGCTCGCCGCCAAGGCCTATGCCCGCACCGGAGCCTATGACGCCGCGATCTCGAACTGGTTTGCCGTGCAGCTCGACACCAGGGCGCCGGACTTCCGCGCCTTCGGCGGCAAGCTGATCCAGTCGCTGCGCTATGGCGAGAACCCGCACCAGACCGCGGCGTTCTATGCCACGCCGGAGAAGCGGCCGGGCGTTGCGACCGCACGCCAGCTGCAGGGCAAGGAACTGTCCTACAACAACATCAACGACACCGACGCGGCCTATGAATGCGTCGGCGAGTTCGATCCGCAGCGCACCGCGGCCTGCGTGATCGTCAAGCACGCCAATCCCTGCGGCGTCGCCGAGGGTCCCGATCTCGCCACCGCCTATGCCCGCGCGCTCGCCTGCGATTCCACCTCGGCCTATGGCGGCATCATCGCGGTCAACCGCAAGCTCGACGCGGACGCGGCGCGCGCCATCATCGGCATCTTCACCGAGGTGATCATCGCGCCCGACGCGACCGAGGAGGCGATCTCGATCATCGCCGGCCGGCGCAATCTGCGCCTGCTGCTTGTGGGCGCGCTGCCCGATCCGCGCGCACTCGGCCTCACCGCCAAGACCGTCGCCGGCGGCCTCCTGGTGCAGAGCCGTGACAACGCGGTGGTCGAGGACATGAACCTGAAGGTCGCGACCAGGCGCGCGCCGACCGACGCCGAGCTGCGCGATCTCAAATTCGCCTTCCGCGTCGCCAAGCACGTCAAGTCGAACACCATCATCTATGCCAAGGACCTCGCCACCGTCGGCATCGGCGCCGGCCAGATGAGCCGGGTCGATTCCGCACGTATCGCCGCGCGCAAGGCGCTGGATGCGGCGGCCGAGCTGAAGCTCGCCGAGCCGCTGACCAAGGGGTCGGTGGTCGCCTCCGACGCGTTCTTTCCGTTCGCCGACGGCATGCTCGCCTGCATCGAGGCCGGTGCGACTGCGGTGATCCAGCCCGGCGGCTCGATGCGCGACGACGAGGTGATCAAGGCCGCGGACGAACACGGCATCGCGATGGTGTTCACCGGCGTGCGGCACTTCCGGCACTGACGCAGCATCGTCATTGCCGGGCTTGACCCGGCAATCCATCTCCTGAAGAAAAAATTCGTGAAGGGCGATGGATGCCCGGGTCAAGCCCGGGCATGACGAAGCAACCTATTCCCGCACCTTCGCCAGCAACACCAACCCCACCACGAAAAACCCCACCAGCACGGCCATGCCGGCCTTCTGGCTCGCGGTCGCCGCGGTGATCGCGCCGATCAGCAGCGGGCCGATGAACGACGTCACCTTCCCGGTGAGCGCGAACAAGCCAAAATACTGCGCGATGCGATCCTGCGGCGCGAGGCGGATCAGAAGCGAGCGCGAGGCCGCCTGCAGCGGCGCGCCGGTGGCGCCGATCAGGCAGCCCAGCACGATATAGGCGCGCTCGGCAGCGCCCGCGAACAGCGGGCCACCGGGCACCGGTGGCGCGACTGGAATGAACAGGATGGAATCCTTGTTCACGGTCAGAATCACGACGATCGCAAACAGCAGGATCACAAGACTGCAGGTAATCACGCGCTTCGGCCCGAACGCATCGTCGAGCTTGCCCCCGAGCCAGCCGCCGAAGGTGCCGGCCACCGCCAGGATGATGCCGAAGGTGCCGATCCGGATCGTGTCCCAACCGAACGTGCCGGCGGCATAGATGCCGCCGAAGGCGAACAGCGAGACCAGCCCGTCGGTGTAGATCATGTTCGCCAGCAGAAACCGCGCCAAGGATTTCTGCTTGGGCAGGCTCGTCAATGACCCCCTGAGCCCGCGCAGGCCTGCGCCGACCGCCTCGCGCAACGGCCGTTTCGCCGGATAGTCCGGCGTGAACAGGAACATCGGCGTCACGAAGATGATGAACCACAGCCCGGTCAGCGGCCCGGTGATGCGGTCGCCCTCATGCATGACGGGATCGAGACCGAACAGCGGCGTGAAGTCGAACAGCGTGCGGCCGGTCTCGGCATTGGCGGCGAGGAAGCCGAGCACCAGCACGAGGCTCAGGATGCCGCCGACATAACCGGTGGCCCAGCCGGTGCCGGACAGACGCCCGATCCTGTCGGGCGGTACCAGCGTAGGCATCATCGCATTGTTGAAGACGGTCGCGAACTCGACGCCGACGCTCGCGATCGCATAGGCCAGCAGCAGCGCGGGGATGATGTCGGGATTGCCGGGCTCGCCGATCCACATCGCGCTGGCGCCGATCACCAGCAGCGCGCCGAAGCCCGCGATCCACGGCTTGCGGCGTCCGCTGGCGTCGGCGATCGCCCCTAACACCGGCGACAGCAGCGCGATCGCCAGCCCTGCGGCTGCCGTGGCAAACCCCCACAGCGCCTGCCCGCTTGCGGGATCAGGAGCGACGAAGCTCGCGAAGTATGGCGCGAACACGAAGGTCGTGATCAGCGTGAAATAGGGCTGCGCAGCCCAGTCGAAGAAGATCCAGCTGATGACGGCTGCGCGGCCCGGATAGACCTTGGTGTAGGCCTTCGCATCGTCAGCGCCCGTCTGCATTGTTGCCGTCATCGCGAAACATATTCCTCAAGTCGAACCGCAGGCAGGCTTTTGCCGCTTCAATCCGTTCCCATATAGCATGAGCCGGTTTGCTGATACCGCGATGAACAGGGCAGGACATTTCGATGGCGCTGACGGCAACGATGTCGCGACGGCTGTTTGCCGTTCTCCTGGTAATTGGCATCGCGATGCCGGCCCTCGGCCAGGTGCAGCGTCGCGCCTACGAGCCTTCGGCCACCGATGCGATTCAAAGCATTCGCACCGAACACGGCATGGTGGTGGCGCAGGAGAAGCTTGCGGCGCGGGTTGGCGCCGACATTCTGCGGCAGGGCGGCAATGCAGTCGACGCTGCGGTCGCCACCGGCTTTGCGATGGCGGTGACCTATCCGCGCGCTGGCAATATCGGCGGCGGCGGCTTCATGGTGATCCATCTCGCCGGGCGCAATGAAGAAGTCGCGATCGACTATCGCGAGACCGCGCCGCAGGCCGCAACCCGCGACATGTTCCTGAACGCTGAGGGCAAGCCCGATCCCGACAAGTCGCGCAACTCCGCGCTCGCGATCGGCGTGCCCGGCACGGTCGCAGGCCTCGCGCTGGCGCTGGACAAATACGGCTCCGGCAAGTTCACGCTGGCGCAGATCATCAAGCCCGCCATCGATCTCGCCCGCGACGGCTTCATCGTCACCGACGACACGTCGGACACGCTGGGTGACATGTATCGCCGCATGTCGCGCTGGCCGAATTCGGCCAAGACATTCTCGCATGCCGACGGGACGCCGCTGCGTGAAGGCGACCGCCTGATCCAGGGCGATCTCGCGGCAACGTTGACGGCGATTGCCGGACAGGGGCCGCGCGGCTTCTACGAAGGCGCGGTCGCCGAGAAGCTTGTCGCAGGAATCAGGAATGCCGGCGGCATCTTCAGCCTCGAGGATCTGAAATCCTATCAGCCGGTGATCCGCACGCCGATCCGCGGCAGCTATCGCGGCTACGACATCGTCTCGATGCCGCAGCCGTCCTCCGGCGGCGTCGTGCTGCTGGAGATCCTCAACATCCTCGAGGGCTTTCCGATGTCCGACATGAAGCAGGGCTCGGCCGCCTCGCTGCATGTGATGATCGAGGCGATGAAGCGCGCCTATGCCGATCGCGCCCGCTATCTCGGCGATCCCGCCTTCGTCGACGCGCCGACGCAGCTGCTGATCGACAAGGCCTATGCCGCCAGGCAACGCGCGACCATCGACCTCGCCCATGCCACGCCCTGGACCGACGTGCGCAACGCGAAGCAGCCGCACGAGGGCGACAACACCACGCATTATTCCGTCGTCGATGCCGGCGGCAACGCCGTCAGCAACACCTACACGCTGAACTTCCCCTATGGGGTCGGCCTTGTCGCCGACGGCACCGGCGTGCTGCTCAACAACGAGCTCGACGATTTCACCGCGGCGCCCGGCGCCTCCAACGCCTTCGGCCTGGTCGGCTTCGAGGCCAATCTGCCGGGACCCGGCAAGCGCCCGCTGTCGTCGATGGCGCCGACCATCGTGCTGAAGGACGGTAAGCCGGTGCTGGTAACGGGATCGCCCGGCGGCAGCCGGATCATTTCGGCTGTGACGCAGATCATCGTCGACGTGATCGACTACAGGATGGATATCGCAGCCGCGGTCGCCGCGCCGCGGATGCATCACCAATGGCTGCCCGACGAGGTCCGGATCGAGAAAGGCTTCCCCGACGAGGTGCTGGCCGAGTTGAAGGCCAAGGGCCACAAACCGGTCGAGCCGCTCGGCTACTCCTCCGCGAACTCGATCGTGGTCACGACCAATGGTCTGCTCGGCGCCCCGGACCCGCGCACGCGCGGCTCGGAGGCCGCGGGGTACTAGAGAGCGTTTTCGAGCGAAGCGGACACCGGTTCGCGCGAAGAAAACGCGTCAAAACAAAAAGCTAACGCAAACGCGGCTTTGCCCGGCCGGCAACATCGCGATAGATTGGCGATCCGCGCAAGTCCGGCCGCGGATGCAAAGAGCCGGTGAAAGATTTCTCCGGGGAACGCGCATGAGCACGGCCGAATCCAAATCGATGGAAGTCGCAGAGATCGAGGACACCAGCCTCCTCGCCTTCTATCGCGACATGAACCTGCAGGAGCGGCGCACGTTCTGGGCCTGCGCCTCGGGCTGGACGCTCGACGGCATGGATTTCATGATCTATCCGCTCGTGATCGGCACCATCATCACGCTGTGGAAGGTCGATCCCGGCACCGCAGGCCTCGCCGGCACCGTGACGCTGCTGGCGTCCGCGGTCGGCGGCTGGCTCGGCGGCTATCTCTCCGACCGGATCGGCCGGGTGAAGACGCTGCAGCTCACCATCATCTGGTTCTCGTTCTTCTCGTTGGTCTGCGCCGTGGTGCAGAATTTCGACCAGCTGCTGATCGCCCGCGCGCTGCTCGGCCTCGGCTTCGGCGGCGAATGGGCGGCCGGCGCGGTGCTGATCGGCGAAGCGATCCGGCCGCAATATCGGGGACGCGCGGTCGGCTCGGTGCAGTCGGGCTGGGCGATCGGCTGGGGCCTTGCGGTGCTGGCGCAGGCGATCCTGTTTTCGGTCCTCCCTGCAGAAAACGCCTGGCGCTGGATGTTCGCGATCGGCGCGCTGCCGGCGCTGCTGGTGTTCTATCTGCGCCGCTACGTCACCGAGCCCGAGATCTCGGCCGCGACAATGGCGCAGCAGCAGGCGACTGGCAGCAAACCCGCTGCATTGTGGGAGATCTTTCACGGGCCGATCCTGAAGACCACGCTGCTGGCCTCGCTGGTCGGCACCGGGATGCAGGGCGGCTACTACGCCGTCACCTTCTGGGTGCCGCGCTTCCTTACCACCGAGCGCAAGCTCTCGGTGGTCGGCTCGACCGGCTATCTCGCAACCCTGATCATCGGCTCGTTTATCGGCTATCTGGTGGGCGCCTGGCTCGCCGACCGCATTGGCCGCCGCAACCTGTTCCTGATCTTCTCGATCGGCGCCATCGCGATCGTGCTGCTCTATACTCAGCTGCCGATCTCCAACGAGGTGCTGTGGGTGCTGGGTTTCCCGCTCGGTTTCTTTGCGTCGGGCTATTTCTCCGGCATGGGCGCGTTCCTGACCGAGCTGTATCCGACCCGGCTGCGGGGCTCCGGCCAGGGCTTTTGCTACAATTTCGGCCGCGGCATCGGCGCGCTGTTCCCGTTCCTGGTCGGCGCGCTTTCGACCACGACGACGCTCGCCAACGCGATCGCGATCTTCGCGGTGGCCGCCTACGGCGTGTTCTTCATCGCCGCCTACGCGCTGCCGGAAACGCGCGGGCGTGTGCTGCATGCGGGTGGGTAGCGTAATGAGGTGACGCGATGGCCTTGCCGCTTGCTCCGTCGTTCCCTCCCCCCCTGCGGGGGAGGGCTAGGGAGAGGGGTGGCCGCAAAGACGGTGTGTGTGGCTTACCCCTCTCCCCAACCCTCCCCCGCAAGGGGGGAGGGAGCCCTGATAGTGTGCGTCCCTAACTGGAGGCCATTCTCATGACATCGCTCAAAGGCAAGACGCTGTTCATCTCGGGTGCGAGCCGCGGCATCGGGCTGGCGATCGCGCTTCGCGCCGCGCGTGACGGCGCCAATGTCGCCATCGCGGCGAAGACCGCCGAGCCGCATCCGAAGCTGAAAGGCACGATCTACACCGCCGCCGACGACGTCCGCGCCGCCGGCGGCAAGGCACTGCCGGTGCTCTGCGACATCAGGGACGAGGCGCAGGTGATTGACGCGATCGAGCAGACGGTCCGCGAATTCGGCGGCATCGACATCTGCATCAACAATGCCAGCGCCATCAGCCTGACCACCTCGCAGGCGACCGACATGAAGCGGTTCGACCTGATGATGGGAATCAATACCCGCGGCACCTTCATGGTGTCGAAATACTGCATCCCGCATCTGAAGAAGGCGGAGAACCCGCACATCCTGATGCTGTCGCCGCCGCTCGACATGAAGACCAAATGGTTCGAGCACTCGACCGCCTACACGATGGCGAAATTCGGCATGAGCATGTGCGTGCTCGGGCTGGCCGGCGAGCTGAAATCTTCAGGCGTCGCCGTCAATGCATTGTGGCCGCGCACCACGATCGCAACCGCCGCGGTCGGCAATCTGCTCGGCGGCGACGCCATGATGCGCGCCAGCCGGACGCCCGAGATCATGGGCGATGCGGCCTATGCGATCGTCACGCGGCCGTCGCGCGAATTCACCGGCCATTTCTGCATCGACGACAAGGTGCTTTACGCTAACGGCGTGCGCGATTTCGAACGCTACCGCGTCGATCCCTCGGTGCCGCTGATGTCGGACTTCTTCGTGCCCGACGACGACGTGCCGCCGCCGGGCGTCACCGTGCAGGCACTGCCGTCAGCCGGCGGCGCGCAGACATCGCGCTAAACGCGGCTAGACCGCGGACGCCTTGAGCTGCGCGCGCCAGTGCTGCACGCGCTCCTTGAGCAGCGTCTCGCGCACATAGGCGAGCTCCTCGTCCTCGATCCGCTCCAGCGTTTCGAGCGAGAGATTGTCAGCGCCATGCGCCGCCCAGGCGCGCTGCAGCTCCGCATTGCGGTGGCTCCCCATCCGCAGCGTGAACCAGATGCGGTTCTGGATTTTCTCCAGATCGAGCGCCTGCCCGACCCAGACTTCGCCGGTCGCGCGGCAGCGGATCGCGAACACGCCGGCGATAGCGGCGCGCTTCTTGTAGTCGGCGATGGCGAGCTTGCGGTCCTCGGTCTTCATGGCGGCTCCTGTCGTATCGACAGACTGGTTATACCCGGGTGTTATTGACAAAGCAATTACACCCGGATAAAACATCGCCATGACCGCGGATTTATCGACCGACCTGGTACGGCCCGCCCTTTTCCAGCGCCCGCGCATAGGCCGGGCGCGCGTGGATGCGCTCGAGGAATGCAACGCACCGGGGGTGGCCGTCCTCGAGCCCGCCGCGCGCCGCGGCGGCTTCCAGCGGAAAACTCATCTGGATGTCGGCGCCGGAGAATTCGCTGCCGGCGAACCACTCGCTCTTGCCGAGTTCGCCTTCCCAATAGGCCATGTGCTGCTTGATCTGCGGATTGACCAGCGTGGACAGCGCCGTATTGGACACCTTGCGCACCAGCGGCCGCAACAGCGCCGGCGCGCGCTTCGGCATCAGCGTGAACAGCAGCTTCAAGAGCAGCGGCGTCATCGCCGAGCCCTCGGCATAGTGCAGCCAATAGGTGTAGCGCAGCCGCTCCGGCGTATCGGCTTGCGGGATCAGGCGGCCATTGCCGTAGGTCGCGATGATGTATTCGAGGATCGCACCGGATTCCGCGATCGTGTTGCCATTGTCGGTGACGACGGGCGACTTGCCGAGCGGATGGATCGCGCGCAGCTCCTTCGGCGCCCGCATGTCGGGCTGCCGCTGGTAGCGCACGATCTCGTAAGGCACCCCCAACTCCTCGAGCAGCCACAGCACGCGCTGCGAGCGGGAATTGTTGAGATGATGAACCGTCAGCATGAGCGTCCTCTGAAATAACAGTGCAATCGGAGAGGTCTACCATGAATCCTGCCTATGTCGCCTTCGAAGGCGAGCGTCGCATCGGGGCCGGTGACCTCCCCGAGGTTGCACGCGCCGCCAAGCAATTGCTCGATCGGCGCAAGGACGCCGCTGTCCTGGTGTTCAACGGCCGCACCTCGGCGCTGATCGACATCGATTTCCGCGGCTCGATCGACGATGTGCTGGCGCGGCTGCCGAAGCCGGCGCCTCCGCTCGACGAGGAGCCGCCCGCACCGGTCGCGCCGCGCGGCCCGGGACGTCCGAAGCTTGGCGTCGTCGCGCGCGAGATCACGCTGTTGCCGCGGCACTGGGACTGGCTCGCCCAGCAGAAGGGCGGCGCGTCGGTTGCGATCCGCAAATTGATCGACGAGGCGCGGCGCTCCAGCGGCGACAAGGACCGGACCCGCAGCGCGCAGGATGCCGCCTATCGCTTCATGACTGTCATGGCCGGCAACCGGCCGCATTACGAGGACGCGATCCGCGCCCTGTTCGCCCACGACCGGCGCCGCTTTGCGACGCTGATCGCGGACTGGCCGGCCGACATCCGCGATCACGCGGTCAGGCTCGCCTATAGCGATCAAGCGCACTAGCGCGTTTTCGCGCGAGAATAACAGGCACTCGGCGGATCGGCGATTCGTGATTGTTCCAATTCTTTGGAAGTTGAAAGTGTCCAAGCCTCCCTCCTTACGCAAAGCCTTCGTGTCGTTCCTCGCGCCGATGCTGCTGAGCAACGTGCTGCAGTCGCTGTTCGGCACCATCAACGGCGTCTATCTCGGCCAGATGATCGGGGTCGACGCGCTCGCCGCTGCGTCGGTGTTCTTCCCGGTGATGTTCTTCTTCATCTCCTTCGTGATCGGCCTGAGCGCCGGCGCCTCCGTCATGATCGGCCAGGCCTGGGGCGCCCGCGAGCCCGGCCGGGTGAAGGCGGTCGCCGGTACGACCATGACCGTGACGCTGTTGCTGGCGCTCGCGATCGCGATATCAGGCGGCCTGTTCGCGCGGCCGCTGCTAATCGCGCTCGCCACGCCGCCGGACGTTCTGGATGCCGCGGTGTCCTATGCACGGATCATGATGATCACGATGCCCGTGACTTTCGCATTCCTGCTGCTCGCGGCCATGATGCGCGGCGTCGGTGACACCGTGACGCCACTGCTCGCCCTGGCGGTGTCGACGATCGTCGGTCTCGTGGTGACGCCGGCGCTGATCCGCGGCTGGCTCGGCCTGCCGATGCTCGGCGTGGCGAGCGCCGCCGTCGCTTCTGCCGTCTCGGGCGTCGTCACGCTGCTGTGGCTGCATGTCCACATGTTGCGGCACCGACACCCTCTCGCCTTCGATGCGGCGTTCCTGCGTGCCATGCGGCCCAATGGCGCGCTGCTGCGCATCGTGCTGCGGCTCGGCATTCCGACCGCGATCGGCATGGTGGTGGTCTCGCTCGCCGAGCTGGTCCTGCTCGGCCTCGTCAACGGTTTCGGCTCGGACGCCACCGCAGCCTATGGCGCGGTCAACCAGGTGATCGGCTATGTGCAGTTTCCGGCGATCTCGATCGCAATATCAGTGTCGATCTTCGGCGCGCAGGCGATCGGCCGCGGCGATTCCGGCCGGGTCGGCGCCATCGTCAGGACCGGGATCGAGATGAACCTCGCACTGACGGGCGGACTGGTCGTGCTCGGCTATCTATTTGCGCGGCCGCTGATGGGCTTCTTCATCGTCGATGGCGCGGTGCTCGCGCTCGCGCAGCAGCTTTTGTACATCGTGCTGTGGAGCATGGTGCTGTTCGGCATGGCGACAGTGTTTTCGGGCGCGATGCGCGCCGGCGGCACGGTGTGGATACCGCTGTTCATCTCGATCCTGGCCATAACGCTGGTCGAGGTGCCGGTTGCGATCCTGCTCAGCCGCGCCGTCGGCATCAGCGGCATCTGGATCGCCTATCCCGTCACCTTCGCAACCATGTTCGTGCTGCAGATGGCCTATTACGTCCTGGTATGGCGCAAGCAAACCATCACGCGTCTGATTTGACATCGCGCGCTGCGGCTCACATGATGAGTATCATATTCTACCGGCGGAGCCTGCGACAGCGGGCTCATGCTAAACAAGCCCAAACTAGACACGTCGTGGGAGAGACCGCCGTGAGCCCAAATCCACAATTCCTGTTCGATTTCGGCAGCCCCAACGCTTTCCTCAGCCATGAGGCGATCCCGGCGATCGAGCAGCGCACCGGCGTCAAATTCGAATATGTCCCGATCCTGCTTGGCGGCATCTTCAAGGCCACCAACAACAAGTCGCCGGCCGAGACGCTGGCGGGCGTCAAGAACAAGCCGGAGTTCCAGCAGATCGAAACCGAACGCTTCCTCAAGCGCTTCAAGGTCAAGCCCTACACCTGGAACCCGTTTTTCCCGGTCAACACGCTGAATTTGATGCGCGCGGCGGTCGCCGCCCAGCTCGAAGGCGTGTTCGAGAAGTACATCGAGGCCGCCTTCCATCATATGTGGGTCGAGCCGAAGAAGATGGACGACCTTGAGATCGCCGCCAAAGCCCTCACGTCCTCAGGCCTCGATGGCGCCAAGCTGCTTGCCCGCGCGCAGGACGCGGACGTCAAGGCCAAGCTGATCGCCAACACCCAGGCCGCCGTCGAGCGCGGCGCGTTCGGTTCGCCGACCTTCTTCGTCGGCAACGAGATCTTCTTCGGCAAGGAACAGCTGCGCGAAGTCGAGGAATTGGTGTCGGGAAAGTGAGATGAGCGGACGAACAATAGCGGGTAGCGAATAGCGGCCCTATCTATTCGCCACACCCCGTCAGCTATTCGCCCCTACCCCGGGCAACAACAAAGAAGGACAAATTCCCATGCGTGTTCTCGTGGTCGGCGCCGGTGCGATCGGCGGTTACTTCGGCGGCCGGATGCTTCAGGCCGGCCGCGACGTCACTTTTCTCGTCCGCCCCCGCCGCGCCTCCGAGCTCGCCTCGGCCGGACTCGTGATCAAGAGTCCGAACGGCGATGTCACGCTGAACAATCCGCCGACCGTGCAGGCCGACAAGCTCTCGAACAAATTCGACGTCGTGCTGCTGAGCTGCAAGGCGTTCGATCTCGAGGATGCGATCAAGTCGTTTGCGCCCGCCGTGGGCGACAAGACCGCCATCATCCCGCTGCTCAACGGCATGCTGCATCTCGATGCGCTCGACAAGAAGTTCGGCGCGTCCCATGTGCTCGGCGGGCTCTGTGCGATCGCGGCGACATTGAACGAGAAGCGCGAGGTGGTGCAGTTGCAGCCGATGCAGTCGCTGGGTTTCGGCGAACGCGCGGGCGGCATCTCGGACCGGGTGCGCGCGATCGCGGAGAGCTTCTCCGCGATCAATGGCGCCAGCGCCAGCGAGCACGTGATGCAGGACATGTGGGAGAAGTGGGTGTTCCTGGCGTCGCTCGCCGCCTCCACCAGCCTGATGCGGACCTCGGTCGGCAACATCCTGGCGGCGCCCGGCGGCCAGGATTTCCTGCTCGGCATCCTCGACGAATGCAGCGCGATCGCGGCCGACGCCGGCCATGGGCCTGGCGGCCCGTTCTTCCAGCGCACCCGCGGGCTTCTGACGACCGAGGGATCGCCGATGACCGCATCGATGTTCCGCGACATCAAGGCGGGGCTGCCGGTCGAGGCCGATCACGTGATCGGCGACCTGATCGTCCGCGCCGATGCCGCCAAGATCCCGGTGCCGAAGCTGCGCACCGCCTACACGCATCTCAAGGCGTATGAGAAGCAGCGGCAGGCGTAACACAACTGGTGTCGTCCCTGCCCAGTGCGCAATTGCGCACGGGAGCAGGGACGACACCGATACTTGGACTACAAATGCGCCAGATAATGCGCAAGCGCGGTGATCTCTTCGTCGCTCAGCGGATACGCCACGTCGGCCATCGCGGCCTGCGCCCCGCCGGAGCGTACGCCCGACTTGTAATCGTGCAGCGCCTTGACGAGATATTCCTCGCGCTGGCCGGCGATGCGGGCGACCGCCTTGGTGCCGACATAGGTGTCGGTGTGGCATGAGGCGCAGCGACGGCCGGCAGCGGCCTGCTTGCCCTTTTCGGACAATTCCGGATTGTCGTCCTTGCTACCCTTGAACGGCGTCAGCGAGGCGAAATAGGCGCCGAGATTGCGGATGTCCTCGTTGTTGAGCTGCTCGACGATCGGCTGCATCTGCTCGTTCTTGCGCGCGCCGGCGCGGAAGAACACAAGCTGCCATTGAATGTACTGGTCGAGCTGGCCGGCCAGCGAGGGAATGTTCTCGGTCTGCGAGATGCCGTTGTCGCCGTGACAGCCGGCGCAAATCTCGGCCTTCTCCTTGCCGGCGGCAACGTCGGCGGCCTGGGCGGACGAGATCAGGAGAATCGCCGCTGCTACAACTCCAAACGACGCAACTCGCATGTCAGTTTCTCCGGCTGTCATCGCCGGGCTCGACCCGGCGATCCATCGTGCTTGCTTGAGGATTCTTGTTGGATGGATGCCCGGATCAAGTCCGGGCATGACGGGTCTGTTCCGTCATTGGCTTGCCGAATCACGTGAACGGGGCTGCGGCCGCCTGATCGGCCACCGCAGCCCCGCATTGGTTCAACCGCTACTTCTTGCTGTAGCTGATGCGATAGATCGCACCGGCCCAGTCGTCGGCGACGAGGATGGAGCCATCCTTGTCGAGCAGAATATCGGCGGGACGGCCGAGATAGCCCTGGTCACCCTGGATCCAGCCGTCGGCGAAGATCTCCTGCTTGGCGTTCTTGCCGTCGGGGCTCGCGGTGATCCGCACGATGCGGCCGCCCTGGTACTTATGCCGGTTCCAGGAGCCGTGCTCGGCGATCAGGATGCTGTTCTTGTACTCGGCCGGGAATTGGCTGCCGGTATAGAACTTCATGCCAAGCGGAGCCACATGCGCGCCGAGATTGTAGACCGGCGGGGTGAACTCCGAGCACTTGTGGCCCATCGCGAACTTGGTGTCGGGCAGGTTGCCCTGGTGGCAATAGGGATAGCCGAAATGCTCGCCGATCTTCGAGATCATGTTGAGCTTGTCGCTCGGCAGATCGTCGCTGATCCAGTCGCGGGCATTTTCGGTGAACCAGTACTTGCCGGTGCGCGGATCGACGTCGCCGCCGACCGAGTTACGCACGCCGAGCGCATAGATTTCCGCGTTGCCGGTCTTCGGATCGACGCGGCGGATCTGCGACACCGAGGTCGGCGGGACGCCGATGTTGAAGGGCGGGCCGAACGGAATGAAGAACCAGCCTTCCTTGTCGACGGCGATGTATTTCCAGCCATGCGCCGCGTAGGACGGCATGTCGTCATACACCACCTTGCCGCTGCCAAGCTTGTCGAGATTTGCCTCGGCGTTCTCATACTTGATCAGCTTGTCGACCGCGATGACGTAGAGCGAGCCATCCTGGAAGGCCAGGCCGGTCGGCATGTTGAGGCCCTTGAGGATGGTCTTGACCTCTTTCTTGCCGTTGTTGTCCTTGATCGCATAGACGTTGCCGAGGCCGAACGAGCCGACGAACAGCGTGCCCTTGTCGCCCCAGGCCATCTGGCGCGCGGCCAGCACGTTCGAGGCATAGACCTCGATCTTGAAGCCCGGCGGCAGCTTGATCTTCTTCATCATCGCCGCGAGTTCGGCATCGGAGGCGCCGGTCGGCGGACCGGACGGCGGGGCCAGGCCCTTCTGCGCTTCGGTCTCGTCGCCGAGGAACCAGTCATCCGGCGGATGGGTCCAGAATTCCTTGGTGCCGGATTCGTACTTCTTCAACGCACGGTTCTTGTCGGTTTGTTGCTGTGCACCAGCGAAGGTTGTCCCCGCCAGCAGCGCAATCGCCGCGAACGCAAGAACTGATCGATTGAAAGCCGATTTCATCGCGTCACTCCCCTATGCAAGCCGTTGCAGCTTGCCTGTTATTGATTTTGAACGCCCTGAGAGATGATGGTGGCGGTCTGTGAGGTAGGTCAGACCGCAAAATGGTAGCACATCCAACGACGCTGAAAAGCGCATGGATCAGGGTGCACTGCGGTCAAAACAAATTGAGACGAAATTTTCCTGCGCCGGCTGCCTGAGAACAAGGCATTCCGCACTGCAGCGTAATATTCGAACGAACCTAACGCTCGTGAGCGGCGATCGCGATCGCATCCGGAATCAAGAAGGCCGCCTCGAGGGGCGGCCTTCTTTCTTGCGTGTGGCCGTCAAGCTCAACGGATCAGGGCAAAAGCCCTCAGCTGAACTTGAACATGCTGGCGTCGAGCTGTCCCGGCGCGACACCGATCAGCCAAACCGCACTGCCGGCCGCGTCGGTAATGATCGTGGTGTTGATCCCGGCAACGTAGGTCTCTGCGGCCTGAACATCGGCGAACGAATGCAGCGATGTACCCGCGAAGTTGACGAAGTCATTTACTCCGCCCGTATTGAAGTCCTGGACGACCATGACCTCCTGGCTGGTGTCGCTGATGTTGAATGTATCAGCGCCACCGCCACCCCAGGCATAGTCAACGCCGCCGCCGCCGCTGATGTTGTCGGCCCCGGTGCCCATCAGGAACACGTCGACGCCGCTGCCGCCGGTCACCGTATCGCCGCCGTTGGAGCCATAGACGTAGTTCTGGCCCGAACCGCCGTAGATGAGGTTGCCGTCGGTCTCGCCCGACGAGATGAAGATATTCAGGCCCGAGCCGCCGTACATCGTGTCGACGCCGGTGCCGCCGTAGAAGTAGTTGGTGCTGTTCCCGCCATAGAGGAAGTCGGTGCCGTCTCCGCCAAACATCACATTGACGTCGCTTCCACCGGTGCCTCCCGAGCCGATCAAGGTGTCGGTGCCGGCACCGCCAAACAGATAGTTGAAGCCGGCACCGCCATACATCACGTCATTGCCGTCCTCGCCGAGCAAAACGTCGAGTCCGGTGCCGCCAATCAGAACGTCGTTGCCCGCGCCGGCGTAGATGTAGTCGTTGCCATCGCCGGCATCGCCATAGTCATCGCCGTTGCCGAGAACGAGGACGTCAGCTCCGGCACCTCCGTAGGCGGTATCGTTGCCGTCGTTGCCATAGAGGGAATTGTTGCCGGCATTGCCCGTCAAAACATTGTTCAATGCGTTGCCGCTGCCAGTGAGATTACCGGATCCGTCCAGGATCAGATTCTCGACGTTTGCGGTCAGGCCATAGGTGATGGTGGTGTGAACGGTGTCGGTGCCTTCGCCGCTGTTCTCGGTCACCACATCGCCGGCATTGTCGACGTAATAGGTGTCGTTGCCGAGCCCGCCGGCCATGGTGTCGGCGCCAATTCCGCCGTCCAGGGTGTTGTTGCCCGAGCCGCCAGTCATGAAATTTGCGAGCCCGTTGCCGGTGCCCGAAACATTGGCAGAGGTCGAAATCGCGAGGTTATCGACGTTGGCAGCCAGCGTGTAGTTGAAGGCGCCGGTGACGACCGCGGTGTCGATGCCCTCTCCCGGATTCTCGGTGATGACGTCGAGGGCATTGTCGAGAATGTAGATGTCGTTGCCCAAACCGCCGACGAGCGAATCGGCGCCGCCGATGCCGTCGAGCAGATTGTCGCCGCCGTCGCCGATCAGGGTATCGTTGAAATTCGACCCTCTCAGTCCCTCGATCGAGGTGTAGGTGTCCCCGGCAGCCTCGCCCGTGTTTGAGGCCGGGTTCGCGAGGCTGGCGAGCACGCCGACGGTGGCGTTGACATATTCCGCAACGTCATTGCCGGCTCCGCCGTCCAGCACGTCGGCACCAGCACCGCCGCGCAGATTGTTGTCTCCCCCATCGCCCGTCAGGGTGTCGTTGAACGCCGAGCCAATGATACCTTCGATCGAGGTATAGGTATCGCCCGCGGCGTCGCCGGTGTTGACGCCCGGAGTTGCGAGACTTGCAACCACTCCCGTCGCAGCATTACCGTAATCCGCGAAGTCAAAGCCTGCGCCGCCGTCGAGCGAATCGGCGCCGGCCTGGCCGCGCAGGTTATTGTTACCTCCGTCGCCAATCAGGGTATCGTTGAAGGCACCGCCCTGAATGCCTTCGATCGAGGTGAACGTATCGCCGGCTGCTTCGCCGGTGTTGGCCGCGGGGTTTGCCAGATTGACGAGAACGCCTGTGGTCGCATTGCCATAGTCGGCATAGTCGTAGCCTGCGCCGCCGTCGAGCGAGTCCGCGCCGGTGCCACCGCGCAGGAAATTGGTGTTGGCATCGCCGATCAGCGTATCGTTGAATGCGGTTCCTCTGATCGCTTCAATCGAGATGTAGACGTCGCCGGCGGCTTCCCCCGTATTCAGGGAGGAGTTGGCCAGATCAGCAACGACGCCGGATGTGGCGTTGAAATAGTCGGCGTAGTCGAAGCCTGCACCGCCATCCAGCGTATCGGCACCGAGACCGCCTTGCAGAAGGTTGATGTTGCCGTCACCGATCAGATGATCATTGAAGTCGCTGCCACGCAGGCCCTCGATGGAGATGTACGTGTCGCCGGCGGCTTCGCCCGTATTTTGGGACGAGTCTGCCAGGTCTGCCGTGATCCCAACGCCCGAGTCGGAATAGGACGCAAAGTCGAAGCCGCCGCCGCCGTTGAGCACGTCGGCGCCGGCGCCGCCACGCAACGTATTACCGTTGGCGTCACCGATCAGCGTGTCGTTGAACGCCGAGCCTCTGATCTTGGCGATGTTGACATATGTGTCGCCTGTGGCTTCCCCGGTGTTCTGGGTGGGATCGGCGAGGTCGACCTCAAGTCCGGCGCTTGCGTTGGCGTAGTCGGCGTAGTCGTTGGCAGAACCGCCGATGATCGAGTCGGCTCCCAATCCGCCCTGCAGGTAAGAGGTGTTTCCGTTGCCAGTCAGCGTGTCGTTGAAGTTGCTGCCGATCAGGCCTTCGATCGAGGTGTAGGTGTCCCCGGCCGCGAAACCCGTATTGACAGCCGGGTTCGCCAAGCTTGCTACAACCGCGGTGCCCGAGTCGATGTAGGACGCGAAGTCTTGTCCGGTGCCGCCGTCCAGGGAATCGGCGCCATCGCCGCCGATCAGCGTGTCATTGCCGCCAAGCCCGGATAGCGTGTCGTTGGTGTTCGAACCGTTAGGCGTGCCGGTAACCGTGTCGTTGCCAGATGTGCCGGAGAATGTTCCCATAGTAACCCCCTTCGCGTGATCAATTGTTGCTGTGCAATGCGAGTAGTCGGCAGACTTCAGAAATCAGCAGACGAAATCGGCGTGCGAAATCGGCGAGATCAGCCGAAACGAACCGCTCGAGAGCAAAAAAATGCGAAAGCCATACAGCAGCGGAAAAGCTGCCGGGCTCAGTCAGTGCGTCGAGCTGATCAGGTGACGGAAATCCAATCGGGGCCGTTCAGGCGGATTGGAGCGGCAAGGAAATGCGAAATGTCCCACCCCTTATGCAATGATTAGAAAAATACTAAAATAATCTGGAAGCAATCTAAGCGAGGGATTTTGGGCAAGTCAACAGCCGCTGTCGTTTCTAAAGATGTCAAAGCTGTTGATTGCAACAATTCCTTGGGAACGTGCGAACGAAAGCCGACTGTCCTGCAGCCGTTCTGCACTGCACGCAATATTCAAACGACGCCAACGCTCGCGACCGTTCTATCGCGACGAGATCCGCGCCAGGCCGAGCGCCTGCGCGTTCGCTTTCGACAACGGCCTGAACAGCACGCTGCGCTTCTGCCCGCTGGAGATCGCCGCGATCTTGAAGCCGTCATCGGCGGCGATGATGTCGCCGGTGCGAAGCGTCAAATCGTTCTCGATCGCAATCGGCGAGAGGCCAAGCGTTGCGCCGGTGCGGCATGAGCATTGCGGCACGATCTCGCGCTGAAATCGAAATGCGTTTGCGAGCGTCTTGTAGGTCTCGCCCTGCTCGGTCATGGCGCTGTCGATGTCGGAGCCGGAATACAGCTTCACCTCGGCGGCGGGACAGGCCGCCTCGCATGCCCCGACATTGGCCGCCTCGCTCACGCGCGGCAGCGGGAAGAAGCGGCCGTCGCAGGTCCTGACGCAGAAGTTCTGCCGGCCGCCGCCTGATCGCGTCGTGATGTACACCCGCGGCCGCCGGCGTTCTTCGGCGGGCTCAAATTCCGGCGCGGCAGCAAAGCTGGACGCCGCGGTATACGCCGAGTCGCTCGGCAATTGCTGTGCCGAAACCGGCGACGATGCCCAATTGCCGACGAGCGCGACCAGCACTGCCACGCTTGCGCGTGCCAGGCGGCGGTTGAAGACGGGATCTGGCGTCCGGCTGATCGACATCATGCACTTGCTTGCCGCATCGGAAGGCGAGCGGCAGCCATTTCAACGCCGACACAACCACAGATTTCTATCAGTTTTGAGAATGCATCGTTTGACGGTTAATGACGGGCCCGCCGGAGCGGCGCGATGTCGGCGCAAAACCTCGCGCGCCGGCACCGCCTGACAAGCAAAAAGCCCGCTGTGACGGGCGGGCTTCATCAGGCTGTCAGCTCGGTCAGCGAGAAAGTTTGGAGCGGGCGAAGGGGCTCGAACCCTCGACCCCGACCTTGGCAAGGTCGTGCTCTACCACTGAGCTACACCCGCATCCGAACTGGCGGCGATCGCTCGCCGACAACGGCAGACCTATGCCAAATGCTGTCTGTGAATGCAACACAAGAGCGCAGTCCGGACCTCACGAAATCGCACGGTTTCCTTAAAAATTGAGCTCGAATCGGCCGAAAACCCGGCCGGCGCGATAAATTCTTCGCGTATTGGCGGGAACCGGTCTCAGACCGCCGTCCTGTCGCGGAGAAATTCGAGCCAGCTCTCGAACCAGCCGGCCAGCGTCCGGGCCAGCGCGGCGGTCGGCGTCGCAATCGAACACCGCCGACCATTCGATAAAGGCGCGATCGCCGTCGACCGTATCGCCGGACTTGCCCTGCTCGATCTCGCTCACCCCCTCGCCGTGGGCCCAGACCGGGTAATTGTTGAAATCGCGGATGATTTTCCAGACCTCGCCGGCCGGCTACTCGAACACGGTGCTGTAATAGGCCTTTGCCATGGGCGCCCCCCGTTGCCCTGAAGGGTTGCCATGATCGGCCTGGCCGGAGCGCGAACCCACCCGATCTCCGATGGAACAGGACGGACGCCAAGCGATTGAATTTTGCTGGCCGACCGCCATTTATGGGCATGATCTTCGGAAAACCGGTTCCCACTTTTCCGGGATCATGCTCTAGCCTGACAGAACGGCTGAACGTGCCGTGCGGAGCGTGCTAGAACGCCCCCGGATTTCCGACCTCAGAAGACCAGGTGAGGACAACGTGACGATAATGGAGCAGGGCGGCCCCACGCCCCAGGCAGCGCCCGATTTGATCAAGGAGACGACGACCCAGACCTTTGTCAAGGACGTCATCGAGGAGTCGCGCCGCCAGCCGGTTATGATCGACTTCTGGGCGCCCTGGTGCGGTCCCTGCCGTCAGCTCACGCCGATGCTGGAAAAGGCGGTCCGCAACGCCAAGGGCCGGGTCAAGCTGGTCAAGATGAACATCGATGAGCATCCGCAGATCCCCGGCCAGATGGGCATCCAGTCGATCCCGGCCGTGATCGCTTTCGTTAACGGCCAGCCCGCCGATGGCTTCATGGGCGCGGTGCCGGAGAGCCAGGTCAACGCCTTCATCGACAAGATCACCAAGGGCGTGCCCGCCGCCGGCGAGCCGAATCTCGCGGAGATTCTGGCCGAGGCCGACGCCGTGCTCGCCGAGGGCGACGCCGAAGCGGCGGCGCAGATCTATGCCGAGGTGCTGGCGCATGACGCCACCAACATCGCGGCGCTGGCCGGCCTCGCCAAATGCTACATGACGACCGGCGCGGTCGAGCAGGCCAAGCAGACGCTGGCGATGGTGCCGGAATCCAAGCGCAACGATGCCGCGGTGAAGGCGGTGCAGGCGGCGATCGATCTCGCCGAGCAGGCGCAGTCGGTCGGACCGATCGCGGAGCTGGAACAGAAAGTCGCCGCAAACCCGCTCGATCATCAGGCTCGATTCGATCTCGCGACCGCGCTCAATGCGGCGGGCAAGCGCTCCGAGGCGACCGAGCAACTGCTCGCGATCGTCAAGCGTGACCGCAAGTGGAACGACGACGGCGCGCGCAAGCAGCTGGTGCAGTTCTTCGAGGCGTGGGGCGGCACCGATGAGGCAACCGTCGAGGGGCGCAAGCGGTTGTCGACGATCCTGTTCTCGTAACGCACGCCCGTCACAGCAGCGGGACCGCAGATGCCGATCAATGCCGAATATCGCGGGCCCGGCGAGCTCCCGGAGATCATCCCGGTGTTCCCGCTGCCTGGCGCGCTGCTTTTGCCGCGCGGCCAGATGCCGCTCAACATCTTCGAGCCGCGCTACCTCGCGATGATCGACGACGCGCTGCGCGACGGCCACCGCCTGATCGGCATGATCCAGCCCGACGTGGCGCATTCGCACAAAGAGGCGAGGCCGGTGCTGTTCCGGATCGGCTGCGTCGGCCGCATCACCCAGCTCGCCGAATCCGGCGACGGCCGCTACATCCTCGAACTGACCGGCGTCGCGCGCTTCAAGGTGGTCGAGGAGCTGTCCGTGCAGACGCCGTACCGGCAGTGCAAGGTCGACTTCTTCTCCTTCACCGGCGACTTCACCGCGCGCAAGGGCGAGGACGCCGTCGACCGCAAGGCGCTGCTCGAGGTGCTCGCCGATTTCCTCGAAGCCAACAATCTGAAGGTCGACTGGGAGGGCATCGAGTCCGCGCCCAACGAGGCGCTGGTCAACGCGCTGGCGATGATGTCGCCCTATGGCCCGGCCGAGAAGCAGGCCATGCTGGAGGCGCCCGACCTGAAGACCCGCGCCGAAATCCTGATCGCCGTCACCGAGATGGATCTCGCCAAGAAGCGCACCAGCGGCGATCCGCCGGTGCAATAGAGCACGATCCGGAAAAGTGCGAAGCGGTTTTCCCTCGCGGCAAGCGCGCCGCGCTTGCGCGGAGATCATGCTCAAACAACGAGCCTTGGTCCCGGCAGCCTTCCACGTCAGCGATTGCGAAGCTGCTTGCGTCCGGTGAACATCGCGCGCACCAGGTTCTGACGCTGCAGCAGCCCCACCACGATGACGCCGAGCACGTGCAGGGCGACCAGGATGAGGACGGCATCGGAGGCATAGGCGTGGGTGTCCTCGACCCACCAGACGCCGAAGAAGGTGACGGTGACCTCCATCGCGCCCGTGATCGCCGAGACCGCGAGCAGGAGCAGCAGCGTCACCAGCATCACGGTGCCCGCGGGATTGAGCCCGATATAGCGCCCGGTGATGCCGCGGCGGAGATTCCAGATGTAGCGCGGCGCGGCGCGCAGCCGGACGCCAAGCCTGCCGAAGCGCGCGTAGCGGGTGCCGGCAAAGCCCCAGATCAGCCGGAACGCCAGTAGTCCGATCACGGCATAGCCCGCCAGCCGGTGAAGCCGGTCATAGGCGCTGGGCGTCACCCATGCGACGAGGACGAGGATGGCGAGCGCCCAGTGCCAGAGCCGCAGCGGCAGGTCCCAGACCTGCACGCTGGTCGCGCTGCGCGCACCGGACGCCGCCTCGATCATCGCGCCTGCTTCACTTCGCGATCGTGTGCTTCAGGCTGAGATCCTCCGGGCTGTAGAACAGCTCGTAGAGCTTGCCTTCCTTGACGCCGTATACCTCGTAGCAGGAGCCCTCGACCTTCGAGCGCCGCACCTCGTAGCCGGCAGCCTTGGCCTTGGCTTCGGCATCGCTTGCCGGCTTCCACGACGCCTTGTCGAGCTTGGTGCAATTCTTGTAGCCGTCGGCGAGTGCCGCCGATCCCATCAGCCCCAGAACACAAGCTGCGAGCACCGCACTCAAAATCACTTTCACGCGCATCTCCCCTCCGTTTTCGATCATGCCCGCAACGCCCTCGCGCGGAGCACATGCGTGAACAAAACTGAGGTGATTGCCAAGTCAAGCAAGCGCGTTTGCGGGCTGGCTTTAGAGGTATTCTAACGGTCGCGAAAACCGCTTTGGTCTCCACGCGCAATCCGGTTTTGATCGCCTGCTGCGGCCTTACGCCTCACGGACCCGGTTCGCTGCCGCGGTCCGGCAGTCAGGAGGCGGCGCCCGCCATTGCCAATCGAACTGCCGGGCGTTGCGCGGATGCCATGATCCGCCCACCGATCATTTGCGCGACCTTCTCGCTTTGCACTGGCGGGCTGAAGTGGAAGCCCTGCACTTCCACGCAGGCGTCCGCGCGGAGGATGTCGAACTGCTCCCTGGTCTCGACGCCTTCGGCCGTCGTGGTCTTGCCGAGGCTGACGGCAAATCGAACGATCGCGCGCGCGATCCTGCGCGACTCGTCGGTTGCGCCGGCGAGTTCGGACACGAAGCTGCGGTCGATCTTGACCTTGTCGAACGGAAACTTCTGCAGAAAGCTCAGCGACGAGTAACCGGTGCCGAAATCATCGAGCGCAATCCGCACCCCGAGATCGTGCAGCTGGCTGAGTGCCGCGAACACCGCCTCGCTGTCCTGGATGATCGCCGTTTCGGTGACTTCGAGCTCGAGCCTGTCAGGCGAAACTCCCGCGTTCGCCAGCGCGCGCACGATCACCGGAACGAGGTCCGGGCTCCTGAACTGCACCGGCGACAGATTGATCGCGATCTTGAGATCTTCGGGCCATTTGGCGGCCTCGGCGCAAGCGGCCCGCAGCACCCATTCGCCGAGCGGCACGATCAGGCCGGTCTCTTCCGCCAGCGGAATGAACTGCATCGGGGATATCATGCCGCGCTGCGGGTGATGCCACCGCAACAGCGCTTCGAAGCCGCAGGTCTCCCCGCTCGCGACATTGATGAACGGCTGATAGTGCAACTCGAACTCGCCGTTGACGAGCGCGCTGCGCATGTCGCGCTCGAGGCTGCGCCGTGCCTGCAACAGCCGATCGAGCTCCGGCTCGAAGAAGCGGAATGAGCCGCGGCCGCCACTCTTGGCCGAGTAGAGCGCAAGATCGGCGCTGCGCAGGACCTCGTCGGAATCGGTACCGTCGCGCGGTGCGATTGCAATGCCGATGCTGGTCGTGGTGGTGACCCGATGATCGCCGAGATCGATCGGCTCGCTGAGCGCCTTTCTGATCTTCTCGGCGAGCAAGCCCGCTTCCGCGACCGGATCGGTGACGTAGTCGATCACTGCGAACTCGTCGCCGCCGAGCCGCGCGATCAGTGTGGTTTCGCTGACGCATCTGTGCAGCCGCGCGGCCACCGATTTGAGCAGCGCGTCGCCCGCCGGATGCCCGAGCGTGTCGTTGACGTCCTTGAAGCGGTCGAGATCGAGCATCAGCACCGCGAGGCTCGGTCCGCCGCACCGGGCGCCGGAGAGCGCCTGTTCCATCCATTCCTTGAGCAGCACGCGATTCGGCAGATCGGTCAATGCGTCGTGCTGCGCCATGTGGGTGATCTTGGCCTCGGAGCGCCGTTGCTCGGTGACGTCGCGATGCGTCGCCACCCAGCCGCCGCCGGTCATCGGCTGCCGCGTCACGCAGATCAGCCGGCCGTCGGCAAGCTCGTCGACCCGGCTGCTGATCTCGCCCGCCGGCAGGGCATTCAATGTCGCGAGCACCTGCGTCGCGGCGCTGTCGCTGGTCTCGCCCTTGAGGATGCCGTTGGCGATCCGATGCGTGATGATCTCGCGATGCGCCGTGCCGGGCAGCAGCAGTTCCGGCGGCAGCCGGTACATCTTGGCGTAACGGTCATTGCAGACGACGAGGCGTTTCTCCGCATCGAACATGCAGAGACCTTCGCCCATGTGGTTGATCGCCGTATCCAGCCGGAACCTGTGTTCCTCCAGCTCCTTCTGCGACGCCTCGACCTGCTGCCGCGCCAGCGAAAGCTGGCTGATGATCTCCTCGAAGCGGCGGGTGCGCAGCGCCAGGCGGCGATCCGCGAGCACGCCGACCAGGCTCATCCCGAGCACCGAAAGCGCCACGCCCGCGATCACGATGGAGAGGAAAGCGGGAGAGAGCGACAGCCCGGCGGGGGCCTGCAGCGGATCCGGAACGATCTCGACCGCGCCCATCGCGGTGAAATGATGCGACACGATCGCAAGCGTCAGCAACAGCGCCGCAGCGAGCGACATCCAGCGGTCCTGATGGCGGACCGCGATCGCCAGCGCGGCATAGCCGAACAGCATGCCGAGCACGACGGAGGCCGCCACGAGGTCGAGCGACCAGACCACATGGCCCGGCACTTCGAGCGCCCACATTCCCAGATAGTGCATGCTGGCGATGCCGGCGCCGATCACCGCGCCGCCGACCGGCGCACGCCACCGGCTGGGGTCGCTGGCGGCAAGGCCAAGGCCGCACGACGTCAGCATCATCGCCGCAGCGAGTGACAGTGCGGTCAGGACGATACCGTAGCCGGTCGGCACGCCCGGCTCGTAGGCGAGCATCGCGATGAAATGCGTTGCCCAGATGCCATAGCCGATCGCAGCACCTGCGATCGCAATCCAGATCAGGCGCGTCCTCGCCTGCGTGGCGATTGCACGATGGAAGATGTTGACCGCAACGATGCTGGCAACGAAACAGACCAGTCCGGCGAGCAGGACGAGCCCCCAGTCATGCTCACCTGAAAGACACGTAAGAACACGAAACATGCATCGGTCCATGGTTGTCCGCGCAGACACGCTAGGCCGATTGAATGTCTATCTCGATAATTTTTCTCAACTTTCGGTAGCATGGTTATCCGCGCGTAAGCCGATTCCCCACCGAAATTGATAGCTCCATCAATTTCGCACCCATACGGCAACCGGACACCTCAACCGTCCAGCGGAACCAACACGGTTTCACCGGTTGCGACCAGCGACATCTCGCCCAGCTCGTTCTCCGCAAGCAGTTCCGCGCGCGCAAAGACCTGCCTGCGTCCCGCGCGTAGCGTGGTGCCCTTGGCGATGAAGCGGCGGCCCACGGCAGGTTTGAGACAATTCATCGAGAAATGCGATGCGGTGACGGAACCCGCGATCGACGCCGCGGCAAAGCCGCAGGCGGTGTCAAGCAGGGCCGCGATCATGCCTGCGTGCAGATGTCCGGCATATTGGGTGAGATCGTCGCGCCAGGACATGCGCAGTTCCACCGCGCCGGCACCGGCGGAGACCACTTCGAAACCGGCCAGCCGGTTGAAGGCCGCCGATGCATTGGTCGCAATGAGACGTTCGAGATCGAATCCCGGACCAGTGGTCACGCAAAGCTCCATTGCGCTCGCTAGAGCATTTTCGGTTCTGATTGAATCAGAACCGAAGCTCTAGCTTTTTGTTTTGACGCGTTTTCTTCACGCGAACCGGGGTCCACTTCGCTCGAAAACGCTCTAATAGCCGGCGGCCGCGAGCGCGACGACCGCGCTCATCGCCATCCAGCCGAAATGCCGGCCGCGCGTCGCCAGCGCATTTGCCAGCGCGGCGAAGCCGAACACGACGGCGAGCGTCGCCACGATCCAGTGCCGCGCGGCATCCGACGCCATCGTAGGCGCTACGACCAGCAGCACGCCGCCGCCGATCCAGGCCACAGTGCCGGCCTGATAGACCAGGCGGAGCAGGAAGCGCAGCCGCGGCGGCTCGATCGTGGCGCGCGCGAACACCTTGGTCTCGCCGAGCACGCCATGGATCAGGCTGACCACAATGGCGACGACGCCGGCACCCTGAAGCAAGAGATCACGCATCGGATGTCTCCATACAGAACTGTATGGATATGACACCGGCCGCTGGCGCCTGTCAATACAGTTGTGTATGGTCGACGGGGCGGACGGGGAACCATGACGGAACAGCTTTCAGCCAAGGACTGGCTCGATCAGGGCCTGAAGACATTGGCAAGGACCGGCTTCACGGCGCTGAAGGCCGAGCCGCTGGCCAAGGTCATGGGCGTCTCGCGCGGCAGCTTCTACTGGCATTTCGCCGACATCGCCGCCTACCGCAGCGCGATCCTCAACCATTGGCGTGAGGTCGCCGCCGAGCAGGTGATCGCCGAGTTGGAGACCATCCCGAAAGGCGACGAGGCGCTGGCGCTGTTGCTGCGCCGCGCCTTCTCGGCGCGGCTGGCGCTGGAACGCGCGGTCCGCAGCTGGGCCACCGTCGATGGCGAAGCGCGCGCCGCCGTGCTGGAGGTCGACCAGCGCCGGATCGGCTACATCGAAACCCTGCTCCGGCAGGCCGGCTTCCCCGACGACGTGGCGCGCGGCCGCGCGCAGATCTTCTACTGGGCATTCATCGGCTATGCGCTGTCCGAGCAGGCGCTGCCGAAGGCGCGGCAGCAGGCCGCGATCGACGAGCTGTTGCGCATGGCCAAGCGCTGACAGCCGGTATTTGCCTGTGCTACACGATGGCTAGTTTATTCTGACGCGTTTTCTTCACGCGAACCGGTGCCCACTTCGCTCGAAAACGCTCCAGTCGGAGACCGCAATGAATTCCACGACCGACCATCTCGACAGCACCGCCGACCCGAAGCTGCTCGAAATCCTGGTGTGCCCGATCACCAAGGGGCCGCTGGAATTCGACGCCGCGCGGCAGGAACTGATCTCGCGGTCCGCAAAACTCGCCTATCCGATCCGCGACGGCATCCCGATCATGCTGCCGGAAGAGGCGCGCAAGATCGACTAGAGCATGATCCGGAAAAGTGTGAAGCGGTTTTCCGAAAAGATCATGCTCCGATAAGAGGACCAAATGCGCATCCTCGTCACATGGCTGCTGCTGCTCGTCTCGCTGGCGAGCGCCGCAGCTGACGAGAGCAGGCTGCGCATCGGCCCCATTGACGCGGTGCTGACGGTCCCGCCTGACATCGCAAAGCCGCCGGTGGCGTTATTGATCGCCGGCTCCGGCTCGACTGATCACGACGGCAACGGGCCGCAGCTCAAGCCGGCAACGCTGAAAAAACTCTCCGAGCAGCTGGTCGCGCGCGGCATCGCGACACTGCGCTACGACAAGCGTGGCGCCAGCGAGTGGAAGAAGGAATTCGGTCGTCCCGAGGACTTTCGCTTCAAGGACTTCGTCGGCGACGCGGCGGCGCTGATCGACTATCTGCGCGGCAGCGGCCGATTCTCTCGTGTTGCGGTGGTCGGGCACAGCGAAGGCGGCATGGTCGCGATCCTCGCCGCACAGCGCGGGCCGGTCGACCGGCTGGTGCTGCTGGCAACGGCGGCGCGCAAGCAGGGCGACCTGTTGAAGGCGCAGCTCGAGAAGCGGCTGCCGCCGGACAAATTCGCGCCGATCGGAAAGGCCATCGATGACATCATGGCCGGGCGGATCGTCGACCCGCCGCCGGCGGGGCTTGCGATCGCGCCCGCGATGCAGCCCGCGATCGCATCCGGCTTCACCGAGGATCCGATCGATCCGATGCGAAAGATCACCGGGCCGACACTGATCATCGCCGGCGGCCGCGATCATCAGCTGGCGCGGCTCGACTTCCTCGCGCTCACCACCGCCGACGTCGCGGCCAAATCATTGTGGCTGCCGGATATGAATCACGTGCTGGTCGACGTCACCGACGCGACCGACGATGTGGCGAGCTACAATCAGCCGGAGCGGCCGCTCGACCCCGACCTGATCGACGCGGTGGCGGGATTCATTTCACAGAAATGATTGCCTCAGGCGCTACAGCGCCTCGCCCTTCAACAGCCGCGGCACCTCGCCGGACAGCCCCGCCGCCTGACGGATGAACATCTCCTTCAACGGCGGCGCACGGTCGACGAGGCCCAATCCGATGTCGCGGACGGTGCGCAGCAGGGTCGATTCGTTGGAGAACAGGAAGTTCAGCGAATTGGTGGCGACGCCCATCGCCATCGTGTCGAAGCGCCGCCAGCGCTGATAGCGCTCGAGCACGTCGGCCTGTCCGAGATCGATGCCGAGCCGCGCCGCATCGACCACGACCTCGGCCAGCGCCGCGACGTCCTTCAGGCCCATGTTGAGCCCCTGCCCCGCGATCGGGTGGATCACATGCGCGGCGTCGCCGATCAGCGCCAGCCGTTCGCCGATGAAGGAACGCGCGACGAAATAGCCGAGCGGGAACGCACGCGGCTTGTCGAGCGCCTTGATCTCGCCGAGATGCAGGCCGAAGCGCTGCTCGAGCTCGGCGTGGAATTCCTCGTCGTTCAACGCAATGATCCGCGCGGCGTCCTTGCGGGTCTCGGTCCACACCAGCGACGAGCGATTGCCGGTCAGCGGCAGGATCGCGAACGGGCCGGCGGGCAGGAAATGCTCCTCGGCGCGGCCGTGATGCGCGCGCTCATGCCCGACGGTGACGACGATGCCGGATTGATCATAGTCCCAGCCATGGGTCGCAATCCCGGCGCGCTCACGCAGCTTCGACCGCGCGCCGTCGGCTGCAACCAGCAGGCTCGCATCGATCACGGTGCCATCGGCCAGTGTCACGGTGACGCCATCGGGCCGTGATTCGAACGACGACACCGCGGTGGCACGCAGCTCGACGCCCTCGGCCTCGGCGCGGGTCGCCAGCGCATCGATCAGATAGCGGTTCTCGACCATATGGGCGAACGGCTCGCCGGGCTCGACATTGCCGGCAAAGGTCAAGAACACCGGACGCGTCGCATCCTCCAGCTTGGAGTCGGTCACGACCATGTCCGTGATCGGCTGCGCGGTGGGCGCGACCTGCCCCCAGACGCCAAGGGTCTCGAACAGCCGCCGGCAGGCCGCCACGATCGCGGTCGCGCGCGGATCGCGGCTCGGGCGCTGGCTGAGCGCCGGATCGGCCACAACGACCGGGATGTCCGGCCCAAGTCCCTGGCGCAACGCCACGGCCAGCGCCAACCCAGCAAATGCGCCCCCGCAGATGACAATACTACGTTGTGCCGGCATGCCGTTCCTTTACGCGCGCTGCGCTCTCAGACTGTGCTTGCTACCTGATAATAGCTGGGCGAAACAGGGGGCAGAAACAAGCCCGACGGTCATTCCGGGGCTCGCGAAGCGAGAACCCGGAATCTCGGGATTCCGGGTTCGATGCTGGCGCATCGCCCCGGAATGACGCCGAGACGACAACGAAAGCCCCCATGTCCAAGAGCCTGATCGACCTATTGTCCATCCTCGATCTCGAGCAGCTCGAGGTGAATTTGTTCCGCGGCAACAGCCCGAAGACGAGCTGGCAGCGCGTGTTCGGCGGCCAGGTGATCGGCCAGGCGATGGTGGCGGCCTGCCGCACCGTTGAGGGGCGCCTGCCGCATTCGATCCATTGCTATTTCATCCTGCCCGGCGATCCGCAGATCCCGATCATCTACCAGGTCGAGCGGCTGCGCGACGGCAAGAGCTACACCACGCGCCGCGTCACCGCGATCCAGCACGGCAACGCGATCTTCTCCATCATGGTGTCGTTCCATGCCGACGAGGAGAGCAACTTCAATCATCAGGAGAAGATGCCCGACGTGCCGCCGCCGGAGAAGCTGACCGCGGAGGAAGTCTCGAAGCAGCCGATGTTCAAGGAGATGCCGGAGTTCATCCGCCGCTACTACGAGAGCGACCGGCCGATCGAGCTGCGCCCGGTCGAGCTCGGCCGCTATTTCGGCCAGCAGATCGACGACGGCCGCATCCATGTCTGGATCCGCACCGCGGCGAAACTGCCCGACGATCCGGCGCTGCATCTATGCGCGCTGGCCTATGCGTCGGATTTCTCGCTGCTTGATGCCGTGATGGCGCGCTACGGCCGCACGCTGTTCGACCGGCGCATGATGCCGGCAAGCCTCGACCACGCGATGTGGTTTCACCGCCCGTTCCGCGCCGACGAATGGCTGCTCTACGCGCAGGATTCGCCGAGCGCGCAGTCAGGCCGCGGCCTGACCCGCGGCTTGATCTTCAAGCCCGACGGCACGCTGGTGGCGTCCGTCGCGCAAGAGGGCTCGGTGCGCGAACGCAAATAGAGATTGCGCCACGCCGCCTCGTCCGCGCGATCAATC
This sequence comes from Bradyrhizobium sp. 6(2017), assembly GCF_011058295.2. NCBI lineage: Bacteria > Pseudomonadati > Pseudomonadota > Alphaproteobacteria > Hyphomicrobiales > Nitrobacteraceae > Bradyrhizobium > Bradyrhizobium sp. 6(2017). The sequence goes on along the minus strand of NZ_CP049289.2, from coordinate 274,900 downwards.
GTGCCCGGTGTCGCGCGGCACAAATGCGATTCGAAAGTCGCTGTATTTCTTTTCGAACGCCATCCGCAGGCAGACAATCGACCAGACCACGCCAACGACGGCGCCGGCCAGGCTGCTCATGGTTTTTGTCAGGGATGGCGGCGCACCGAACAGCCTCAACCCAAAGCCGATGAAGAATCCGAGCACAAAGCCGATCACGACTGATCCGAGAAACGACCGCCAAAGAAACAGCCAGTAGAACTTCAGCAATCTCCCGAGGGTGATGTCCAGTTCCTGGATTTTCCCCGTTCCCAGGGTTTGGCCGAGCGGGGCGTCGCCATTGCCGAATGATGGATCCAGCCGGGCCGCGCCTTGACCGAAGGCCTTCGTTGGCTGTGGCGCGTTGTTCAGGAGGCCGGGGACGTCACCGGCTTTGGTCCAGCTCGACATCCCTTCGCTCCAGACCAGCGTATCCGCGCTCACCTTTCGCCTGGCGAAGAGGTTGCGGAGTTCGGCGTCCGAACACGGGCCCTTTTGCTGGCCTTCGGATGCATAAAACCAGGATCGGTTCGACATTTCGTTTCCTCGAGGCGGCGCACCAGCGGAAACAGGCCAGCGGGACCGTTGGCGGGGGTGAGAAAGTCGGCATTTCGCGAGCGCCCCTCTCCCCGCAAGGACGAAGAGAGGGAGCGCCCTGCGAGCTTACGTGTTGGCGTAGGCGCCGCGCTCGGTCAGCGCGAATTGCGAGATGATCCAGTTCGCGTACCAGCGCAGCACCCACGGAATCGGGATCAGGAAGCTGCAGCCGACCGCGAACACGATGGTTCGCCACAGCACCTCGAGCCCGGTCGCATTGAAGGTGACCTCGCGGCGGGTGCCTTCGATGTTGCGGCAGATCCAGCGCATCCAGGCGGTCATCACCCAGGCCCAGCCGATGATGGTGATGGCCGAGATCACCATCAGCACATACCAGCCAACATAGACGGCCGGGCTGCCCTTGAAAGAGATCGGCAGCTCCTGGCCGTTCGAGCTGAGACGGCCTGTGATCCAGCGGACGATCATCCAGCTCAGGAAGCCCTGCACCGCCAGGGAAAGCAGCGAAACGATCGTGCTGTTGGCCGCGCTGGAGTAGGTCAGCAAGCCGAGGATGATAAAGACGTACCAAATATCGAGCGGCTGCCCGGTGAAGCCGAGATTCGGCCGGCCCGGCACGCGGATGTGGGGAATGGACCAGCGATACAGGGCGGTCGCGGTCCACGGCGCGGGGATCACGAAAATCTGGCCGATGAACATCAGGAGGCTGCGTCCGAACAGGCCCCAGATCGGGAAGTCGGCCGACAGCGCGCCTCCGCTGTAGCTTCCGGATGCCACCACCGGCGGCGGTCCGGCCTGCGGAAACGCCGGCGGCGCGCCCGCCACGCTCGGAACCAGGCCCGGGATCTCTCCGGCCTTCTGCCAGCCGGCCATGCCCTCGGTCCACACCAGGGTATCGGCCCCCACCATGCCACGGGTGATCAGGTCGCGGAGCTGAGCTTCAGGCAAAGGGCCCTTCTGCTGGCCTTCGGATGCATAAAACCAGTTTCGGTTCGACATTTTCTGTTTCCTCGGGGCGCGAGTGCACGCGCTGTGGCGAGAACGGGCCAGCAAGGACCGCTGGCCGGGGCGGGAAAGCCACATTGTGGCCGAGCGTTTCCATTCCGTACAGTGACGGCGCTCACCCGCTGCGCATGTTTTCCGCTTCAACCTGCAACTTTTTTATGCCATTTGCCCAGAAAGCTGCCAGATTTGGCGGACGCGAAATGCCGGCCCGGGATGGCAATTTGCCGCTCCGGGCGGCGGCACGTGCAAGCCCACGGGTACGGCACGCGCCGGCTCGGGGACGGGCGCGCACGGAAAACCTCAAGGGAATGAAGGCCTGAGCCATGAAACTCGTCGTCGCGATCATCAAACCGTTCAAGCTCGATGAGGTACGCCAGGCGCTGACCGCGATCGGCGTGCATGGCATGACGGTGACCGAGGTGAAGGGCTATGGCCGCCAGAAGGGCCATACCGAGATCTATCGCGGCGCCGAATATGTCGTGAATTTCCTGCCAAAGCTCCGGATCGAGATCGCCGTCGATACCGAGCTCGCCGAAAAGGCGGTCAGCGTCATCACCCAGAACGCCCGCACCGGCCAGATCGGCGACGGCAAGATCTTCGTGACGCCGATCGACCACGCTCTGCGCATCCGCACCGGCGAGACCGACAACGACGCGCTCTGAAGCTCAATCGAGATCGCCGCCGGCAACGATGCCGGCGCGCGCCAAATCCACACGCCAATAAATCACGTCAAGAAACCACGACACGCCGGGGAATGATGATGGGGGCACGAGCTCTTCGTGCAGCGATATCCGCTGCGCCGATCAATGCTGCAATCCTGTTCGCATGGGCCACGCCGGCCTTCGCGCAGGATCCCGGCGCCAACGCCTCCGGCATCAACCGCGCCGACACCGCCTGGATGATCGTCGCCACCGCGCTGGTGCTGATGATGACGATCCCGGGGCTTGCGCTGTTCTATTCCGGCATGGTGCGCAAGAAGAACGTGCTGGCGACGATGGCGCAGAGCCTCACGGCCGTTGCGATCGTCTCGATCCTCTGGGTCACCTTCGGCTATTCGCTGAGCTTCGTCGGCGACGGTCCATGGCTCGGCTCGCTCGACCGCTGGTTTATGGCCGGCATCACCATCGACAGCGTCAATCCGGCGGCGAAGACCATCCCCGAAGCGCTGTTCATGCTGTACCAGATGACGTTTGCGATCATCACCGTGGCGCTGGTCGCAGGCTCGGTCGCCGACCGCATGCGGTTCTCCGCCTATGTGCTGTTCTCGATCGGCTGGTTCGTCTTCGCCTATGTGCCGCTGGCGCATTGGGTGTGGGGCGGCGGCGTCCTCGCGCAGATCGGCGTGCTGGATTTTGCCGGCGGCCTCGTCGTGCATCTGTCCGCTGGAATCAGCGGCCTGGTCGCGGCCAAGGTGATGGGCAAGCGGCACGGCTATGGCAGCGATAATCTGTCGCCGTTCGATCTCTCGCTCGCTGTGATGGGCACCGGCCTGCTCTGGGTCGGCTGGTTCGGCTTCAATGGCGGCTCGGCACTCGCCGCCAATTCGCGCGCGGTGATGGCGATCACCGCCACCCACCTTGCGGCCTGTGCGGGCGCGCTGACCTGGGGCGCGATCGAATGGGCGACGCGTCGCAAGCCCTCGGTGCTCGGCATGATCTCGGGTGCGGTCGCAGGGCTCGGCACCATCACCCCGGCATCCGGTTTCGTCGCGCCGTGGCACGGCATCATCATCGGCATCATCGCCGGCCTGGTCTGCTTCTGGGCCTGCACCTGGCTGAAGCATCGCTTCCAGTATGACGATTCGCTCGACGTGTTCGGCGTCCACGGCATCGGTGGCCTGACCGGCACCCTACTCGCCGGCGTTTTCGCAGCGTCGGCGATCGGCGGCACGGCCGGCCTGCTCGAGGGCAATCCGAACCAGCTCCTGATCCAGCTCTACGGAGTCGTCGCCACGCTGGTCTGGTGCGGCGGCGTCACCTTCGTGCTGCTCAAACTGGTCAGCGCCTTCGTCCCCTTGCGGGTCTCGATGCAGCAGGAGCTCGAGGGCCTCGACATCTCGCAGCACGGCGAGGCGCTGCAGTAGGCGTCCGGCGCCCGGTTCAGCCAGTTCAGGCTTGCACGACACATAAGTATGTGCTTATGTGTTGTCATGGTCGACACCGATATCTTCAAGGCGCTGGCCGATCCGACCCGCCGCAAGGTCTTCGAGAAGCTGGCAGGCGGCAGTCTGAATGCCAGCGCCTTGCGCGACGGACTTCAGATCAGCCAGCCGGCGATGTCGCAGCACCTGGCGGTGCTGCGCGCGGCGGGGTTGGTGCGTGAACAGCGGCAGGGCCGCTTCGTGAATTATGAAGTCGACCCGGACGGGATCGCCAGCATCGGGACCTGGCTTGCCCGCTACCGCGCCTATTGGCCGAAGCGCATCGAAGCGCTCTCCGACCTGTTGAAGGACATGGATCAATGAGCGACACAGCTGAGCCTGAGCACGCCGACGCCGCCCTTGTCCTCGAATACCAACTCGATGCGCCGCCCGAAAAGGTATGGCGCGCGGTAACCATTCCAGCGCTGCGCGAACGCTGGCTGCCCGATTGCGATCTGTCAGGAGCCGAACCCGAATCGTCGGTGGCAGGTGAAGAAGTGCGCTATCGCCTGCGCGATTCCAGGCCGCCGTTTCGCGAAAGCCATGTCACCTTCCGGATCGAGCCGAACGAGGCCGGCGGCACCCGGTTTCGCATCATTCAGGAAGCCTGCGACGTCAGCGATAGGCGGCCGCGCGCAGCCAACAGCAACGGCCGCTGCCTGATGCGCGCGGCCTGATCACAAGCTTCATCATCTACTGACATGGGAGGTCGCCGATGCGCGACATGATGCAACTCGTCCCTATGGTCGTCGAGCAGTCGGCGCGCGGCGAACGGTCCTTCGACATCTATTCCAGGCTCCTGCGCGAACGCATCATCTTCCTCAACGGCGAGGTCAATGATGCGATGTCCGGACTGGTCTGCGCCCAGCTTCTGTTCCTCGAGGCCGACAACCCGAACAAGCCGATCAACCTCTACATCAACTCGTATGGCGGTGTGGTCACCAGCGGCCTTGCGATGTACGACACCATGCAGTTCATCAAGGCGCCGGTGCACACGCTGTGCATGGGCACCGCGCGTTCCATGGGATCGTTCCTGCTGATGTCCGGCGAACCCGGTCACCGCGCGGCGCTGCCGAACGCCAGCCTCCACGTCCATCAGCCGCTCGCGGCTTCCAGGGTCAGGCGTCCGACATCCTGATCCATGCCACCGAGATGCAGGCGACCAAGCGGCGCATCATCCGGCTTTATGCGCAGCATTGCGGGCGCTCCGAGGCCGATGTGGAACGAACGCTGGACCGCGATCACTTCATGTCGGCGGAGCAGGCGCTCGAATGGGGGCTGATCGACAAGGTCTTTGCAGCGCGGGACGCCGCCTAATGGCCCGGCAATACCTTATTTAAATACCTAACCCTGCCCCGCCGCTGGGCAGAATTGTGTCCAGACCCTGACCTGCTTCCGAATTAGACAGACCTGATTATATTTTAGGCGCGACGGAATAGCGCAGGGGCACATTCCCCCGGCAAAGCGGGAAAAGGTCCTGATTCATAATCCATTAGCGAACCCCCGCCGTTTGGCACGGCATTTGATTCTAAGGGTCCTGGCTGTGCCCGCGTAGTGAATGTCCTCCGCGTGGTGAACCTCAGTCGAAACTCCCGGCGTTCGTTCGCGCCGGGCCCAAGCGGGGATAGGACTCATGAAAATTGTTATGGCGATCATTAAGCCATTCAAGCTGGAAGAGGTCCGTGACGCCCTGACCGCCATTGGCGTTCACGGTCTCACGGTGACGGAAGTCAAAGGCTACGGCCGCCAGAAGGGGCACACGGAAATATATCGGGGCGCCGAATATGCCGTGAGCTTCCTGCCCAAGATCAAGATCGAGGTCGCAGTCGCCTCCGATCAGGTCGACAAGACCATCGACGCCATCACCTCCGCCGCCAAGACCGGACAGATCGGTGACGGCAAGATCTTCGTCATCAGCCTCGAGCACGCCGTGCGCATCCGCACCGGCGAGGCCGATGCCGCGGCCCTCTGATTTCGCGCTCAAACCTTAAGACCTCAGGAGTGAAATAACATGACGTTCAAGCGTCCCTATGGCGCGGGACTGGCGGCCCTCGCAGTCGGCCTCTTCGCCGCGACCGCCGCCTACGCCGAGCCAACCGTCAACAAGGGCGACAACGCCTGGATGCTGACCTCGACGGTGCTCGTGCTGTTGATGACCATCCCCGGCCTCGCGCTGTTCTATGGCGGTCTGGTCCGCTCCAAGAACATGCTCTCGGTGCTGGCCCAGGTGTTCTACACCGTCTGCATCGTCACCGTGCTCTGGGCCCTCTACGGCTACAGCCTCGCCTTCACCGGCGGATCCGACTTCATCGGCGGCTTCTCCAAGGCCTTCCTGATGGGCGTCACTCCGGACTCCAAGGCTGCGACCTTCTCGGTCGACGCCAACATCTCGGAGCTGGTCTACGTTTGCTTCCAGATGACCTTCGCGGCGATCACGCCGGCCCTCATCGTCGGCGCCTTTGCCGAGCGCATGAAGTTCGCGGCGATCGCGTTGTTCATCCCGATCTGGGTCACCGTGATCTACTTCCCGATCGCGCACATGGTCTGGTACTGGGCTGGCCCGGACGCGATCCAGGATGCCGCCAAGGCGCTCGCCGCTGCGGCTGACGGTGCGGCCAAGACCGCGGCGCAGGCCAAGCTCGACGCGGTCAACGCCGATGCCGGCTGGATCTTCAAGAAGGGTGCGATCGACTTCGCGGGCGGAACCGTCGTGCACATCAACGCCGGCATCGCCGGTCTCGTCGGCGCGCTGCTGATCGGCAAGCGCACCGGCTACGGCAAGGAGCTGATGGCTCCGCACTCGCTGACCATGACCATGATCGGCGCCTCGCTGCTCTGGGTCGGCTGGTTCGGCTTCAACGCCGGTTCGAACCTCGAAGCCAATGGTGGTGCTGCGCTCGCCATGACCAACTCCTTCGTGGCGACTGCCGCGGCGGCGCTGGCCTGGATGTTCGCGGAATGGATCATCAAGGGCCATCCCTCGCTGCTCGGCGCGCTCTCGGGCGCGGTCGCGGGCCTCGTCGCGGTGACCCCGGCGGCCGGTTACGCCGGTCCGATGGGTGCCATCGTGCTCGGCCTCGTGGTCGGCGTGGTCTGCCTGTTCTTCTGCACGGTCGTGAAGAACGCGCTCGGCTATGACGACTCGCTCGATGTGTTCGGCGTCCACTGCGTCGGCGGCATCATCGGCGCGCTCGGCACCGGCATCCTGGTCAACCCGGCGCTCGGCGGTGCAGGGATCATCGACTACACCGCGATCCCGCCGAAGGTTGCCGATTACGACTTCGCGGCGCAGATGATCTCCCAGGTTTGGGGCGTCTCCACCACGCTGGTGTGGTCGGGCATCGGCTCGGCGGTCCTCTACAAGATCGTCGACGTGATCGTCGGCCTGCGCGCCAACGTCGAGACCGAGCGTGAAGGCCTCGACATCACCGAGCACACGGAGCGCGCCTACAACATGTGAGTTCTCCCGGGGCGCGACCTCCCCAAGCGGTCGTTCCCAGAACTACGGTTCGGGCACATACCCGGCAATGTCCGGACCGTTGAGGGGCTCCAGCGCAAGTTGGAGCCCCTTTCTTTTTACGTCCATTGAGAAAATAATGTCGGAATTGCCTGCCATTGTGGAAAGACAGGCTACGGACAACAAAACAGACAACAAAGACCGGAGGACGTCATGAAGGTGCAAGGCAGGTGTTATTGCGGCAACGTGCGCTATGAGGCCGAGGGCGAACCGATGATGGCGGCGCAATGCCTGTGCCGCGAATGCCAGTACATCACCGGTGGCGGACCGAACATGTTCTTGGCGATGCCGACCACCGGCTTCAAATACACCGCCAGCGAGCCCAAGCAGTTTACCCGCAAGGACCTCGAGCGCGCCGTGACGCGCGAGTTCTGTCCCGAATGCGGCACGCATCTCGTGACCAAGGTGCCCGGACTGCCCGCCACGATCCTGAAGGTCGGCACCTTCGACGACCCCAGTGTGTTCACGCCGCAGATGACGATCTACACCTGCGACAAGCAGACCTTCCACCATGTGCCCGACGGCAAGCCGTCATTCGAGAAGCTGCCGGCGCGCTAAGGCGCGCGCTGTGCCGATGTTCCTGCGGTCGTCATGGCCGGGCTTGACCCGGCCATCCATCCCGCTTCCCAAGACTCTTGCCTAATTGATGGATGCCCGGTCAAGCCCGGGCATGACGAGCGCCCGCAGCTAACCTCCCTTTGAAAAGGGGAGGTCGCTTTGCTCGTCAGAGCAAAGCGGGTGGGGATCTGCTCTCTCCACCTACACGGTCGCCTGCGGCTGACCCCATCCCGACCTTCCCCCTTGCAGGGGGAAGGAGAGGACGGACCGTGACTCGCCGGCGCGAAGGACCGTGGATAGCTCGAAGCCGCGACAGTATCCGGCGGGCGTTTCAGTCGATCAGGACTTCTTCGGCCGGCAGCTCGCCGGGTGCTCCATCGCGCAGATATCTTTCAAGGATACCGGCGAGTGAAAGCGGTGTGAGCCGCTCACGCGCTTCGGACAGATCAGCGATCGGCCACCAGCGAAAGCAATCCAGCACTTTCGCCTCGACCTTGTCGGCCATCACAGGCGCGAATCTGTCAGCGTGAACAATCCGGTATTCTTCCTTCTGGGATATCCGACGGCCGCCCCAATTGAAGGTGTGGTGACGCCGCCAGACGGCGGGGCCTGGCGCGAATTCGGTCAGCCCCAATTCCTCGGCCAGTTCCCGCTTCAAGGTCGCTTCCGGCGTCTCGTCGCCCTCGATGCCGCCGCCCGGTGCGATCCAAAAACTGTCGCCGCCGTGCGGCGGGCGAATCCGCATCAGCAGGACCTCGCGTTCGCCCGTGATGATGAGGGCCCTGATGGCGCGGCGGTGAATCATGTCTCGGTGCAATTTCGGTGCGGTTCTGCGCGGCCAGCGCTGATATCACGCGCCGGCACATCGTGCCGCGGCGCCGATGGTTAATCGCGTCTTAACCTCGCCCTATCTATGGTGATTTGATCGGTTTACGGTCGGGTCCCCCTCACCCCCGACCGCAGTGAAAGTGCTGGCATTTCAACCATGGCAATGACCGCCTCATCCGGCCTGGCGCAGGGCGCCGGCGATGTCGCCTCCGCCGGCCAGGCCGAGCGTTCCCCGTTCTTGCGTACGACCGAGTTGCTGGCGCCGTATCAACCCGCCAAGCCCTTGATTACGCTGTCATTAGGCGAACCGCAGCACCCGGTGCCGGAATTCGTCGGGCCGGTGCTCGCCAAGCACACCGCCGAGTTCGGCCGCTACCCGATCGCCAAGGGCATCGAGCCGTTCCGCCGCGCAGTCGCGACCTGGCTGGGAAGCCGGTTCCAACTGGCGCGGCCGGTCGATCCGGAGAGCGAGGTGATGGTGCTGAACGGCAGCCGCGAGGGGCTGTTCTTCGCCGCAATCACTGCGTCGCGCTACGTCTCACAGCGCAAGGGCCGGCCGGCGATCCTGATGCCGAACCCGTTCTATCCGGCCTATGGCGCCGGCGCCCGCGCCGCCGACTGCGAGCAGATCTATCTGCCGACCACGCTCGCCAACGGTTTTCTGCCCGACCTCGATTCGATCGATGAGGCGACGCTGGCGCGCACCGTGGCGTTCTTCATCGCCTCGCCCGCCAATCCGCAAGGCTCGGTCGCCTCGCGCGCCTATTTCACGCGGCTGAAGCAGCTCGCCGATCGCCATGGCTTCATCATCCTGAGCGACGAGTGCTATTCGGAGATCTACACCCGCGAGGCGCCGGGCAGCATTCTGGAATGTGGCGGTCCCGACTTTACCAATGTCGTCGCGTTCCAGTCGCTGTCGAAGCGCTCGAACCTGCCGGGCATGCGCGTCGGCTTCGCCGCCGGCGATCGAAAGTTCCTGGCCGCGTTCCACGAGCTGCGCAATGTCGCCGCACCGCAGGTGCCGGTGCCGCTGCAGCATGTCGCGGTCGCCGCCTATAGCGACGAGGCGCATGTCGAAGAGAATCGCAGGCTCTATCGCATCAAGTTCGATTTCGCCGACCAGATCCTCGGCAACCGCTACGGGTACAAGCGTCCCGCCGGCGGCTTCTGCGTCTGGCTCGACGTCTCGGAACGCGGCGGCGACGAGGCCGCGGCGGTCAGGCTCTATCGCGACGCCGGCGTCCGCGTGATTCCCGGCAGTTATCTGGCGCGCGAACAGAACGACGGTTCCAATCCGGGCGCGGGCTATATCCGCCTTGCGCTGGTCTCCGACAGTGAATCGACGGCCGAGGCGATGCATCGCCTGGTCGAAACCCTGGGTTAATCGCGAAGCGCGAAGATTGAGTATGCCAGCGATCGAACGTGTCATCCCCCTGGTCGGCCATCTGCCGCTCTCGTTGCGCGAGGCGCTGGCGCGACGGCTGCGCGAACTGACCGGGCTCGGCCTGATCGCGCTGTCCGGCGCCATCACTGCCGCGCTGATGACCTGGTCGGTGCAGGATCCGTCGCTGAGCCACGCCACCTCGCGCGCGATCCGCAACGTGCTCGGCTATCCCGGCGCGATCGGCGCCGACCTCCTGATGCAGATCCTCGGGCTCGGCGCGATCATGCTGCTGCTGCCGGTGGCTGTCTGGGGCTGGCGGATGCTGACGCACCGTCCGTTCGACCGCGAGGCCTTGCGGCTCGGCTGCTGGATCCTGTGCACGGTGATCGCGGCCGGCTTTGCCAGCTGCTGGCCACACAACACTTCATGGCCGCTGCCGACAGGGCTCGGCGGCGTCGTCGGCGACGCGCTGCTGCGCGCACCCGCCGTGGTGTTCGGCCCGCCCGGCTTCATCTATCGCGTCGTGCTCGGCCTGGTGTTGTTCGTCGCGATGGCGGCGGCCTTCCTGTTCGCCTGCGGCTGGGGCGCCCAGGAGCAAGACGACGAGCTGACGCCGATCACCGATGACGACGAGCCGTTCGTCGAGGAGGAAGACAGCGACCGCAGCTCGGTCTCGCTGGGCTGGCTGTTTCACGCGGTGATGAGTACCAAGGCCCGGCTCGGCTGGTTGTTCACCACCGCCTACAGATCGCTGGTGTCGAGCGGAGCGCAGGGTCGCACGGCGGCGTTCGAGCGCCAGGAGCCCAATATCGGCGCCGGCCGCACCGCGCCGTCGATCGCGCCCGCCGCCGAAGACGACGATCATGACGAGGACGAAGCCTTCGACGACGAGGAAGAAGACGACGAGGAGGAAGCTCCCGCCGCCCGCGCCCCGCGCAAGAAGGCCGAGCCGAAGCCGAAGAAGAAGAATTCCGACAAGTTCGAGCTGCCGTCGGTCTCCGTGCTCAGTGCGCCGAAGGCGAGCGACCGCCAGCCACTGAGCAAGGCCGAGCTGGAAACCAATTCGCGTGCGCTCGAAGGCGTGCTGCAGGACTTCGGCGTGCGCGGCGAGATCGTCAAGGCCAATCCTGGCCCGGTCGTCACGCTGTACGAGCTCGAGCCCGCGCCTGGCATCAAGTCGTCGCGCGTGATCGGGCTGTCCGACGACATCGCGCGTTCGATGAGCGCGCTGTCGGCTCGCGTCGCCGTCGTCGCCGGCCGCAATGCGATCGGCATCGAGCTGCCGAACGCGCATCGCGAGAAGGTCTATCTGCGCGAACTGCTGGTCGCCAAGGAGAGCGTCGATTCGGTGGCAAAACTGCCGCTGTGCCTCGGCAAGACGATCGGCGGCGATCCCGTCATCATCGACCTTGCGCGCACACCGCACATGCTGATCGCCGGCACCACCGGCTCGGGCAAATCGGTCGCGATCAACACCATGATCCTCAGCCTGGTCTACCGGCTGCGCCCGGATCAGTGCCGCCTGATCATGGTCGACCCGAAGATGCTCGAACTCTCCGTCTATGACGGCATCCCGCATCTGTTGACGCCCGTCGTCACCGATCCGAAGAAGGCGGTGGTGGCGCTGAAATGGGCCGTGCGCGAGATGGAAGAGCGCTACAAGCGCATGGCCAAGCTCGGCGTGCGCAACATCGACGGCTACAACCAGCGTCTCGTCGAAGCCAAGGGCAAGGGCGAGGAGCTGACCCGCACCGTGCACACCGGCTTCGACAAGGAGAGCGGTAAGGCGATCTACGAGGAAGAGAAGCTCGACCTCGAGCCGCTGCCCTACATCGTCATCATCGTCGACGAAATGGCCGACCTGATGATGGTCGCCGGCAAGGACATCGAAGGCGCGGTGCAGCGCCTCGCGCAGATGGCGCGCGCCGCCGGGTTGCATGTGATCCTCGCCACGCAGCGTCCGTCGGTCGACGTCATTACCGGCACGATCAAGGCGAACTTCCCGACCCGCATCGCCTTCCAGGTGACGTCGAAGATCGACAGCCGCACCATCCTGGGCGAGATGGGCGCCGAGCAGCTGCTCGGCCAGGGCGACATGCTCTATATGGCAGGCGGCGGCCGCATCAGCCGCGTCCATGGCCCGTTCGCATCCGACGAGGAAGTCGAGAAGGTGGTGCGTCACCTCAAGACGCAAGGCCAACCCGAATACCTCGAAGCCGTTACCGCGGAAGAGCCGACCGACGAGGACGGCGCCGTGTTCGACGCCACCGGCATGGGTGGCGACGGCGGCGGCGATCTGTTCACGCAGGCGGTTGCGATCGTCAAGCGCGACCGCAAGGCGTCGACCTCCTACATCCAGCGCCGCCTGCAGATCGGCTATAACCGCGCCGCCTCGCTGATGGAGCGGATGGAACTTGAGGGCATTGTCGGCCCGGCGAATCACGCCGGAAAGCGCGAAATCCTGGTCGGGGAAGAAGAAGGCCAGTTCTGATCGGGGGCGATCATCACGGAAAAACCATATCTCCCTCGGAAGAGGCGGGATAAAATCCGACCAAGCGGGACGAGCGTCGAACAGAGACCTGACATATCTGATGGCAAATCACCTCATTGACCGCGGCATGCGCACCGCGCTGGCTGTTCTCGCCGCCGCCGCGATCGCCGGCGCCGCAACCGCGCAGAACACGCCGGCGCCGAAGCCCGCACCCAACGCGGCACCGAAGGCTGCGCCGAAGGCCAGGGACGCTGCGAAGGATGCCGGCGCGCAGACCAATGCGGACAAGGGCCCGACCACCACCGGCGCCACCCAGGCACCGCCGAACCCGGTGATTCCCGATCCGCGCCGCAACGTCCCCGCCAACATCTTCCAGACCTTCGACGCCAATCAGAAGGCGCAGGCCGCCAAGGTCTCGGCCTATCTGTCGTCGCTGCAGACGCTGGTCGGGAATTTCGTCCAGGTCGGCCCCGACGGCAGCAAGACCAAGGGCGACTTCTACATCCAGAAGCCCGGCAAGCTGCGCTTCGAATATGACGATCCGAGCCCGATCGAGGTGATCGCCGACGGCTCGTCGGTCGCGGTGCGCGACCGCAGGCTCGCTACCCAGGACGTCTATCCACTGTCGCAGACCCCGCTGCGCTATCTGCTGTCGGACCGCATCGACCTGATGAAGGACACCAACGTCATCAGCGTCACCGCCGATGACGTGTTCGTCAGCATCACCATCGAGGAGAAGCAGGCGCTGGTCGGCACCAGCCGCTTCCTGCTGATGGTCGGCGCCAAGGACGGCAAGCTCAAGCAGTGGACCGTCACCGACCCGCAAGGCTACGACACCACAGTTGCGGTCTACAATCTCGACGCGACGCAGAAGCCCGATCCGGGGCTGTTCAAGATCGACTTCACGACCTATCCGGGCTCGTCGCCGGGCTAGGCGAGATGCGTAGGGCGGGTTAGCGCAGCGTAACCCGCCGCACTTGCGCGGATGGACGGCGGGTTACGCCTACGGCTAACCCGCCCTACGATCCTTGCTTGTGGACAACGCGCCAATCCGCCGCGAGAACCGTGCTAAGACGCAGCTCTCATGCGGTTCTCCGTCACCACCTGGAACATCAACTCGGTGCGCCTGCGCATCGACATCGTCGCCAAATTCCTGAAGAGCGCGCGGCCGGATGTGCTGTGCCTGCAGGAGACCAAATGCATCGACGATGCGTTTCCGCTGAAGCGCTTCAAGCGGCTCGGCTATGAGCACGTCGCCCTGAACGGACAGAAGGGCTATCACGGCGTCGCCATCGTCTCGCGCCTGCCGTTCGAGACGACCGACATCCGGACGTTCTGCGACAAGATCGATTCGCGGCACATTTCGGTGTCCTTCGGAGAAAAGGCGCAGCTCGCAAAGCCTGTGGTGCTGCATAATTTCTACGTGCCGGCCGGTGGCGACATTCCCGATCCCGCGCTTAATCCGAAGTTCGAGCACAAGCTGCAATTCCTCGACGAGATGAAGGCGTGCGAGCCGCTGCATCCGCGCGGTGACGCCCGCCACATCCTGGTCGGCGACCTCAACGTCGCGCCGCATGAGCACGACGTCTGGTCGCACAAGCAGCTGTTGAAGGTGGTCTCGCACACGCCTATCGAGACCGAGAAACTGCTCGCGGCGCAGGCGCATGGCGAATGGTTCGACATCGCGCGCGAGCGGATCCCGATGTCGGAAAAGGTCTACACCTGGTGGAGCTACCGCGCCGCCGATTGGACCGCCGGCGACCGCGGCCGCCGGCTCGATCACATCTGGGTCTCGCGCGCGCTGAAGGATCACGTCAGCGACTTCAAGATCACCCGCGACGCCCGCGGCTGGGAGCGCCCGTCGGACCACGTGCCGGTGACGGCGGTGATGGAGGTTTAAGGCTGACGTCAAACCCTGACCCGTCACCCTAAGGAGCGCGCTCTTGCGCGCGTCTCGAAGGGTCGACGGCCACCAGCGGGGCCGTTCATCCTTCGAGACGGCCGCGCTGCGGCCTCCTCAGATGACGGATTGTAGAACGACGACGGTTACGTGCTCAGCTTCCCGCCTGCGATCAGAATATCGCTCGCGAGCTGGCTGGTGCGCAGCGCGAGTTCGTCGCGCAGCCGGCGGGCCGCGCCGGGGTCGCTTTCCAACACGCGCTGGAACAGGCTGCGCGCGATGCGGATCACGGAGCCGCGCTCCAGTGCGGTGGCGGTCGACGGCCGCTTCATCGCGACGATCAATGCGAGCTCGCCGATCAGCGCGCCGGGGCCGGCGATGATTTCGGCGCCACCTTCCTCGACCCGAAAGGTGCCGCGCTGCACGACATAGCCGGCATCGGCGGCGTCGCCGACCTTGAACAGCACCTCGCCTGCATTGAAATCACGTTGCTCGGAGCCGATCGCTAGCATGCGCAAGGAACTCTCGCCCAACAGACGCATCGTCGGGACCCGCTCAAGCAGGGCTACGTCATCATCGATCGACATTCAGGGCCGGTAACCGCGGTGCGCCTCGATTTCACGAATCGTCGAGCGCGAAGCGTATCACGGCACCAGCTTGTAGCCACCGGCTTCCGTCACCAGGATTTCCGGGTTGGCGGCGTCCTTCTCGATCTTCTGGCGGAGGCGGTAGATGTGGGTTTCCAGCGTGTGGGTGGTGACACCGGAATTGTAGCCCCAGACTTCCTGGAGCAGAGTCTCGCGCGACACCGGCATCTGGCCGGCGCGGTAGAGGAAGCGCAGGATCGCGGTTTCCTTCTCGGTCAGCCGCACCTTCCTGGCATTGGCGCCGGTCAGCATCTTCGAGCCGGGGCGGAACGAGTAGGGGCCGACCGAGAATACCGCGTCCTCGCTGGCCTCGTGCTGGCGCAGCTGCGCCCTGATCCGGGCCAGCAGCACCGCGAAGCGGAACGGCTTGGCCACATAGTCGTTGGCGCCGCTTTCCAGGCCGAGGATGGTGTCGGAATCGGTGTCGTGGCCGGTCAGCATGATGATCGGAGCCTTGAAGCCGCCCTTGCGCAAGCTGCGGACCACTTCGCGGCCGTCGGTGTCGGGCAGGCCGACATCCATCAAGACCAGATCGGGGGAATTGGCTTTGGCGGCAGTGGCGCCCTTGGCGCCGGTGTCGACTGCGGAGGCTTCGAATTCCTCGTGCAGTGACAGCTGCTCGACCAGCGTATCGCGCAGATCGGTATCGTCATCCACGATCAAGATCTTGCGGGCATTGGCCATATGGTCATCCTTCGGGGGCGGGGCGGTCAGAAGCGGGCAGCGCTTACGGCCGTAGGTAGGCTACATACGCTCTCAGGTAGGCGATCATTACCGATTCACAAGGCAACGCAGCTTACCTCAAATCCGGCGGGGCAGGACGTGAATGTCCTGTAATGCCGGGAGATAGAATGATCTGCTCGTCCAAGGCAAGTTTAGTTTGGAACGATTCTTAAAGGAACATCAGCTATTTCAATCACTTATATGACAGATAAACGTGATCATCCGCTCTCGCTCATCGAAGTCCGGCGTGCCGCCGGCGACCCGCGCCGCGGCTGGCTTTCGGCCGACGGTTGGACCGTGCCGGTGGCGCTCGGGCGCGGCGGAATTCTCGCCAACAAGCGCGAAGGCGACGGCGGCACCCCGCGCGGCATCTTCCATCCGAGGCAACTCTGGTGGCGCGCCGACCGGCACCGGCAGCCAAAGACCTTGCTGCCGGCCCGGCCGATCCGCCGCGAGGATGCCTGGTGCGAGGACCCCAGAGATCGCCACTACAACCGGCCGATCAGGCTCGATCGGGAGCAGGGCGGCGACCGCCTGACCCGCGCGGATCATCTCTACGACTTTATTGTCGAGATCGATCACAACGCCGCACCCCGCGTCGCCGGTCGCGGCAGCGCCGTATTCCTGCATCTGGCGCGGCCGAATTTTGCGCCGACCGCGGGCTGCGTCTCGATGACGAAGACCTCGATGCTGCGGCTGTTGCGACGGATGTCTTCGCAGACCAGGATCGTCATCGGGTAGGGTGTTGCAATAGCTGAGCATCGGTTTTCCCACGCGACAAGCGCGACGCGTTTGTGGTGAGATTGCGCGCAACACAAAAATATTCCCGCGGGAGCGAAGAACCATGCTCGACAACAACGAGATCGCGGCCGCCGCAAAAGTCCTGCACGATCACTGGCACGCCGGAACAAAACTCGGCGCGCTCGACGGCGCGATGCGGCCGCGCGATCGCGCCGAGGGCTATGCGGTGCAGGCTCAGCTAGAAAAGACGTCGCGCGAAAAACTGTTCGGCTGGAAGATCGCGGCGACCAGCGAGGCCGGCCAGAAGCACATCAATGTCGCGGGACCGCTCGCCGGACGCATCCTCGCCGAGACGCTGATCGCTGATGGCGGCACGGCGTCGATGAAGGGCAACGAGATGCGCGTCGGCGAACCGGAATACGCCTTCCGCATGGCGCGCGATCTCGTGCCGCGCACGACGCCCTACAGCGTGCAGGAGGTGTTGGAGGCAGTCGGCACGCTGCATCCGGCGATCGAGATTCCGGATTCGCGCTTCGCGGATTTCGTCTCCGCCGGCGAAGCGCAGCTGATCGCCGACAATGCCTGCGCGCATCTGTTCGTGCTCGGACCTGCGACGTCAGCGGACTGGCGTGCGATCGATCTTGTCGAAGAACGCCCGCTCATTACACTGCGCGGCGAGCGCTACACCGGCCACGGCAAGAACGTGCTCGGCGATCCCCTGATAGCACTTACCTGGTGCGCCAACGAGCTGTGCGCGCTCGGGCTGACCTTGCGGGCAGGGCAGGTCGTCACCACAGGCACCTGCCACCCGCCGCTGCCGATCGCAGCCGGCGATCATTTCCAGGCGGATTTCGGCGCGATCGGAAAAGTGTCGGTGAAGTTCGCGTAGGCGGCGCACGCGCCACACACTCCGCCGTCGTCCCTGCGAAGGCCGGGACCGCGGCCATCAGACATTCTTCCAACAGCCGAGCCAACACCGTCATCCTGAGGTGCGAGCGGAGCGAGCCTCGAAGGGTGCACGGCCCGGCTGGTGGCCGTCGATCCTTCGAGACGCCGCTTCGCGGCTCCTCAGGATGACGGGTTTAATCTCGGTGTGATCCCAGCGAACCGCCCTGCAACACTACGCGTGCGCCACCGTCCGCGTCCCAAAAATCGCCGAGCCCACCCGCACATGGGTGGCGCCCATCTGGATCGCCACGGCAAAATCCGCGCTCATCCCCATCGACAAATTCTTCAGCCCGTTGCGCGCGGCGATCTTGGCGCACAGCGCGAAGTGCGGCGCCGGCGCCTGGTCGACAGGGGGGATGCACATCAGCCCCGAGATCGGCAGGCCATATTTGTCGCGGCACGCGGCGATGAAGCTATCGGCGTCCTGCGGCGCGACGCCGGCCTTCTGCGGCTCCTCCCCGGTATTGATCTGGACGAACAGGTCCGGGTGCTTCTGCTGATTTTTGATTTCCTTGGCTAACGCTTCGCAAATGCTGGTGCGATCCACCGAATGGATCGCGTCGAACAGCGCGACCGCCTCCTTGGCCTTGTTCGACTGCAGCGGCCCGATCAGATGCAGCTTCAATCCTGGACTAACCTGGATTAACTCCGGCCACTTGCCCTTGGCTTCCTGCACGCGATTTTCGCCAAATGCGCGCTGACCCGCGCCGATAATCGGCAAAATTGCGTCGGCAGCAAAGGTCTTCGACACCGCGATCAGCGTCACCGATGCGCGGTCGCGCCGCGCTTCCTTGCAGGCATGCGCGATCTCCCGCTCCACGGCGGCGAGGCCGTGTGGTGAATCGGCCGATAACGGCGTGGTCGGGCTTTGCGTCATGCTTGTGCCGTTCTCTGACAGGATGCGGGGGTTGGCTCGAATTTTACCAAATTCGGGAAAGGCTTTTGAAGCCCTTCATTTTACCTTGCGCACGGGCAAGGGAATAGAATGTCGGGCGTCAATTTCAACCGCAACCGCGTCAAACTCAAGAAGGTTCTGGGAATTCGCACCCGGCTGGCCTTGCTTGCGCTGATGCTGGTCGCGCCCTTGATGCTCGATCGCGTCCGCACGCTGGAGAATTTCCGCACAACGCAGATCGCGCAGGCCGCCGCCGGCTATGCCAATTTGACCGCGCACGCCGCCGAAACCCAGCGCGAGGTGGTCTCCTCGGTCGAGACCATGCTGAAATCCGCCGCCTATATCCGTGCCTCCGGCGGCATCGCACAGAGCTGCGAGGTGCTGCGCGCCAGCCTGCCGACGGTGCTGCCCTGGATCCGCAGCATCATGTTCGTCTCCAGGGACGGGCTGGTGCAGTGCTCGACCCTCAACAGCCAGGTCGGGATGAATATCGGCGACCGCGAGTATTTCAAGAAGGCGCAAGACAACCGCGGCTTCGTGTTCAGCGACTATCTGCGCGGCAGGACCAATGGCCGGGCGATGATGATGGCGGCCTATCCGGTGGCCGCGATCAATCCCGAGCAGGATGCCGTCGTGGTCGCCGGCATCAACATCGACTGGCTGTCCCAGATCATGGCCAATCTCGGCGGCCAGCCCGGCATGTCGGCGGTGCTGGTCGACTCGACCGGCGTCGTGATCGCGGCACCGGCGGATCATGCGAGCCTGATCGGCCGCTCGCTCGACACCATCCCGTTGATGGCGGCGATTGCCGAGAAGGCGCTGAGCTATGACGATCCATCAGGCTCGGTGTCGTTCACCGCAGCCGACGGCGGCCAGCGCACGCTGAGCTTCGCCCGCATCACCGGAACGCAGTCGCGGCTGATCGTCAGCATGGACGAGGCCAAGGTCACGGCGGCGATCAGCCGCGAGATCCGCACCGCCTATCTGCAGCTCGGCTTCGTCTGTCTTTTCGTTTTGTTGGGTGCCCTCGTCGGCGCGGAACGGCTCGTGATCCATCCGATCGAATTGATGACCAGCATGGCGCGGCGATTCGGCGAGGGTGACTGGTCGGCGCGCGTCGCCAAGCACAGGCTGCCGGCGGAATTCGTCCCGCTGGCGCGCGCTTTCAACGCGATGGCGGCGCAGCTCAGCCAGCGCGAGCGCGAGCTCGTGGCGTCCAATGACCGTCTCACCGTGATGGCCTCGATCGACGCGCTGTCCGGCCTCGCCAATCGCCGCGGCTTCCAGAGCCGGCTGGATTTCGAATGGATGCGGGCGCAGCAATATGATTGCGAGCTGTCGCTCCTGATGATCGATGTCGATCACTTCAAGCTCTACAACGACACCTACGGCCATCCCGAGGGCGACGTCTGCCTGACCAGGATCGGCGAAACGCTGGCCGGGATCGCCGCCGACACCATGGGCTTTGCCGGCCGCTATGGCGGCGAGGAATTCTGCCTGCTGCTGCCGAATACCGACGCCGCGCATGCCCTCGCGATCGGCGAGACCGTGCGCACCGCCGTGCTCGGCCTCGCCGTGCCGCATGCACCGTCCAGCTACTGCGTTGTGACGGTCAGCGTCGGCGTCGCGACCACAAAACCGAACGACACCCAGCGCCCCGGCGACCTGATCGAAGCCGCCGACGCCGCCCTCTACGCCGCCAAGCGCCGCGGCCGCAACGCCGTGATCGAGCACGGATTCTTGCAGACGCTGGACGAAGCCGGCATGGCGCTGGCGAGCTGACTGTATCGCCGTGCAGCGGTGATGGACCCGCCCTCAAGAGAAGCGGAAGCATCGCCGTTCCAAAGCAGCGTTTTCCGGCGCAAAATCAGCTGTACGACTGCGAGCACATGGTGTTCTATCCGTGGAACCGGCTGCCTGGGCGCAGGATTGGCAGCGACAACGGGGACTTGCCGTCTATCTGGCCTTGCGGCAGGTACGGCGGAAACAGAACATGGTGGCGTCATGAACAGCCTGCCGAATCCGGATCAGGCGGGCGACCTTCAGTGGACCCGGTTGCCGACGAATGTCGGGAGCGAGGCTGCGCATGCCGAGCGCCGGCAGCTGACTGTGGCATTTGTCGACATCGTCGGCTCGACACCCCTGAGTGAGCGCATCGATCCCGAAGAATTCTTTGCGATTATCAAAACCTACCGCGATATCTGCGACGAGGAGATCAAGCGCTATGGCGGTCACATCGCCAGACTGATTGGCGACGGATTGCTGGCCTATTTTGGCGTGCCACAAGCCCATGAAAACGATCCCGAACGCGCGGTGCGCGCTTCGCTGGCGGTCGCCGCGGCGATCAAGGACCACCAGTTTCCGCTGTCGGATGGCAGCTTCGTCCGCCTTGGTGTGCGGATCGGGGTGAATACCGGGGTGGTCGTCGTCGGCAGCGTGCCCGGCGAGCCCCCCGAACGGCGGGAAGTGTTCGGCAGCTCCGCACATGTCGCGGCCCGCCTGCAAGGGCTCGCCGGCGAGAATGGTGTCGTGGTCGGGGCGAGCACTTACGAGCTGACCCGCGGAACATTCAACTACGTGCCGCTTGGCAGACGACCGCTCAAGGGCGTGGAGGAGCCGGTCGACGCCTGGAGTGCGGAAGCTCTTGCGCCCAGCGAGAGCCGGTTCGACAGGGCGCAGAGGTTGCCTCTTGCTCCGATGATCAGCCGAGCCAGCGAAAGCGCGCTGCTTGCCGAGATGTGGCAGCAGACGGTCGCGGGCGCAGGACGCGTCGGCCTCATTTCCGGCGAGCCCGGTATCGGCAAGTCGCGCCTGATCCGCCAGTTCCGCAGCTCCCTTGATGCGTCGCGCCGCGGTGTTGTGTCGCTGCAATGCTCGCCGTTCCACATCAACACGCCGCTTGCCCCGGAAATCGAGCGGCTCAGGCGCGTGACCGGCATCCAGGAGGCCGACGACGCAGAACTCGCATTGGCAAAATTACGCTCGTTTTTGGCAAGAGAAGCCCCCAACGTCACGAACGCGCTGAGCTACTACGGGGCTGTCCTGTCGATACCCGCCTGCTCGGAATACGAACCCGTGGATCTCGGGTCTCCCTTTGAGCGCGACCGGGCTTTTCAGGCGTTCATCGATGTTCTCATCGCGGCCTCGCGCAAGCGGCCCATCCTGATTGTCGCGGAGGACGTCCAGTGGATCGACCCAACCACCATCGAACTGGTGGGACGAATAACAGCTCGCTGTTCCGGCGAGCGGGTGATGATCCTGATCACACATCGCGATGACTACCAGGCAGACTGGTTGCCGGGCTCGGCAGTTCGACGGATTGCCCTGCAAAAGCTGGCACCGCACGAATGCGAGCAAATGGTGGCAGCCGTTGCAGGCGGCGATGTCGTCTCACGCCGGATCACCAGCCAGATCGTTGCAAGAACGGATGGCGTGCCACTTTTCATCGAGGAGTTTACGCGGGCCGTGATCGATGCCCGCACGGTCGAGCGCACTGCTGACGGTTTGACGCTGAGCAGGAAATTGCCCGAAACGTTGGTGCCGTCGAGTATTCAGGACTCGCTGATGGAGCGCCTTGATCGCCTTGGTCCGGCCAAGCGTGTCGCCCAGATCGCCTCCGTGTTCGGGAGGCAATTCAGTTATGAAGGTATTTTCAACGTCCTTCCAGGCAGAGACCAAACGCTGCAATTCGCGTTGCGGGCGCTGGAGAGCGCAGAGATCGTGTATCGCGTCGAGCAGTCCCAAGGCGCCATCTTCGCGTTCAGGCACGCGATGATACAGGAGGCCGCCTACTCCTCGCTGCTCAAGGAGGAGCGCCGCGAGCTCCATGCGCGCGTCGCGTCATGGATGCTTCAGGAGGCCGCGATCCGGGAGAGCAGTCAGCCCGCCGTGCTCGGCTATCACTATGCGCGCGCAGGCAATATTCCGGAAGCGATCGAGGCCTGGCTTCAGGCCGGCAAATCGGCGCTCCGCCGATCAGCCACCAAGGAGGCCGTGGCCCATCTGCGCGAAGGCCTCTCGCTGATTCCGCGGCTGCCTGCTTCACAGCAGCGCTTCGAAGCTGAAATCGCGCTGCAATCCAACCTGGCGATGGCCTACACCGCGAACGCAGGGTGGTCCGATCCGCACGTCTATGGATCCTACAGTCGCGCACTCAAGCTTTGCGCGAGCCATGGCACCACGCGTGAGAAGGCGACGGTGCTGTGGGGAAGTGCCATAGCGAAGCTGGTCAACTGCGAGCTCACCAAGGGCCTCGAGCACGCGGAGGATTTTGTCCGGAGGGCCGAGGAGTGGCGCGACGACGAGGCCGCCCTCATGGCGTACACCGCCGCCCTGATCGCCAATTTCTTTCTCGGTCGTCTGGAGCAGGCGAGCAAGCTCGCCGCTCTGATCAGCGCCCGTTACAATTCTCGTGATCACGGCAAGCTGGTCCAGATCTATCAGCATGATCCATTGATCGTGTCGCTGGTCTATTCCGGACACATCGAATGGCTGTTGGGCCGGCCCGGTCGCGCCAGAGAGTGCTGTGAGACGGCGCGGCAGCTCGCCAATGAGATCGGGCATCCTTTCATGCTGGCATTCGCCTCCATTCTTGGCGTGTCCGATCACTGGTATGAAGGCGATCTTGCAGCCAACCTTGCCAGCGTCGAACGCGGCCTGAAGGTCGCTGATGAGTTTGGCTATCCAATGTACCGGGTCATCGGTCCCTTATGGGCGACCTCTGCGCTGGCTGCACGAGGCTCTGCGCCTGTTGTGCTCGAGCAACTGTGCGGCCTGCTGGAAAAACTACCCGTCGAGGATCGGTGCATTCAGATGCCGCTCTATCGGATTCTGCTCGCCACCGAATTCGGACGGATCGGGCAGATCGAAAGGGCTCGAAGCTTCGCGGCTTCGGCTGCGTCCCTGGTGAAGCAAACCGGCGAGCGCTGGGCTGCTCCCGAGATCGATCGGATCCACGGCTCGCTGTTGTGCCAGGAACCATTGCGAGACGACCGGGCTGCCATGCGCCTGTTCAAACGCTCGCTTACCTCTGCCAGGAAGCTCGGGGCTGTCGGCTGGGAATTGCGCACGGCGATCAGCATCGCGCGCTTGCTCGGCGCCAGCGAGAGCGCATCCAGACGCGCCGAGGCACGAGACCTGCTGATCTCGACCCGAGCGAAATTTGCATCCGCGGAGAAGTCCCGCGATCTGCGTGAGGCTGATGACCTGGTGAGAACGCTGAGCTAGCCAATCCCTCGCTGACGAAGTCATGCGTCGACACTCTGCTGCGGACAGGCAGCCGAATGGCCTTCGGCCTGTTTGGGCGACTTACGTCGTCAGCGATCCCAAATGGCGGATCGCCCGGAGGCTCGGCAGAAACGCGTAGGCGCCGCCCTGGGTACTGACGAATCGCGGCAAACCCCGCAGCCGGATCGTGCTGCCGGATTTGAGCGGCAAGTCGAACCAGCTGGCGGCCGGATCGTTCGCGCCCGTGACCGGATCGTTGGATCCGGTGATGCGCGGATCCTGCAGGCCGAGGTTGAGCCAATCGCAGGACATGGCCTCGAACTGGGCGCCGAGGTTTGCCCCTATGAAGTTGCCCAGCAGGCCTCGCTCCGGTTCGGGTTTGCGCGGCTGCGTCCGATCATAGGCTGGCCCGTAAGGCACGCCTCGCCGGACAAGGCGCCGGCTGTTGTTCGCCACCCGTTGCACGATTTGTCCGCCCCGCGGGTTGCTCCGGCGGATATGGGCTCCGTAGGGGCAACGGGACTCGCCCACGTAGTCGAACTTCTCCTTGACCAGTTTGGGATCAGGCAAGTCCGCCGAGAGGGCCAGCGGCGTGCCATCGCGCCATCGGCCGCACAGGTTGGCGGCGACGATCTCGCGCAAGGCACCGTGAGGCGTCAGGCCTTCGATCGAGAGGATTTGGCCGATTTTCGCTTCAGCGCCGGGCGGCAGCAATTCGCCGACGGCCCGCGTGTCCTTGAGCAATTCGTCGGCGGCCTGATCGAGATATTCCTCGAAGCCTGCGACGTCCTGCTTCAGCACGCGAAAGGCGTTGAAGGTGCCGTTGTGTCCCAACTCTTCGGGCTGAGGAACCCGCCACATCAAACCTTCCAGGTTGGTCCGATGCCCCAGCAATACGGTGCCGAGCGGAGCCCTGGGTTGTCCGTCGTCATAGCGATCCGAGTCATGAATGCCCTCGAACCTTGGTTGCATGATGTTGTCGCGGTAGCCGAAGTGAACGCGGTCATCGGGGAAGCTGCAGCCCTCGCGGGTGCCGACCAGCGTGACGGCGCTTGTGTCGGCGAGGGCGCGCTTCTGGACGTCGTCCAGCTGCTCGGCCTTCTCGGCGTAGATCGTCGCGATGAGATGGATCCGCTTGGGCTCGTTGAAGGGTTTCGGCCAGGTTTCCGGCGCGCTCGGTCCGACATCGCCGAGCTTCAAGGCGCGGGCGGTCATGCCCTCGATGAACTCGTTCGGGAACATTTCAAGCGAAGCGCTCGGCGTGCCGAGGGCGCGCAATCCCTCGTAGGTCAGACCGATGTTGAAACAGGTGTCCGGCTTGCTTGCCCCCCAGTCTCCGCTCGTGATCTGCGGAACACCATCGCTGCGCCCGGACGTCGAGGCGGCGAGCCAGCGCCTGGCCGCCACGCGATCGGCGACTTCCAGGATGAGGTAGCGCACGTACGGCTTCTTGGTGTAGCCACGCAAGATGTTGCCCTGCAGATCAGCCAAGTTGATCATGGCGCTCACCAGCCTAGCTCCAATCGTTCGCGGACCTGAGCCGCCGAAAATCCGGGATAGGCCCGGTAGCCGCTGCCGAGCGAAACGTTCGGATTGGCGCGAAGCTGCAGCACCAGTTTGCGCGGCAGCAGGGTCAGATCGTCATTGACGGGTGATACGGCCCTGTCTCCATTCAAGGCTTCCTGATCCCTCAGAAAATCGGTGGCGGTGTCCGGCACCTGGTACAGGTCGCGCTCGTGCACCCATTGGATGAACGCGTCGACATTCTTCTCGCAAGGGATCACATCATCTCCGCCTTCGACGAGCCCGACCACGGCATCGAACACGCTGCCGATCGTGGCGATGAAGTCACGAATGTAATTGGTGAAATCCCCGTCATAGACGGAGAACATGCAAATGTTGTCGCCGACGATGACGAAACGGGCAAAGTGCACCGTGCCGACATTGTTCAATCCGGCATAGATCGCATCCTTGTTTTGCGCGATCGCCAGCGCGGCTTCCGCTCGTCCGATCGGCGACTTGACCTTGAGCGGCATGATCAGATTCATCATGCACTGGACATTGTCACCGTGCTGGAACGACGCGTGGGGACCACCGGGCAGGGGCTTCACCGGCGTTTTTCGCGCCCAGTAGGGCACCAGGATCCATGACGCCGCGCGCTTGAAGAAGAGGGTCGTGGGCAACCAGTCCACAAAACGATCGAGCACACCTGCATCACTTGGCATCATCCGGCCTCCACTTGAAGGGACACCCGCCGCGCATTTCACGCGAGGCTTCATAGGCGCCCAGGCGGGCCTTGAGGATCGGATCCTCGGAGGGTTCGATGCCGGGCGCGAGACGGTTGGGATTGAAGCTGATGCGTTCGCCGGCCTTTTCCTGATCTTCGGCCACCTCGATCAGGGTCAGGGTCCCCATGGCGATCCGGATTCGTGTCCCCGGCCAGGGCTTTGTGGGATCGTTGAGCTCATCGCCCGCCTCGCCGATCGTCATCATCAACATGAATCGGGCCGGCCACCGCCGCAGGCGGTCTCGCAGCTCCGCGCGCAGATAGTCGTCGCGCGGCGCGGCGAGGGGATCGGTGTTGCAAACGCCTGCGACCGGCTGCCAGGAAAAGCGAACGGGGCGGCGAACGCCATTGGGTGCCGTCACCCAGAAGGTGTGGACGGCGTGATAGGCCGCGCGGGCATAGCTCACCGGCGCGCCGATCAGGCCGACCTGAAATATTCCCAGCTGTGCAAACCGGTGCTGGTCGGCGTAATGCAGTGCTCCCGCATCGACGCTCTTTTTCTCGCTCGGGTACGGGTTGCGCCGAGGCACCTTAAGCTGCAAAAGGTCGCCAAGCTTGCTCCACCAGGTCTCTCTTTGATACGGCGCGAGCGTCGCGACCTCCGAGAATCCGAAAAATTCCTCGACATTGCGCACGAAGAATTCGGCAAGCGTCGTGGCGATCAGGTCGCTCGCCGTCCCGTCCGACAGGTGAAAACGTGTCGCCATTCCCCGGACATCGGACCATCCATCATGCCGCTCCGGCCCCCCCAATCCGTTGGAGAATCGCACCGACGCGTCGACGGGCTTTCCGTTGAAATGCTCCGCGGTGCAATAGGTGCGCGCCACATTCGACGCCACGAATTTGCCCTTCACGCCGATGCCGAGCGTGTGAACCGGCCGCTGCCCGGGGACCGGAGCCGGCAAGTTCTTGATGATGACCTCGACGAGCTGCTTAGCTACTGATGGATCGACCATGCCCCGCTCCATTGCACGGACCGCTGAGGGTGTGCCGTCGGGACGCTCGGTGCCGTTAGCGTTGTCGATCGAATTCATCCTGCGCCCCTGGCACCGATGTTACATTCGATCGCCGGCCGGATATGTGACGTCGTTCACAAAGTACCGAACAGAGATCCGCGCAATTTGAAGCGAATAGGTTCGACACTCCCGACGGCGCAGCGCGCGGACCGATAGAGTGATCAGCGAGACCGCGCGCACCGCCGTGCTCGGCTACGCCAAGCGCCGCGGCCGCAACGCCGTGATCGAGCACGGGATCGTGCAGCCGCTGGATAAAGCCGGGATGGCGCTGGCGAGTTGACTGTGTCGCCGCGCAGGGCGGATCAACCGAATCCATTCCACCGCTTGGGCACGTACTCGTGAAGGTCCATTTCTGACGCCGAAGCGGTAGTTGCCTGGATCGGTCGTCGTTGCCGGCCTTTTGACCCGAAGCGGAAGTCGAATCTTGTTGGCTTCTGCAACCACCGTCGTTTTTTCATCCGATCTGGCGACGAGGTGTTTAAGCAGATTCGGCCGGAATCTCGGCAGAGAAATATGCTAGGCTCGGCCCGAAGGCCGTGGGCACGGCAATCAGACGACGCGAGTTAGTGGGTCTCCTTTGCGGACAGATTGCCGCGCGCAACGGTCGCTCAGACTAGACTTTTCGGTGCATCCGGTGGGCTTGCGAGCGAGAAAATGCTGCAAATGGGCATTCGCTGATGCGGCACTGGTCCGCGCATCTTACTCGCGTGACGGCCGGCATCGGGCTCGTCGTAATCGGCGTGCTGGCGCTGGCGGCGCCGTTCGCGGTTGGCACCTGGTCCCTGCAATTCCTCGGCCTTCCCATGCTGGCGGTTGCGATGGCCGACCTTTACCAGACGCTTGCCAGTCCGCAGCTTCGGACCCATCCGGCTTCGTATGTCACCAGCATTCTTGCGACCGCTGCCGCCCTTGTCCTGTATCTCAGTCCGTCCCTGGTTGCTTCTGGTGTTGTCACGATATTTCTGACGTTTCTGGTGGTCGACGGCGTCGTAAAAGCCAGTCAAGCGGTCTTCGGGCCTCCATCGGGCA
Source organism: Bradyrhizobium sp. 6(2017) (assembly GCF_011058295.2). Taxonomy (NCBI): domain Bacteria; kingdom Pseudomonadati; phylum Pseudomonadota; class Alphaproteobacteria; order Hyphomicrobiales; family Nitrobacteraceae; genus Bradyrhizobium; species Bradyrhizobium sp. 6(2017). The sequence goes on along the minus strand of NZ_CP049289.2, from coordinate 246,992 downwards.
CGTCGCGAACGGTCGCGATCGTAAACGGTCTGTCCAGCTTCATGCTGGCTCTGATCGGCTTTTGGGTATGGAAAACACTTGGTCTGCAGATCGCGCTCGGCGTAGCGGTCGCCGGATATGCCGCCTCGGCGGGATGGCGCCTGCTTGTGGCGCCGACGGAGCAGCGAGAGCGTGACCAAACATCCGATGCGACCAATAAGCACCCCGATAACAGGCTTAACCTCGGCAGCCATGAACTGTTTGCCGCAGGGCTCGCATCCCGTGCATCGAGCGCGCCCATCGTGGGACGCACCGAATTGCAGTGGCTGATGGTCGTGGGCGCGGTGCTGTTTGTCGTGCACCTCGCCCGCATGGAATCCAGCGATACCTGGCTCGGTCTGATCTCTCCGGTCGTGGCCACCGTCGGGGATGTCCTGATGGCCATATTGTTTGGAGCGCTGTTGGTACTACCGCTGCGCCTGGGCTGGCGGCTCCTGACCCGTCCCTTCGAGCGAATAGCATGGCGGCTGCGGTTCTCCGGACAGGATGTCAAGCTGCAAGCTTTGCCGCGGCGTCTGGTTCGGGGGTGGACCGATGCACGACTGTCGTTCGCAGCATCGCTGCGCGACGCCCGAAGTTCACTTTCCTCAGCCGTGGGTTTGACGATCCGCCTTGGCTTGCCGCTCACTGTGTTGTTTGTTGCCGTCAACACGATCTGGGGATTCACCTGGTACTTCAACACGGAAAGCTGGGCGAGCGCTTTCTATCAGAAGATGGCCGAACTGCGCGTCGACACTTGGCGTGCCGGCATGGTCGACGGCGTCATGTCGGCCTATGGCGGGAAAATCGACAAGCTGTTTCGGGTGACTCCGCCAGGAATCGACGATCAGGATTTCAGCTTCATCGTCATCGGCGATCCCGGCGAAGGCGATGCGTCGCAATACGCACTGATCGAGCGTTACCTGGAGATCGGACGGCGGGACGATGTCAAGTTCCTCATCATTGCTTCCGACGTCATCTATCCGGCCGGCGCCATGGCGGATTACGAGAAGAATTTTCACCTTCCGTTCAAGGGATTCAAGAAGCCCATTTATGCGATCCCGGGCAACCATGACTGGTTCGATGCGCTGGAAGGCTTCAACGCCAACTTCCTGGAGCCGCAAGCCGCGCGCGCAGCGCTGGCGGCGCGTGCCGACACTGACCTCAATCTCACCAGTACCGGCACCAATCGTATCGATCGGCTGGTTGATCGGGCACAGCGACTTCGCGAACTCTACGGTATTCAGAACGGCCTGCAGCGGGGTCCGTTCTTCGAGATTCAGACCGCGGACTTTGCCTTGATTGCGATCGATACGGGCATTCTGCGTACGATAGACGATCGGCAACGCGCGTGGTTGACCGACGCACTGGCGCGTGCGCGCGGAAAATTCACCATGGTTATTCCAGGTCACCCAAAATATGCAGGAGGTACGGATACCAGCACCGGCGACGACGCCTTCTCTGCCCTTTTTGCAACGCTTGAGAACGCCGCCGTCGATGTCGTGATGGCCGGCGACACCCACGCCTTCGAGTTCTATGTCCAGAATAAAGACGTCGCGGGCGGCGTGCGCCCGATCTATCACTTCGTCAACGGCGGCGGCGGAGCGTATCTCAGCATCGGCGGCGCACTTGGGTGGCCGGATGTCTTGCCGGTAGAGACCTGGGCTTTCTATCCAGGTCCGGATGCCGTCCGCGCCAAACTCGACACCGAAACTCCGGCATGGAAACAACCGGTCTGGGCCTGGATCAAGCGCTTTGGCGCATGGCCCGTCTCAACCGAAACCCTGTCAGGCATCTTCGATTTCAATCATGCGCCCTTCTACCAAAGCTTCGTCGAAGTGCGCGTTGAACGCTCAAGGAAGCGCGTTGTTTTTGCGCTGCAGGCAGCCAACGGCCCGGTCCGTTGGAAGGATTTGCACGCATCCTTCAAAGGCGTCGCGGGCATGGCCCCCGACGCGCCCGTTGAATTCATCGTCAACATGAAGGCGCCAGGCGGCTGACGTCCCTTTCCCTTCAGCGCGCGGTGTCGGGGATTTGCTTCTGGTACATTGGGACCTGTCGTTAGACGCCGAGCGCGCTCGATATCTCGGCCAGGGTTGCCTTTTCGGCGTCGCTCACCTGAACGCCTCCACCGAACAGGCTGCCGCCCTCGCTCGAGGCTTCGGCGGTGCTTTGGCTGATCTGACGTAGCCAATCCTTGAACGCAGCTGCATCACCCGGCGCCTTGGCCCCGAGTAATGCCGAGACCTGGCGCAATGAATCGATTGATTTAGTCTTCATCTCCGGGGGCTTGCTGCCGGCGAATTCCGCCTGCAGGCCATCGCGAGCGGCGCTTCGCCCCTCGCTGGTCGAGAAATCGGCGACCACCGCTTTCACGAGGCCGTTGGCGTTGGAGTCGGTCGCAGCCTTGCTCAATGCGGCGCCGCCAGCGAATGATTCCTTGAGCAGGCCCCACAGCCCGCTGGGTTCGGCGGCCGTGATGGCCATTCCCGCAATCATTGGGCTCTTCAGAAGCAGCGTCCATTCATCCTTGGTGAAGCTCGTCTTGTCTGCCATTGGTCATCTCCTGATGCGTATGTGTGAATCATCCTTCGCCGTTGAGCGCACGCTTCTGGGCACACGGCTCAACATCAGCGAAATCAGGATCGCGACAGTGTTTCGATCTTTCGGCGAAGCTCGTCGATCGTGGGTTTGGCAACGTCACCAACACCCGGCACTGCCAGCACGTTGTCACACATCTGGTTGATGGTCGGCTTTGCTGTTGCGATCAACTTGGCAAGAGCACTTTTTCCTTCCGGGCTGAGCTTTCCCGCAAGGTCGCTGACTTCATTCAATTGGGCTGTTGCTTCCCGGAGCTTGGGGATGGCCGCCTGGGCGGAAGCAACGTCCGTGATCGTGGGCAGCACGGATCTCAAGGTGCCGACGGACGAGTTGACCTTGTTCGTCAGACTCACGCCTCCAATCGTCAGGTCTGATGGAGCGAGGCCCACGGTTGCAGTCCCAGGCTGCACTGCGGCGGGACGCGGCAACTCGGCAACCGTTTCAGTTCTTGGCTGGAAGACATACCAGGCGAGAGCACCCAGTATGGCCACCGCCACTAACCAGTAGGGCAATTGCGACGACGCTGCGCTTGTCGTGGCCTGAGCTGCCCGGCTGGCCGAGGCAATGGTCCGCTCCGAGGCTCCGGCAATTCCGCTCCCGGCGGCTGAAGCTGCCGCAGCACCGCTACGCGCAACTCCCGCTGCTCTGTCGATGAGGCCGGCAGAGGCCAGATGGTCGGCGAGGCCGGACGGAATCGCCGCGACGATCTGATCTTTTTGCGAGCCGAGAAGCGAGGCGAGACCGTTCGTATCCAGGCCGGCGCTGCGCTGCTGCTGGCCCAACGTCCCGAGGACCACCGGGCCAAGCATGCCGAGCAATGACTTGCTGGCTTGGCCGTCGATTCCCGCGAACTTGCCAATCGATTGTGCGATTGTGTCCAGCGCTCCTCCGCCGAATAGACCGGAGAGCATGTTGGATCCGGTTTCCGCGAGGTTGTTCTGGCCCGAACCACCGATCAGGCTTTTGAGAAGGTCGAGCGATCCGGGTTGTTGCTGGGCCAACGAGCTGCTGAGTTGGCGGGCTCCCTGGGGAGTGGCGGTAACGTCCGCCAAGCCGGCAAGCAGTGCGGGGATGGCGCCGCCAATCGCCTTTTGCGCGACATTGCGGTCGATGCCCAAGACAGAAGCGATCTTTGCGATCATGTCAGGGGCCAGGAATTGCATCACAACAGAAACGAGATTTGCGGCCATGGCATTCTCTCCATTTTGATTGTGAGGTGTGTTGTGAAGTGAGTCGGGACTGAGGCTTAATCTCCGGTCGTTCCTCCGCACCTATTGCGTCAGGCAGATCGCGCAGGAGCGAACCTGGGTCGAACGTCGTCACCAGGACGTCGACACCAGATTGATTAGCGTCGCTGCCGCGCCATCATCTCCGTGTCCTGCCCCGGGGCGCATGTGCACCCTGAGGGTGTCGGCCACGATTGATCTAAATCAATGGAACCTGTCCGCCGTGAATACACGACGAACGGATCGCGGCCTGGCGGCCCCAGAGCAGGAACAGGGCGCGAAAGCAGGACGGTATGGCTTACCCATGTGCACTCCCGTTGATGGCCCATAGCCGAAGGTCCCGTTAGCCTTCGTGGCGTCGGCTCATTGGAGAAGAGCGAACGCTGTCCGGTTTAGTACCAAGGGCGGCTTTTGACCCCAACCGGACCTTGGCCCAATCTCCGCCCAACGCAGATGCTGCGGGTCTCTTGTGGGCCTCACGCGTGCGCTACGCGGTTCGAGATGAACCTTGCATGACACGCTTGACCAGCATGGCCGCGATGCCCGCGAGCACGGCCTTTGCCTGCGGGGACGCGAGCATGTCGATGATCGGGTTCGACGGTTGCGCTTGCTCTTGAGGCTGGGCGTCGCCACTGACGAGAATATCCCGGAGCTGACCGGGCTTCCCATGCAGATCGGTGAGCACCTCGCCCAGTTCCTTCGGTTCAGGCGCCACTTGTCCCGGTAGCGCCACGCCGCGCGCCGTGGCTCGCTCCTGCAGCATCTTCACGAACGCCGCCCGCTCTTCCGGCGAAAGCTTGCCCAACGCTACTATCGCTGCCTGCGCGTACTGGTCAGGCGGCACGGCGTGTGACACATCACCATACCGCTTGAGAACCTCTTGATCGGAGTAGCCTTGGGACGGGTCTCCTTGTTCGTATCGATCAACGAAATCCCGGTACTCCTTCTGGCGTTGCCCACCGCCAATTAGCTCGTCAAGGATACCCATCTACAGCTCCCTCATCGGTGTTGCACACAAGGCCAAGAGTGCAGTCGCTCCGACTGTTGGTTGCTACCTGCAAGGTAAACCCGGGCGGAAAGTATTGACCTAGGTCAAGGGGGCATGGCGGCCGCGCAAATTAATGTTTGCTTGATGATCGCAATTGACCCAAGGCCGACACGCATCCAGATCGGTTCTGTGTCGCCTCTTGATGGGTAAGGCAGACGCCTCATTTGCGAGTACGTGTCCTAGTTCTGCGGCCCAACGGATGCCAGCTTCGTGCCTCGCACGCCCCGGAATGCGGATGGATGGGACAGCCCCCTAGCGCTGAGTTGCCCGACGGCGCAAGCCCCCGCAGCAAAAATATTTCGGTTTATCGTAAGGGCTCAGTGGTATGAATCCTCCGTCTCACCCGATTGAGGGGCGCTCGCGATCGTCACGAACGTTGCGGTGGGATGCGGTGGACGCCGAGGTGCACGCGACGAACGTGGGCCAAGGCGGACGGTGAAATAGTGTGGTCCTGACACCTAGAGGCAGGTGTCCTCTCGCAAGATGCGAACGCGTTTTGCGATGGCGGTGACAAGCAAGCCCAGTCTCGCCGGGGAGAGCACGTATAAGCCGTAACCCATCGCGCAGGGAAAGCCGGGATGCTTCCGGTTTCACCTGTGGCCCTACCCCGGTGCTTCTTGTTGCGCCGGACCCATGGGTGCGATCGGCGCCCGACTTTCCCTGCGCCCTCTGCTGACGGAGAGGGTGGAACGAACGGCAAAACTCGGGCAAAACGTGTCGCGAGGATACGAAATCGTGCCTCCTATGGCGCTGTCATCGCCCGGCTCGACCGGGCGATCCAGTATTCCAGAGGCACTCGTAACTGAGCCGATGGGCCACGGCGTACTGGGTCACCCGGTCAAGCCGGGTGACGACACCGGATGGGGATCCGGGAGCTCCCTCACCCGCCCAGGCCGGCATCATCAAGACGCGCATTCCGCACCCCTCACAATCAGCATTTGGCGGGGCCCAAGCCGTTGACCCCATGGGCGATTTTATGGCCTAGTCCGCCGTCCCCGGATGGGACCCGAAAATCACCCAAAGCCACCAAAAGCCTTGCGATTTCATGACCGCCGAACGCTACAACGCCCGTGAATCCGAACCCCGCTGGCAAGCCACCTGGGACGAAAAGGCGATCTTCGCCTCCAAGAACGACGATAAGCGGCCGAAATACTACGTGCTCGAGATGTTCCCGTACCCGTCGGGGCGCATCCATATCGGCCATGTCCGCAACTACACGCTCGGCGACGTGCTGGCGCGCTTCATGCGCTCCAAGGGCTTCAACGTGCTGCATCCGATGGGCTGGGACGCGTTCGGCCTGCCGGCGGAGAACGCCGCGATCGAGCGCAAGGTGGCGCCGAAGGCCTGGACCTACGACAACATCGCCGCGATGAAGAAGCAGCTGCGGTCGATCGGGCTGTCGCTCGACTGGAGCAGGGAATTCGCGACCTGCGACCCCAGCTATTACAAACATCAGCAGAAGATGTTCCTGGACATGCTGCGCGCCGGCCTCGCCGAGCGCGAGAAGCGCAAGCTGAACTGGGATCCGGTCGACATGACCGTGCTCGCCAACGAGCAGGTGATCGACGGCCGCGGCTGGCGCTCGGGCGCCGTTGTTGAGCAACGGGAAATGAGCCAGTGGGTCTTCAAGATCACGAAATACTCGCAGGAGCTGCTGGAGGCGCTGGACGGTCTGGACCGCTGGCCCGACAAGGTGCGGCTGATGCAGCGCAACTGGATCGGCCGCTCCGAGGGCCTGTTGATCCGCTTTGCGCTGGATTCCGCGACGACGCCGGCCGGCGAGAGCGAGCTGAAGATCTTCACCACGCGGCCGGACACGCTGTTCGGCGCAAAATTCATGGCGATCTCGGCGGATCATCCGCTGGCGGTGGCCGCTGCCGCGAAGAATCCCAGGCTCGCCGAGTTCATCGCCGACATCAAGAAGATCGGCACCGCGCAGTCGATCATCGACACCGCCGAGAAGCAGGGCTTCGACACCGGGATCAAGGCGGTGCATCCGTTCGACCCGAACTGGAAGCTGCCGGTCTATGTCGCGAACTTCGTGCTGATGGAATACGGCACCGGCGCGATCTTCGGCTGCCCGGCGCACGACCAGCGCGACCTCGACTTCGTCAATAAATACGGCCTCGGCAATGTGCCGGTGGTCTGCCCCGAGGGCCAGGACCCGAAGACGTTTTTCATTACCGACACCGCCTATGACGGCGACGGCCGCATGATCAATTCCCGCTTCCTCGACGGCATGACCATCGAGCAGGCCAAGGAAGAGGTTGCGAAGCGTCTGGAGAGCGAGCTGCGCAGCAACGCGCCGGTCGGCGAGCGGCAGGTCAATTTCCGCCTGCGCGACTGGGGCATTTCGCGCCAGCGCTATTGGGGCTGCCCGATCCCGGTGATCCACTGTGCGACCTGCGACGTGGTGCCGGTGCCGGACGACCAGCTGCCGGTGACGCTGCCGGAGGATGTCAGCTTCGACAAACCGGGCAACGCGCTCGACCATCATCCGACCTGGAAGCACGTCACTTGTCCCAAGTGCGGCGGCAAGGCGGTGCGCGAGACCGACACGATGGATACCTTCGTGGACTCGTCCTGGTACTTCGCGCGCTTCACCGATCCCTGGAACGAGATGGCGCCGACCACGCCCGCGGTCGCCAACCGGATGATGCCGGTCGACCAGTATATCGGCGGCGTCGAGCACGCGATCCTGCACCTGCTCTACAGCCGCTTCTTCACCCGCGCGATGAAGGCGACCGGCCATATCGACATGACCGAGCCGTTCGCCGGCATGTTCACCCAGGGCATGGTGGTGCACGAGACCTACCAGAAGGCCGACGGCAGCTGGGTGACGCCGGCCGAGGTGAAGATCGAGGTTGGCGGCAACGGCCGCCGCGCGGTGCTGCTGGCGACAGGCGAAGACGTCGAGATCGGCCCGATCGAGAAGATGTCGAAGTCGAAGAAGAACACCGTCGACCCCGACGACATCATCGCGAGCTACGGTGCCGACGTGGCGCGCTGGTTCATGCTGTCGGACTCGCCGCCGGATCGCGACGTGATCTGGAGCGACGAACGCGTCCAGGGCGCCGCCCGCTTCGTGCAGCGGCTGTGGCGGCTGGTGAACGAATCGGCCGAGATCGCCAAGACGGCGCCGGCGAGCCGGCCGACGACGTTCGGACCCGAGGCTCTCGGCTTACGCAAGGCCGCCCATGGCGCGCTCGACAAGGTGTCGTCCGGGATCGAACGGCTGCATTTCAACGTGTGTCTCGCCCATATCCGCGAGTTCGCCAATGCGCTGGCCGAGGTACTGGCGAAGGGCGACAAGCCGGCCCCGGACGTGGTTCCAGATGTTTCTTGGGCGGTGAAAGAGGCCGCGACCATCCTGGTCCAGCTGTTCTCGCCGATGATGCCGCATCTGGCCGAGGAGTGCTGGGTGGTTTTGGGCCAGCAAGGGCTGGTTTCCGAGGCCGATTGGCCGCAAATCGAACGCGATTTGCTGGTCGAAGACAGCGTGACTCTGGTCGTCCAGGTCAACGGTAAAAAACGAGGTGATGTTACCGTGCCACGGGCGGCGCAAAATGCGGATATAGAGGCTGCCGTTTTGGCGCTCGATGCGGTAAAAGCCGCCTTGGGCGGCAAATCCGTCCGCAAGGTGATCGTGGTGCCCATGAGGATCGTCAATGTTGTCGGCTAGGATTGGGATCGCCGCCCGGCTGGTGGCCGTGGCCGCCTTGGCCGCGCTGACGGCCGGATGCTTCCAGCCGATGTATGCCGAGCGCACCCTCGACGGGTCGTCGTCCGCGCTGCGCGAAAAGCTGATGGCCGTCGAGGTTCCGCCGGTCGACAAGCCGAATGCCTCGCGCGAGGCCCGGGTCGGCGTCGAGGTCCGCAACGCGCTCGCCTTCAAGCTCTACGGCACCGCCACCGGCGTGCCGCCGACGCACCGGCTGGTGCTGCGCTTCACCACCAACCGCGCCTCGCTGATGCTCGACCCGACCACCGCGCTGCCGACCAGCGAGAACTACGGCATCGACGCCCAGTTCAACCTGGTCGAGATCGCGTCGAACAAGTCGGTGATGACCGGCACCACGTTCTCGCGCGTGTCCTATGACATGCCGGGCTCCTACCAGCGCTACTCCCGCGCCCGCGCCTTCCGCGACGCCGAGGACCGCGCCGCGCAGGAGATCGCCGACAACATCCAGACCCGGCTCGCCTCCTTCTTCGCCACCGGAACCTGATCGCCGCATTGGCAGCACTTCGCGGAAAAGAGATCGACAGCTTCCTCGCCCGGCCTGACGCCGGCCGTCCGATCATCCTGCTTTACGGTCCGGACTTAGGCTTGGTGCGCGAGCGCGCCGACGCGCTGATGGCCTCCGCCGTCGACGATCCCAACGATCCGTTCTCGCTGGTGCGGCTCGATGGCGACGAGCTCGCCGCCGAGCCGTCGCGGCTGGTCGATGAAGCCATGACCGTGCCGCTATTCGGCGGCCGTCGCGCCATCCGCGTCCGCGCCGGCTCGCGCAATTTTTCGAGCGGCGTCGAGACGCTGACCGAGACCCCCGCGCTGAAGGATTGCCGCATCGTGATCGAGGCCGGCGAACTGCGGCCGGAATCGCCACTGCGCAAGATCTGCGAGCGCGCCAAGAATGCGGTTGCGATCGGCTGCTATCCCGACACCGAACGCGACCTCACCAAGCTGATCGAGGACGAGCTGCGCGTCTCCAATCTGCGGCTCGCGGGCGATGCGCGCGCGGTGCTGATGTCGCTGCTCGGTGGCGACCGCATGGCCTCGCGCAACGAGCTGCGCAAGCTTGCGCTGTTCGCGCATGGCAAGGGCGAGATCACGCTCGACGACGTCATGACCGTGGTCTCCGACGCCTCCGAGCTGAAACTCGATCCGATCGTCGATGGCGCCTTCGCCGGCAACGCCGCGCTGGTCGAGACCGAGTTCACCAAGGCGATGGTCGCCGGCACCTATCCCGGCGTGATCATCTCGGCCGCGCAGCGCCAGGCGGCGTGGCTGCACAAATCGGCGCTCGCAATCGCGGACGGCGCGCCGGCATCAACCGTGCTCGAAGGCGGATTTCCGCGGCTGCACTTCTCGCGCAAGCCCATGGTCGAGATCGCGTTGCGCAATTTCACTCCGCCGCGGCTGGTGAATGTGATCGATCAGCTCGCGAACGCAGCGCTCGACATGCGCAAGCAGGCCGCGCTCGCCGCCGTGATCGCACAGCGCGCGCTGCTGTCGATCGCGGCCAATGCGAAGCGGCGGGGGTGAAGCACGCTATTGGGAAGACGTCATTGCGAGCGAAGCGAAGCAATCCATCGCTCCGCACGTGCAGAGGGATGGATTGCTTCGTCGCTATCGCTCCTCGCAATGACGGAGACGGATGCCGCCGGACTAACCGCCCTCCAGCCGCCGCACCACCTCGTCGAGCTGCTCGAGGTTGCGGTAGCTGATCTGGACGGTGCCGCCGGGATCGCGGTGGCTGACGGTGACGGCAAGGCCGAGCGCATCGCTGACGCGCTTCTCGAGCGCCAGCGTGTCGGCATCCTTGTCGACCTTGGCCGCACTGCCACTGCGCGCCTTCTGCGGCTTGCGCTCCGGGACGCCCTCCTCATGCGCCAGCGCCTCGGCCTGGCGGACGTTGAGGCCCTCGGCGACGATGCGCTTCGCGGCAGCGAGCGGATCCGGCACCCCGATCAGTGCGCGGGCGTGGCCGGCGGAGAGATCGCCCTTGGAGATCAGCGCCTGCACCTCGGCGGGCAGCTTGGTCAGCCGCATCATGTTGGCGACGTGGCTGCGGCTCTTGCCGACGATCTTGGCGATGTCTTCCTGGTTGCGTTTGAACTCGTCGGCGAGCGCGTGATAGCCCTGCGCCTCTTCCATCGCATTCAAGTCTTCGCGCTGGACGTTCTCGATGATCATGATCTCGAGCGCGTCGGCATCAGAGACCTCGACCGGCACGATCGGCACTTCGTGCAGCCCGGCGAGCTGCGAGGCGCGCCAGCGGCGTTCGCCGGCGATGATCTCGTAGCGGTCCTGCACGCCCTTGATGGCGCGCACCACGATCGGCTGGATCACGCCGCGCGCCTTGATCGAATCGGCAAGCTCGCCGAGCTCGGCGTCGGCGAAGCTGCGCCGCGGGTTGCGCGGGTTGGCCTTGAGAAATTCGATCGGCACCTTGCGCTGGTTGCGCGGCCGCTCGACATGCGCGGCCTCGCCGCCGACATCTCCGATCAGGCTTGCCAGCCCGCGCCCCAGTCGCGAACGCGCTTCATCGGCCATTGTTGCGAGCTCCCTTGGATTCACGCGCAGTACTCCAGACTTGAATTTCAGAATCGGTGGATGGGTCGAGCGCAGCGAAGCCCATCGCTGCCGTCATGTGCCGAGATCGGGTTCGCTGCGCTCCACCCATCCGGCGCACCGTCAATGCGCGCGCAGCTCGCGCTCGCGCTGGATCACTTCGGTGGCGAGCTTGAGATACGCATCGCTGCCGGCGCATTTGAGATCGTAGACCAGCACGGGCTTGCCGTAGGACGGTGCTTCCGAGATGCGCACGTTGCGCGGGATCATGGTGTCGTAGACCTTGTCGCCCATGAACTGGCGCACGTCGGCAACGACCTGGTTGGAGAGGTTGTTGCGCGAGTCGAACATGGTCAGCACGATGCCGTGGATCGACAGGCTCGGATTGAGCGTCGAGCGCACCTGCTCCACGGTCTGCAGCAATTGCGACAGACCTTCGAGCGCGAAGAACTCGCATTGCAGCGGCACCAGGATCGCATCCGACGCCGCCATTGCATTTACGGTGAGCAGGTTGAGCGAGGGCGGGCAGTCGATCAGCACGTAGGTGTAGTCGGCTTCCGGCGAGACGTTGTTGTTGAGCCCGGCGATCGCATCGCGCAGCCGGAACGCGCGGCCCGGCGTGGTGCCGAGTTCGAGCTCGAGGCCGGAGAGATCCATGGTGGAGGCGGCGATGTGCAGCCGCGGCACCGCGGTCGCGACCACGGCATCGCGCAGCGGCGCCTCGCCGATTAGGACGTCGTAGGTCGAGCAGCTGCGGTTGCGGCGATCGATGCCGAGGCCGGTCGAGGCATTGCCCTGGGGGTCGAGATCGACGATCAGGACCCGTTCGCCAATCGCTGCGAGTGCTGTGCCAAGGTTGATCGCCGTGGTTGTCTTGCCGACGCCGCCCTTCTGATTGGCGAGCGACAGGATGCGCGGATGGCCGGACGGCTGGGTCGCCCTATCCTCTTGATAAACCTCGTCCATCACAGTCATACCAAAATACCATTTGCTCTTGCGGAGTCCCCTAGCGCCGCTCGATTGACCCGAGTTCGACGATCCAGCCCTGTCCGCCGGTACGGCTGGCGTGTAGCTTTGGCTCAATAATCCAATATTTAGTGGCCTCGGTCAATTCGGCCTCTACATCTTGACCCTTCAAAAACAGCGCCTTGGCGCCCTTTTTGACCCACGGCTCCGCAAAGCCGATCAGTTGATGTAACGGAGCCAGCGCCCGCGCGGTGACGCAATCGATGGGCCCTGCGATTCTATCCACAGTATCCCCGATATCAGCCAGATGCACCGTCCCCGGTGACACCGTCACTCTGACAGCCTCGCGCAAGAATGCGGCCTTCTTGGCGATTCGCTCAACCAGATGGATCGAAGCGCCTGATGTCTCGGCCAAAGCACAGGCCAGCACGACGCCGGGAAAACCGCCGCCGCTGCCGAGATCGACCCAGGACTTTGCCGTTGGCGCGAGGCTGAGAAGCTGCAGCGAGTCGGAGATATGACGGGTCCAGAGGTTTGGCAGGGTGGAGGGCGCGACGAGATTGGTCTTCGCCTGCCATTCAAGGAGAAGGGCGATGTAGCGGTCGAGCCGCGCCTCTGTTTCACGTGAAACAGGGGTGAGCGCGAGCGCTGCCGCCTTGTCGTTGGCGGAGACGGTGAGTTCTGCGGGTTGCGAGGCTGGGGCCATTCTGGGCGTAGGTCGGGCTGTCTGAACGAAAGGGAAGTAGACCGCGGGCTCGGAGGCGATGGAATCGCCTCCGCCCTGCAAAGATAAGCGCTCAGCGCCCACGTTTCACGTGAAACGTCAGGCCGAGGCTCTTGGCTGATTTCCGTCGCGCTTCGCGCCGCAGATAGGCGGCCAATATACCGAGCGCCGCAGGCGTCATGCCGTCGATCCGGCCCGCCTGCCCGACCGTCCGCGGCTGCGCCTTCTGCAGCTTGGCGCGCGCTTCGTTCGAGAGCCCGGGAACGTCGGCATAGTCGACATCGGTCAGGACCAGGCCCTCGTCGCGCCGGAAGGCGTCGACGTCGGCGGTCTGGCGCTTCAGATAGACATCGTATTTGGCATCGATCTCGAGATGCACCGCGATAACAGGGTCAATGGCCGACAGCTCCGGCCAGATCGCCTGGACCGCGGGCCATTCAATGTCGGGATAAGCCAGCAGCTCAAACGCCGAGCGTCGGTGTCCGTCGCGGTTGAGCGACAGCCCGTGCTTGGCCGCTTCGTTGGGGGTGATCGCGAGCGACTTCGCCAAGGTCTTGGCGCCCTCCAGCGCCGCCATCTTGGTCCGGTGACGCTCCGCGCGCGCCGTTCCGACGCATCCGAGTGCGATACCCTTGTCGGTCAGCCGCTGGTCGGCATTGTCGGCGCGCAGCGTCAGCCGGTATTCGGCGCGCGAGGTGAACATGCGATAGGGTTCGGTGATCCCGCGGGTGACGAGGTCGTCGATCATCACCCCGAGATAGCCGTCGGCGCGGTCGAACACGATCGGGTCGGCACCGCCGGCCGCCTGCGCGGCATTAAGCCCGGCGACGATGCCCTGCCCCGCCGCCTCCTCGTAACCGGTGGTGCCATTGATCTGGCCGGCCAAGAAAAGCCCGCGCAGACGCTTGGTCTGCAGGGTCGGATCGAGCTCCCTGGGGTCGACGTGGTCGTACTCGATCGCATAGCCCGGCCGGACCATCCTCACCCGCTCGAGGCCGGGGATGCTGGCGAGGATCGCGAGCTGGACTTCCTCCGGCAGCGAGGTCGAGATGCCGTTGGGATAGACCGTGGTGTCGTCGAGCCCTTCCGGCTCCAGGAAGATCTGATGGCCGTCGCGATCGCCGAACCGGACGATCTTGTCCTCGATCGAGGGGCAATAGCGCGGTCCGGAGCTCTTGATCTGGCCGGAATGCATCGGCGAACGATGCACATTGGCCCGGATCACCTCATGCGTCGCCGGCGTGGTCCGGGTGATGCCGCACTGGATCTGTGCCGTCGTGATCCGGTCCGTCATCACCGAAAACGGCTCCGGCGGGTCGTCCCCGGGCTGCATTTCGACCGCGGACCAGTCGATCGTGGTGCCGTCGAGGCGCGGAGGCGTCCCGGTCTTGAGCCGGCCGAGCACAAATCCTGCCCGTTCGAACGAGGCAGACAGGCCCATGGCCGGCGCCTCGCCGACCCGACCCGCCGGCCAGTTCTTCTCGCCGAGATGGATCAGGCCACGCAGGAAGGTGCCGGTCGTGATGACAACCGCACCCGCGGAAAGCTGCCGGCCGTCGCCCAGGCGGATACCGGTCACGCGGCCATCGACGACGATCAGTTCGTCCGCCTCGCCCTCGATGACGCCCAGGTTCGCGGTCTCGGTGATCGCCGCCTGCATCGCGGCGGCATAGAGCTTGCGGTCGGCCTGGGCCCGGGGGCCGCGGACTGCCGGACCCTTCCGGCGATTGAGCATGCGGAACTGGATGCCGCCGGCGTCGGCAACCCGGCCCATCAGGCCGTCCAAAGCATCGACCTCGCGGACCAGATGGCCCTTGCCGAGCCCGCCGATGGCCGGATTGCAGGACATCGCGCCGATCGTCGCAAAATGATGGGTCACCAGGGCGGTCTTCGCGCCCATCCGGGCAGACGCGCTCGCGGCCTCGCAGCCGGCATGGCCGCCGCCGATGACGATGACGTCGAATGTGTCTGCCCTGGGAGTCATGGCGGGACTTCTATCGCGGAGTGATGAAAGCCGGAAGAACGAAGTTGGAGTCGTCAGGCCGAGACCCACGCTGGGGCAGATATGGACTGCTTCCGCCTTCGCTAGGCTTCGGCGGGGCAACTCGCTTCGCGCTCAATGACGGACGGTGGTGTTTCACGTGAAACAGCACGATCACGCCATGCGATTGTTTCACGTGAAACGGGACGGGGGTTCGTTAACCAGATCGAAACCATGCTTCACGTGAAACAGACGGGTGTCGCTACTTCCCTACGCAGAATTCGCGGAAGATGACGTCCAGGATGTCCTCGACATCAACCCGACCGAGCAGACGGCCCAGCGAATAGGCCGCCCTTCGGAGTTCCTCGGCCGCGAGTTCCTCGCCCTGCCCGACCACGTCGATGCTGCGCTGGAGAGATTCGACGGTCTCCTGGAGCAATCCGCGCTGCCGGGTCCGGCTGATCAAACCGCCTTCGCTGGTCGCAAAATAGTCGTGAGCGAAACCGACCAGTGCGGCGATGAGCTCGGAGAGGCCGTCGCCGCGGGCAGCCGAGATCCTGAATTCAGGGTGATTGCCTCCCTCGCCCGACGGAGCCCTGACGAAGTCGATCTTGTTTCGCACCAGCCAGGTTGGCGTCGTGCCGCCATGCCCGACCTTTGCGCCGCCGCTGTCGGCCAGCCACAGCACGAGGTCCGCTTCCGCGGCCCGCGCACGGGCACGGCGGACGCCCTCCTGCTCGACCGGGTCATTGGTCTCGCGGATCCCTGCGGTGTCGATCACCGTGACCGGATAGCCGTCGAGATCGAGTTGCACCTCGATCACATCACGCGTCGTGCCGGCATGCGGCGAGACGATCGCGACCTCGCGCCGGGCGAGCTGATTGATCAGGGTCGATTTGCCGACGTTCGGCGGGCCTGTGATCGCGACCACCAAGCCGTCGCGCAGCCGCTCGCTTTGCCCCTGCCCCGCAAGGACTTCCTTGATTTCATCATGCAGCGTCCGGATCCGCTCGAGCGCCGGTGCGATCAGCTCCGCCGGCACGTCGCCTTCATCGGAGAAATCGATCCCGGCCTCGATCAGCGCCGACGCTGCGATGATCCGCTCGCGCCAGTCCCGCGCGCGATCGCCGAGCAGCCCTTTCAGCTGGCGCAGTGCCTGGCGCCGCTGGCGGTCGGTGTCGGCGTGGATCAGATCGTCGAGGCCTTCGGCTTCGGTCAGGTCGAGCTTGCCGTTCTCGAACGCCCGCCGCGTGAACTCGCCGGGCTCGGCCGGCCGCACATTCTCGAATGCCGCGATCGCGTCGAACATCGCCGACAAAACCGCGCGTCCTCCATGGACATGGAATTCGGCGACATCCTCGCCGGTGGCACTTGCCGGGCCTGGAAACCACAAGACGATCGCGTCATCGATCGGTTGGCGCTTCGAATCGCGAAGCAACGCCCGGGTCGCCATCCGCGGAACCGGCTTCTTCTCGGCCAGGCCAGCAATGACCGACTCGGCCATTGGCCCAGACAGCCTGACGATGGCGATCGCGCTCGGTGGCCGTCCCGAGGACAACGCGAAGATGGTTTGGTCGCGTGGATGCATCGCCTATTTCTTCCAGCAAATCGGCAAAGGCAATGCCGCTTCGATTCCGCACGCCATACCGCAGAATGCTGCGTTGCAGCATCCACGCAACAATTATGCTGCAGAAACCGCCAGCCCAGATTACACCTCAATGATATAAATAATTAATTGTATCAGACATTTGCATGAAAATTGAATGCGCCAAGATGGCCCAATTTATGCTGCACCCTGCTGCAGCAAGTCCGCAGCATGAAAAAGGGCGCCCCGCTTGTGCGGAGCGCCCTATCCTTTTCGGCCGCGGCCTCAGGTGTTCATGGAATCGAAGAATTCCGAGTTGCTCTTGGTGTTCCGGAGCTTGTCGAGCAGGAAGTCGATCGCGTCCATGGTGCCCATCGGATTGAGGATGCGGCGCAGGACGTACATCTTCTTCAGCACCTGCGGATCGGTGATGAGTTCCTCCTTGCGGGTGCCGGAGCGGGCAATATCGATCGCCGGGAAGGTCCGCTTGTCCGAGACCTTGCGGTCGAGGATCAGCTCGGAGTTACCGGTGCCCTTGAACTCTTCGAAAATGACTTCGTCCATGCGGCTGCCGGTATCGACCAGCGCGGTCGCGATGATGGTCAGCGAACCGCCCTCCTCGATGTTGCGCGCGGCACCGAAGAAGCGCTTCGGGCGCTGCAACGCGTTGGCGTCGACACCGCCGGTCAACACCTTGCCGGATGACGGCACCACGGTGTTGTAGGCGCGGCCGAGGCGCGTGATCGAATCGAGCAGGATCACGACGTCGCGGCCGTGCTCGACGAGGCGCTTCGCCTTCTCGATCACCATCTCCGCGACCTGGACGTGACGCACGGCGGGTTCGTCGAAGGTCGACGACACCACCTCGCCCTTCACCGAGCGCTGCATGTCCGTGACTTCTTCCGGACGCTCGTCGATCAGAAGCACGATCAGATAGCAGTCGGGATGATTGGCGGTGATGGAGTGCGCGATGTTCTGCATCAGCACCGTCTTGCCGGTGCGCGGCGGCGCCACGATCAGCGCGCGCTGGCCCTTGCCGATCGGCGCGACGATATCGATCACGCGAGCAGAAAGGTCTTTCTTGGTGGAATCCTCAAGCTCCATGCGAAAACGCTGATTGGGAAACAGCGGCGTGAGGTTGTCGAAATTGACCTTGTGCTTCGACTTTTCCGGATCTTCGAAATTGAGCGTGTTGACTTTCAGCAGCGCGAAATAGCGTTCGCCTTCCTTCGGGCTGCGAATGTGACCTTCGATCGTGTCGCCGGTACGCAGGCCGAAACGGCGGATCTGCGACGGCGAAACGTAGATGTCGTCGGGGCCGGGCAGATAGTTCGCATCGGGCGAACGAAGAAAGCCGAAGCCGTCGGACAGCACCTCGACAACGCCTTCACCGATGATGTCGGTCTCGGCGATCGCCAGCTGCTTGAGAATTGCGAACATCAGCTCCTGCTTGCGCATGGTGCTGGCATTCTCGACCCCGTTCTCTTCCGCAAACGAGACGAGCTCGGCCGGCGTTTTCGATTTGAGGTCCTGGAGTTTGATTTCCCGCATTGGGGTCGTCCTGTGAGGAAGTAGGTAGGGAAGGGGTGCGAGGTGGCTTGGAAAAAGCGGACGCCAAAGGAAGGTCCGCAGGTCTCAGCCAGGAAAGTGCCGTTTGGGCTTCAAACCTGATGCGGCGCCGGCCCGAAAAGAACCGAAACGCGACCACATCCGCCTGCGTGGGGTGGGATAAAACCTATATAGAAAATCGATCCGTCCTTCGCAAGAAGAACTGAAGCATGCTTCCCAGGCATCGCAATGTCTAGAACGGCTTCACGACCACCATGATCACGATCAGGATCATCAGAAGCGTCGGCACCTCGTTGATAATGCGGTAGAATTTCTGGCTACGTCGATTCCGGTCGACGGCGAAATCCTTCACGCAGCGGGACAAAAAGCCGTGGATACCCGACATGACGAGCACCAGCGTAAACTTGACGTGAAACCAGCCCGATAGGTACCAGTGTCCGGCCCAGGCCAGATAAAGCCCGGCCAGCCAGGTCACGATCATCGCCGGGTTGATGATTGCCTTCAAAAGCCGCCGCTCCATGACCTTGAAGGTCTCGGACTGCTTCGAGCCAGCTTCGGCTTCGCAATGATAGACGAACAGCCGCGGCAGATAGAGCATTCCCGCCATCCACGAGATCACGGCAACGATGTGCAGGGCCTTGATCCAGTCGTACATCGCAGGGATGCCTTTCGGGGAACAACTCGGGCGGGGCTCAGGCGGGCTCAGCGTTGCAAGCAATGCGCTGCAAGCGAGGAACGGATACATATCCGCTCACACGGCTTTCCTAAAACTAATTAAGTTTAGAATCTAAGGTTTGAGTCTAAGTAGCGGTGAATTTGACTCATGCAACGCGATCCAGCGGTTCTTGCGGGCTTGTTCACATCCCTCAACATTGCGGCCGGTGGAGACTGGTATCCGGAATCTGTTCCTCTCCTCAATCGGTTGCGCACCTCGGTGGCCAGCTTATCAAGAGACAAATCCACACCGGTTCACTATCATCCTTGCCATGACGTCAAGTTGTCCTTTTCGGCAGTGCTGTGAAGAAAGGGGCGAGATATACAGGGGCCGGGCGGCGGACCCGGATTCTTCTCCTCGACCTCCACAGGGATTCACAGGATAGACAGGGGCTCTGGTGCCGACGACCTCCAACTATTTCCACCTGCATCTGGTGTCTGATTCGACCGGCGAGACGCTGATCACGGTGGCGCGCGCGGTTGCCGCGCAATACGCCAACGTCACTGCGGTCGAGCATGTCTATCCGCTGGTGCGGAGCCAGAAGCAGCTCGATCGCGTGCTCGACGAGATCGAGGAATCGCCCGGCATCGTCCTGTTCACGCTGCTGGAGAAGGACCTGGTCGGCCGGCTCGAGGGCAAGTGCAAGGAAATCAACGTTCCGAGCCTGTCGATCATCGGGCCGGTGATGCAGTTGTTCGAGGCGTATCTGGGGGCCGCGACGACCGGCCGCGTCGGCGCGCAGCACGTGCTCAACGCGGAGTATTTCGCCCGGATCGACGCGCTGAACTACACGATGATCCATGACGACGGTCAGCATGTCGAAGGCCTCGAGGACGCCGACGTTGTCCTGGTCGGCGTGTCCCGTACCTCGAAGACGCCGACCTCGATCTATCTCGCCAACCGCGGCATCCGCACCGCGAATGTGCCGCTGGTGCCGGGCATCCCGTTGCCGCACCAGCTCGAGACCCTGAAGAAGCCCCTGGTGGTCAGCCTGCATGCGACGCCGGAGCGCCTGATCCAGGTCCGGCAGAACCGCTTGCTGACCATGGGCGACCGTGACAACGACACCTATATCGACAAGCAGGCGGTGGCCGACGAGGTCGCCTTTGCCCGCCGGCTGAGCGCGAAATTCAACTGGGCGCTGCTCGACGTGACGCGGCGTTCGATCGAGGAGACGGCGGCCGCGATCATGAAACTCTATAACGACCGCCAGCGCGCGCGGCCGTCGGAGTGATCAAAGCACGATGAGCATTTGGCGCGGCCCCCAGCAGCTGATCCTCGCGTCGCAAAGCCGCGCGCGAAAGATGCTGCTCGAAAACGCCGGGCTCGATTTCGAGGCGCTGCCTGCCGACATCGACGAACGCGCGGTGCAGAAGGATTCCGGCCTTTCCGCGCCGGGCGAGATCGCATCGCTGCTCGCGCGCGAGAAGGCGCTGTTCATTTCAAGGCAGAAGCCGGGCCAATATGTCGTCGGCGCCGATCAGACCCTGGCACTGGGGCAGCGGATGTTCAGCAAGCCTGCCGGCCGCGCGCAGGCCGCCGAGCAGCTCGGCCTGCTCGCCGGGCAGACCCACGAGCTACATTCGGCCGTCGCGGTGGCGCGTGACGGAAGGGCCCTGTTCGACGATGTGAGCGTGGCCCGCATGACGATGCGGCGGCTCGCGGCCGGCGAAATCGAGGCCTATCTCGACGAGGCCGGGGCGTCGGTGACGACCAGCGTCGGCGCCTACCAGCTTGAGCGTCTGGGCGTGCATCTGTTCGAGCGGATCGATGGCGACCATTTCACCATTCTCGGCCTGCCGCTATTGTCGCTGCTTGCGTTCCTGCGCCGCGAGAAGCTGCTCGCGGTGTGAGGCGCATGGTGACGGAGAGATGCTGAACCGATGTTGATACGATGCTGATTCTTGGACTGACCGGCTCGATCGGGATGGGGAAATCCACCACGGCCAAATTATTCATCGAGGCCGGCGTGCCGGTCTACGACGCCGATGCGGCCGTGCATCAACTCTACGAAGGCGAAGCCGCGCCGGCGATCGAAGCCGCTTTTCCCGGCACCACCACCAATGGCAAGGTCGACCGCGCCAAGCTGTCGGCGCGCGTGGTGCACGACGCTGCAGCGATAAAGCAGCTCGAGCAGATCGTGCATCCGATGCTCGGCGCGTCGCGGCAGAAATTCTTTGCCGATGCTGAGGCGGCAGGTGCACCCATCGTCGTCGTCGACATACCGTTGCTGTTCGAGACCGGCGGCGAGAAGCGCGTCGATGCCGTCGTGGTCGTGACGACCTCGCCGGAATTGCAGCGCGAGCGCGTGCTGGCCCGCGGCACCATGGATGCCGCCAAGCTCGACGCCATCATCGCCAAGCAGATGCCGGACGCTGAGAAGCGCAAGCGCGCGGATTTCATCGTGGATACCTCGCACGGACTTGATCCGGTGCGGGCGCGTATCCGCGACATTCTGGCCGAGGTTGCTAAGATGCCGAAGCGGCGCACCTGATTCGCCGCTTTTCGGATTGCTTCAAATCATGCGCGAAATCGTTCTCGATACCGAAACCACCGGCCTCGATCCGCTGCGCGGCGACCGGCTGGTCGAGATCGGCTGCGTCGAGATCTTCAACCGCATGCCGACCGGTCAGACCTACCACGTCTACATCAATCCCGAGCGCGACATGCCGGCGGAAGCGTTCGCCGTGCACGGGCTGTCGACCGAGTTCCTGGCCTCCAAGCCGCTGTTCAACGAAGTGGTCGACGATTTCCTGGCCTTCATCGGCGATACGCCGCTGGTGATCCACAACGCGTCGTTCGACATCAGCTTCATCAATGCCGAGCTCGATCGCATCAAGCGGAAGGTGATCCCGAAGGACCGGCTGGTCGACACGCTGCTGCTGGCGCGCCGCAAGCATCCCGGCGTGTCGAACCGGCTCGACGACCTCTGCTCGCGCTATCAGATCGACAATTCCCGCCGCACCAAGCACGGCGCGTTGCTCGACTCCGAGTTGCTGGCCGAGGTCTATATCGACCTGATCGGGGCGCGGCAGTCGCAGCTCATCCTGGCGTCGGAAACCTCCGATGCGCGCGCGGGCAGCCATGGTGATTCGCCGCGGCGGCAGCGCGAGACCCCGCTGCTGGCGCGCGTCACTAACGCGGATCGGGAAGCCCATCGGGCCTTCGTTGCCACGCTCGGCGACAAGCCGCTCTGGAATGATTATCTGCCGCCGCCAGCGCCAGCTGAAGCCCCGGCGGCTTGATCAGACAGTACTGCGATTTCCGTCATCCTGAGGAGCCGCGAAGCGGCGTCTCGAAGGATGAACGGCCCAGCCGGTGGCCCGTCGATCCTTCGAGACGCGCTTCGCGCTCCTCAGGATGACGGGGTAAGTCTCTCGAACTTTCCGGATCAGCTCGGCTTGACGCCCGAGGCGGCCTGGGCGGCGGCCTGGCGCTCCATGTTCTGACGGTAGAGACCGAGGAAATCGACGGGGTCGAGCAAAAGGGGCGGGAAGCCGCCGTCGCGGACCGAGGTCGCGACGATTTCGCGGGCGAACGGGAACAGCAGCCGCGGGCACTCGATCATGACCAGCGGGTGCAGGTTCTCCTTCGGCACATTCACGATCCGGAACACACCGGCATAGGCGAGATCGAAGCTGAACATCACCTTGCCCGCCGTCTCGGCTTTGCCCTCGACTGAAAGGATCACCTCGTACTCGTTTTCCGACAGGTTGTTGGCGGAGACGTTGATCTGAATGTTGATCGCCGGCTGCTGCTGCTGCTGGCCGAGCGAGGCGGGCGCATTCGGGTTCTCGAACGACAGGTCCTTGGTGTACTGCGCCAGCACGTTGAGCTGGGGAGGGGCCTGTTCGACGGGGGCGCCGTTGCCATTGGTCATGAAATGTCTCCTGGAGCAGCGCTCGATGGACAGAGTGTCCGACGGCACGCGTTAAGGTGTTGGGAATGCCGATGCCGGGCGAGTGGCTATCATAGGCCCGGCTCGGTCCACAAGCAGGACGAGCGAGCGCGCCGGGGCGGGGGTGCGGCCAAATTCCTTGGCAAAGCGCTGCCGGCGCAACTCCGCCCAATCTCTTAACAGCTTCCTAAATTATTGAAGATGCGCGATTTCCTGAAAGGAACGGGTTTCCCCCCGGGGTTAAAACGCGCTACACTTGCCCGTGCCAAAAAGCGCCATTGGCCGGGCATAGTTTCGTGCCTACATGCTGCGGACTCAAACGGTGATGTAATCTCTGCCGTTCCCGACCGGGAACGCTTTGACCCCCGGCCGGTTGCCGGCAGAGACCAGAAAGCGAATTCGACGTGGATATCTACACCATCATCTTCCTGGCGCTCGCCGTGTTCATCTTCCTGCGCCTGCGCAGCGTTCTCGGACAGCGCACAGGAAGCGAGCGGCCGCCCTATGATCGCGCCGCTCCCAACGTCTTGCAGCGTGGCCAGGATAACAACGTCGTGCCGATGCCGGGATCGGTCATCGACCAGCCACCGCCGGTGCCGTCAGCCGAGCCGGCGGAACCTTCCGACCGCTGGAAGGGCACTGCCGAACCGGGCACGCCGCTCGCGCAGGGTCTCGACGCTGTTGCTGTCCAGGACCCCTCGTTCGATCCGCAGCATTTCCTCTCAGGCGCCCGCTCGGCCTATGAAATGATCGTGCTGGCCTTCGCCAATGGCGATCGCCGCGCGCTGCGCGACCTGCTGTCGACCGAGGTCTATGAAAGCTTCGAGACCGCGATCAAGGATCGCGAGAAGCACGAGCAGAAGACCGAGACGCGGTTCGTTTCGATCGACAAGGCCGAGATCGTCAGCGCCGAGGCGCGCGATCGCTCGACCCAGCTCACCGTCCGTTTCGTGTCGCAGATGATCTCGGTGACGCGCGACAAGGCGGGCACCATCGTCGACGGCAGCCCGGACAAGGTCGCCGACATCACCGACATCTGGACATTCGCCCGCGACTCGACTTCCCGCGATCCGAATTGGAAGCTGGTTGGCACTGGAAGCGCTCACTAAACATCTCAGCTACGGGCGCCTCGCCGTCGCGTGCTGCGCGCTCGCGGTGCTGTGCTCTACCGCGGCGATCGCCGCGCGTTACCGGTCGAGCCGGCACCCGCCGCCGCGGCACGAGCATTCTCACCCGATCCCCTATCCCAATCTGGAATTGCCGCTGCAGGTCAGCGGCAGCCAGTATGAGCCGCTCGCCTGGGCCAATGTCTCCGGCTGGAGCGACGACGACCATCTTGCCGCCTACAAGGCGTTTCGCACCAGCTGCAAGCCGATCGCGGCCCAGCAGGGCGCGCCGGCGGACTCCAAGGCGCTCGGCAGCTCGCTGCGCGATCCCTGCCGGATCGCCAAGGGGCTCGAGCTCGGCGACGGCGTCAAGGCCAAGGAGTTCTTCGAGCAGAATTTCGTCCCGCTGCGCATCTCGCGGCTCGGCGAGGACGCCGGCTTCGTCACCGGCTACTACGAGCCGGTGCTCGAGGGATCGCGGACCCGGACCGACGTCTACAACGTTCCGGTCTATCGCCGCCCCTCCAACCTGTTCGTGCGCGGCAAGACGCAGGACTCCGTTGGCCTGCCCAATGGCGGCGCGGTGTACCGCAAGATCGGCCGCCGCAAGCTCGTGCCCTATTACGACCGCGCCCAGATCGAGGATGGCGCGATCGCCGGCCGCGGGCTCGAGCTCGCCTGGCTGAAGAGCCAGACCGATCTCCTGTTCGCGCAGATCCAGGGCTCGGCGCGGATCAAGTTCGAGGACGGCACCACGCTGCGCATCAATTACGACGCGCATAACGGCTTTCCCTATACGGCGGTCGGCCGCGCCCTGATCGATCGTGGCATCATCCCGAAGGACCAGATGTCAATGCAGAAAATCAGGGAGTGGATGGAGCAGAACCCTGACGGTGCCAACGAGCTGCGGCGGTCGAACCGCTCCTACGTGTTCTTCCGGCAGGTCCCGCTGTCCGACAAGGACGAGGCCGTCGGCGCGCAGGGCGTGCCGCTGACGCCGGGCCGCTCGATCGCAGTCGACAAGGCGCTGCATGTCTACGGTACGCCGTTCTTCATCGCCGGCGAGTTGCCGATCGATTCCGAGCAATCGAAGACGCCGTTCCACCGGCTGATGATCGCGCAGGACACCGGATCGGCGATCGTCGGCCCGGCGCGCGCCGATCTCTATTTCGGCGCCGGCGCCGACGCCGGCAAGGTCTCGGGCCGGCTGCGGCACAACATGCAGTTCGTCATGCTGGTGCCCAGGGGTCTCGACCCCGTCGCGCGCGGCCACAAGCTGCCGATCCCGGACGAACGGCCCTCGGCCAGGATCGCAAAACTGTTTCCGCAGACCGATCCGCAGAAGGACCAGCCGGCGGCGAAGGCTGCGGATGTGCCGACGGCAGGCCTCGCCAAGGGGCCGACGAAAGACGCGGCCAATCATGCCGCCCAGACCTCGGCCGCGAAAGATGCCGTGTCTCCGGCGCCGGCTGCAACGACCTCTGTTGCACAGGCGGCGCCTGTGGCAGAACCGGTGCCGTTGCCGGTAGCCCGGCCTGACATTCCGCAACCGGAGAAGCGGCGCTATCGGCGCACTCGCCATCACCGCGATCAATGAAACGACCCGCGCCGATCCCCGATCTGTCCGCTCCGTCGCGGCGCAAGCGTGCGCTGAGCGAAGAGGAGCGTGCGCTCTGGGAGAGCGTGGCGAAACAGGTCAAGCCGCTGCGCAAGCGACCGGCCGCTGCCAAGGCACATGCCGCTGCCTCTGACCCGGCCACCCATCACGCCGCGGCGAAACCCATTCCGGTCAAGCCGGTCAATTCAGTCAAGGCTGCGCCGCCGCCGCGCCCGCAAGCGCCGCCGCTGGCACCGATCGGCCGCCGCGAGCGGGCAAAGCTGTCGCGTGGCCGGCAGGAGATCGATGCCCGGCTCGATCTCCACGGCATGACGCAGATCCGCGCGCATCGCGTGCTGTTCACTTTCCTGCAACGCGCGCACAGCGACGGGCTCACCTTCGTGCTCGTCATCACCGGCAAGGGCAAGGTCGGCGGGCTCGATTCCGAACGCGGCGTGCTGCGCCGCCAGGTGCCGGAATGGCTCAGCCTGCCGGAATTCCGCTCGCTGGTGGTCGGCTTCGAGGAAGCGCATATCGGCCATGGCGGCGAAGGCGCGCTTTATGTGCGCGTCCGGCGCGCGCGCTGAGCACGATCGACGGAAAGATCAGAACGGCCGGACGATCCCAACGCGCGGGATCAGCGTGACGATCCAGCCTGACATCGTCGTCTTGCGATCGTCTGAGGAGATCAGCGGCACGTCCTTCGCCGTCGGCAGCATCTTCACGGCGTGCAGCATCAGGAACATGCAGACCGCCCAATTCGAGATCCAGCGCGAATAGTCGAACACGGTCACGAACATCACGAAATAGCCGGCGCTGATCGCGGCGAGCGCTGACATCACGATCCGACGATGCAGTTCGCTCGCGAGCGCTTCGATCAGCCGTGCGAAATAGCGCCACAGCGGTGCGTGCAGCCCGATCAAGAGGGCAAAGACCGGAACGCCGAGGATGTTCGAGGGCATGCGCGCCCAGGTGTCGGCGAACTCTTTCGACAGCGGCTGGTACCAGATATAGCCGAACTCCAGCAGGTCGGTCCGCGACGGATCGGCCATCCGGCTTTGCAGATGGCGGATGAACTCGTCATAGGGCACGTCGATCGTGCCGGCGAACTGCGCAACCAGGAACAGGATGCCGACCGCGGCAAGCGCCACGAGTCCGATGGCGGCGTTCCGCGGCGTCACGCGTTGCATCAGGTAGAAGCGCAGCACAACGATGGCGGCAATCGTCGGCACATACATCAGGACGAAGATGTGATGGACCAGGATCAGCAGGATCGAGAACAGCGCCGCGATCACCACGTACACGACCGAGCGTGCCGGGATCAGCAGCAGCACGATCGCGAGCGCGCAGCCATAGATGTCGAAATGGCCGAGCGTGTGCATGAAATTCTTCAGGAAGAACGGCGATCCCGCAATGAAGACGAACAGCGGCCAATGCGCGTCGTCGAAGCCGAATGTCCGCTGAAACAGCCTGATGAACAGGCCAAGCGTGATCAGCCAGATCGCGCCGGCCAGCGCGAACACCAGCCACACCGGCACCTTGTCGGTGAACAGCGAGACGATCGCGCCGACCAGCGCGCGTTTGGTGAAGCCGTAATGATAATCGACCAGCAGATGGATGTAGGGGACGAAGGGCGGCAGCGCGATCTTGTGCAGGAACACCCCGACCAGCACAGCCGCGTTGACGGCCAGCATCAAGCGCCAGGGGTTTTGCCACCGTCCCACGTTCAAACTCATTGTCGTCCCGGCCAAGCGAAGCGCGAGCCGGGACCCATAACCACAAGTCTGCGTTTGAGGAACGCTGGGGCTGCAGCTTGCTTCAACAACGGGCGCCGGTGGTTATGGGTCCCTGCTTTCGGAGGGACGACGATTTTAGCTGTACTGCCTACAAAATAAACCGGCTCAGATCGGCGTTCTTGGCGAGGTCGCCGACATGCTTGGTGACGTAGTCGGCGTCGACCTGGATGGTCTCGCCGTGGCGATCGGGCGCGGTGAAGGAAATCTCGTCCAGCACCCGTTCCATCACGGTCTGCAGCCGCCGCGCGCCAATGTTCTCGACCGTGGAATTGACCGCGACCGCGACGTCGGCCAGCGCGTCGATCGCGCTGTCGGTGATGTCGAGCGTGACGCCCTCGGTCTTCAACAGCGCGACATATTGCTTGATCAGCGACGCTTCCGGCTCGGTCAGGATCCGGCGCATGTCGTCGCGCGACAGCGCCTGCAGCTCGACGCGGATCGGCAGGCGGCCCTGCAATTCGGGCAAGAGGTCCGAAGGCTTGGCGATGTGGAACGCGCCCGAGGCGATGAACAGGATGTGGTCGGTCTTGACCGCGCCGTGCTTGGTCGAGACCGTGGTGCCCTCGATCAGCGGCAACAGGTCGCGCTGCACACCCTCGCGCGAGACGTCGCCGCCCTGGCGGTTCTCGCGCACGCAGATCTTGTCGATCTCGTCGAGGAAGACGATGCCGTTGTTCTCGACCGCGCTGATCGCCTCCTGCACCAGCTGATCGGTGTCGAGCAACTTGTCGGATTCTTCGTTGACGAGGATCTCGTGCGAGCCTTCCACCGTCAGGCGGCGGGTCTTGCTGCGGCCGCCCATCTTGCCGAAGATGTCGCCGAGCGAAATTGCACCCATCTGGGCGCCGGGCATGCCGGGGATCTCGAACATCGGCATGCCGCTGCCACCCGACTGCGTCTCGATCTCGATTTCCTTGTCGTTGAGCTCGCCGGCGCGCAGCTTCTTGCGGAACGACTCCCGCGTCGCCGGGCTCGATCCCGGGCCGACCAGCGCATCCAGCACACGCTCCTCGGCGGCCAGCTGGGCACGGGCCTGGACGTCCTTGCGCTTGCGCTCGCGGGTCTGCGCGATCGCCACCTCGACGAGGTCGCGGACGATCTGCTCGACGTCGCGGCCGACATAGCCGACCTCGGTGAACTTGGTCGCCTCGACCTTGAGGAACGGCGCGCCGGCAAGCTTGGCCAGCCGCCGCGCGATTTCGGTCTTGCCGACGCCGGTCGGCCCGATCATCAGGATGTTCTTGGGCAGAACCTCCTCGCGCAGGGAACCGGCAAGCTGCAGACGCCGCCAGCGGTTGCGCAGCGCAATCGACACTGCGCGCTTGGCGTCGGTCTGGCCGACGATGAAGCGGTCTAGTTCAGAAACGATTTCGCGGGGGGAGAAGTCGGTCATTGGCTCTAGCTAGGTTGAAATCGCGGTCTCGGCAAGCGGCGGTCTGCCAAGGCATGATCCGCTAAAGGATGGGCGGCCCTGCCTGCCACTGCCTGATCGCCTCGAACGGGTGGATCAGCATGGTGATGTTCAGTGTCAAATTGTCGCGAATGTGGAGCAGCATCACGATTTCGAACAGGACGCCGAGCGCGACGGTTACGGCGATCGGCAGCTTGCGCGCC
Organism: Bradyrhizobium sp. 6(2017); assembly: GCF_011058295.2. Taxonomy (NCBI): domain Bacteria; kingdom Pseudomonadati; phylum Pseudomonadota; class Alphaproteobacteria; order Hyphomicrobiales; family Nitrobacteraceae; genus Bradyrhizobium; species Bradyrhizobium sp. 6(2017). Next base: position 218,253 of record NZ_CP049289.2, on the reverse strand, counting down.
AGCAGGAAGCCTAAAACCATCGCAAGCGTGTCCGATACCGAATTGACGATGGTATCGCCATAATAGTCCAGCGAGATGGTGCCGGCGGGGTAGCGCTCGATGATCCAGTTGGAGTTTTCGACGAGCTCCCAGCTGCCCTCGATCAGCATCGCGACAATCAGCCGCCCCGGCCAGGTGAGGCGCGGCAGCAGGAGGAAGGTCAGGCCGTAGAACAGCAGGCCGTGCAGTACATGCGACAGCGTGTACCAATCGGCGATGTGCTGCGAATTCTCCGAGCTCTGCACCGTGCCGTGCCAGAGTTTGACATAGCCGCAGGCGCAGATCGGCAAGCGGCCCATCGCATGGAGCAGCGCCGCCTGCAGCGCGAGCACCGCGGCCGCGATCGCCAGCCATTGCCAAGCTGAAATGCCGGTGACGGGGTTGCGCGCGAGCGTCATGCGTCGCGCGCCATCAGAAGCGCCGGACCGTCAGGCGTCTCGACCATGCGCAGCTTCTGAAAGCCGGCCTTCTCATAGGCGCGGATCGCGCGCGGGTTCTCCGGATCGGGATCGGTGACGATGCGTGGCGCGCCTTGCGCCAGTCGCTCGTCGACAAAGGCGCGGATCAGCGCCGAGCCGCGGCCGCCCACCATCATCGTCGGCTCGCCGATGAAGAGATCGATGCCGCGCGTGCCGGCCGGATGCGTGCCGAAGCCGGAATTCCACGCCGTCAGATCATAGCACTGGATGTAGCCGATATCGCCCTCCTCGGTCGCGACGATGAACTGGTCCATTGCCGGCTCGTCGAGGTCGCCGCTGACCAGCGCATATTGCTCGGCCGGATCGCCCCACCATTCCCGGACATGCGGCAACGCCAGCCACCGCCTGATCTGCGGCAGGTCGTCCCGCGTCATTGGTCGGAAGCTGAAGGAGCCGGCCATGCTCAGCCGCCGATCGTCTCGATCGTCACGTTCCGGTTGGTGTAGACGCAGATATCGGCGGCGATATCGAGCGCGCGGCGGACGATGGTTTCGGCATCCTTGTCGGTGTCGACCAGGGCGCGGGCGGCGGCGAGGGCATAATTGCCGCCGGAACCGATCGCCATGACGCCCGACTCGGGCTCCAGCACGTCGCCGGTACCGGTCAGCACCAGGGAGACGTCCTTGTCGGCCACGATCATCATGGCCTCCAGCCGGCGCAGATAGCGGTCGGTCCGCCAGTCCTTGGCGAGCTCGACGGCCGCCCGGGTCAGCTGCCCCGGATATTGCTCCAGCTTGCTTTCCAGCCGCTCGAACAGGGTAAAGGCGTCGGCGGTGGCGCCGGCAAAGCCGCCGATCACGTCGCCCTTGCCAATCCGGCGAACCTTCTTGGCGTTGGCCTTGATCACGGTCTGGCCGATCGAGACCTGCCCGTCGCCGCCGATCACCACCTTGCCGCCCTTGCGGACCGTGCAGATCGTGGTGCCATGCCAGACCGGCAGCTCATTTTGGGATGCTTGCATAGGTTACCTCTCTTCCGGGCAGATTTAGGCGGTCGGGCAGGGGGTTACAATCGGGCGAAATCGGAGCGTTTTCGAGCGAAGTGGGCCCCGGTTCGCGTGAAGAAAACGCGTCAGAACTAAATCGACAAGGAATTTGGGTCACCATGGTCCGAAGTTGGGGCATTTCGAGGTCATCCCGCAGTAGCGAAGGTGACATCAGCCTGTTAAAAGACCGGCGTTTTCGGCACGGGAAAGCTTAATCTTCATGCGCACCGCAACCATCAAGCGCAAGACCAAGGAGACCGACATCGAGGTGACGGTCAACCTCGACGGAGCAGGCGTATCCACGGTTTCGACCGGGATCGGCTTCTTCGACCATATGCTCGACCTCCTGGCCCGCCATTCGCGCATCGACATCACGGTGAAGGCGGACGGCGATCTCCATGTCGATTACCACCACACCACCGAAGACGTCGGGATCGCGCTCGGGCAGGCCGTGAAGCAGGCGCTCGGCAACATGGCCGGCATCACCCGCTACGCCTCGATCCACATGCCGATGGACGAGACGCTGTCGCGCGTCGTGATCGACATTTCCGGCCGTCCGGTACTGGTGTTCAAGGCCGAATTCCCCCGCGACAAGATCGGCGAGTTCGACACCGAGTTGGTGCGCGAATGGTTCAACGCCTTCGCGATGAACGCCGGCGTGACTCTCCACGTCGAGACCCTATATGGCGAGAACAGCCACCATATCGCCGAATCCTGTTTCAAGGGTTTGGCGAGGGCGCTCCGGACGGCGGTCGCGATCGATCCGCGTGCCCAGGGCGAAGTGCCCTCGACCAAGGGTCAGCTCGGCGGCTGATCTCCGGGTGCATGATCCGGAAAAGGTGGTGCCGGTTTTCCGGAAGATCATGCCGTTAAGTAGAGTCCATCCTCGGCGGAGCGTTCGATGCCGGTCTATACAGTGCATGCCCCCGTGGCCAACGGCGCCGATCTTTCGGCGGCCGATAAAATCGTCTTCGTGCGCGACGGCTTCCATTTCTGGGCCGCGGTTGCGGGCGTGATCTGGCTGGCCTGGAACAGGCTCTGGTTGGCGCTGATCGGCTGGCTCGTGCTGACCTTTGCGATCGATTTCGCCCTGGCCAAGCTTGGCGTCGGCCGCGGCGCGATCTTCTTCGTCGACCTGGTGCTGATGCTGTTGCTCGGGCTGGAGGCCGCGACCGTGCAACGCTGGACCCTGTCGCGGCGCAAATGGCGCCAGCTTGACATCGTCGTGGCCGACAATGTGTTGGCCGCCGAGCACCGCTTCTTCGAGCGCTGGAGCGCGCGGCATCGCGGCGTCGTCAATGATCAGCGGTCGGTGGATCGCGGCGCGCCGCCGCCGACCCGGGACGTTCCCGGCCAGTCATTCTCAAAACCGCCGCCGATGCCGCAGGGCGGCATTATCGGATTGTTTCCAGAGCCAGGGGGATCGCGATGACGGTTGCAATCATCGATTACGGCTCCGGCAATCTGCATTCGGCGGCCAAGGCGTTTGAGCGCGCCGCGCGCAGCATGGAGGATCCGCAAGCCATCAAGGTGACGCGCGATCCCGATGCGGTGTATCGCGCCGATCGTATCGTGCTGCCCGGTGTCGGCGCGTTCGCCGATTGCCGCCGCGGCGTCGACGCGGTCGACGGCATGCTGGAAGCGCTCACCGAAGCGGTGCGGGTCAAGGCGCGGCCGTTCTTCGGCATCTGCGTCGGCATGCAGCTGATGGCGACACGCGGCAAGGAGCATGTGATCACCGAGGGCTTCAACTGGATCGCAGGCGATGTCGAGAAGATCGCGCCGCGCGACGAGAGCCTGAAGGTCCCGCATATGGGCTGGAATACGCTCGACATGGTGCGCGAGCATCCGGTGCTGGAGCGGCTGCCGCTCGGGCCGAAGGGGCGTCACGCCTATTTCGTGCACTCCTATCACCTCAACGCCGCCAGCGAGGCGGACGTGCTGGCGCGCGCCGACTATGGCGGGCCGGTGACCGCGATCGTCGGCAAGGACACCGCGATCGGCACCCAGTTTCACCCCGAGAAGAGCCAGCGCTTCGGCCTCGCTTTGATCTCGAATTTCTTGAAGTGGAAGCCGTGATTCTTTTTCCAGCGGTTGATCTGAAGAACGGCCAGTGCGTGCGCCTGGAGCAGGGCGACATGGCGCGCGCCACCGTGTTCAATCTCGATCCGGCGGCGCAGGCGGCGAGCTTCGCTGCGCAGGGCTTCGAATATCTCCACGTCGTCGATCTCGACGGCGCCTTCGCCGGCAAGCCGATGAATGCGAATGCGGTGGAGGCGATGCTGAAGGCCGTCACCATGCCGGTGCAGCTCGGCGGCGGTATCCGCGACCTCAAGACCATCGAGGCCTGGCTCGACAAGGGCATCACCCGCGTTATCATCGGCACCGCCGCGGTGCGCGATCCCGAGCTCGTGAAGGGTGCGGCGAAGACATTCCCCGGCCGGGTCGCGGTGGGCCTCGATGCACGCGACGGCAAGGTCGCGGTCGAAGGCTGGGCCGAGACCTCGCATGTGACGGCGCTCGAGATCGCGCAGCGCTTCGAGGATGCCGGGGTCGCGGCGATCATCTTCACCGACATCGCCCGCGACGGCCTGCTCAAGGGCCTCAACCTCGAGGCGACCATCGCGCTTGCCGATCGCATTTCCATTCCGGTGATTGCTTCCGGCGGCTTTGCCTCAATCGATGATGTCAAGGCACTGCTGGAGCCGCGCGCGAAAAAGCTCGCCGGCGCCATCGTCGGCCGCGCGCTCTATGACGGGCGGCTTGATCCCGCTGCCGCGCTCAAGCTGATCCGCGCGGCCGCCTAGGAGACAGAGATATGTTCAAGGTTCGCGTGATCCCCTGCCTCGACGTCAAGGACGGGCGCGTGGTCAAGGGCGTCAACTTCGTCGATTTGCGCGACGCCGGCGATCCGGTGGAGGCAGCGATCGCCTATGACGCCGCCGGCGCCGACGAGCTCACCTTCCTCGACATCACCGCCACCCATGAAAACCGCGGCATCATGCTGGATGTGGTGCGGCGGACGGCGGAGGCCTGCTTCATGCCGCTGACCGTCGGCGGCGGGGTCCGCACCGTCGACGACATCAAGACCCTGCTGCGCTCCGGCGCCGACAAGGTCTCGATCAATTCGGCGGCGGTCAGCCGGCGCGAATTCGTCAAGGAAGCGGCCGAGAAGTACGGCGAGCAATGCATCGTGGTCGCGATCGACGCCAAGCGGGTCAAGCGCGCCGGCGGCTCCGACCGCTGGGAGATCTTCACCCATGGTGGGCGTAATGCCACCGGGATCGAGGCTATCGAATATGCCCAGGAGGTCGTCTCGCTCGGCGCCGGCGAAATCCTGCTGACCTCGATGGACCGCGACGGCACCAGGCAGGGCTTTGACCTGCCGCTGACCCGGGCGATCGCGGACAGTGTTCCCGTACCGGTCATCGCGTCCGGTGGCGTCGGCAATCTCGATCACCTGGTTGATGGCGTCCGCGAGGGTCATGCCACCGGCGTGCTGGCCGCGTCGATCTTCCACTTCGGGGAATTTACCATCCGCCAAGCCAAGGATCACATGGTGCGCGCCGGCCTGCCGATGCGCCTCGATCCGTAGAGCGTGGTCCGGAAACAGAGTGATCTGGGACTCCTTGTCACAAAAATGCTAAGTCCTCACCTAGGGATGGCACAAAAGCGGTGCCGGCGCTCTTGCTTGAGTTGAGTTGATGTCGCGTTTCACGGTCCACGATCTGGCCGCCACCATCGACGCCCGCGCTGCAGCGGGCGGCGAGGCGTCCTACACCCGCAAGCTGCTCGACAAGGGCGCGGAGCACTGCGCCAAGAAGTTGGGCGAGGAAGCGGTCGAGACCGTGATCGCCGCGGTCGAGAATGACCGCGATCATCTCATCGCGGAAAGTGCCGATCTCGTATTTCACCTGCTGGTTCTGTTGAAATCACGCGGCGTGAAGCTGGAGGATGTCGAGGCCGCGCTGGAGAAGCGCACCTCGATGTCGGGACTGGAAGAGAAAGCGTCGCGCAAGCGCGACTAGCGCACATGACCGAGCGCATTGAGAGGGGCAGCCTCATGGACATCCGGGCACCAGATCAGCAATACAACCCCTATCGCACCTTCACGCGCCAGCAATGGTCGCATCTGCGCGACGATACGCCGATGACGCTCGAGCCCGGCGAATTCGACCGTCTGCGTTCGATGCACGACCGTCTCGATTTGCAGGAGGTCGAGGACATCTATCTGCCGTTGTCGCGATTGCTGTCGATCTATGTCGATGCGACCCAGCGGCTGTATTATTCGCAGCGCCAGTTCCTCAACATCCGCGACCGCAAGATGCCCTACATCGTGGGCGTCGCCGGATCGGTCGCCGTCGGCAAGTCGACCACCGCCCGCGTGCTGCAGGCGCTGCTGGCGCGCTGGTCGCCGCGGCCGAAGGTCGATCTGATCACGACAGACGGTTTCCTGTTTCCGAATGCCGTGCTCGAGCGGCAGGGCATCATGCAGAAGAAGGGCTTTCCGGAAAGCTACGACCTGCCGACGCTGCTGTCGTTCCTCAGCGACATCAAGGCGGGCCGGCGCCGCGTGCGCGCGCCGGTCTATTCGCATCTGACCTATGACATCGTGCCGAACAAATGGGTCGAGATCGACCAGCCGGACATCCTGATCGTCGAGGGCGTCAACGTGCTGCAGACCGGGCGGCTGCCGCGCGACGGCAAGGCGGTGCCGTTCGTCTCCGACTTCTTCGACTTCTCGGTCTATATCGACGCCGACGAGGCCGCGCTGCGGCAGTGGTACATCAAGCGCTTCCTGGCGCTGCGCGATACCGCGTTCACCGATCCAAGGTCTTATTTCCACCGCTATGCGCCGCTGTCGGACGAGGAAGCGACCGCGACTGCGATCGCGATCTGGGAGCGCACCAACCTCGCCAATCTCGAGGACAACATCCTGCCGACCCGCCCGCGCGCGACGCTGATCCTCAAGAAGGGCGCCGACCACGTGGTGCAGTCGGTCGCGCTGCGCCGGCTATAGTGTTTCGGAGTAAGCAGGTCACATCACAGCCGTCATCCCTGCCTAGTGCGCAATTGCGCACGGGAGCAGGGACCCATTACCACCGAATTTGGTTTTGCGACCCGCTGCGGCCACAGCCTTGTAGATTACAGACACCTGTGACTATGGGTCCCTGCTTTCGCAGGGACGACGCGGAGTTTGTGGACTACGCCGCGATATGCCGCGTGGCGGCGAGGCCCGCCAGCGCTTCTTGCAGCTTCTCGCGGTCGAGCGGCTTGATCAGAAAACCGTCCATGCCGGCTTCAAAGCAGGCATAGCGGTCCTCCACCAGTGTGTTGGCGGTCAGCGCCAGGATCGGGGTCCGGCGGCCGGACTGGCCGGCCTCATGGCCGCGGATCTGCTTGGTGGTCTCGATGCCGTTGAGGCGGGGCATCTGGATGTCCATCAGCACGAGATCATAGGGCGTGCCGGCTGATGTCGCCGAGAGCCAGGATTCCATCGCCTGCTCGCCATTGGTGGTGATGACCACGTTGTGGCCGAGCCTCGTGAGCAGCGAGCGCATCAAAAGCGCGTTGATCTCATTGTCCTCGGCGACCAGGATCGAGAGCCCCTTGTCCGGCGGTGCGGCCGCCGCGGGTGCGGGCTCGGCCATCGCCTCGATCGCAAGGCTTTGATCTCCGACAAGGCTCGGTGCCGCGATCTCGGGCGACGCGATCAAGCGTGTGGCGAGCGAGGCCGCGCGCAGCGGCTTGACCAGATAGCCGGTGAACATGGCCGTCTCGGAGGCCGAAAGCTCCTGCCGCGTCGCCGGCGTGAACATCACGATGCAGTGGGTCGCATGCAGGCGCGCCGCGCGGGCAAACGCCTCCATCGCCGGCGCGCCGAGCGTGTGGTCGATCAGGACGGCGTGCCAGCTTCGTTCCGGCAACAGCGCCTCGGCGACACCGGTGTCCGACACGATGCAGGTCTGCGCACCCCAGCGCTGCAAGCGCCGCGAGATCAGCGAGACCTCGATGCTGTGCGGCGCGACCAGCATGATCGACTGGCCAGCGAGGTCGGGCGCGGCGAAGCTGTTGGCCTCGCCGGTGTCGGCGGCGGCGAGCGGGATCGATACCTCGAAGGTCGAGCCCGAGCCCGGCGTGCTCGCGAGCGTGATGCGGCCGCCCATTCGCTTGACGATGCGGTCGCTGATCGAAAGTCCGAGGCCGGTGCCGCCATAGCTGCGCGCGATGCGGTCGTCGGCCTGCTCGAACTCCCGGAAGATGCGCTGCTGCGCTTCCGGTGCGATGCCGATGCCGGTGTCGCGGACCAGGAAGCTGATCTCGTTCGGCCAGATGCCGGGCTCGACGATCAGCGCCACGCCGCCGCTCGCGGTGAACTTGATGGCGTTGCCGGCGAGATTGAGCAGCACCTGACGCAGCCGTGCGGCGTCGCCGGCCACCTGCATCGGCAGCCGCTCGTCGACATAGGCGGCGATCTCGATGCCCTTGGCCTGCGCGCGCGGCGCCAGCAGCTCGGTGATGTCCTCGATCAGGCCGGAGAGCGCAAAGGCGCGGTGCTCGAGATCGATCTTGCCGGCTTCGATCTTGGAATAGTCGAGCAGCTCCTCGATCAGCGCCAGCAGCGCGTCGCCGGAGGTCTTGACCGCCTTGACGTAGGTCGTCTGCTCCGGCGTCAGCTGCGTGTCCATCAGCAATCCGCTCATGCCGATGATGCCGTTCAGCGGGGTGCGGATCTCGTGGCTCGCCATCGCCAGGAAGCGCGACTTGGCGCGGTTGGCGGCGTCAGCCTGATCGCGCGCTTCGGCCAGTGCCCGCTCGCTCTCGGTGCGGTCGGTGACGTCGCGACCGACGCTCTGCATCTCCGCGGGCGCGCCGGCATCGTTGCGCACAAGACCCTCGCGCCAGGCGATCCAGCGCGGCCCAAACGGGCCTTCGATCTTCTGGTCGTAGACCCGCGTACCGTTGGCTTCGAGCGCGGTGTCGCCCTGTTCGAGCAGCTTGAGCGTGGCGGTGCTGCCGATCAATTCGCTGCGGGAGGACTGCGCCAGTTCGCAATAGGCGTCGTTGGCGTAGGTGATGAGGCCGTCGAGGTCGCGCAGCACGATCAAATCGTCCTGCGCCTCGAACAGGGTAGAGGCGCGCTGTTCGGCTTCCTGCAGTTCCCAGTTGCGGTCGGCCATCGCCTCATTGTGCATGGCGATGGTGCGCAACCTCCGCCGCATCAGCCGCAGGCGGATGCCGAGCGTCACGATCCAGAGGCAGGCCAGCGCGAACAGGAAGCTGACCCCGATCGCGAATGCATTGGGGTCATAGCCGCTTTGCTGCGAGAGGGCGCCCGAGATGAACCCGAAGGCGCTGCCGAATGCGATGGAGAAGATCGTGAAGGACCGGACGATCGTCGCGACCCAGGAATGGCGCCGCAGGAAGCGGCGAAGGCGCAACTTGATCCGGAAGAAACGCCCCATCAATGGTGGCCCTGAGAGTGCTTGAACTGCCGATGACGATGCGTCGGTCACATTGCAAAGTGCTTGAAGTTGGTGGCCGTTTCGCGGTGCCCTCGGAACAGGGTTAGCGGAGGGTTAACTCTGCCAGGACCCGAGCGGCGGAGGGCGCGCGAGGTGCAAGCGACGCGGATTCGAGGCGGCGGTGTTCGCCGCGGGCGCTGACGATCAGGGCCGCGGCATCGCGGGCCGAAAACGTCTTCGACTGCACGAAGACGCGATAGTCCGACGGACCGTCATGCGAAAGGTAGATTACCGGATCGCTCGCCGAGGGATTGCCGGAAATCCCGATCAGCTGCGGCACGGCGTTGCTTTCGCAGGCGCCGGCCTCGGCATCGTCGATGTCGTCGATTACGGTGAAGTCGGCGGCCTCGGCGCTGTCGGCGATCTGGACTCGGACCGTGGCAAGGCCGGGATCGTCGGTGAAGCCGACGTGAAGCTGGGCCAGCCAGGAGATCGATGCGATCTGCATCGTTGCGCCGCCGACCTCGATGCAGGGCCGGGGACCCGGCAGCAATTCCGCGCGGGCAAATACCGCGGCCACGGCAAGCGGGACCACCGAGGCCAGAATCTTCAAACGCAACATGACACAACTCGCTCGACCCAAGCGCGCCGCGGATCGCGGTGCTTATGGTTTGCGGAGCGTAAATGAGAGTGGTTACTGCCGCGTTGACGCGGCGGGCATCGGGCGGAAAACGGGAGAGAGCTTCGGTTCTGACGCGTTTTCTTCATGCGAACCGGTGCCCATCCCGCATCAAGTGCGGGACAGGCTTCGCCGGAAAACGCTACGCCGCGCGGCGCAAATCGTCGGCCAATGCACGATAGGACAGCGCCTCGGCGAGGTGCAGCCGGCCGATCGTCTCGGCGCCGTCGAGATCGGCGAGCGTGCGCGCCACCCGCAGCACGCGGTGATAGCCTCGCGCGGTGAGGTGCATGGTGTCGGCCGCCTCGCGGAGCAGCTTCTGTCCATGCGCGTCGGGCTGCGCGATGGTCTCGAGCAGCGAGCTCGGCGCTTCCGCATTGGTGCGGACATTCGGCATGCCGGCCGCCGCGTAACGCGCGAGCTGGATGTCGCGTGCGGCCGCGACGCGCCGGGCGACCTCGGCCGAACCCTCCGCAGGCGGCGGCAGGATCAGATCCGCCGCAGTCACCGCCGGCACCTCGATCCGCAGATCGATGCGATCCATCAGCGGGCCGGAAATCCGCATCTGGTAGTCGGCGGTGCAGCGGTCGAGCCGGCCGCGCTTGCAGGAATAGCCGGGCTCATAGGCGTGGCCGCAGCGGCACGGGTTCATGGCCGCGACCAGCATGAAGCGCGCCGGATAGGTGACGCGATGGTTGGCCCTGCTCACCGAGACCTCGCCGTTCTCCAGCGGCTGCCGCAGCGAATCCAGCACGCGCGGATCGAACTCCGGCAACTCGTCGAGGAACAGCACGCCCTGATGGGCGAGCGAGATCTCGCCGGGCTTGGCGCGCATGCCGCCGCTGGTCAGCGCCGCCATGCTGGCCGAGTGATGCGGACTGCGGAACGGGCGCCGCGCGGTCAGGGCGCCGTCGCGGATCTCGCCGGCGACGGAGGCTATCATCGAGACTTCGAGCAGCTCCGACGGCGACAGCGGCGGCAGGATCGAGGGCAGCCGCGCCGCCAGCATCGATTTGCCGGCGCCGGGCGAGCCGATCATCAGCAGATGATGCCCGCCGGCGGCCGCGATCTCGAGCGCGCGCTTGGCACTCTCCTGGCCCTTGATGTCGCGCAGGTCCAGAAGCGTCTCCTCGCGCTCATGCACCTTCGGCTGCGGGCGTGACAGCAGCTGCGTGCCCTTGAAGTGATTGGCGATCTGGATCAGCGAGTGAGCTGCGATGATCTGGATGTCCGGGCTCGCCCAGGCGGCTTCCGAGCCGCAGGCGGCCGGGCAGATCAATCCCTCGTCGCGCGAATTGGCGCCGATCGCAGCAGGCAGCACGCCCGCCACCGGCGCGATCGAGCCGTCGAGCCCGAGCTCGCCGAGCACGGTGAAGCCACCGAGCGCATCCGGCGGGATCGCTCCGATCGCCGCCATCAGGCCGAGCGCGATCGGCAGGTCGTAATGGCTGCCTTCCTTGGGCAGGTCGGCGGGCGCTAGGTTGACGGTGATGCGGCGGGCTGGAAGTGCGAGGCCAGAGGCGATCAGCGCCGAGCGCACCCGCTCCCTCGCCTCCGACACCGCCTTGTCGGGGAGGCCTACGATCGCAAAGGCCGGCAGTCCGGGCGCGACCTGCACCTGCACGTCGACCGCGCGAGCCTCGATCCCCTCGAAAGCGACGGTAGAAACCCGCTGGACCATGCTGCCCCTATCTTCCGCCACCCAAGGTAGCGGAGCGGGCCGCCCAGCGCAAGAACATTAAGGGAACATCCGGGGGCGACGCGCGCCGTCCCCAGATGCGCCGCCGAGCCGAAATCCGGCTCCGCTAGGACACGCAATCTCTCGCTGATCCTGCCGGAGGGACGTGGCACCCGATTGAGGGACCGATGGCGTGCGACCGGCAAGCGACTCACGTATCGTGCCGCTGATCGCTCACCGGCCCGGTAAGCTGGAGAGGCGGGCGAAATCGAATGCGCGCTAAGGGCGTACAGCTAGCGTTCGATTTCTCGCGGCGCGAAAAGTGATTCGCGGTCAATAGGTTATCTAACTACTTGATTCAAAAGCCGGAATCTGGTACAAAATCACGAGGCAGGCAACGCCGGAAGTAACCCGAGTCACGCTTTGCGTGACAGCCGTATGGATGCCTCACCTTGAGGGTGGGACTACAAACCAGCGGTGTCCTCAGGGTCCGGGGGCCTGCCTCACTTTTTGGTACTGGCCTGTTTCGGGCAATAGTGGCTAGTTCAAATTTGAGGGCGGCCTGTTTTGAGTTGAAGAACGATTGGACCGGATCAACAACACTATTGGCAGAGCCACAGTCAGAGCCAGTACGGGCAGGCCAATCGTCAGCACAGCGAAAACCGCCGGGTTGACAGTACCGAACAGCCACATAGCGCCTATTACCAACTCAATCACGGCTAAGGCGATCAAACGGCCCCAAATTGATTTATTCATTTCGTGGCCGCCTTGTAGTGATCGAAAATGCGTCTCTGCTCAGGAGTCGCGCGGCTGAGAAAGTTGTCGGGCATTAGCTTGAGTCCGTACTCAAAAACCTGACCGTTGCGACCTCGCGCCATTCGGGGCTCAAGTGCGATAGCTGGAGAGACATCAGCGCTAGTGACCGACTGATAGAACGACGAGGCGATTGAATCGCTCAATTGAAGGCCAGCACGTTCGGAATTATCGATGGCGGCGATCTGGTGAATTGGGTCCACCACAGACCATTTTAGATCACCCCGCCGCAAAAACAACGCGTTGGCTTTGCTCTGCATTCTTAGCCAACATAGATACGCTTGTAGGTGCCCGTATCTCAGGCCCTTACGGCGCGCAAATTCAAGGCGTACAGTGCGCGACTCTCCATAGTCGCGGTAGGAGCGCTGCTCGCAGAAGTCGGTTACGCGCTCCAGTAGGAGCCGTGTAATCCACCAGTAGAACCAGGTTCGGCCAGCAAGCACCGAAGCAGCTTCCGCCTTCTTGTTCCGGTAGCCGTGCATATTGGCTTTGTTCGAGATGACCGCAAAGCAGCGAACTGGCAACTTGGCGATGCTGGCGCAAACCATTGCGCGCCGCCAATCGTCTAGGGGCTGAAAATGCAGGGTCCGGCGCTGTTCTAGGCGAATCTGCTTTAGAATGTCGCGCACCCAAACGGTCTCGCGCTGGGCTTCCGCGCGGACGACTAAGGCGGAGAGAACGAACCATTCGCTCGCACCATTGGGGTCAATCGGACGAACGCTAGCGACTCCATCGTCGCCGGATTCGTCAATGTACGCCACGTAGGAAACTTTAGGCATGGCTGTCAAAAAGTCTCAGATCGAGAAGTTTAAGCAAGCCGCCCGCGACCTCGAATCGGACGACAGCGAAAAGCGATTCAACGAGAGGCTGGGCAAGATCGCGAAGCAGAAGCCTTCGCCTAAAAAGGCAAGGCGCGGCAAATGACTTTGCTGATAAGGGCGACCTTCCATCGTCTTGCAGTCGGCTGTTGCCGAGCAGCTAACTGGCTGGCCCCTTCAGGCGCTTCGACAGTGATTCAAGTAATACCGTCGCGTCGAATGGATCCACGTAGAATAGAAACGTTCGTAGATTGGTCTCGCCCGGCGGTAGGGCCTGAAACTTGACGACGATTTTGTCGGGTGCATGAGGATCGGATAGCGCCGCGACCGACGACGGCGTGATGTCGTCGATGATTATCGGGTTGACGATGTCATGAGGGTGGGCTGAGCCAGCCATCTACGAATCTCCGGTTGAGCCGATTCGGTTGTAACAACCTATGGGACTCATGATCCGGACCGGAAATTCGCAAAACTGAATCTGACTCAAGCCACTGGAAATCCACGCTTATCTACGGGATGGGTGTGCAAAGTGCACAATTCCGCCGCCCAACGCAAGAACATTAAGAGAACGTCCGGGGCGACGCGCGCCGCCCCGGATGCGCCGCCGTCACAGCATCATCTGCATCGGCTCCGGATAGTAGTGGAAGCCCTCGCCGACCTTGGCGACATGGCCGTAGCCCGGCCAGGCGAAGTGATAGGACATCACCGCGGTCTTGTTCGCGGCCAGCATCTCCAGCAGCTTGACCCGCGAGGCCGCCGCCTGCTTCGGATCGGTGTCGTAGGAGAATTCCATCCGCGGTCGCTCCAGGAGCAGCACCGCGTGATGCGAGAGGTCGCCGAGGAAGGCGAAGGATTTGCCGCCCGAGCTCACCATGAAGATGGTGTGGCCGACGGTGTGGCCGGGCGCCGCGATCGCCTGCACGCCGGGCAGGAATTCCTGGCCATCCTTGAAGAATACGATGCGGTCGCGCACCGGCAGCAGGTTCTTGCGGGCGTGCACGATAAAGTCCTTCAACGGACTGCCCATCTTGCCTTCGTCGGTCCAGAACTCGAGATCGCTCTGAGCGATGTAATACTGCGCGTTCGGGAATAGCGGCTTGTTGTCGGCATCGACGATGCCGCCGATATGATCGATATGCGCGTGCGACAGCACCACGGCGTCGATGTCTTCCGGCTTGATGCCGGCTTCCTTCATGCTCTTCTGCTGCCGGCCGGTGGTCTTGCCGAACAGTTGCGACGTGCCCATGCCGGTATCGAACAGGATCAGCTTGTCACCGGTGTTGACGATCGGCGAGTTCTGCTCGAGCACGACATTGTCGGGCGAGAGGAAGTTGTCGGACAGCATCTTCTTCACTTCTTCCTTCGGCACGCCGGTGAAGGTGCCGGAGGGGTCGCCGAGCGGCAGCGGGCCGTCGGATACGACCGTCACTTCGACTTCACCGAGCATGAAACGATGCCAATAGGGTGTCTGCGTGCCGAGTTTGGGAGCGCGCGCCTTTGCCGTGCCGCCGAGGAGAGTGCTGGCGCCGAGACCGGCACCGAGTGCGAGTAAGGATCGTCGTGAGACATTGAGCGTCATACGTCTTCCTCCACATTTTTTTGAGATTTTCGCGTTGTTGCCCGCGCGTTGACCCGCCGCTTGACCTGACGCAGGCAAGAGAATGCTGCCCTCGCCCGCGCAAGCTGGCAAGAAGAATAAGGCGAACGCTACGGGGCGAACGCTGGCTAAGGCATGATCCGGAAAAGTGTGACGCGGTTTTCCGAAAAGATCATGCTCAAACAAGAAGCTAAAGCGCGATGATGATTCAACTCAATCTCATCGCGCTTTAGAATTCAGCCGGCATGTGCGGCGCACAAGGGAGGGTTACTTGGCGGCGCGCTTCTTCTCGATGGCATCCCAGACCTTGGCCGCGACATCGGGGCCGTTGAGCCGCTGAATGGCGCGGATGCCGGTCGGCGAGGTGACGTTGATCTCGGTGAGGTTGCCGTCGATCACGTCGATGCCGACGAACAGCAGGCCAAGTTCGCGCAGCGCGGGCCCGACGGTGGCGCAGATTTCGCGCTCGCGATCCGAGAGCTCGGTCGCCGCGGCCGCGCCGCCACGCACCATATTGGAGCGGAGGTCATCCGGCGCCGGCACGCGGTTGACGGCGCCGGCGAACTCACCGTCGACCAGGATGATGCGCTTGTCGCCATGCTTCACCTCGGGGAGGAAGCGCTGGATCACCCAGGGCTCCTTGAAGGTGACCGAGAACATGTCGAACAGCGAGCCGAAATTCATGTCCTGCGGCATCACGCGGAACACCGCGGCGCCGCCATGGCCGTGCAACGGTTTCATGACGACGGCGCCATGCTGATCGCGGAATGCGTTGATCTCGTCGAGATCGCGCGAGATCAGGGTCGGCGGCATCAGCTGCGGGAAATTCATCACGAACAGCTTTTCCGGCGCGTTGCGCACGCTGGCCGGGTCGTTGACCACCAGCGTCTTCGGATGAATGCGCTCGAGGAAATGGGTCGAGGTGATATAGGCGAGGTCGAACGGCGGGTCCTGCCGCAGCAGCACGACGTCGAAGCCATTGAGCGCCTCGCGCTTCGGCTCGCCCAGCGTGAAGTGATTGCCGACCTCGTCGCGCACGGCGAGAGACTGCACCGGCGCCACCAGCTCCTCGCCGCGCAGCGACAGCTTATCTGGCGTGTAATAGGAAATGCCGTGGCCGCGCTTCTGGGCTTCGAGCAGCAGCGCAAACGTGGAATCGCCGCGGATGTTGATGCGCGCGATGGGATCCATCTGGACGGCGATCTTCAATTTCATAAGCGTATCCCGCGAGGTCTGGAGGTAACTTTAAGGGCTGGCGTCGAATGCCGCTAACAGATGGCGCGGTAAGCTCTTCGGCGCAATCAGCACGGCGTCGAATCTGAGATCAAATTCGGCATGCTCGGGATGCGCCATCAGCCAGGCCTGGGCGGCATTGACGATGCGCTGCTGCTGGCGCGGCGTCACCGCATAGGCGGCGTCATCGAGGCTGGCGCGAGCCTTGACCTCGACGAACGCGAGGAGATTGCGCCGCCGCACCACCAGGTCGATCTCGCCATAGGGGGTGCGGAAGCGTCTTGCCAGGATGCGATAGCCTTTGGCGATCAAAAGGGCTGCGGCGCGGCTTTCGGCCGATATGCCGGTGCGGAACGCCGCGACGCGCTCGGGCGAGGCGCTGTCACTCTTCGCCATCGCCGCCCCCGGCGGTTTTCGAAAGCTCGAGGGCGCGGGCATAGACCTCGCGGCGCGGCCGGCCCGACAGTTCGACCGCGTGCGCGACCGCATCCTTGACGCTGCCGCGGGCGAGCTGGGCGCGCAGCAGATCGTCGAGCGCGTCCTGGTCCATCACTCCGGCATCATCGGCCGGCGGTCCGACGACCAGCACGAACTCGCCGCGTGTCTCCAACGCATCGGCGCCTGCCGCAAGCTCGGCGACGGGGGCGCGCTTGACCTCTTCATGCAGCTTGGTCAGCTCGCGGCAGATTGCGGCATCGCGCCCGCCCATGATCGCGGCGAGATCACGCAGCGTGTCCTGCACGCGATTGCCCGATTCGAACATCACGAGCGTCGCATCGATCCGCGCCAGCTCGGTGAGCCGCGCGCGGCGCGCGTGCTCCTTCGTTGGCAAAAATCCCTCGAAGAAGAACCGGTCGGTCGGCAGCGCCGCGACCGACAGTGCCGTCAACACCGACGACGGCCCCGGCACGGCGATGACGGCATGCCCGGCGGCGCAGACCTCACGCACCAGCTTGAAGCCGGGATCTGAGATCAGCGGCGTGCCGGCGTCCGAGACCAGCGCAATCGAGGCGCCCTGCGCCAGCCGCTCCAGGATCTTCGGCCGCGCCTGCGCGGCGTTGTGCTCGTGATAGGGCGCAAGCTCGGCCGCGATCGCGTAACGCTCGGTCAGCCGGCGCGTAATTCGGGTGTCCTCGCAGGCGATGACGTCGACGCCCGCCAGCGTCTCCAGCGCGCGCAGGGTGATGTCGGAGAGATTTCCGATCGGGGTCGCGACCAGATGGAGCCCGGGCGTAGCGCTTGGCGCGGCCAGCAGCTGGCCGCCGATCGAAAAGGTTTTGGCCGCTGTGCCCGCCGTGGCGTCCGGACTGTGGAGGGAACTGGCTTTTGCGCGCATAATGCCAATCTAGAGGGATGGCAGCGCTTGCGCCACACCCGCAGGGGTGTTGCTTGAAGGTCGCTGCTCCGGAAATGTGGGTCGCGGCAACGGCGCCGCGGGGCCATAATCCTTTTGTTCCGGTTAACTATTCGCCGACAATATGCCTGAATCCACCCGCCTCATCAGAGCTGGATGGAGTCCTGGCCGATCATGGTCGGTCAAGAGAAGAGAGACGATGGAAGGCCCGCACCACCCCAAGTCCCCGCCGTCGGGCACGACCCGGCGGACTGCGCTTGGCCTCATCCTGGGCGCGCCGCTGCTGTCGGCCTGCTCCGGAATCCAGCAAAGCCTGAGCCAGTTTTCCAGCCCGTTCGGCGGCGGCCAGGATGCAGGGCCCGCCGGCCCGCAGCAACAGCCGCAAGCCGTCGGTACCGGGCAAGTCAAGATCGGGCTGATCCTGCCGCTGTCGGCGTCCGGCAATGCCGGGCTCGCCGCCCAGTCGATGCGGAACGCCGCCGAAATGGCGCTGGCGGAATTCCAGAACCCGAACATTCAGCTTCTGATCAAGGACGATGGCGGCAGTTCGCAAGGCGCGGCGCAGGGTGCCCAGCAGGCGCTGTCCGAAGGCGCCGAGATCATTCTGGGACCACTGTTCGCGGGCTCGGTGCCAGCCGTCGCGCAACTGACGCGGCCGCGCGGAACCTCAGTGATTGCATTCTCCACCGATTCAAGCGTGGCCGGGCGCGGCGTCTATCTGCTGAGCTTCCTGCCGGAGTCCGACATCAATCGCATCGTCGATTATTCCGCCGGGATCGGTAAGCGCTCGTTCGCTGCGATGGTACCCGACAACGCCTATGGCAATGTGGTCGAGGCCGCGTTCAAGCAGGCGGTCGGCCGCAAGAACGGCCGCGTCGTCGCATTCGAGAAATACGGCGCCGATCGCGCAACGCCGACGCGGACCGTGGCGCAGGCGCTCGGCCAGGCCGATGCGCTGCTGATCGCCGACGATGGCGATTCGGTCGTCGCGACCGCCGATGCGCTGACCGCGGCCGGCGCCAACCTGCGCAACATCCAGCTGCTCGGCACCGGACTGTGGGACAATCCGCGGGTGTTCGCGAGCCCCGTGCTGCAGGGCGGCCTCTACGCCGCGCCCGATCCGTCCGGCTTCCGCAGCTTCGCCGGCCGTTATCGTGCCAAATATGGCGGCGAGCCGGTGCGTACCGCGACGCTGGCCTATGATGCCGTCGCGCTGATGGCGGCGCTGGCGCGCACCCAAGGCGCGCAGCGCTTCGCGCCGGAGACGCTCACCAATCCATCCGGCTTTGCCGGCATCGACGGCCTGTTCCGCTTCCGCTCCGACGGCACCAATGAACGCGGCCTTGCGGTCATGAAAGTGGCGTCCGGCGGCGGCACGCCGGTTGCGGGCTCGCCGAAGAGTTTTGGGGCTTAGTTTTCGTCAGGCGGCCAAGCTGCCTTGTCGAGCGCCGGCACCCGCCAGCTACTTTGCATGGGGTTGTTTTCGATATTTTGGCAGCGTGCACGCAGAGCGTTTTCGAGCGAAGTGGATGCCGGTTCGCGTGAAGAAAACGCGTCAAAACAAGAATCTAGAGCCCCGTTCCGATTCATCGGAACGGGATAGGCTCTAGGCGGCGAGATCCGCGACGACCGCGTCGAGCACCGGGAATCCCGACTTCGTGACGCGCAACCGTCCGTCGGCATCGACGTCGATCGCGCCTTCCTCGCGCAGCATCGCGATCCGGTGCGGATCGAGCTGGCGTCCGGACAGTGCCGCATAGCGCTTGGGATCGATGCCCTCGGCAAGCCGCAGCCCCATCAGCAGAAATTCGTCGGCGCGCTCTTCGCTGTTGAGGCCGTCATCGGTGACGACGCCGTGACCGCGTTCCTCGACATTCAACAGCCACGCCTCGGGGCGCCGCTCGGTCGCGGTCGCGTGCCTGACACCGTCGATGTCGAGCCGGCCATGCGCGCCGGGGCCGATGCCGGCATATTCCTCGCCGCGCCAGTAGACGAGGTTGTGCTTGCACTCCGCGCCAGCGCGGGCGTGATTGGAGATCTCGTAGGCCGGCAATCCCTCGCGGGCGCAGACCTCCTGCGTCACGTCGTAGAGAGCGCGCGCGGTCGCTTCATCCGGCGTCTGCAATTTGCCGGCGGCGTGCAGCCCGAAGAATGGCGTGCCTTCCTCGATCGTGAGCTGATAGAGCGACAGATGTTCGGCCGCTTCCGAGATCGCCTGCTTCAACTCATCAGCCCACATCTGCGGCGTCTGGTCGGGCCGCGCATAGATCAGGTCGAACGAGTAACGGTCGAACGCGCTTCGCGCGATCGCAACCGCGTCGAGCGCTTCCCGCGCGGTGTGCAGGCGGCCCAATGCCTTCAGCGATGCGTCATCCAGTGCCTGCACGCCGAGCGAGACGCGATTGACGCCGGCTGCGCGATAGCCGCGAAAGCGCGTCGCCTCGACGCTGGTCGGATTGGCCTCGAGCGTGACCTCGACATCGCGCGCCACCGACCAGTGCTTGCCGATCGCATCGAGCACGGCGCCGACGGTCTGCGGCTGCATCAGCGAAGGCGTGCCGCCGCCGAGGAAGATCGAAGTGACCTCGCGCCCCGGCGCCCGCGCGGCCGTGGTCTCGATCTCGCGGGCGAAGGCGCGCACGAAGCGCTCCTCGTCGACGGGCGCATGCCGCACGTGGCTGTTGAAATCGCAATACGGGCATTTCGACAGGCAGAACGGCCAGTGCACGTAGACGCCAAACGCCTTTCGTTGAGGGGCTGCTCGTTCAGCGTGGCTCAAGGCAGATCTCCGCGAGCTTCACGAAGGCGCGGGCGCGATGCGACAGTCCGAGTCCGAGCGGCGGCAGGCCGTGCTTCTCGATGCTGGTCATCTCGCCAAAGGTCCGCGCGTAGCCGTCGGGCAGGAAGGCCGGATCGTAGCCGAAGCCGGCGGTGCCGCGCGGCGGCCAGACCAGGGTTCCATCGACCCGGGCCTCGACCTCTTCGAGGTGATCGTCCGGCCAGGCCACGCACAGGGCGGAGACGAAATGCGCACTTCGCCGGTCCGGCGCGGTGGCGCCGCGCTCCTGCAGCAGGCGCTCGATCCGCGTCATCGCCGCCATGAAATCCTTGCCTTCGCCGGCCCAGCGCGCCGAGTAGATCCCGGGTGCGCCGTCGAGCGCGTCGACCACGAGGCCGGAATCGTCGGCGAAAGCCGGCAGTCCGGTCACCTTCGCCGCGGCGATCGCCTTGATCGCCGCGTTGGTGCGAAAACTGTCGCCGGTCTCCTCGGGTTCGGCGAGGCCAAGCTCGCCGGCCGACACCGCCTCCACGCCATGCGGCGCCAGCAGTTCCCGCATCTCGGCGAGCTTGCCGGGATTATGGGTGGCGATGACGAGCCTTCCGGTGATTCGGCGATGCATGACCAATCTGACTACGCCACCGCGATCTTTTGCAAGTCGACCAGACGCGCGACACCTTTGCGCGCCAGCGCCATCAGCGCCAGAAACTCGTCCTGCGAGAACGGCGTCTTCTCGGCGGTGCCCTGCACCTCGATGATGCGGCCGTCGCCGGTCATGACGAAATTGGCGTCGGTGTCGGCCTCGGAGTCCTCGGCATAGTCGAGATCGAGCACCGGCGTGCCCTGGTAGATGCCGCAGGAGATCGCCGCCACATTATCGCGCAACACGTTGGTCTTCAGCATGTTGCGGGTCTTCATCCAGTTGATGCAGTCGGCCAGTGCCACCCAGGCACCGGTGATCGAAGCGGTGCGGGTGCCGCCATCGGCCTGGATGACGTCGCAATCGACCGTGATCTGGCGCTCGCCGAGCGCCTCCAGATCGACGGCCGCGCGCAGCGAGCGGCCGATCAGCCGCTGGATCTCGACCGTGCGGCCGCCCTGCTTGCCGGCGGAGGCCTCGCGGCGGGTGCGTTCCAGGGTGGCGCGCGGCAGCATGCCGTATTCGGCGGTCACCCAGCCGCGGCCCTGACCCTTCAGCCAGGGCGGCAGCCGCTCTTCCAGCGTGGCGGTCACCAGCACATGGGTGTCGCCGAATTTCACCATGCAGGAACCCTCGGCATATTTTACGACGCCGCGTTCCAGCGACACGGGACGCAGTTCATCGGGCGCACGGCGGCTTGGCCGCATGAAATCCTCCAAAAATCCGAGATATATGGCTGGGCGTGCTTGTAGGAGGGGGAACGGGCAGCGGCAAGGGTTTTCGGCCCCGGGTTGGCCCGGTACCGGGGGGCTGAATGCATGCTTGTCACCGGCCTCCCGGAGCGACAGATTAGGCAGTAATTGTGAGGGACTGGAGTGTGACTCATCACGATCCGATTGGCCTGATCGCACCGCATGCGGGGCTCGCCCAGCTCAACGAGCGATCGCGCGATATTTTTCGTCAAATCGTCGAGAGCTACCTTGCGACCGGTGAGCCGGTCGGCTCGCGCAACATTTCGCGTCTGATCGCATTACCGTTGTCGCCGGCCTCGGTCCGCAACGTGATGTCGGACCTCGAGCAGCTCGGCCTGATCTATGCGCCGCACACCTCGGCGGGCCGGCTGCCGACCGAACTCGGCCTGCGTTTCTTCGTCGACGCCCTGATGCAGGTCGGCGACCTCACCGAGGCCGAGCGTCAGTCGATCCAGACCCAGCTGGCTGCCGTCGGCCGTGCGCAATCCGTCGAGGCGGCGCTTGGCGAAGCGCTGACGCAGCTGTCGGGGCTGACTCGCGCCGCGGCGGTGGTGCTGACGCAAAAGTCGAATGCACGGCTGAAGCACATCGAATTCGTGCGGCTGGAGCCGGAGAAGGCGCTGGTCGTGCTGGTCGGCGAAGACGGCCAGGTCGAGAACCGGGTGCTGGCGCTGCCGCCGGGCGTTCCATCTTCGGCGCTGACCGAAGCGACCAATTTCCTCAATGCACGGATCCGCGGCCGGACGCTGGCCGAAGCGCGGCTCGAGCTCGAGACGGCGTTGACGCAAAACCGCGCCGAGCTCGATCAGCTCACACAAAAGGTGGTCGCGGCCGGCATCGCAAGCTGGTCCGGCGGCGCGAACGAGGATCGCCAGCTGATCGTGCGCGGCCACGCCAATCTGCTCGAGGATCTGCACGCGCTCGACGATCTCGAGCGCATCAAGTCGCTGTTCGACGATCTCGAGACCAAGCGCGGCGTGATCGATCTGCTCGGCCGCGCCGAACGCGGCGAGGGCGTGCGGATTTTCATCGGTTCGGAGAACAAGCTGTTCTCACTGTCGGGTTCCTCGACCATCATCGCGCCATACGGCGACGCCCAGGGTCGGATCGTCGGCGTGCTCGGCGTGATCGGACCGACGCGGCTGAACTATGCTCGGGTGATCCCGACCGTCGACTATGCCGCGCGCATCGTCAGCAAGATGCTGGGCGGCTGATCGGAGCGAAATTCGGTTTTATTTGACGGGTTTCTTGACGCGAAGTGGAGGTGCGCTGGCCCTAACCGGTATGTTGCGCTTGATTTTCGCCGCTCAAAGCACGATATCCCGGGCAGCAATCCCCAAGATTTGAACCGACGCGAGTTTTCGAGAAGGCAAGCCATGACCGATCCGAACCGGGCCAATGACAACACCGAGAATTCGGCGCCGACGGGTGAGCCCGTGGTCTCGAAGCCCTACATCATGCCTGACGATCCCGAGGTGGGATCGGTCGAGGCGCTGACCAAGGAACTCGCCGAGGCGCGCGACCGGACGCTACGCACGCTGGCCGAGATGGAGAACCTCCGTCAGCGCACCCGCCGCGAGGTTGCCGACGCCAAGACCTATGGCATCACCGGCTTCGCCCGTGACGTGCTCGACATCGCCGACAATCTGCAGCGCGCGCTCGACGCAGTGCCGGCCGAGACCAAGGAAGCGGCCGATCCCGGCCTGAAGGCGCTGCTCGAAGGCGTCGAGCTGACCGAGCGCTCGCTGCTCAACACGCTGGAAAAGAACGGCGTCAAGAAGTTCGACCCGATCGGCGAGAAGTTCGATCCGAACTTCCAGCAGGCGATGTTCGAAGTGCCGGACACGTCGGTGCCGTCGGGCACCGTGGTGCAGGTCGTGCAGGCCGGCTACATGATCGGCGAGCGCATCCTGCGTCCGGCACTGGTCGGTGTCTCCAAGGGCGGCGCCAAGGCCGCCCCAGGCGCCGACATCACCGCCTGATCCAATGTCTCACGCGATATCCGACGACTGGATCCGCTTGACGCCGGCCTTGTCCATATCGGCCCAGGCCTTGGCCAACGATCCCTGGGTGTCGATGCCGCGGCAGGCATCCTCCACCACATAAGTTTCGAAGTCGGCCTTGCGCGCATCGAGCGCGGTCCAGGCCACGCAGAAATCGGTGGCGAGCCCGGCGACGAACACGCGATTGATCTTGCGCGCCGTCAGGTAGGCGCCAAGCCCGGTGGTGGTCTTGCCGTCGGCCTCGGTGAAGGCGGAGTAGCTGTCGACGTCCTTGTGAAATCCCTTGCGGATGATCAGCCCGGCCTGCGGGATCGCGAGTTCCTTCGACAGCGAGGCGCCGTCGGTGCCCTGCACGCAGTGATCGGGCCACAGCACCTGCTTGCCATAAGCGAGGTCGATGGTCTCGAACGGCTTCTTGCCGGAGTGGGTTGAGGCAAAGGAGACGTGTCCGGGCGTGTGCCAGTCCTGCGTCATCACCACATTGGCAAAGCTCTTGGCGATCTTGTTGATCACCGGCACCACCTGCTCGCCGTCCTTCACCGCGAGGCTGCCGCCGGGCAGAAAGCAGTTCTGCACGTCGATCACGAGCAGCGCGGAGCCGTCGTCGGGCTTGATCGCGGCGGCCCAGAGATTCCTGGGAACCAGCGTCGCGAGCGCCATCGTGCCAAAGCCTGCAACAATCCGTCGTCGATCCAACATCGCGCCCTCCTCGCTTTGTGTGATATCGCGCGAGGAGGCTAGTTCCGTTCGTGGAGCTGCGAAAGTCCGATTTTTCGGAGGGCTCTACGAAAGAGATCAGCCGCGCGGCTGGATGCCGTCGCGCACCGCGCGGAAGCGCGGGAAGGCCTTCTCCCAATCGGTACGCGGCGAGCTGCCGATGATGCGCATCGAGGTTTGCGCGCCGAACCGCAGCCACTGCACGATGGTCACCGGGGTGTTGTCCTTGCCGCTGACGGCGTCGATCCGGGTCTCGAAGCCGGCCTGGCCGTCGATCCGGATCGGCTCGGACATGGTGATCCGCCCGTCGCGCACGCCGGGGATGGTGGTCGCGATCTGCTGGGCGAAGCGGCCGCGATCATCGGGTGTGGCCGGGGCCGAGCCGATGATGCCAAGCAGCAAGAAGGGCTTGGTCTCGAGGGCCTTCTCGTCGCCGTCGGCCATCAGCAGTGCCGCGCCCGGCGCCAGCATGCGGATATTCTTGAAACCACTGAGCTCGGTGACCTTGAACGGCATCATGCCGAGCTGCTCGTCGACCGGCACCTCGTTGCGGATCTGGGCGGTGGCGAACATCTGCCGCACGGCGTCGTCGGTGTAGATCTTGCTCGCGTTCTCTGGCACCTGCACCGCGACATAGCCGGAGAAGGTCGGCCCCGGCAGGATCATGGAATAGCGCCGCACATTGCTGGCGCCGTCGCGCGCACTCTCCACGGTGTAGTAGGCGAGGCCGGCCGGCGTATCGAGGCTCTCGGGCTTGATATTCCCGGTGCCGGCGGGATTGGCCTTGAACGCGTTCACGACCTCGGCGTAGGCGTCCGCGGGCAGGTCGGCGATCAGGACCTTCACGCCCTGGTCCTCGGTCTCGAAGCCGATGAACGACTTGGCCCGGTTGAGGCCCACCAGCGGCTTCATTCCGACATGCGCGCCCGGCGGAAACACCACGTCGGCGGCGAAGCCACGACAGGTGGCAGCAATCAGCAAGGCAACCGCAACGAGAACTCGAAAAGGCGTCATGGGGGGATCTACCGGTTTTGCTTGGTGGCCGCGCAACGGGCCCGGTGCAGGGCTGGGTGGCCTCTTTCAGTCGGACCGCTTTTAGCGGTTTTGATGACCCTGCAACAGGCCACCAAATCTCCGCTCAGGGCCCGCGGGCTCGATTCCATGGGCTTTTCGCCCTGATTGGCTGGCACTTTTCAGCTTCCCGACGTTTCCGCGAGCCCACCGCCTGCGGCGGGCCAGCGGCCAAACAGCGCGCCTCGGCCGTGCGCCGGTCTCGCATACGACGTTTGTGAGTGTTCACTCAACAGCGGTGACGTCGCGCGGCGGACGTTGGCGACCTAAATCATTGCCGATTTGTTAACTTGGCTTGGGCGTAGCTTGGGCCTGTCTCGGGGCTTGCTTCGGGCCTGAACCGGCGCCGCAGTCGGGCTGACACAATCTTTCAAACGTCAGTCTTTTCAGGCCTCAACGTTGCGTCCAGTCCTTGCGGGCAGGACCCTCTCTCCTATATCAGGCTCACCGTCGCAATATCGCGAGTATGTGAACGTCTGGGGGTTCGGTACGGAGCGCCGTCAGGGCCCAACCAACCTGCCGCAACAAATGAGGATATCAAAACCATGGGTAAGGTCATTGGGATCGACCTCGGCACGACGAATTCGTGCGTTGCCGTTATGGATGGCAAAAACGCCAAGGTGATCGAGAACGCGGAAGGCATGCGGACGACGCCGTCAATCGTTGCTTTCACTGACGATGGCGAGCGCCTCGTCGGCCAGCCGGCGAAGCGCCAGGCGGTGACTAATCCCGAGCGTACGTTCTTTGCGGTGAAGCGCCTCATCGGCCGCCGCTATGACGACCCGATGGTCGAGAAGGACAAGAAGCTCGTTCCCTACAAGATCGTCAAGGCATCGAACGGCGACGCTTGGGTCGAAGCCGATGGCAAGACCTATTCGCCCTCGCAGGTCTCGGCCTTCATCCTGCAGAAGATGAAGGAGACCGCTGAGGCGCATCTCGGCCAGAAGGTCGAGCAGGCCGTTATCACGGTGCCCGCTTATTTCAACGACGCGCAGCGTCAGGCCACCAAGGACGCCGGCAAGATCGCCGGCCTTGAAGTGCTGCGCATCATCAACGAGCCGACCGCTGCCGCGCTCGCCTACGGTCTCGACAAGTCGAAGACCGGCACGATCGCCGTGTACGATCTCGGCGGCGGCACCTTCGACGTCTCGATCCTCGAGATCGGCGACGGCGTGTTCGAGGTGAAGTCGACCAACGGCGACACCTTCCTCGGCGGTGAAGATTTCGACATGCGCCTTGTTGGTTATCTGGCCGACGAGTTCCAGAAGGAGCAGGGCATCAACCTGCGCAACGACAAGCTCGCTTTGCAGCGCCTGAAGGAGGCCGCTGAAAAGGCCAAGATCGAGCTGTCGTCGACCACGCAGACCGAAATCAACCTGCCGTTCATCACGGCTGACCAGACCGGTCCGAAGCATCTGACGATGAAGCTGACCCGCGCCAAGTTCGAGGCGCTGGTGGCCGACCTGGTCGAGAAGACCATCGAGCCGTGCCGCAAGGCGCTGAAGGATGCCGGCCTGACCGCCGGCGAGATCGGCGAAGTGGTGCTGGTCGGCGGCATGACCCGCATGCCGAAGATCCAGGAAGTGGTGAAGCAGTTCTTCGGCAAGGAGCCGCACAAGGGCGTCAACCCCGACGAAGTCGTCGCGATCGGCGCTGCGATCCAGGCTGGCGTGCTGCAGGGCGACGTCAAGGACGTGCTGCTGCTCGACGTGACCCCGCTGTCGCTGGGCATCGAGACGCTGGGCGGCGTGTTCACCCGCATCATCGACCGCAACACCACGATCCCGACCAAGAAGAGCCAGGTGTTCTCGACGGCCGAAGACAATCAGGGCGCCGTCACCATCCGCGTCTTCCAGGGCGAGCGTGAAATGGCGGCCGACAACAAGATGCTCGGCCAGTTCGACCTGATGGGCATTCCGCCGGCTCCGCGCGGCATGCCGCAGATCGAGGTGACCTTCGACATCGACGCCAACGGCATCGTCAACGTCTCGGCCAAGGACAAGGCGACCGGCAAGGAACAGCAGATCCGGATCCAGGCATCCGGCGGTCTGTCCGAAGCCGACATCGACAAGATGGTCAAGGACGCCGAGGCCAATGCGGCCGAGGACAAGAAGCGCCGCGAGGCAGTCGACGCCAAGAACCATGCCGACGGCCTGGTTCATTCGACCGAGAAGGCTTTGGCCGAGCACGGCTCGAAGATCCCGGACACCGACCGCCGCGCAATCGAGGACGCCGTCAGCGACCTCAAGGAAGCGCTGAAGGGCGACGACGCCGAGGCAATCAAGGCCAAGACCAACACGCTGGCGCAGGCTTCGATGAAGCTCGGCGAGGCCATGTACAAGCAGCAGGCCGAGGCCGATGCGGCCAAGGACGCTGCCAAGGATGACGTCGTCGACGCGGAGTTCACCGAGGTCGACGACGACAAGAACAACAAGAAATCTGCTTAAGCGGGTTTGAGATGATGACCCTCGCACCAAAGAGCACGCGATGCGTCTCGGAGGAGTGGGGGTCATTTTTCTTTAAGGCGATCGCTGCATCTTCCAGACAGGCGCAATCCTTGCAGGCGCAATCCTTGGCGATGGCGATGAACTCCGGACGGAATTGAAGGATGTCGACCAAGCGCTGCTATTACGAGACCCTCGAGGTCGAGCGGAACGCGGACGAGACCAAGCTGAAAACGGCTTTCCGCAAGCTCGCGATGAAGTGGCATCCGGACAAGAATCCGGGCGACTCCAGCAGCGAGGTCCGGTTCAAGGAAATCAACGAAGCCTATGAGGTGTTGAAGGACGGCGACAAGCGCGCCGCCTATGACCGCTTCGGCCATGCCGCCTTCGAGCAGGGCATGGGCGGCGGCGGTCCCGGCTTCGGCGCCGGCTTCGCCTCGTCCTTCTCCGACATTTTCGAGGACCTGTTCGGCATGGCCGGGCAACGCCGCGGCGGCGGCGGCCGCGAGCGTGGCGCCGACCTGCGCTACAACATGGAGATCACGCTCGAGGACGCTTTCCAGGGCAAGACCGCGCAGATCGAGATCCCGGTCTCGGTCACCTGCGAATCCTGCTCGGGCACCGGCGCCAAGGCCGGCACCAAGCCGAAGACCTGCTCGCATTGTGGTGGCGCCGGCCGTATCCGGCAGGCCCAGGGCTTCTTCACGCTGGAGCGGACCTGCCCCGGCTGCCAGGGCCGCGGTCAGATGATCGAGGACGCCTGCACCTCCTGCGCCGGTTCCGGCCGGGTGACGCGCGACCGCGCGCTGTCGGTCAACATTCCCCCGGGAGTCGAGGATGGCACCCGCATTCGTCTCGCCGGCGAAGGCGAGGCCGGTGTCCGCGGTGGCCCGCCCGGCGACCTCTACATCTTCCTGTCGCTGACCACGCATCAGTTCTTCCAGCGCGATGGCGCCGACCTGCACTGCCGCGTGCCGATCTCGATGGTCACTGCAGCACTCGGCGGCGAGTTCGAGGTGCCGACCATCGACAAGGGCAAGACCAAGGTGAAGGTGCCCTCCGGCACCCAGTCGGGTCGGCGATTCCGCATCGCATCAAAGGGTATGCCGGTGCTCCGCTCGCGCCAGACCGGCGATATGTATGTCCAGGTCGTGGTCGAAACGCCGCAGAATCTGACGAAGAAGCAGCAGGAATTGCTGATGGAGTTCGAAAAGCTGTCGTCCGGTGCAACCCAGCCGGAGGCAGCGGGTTTCTTCTCTAAGGTCAAGGACTTCTTCGGAAACCGCACCACCCAGTAGTTGTCGTCGCGCTTGACCGTAACGGCTTCGATCTATACGTCTTTATGACCGTTTTCTGACAACCGCTCGATTGTGCGGTCCCGCCTGGTAGCGACATGCCCCTGCAATCGTCCGTGCGTGCGTCGAAGAAGCCCCTCCGTCTCGACGACGAGGTTCGTTTTCTCCGTTCATGGATCGAGAAGCCGCTGCATATGGGCGCGGTGATGCCGTCAGGACGGCTGCTTGCTCGCACCATGGCGCAATATGTCGATCCTGATGCGGAAGGGCCGGTGGTCGAACTCGGACCCGGCACCGGGGCGATCACCAACGCGCTGATCGAGCATGGCGTCGATCAAAAGCGGCTCGTGCTGGTCGAATACAATCCCGGTTTCTGCGCATTGCTGCGCGAACGCTATCCGCAGGCCAGGGTGGTCCAGGGTGACGCCTACAGGCTTCGCGATACGCTGTGGGAGGTGCTGAAGTCTCCTGCCTCCGCGATGGTCTCCGGCCTGCCGCTGGTCACCAAGCCGATGCTGACCCGCCTCAGGCTGGTCCGCGACGCCTTCCTGGCGCTTGCCCCCGGTGCGCCCTTCGTGCAGTTCACCTATTCGGTGGTGCCCCCGATTCCGAAGTCGCTGCCCGGCGTGTCCACAGAGGCGTCCGAGCGGATCTGGATGAACCTTCCGCCCGCGCGGGTCTGGGTGTATCGCAAGGGCTGATCGCCCTGCGGTGTCGCGCCGGGCGGCGCGCGCCCTAACCGCGATTTCGAAAATGTCCGCGCTGAAAATCCTCGTGATCCCGGGATCGCTTCGATCCGGCTCGCTCAATACGAAGCTCGCTGCCGTGCTGGCGCAGGAGCTCGCGCAGCTGGGGGTCGACGTCACGCGCATCTCGCTCGGCGATTTTCCGCTGCCGATCTACGACGGCGACCTGCAGGCGAAATCGGGCGTGCCGCAGCACGCCGTCAATTTGAAGCGGATGATCGGCGCCCATCATGGCGTCTTGATCGTGACGCCGGAATACAATTCCTCGGTGCCGGCGCTGGTGAAGAACACGATCGACTGGGTGAGCCGCGTGCAGGATCCGCACGAGGCCCGCGGCCAGGTGTTCCATGGCCGCGCCTTCGCGATCGCAGCGGCATCCGGTAACCGGCTCGGCGGCACGCGCGCGCTGGCGGCGCTGCGCCTGATCCTGACGGCATGCCACGCGACCGTGATCCCGAGCCAGCTCGCGCTGTCATTCGCCGAGCAGGCCTATGACGATATGGATCATCTGAAGCACCAGGCCGACATCGACGCGATGCGCGCGCTGGTGCGGCAGCTGGTCGACCATTCCCAACGCATGATGTGAGGTGACATGCAGCCAGCCAAGATCGCTCCAAGAGACCGGTTGATTGCGGCGCTCGATCTGCCGTCCGTCGCTAGCGCCGAGGCGATGATCGACAGGCTCGGCGACAGCGTCACGTTCTACAAGATTGGTTATCAGCTCGGTTATGCCGGCGGCCTCACGCTCGCGAAGCAGCTCGCAGGCGGCGGCAAGAAGGTGTTTCTCGACCTCAAGCTGCACGACATCGGCAATACGGTCGCGCGCGGGGTCGAAAGCGTCGCCGGTCTCGGCGCCACCTTCCTCACCGTGCATGCCTATCCGCAGACCATGAAGGCGGCAGTCGAGGCACGCGCCGGCTCTACCCTGAAGATCCTCGCGGTGACGGTGCTGACCTCCTACGACGACAACGATCTTCAGGCCGCGGGCTACGGCCTCAGCGTCTCCGATCTCGTCGAAGCGCGCGCCAGGCAGGCGCAGGCGCTCGGTGTCGACGGCCTTGTCAGCTCGCCCGAGGAAGCCGCAGCCTTGCGCAAGATCGTCGGCGATCGGATGAACCTGGTGACGCCGGGCATCCGCCCCGCCGGCTCCGCGACAGGCGACCAGAAGCGCATCATGACGCCGGCCCGTGCGATCGCCGCCGGCGCTGACTATCTGGTAGTCGGGCGTCCGGTGATGGAAGCCGCCGATCCGAAGGCCGCCGCCGAAGCCATTCACGCCGAAATCGCCGAGGCGCTCGCCTGAACAACAACGAGGGAGAACAGAGATGGCGAAGGGATACTGGATTGGACGCGTCGACGTTCACAATGAGGAGGGCTACAAGCCCTATATGGCGGCCAACCCGGCGATCTTCCAGAAATTCGGCGGCAAGTTCATTGTTCGCGGCGGCAAGTTCACCGGCGTCGAGGGCCAGAGCCGCTCGCGCAACGTCGTGATCGAATTCGCGGATTATCAGACCGCGCTCGCCTGCTACAACTCGCCGGAATACCAGGCCAACCTCAAGGTGCGGCAGCCGCATTCGATCGCCGACCTCATCATCATCGAGGGGCACGACAGCCCGTAGCCCGGACACCAAGCCGCCGGTTCGATTGCCGGGAACAGCCGTGGGATTCGTCCGTTGGAGCCATGATTTCGGCTCGGAAAAGCGGTTTCCCCTTTTCCGGATCATGCTTTATACGGCCTGCAGAGGTGAGCCATGGCTGACATGCGTCTGATTGTTGCGGGAGCGGGCGGCCGGATGGGCCGCACGCTGACGCGGGTGATTTCCGAAACCCCGGGGGCGGTGCTGGTCGGCGCGCTGGAAGCGCCGGGCTCGGAGCTGCTCGGCAAGGACGCCGGCGTGCTCGCAGGCCTTCCCGCCAATGGCGTCGCGCTGTCGGCCGATCTGTGGTCGATGTCGGCGGGCGCCGACGGCATCCTGGATTTCACCGTACCGGCCGCGACCATCGCCAATGTCGCGATCGCGGCCGAGCGCGGCCTTGTCCATGTCATCGGCACCACCGGCATGTCGCAGTCCGACGATGCGGTGATCCGGAGCGTCACGAACCGCGCCATCGTCGTGAAGTCGGGCAATATGAGCCTCGGCGTCAATCTGCTCGCCGCGCT
The DNA here is from genome assembly GCF_011058295.2 of Bradyrhizobium sp. 6(2017). Lineage (NCBI taxonomy): Bacteria > Pseudomonadati > Pseudomonadota > Alphaproteobacteria > Hyphomicrobiales > Nitrobacteraceae > Bradyrhizobium > Bradyrhizobium sp. 6(2017). The sequence goes on along the minus strand of NZ_CP049289.2, from coordinate 186,501 downwards.
GGTCAAGCGCGTCGCGCAGTCGCTCGACCAGAGTTTTGACATCGAAATTCTCGAGATGCACCACAAGTCCAAGATCGACGCGCCGTCGGGCACCGCCCTGATGCTCGGCGAAGCCGCCGCTGCCGGACGCAAGATCGCGCTCGATCAGCATTGGGCGCGCGGCCGCGATGGCCTGACCGGTGCGCGGCGTGCGGGCGATATCGGCTTTGCCTCGTTGCGCGGCGGCACCGTGGCCGGCGATCACAGCGTGATCTTTGCCGGTCCCTCGGAGCGCATCACACTGTCGCATCATGCCGAGGACCGCGCGCTGTTCGCACAGGGCGCGCTGAAGGCAGCGCTGTGGGCGCATGGCAAGAAGCCCGGCATGTACTCGATGGCCGACGTGCTCGGGTTGAGCGACTGAGATCGCCCGACGAGATCAAATCCAGCTTAGCGAAACGGAATCTGAAATGAGTGATCGTCTTCTTGTGCTCGTTCGTCACGGTCAGAGCGAATGGAATCTGAAGAACCTGTTCACCGGGTGGAAGGACCCTGATCTCACCGAGCAGGGCATCGCCGAGGCCAAGGACGCCGGACGCAAGCTGAAGGCGCAGGACCTGTCGTTCGATGTCGCCTTCACCTCCGACCTGACGCGCGCGCAGCACACGCTGAAGCTGATGCTCGCCGAGATCGGCCAGACCGACCTGCCGACCACGGAGAATCTGGCGCTCAATGAACGCGATTACGGCGATCTCTCTGGCCTCAACAAGGATGATGCCCGCAAGAAGTGGGGCGAGGATCAGGTCCTGATCTGGCGCCGTTCCTACGACGTGCCGCCGCCCGGCGGCGAAAGCCTGAAGGATACGCTGGCGCGCACGCTGCCCTATTACGTGCAGGAGATCCTGCCCGGCGTGCTGCGCGGCCAGCGCACGCTGGTCGCCGCCCACGGCAATTCGCTGCGCGCGCTGATCATGGTGCTGGAGAAGCTTTCGCCGGAGCAGATCCTCAAGCGCGAGCTCGCGACCGGCGCTCCGGTGGTCTATCGGCTCAACGCCGATTCCACCGTTGCATCCAAGGTCGATCTGGCGGGGTAGCTGAAGCGATCAATCCGCTCGTCCCGTCATCCTGAGGAGCCGCGTAGCGGCGTCGCGAAGGATGCACGGCCACCAGTCGGGCCGTCGACCCTTCGAGACGCGATTCGCGCTCCTCAGGGTGACGGGACCGGGAACGGCTTACCTTAGTGCAACCCCACCTGGCCGGCTTCCCAGCCGAGCATTGCCTGCTTGCGGGTGATGCCCCAGTGATAGCCGGTCAGCGCGCCGCTCTTGCCGAGTGCGCGATGGCAGGGCACCACGAACGACACCGGGTTGCGGCCGACCGCGGCGCCGACGGCGCGCGAGGCCTTCGGGTTGCTGATCTTGCAGGCGATGTCGGAATAGCTCACCGCGCGCCCCATCGGCACCTTGAGCAGCGTTTCCCACACCCGCACCTCGAAGTCGGTGCCGATCAGCACGACGCGCAGCGGCTGGTCCGCCCGCCACAACCTTGTATCGAACACGCGCTGCGCCAATGCGGTGGTGCCGTCGGTGTCCTCGACAAAGGTCGCGTTCGGCCAGCGCCGCTTCATGTCGGCAAAGGAGGTCTGCTCGTCGCCGGGATCGGCGAAGGCAAGCCCCGCGAGCCCGCGGTCCGTTGCGATCACGATCGCGGTGCCGAACGGCGAGGGATGGAAGCCGTAGCGCAGCGTCATGCCGCCGCCGCCGGTCTTCCATTCACCCGGCGACATCGCCTCATGCGTGACGAACAGATCGTGCAGCCGTCCCGGTCCCGACAAACCCGAGTCGAGCGCGGCGTCGAGCACGCTTGCGGAATCGCGCAGCAGGTTCTTGGCGTGATCCAGGGTCAGCGCCTGCATGAAAGCCTTTGGCGTCAGCCCGGCCCAGCGGCGGAACAGATGGTGCAATTCATCCGGCGTGACCGCGGCGGCATCGGCCATCGCTTCGATGGTCGGCTGTGTGCGCCAGTGCTCTGAGATGAACGCGATGGCGCGCCGCACCGAATCATAGTCGCGCAGCGCGGCGTTCTGGGGGCCCGGCTTGGCCAGGCGCTGGTCATGTATGGCGAGTGTCATCATGGTGTCTGATTTAGGAGCCATGGCGCATCCAAACCACCCGATTTCCGACAAGCATGATCCGGACCGGTACGGCCGCGTTAGCGCAAAGTGGGGACCGGTTTTCCGACCGGATCATGCTCAAATGAGCTTACTCAAGCGATGGGGTTGTAGGTCGGGCCGCGTTTCGCGGTGTTCAGCGCAGCCGTCAAGGCTTTGGAAAAGCTAGCCTTTTCATCGGGGCTGAGGAAGCTGCCGATGCTGACCCGGCGGCCCCGGGACACCAGATAAAGCCGCTCGATGCCGAATTCTTGGTGCGAGATCTGCTCAAACCGCACCCAGAGCGGATTGAGTACCCATTCCGCCACATGGCCGCGGTGACTGATCCGGCGGACCCGCAGTTCCGACGGCGTCACCGTGATCTCCTCGCTGGCTCTGGCGGTACGGAAATTGACCTTGAACGCCCAGTAGATCACCAGCACGTCGAGCCCGAAGAAGCCGAAGATCGGCCAGGCGCCCAGCCACCAGAACACCACGCCGGCGATGAAGCTGACCACGGTGACGAACGACATCAGCACGATAAAGCCCGTGCGGTTCAGCGAGCGGTGCGGCGTCAGCAATGCCGAGAACAGCTTTGGCTCGGCCCCGACGTCATCAGCCTCGAGGTCACCAGTCTCAACGTTACTGGCCCTGAGGTCGTCGCTCGGATCAAAGTCGTTGCCTGCGGTCATGACGTATCAGTATATCCCGTTCATGGCCAAAATCATCCGCTCTCAACGCGCCAGCTCATCAAGCGTTCGGTCCGCACCGAAGAAGGCCGCGAAAACGCCAAAGCCGCTGCCCAACCGCGCGGCAAAGACGGCGGCCAAGAAGGCCGCCAAACCAAAGCCGTGGACGGCGGCGGAGGTCTACGAGGCCTTCGACCGGTTCCGCAAAGCCAATCCCGAGCCGAAGGGCGAGCTCGAGCATCTCAACCCCTACACGCTGCTGGTTGCGGTGGTGCTGTCGGCACAGGCGACCGACGCCGGCGTCAACAAGGCGACACGGGCGCTGTTTGCGATCGCCGACACGCCGGAGAAGATGCTTGCGCTCGGCGAAGACAAAGTCCGCGAGTACATCAAGACCATCGGGCTCTATCGCAACAAGGCCAAGAACGTCATCGCGCTTTCTGAGAAGTTGATCGCCGAATTCGGCAGCGAGGTGCCGCGCACGCGCGCCGAGATCGAGTCATTGCCCGGTGCCGGTCGCAAGACCGCGAATGTCGTGCTCAACATGGCATTCGGCGAACACACGATGGCGGTCGACACCCATGTGTTTCGCGTCGGCAACCGCACCGGGCTCGCGCCCGGCAAGACGCCGCTCGAGGTCGAGCTCGGACTCGAGAAGGTGATCCCGGCGGAGTTCTTGCTGCACGCCCATCACTGGCTGATCCTGCATGGCCGCTATACCTGCCTCGCGCGCGGGCCGCGTTGCGATGTATGTCTGATCAATGATCTTTGCCGGTGGCCGGAAAAGACCGTCTGAGCCATGATCGTCATCATGTGCTAACCGGTTGTCTCGCGTTCCGGCGTAACCGAGGGAGTGAGGTGTGACAGAGCAGGTTCAGGGCGGTCCGTCGCAAGCCAGCCAGACCGCGCCCGCACCGGTACCGGCGCCAGCCAAGCCGCAGCCTGCGGCGAACAGTTTCTGGGGCCGCTTCGCCATTCCGCTGTTTGCGGTGCTCGCCGCGCTCACCTTCGTCGCGGTGGCGACCACGCGCTGGGACGCGTGGGTCGGCAGCGCCACGATCCAGACCACCGATGATGCCTATGTGCGGGCCGAGTTGACCCAGCTCTCCAGCCGCGTGTCCGGCGAAGTCCTGACCGTCGCTATCTCCGATTTCCAGCGCGTCAAGGCCGGCGATCTCCTGGTGCAGATCGATCCCGCCGACTACCAGGCGCAGGTAGCGCAGGCCGAGGCCGGCGTGGTCGGCGCGCAGGCCGCGCTCGACAACCTCAACAATCAGGTCGAGCTGCAATACGCGACCATCGCGCAGGCCGAGGCCTCGCGATTATCCGCGGAAGCGCAGCAGACGCTGGCTCGCCAGGAGGAAGAGCGTCAGCAGTCGCTGTCGCAAACCGATGCCGGCACGCGGCAGCGGCTCGAGCAGGCAACCGCATCCTATGCCAAGTCGGAGGCCGACGTGCAGGCCAGCCGCGCGGTGATCGCGGCGCAGCGCCATCAGCTCGAGGTCCTGCAGGGCACCAAGAAGCAGCGCGCCGCCGATCTCGATGCCGCCAAGGCGCTGCTCGCGTCGGCCAGGCTCAAGCTCGGATACACCAAGATCGTCGCGCCGTTCGACGGCGTCACCGGCGAGCGCCAGGTGCAGCCGGGCGACTATGTCAACATCGGCACCAATCTGATCAATGTCGTGCCGCTGCCGAACGTCTACGTGATCGCCAATTACAAGGAAACCCAGCTGACCAACGTCAGACCGGGGCAGCCGGTCGAGGTCACCGTGGATACATTCGCCGGTGAGAGGTTGCGCGGCGTCGTCGAGCGGATCGCGCCGGCGAGCGGATCGCAATTCGCGCTGCTGCCGCCCGACAACGCCACCGGTAACTTCACCAAGGTGGTGCAGCGCATCCCGGTGCGTATCCAGTTCGAGAAGAACCAGCCATTGCTCGAGCGCCTGCTGCCGGGCATGTCGGTCGTGACGCGGATCAACACCGGCGAGGCGGTCGCCAATGGCGGAAAGTGACGACCGCGGTCATGGTCCGGTCTCGCGGGGCGACGTCGCGCGCTATCCGCTGTTCGCCGTGGTCGCGGTGCTGCTCGGCGCGTTCCTGGCGAACTTCGACAGCCGCCTGACCACAGTCGGGTTGCCCGACCTGCGCGGCGCGTTCTCGCTCAGCTTCGACGAGGGTGCCTGGCTCTCGACCGCCGCGATCGGCTCGCAGATCTTCGTCGCACCCGCAGTGGCCTGGCTCGCCACCGCGTTCGGGCTGCGGCGCGTGCTCGGGATCCCGAGCCTGATCTACGCCGTGGTCTCGCTGATCATTCCGTTCGTGCGCGACTACACGACGTTGATCGCGCTCAGCGTCGCGCACGGCATGTTGCTCGGCACCTTCGTGCCGGCGACCCTGATGATCATCCTGCGCAACCTGCCGATCCGCTGGTGGCTGCCGGCGATCGCGATGTATTCGATCCGTGTCGGTTTCGCGCTGGACTCGTCGAGCTCGCTGGTCGGCTATTATGTCGAGCACCTCGGCTGGCAATGGCTGTATTGGCAGGGCGCGGTGGTCGCGCCGCTGATGGGCCTGATGGTCTATCTCGGCACGCCGAACGAGCCCGTCAATCGTGACCTGGTGCGCGATGCCGATTGGGGCGGCATGCTGCTGCTCGGCGCCGGGGTCTCGATGGTCTATGCCGGGCTCGATCAGGGCAACCGGCTGGACTGGCTGGAGTCCGGCACCGTGATGGCGCTCCTGATCGGCGGCGGGCTATTGATCGTCGGCTTCATGATTAACGAGACATTGGTACGCCAGCCCTGGGCGCATTTCAACATCCTATTCTCGCGCAACATCGGGCTCTCACTGATTGTCATCATCTTGTACACTCTGACGAGCCTGTCCAACTCGTCGCTGGTGCCGAATTTTCTCGGCACCATCACGGCGCTGCGGCCGGAGCAGTCGGGCGTGCTGCTGTTCACCTACGGCGCGCTGCCGATGTTCGTGCTGGTGCCGGTTTCGATTGTCCTGCTTCGCCACCTCGATCCGCGCGTCGTCGTGGTGCTCGGCTTCTCGGCGTTCGCGGCCGCCAATCTCTGGGGCACCCAGCTGAGCCACGTCTGGGCGCGGGAGGATTTTGTCGGCATCGTGCTGTTGCTGTCGGTCGGGCAGGCGCTCACGCTGCTGCCGATCATCATGATGGCGCTGTCGAACTCCGATCCGTCACGGGCGACGGCGTTCGCGGCCTATATCCAGATCTGCCGGCTCGGCGGCGCCGAGATCGGCATCGCGCTGATGGGCACCTGGCTGCGGGTTCGCGAGCAGATCCACTCGAACTATCTGGGGCAATACGTTCAGAGCGGCGATGCAGACGTCGTGCACCGGCTGCAGCGGTTGACCGAGGAATTTTCCGGCCACGGCATCGGAGCGGCGACGGGCCGCGCTGTAGGCACGCTCGCGGCGCTGGTGCAGCGCGAGGCCAACACGCTCGCCTATATTGACGGCTTCTGGCTCTGCTTCTGGCTCGCGATGCTGGCGCTGTTCCTGGTCGCCCTGATCAAGCGCGCACCGCCTGGCCCGCTGTCGCCGGTGCCGTTCGGCTTCGTGAAGAACGTGATGCGCAAGTTCGGCACAGCCGCTTCCTGATCGACGTCGGCGCAGTCTTGATTGCGAAAGCGCGGCGCAGACCTCGCAGCGGATGGCGCCGCAGGGTTCAATTTATAGTGAATGCAGTGCATCCACCTGTGTCGTAGGCGCATGAAATATTTTGCTAATCGCGTGGTTCCACAAGCGGGGGGAACTGGAGCCACGATGACCGAGAGACTGCAGACGGCCGCGCTTGTTGCCATGGCGACCGCGGTTCCACCACATCGATTCCACCAGGGACAAGTCCTGCAGGCCGCGCGAAACCTTCTGGCCGACCGCTATCCCGAATTCGAGACGCTCTCCAGCCTGTTCGCCAACACCGGCATTCAGCGTCGCTATGGCGTGAAGCCGATCGAATGGTATCTCGAACGGCGCAGTTGGCCGGAGCGGACGCAAGCCTTTCTCGAGGGGGCGGAGGCGCTGTATGTCGACGTCGCCCGCAAGGCGATCACCCGCGCCGACCTGACCGGCAGCGACATCGATATCGTGGTCACGGTGTGTTCGACCGGCATCGCCACGCCGACGCTGGATGCGCGCGTCGCCGGCAAGCTCGGGCTACGAACGGATGTGTCGCGCGTGCCGGTGTTTGGCCTCGGCTGCGCCGGCGGCGTGTCGGGCCTGTCGATCGCATCGAGGCTGGCGGAAGCGCGGCCGGGTGCCAACGTGCTGCTGGTCGCGCTCGAGCTCTGCACGCTCGCGGTTCGGCACGACGAACTCACCAAGGCGAATATCGTGGCCGCCAGCCTGTTCGGCGATGGCGCCGCCGCGATCGTGCTGCGCGCCGGCGACGGCGGGGCGACGCGGATCGAGGCGACCGGCGAAAAGCTGTGGCCTGATACGCTCGACATCATGGGCTGGACGGTCGATCCGGAAGGATTCGGCGTCGTCTTTCAGCGCACCATTCCGGATTTTGTCCGCGACAACCTTGGGCCGGCCGTTGCCGAAATTCTGGCGCGGATGCAGCTGACGGCCGACGATATCGATCGCTTCCTCTGCCATCCCGGCGGCACCAAGGTCATCGCCGCGCTGGAGCGGGCGCTGAAGCTCGATCAGGGGTGCCTCGATCACGAGCGCGACGTCATCGCCGCATGCGGCAACATGTCGGCCCCGACGGCTCTCTTTGTCCTCGAACGCGCCCGCGCCAAGGGATTGCCGCCCCGCTCGCTGCTCACGGCGCTCGGGCCGGGCTTCACCCTCAGCTGCGTTGCGCTCAGGCACGCGGCGTGAGTTTCGCTTCGATCATCCTTGTCCTGGTCACCTTGCAACGTCTCGGCGAGCTGGTCCTGGCGCGTCGCAACACGGCGCGGCTGCTGGCGCAAGGCGCGATCGAGGTCGGCGCCAATCACTACCCGCTCATTGTGCTGCTTCATGCCGGCTGGCTGATCGCGCTGTGGATCTGGGGCCGCGACCAGGACGTCAATCTGGCCGCGCTCGCGGCCTTTCTGCTGCTGCAAGGTCTGCGGCTGTGGGTGCTAGCCGCGCTCGGGCCGCGATGGACCACGCGGATCATCGTGCTGCCGGGCGCGCCGCTGGTCGCGTCCGGGCCTTATCGGCTTTTCCCGCATCCAAACTATGCCGTCGTCGTCGGTGAAATCGCGCTGCTGCCACTCGCGCTGCATCTGCCGGTGGTGGCGTTGATTTTCACCGCCCTCAATCTCGCGGTGCTTGCCATCCGGATTCGCGCCGAGAGCCGCGCGCTCTTCGTATCGGACTGGCCGCGCCCAGGCACGCCATGAGCGGCCGGGCGGAGCACTGCACCGACAGCCCATCGGCTGCGACCTGGGCCGGCTTTCTGCTGATGTGCCTCGGCATGTTCATGGCGATCCTCGACATCCAGGTCGTCGCGACCTCGTTGCCGACGATCCAGCGCGCGCTTGCGATCTCGCCGGCCGCGATGAGCTGGATCCAGACCGCCTATCTGATCGCGGAGGTGATCGCGATTCCGCTGACCGGATTGTTCACGCATGCGCTGTCGTTGCGATGGCTGTTCGTCATCGCCGTCAGCCTGTTCACCGTCGCGTCCGTCGGCTGCGCCTTCAGCGGCGGCTTTGCCGTGCTGCTGGTATTTCGCGTGCTGCAGGGATTTTCCGGCGGCGTGCTGATCCCCGCGGTGTTCTCCGCCGTGTTCATGCTGTTCCCGGTGCGCCTTCATGCGGTGGCCACCACGATCGGCGGCGTCGTCGCGGTGCTTGCACCGACCATTGGGCCCGTCGTCGGCGGCTGGATCACGCAGACCTGGTCGTGGCCGTGGCTGTTCCTGATCAATGTTGTCCCCGGAATAATTGCGGCTTCGGTCACATCGTTGCTGCTCCCGAAGCAGGGCATGCAGCTCCGCACGTTCTCCAGGCTGGACGAAGGGGCGCTTGTCCTGCTCGCGGCGGCGCTCGCAAGCTTCATGATCGGTCTGAAGGAAGCGCCGCAACGCGGCTGGCTCTCGATGCTTTGCGTGAGCTTGCTGATCGGAAGCATTGCCGGGATGGCGCTGCTGATCCGACGCACGCTCCGCGCAGCGTATCCGATTGCACAATTGACCCTATTCAAGCGGCGTTCGTTCGCGGTCGGTTGCGCCCTGAGCTTCTGTCTCGGCATCGGCCTCTATGGATCGACCTATCTGATGCCGGTGTTTCTCGGCTTCGTCCGCCGCCATGATGCCTTCGAGATCGGCACGATCATGCTGGTCACCGGAGTTGCGCAGCTGATCGCAGCGCCGCTCGCGGCAATCCTCGAAAGCCGCATCGGCGCGCGGTGGTTGACCGGCGCGGGCTTCGCCTTGTTCGCGCTCGGTCTCGGCCTCAGCGCGTTTCAGCCCCGCACGGCGGATTTCGACGAGATGTTCTGGCCGCAGATCGTGCGCGGCGTCGCGATCATGTTCTGCCTGCTGCCGCCGACGCGTATTGCGTTGGGCGCCCTGCCGGAGGCGGAAGTCGCAGACGCCAGCGGACTGTTCAACCTGATGCGCAATCTGGGTGGCGCGATCGGGATCGCCCTGATCGACACCATCCTCTACGGGCGAAGCTCGATCTATGGCGAGGACTTCCGTGCGCGGTTGCTGGCAGGCGATGTCAGCGCGGCGCAGGCGATCGGGCTCGATCCGAAGTTGTTGATCGACCGTCTGCCGGGGCCGCCGGATGAAGCGACAATCGCGTTCATCCGGCCGTTGGTCGAGCGGGCATCGCTGGCGCTCACCGTCAACGAGGCATGGGCGATGCTCGCCGGCGTGGCGATCGTGGGGCTGCTGCTGGTGCCATTGGCGCGCGATCGGACACCCGCATCACTGCAGGTGCCTCCGGATGCGGCCTAGATGGAGGGCACGTTGCTTCGCCGTGCCGGCTCGATCACCTCGCGCCGGGGACCTGACAGCCGCTTGTACATGTGCACCATGAACGCCATGCCGAACAGCGGTGTCGCCAGATTGACGATCGGGATCGAGACGAAGGCCGCAATGAACAGGCCGGCGGTGAACACCGTCGCCGCGTTCTCCTTGCGCATCGCCTTGGCGTCATCAGGCGAGCGGAACCGCATCGCCGCAAGCTCGAAATATTCGCGACCCAGCAGCCAAGCGGTCGCGATGAAGAAGATGATGAAGCCCGCGCCCGCGAACAGCACGAACGGCAGCGCGACCAGGTAGACCAAAATCGTCAGCAGCGCCGTCTTGACGCCCTCGATCGTTGCGACCGTGACCGGCAGCGCCGTGCCGGGATGGTCGGCCGGATAGTGCTCGCGCTCGACATGGTCGGCGACGCCGTCGACAAACAGGCTCGCCACCAGCGAGGTGATCGCGGGCATCAGGAAGATGCCGCCGAGCACGACGCCGAGCCCTGCCGAGATCGAGATGATCCAGGACAGCACGTGCAGCGTGGAATGGAAGTTGGGGCCGAGTATGCCTTCGGCCCAGAGCTCGCCAGTATCGGCAAACCAGCTCAGCAGCCGCTGCAAGCCGATCGCCAGCACGGTGATCAGCACCAGCGCAAGCCCGATCGAACGCCACAGGATCGTGCGCATCGGCGGCGACAGGATTTGCGAAAGCGCCTTGACGGCGGCGTCCAACATGACTGGGTTACCTCTGCAGAATGACGAGCGCAGAGGTAGACACCCAATATGGCTTCGGCAAGTGCCGTTTATGTCGCGATCAGGCGTCGAGCGGCTTGCCGCGGACGTTGGGTCCCCAGACACCGACAGCAACGATCACGATGAGCATCGCCGCGGTGATCAGGCCGAACACCCCGCTGACGCCGGCCTCCTTCAACATGAACGCCACGATGAAGCCGGAGAAGGTCGCGCTGAGCCGGCTCATCGAATAGACCAGCCCCGCGGCGCGGGCCCGGATCGCGGTCGGGAATACCTCGGTCTGATAGGCGTGGTAAGCGTAGGACAGCGTCATGTTGGCCCCCGTCACCAGCACGCCGCTGGCGATCAGCAGCACCGGCTCGGTGAGCTGCGCGAACGCAAGGCCGAACACCGAGATCGCGGCGGCCGCGCCGCAAATGATCCATTTGCGCTCGAAGCGGTCGGCAAAGGTCGCGGCCAAGAGCGGCGCCAGCGGATAGGCGAAGGCGATGATGAAGGAATATTGCAGGCTCTTGGTGACGTTGATGCCCTTCTCGACCAGCAGCGCCGGAACCCAGTTGGAAAAGCCGTAGACGCCGAACGCCTGGCAGAAATTGAAGATCATGAACAGCACGACGAGCGAGGCGTAAGGCGGCCTGAACAGGTCGGCGTAGCCGGTCCTGCCCGGCGCACGTGCCGGCACCATCGCGACCGTGGGGGCGGGGCGCGGAGCAGCCGCACCCGATGAGGCCTCGAGCGTCCGCATGATCCTCTCTGCCTCGGCAACGCGGCCGTGGCTGGCCAGCCAGAGCGGGCTTTCCGGCACGTAGAGCCGCAGCACCCAGATCACCATGCTGGCGGCCGCGCCGATCAGCACGACCCAGCGCCAGCCGTCGATGCCATAAGGCGTGAGCGGCACCAGCCACCATGCAAGTGCGGCGACGATCGGCACCGCCGACAGCATCACCGCCTGGTTGATCGCAAAGGCCCGGCCGCGCATCCAGCTCGGCACCAGCTCGGTGATGTAGGCGTCGATGGTGATGATCTCGATGCCGATCCCGATTCCGGCGACGAAGCGCCACAGCAACAGGCCGCCCGGCGTGGTCTGGCACGCCATGATGATCGAGGCCGCGCTGTAGAACAGCAGTGAATAGGTGAAGACGGCCTTGCGGCCGTAACGATCGGCGAGGAAGCCGAGGCAGAAGGTGCCGATGAAGAGACCGGCGAAGGTCGCGGCGACGAACGCGCCGATGCCGGAGAAGCCGAAGAAGGCCTGCGTCGTTGTGGTCATCAGCCCGCTGCGGGCGAGGCCCGGCGCAATGTAGCCGGTGAAGAACAGGTCATAGATCTCGAAGCAGCCGCCGAGCGAGAGCAGGATCACCAGCCGCCAGACATAGGCGGAGGTGGGCAGCACCTCGAGCCGCCGCGAAATCTCGTCGGGCCCGACTGTCGTGTTGGCGAGATCGGCAACCGAGCCGAGTTCGACGGCGCTCAATGATGATCCTCCCGTATGGTCGACGGCCGCCCTTCTTGTGAGGTCGTGCCGGTCCCGCATGTTTGGCAGCCGGAAGCCAGAAATCCAGACGAACATATCGAAGGAATCGTTCGATATTTTCGATAGCGCTGTTTCTGACGCGCTTTCCTCACGCGAACCGGTGCCGACTGCTCTCGAAAGCGCTTTAGATCAGGAGCGTGGCCTCCCAGGCGCCGCGCCCGACCTGTTCGGCGATCAGGGAGCGGATCAGCCGGCACATCTCCTCCATGACATAGGTCATCGGCCGGTTGCGCAGGCGGCACAGATAGAGCGTGCGGCTCAGCTTGGGTTCGATCACCTCGCGTGCGACCAGCGCCCCCGCCTGCAACGGCTCCCGCACGAAGTGCGTCGTCGCGATCGTGCAGCCGAGGCCCGCGGTCAAGGCGCCGATCATGCCGCTGGTCGAATTGAGATGCAGGATGGCGTTGGCCTCCAGCCGCTTCAGCGGCACGGGGTCGTCCAGCAGGGCGCGGGCCGACAGCCCATGCCGGAGCAGGATCAGCGGCAGCTGGGCCACCTGCTCGAACGTGATCGGTCCCTTCTTGCCGATCAATTTCTCGGTACCGACGCAGAACATCTGCTCCTCCAGCACCGGCTCGGCGATCAGATCCTTTTCCGAGGGCGGATTGTAGACCAGCGCCAGGTCGACCTCCGAGCTCATCAAATGCAGCAGTGTCGCGCCCGAGAGACTTTCGGTCAGCGCCAGCTTCAGGTTCGGATACTTCGTCAGCACCGTCCGCATCAACGGCACGCCGATCGCCTTCATCCCGGAATTGGCCATGCCGATCGAGATCTCACCGGCAATCGCGCTGCCGCCTTCCTTGATCTCGCGCTCGGCCGCCGCCATCGCTCGCAGGATGATGCGGGCATGCTCATAGAGCCGCTCGCCCGCCGCGGTTGGTTCCATGCCGCGCGGCTTGCGCTCGAACAGCGGCGTGGCGAATTCCGCCTCGAGATTGGCGATGTGATGGCTCAGCGCGGATTGCGCGACATTGGCCTGATCCGCCGCCCGCGACAGGTTGCGCTGCTCGTAAACCGCGATGAAATAGCGAAGCTGGCGCGAATCCATGAGGGCTCAGCGTTCTAGAACCGCGAATACACTATTCGACAGATTATATTTTTCAGATAGCGTGCGGAAGCCTAACCTGCGCCGATAGCAAAGCGTTTTCGAGCGAAGTGGACACCGGTTCGCGTGAAGAAAACGCGTCAGAACAAGAGCGCAACGAGCACGGAGAAACCGATGACCAGGAGCGGACTGCCGCTGGAGGGCGTGAGGGTCGTCGAGATGACCCACATGGTGATGGGGCCGACCTGCGGGATGATCCTTGCGCAACTCGGCGCCGAGGTGATCAAGGTCGAACCCCCCGCCGGCGACAAGACCCGCTCGCTTGGCGGCATGGGCGTGTCGTTCTTCCCGCTGTTCAACCGCGGCAAGCGCAGCGTCGTGCTGGATTTCGCAAAGCCCGAGGACCGCGACACGATGCACCGGCTGCTCGCCGGCGCCGACGTGTTCCTGGAGAATTTTCGCGACGGCCAGCTCGACAAGCAGGGTCTTGGCGCCGAGGAGCTGCGCGCGAAATATCCGCAGCTGATCATCGCCGGCCACAAGGGCTTTCTGTCCGGCCCTTACGATCATCGCCCGGCGCTCGACGAGGTCGTGCAGATGATGTCGGGCCTCGCGGCGATGACCGGCACACGCGACAAACCGCAGCGCGTCGGTTCCTCCGCCAACGACATCATGGGCGGCATGTTCGGTGTGATCTCGATCCTGGCCGCGCTCTACCAGAAGCGGGGCGGCAACAGGAACGGCGCGGATATTCGCATCGGCCTGTTCGAGAACTGCCTGTTCTTGGTCGCCCAGCACATGGTCGAGTACGAGATGACCGGGCGTAAGCCGCGCTCGATGCCGGAGCGCGAGCATGCCTGGCCGATCTACGACATCTTCGATGCCGCCGGCGGCGATCGCATCTTCATCGGGGTCGTCACCGAAGGTCATTGGCAGAGCTTCTGCCGCGAGTTTGGCCTGACGGAATTCGCCGACGATCCGACGCTGCGCTCCACTACGGACCGCATCATGGCGCGCGACCGGATCATTCCGCGTGTCGCCGAGGTGATCAAAGGCTGGAACGTGGCCGATCTGTCGGCGAGGCTCGACGCGCTCAACATCTGCTTCTCGCCGATCAACCGGCCCGAAGATTTGTTGCAGGACCCGCATGTGCTGCGGCCCGGCGGCCTCGTCAACAACGTGAACGCCGACGGCAAGCCGTTCCGCGTCCCCGCGCTGCCGGTCGAATGGAACGGTAGCAATATCGGCGAAGGATTGAGAGTGCCGGTGCTTGGCGCCGATACCGACGCGGTCCGCGCCGAGCTCGCACAACAAAAGATTTCATCAACCGGAAACGCTGCGTGAGGCTGACATGACCCGCGTCCACGATATCTATCCCAACGACAAGGTAACCTTGCGGGAAGTCGGCCTGCGCGACGGCTTGCAGCTCGTCAAGACATTCCCGTCGACCGCGGCGAAGCAGCGCTGGGTGCGCGACGAATATGCCGCGGGCGTCCGGCATTTCGAGGTCGGTTCGTTCCTGCCGGCAAAAACCTTTCCGCAGTTCGTCGATGTCCGCGACGTCGTCACGACCATTGCCGCGCTGCCTGGCGCGCACGGCGTCGCGCTGGCGCTGAACGAGCGCGGCGTCAACGAGGCGCTGGCCTCCGGCGTCGCCGAGATCGCCTCCGTGGCGTCGGCGACCGAGGAGCACAGCCAGGCCAATGCCAACCGCTCGCGCGAGTCCGCGATCGAGAACATCAAGCGGCTCTGCGAGCTGCGCGACGCCAGCGCGCACAAGCCCGTGGTCAATGCCGCGATCTCGATGGCGCTGGGCTGCTCGATCGTCGGTGCCGTCGATCCTAGGGAGGTGCTGCGCCTCACCGAGAAGCTGTACGAGGCCGGCGTCGACATGGTCGCAATCGCCGATACCGTCGGCTATGCGGGGCCGAAGCAGGTCGGCGAGCTGACGCGGGGCGCGGTCAAGATCGCCGGATCGAAGCCGGTCTGTGTCCATCTGCACGACACCCGCGGCATGGGCATCGCCAACGCCTCCGCCGCGCTCGACGAGGGCGCCCGCGTGCTCGACGGTTCGCTCGGCGGCCTCGGCGGCTGCCCGTTCGCACCAGGTGCCACCGGCAATGTCGTGTTCGAGGATCTCGTCTTCCTCTGCGAGAGCAAGGGATTTTCGACCGGCATCGATCTCGACCGGCTGATCGCGGTGCGCGCGATCCTGAAATCCGAGATGCCGGGCGAAGCGCTCTATGGCGGCCTCGCCCGCGCCGGTCTGCCGAGCGGCACCAAGGCGAGGGCGGCGTAGCAAATTCATTGCGTAGCCCGGATGGAGCGAAGCGAAATCCGGGACGGTCCATCCGCGGACGCAAGGCCCCGGATTGCGCTGCGCTCCATCCGGGCTACGAAGTTCAATCATGCCGATGCCCGCGCTTGCGCGGCTTCTTGTCCGGGGCGGTCGGGATCATCACGACGTGGCCGTAACGCACGCCGCGTTCGGCGATGATGTGATCGGCGAAAATGCCGGACCTCGCCGCTGGCGCCCTTCAGCGCCGTCACCTCCAGGCAGCTGTCGTCGTCGAGATGGACGTGCAGCGTCGCCAGCGACAGGTCGTGATGGCCGTGAAAATTCTGCACCAGCCGCTTCGACAGGTCGCGCGCGGCGTGATCATAGACATAGACCAGCGCCGCGACGCATTGCCCTGACGGCGTTTCCTCCGCGCTCTGCTGCAGGCCGGCGCGCGCCAGGTCGCGGATGATCTCGGAGCGGTTCTGATAGCCGCGCGCCGCGGCGGCGGCGTCGATCTCCGCGAGCAGATCATCCTCGATGGTGATGGTGATGCGTTGCATGGACTATCCGTGTTGGCAGGCCGCCGCGGCGGTATGACATTTTTCTTGTAACGTCATACCGTGCTTGCTAGCGTCGCGTCGCCGGGTTGGTTGGGCTGGTGCGGTCGTCGCGTGACTGTAGCAGGTATCATGCGGGGGCACGGGCGTTGCGTCGGACTGTATGGCGGATATTTCCCGCCGCCGCATCCATTGCAGCCTTTGCGCCCGCTGCCGAAGCGCAAACCGTCGACGCGCCCGGCCAGCTGCCACCGGTGACGGTGACGTCGCCCGATCAGGCGAAGCCCAAACACGCCAAGCCGTCCCAGCGTCCGCACCATGTCGCCGCCGGCGGCCGCGTGCCAGCCGCGCCGCAACCGAGCCAGTCCACCTCTGCGACCAACGGAATCACCGGCGGCTCCGCAACGGTGTCTTCCAGCCTGCAGCCGACGGCAGCCAGTGCGCGGCAGATCAGCGGCGACGAAGTGAATGCACGGCCGGTCTCGCGCGTCGGCGAAGTTCTGGAGGCGGTGCCGGGCCTGATCGTCACCCAGCATTCCGGCGAAGGCAAAGCCAACCAGTATTTCCTGCGCGGCTTCAATCTCGACCACGGCACCGATCTCGCCATCACCGTCGACGGCATGCCGGTCAACATGCCGACCCATGGTCACGGCCAGGGCTACGCGGACATCAACTTCCTCATCCCGGAGCTGATCCAGTCGATGGATGTCCGCAAGGGTCCGTACTACGCCGACAAAGGCGACTTCGCCTCCGCCGGCGCCGTCGACATCAACTATCTGAGCAGGCTGCCGAAGAACATCGTGGAGCTGACCGCCGGCAGCTTCGGCTATCAGCGCGCGATGGCCGCGGGCTCGACCAAGGTCGGTGACGGCACGATGCT
Source organism: Bradyrhizobium sp. 6(2017) (assembly GCF_011058295.2). Lineage (NCBI taxonomy): Bacteria > Pseudomonadati > Pseudomonadota > Alphaproteobacteria > Hyphomicrobiales > Nitrobacteraceae > Bradyrhizobium > Bradyrhizobium sp. 6(2017). The sequence goes on along the minus strand of NZ_CP049289.2, from coordinate 169,692 downwards.
CGCAGCCTTCGAGGCCAACAAATATAACGGCCCGTGGGACGTGCCCGACGACATCCGCAAGCTGAACGGCGTGCTGCGCTACAGCCGGGGTACCGCGACCGACGGCTTCTCGCTGACCGCGATGGCCTATTCCAATGGCTGGAATTCGACCGACCAGGTGGCGCAGCGCGCGATCGACCAGGGCCTGATCGACCGCTACGGCTCGCTCAATCCGACCGACGGCGGCACCTCCAGCCGCTTCAGCCTGTCGGGCAATTGGGCGCAGGCGAGCGAGTACGGGCAGACCAAACTCAACGCCTATGTGATCCGCTCCTCGCTGCAGCTCTACAACGACTTCACCTATTTTCTCGACGATCCCGTCAATGGCGACCAGTTCAGCCAGACCGACAGGCGCACCGTCTATGGCATCGACGCCAGCCACGCCGTTGATATCAGTGTCGCCGGCATCGACACCCAGACGCGGGTCGGGGTGCAGACCCGCTACGACGACATCAATGTCGGCCTGTTCAAGACCGCGCAGCGCGAGATCCTCTCCACCGTGCGCAACGACCAGGTCCAGGAGGGCAGCGTCGGGCTGTGGGCCGATACGACCGCGCGCTGGACCGACTGGCTGCGCACCACCGTCGGCATCCGCGAGGATTATTTCGCCGGCCACGTGCTGAGCGACACGCCGCAGAATTCCGGCAACGCGCAGGCGGCGATGACGAGCCCGAAGGCCGGCATCGTGCTCGGTCCCTGGGGCAAGACCGAGTTCTACGGCAATGCCGGCTTCGGCCTGCACTCCAATGACATCAGGGGCGCGACCATCACGGTCGATCCCAACGACAAGGTCACGCCGCTCGATCGCGTGCCGCTTTTGGTGCGCTCGAAGGGCGCCGAGCTCGGCATCCGCACCAAGGCGATCGAAGGCCTGACCTCGTCGCTCGCGGTGTTCGTGCTCGACTTCGATTCCGAGCTGCTGTTCGTCGGCGATGCCGGCACCACCGAGCCGAGCCGGCCGAGCCGGCGGGTCGGCGTCGAGTGGACCAATCAGTACAAGCTCTCGCCGTGGATGAGCCTCGATTTCGACCTCGCCTATACCCGCGCCCCTTTTACCGATTTCGATCCGGTCGGCAATTTCATTCCCGGCGCACCAGCATGGGTCGCCAGCGGCGGCGTCACTTTCGGCCGGGAGAGCGGCTGGTTCGGCAGCCTGCGCGCCCGCTATTTCGGCCCGCGCCCGCTGATCGAGGATGATCGCGTCCGCTCGCTGTCGTCGTTCATCGTCAACGCCCGCGCCGGCTACAAATTCGACAACGGGATGCGGCTGCAGCTCGACGTCCTCAATCTCTTCAACGCACAGACCAACCAGATCGAATATTACTATCTGTCGCGGCTGCCGGGCGAACCGATCGACGGCGTCGCCGACCGCCATGTGCATCCCGCCGAACCGCTTGCCGTGAGGCTGACGCCGGCGGCGACGTTTTGAACGCTCACCCCGGCGCGGCCTCTGCCGCAGTCACTTCCGCAGCCGGAAGCGCCGTCTCTTCGTCAATCGCTTCAGGAACAAGCGGCGGCGACTTAGATTCTGGAAACACACTGAATTCGCCCGCTACCTCCTGGAGCGGCTTCTGCTTGTCGGCCCAGTGCAGGGCCGTGTAGTCGAAACCGTGCACGATGGTGGGTTTGACGACTTCGAAATAGGGCGAGATGTCGAAGTCGCGGGGCATGTAGAGCGAGGAATCGCGGATATGCAGGATCTCGCGGCGCGCCTTGCGGCTGGCGGCGCGCGTGATCTTGGGCAGGATCGGATAGCGCACGGCGTCGAACGCCTGCGCGATCAGCGCCGAGCAGATGATCTTGGTCGGATCGCCGGAGCCGAACGCGATCATGCGGCGGCGCCAGCGCTGCGGGATCGGCAGCGGAAACAGGAAGCGCGCGAGATCGACGATGTTCTTTGTGTCGTAGCCGAAGCCGATCCGGTTGATGGCGTAGCGGCACACCGTGGTGCGGTCCTCGAACGACAGGCCGACCGGACGGCAGAGGCGGGTGTGATAGGACAGATATTTCGACAGTGGCGCCGAGGTCACGCCCTCGCCGATATTGGCCTCGATCAGCACATGCTGCTCGCCGTCAGGCTCGAACGCACCGTCGATCGGTCCGACAAAGAGTGCAGCGTGCGACCAGGTCGATTGCGTGAGGTATTTGATGATGCCGGAAATCCGGTTGTTGCCTTCGACCAGCAGCACATCGCCGGGCTGCATGATGCCCCGCAGATGGTCCGGGTCGCTCGGCGTGAACGGCTCGTAACCGGGGACTTCCTTCTGCAGGTACCCCGCGATCCATTTACCGACGGTATCGAGCATTAAGCCCATGGATTCCCCCCAGCGGTTCTACGACCGCTTGTGTTGACCTAATCATGATCGCAAGCCGTTGCAATTTAGTTCATGCCATCAGCGGATCAATCATGATTGATTTACCATGATGGTTGCTGCGGTCGGTGAGATGCGGCACAGTTCGCGAAGCGTTCCCGTTTTCTGCAAGTCCCCGGAAACCATGCCAGAAGCTATGTCATGACAGTGACCCGCCGCGATTTCCTGTCGGCGTCCGCAGGTATCGCGCTGGCGCCTGTGCTGGGCGGCCGGGTGCTTGCCGCGCCGCCGCCGCGCGAGGCTGACATCGTCGTGATCGGCGCGGGTGCCGCGGGCATTGCCGCGGCGCGGAGGATCGTCGCCGCCAACCGCAAGGTGATCGTGGTGGAGGCGGCGGGCCAGGTCGGCGGCCGCTGCCAGACCGATGCATCGACATTCGGCGTGCCGTTCGACCGTGGCGCGCGCTGGATGCACAATCCCGAGACCAATCCGATGATCCGGCTGGCCCGCTCCGCGGGCCTCGACATCGTCACGGCGCCCGCAGGCCAGAAGATTCGCATCGGCCGGCGCTACGCCCGCCCGGGCGAGACCGAGGAATTCCTGGCGGCGCTGGTGCGCGCCAACCGCGCCGTCGACGACGCGTCGCGCAAGGCCGATATCGCCTGCGCCGCGGCGATGCCGAAGGATCTCGGCGATTGGGCCGGAACCGCGGAATTCCTGCTCGGCGCCAATTTCAGCGGCAAGGATCTGAAGGACCTCTCCGCCGTCGACAAGGTGCGCGCGCAGGATCGCAACACCGCGATCGCCTGCCGACAGGGGCTCGGCACGCTGATCGCCAAGCTTGCCGAGCAGCTGCCGACGGTGCTCTCGACGCCGGCGCAGCGCATGCTGTGGAGCAATCGCGACGTGATGGTCGAGACGCCCACAGGCAAGATCACCGCGCGCGCCGCCATCGTCACCGTCTCGAGCAATGTGCTCGCGAGCGGCAATATCAAGTTCGTGCCGGAGCTCCCGAAGCGTGCGCTCGATGCCGCAGCTAAGCTCAGCCTCGGCAGCTACGACCGCATCGCGTTGCAGCTCCCTGGCAATCCGCTCGGACTGTCGCGCGACGACGTCATTATCGAGCAGAGCAATTCGACCAGGACGGCGCTGCTCTACGGCAATATCGCCGGCTCCTCGCTGTGCACGATCGACGTCGCTGGGTCCTTCGGCCGCGATCTGTCGGCGCAGGGCGAGAAGGCAATGTCCGCGTTCGCGGTGGAATGGCTGACCAAGCTCTATGGCAGCGAGGTCGGCGCTGCGGTGAAGCAGACCAGCGCGACGCGCTGGAATGCATCGCCCTTCATCCTCGGCGCGATGTCGGCAGCAGTGCCCGGCGCACAGTTCTCCCGCAAGATCCTGACCGAGCCGATCGGCGCGATGTATCTCGCCGGCGAAGCCACCCATGAGACGCTGTGGGGCACCGTCGATGGCGCCTGGGACAGCGGCGAGCGCGCCGCCGATGCCGCGCTGCGCCGGATCGGCGCACTGAAGGATGCGGCGCCGGAGCCAGCAGCGCCGGCGCCAAAGCAGCGGAAGCGCGCGCCGCATCGCTCCGCCGGGCCGATGAATTGATCTTTCGATGAGATCAGGCATCGCGAGCGGAAGTTGAAGTAGAGAGAGCTGCCGCAATAACCAGTGTCGTCCTGGCGAAAGCCAGGACCCATAGCCACCGAATTTGGTGATGAACGGGATCGTTGCCCCAGCATCGTGCAACTATTCTCATTTGGAGTAATGGGTCCTGGCTTTCGCCAGGACGACAGCGAATGTGTTGAATGAGCATACATCCGCATCCTCGCGACATGATTTGCCCGAGTTTTGCCGCTCGTTTCGCCGCTCTTCGATCAGAGGGCGCAGGGAAAGCCGGGCGCCGATCGCACCCATGTTCCCCGCGCAACAAAAAAAGCACGGGGGTAGGACCACAGGTGTAGCCGGAAACGACCCGGCTTCCCCTGCGCGATGGTTCTACGGCTTACTTCGTGCTCTCCCCGGCGAGACTTGGCTTTTTGTCACCGTCCCCGCAGAAGCGCCTTCGCGTTTTGCGGGGAGACACCGGCCGCCCTTCACACCGGCAGCTTCAGCTCCATCAGATCCTTTGCCACCACGATCCGGCCCTTGAAATTCGTCGTCACGTCCCGCGTCCAGTCGTCGTCGGTGACGAGCGGATCGTCGCCGGGGACGAAGTGGCTCAGCACCAGCGTCTTGACGCCGGCGGCGGCTGCGATGCGGCCGACGTCTTCGGTCGAGGTGTGGCTGTCGAGCAGATGCTTCTTCAGCGTCGCGCCGTTTTTGGTCTTGGCGACCAGCCGATCGACCGCGGGGATGTAGAGGCATTCGTGCACCAGCACGTCGGCACCCCTGGCGAACTCGGCGAGCTTTGGATTGTAGGCGGTGTCGCTGGAGAACACGATCGTGCCGTCCGGGGTCTCGAACTTGTAGGCGAAATTGTCCGTGATCGGCGGATGCGGCGTGCGGAACGCGGTGACGGTAACATCAGGCGTTTTCAGCACCACGCCATCGTCGGTGATGTCTTTCGCGATCAGCAGTTTTCGCGGATCGGGCCGGCCTTCGTCCTCGATCCGGGTCTCGACGTCGAACTTGTTCAGCTCCCAATAGTGCCTGGTCATCGCCTCGATGCCCTTGGGGCCGAACGAATGGATCGGCGTCGAGAGGCCGGCCGCCCAGGCGTTGTAGAACAGATTGCCGTATTCCAGATTGTGATCGGAATGATGGTGGCTGATGAAGATGTACTTCACGGACGGGATCGGCACGCCGGCACTGACCATCTGACGGCTGACGCCCATGCCGCAATCGATCACGAACGGGGTGTCGTTGACGACGACCAGATTGGCCGGATTGGAGGCGCCGTTGCCGACGCGGGGGCCGCCCTTGGTGCCGAGGAACACGATGCGGGTGCGCGGCTTTGTACCCTGCGCGCGCACGGGCGACGCGAGCATGGCGGCGCTGCCGAGCGCCAGTTTCAATGCATTGCGGCGATCGATCATCGTTTCCTCCTCGGTCTTTTCTGAATTCGAGCCTAGCCGCCGCGCAAGATGCCATCAAGCGCAGGCAGGCCGACGATGACGGCCGCCGCGATCAGCGCGTAGCAGATGGCGCGAAACACCTGCTCGCTTGCCTTGCCGAACAGCGAGGCGCCGAACCAGACGCCGATGCCGTAAACGGGACCGACGATCAGCGAGAATTTGATCGACTCGATCGTGATCAGTCCGGTGAACCAGTAGCTCACCAGCGAGAAGAGATCCGAGGCGCCGAAGAACAGCACGATGTTGGCGCGGGAGATCACCGACGAGATCGGGCGGCCCAGCCAGTAGGCGACGATCGGCGGGCCGCCGGTCTGCGCAAGTCCGCTGCAAAAGCCCGAGAGGCCGCCGACGCCGACCGACAGCGCGGCGTGATCCTTGCCGTGGTAGCGCCAGCCCGACAGCAGCAGCGCGAGCAGTGCCGCGACGAAGCCGGAGATGATCCAGCGCGTGGTCACGGGCTCGAGCACCGTCAGGAAGTACGTACCGATCGGAACGCCGACCAGCGCGCCGGCGACCATCACCGCGGTTGCCTTGCGGTCGGCATGGGTCCAGGCATTCGGCAGCAGCGGCGCGGCAGCGACGAAATCGATGATGAGCAGGAGCGCCGCCACCAGCCGCGGCCCCGCGACGCTGCTTGCGAGCGGCATGAAGATCAGCGCCGAGCCGAACCCGGAGAAGCCGCGCGCCGTGCCCGACACGAACGCGATCGCGCAGATCGCGAGCGCGATGCTGGTCGAGATGTCGGAGGGGAGGAGGGTGAAGGGGGTCATGTGGAACGTGAGGGGTACAATCGGTTGCCTGGCTTGCGCGCGCATCGAGCGATACAAATACAGCTTCAGCTCTGTGAGAACCGTCATCCCCGCGCAAAGGCTTCGCCTTTGTCGCTGGAGGTGCGAGCGGAGCGAGCCTCGAAGGATGAATCGGCCACAGTCGGGCCGTCGACCCTTCGAGACGGCCGCTACGCGGCCTCCTCAGGGTGACGGTGATAGGTCCGCGTACATTCCCGATCCACCTCCCCCGCAAGCGGGAGAGGGGGTCGCGCAGCCTGCCTTGCGGCATCACGCCCGCAGCGTGCCGCCGGTCTTCTTGGTCACCTCGGCGACGACCTTGGCGGCGACGGCGTCGATCTCCTGGTCGGTCATGGTCTTCTCGCGCGGCTGGATCGTCACTGCGATCGCGATCGACTTCTTGTCGGGATCGATGCCCTTGCCTTCATAGACGTCGAACACGGTGACGGCCGTGATCAGCTTCTTGTCGACATTTTGCGCCGCGCGGACGATGTCGCCCGCCTTGACGCTGCGGTCGACGATGAAGGCGAAGTCGCGCGACACCGGCTGGAAGGCCGAGAACTCCAGCAGCGGCTTGGCGCGCGTTGCCCTCTGCTTGCCTTCCGGGATGCGCTCGAGGATCACCTCGAACACGATCATCGGACCATCGGCGCCAAGCGCCTCGGCCGCACGCGGATGCAGCTCGCCGAAGGTGCCGAGCACGTTCTGCGGGCCGATCTGGATGGTGCCGGAGCGTCCTGGATGCAGCCAGGCGGGGCCGCCGGGGACGATCTGCAGCGCCTGCATCGGCGCGCCGGCGGCCGCCAGCACGGCGAAGGCGTCGGCCTTGCCGTCCATTGCGTCCGCTGTCGCCGAGCCGGTCCAGGAACGGCCCGCTCCCTTTGTCGAGGCATAGCCATGGCGCACGCCGGAGGCGGCCACCAGCTGGTCTTCCGGCCGGTCGCCGCGGAACACCTGGCCGACCTCGAACAGCGCGACGTCGGGATAGCCGCGGTTGATGTTGGCCTGAACCGCGGCGACGAGGCCGGGCAGCAGGCTCGGCCGCATGTCGGAGAGATCGGCTGCGATCGGGTTGGCGAGCACGAGCTCGCTCTGGCCGCCGCCGAACAGCTTTGCCGCGTCATTGGTGATGAACGACCAGGTCACGGCCTCCACCATGCCGCGCGCGCCGAGCGCGCGCTTGGCGCGGCGGGTGCGCAGCTGCATCGGCGTCAGCACCGGCTTGCGCGGCTCCTCGCCACGCTCGAACGGCGTCATCGGCACCTTGTCGACGCCGACGATGCGCACGATCTCCTCGACGATGTCGGCCTTGCCGTGCACATCGGTGCGCCAGGACGGAACCGCGACCTTCACCACGGGGCCGTTGCCGGCCAGCATGAAGCCGAGCCGGGTGAGGATCAGCTTCACCTCGACCAGCGGCACCTCGATGCCGGCAAGGCGCTTCACCTCGCTGAGCGGGAAGTCGATGACGCGGTCCTCGCCGAACTGCTTGCCGACCACGACGTTCTCGGACGGCGTGCCGCCGCACAGCTCCAGCACCAGTTTGGTGGCGAGCTCGAGCCCGGGCACCATGAAGGCCGGATCGACGCCGCGCTCGAAGCGATAGCGCGCATCCGAATTGATGCCGAGCTTGCGGCCGGTCTGCGCGATGTTGATCTCGTTCCACAGCGCCGATTCGATCAGCACGTCGGTGGTATTGTCGTCGCAGCCGGATGCCTCGCCGCCCATGATGCCGGCGAGCGATTCGACGCCGTGCTCGTCCGCGATCACGCAGACATTGTTGTCGAGCGTGTAGGTCCGGCCGTCGAGCGCGAGCAGCGTCTCGCCGTCCTTGGCGCGGCGGACGGTGAGGTTGCCCGTCACCTTCTTGGCGTCGAATACGTGCAGCGGGCGGGCGCGGTCGTAGGTCATGAAGTTGGTGATGTCGACCAGCGCGTTGATCGGACGCAGGCCGATCGAGGTCAGCCGCTTCTGCAGCCATTCCGGCGACGGGCCGTTCTTCACCCCGCGCACCAGCCGCAGCGCGAAGCCCGGGCACAGCGTGGTGTCTTCCACCTTCACCTGGACGGGGCAGGGGAATTCGCCCTTGATCTGCCTGATGCCCTGGTCCTTGAACTTGCCCATGTCGGCGGCGGACAGGTCGCGCGCGATGCCGTGCACGCCGGCGCAGTCCTGCCGGTTCGGCGTCAGGTTGATCTCGATGGTGGGATCGCCGAGCCCTGCCCAGTCGGCATAGCCCTTGCCGAGCGGTGCGTCGGCCGGCAGCTCCATGATGCCGTCGTGATCCTCGGAGATCTGCAACTCGGCCGCCGAGCACAGCATGCCACGGCTCTCGACGCCTCGGATGGTACCGACGCCGAGCGTGATGTTCTTGCCCGGGATATAGGTGCCGGGGGCTGAGAACACGCTGATCAGCCCGGCCCGCGCATTCGGCGCGCCGCACACCACCTGCACCGGCGCACCGCCGTCGCCGGTGTCTACCATGCACACCCGCAGCCGGTCGGCATTCGGATGCTGCTCGGCCGAGATCACGCGCGCGATGGTGAACGGAGCGAGCGCCTTCGCCTTGTCCTCGATGTTCTCGACCTCGAGCCCGATCATGGTGAGCTTGTCGGCGAGCTTGTCGAGCGGCTCGTCGGTCTCGAGATGTTCCTTCAGCCAGGAGAGGGTGAACTTCACGGCTGCATGCCTCGGTTCTTGTTGGTGGTGACTGTGATGCTAGCGCCGGCGCCAGAGCTCCCTCCCCCCTTACGGGGGAGGGTTGGGGAGAGGGGTAAGCCGCTTGCTCGGAAAGACGTCGTTCTGCGGGTTGCCTCTGCAGCAGCGAAGCGAAAAGAGCTCGCGGAGATGTCCAGGTCAGCGAGTCCGTTCAGCGCCCGCGGCCACCCCTCTCCCTGACCCTCCCCCACAAGGGGGGAGGGAACGGAGAGAGCCGTTGCTGGGCCAAAGAGAACGAGACTCACGAACTCAATCCCCCCGCAATCGTCGGGATGTCGAGCGGCTTGAAGCCGTAGTGGTTGAGCCAGCGGACGTCGTTCTCGAACAGCTGGCGCAAATCGGCGATGCCGTATTTCAGCATCGTGATGCGGTCGATGCCCATGCCCCAGGCAAAACCCTGGTAGACGTCGGGATCGCTGCCGCAGGCGCGCAGCACGTTCGGGTGCACCATGCCGCAGCCGAGAATCTCCATCCAGTCCTCGCCCTCGCCGAAGCGGATCTCGCCCTTGTCGCGGCGGCACTGGATGTCGACCTCGAGCGACGGCTCGGTGAACGGGAAGAACGACGGCCGGAACCGCATGTTGATGTGGTCGACCTCGAAGAACGCCTTGCAGAACTCGTGCAGGATCCATTTGAGGTGGCCGAGATGCGAGCCCTTGTCGATCACGAGGCCCTCGACCTGATGGAATTGCGGCGTGTGGGTCGCGTCCGAGTCGATGCGATAGGTGCGGCCGGGGCAGATCACGCGGATCGGCGGCTTCTGGGTCAGCATCGTGCGCACCTGCACCGGCGAGGTGTGGGTCCGCAGCAGCATGCGCGAGCCGTCCTCCTTCGGATTGAAGAAGAAGGTGTCGTGCATCTCGCGCGCCGGATGGCCGATCGGGAAGTTCAGCTTGGTGAAGTTGTAGTCGTCGGTCTCGATGTCGGGACCGTCGGCGATGGCGAATCCCATGTCGGCGAAGATGGTGTTGACCTCTTCGAACACCTGGCTCAGCGGATGGATACGGCCGGTCTCCGCCGGCGCCTCGCGCAGCGGCAGCGTGACGTCGATGGTCTCGGCGGCGAGGCGCGCATCGAGCGCGGCCGCTTTTAGTACGTCGCGCCTGGCTGCGAGCGCCTGGGTCACCGCATCCTTGGCGAGGTTGATCCTGGCGCCTTCGGTCTTGCGCTCCTCCGGCGACATCTTGCCAAGAGTGGCGAGCAAGGCCGAGATCGAGCCCTTCTTGCCGAGGGCTGAGACGCGCACCGCCTCGAGGGCGGCTTCGTCACCGGCTGCGGTGATCTGGTCGAGAATGGACTTTTCGAGCGTTGCGAGGTCGGACACGGTCAATTCCTGCGCTTGAGCGGCGCATGATCTGGCGGGACAAACCGGTACCCGAACCGGTGCTCGCCACTGCGGACCATGCGCCAAAAATTCGGCTGGGTTGTCGCCGCCCGAAGGCCGTAACGTCAAGCAAAAAGCCGGTCATTTCGGGCATATGACCGGCAGGGTTGAACCCCGCGCGCGGGGGAGGCTACCCAAGTGGGATGTGAGGAGACCGCCCGATGCCCTTGAGACCCCGCCTGACCGCTGCCCGAGTTGCCATGGCCACTTTGGCCGCCATCATGTCGATATCAGCCACACCGGTGCTGGCGGCGGTTTGCATGGACAAGTCGATGACCCAGGACGAGATCGTCGACACCATCAACGCCCAGCGCAGCTGTGACGGCGCGATGAAGGTGTTTCGGGTCTGCGAGTTCGGGGCGAGCGGCCACGTCCTGCTCGGCGCCGCCGTCGAGAAGAAATGCGAAGCGGACTTCCTGTCCGGCCTCAAGGGCGCGCCGAAGCGGGCGTACCAGCACAAGATGCAGGTCTGCGACCGCAAGTACCGGAATCAATCCGGCACCATGTACATCTCGTTCACAGCGTTCTGCCGGGCGGAAGTCGCCCAGCGCTATTCGCACAAGGCGCTAAACGCGGGCCCGAAAGCCCGCTAGGCCTTTCATTTGAGCATGATCTGATCGGAAAACCGGTACCCACTTTTCCGGATCATGCTCGGATCAGGCCGCCAGCGCGGCCTTGGCCTTCTCGGCGATCGCCTGGAACGCAACCGGCTCGTGGATCGCGAGATCCGACAGCACCTTGCGGTCGACGACGACGCCCGACTTGGACAGGCCGTTGATGAACACGCTGTAGGTCATGCCGAACGGACGGACCGCGGCGTTGATGCGCTGGATCCAGAGCGCGCGGAAGGTGCGCTTCTTGCGCTTGCGGTCGCGGAAGGCGTACTGGCCGGCCTTTTCGACGGCCTGCTTGGCCGTGCGGATCGTGTTCTTGCGGCGGCCGTAATAGCCCTTGGCGGCCTTGAAGACTTTCTTGTGCTTGGCGTGAGAGGTCACACCGCGTTTGACGCGAGACATGACGGAAATCCTTGAGATCTAAGAAGAGGTGACGGGGCGCCGCACAGTTGCGGCGGGGTTCAAGCGGATCAGCGATCAGGCGTTCGGCAAGAAGTACTTCTTGACGTTGTCGCCGTCGGTCTTGAACAGCACGCGGGTGCCGCGGAGCTGACGGATCTGCTTCTTCGTCCGCTTGATCATGCCGTGGCGCTTACCGCGCTGGGCGTGCATGACTTTGCCAGTGGCAGTCACCTTGAAGCGCTTTTTAGCGCCCGACTTGGTCTTCAACTTGGGCATTTGGCTCTCCTACTGCACAGCACGAAAATCGCCCCGAGAGGCGTCCGGCCGGCTAAAATGCTCGTTAGAGCGTTGGAAGTGCTATGGTTTTTTCCGAATTGAAAGAACCTGCACGATACGTCGCCACGGCAGCCCTTGATCAGCCGGGCGGCGAAGGCCCGGCTTATGCCAGAGGATCGGCGGTTTTGCAACGTTTTGCGGGATGGAACCGGCGGGTGGGAACTGGCGGCAAATCTATCGTCTCCTTTCCCCTGAAAGGGGGAAGGCCGGGATGGGGGTCCAGCCGCAGACGCCGCCGCTCGTGGAGAGAGCAGATCCCCACCCGCTTTGCTCTGACGAGCAAAGCGACCTCCACTTTTCAAGGGGAGGTTGGCACCATCGGGCAAAGCGTCGTAGCCCGGATGGAGCGGAGCGAAATCCGGGGCGGTGCGCCCGCGGATGCACTTCTCCCGGATTGTGCTTCGCTGCATCCGGGCTACGAAAGCCCGTCAAATGCGAAACAGCCCGCCGGGCGATCCCGACGGGCCGTTTCATTTCAACAAATCGATTAACTCGAACTAGCGCGGCGCCAGCACCATCACGACCTGGCGGCCCTCGAACCTCGCGTCCTGCTCGACCTTGGCGAACTCGGCCACGTCGGCCTTCACCTTGTCCAGAAGCTTGGTGCCAATCTCCTGGTGCGCCATCTCACGACCGCGGTAGCGCAAGGTGATCTTGACCTTGTCGCCTTCCTCGAAGAAGCGCTGCATGGCGCGCATCTTCACGTCATAGTCGTGATCGTCGATCATCGGGCGGAGCTTGATCTCCTTGATCTCGACGACCTTCTGCTTCTTGCGGGCTTCGGCGGCCTTCTTCTGCGCGGAATATTTGTACTTGCCGTAGTCCATGATCTTGCAGACCGGAGGACTGACATTCGGCGAAATCTCGACGAGGTCCATGCCGGCTTCCATGGCCATCTTGATGGCCACCATGGTTTCGACGGTGCCTTGGTTGACACCGGCGGCATCGATCAGCTGGATCTGCGCGTTGCGAATCTCATCATTGGTGCGCGGCCCGTCTTTGGCGACTGTGGGCGGGGCTCTATTGGGACGGCGAATGGGTAACTCTCCAAAGTTGTGAAAGGGAAGGCGGATATTTTGAAGCAAGATGCTGCAACGGGCAAGCGAACTCGCTTTCTAAGCGGCAAAACCGTCAATTGCGAGGCATTTTCGCCACGCCCGGCAGATATAGCGGGTGCATCGGCTCCGCAAGGCGGGCTTGCCGCCGTTGACCGGTGCCGCGCGACGATTGAAAAGCAGATGTCTGACACGCGAGTGACCGAACCATGAGCCAAACCGCCGCATCCGGGCAGGAACCCGCCTTTATCGAGGTCGGCGAGGGCAGTGGAGCACGCCGGATCGCGGTCCGCGCCCGTGCCGGTGCCGCTCCCGGCGGCGCAATTGGCGCGCCCGGGCTGTTCTGGCTCGGCGGCTTCAAGTCCGACATGACCGGCACCAAGGCGATCGCGCTCGACGCATGGGCGGCCGAGCACGGCCGCGGCTGCACCAGGTTCGACTATTCCGGCCATGGCGAATCCGGCGGCGATTTCGCCGACGGCACGATCGGCCGCTGGCTCGAGGAGAGCTTTGCTGTGTTCTCGCAGTTCTGCAGCGGGCCGCAGGTCGTGATCGGGTCCTCGATGGGCGGCTGGATGGCGCTGCTGCTGGCCCGCGAGATTGCAAGGCGCGGCGGCGGCCGTGCGTCGCTCGCCGGTCTCGTGCTGATCGCGCCGGCGCCCGACTTCACCGAGGAGCTGATGTGGAAGGCGTTCCCGCCGGAGATTCGCGCCGAGATCGAGACCAAGGGCCTGTGGCTGCGGCCGTCGGACTATGGCGACGGCTCGCCCTATCCGATCACCCGCAACCTGATCGAGGAGGGCCGCAATCATCTGCTGCTCGGCAGCAAGATCGACGTCGGCTGTCCGGTGCGCATCCTGCAGGGCGCGCAGGATCCCGACGTGCCGTGGAAGCACGCCTTCGCGCTCGTGCACCGCCTGCCGGCAGAGGACGTGGTGCTGACCATGATCCAGGACGGCGACCACCGCCTGTCGCGGCCGCAGGACATCGCGCGGATCATCGCCGCGGTGGCGGAGATCGGCTAAGGTTTTGCGTCTTGTACGATGTCATCATCCGCGAAAGCGGATGATCCAGTACGCTGCGGCCCCTCGATTCAAGGCAACTGCTCTGGAATACTGGATGCCCCGCCTGCGCGGGGCATGACAGATGTGGTTGGGAGAAACGCCAATGGACACAACGAACATGCTGCGCGCGTTCTGCGACGCGGTCGAGCAGCGCAACGGCGAGGCGTTTGCAAGCCTCTTCACCGAGGACGGCGTCTATCACGACGTGTTCTACGGCGCGTTCAAGGGCCACGCCAAAATCGCCGAGATGATCGATGACTGGTTCTACCGGACCGCGACCGATTTCCGCTGGGTCATGCACGATCCCGTCTCTGACGGCGCGACGCTCTATGCGCGCTACACGTTCAGCTATCGCTCGACCTTGCCGGAAGCCAAGGGGGCGCGGGCGATGTTCGAGGGCGTCGCGATCATGCGGCTGCACGACGGCAAGATCACCGAATATCACGAGGTCGCCAACACCGCGCCGGCCTTCGTCGACCTGAATTTTGCGCCGGAACGTATCGCCAAGATCGTCGGCAAGCAGGGTGCCGCGCTGAGGGCGCGGCCGGAGATGAAGCTACATTTGGCCTGAGTCAGGCCATCAGCAGTCATTGCGAGGAGCGAAGCGACGAAGCAATCCATGCCTCAGCAAGCGGAGCCATGGATTGCTTCGCTTCGCTCGCAATGACGGCGGTGAGAGCTTACGGCGGCGGCGGATTGGTCATCGGCTTGCGCTGCGCCAGCGCCGCCACGGTCGACGTGCCGATCGGGCCCTTCTCGTCATAGAGCCAGCATTCGCCGATCGCGACGCCGTCGGTGGCGCGGTGGTTGACGACCTCGAAGCCGATCCAGTTGGTCACCGGCAAACGGTGCAGATAGATCGTGACGTCGCTGTTGATGTAGCCGAGCCCCTGGTCGCCGGCATTGGCGAACGGGCTCGCGAAATCCGCGCCGGTCGCGACGTGGACGAACGGCGTCATCTTCACGCCGGCGACGAGCTCGCGCACCTCGCTCATCCAGAGCCGGCGCTCGCCGAGTGAACTCATATGGCCGACAATTGGCCGCGTCTCCCATTTGCCGTTCATGCCGAGCCTGGGATCGGCCGGCTTCGGAATCTCCGCGGGCGCCGGCACCGTCCAGTTCGGCGGCGACCACACATTGCCCGGCGCATTTTCCGTCCGGCGCAACAATTGGCAGGAGGCGCGCGCCATGCTGGTGCCGCCGGAGACAAACTCGGCCTCGATCACCTTGATGCGGAGCCCATCGCGGACAAGTTTGGTCGTCACCTCGACCGGCGTCGTGATGTTGGGCAGCCGGAACATGTCGACCGTGAGCCGCGCGGGGATGAAATCGTCGGAGCCGTGACGCTCCTCGATGACGAAGCCGAGCAGGCCGATCACGACGCGGCCATGCATCGATTCCGGGCTCCAAGGTCCATTCGCAACAGCCGTCGGCATGAAGCCGTCGCCGTGCCTGGTGAAGAAGGGCTGGTTTGTCATGGTTGTCGACCATGATGGGAATGCCGCGATGAAATCAAGAGGCCGCTGCCGCGCGCCACTCCTGCTGCACGCTGACGTCGGGCTCGCCGCCGGCGCGTGACGACAGCGCCGCGAACGCATCGGGCGCGATCAATTGCGACAGCGCCCACACTGCGGCGCCGCGCACCAGTGGGCTCGCATCGTCGAGCAGGCGTCGCGCCTCGCCGGCGAGGTTTGCATCGCCCGAATTGCCGATCGCGATCAGCACATTGCGGATGAAGCGGTCGCGGCCGATGCGCTTGACCGGCGACTTCGTGAACAGCGCGCGAAAAGCGGCATCGTCGAGCCGCGCCAGCTCGCCGAGCGCGGGCGCGCGCAAGGCGTCACGCGCGGCAAGCTTCTGCTCGCGTCCCGCTTGCGCGAACTTGTTCCACGGACACACCGCGAGGCAATCGTCGCAACCATAGATGCGGTTGCCGATGCTCTTGCGGAATTCGTGCGGGATCGGGCCCTTGTTCTCGATCGTCAGATACGAGATGCAGCGCCGTGCATCGAGCTTGTAGGGGGCCGGAAACGCCGCGGTCGGACAGATGTCCTGGCAGGCGCGGCAGCTGCCGCAATGATCGGCTTCGCTGGAGTCGCTCGGCAGTTCGGTGGCGGAATAGATCGCGCCGAGAAACAGCCACGAGCCGAACTCGCGCGACACCAGATTGGTGTGCTTGCCCTGCCAGCCGATGCCGGCGGCCTGTGACAGCGGCTTCTCCATCACGGCGGCGGTATCGACGAACACTTTCACCTCGTCGCCGGTCGCAGCAGCGAGCCAGCGCGCCAGTGTCTTCAGCCGCTTCTTGATCACGTCGTGATAGTCGTCGCCCTGCGCGTAAACCGAGATCGCGCCATGCGATCGACGCTCGAGAATTTTTAGCGGATTGTCGTCCGGCCCGTAGTTGACGCCGAGCATGATGATCGAGCGCACACCGCCCCACAGCACGCGCGGATCGGCGCGCCGCTCCGGATTGGCGGCGAGCCAGTCCATGTCGCCATGGCCGCCGGAGTTGAGGAACTCGTGGAAGTATTTCCCGGCCTCGCCCGTCGCGTCAGGGCCGGTGAAGCCGATGGCATCGAAGCCGAGCGCGAGCGCCTCGCGCGTCAGTGCCGCCTTGAGATCGGCAGGAGAGAGCCGGACCGCCGGGTTCAGAAGTCGAGGTCCACATAGGTCCGCGACGCCGGCACCCCCGCCAGCCATTCGCTGAGCAGCGGGCGGAACGACGGGCGGGATTTCACCCGCGCGTACCACGCCTTTGCTGCGTCGTCCTCGCTCCATGGCACGTCGCCCAGATAGTCGATCGCCGAAAGGTGCGCCGCGGCGGCGAGGTCCGCGTAGGTGAGGCGGTCGCCGGCGAGATAGTTCCGGGTCTTCGCGAGCCAGCCGATATAGCTCAGATGATAGCGCACATTGACCTTGGCGGCGCGCATGATGTCGGGGGCCGGCGGGCCGCCGCCATTGTCCTCGCTCATGAAGCGCTTGTAGATCCGCTCGGTCACCAGCGGGTTGGAGGCTTCCTCGAAGAATTTCTCGTTGAACCACGCCATCAGCCGGCGCACCTCGACGCGCTCGGCGGTCGAGGTGGGCAGCAGCCGCCGCTCGCCGGCATCGAGGCCGTGCGCCTCATCGACATATTCGGCGATCACAGGCGCGCCCGGAACCGGCGGAAAGCCCTCGGCGATCAGCACCGGCGTGGTTGCCGCCGGATTGAGCGCGAGATACGCCTCGCGCCGCTCCCACACCCGCTCCTCCACCAGCCGCAGATCGAGCCCGTACTCGCCGAGCACGAGGCGAATGAATCGCGAATGCGGACAGAACGGATGGTGATACAGCGTGTACATGAAGCCCTTGGTAGTTCCGCGGCGATTAAGAAACCATCAACCTGTGTGACCTGAGCCTGCAATTTGGCCAGACCTGCTCCGGTCGTCTCTATGTCGCGTCAGCACGCAAACCGGTAGCCACCCCCGCAGATGGTGCGGGTCACAAAAACGCTATAGCCCAGCAAATCGGTCAGGTAACCCATTGTTTGACGATTTTTTGCGATTGCGGCCAATGTGCGAATAAGCGAGAAGAATCCCGTTTTCCACACAGGGCAGGCCACATCATGATGACGGATATGCTGCGAGCGGTGATTCTCGGCATCGTCGAGGGCGTCACAGAGTTCCTGCCGGTCTCCTCGACAGGCCACCTGTTGCTCGCGGAACGCTTCTTCAATCTCGGCGAAGGCAATTTCTGGAAGAGTTTTGCGATCCTGATTCAGCTCGGTGCGATCCTCGCGATCGTCGCGCTGTATTTCGTCAAGCTGTGGCGCGTGGCGCTCGGCATGTTCTCCAATCCCGACGATCGCCGCTTCGTGATCGGCGTGCTGGTGGCGTTCCTGCCCGCCGTCGTGATCGGCCTGATCGCCGGCAAATACATCAAGGAATTCCTGTTCAATCCGTGGGTGGTCTGCTTCACGCTGATCGTCGGCGGCGCCGTCCTGCTCTGGGTCGATCAGCTCGATCTCAAGGTGTACGAGGACGATGCGACCCGGTTCCCGCTGTTGATGTATTTCTGGATCGGCGTCGCGCAGTGCCTGGCGATGATCCCCGGCGTGTCGCGCTCCGGCGCCAGCATCGTGGCCGCGATGCTGCTCGGCGCCGACAAGCGCTCGGCGGCGGAGTTCTCGTTCTTCCTCGCGATCCCGACCATGGTCGGCGCGTTCGCCTATGATTTCTACAAGAACCGCGCCGACTTCACGTCGGACAATCTCAGCGTGATCGCGGTCGGCTTCGTGGTGTCGTTCATCACGGCGATGATCGTGGTGCGGGCGTTCCTCAACTTCGTCACCCGCCGCGGCTTCACGTTCTTTGCCTGGTGGCGCGTGATCGTCGGCACCCTCGGCCTGATCGCGCTGGCGATGGGGCGGTAAGGACAACTCCGCTCGTCGTCCCTGCGAAAGCAGGCACCCATAACCACCATTCGCTCAGTGGCGCAGGGCTGTGGCCTCAGCGCTGTACACCTTGGACATTCGTGGTTATGGGTCCCGGCTCGCGCTTCGCTTGGCCGGGACGACGTGTGGAGAGAGGGTTACGCGCTCTTCTTCTGGAACTGCCCGGTCGCGCGGAAGCGCCAGAGATATTGCGGGGCGATCGCTTCCATCGAATCAGGCGTGATGCCGAGGCCGGCGAAAGTGAGCCCGGCGGCCTTGGCGGCATCCGACACCACATTGTCCGAACGCAGCATCGCGACCTGGTCCGGCGTCAGCGTGAAGGGGCCCGGCGCGAATTGCAGGACATACGATTGCAGCTTGGCGAGGCCGAACGGCAGCGGCGCCAGCATGCGGTCGCGCTGGGTGATCTGGAGGATGATCTCCATCACCTCACGCATGGTCAGCACCTCAGGGCCGCCGAGCTCGTAGGTCGCGCCCGGCTTCGCCTTGCCGTCGACGGCATCGGCCACCGCGTCGGCGACGTCGGCGACATAGGTCGGCTGCAGCTTGCCAGTGCCGCCGCCGACCAGCGGCAGGACCGGCGACATCCGCGCCAGCGCCGCAAAGCGGTTGGTGAACTGATCCTCCGGCCCGAACAGCAGCGACGGCCGCATGATGGTGGCCTGTGGCAAGGCCGCCTGCACCGCGGTCTCGCCGGCCGCCTTGGCGCGGTAATAGCCCGACAGCGAATTCTCGTCGGCCCCGATCGCCGAGACGTGGACCATCCGGGCGCCGGCGGTGGCCGCCGCCCTGGCGATGGTCTCGGCGCCCTTCACCTGCACGGCGTCAAAGCTCTGCCCGCCGCCCTCGGCCAGGATGCCGACCAGATTGATGGCGATATGCGAATCACGCATCGCCGCCTCGACCGAAGCCGGGTAGCGCACGTTGGCCTGGACCGCATGAATCTGCCCGACGCGGCCGAGCGGCTGCAGATGGAAGGCCAGTTCAGGCCGTCGCACCGCGACTCGCACGCGGTAATCGCGCTTGCACAGCGCCCGGACCACGTTCCGTCCCAGAAAACCCGATCCGCCGAAGACCGTGACGAGCGTTTCCAGGTTCGATGCCATGAGGTAAATTCCTGCCGGATTCGAGAGCGATTGAGCGCATTTAGCGCCTCTCGCGATACGCCATCAGCCCAATCCTGTACAGGCTATTTGAATTTCCAAACCCGAATTTGACAAGCGCGTAACCGATCCTTACTAAGCCGCTCCACATGCCCAGGTGGCGGAATTGGTAGACGCGCTGGCTTCAGGTGCCAGTGGCTTAACGGCCGTGAAGGTTCGAGTCCTTTCCTGGGCACCACCCCCTTTTTAAGCGATTGAAATCGCTCAGCATCCACAGGGGTGGGTGCGGCGAAGCCGTAGCCCGCCGAGGGTGGGGCGAGACGGCGATTATACCGTTGGCCCTCCGCGCTATACCCGTGGTCGGTTGCTCATTTCCGAGCCGTTAGACGACATGGACGCAGTCTCGTTCGATCCAAACGGAGTGCATGTAGCTTGGCTACTCCAAGACCTCGCCGACTTCGAGTTCGACCAGGTCTCCTTTGAGATCGACGACTGGAAAATGGCGGCCGAGGCACCTCATGAATAGTGCCCGCGTCTCCCTGTCTTCCGGCAGCGCCTCCGGAACAGCCACGACTTCAACTCTGTCCCCGATCTTCATTATCAACGCCTTCCGGCGGCGAGCAAAACGAGTCTAGGCCCGCATTCCAACCGCAGGACCAAACGGCGGGTCATCATCGTTCGGCGGCGCCGGCGCGTAGTGATCGAATTGCATGGTGAAGGTCGCGCGGCCCCGGCCTGCCACGCGCAGGCCATTCGTGTACCCGAACATGTTCATCAGCGGCACCATTGCTGCGATGACGACGCTGTCGCTGTGCGCGCTTTGATTCTGAATCGTGGCACGGCGCAGGGACGCGCTTCATGAGGTCGATCTTGGTGTCGAGCTGCAGCTCGCTGATGCCCTTCAGGATGATCTGGCCGGACTCAGGATCAGTCGACACGCGGAAGGAGGGATCCTCCGCGGCCAGCTCGGCGAGCGCAGCCTTAAGCCTCTGATGGTCGGCTTGCGACTTAGGCTCGATCGCAATTTCGATAATGCCGGGTTGCACGAGCGGTCCACCTTCGCTCCATGATATCACGAGATGGACGGTGAGGTGTGTTAACCACGCGGCCGCCGAATACGTCGTTCCGTCGTCAACAAGGAGCCTGACGGTCGGTGTAGCCAAAACGGAACCGATAGCCTCATGACCAGGTAAACGATGGAGGTAACCCCCCTTCTCTCGGCCTGCGACACTTTACCATTTCTGTCCAGACATCGAATTACGCTCAGATGGCGCGCCGACCGGACGGCCTCAGCTGCGCTGGGACTACGCACTACGACAGGGCTAGGGGATGATCGCGATCGAAAGCCACGCAGCGCGGGCTCAACCAGCGCGCATCGCCGCCGTTGACATCGTCCACGATCTCGACGCCGCCGAGACGATCTGGCGGAGTCTTGAGAACTCGAACCATTCCATCACGCCGTTTCAGCGGTTCGACTTCCTCGCCCCGTGGCAGCGTGAGGTCGGTGAGCGCGCGGGACTGTCGCCTTTCATCGTTGTTATGCTTGACGGCGACGGCCAACCACGGGGCTTGCTGCCGCTCGCCCAGCAAACAGCGCTGGGCGTGCGCCGCGCGAGCTTCATGGGCGGCGAGCACGCAACCTTCAACATGGGCCTGTGGGATCGCGAGTTCGCCGCCGGTGTCACGAAGGCCGATCTCAACGCAGTCATCGCGATGCTCGCCAAGCGCGACGAGGCCGACGTGCTGGTGCTGCGCCAACAGCCGGCCCAGTGGCGCGACGTGCAAAATCCGCTGGCGCTGCTGCCTCATGAACCCCCGGTCTTCAACTGCCCGATGCGCACAATCGAGCCGGGCGCAACGACCGCGAACCTGATCGGCGATCCCTCCCGCCGCATGAAGCTCAAACAGCGCAAGCTGCTGGAGCTGACCGGCTACCGCTATCACGTCGCCTCTGCCGACGCCGACATCGCCCGTCTGCTCGACTGGTTCTTTCGCGTGAAGTCGGAGCGGCTGGCCGAGCGGAAGCTGTCCAATGTGTTCGCCGAACGCGCCGTGGAGACATTCATCCGCACCGCCTGCATGACAAAGCTGCCCCATGGCGGCCGTGCCATCGAAATCCACGCGCTCGAAAGCGACGAGGAAGTGATCGCGATCTTCGCCGTGGTTGCCGACGGCCACCGCTTCTCGACGATGTTCAACACCTACACTTTGTCAGACAATGCGAAATTCAGCCCCGGCCTGCTCTTGATGCAGGAAATCATCCATCATTTTGCCGGCCGGCACTATCGTGCCTTCGACTTCGGCCTTGGCTCGCATGAATACAAGCGGCTGTTCTGTAAGGACGACGAACCGCTCTTCGACAGTTTCATTCCGCTCACCAGGCTCGGCCGACAAGCCGCCGGAGTGATGTCCGCGGTCGATCGCACCAAGCGGTTGGTGGAGCACCACCCGAAGCTCCGCGGCGTTGCGCAGCACCTTCGCAAGGTCTTGCTTGACAAGGCATTCTGCGCAATTCCTCTCGTTTCCCTGCTTCAAATGTAGCCGTCGAACTTCGTCAACCGCCCGGCACCTCCCGTCAGACGATGCGCCGGCCGGCGCGGCGCGCGATCGGCCGCTGCACGAAATACATCGCAGTCAGCGAGATCAGGGTCGTGGCAACGACGATGTAGCCGAGACGGTCGAAGTGCAGCAGCGAACCGTCCGGGTTCTCGGCGATGATCGCCGCCGCGAACACCGAGCCCAAGCCGCCCGACAACTGTTGTACGGATGCTGAGACCGCGCTGAACGAGCCGCGCTGGCTGGCATCGGGGATCGCCGACATCAACGCCTGTGACGGGATCATGCGCGAGAAGATGCCGACGAACATCAGCACATTGACGACGATCGCGGTCAGCAGCGAGACGTGGCCGAGATTGGTGTAGATCAGCACCATGATGACGGACACCACGCAGCCGAACGCGAAGGTCGGATATTTGCCGAATTTGTCGCTGGCGCGGCCGACCAGCGGCCCGATGAGGATGCTGAACAGGCCGGAGACCAGATAGATCGTCGGCAGATGGACGATGTCGATGCCGAGATTGTGCACGGTGAAGGCGCTGCCGAACGGCATCAGCATGAAGCCGCCGGTCGCCAGCAGCGTCGTCACCAGGAAGGCCAGCGTGTAGCGCGGCTGCCCGACGGTTGCGACCAGATGGCGGAACGGATTGCTGTCATGCTGCAGCTTGAGATGCCCGTCGACCGGCTCCATCACCAGCGCGATGACGGCGATTGCCGCGATCGACAGGCCGACGATGGCGACAAAGCAGATGTGCCAGTTCCAGTGATTGGCCAGGAAAAGTCCGGCCGGGACGCCGAGCACCTGGCTCGCGGCGAACGCCGTCTGCAGCACGCCCATCGCGCGGCCGCGCTGTTGCAGCGGATACAGGTCGGTGACGATCGCAAGCACGACGGACCCGATCACGCCGCCGAACAGGCCGGTGACGATGCGGCCGAGCAGCAGCACGTGGAAATTCTGCGCCACCGCGCAAAGCACGGTACCGAGCATGAAGCCGACATAGAAGAACAGCAGCAGCCGCTTGCGGTCGAAGCGATCGGCAAAGCCGGCAGCGAGGATGCCGGAAAATCCGGCGGCGAAAGCGTAGGCGGAGACCGCGACGCCGAACTGCCCGGCCGTGATGTTGAGCGAGGGCATCAGGATGGCGCCGAGCGGCGACATGATGATGAAGTCGAGAATCAGGGTGAATTGCGTGAAGGCAAGCAGCGCGATCAGGAACGATTGATAGCGCGTAAAGCCGCGCTCCTGCTGGTCGTCGTCGATCGGCGCGGCGATGGTCTGTTCCGACATGAGGCTCATTTCACTGGGAGGCTGGGTGGGGCTGGCCACAGATAGGGAGGGCACGTGAGGATTTCATGGGGCGCGCGGGCAACAGTTCCATCGAAATCGGGAGCTTGGGGAATGGCTTGGCCGTGCGCACCAGGCCAAAATCGGCGCGAGAATGCGGGAAGCAGGACGTCCGGCACGCAACGGCAATTGTTTCCGGTTGTGTCGGGCGACAACTGCAACGTTTGAGTGGTATACTTCGCAACCTTGAAAGTGTACGCACGTCAAGGATGTGAATCGCAACGATGCATCTCCTGGTTCCGTCTGTGGCGATGACGCAACAGATCGCTGCAAATCGTCTCAAGCTTGAACGGAGCGGATCAGCCGACGCTGAGAGCGGGGCAGGGGGTAGCAGGGGGCGCGAGGCCGGGGGCTCGGTTCGCGCCGACGTTGGAGAAGGGCATGGTTTCATCGCGGCTCGCGGCGATCCTGTCGTGCACTCTGGGTGGCGGCTGTCTTCTATCTGCGTCGCAGGCGTTCGCTGCCTGCGACAGTCTCGCGCCGGTGAGCGGTCAGACGGTGACCTGCTCGACCGCTGCGCCGAATCCCTCGCCGGCGGGCGTGCAGGCCGCGGCCGGCAGCTCGAACGTCACCGTGAACTTGCTGCAGGGCGCCGGCATCACGCCGGGCGCCGGAGCGACCGCGATCGGCCTTGTCGCCGGCAGCACCGCCACCAACAACGGCACGCTGACGATCAGCGGCGGCGGCACCGGAATCTTCGGCAGCGGCAACGGCAACGTCTTCACCAACGGTGCGTCGGGCGTGATCTCGACCACAGGTGCCGGCAGCAACGCGATCGCCGCCAGCAGCAACGGCAACACGCTGATCAACAACGGCACCATCACGACGCAGAACGGCACCGCGCGCGGGCTTGCCATCACCGGTCTCACCCAACACAGCAACAATACGCTGATCAATACCGGCACGATCACGACCCAGGGCCCGCAGTCGCACGGCCTCTATGTGCAGACCGGCGACAGCAACACCTTCACCAACAGCGGCACCATCACCACGGCGGGGGCGGGGGCGCGCGCGATCTTCTCCGCCGGGCAGTTCGCGAATATCACCAACACCGGCACGCTGCTGACGACCGGCGGCGATGCCGGCGGCACCGCCAACAACACCGTGTTCATGCAAGGCAATGCCGGCGTGCTGCGGAACAGCGGCACCATCGAGGCGCGCGGCGTCAATGCCGACGGCGTGTTCTCCAACACCGCGGGATCGTCATTCACCGCCCGCATCGAGAACTTCGCCGGCGGCCGGATCATCAGCCAGTCAGGGCCCGCGATCCGCACGCTCAACGGCGCCACCACCATCGTCAATGCCGGCCTGATCGCCGGCAACAGCGGCACGGCGCTCGCGGGCGGCGGCGGTGCGGTGACGATGATCCTGCAAACCGGCTCGCAGATATCAGGCCTTGCCGATGGCGGTGGCGGCAACAACCAGGTACGGCTGCAGGGCAGCGGCACGGCGAACAACCCGTTCGCGCGGTTCCAGACGCTGACGATGGAAGGCGCTGACTGGACCTGGGCCGGCACCGGCACCTTCGCCAACACCTTCGTCAACAGCGGCTCGCTGACGCTGCAGACCTCGCTGACCGGCAATGTCTCGATTGCATCAGGCACCAGCCTGCTGGCGGGTAACGGCGCCAATCCGTCGATCACGCCGTTTCCGGGTGGTCCGCCTGTTACCGTCACCAATGCTGGCGTCATCAACCTGGCCAATGGCGGCGCCACCGCTGGGAACAGTCTCACGATTGCGGGAAACTATGTCGGTAATGGCGGCGGACTCTTTCTGCGCACCGTGCTCGGTGGCGACGGCTCACCGTCGGATCGTCTCGTCATCTCCGGCGGCAACGCGTCGGGCTCGACCGCCGTCACCGTCAGCAATGCCGGCGGCGCGGGCGCGCTGACCGCCGCCGACGGAATCATGGTGGTGCAGGCCGTTAATGGCGGCACCACGGCCGCAGGCGCATTCGGTCTCACCAACGCCGTCGTGGCCGGCGCGCACGAATATCTCCTGTTCCGTGGCGGCGTGTCCGCGGGCAGCGCCGACAACTGGTATCTGCGCTCGACGCTGTTGCCCGGCACGGCTGCGCCTGCGCCGCCGCTTGCGCCTCCGCCGCCGCCGCCGGCATCGCCCGATGTGGTCCCGCCGCCATCGACGCCGCTCGCACCCGACGTGTCGGCGCTGACGCCGCCGGCGGCGGGCGCAGCGCCAGTCGAGCTCTATCGCGAGGAAGCCTCGGTCTATTCGGCGCTGCCGCAGGTCGCGCAGAAGCTCGGGCTTGCGACGCTCGGCACCTTCCATCAGCGCCAGGGCGATCAGGCCCTGCTGACCGGCAGCGGCGAGCAGCCGGCAGCGTGGGCGCGCGCCTATGGCTCGCGCAGCTCGCAGAGCTGGGCCGGCACGGTCAGCCCCTCGTTCGACGGCACCATGGCCGGCGTGCAGGTCGGCGTCGACATCCTGCGCTTTCAGTCCGCGCCCGAGCATCATGATCGCGCGGGGTTCTTCTATGCCTATGGCTGGGCCAGCGGCACCGTTAACGGTTTTGCGCTCGGCTTGAATGATGTGCGCACCGGCACGCTCTCGATCGACAGCCAGAATGTCGGCGGCTACTGGACCCATATCGGCCCCTCGGGCTGGTATGTCGACGCCGTGCTGATGGGCAGCTTCTACGGTGCCAGTCCGCAGTCGGATCGCCAGGTCGGCGCGCGTGTATCGGGCACCGGCGTCGCGGCGTCGCTGGAATCAGGGGTACCGATCCCGCTGAATCGATTTGTCGCGATCGAGCCGCAGGCGCAGCTGATCTGGCAACGCCAATCGTTCGACAGCTTCAACGACATGTTCTCCAGCGTCGCACTCGGCAGCGCCGATACGCTGACCGGCCGGCTCGGCGTCCGCATTCCGGCAACCTTCGTCGTCGGCACCGCCGAGCTGCGTCCCTATCTCGAGGTCAATCTCTGGCACACCGCCGCGAACGACCGCAGCATCGCCTTTGCGACGACCGACCTGATCGGCGTGCAAAGCCGCGGCACCGCCGTCGAGATCGGCGCCGGCGTCTCCGCGCAGCTCAATCGTACGATCAGCGCCTATGCGAGCGCGGGCTACACCACCTCGGTGGACTCGACGCATCGCGAGGACATCACCGGCCGGTTCGGGCTGCGCGTCAGCTGGCAGTAGCGCTGCGCTGGCGTCGGACGGTGTGGGGCAGCAAGCCATTGTCTCCGCTGCACAATGGCGCTACACCGTGAACCAACTGTGCCAGCGATAGCCTGTCCCGACAGCGATTCGACGAGGTTTTTGACAGCATGACCATCCGCCTGCATCGCGGCGACCTGCCCGATCTGTCCCGCTACACCGATTCGGTGGCGATCGACACCGAGACCATGGGACTGCATCCGCATCGCGACCGGCTCTGCGTGGTGCAGATGTCGAACGGCGACGGCACCGCCGACGTGATCCAGATTCCGAAGGGACACACCGATTCGCCGAACCTGAAGGCGCTGCTCGCCAATCCGAAAGTCACCAAGATCTTCCATTTCGCGCGGTTCGACGTCGCGGTGCTCTACAACACTTTCGGCGTGATGCCGGCGCCGGTCTATTGCACCAAGATCGCCTCGCGCCTGTCGCGCACGTACACCGACCGCCACGGCCTGAAGGATCTGGTGCGCGAGGTGCTGAACGTCGAATTGTCGAAGCAGCAGCAGTCGAGCGACTGGGGCGCGCAAAGCCTGAGCGAGGCCCAGCTCGCCTACGCCGCCTCCGACGTGCTGCACCTGCACGCGCTACGCGACAGACTCGATGTCATGCTGGCGCGCGAGGGACGGACGGATCTTGCCAGGGCATGCTTCGAATTCCTGCCGACGCGCGCCAGGCTCGATCTCGACGGCTGGGAGGCCGAGGACATTTTCGCCCATTCATAATGGGCGCCGAATTCGTCGCAGCAGGGGCGATTCCGCCCCGTTTCGGCCAAACTGTTCACGCGTGGTCCGGGTTGAAGTCGGCTGGGGGGCGCGACGCCGGGTCCCGGCTGCATATTTGGGCGGCTCCGGCTAGAATAGGGGCGATTTCGCGCCTCTGGAGCTCAGGTGAATTCGGTTCAGAATCCAGCCTATGTCACGGGCCTCGAGGCGCGCTTTGCCGCTGCCGCGCGGCACAGCCGTATGGTGCGGATCCTGCGCATTGCGGTGCCCGCGGTGGTCGGGCTGTCGATGGCCTCGATCATCTCCATCTCGGTGTTCAATCCATTCCACGACGTGATCCCCAAGCTGCCGCTCGAGATGGACAACCTGGTGGTGTCGGGCACCAAAATCACGATGGAATCGCCGCATATCGCCGGCTTCTCGGCCGATGGGCGGCCCTATGAAATGTGGGCCAAGGCGGCGATCCAGGACGTCACGGATCCCGACCATGTCGAGCTGAAGACCATCCGCGCCAAGGTGGCGCAGCAGGATCAGTCGACGGTGACGATGGATGCGCGTACCGGCTTCTTCGACAACAAGAAGCAATTGCTCGACCTGCGCCAGGATATCTTCCTGCAATCGTCCACCGGCTATGAAGCGAAGCTGACGCAGGCCTTCGTCGACATCAACAAGGGCAATGTGTCGTCGGACGAGCATGTCGACGTCAAGCTGCTCGAGGGCACGCTGACCTCCGATCGCCTGCGGATCTACAACAGCGGCGAGCTGGTGCGGTTCGAAGGTAATGTCGTGATGAATCTGGACAAGCTCGGCGACAACAACCCGCCTGCCGAGCCCGCGCAGCCTCCTCCGCCGCCACCGAAGGCGCGCAAATCCGCCAACACGAAATGATTTTGATGATGAGACGTTTTCCGCATGGCATCGCAATGGCGGCCTCTCTGCTCGCGCTGTTCGCAGTGAGCCATGCGTCCGCGCAGGGCACGATGACCGGCGTTCCCAACGCCATGCAGGGCTTTTCGCAGAACCGCGACCAGCCGATCCAGATCGAGGCGGCGTCGCTCGAAATGCGCGACAAGAAGAAGGAGGCGACCTTCGCCGGCAATGTGAAGGTCGTGCAGGGCGACACCACCATGACCTCGAAGATCCTGGTCGTGTTCTACGAGGATAAGTCGACCCAGGCGCCGGCACCTGCGCCGGCCGGCAAGGCCGCGGCCGCCAAGGGTGCTGCGCCGATGCAGTCGGCCACGCCCGGCCCCGGCGGCGCGTCCTCGATCAAGCGGTTGGAGGCGAAGGGCGATGTCGTCGTGACCCAGAAGGACCAGGTCGTCACTGGCGAGACCGCGATCTTCGACACCAAGGCCAATCTGATCACCATGCTCGGCGGCGCCGGCGGCCAGGTGGTGCTGACCCAGTGCCAGAACGTGCTTCGCGGCGACCGCCTGCTGGTCGACATGACCACCGGCGTCTCGCGGGTGGAATCCAGCAGCGGCAAGGTGCAGGGCCTGTTCATCCAGTCCCAGGGCGGCCAGAGCGGCAAGGGAGGCTGCGCAACGCCGCCCGCCCCTGGCGCAGCCCCTGCCGCCGCTCCTGCTGCCCCAGCGGCGCCGTCGCCGCTTCAGCTCATCCCGGGCAAGCCAAAATAGGCGCCGGTGGCGCGAGGATCGTCATGCCGATGCTGCTTGCGCGCGCCGCAATCACAGCCGTCCTCGCTCTGATGGCGTCCGACACCGCGCGCGGACAGGGCACTGCGTCCGTGCCCAATGCCATGCAGGGCTTCGCGCAGAACCGCAACCAGCCGGTCAAGATCGAGGCGGCCGTGCTCGAAATGCGTGACAAGAAGAAGGAGGCGACTTTCTCCGGCAATGTGAAGGTCGTGCAGGGCGACACCACCATGACCTCGAAGATCCTGGTCGTGTTCTACGAGGATAAATCTTCCCAGCCACCGGCGGCTGCCCCGGGGGCCACCGCATCCAAGGACCCGCCCAAGGATACTGCGGTGCAACCGGCGACGCCCGGCCCCGCCGGCGCGTCCTCGATCAAGCGGCTGGAAGCGAAGGGCGATGTCGTCGTGACCCAGAAGGATCAGGTCGTCACCGGCACGACCGCGATCTTCGACACCAAGAACAATTTGATCAGCATGCTCGGCGGCAGCGGCAGCCAGGTGGTGCTGACCCAGTGCCAGAACGTGGTGCGCGGCGATCGCCTGCTTGTGGACATGACGACCGGCGTCTCGCGCGTGGAATCCGACACCGGCAGGGTGCAGGCCATGGTCGCTCAGGGACAGGACTGCAGCGGCGCGTCGGCGCCGACCGCACCCGTAAGCCCCCCGTCAGCTTCCGCCAAACCACCAAAATCAAGATAAATCAATGCATTAGATAATATTTTGCGACCGCGAGGTTGAAGCGCGCGGGGTGAGGCTGTATCTACTGCAGCGGCCCGGCCGAACGATGCGCCTTGAGGGGAGTCATGTTGGCCGGTCAGGGCATCCATTCATTCAAGGCGCGGGTGATCGCGCCTTGCCGTGTTGTTTGAGCATGATCTCCGCGCAAACGCGTCCGCTGTTGTCGCGAGGGGAGGCCGGAATCCAGATTTCCGGATCATGCTTGCGCCTTCGCGTGCGAATCAATTGGTCCGCAGGCAAAGTCGCCGGATTACCGTGAAAGGCTGAAGCGAAGCGGGGATGGTGGATTTTCTCGGCATGTTCCGGCGGCGCCCTGCGAAACGCAGCACCGGATTTGCGCGCTCGCATGACGACATCACGGCGCTCGGCGATTCCTTCGGCGAGATGCTGACGTCACCGGTGCGCGACGCGCCGCCGATGGCGCGCGCCGCCCCCGTTCCCGACGTCGAGTTGCCGCGGTCGCAGCCCGCTGCAGCGCCGGCGCGCACGCGGCCCGCGAGGAACAGCGCTCCGGCTGCGCCACAGCTGATCAAGCGGCCAGGCTATCTGGCTGTGCATAGCGTGGAAAAGAGTTTTGGCAGCCGCCAGGTCGTGCGCGGCGTCAGCATCTATGTGCGCCGCGGCGAAGCGGTCGGCCTGCTCGGCCCCAACGGCGCCGGCAAGACCACCGTGTTCTACATGATCACCGGTCTGATCAAGGCCGATCGCGGCGCGATCGAGCTCGACGGCCATGACGTCACCAAGCTGCCGATGTATCAGCGCGCGCGGCTCGGCATCGGCTATCTGCCGCAGGAAGCTTCGATTTTCCGCGGCCTCTCGGTCGAGCAGAACATCCGTGCCGTGCTCGAGGTCGTCGAGCCCTCGAAGAAGAAGCGCGAGCATGAGCTCGATTCGCTGCTCGACGAATTCAACATCACGCGGCTGCGCAAAAGCCCGTCGATCGCGCTGTCCGGCGGCGAGCGCCGCCGTGTCGAGATCGCGCGCGCGCTGGCGACACGCCCGAACTACATGCTGCTCGACGAGCCGTTCGCCGGCATCGACCCGATCGCGGTCGGCGACATCCAGGACCTCGTCCGCCATCTCACCAACCGCGGCATCGGCGTGCTCATTACCGACCACAATGTCCGCGAGACGCTCGGCCTGACCGACCGCGCCTACATCGTCTATGCCGGTGAGATCTTGACTGAGGGAAGCCCGGAGGAGATCGTCAACGATCCGGACGTACGGCGCCTTTACCTTGGCGAAGAGTTCCGCCTCTAGCGCAACATTCTGATCCGTCAAGCCATATACATCTGTCCGAGAGTAGGATAAGCAAGAATCGAGCCAACTTTTGGGATCGATTTTGCCTCCATGGCGCTGACGCAAAGACTAGAGTTCCGCCAGTCGCAGTCGCTGGTGATGACGCCGCAGCTGATGCAGGCGATCAAGCTGCTGCAACTGTCGAACCTCGATCTGTCGGCCTTTGTCGAGGAAGAGCTGGAGCGCAACCCGCTGCTCGATCGCGCCGCCGACGGGCCGGAACCGCCAGTGGCGGGCGAGCCGGCCATGGAACGGTCCGATTACGGCGATTCCGAAGGTTCCAGCAGCTACGGGGATGACGGCGACCATTCCGACATGGCGGCAGGCTCGGGCGGCGAGACCGCCTTCGAGCCCGGCCAGGAGGAATGGATGAACCGCGACCTCGGCACCCGCGCCGAGATCGAGCAGACGCTGGATACCGGTCTCGACAACGTGTTCTCCGAGGAGCCGGCGGAGGCTGCGGCGCGCGCCGCGCAGGACGCGCCGCCGTCGGTCTATACCGAATGGGGCGGTGGCGCCTCCAGCGACGACGAGTACAATCTCGAAGCCTTCGTGGCCGCCGAGCTGACGCTCGCCGACCATCTCGCCGAACAGCTTGCGGTGGCGTTCTCGGCGCCGGCGCAGCGCATGATCGGGCAGTATCTGATCGACCTGGTCGACGACGCCGGCTATTTGCCCGCAGATCTCGGCCAGGCCGCCGAGCGGCTCGGTGCGTCGCAGCAGGTGGTCGACGAGGTCGTCGCGGTGCTGCAGAAATTCGATCCGCCGGGCGTGTGCGCGCGAAACCTGAGCGAGTGCCTGGCGATCCAGCTGCGTGAGCTCGATCGCTACGATCCGGCGATGCAGGCGCTGGTCGAGCATCTCGACCTGCTCGCCAAGCGCGACATCGCGGCCTTGCGAAAGCTCTGCGGTGTCGACGACGAAGACATCACCGACATGATCGCGGAGATCCGCCGGCTCGATCCGAAGCCCGGTCTGAAGTTCGGCACCGCGCGGACGCAGACCATGGTGCCCGACGTCTATGTCCGTCCCGGCCCCGACGGCGGCTGGCATGTCGAGCTCAATAGCGACACTCTGCCACGCGTGCTGGTCAATCAGACCTATTACGCTGAACTGTCGAAGACGATCCGCAAGGACGGTGACAAGTCGTACTTCACCGACTGCCTGCAGAACGCGACCTGGCTGGTGCGCGCGCTCGATCAGCGCGCCCGCACCATCCTGAAGGTCGCGACCGAAATCGTCCGCCAGCAGGACGGGTTCTTCACCTATGGCGTCGCGCACTTGAGGCCGCTCAATCTGAAGGCGGTGGCGGATGCGATCCAGATGCATGAATCGACGGTGTCGCGCGTCACCGCCAACAAATACATGGCGACCAATCGCGGCAGTTTTGAATTGAAGTATTTTTTCACCGCCTCGATCGCGTCCGCCGACGGCGGCGAGGCGCATTCGGCCGAAGCGGTGCGTCACCACATCAAGCAACTGATCGACGGCGAGGCGCCGTCGGCGATCCTGTCCGACGACACGATCGTGGAACGTTTGCGCGCCTCGGGCATTGATATTGCCCGCCGCACCGTCGCGAAGTACCGCGAAGCGATGCGGATCCCATCTTCGGTGCAGCGCCGCCGTGACAAACAGAGCATGCTTGGCAACGCCCTTTCGGCTCCCGCCTCCTCGTCCGACCGGTCGCGCGATACAGCCCCCGTTTAGGTTACTCTTTGAGCATGACCCCGTCCAAGTACGGACCGGACCATGCGCTCGTTGCGTTCGCGTCAAATCGCGATAGTCTCAACCTTTCCAGGTGAAGCGTCGTCCAGGAAGGAAGGTGACCGGAATCCCAGCAAGCATCACGCTCCTGCAAGAGTGATCGAGGCATCCAGCAATTGAGGCATCAAATGACCCTTCGTATCTCGGGAAAGAGCATCAGCATCGGCGAGGCGCTTCGCGCGCGCGTCAGCGAGCGCACCGACGAGGTCCTGCGAAAGTATTTTGATGGCAACTATTCCGGTCACATCACGCTGAGCAAGGATGGCTTCGGCTTCCGAACCGATTGCTCGCTGCATCTGGATTCCGGCATCACGCTGGAAGCCGAATCCAACGCCGTCGACGCCTATGCCAGCGCGGATGTTGCGCTCCTGATGATCGAGAAGCGCCTGCGCCGTTACAAGAGCCGGCTCAAGGATCGCTCCCACCGCAAGACCTATGCCGCCAACGCAGCGCTTGCCGAATTGAACGGCGTCGG
The DNA here is from genome assembly GCF_011058295.2 of Bradyrhizobium sp. 6(2017). NCBI lineage: Bacteria > Pseudomonadati > Pseudomonadota > Alphaproteobacteria > Hyphomicrobiales > Nitrobacteraceae > Bradyrhizobium > Bradyrhizobium sp. 6(2017). Next base: position 136,617 of record NZ_CP049289.2, on the reverse strand, counting down.
GCTCGACGCGCCGAGCTACGTCATCGAGGCGCCCGAGAACGACGACGAGGTCACCGAATACAGCCCGGTGATCATTGCCGAGGCAACCACCGCGCTGAAGCGGCTGTCGGTCAGTGAAGCGGTGATGGAGCTCGACCTGTCCGGCGCCTCCTGCCTGGTGTTCCAGCATGGCGGCAGCGGCCGGGTGAACATCATTTACCGCCGTACGGACGGCAATGTCGGCTGGGTCGATCCGCCGGCGGTGAGCCCCTGAGGATATACGAGAGATGGCATTGACGTCCGAAGCCGGCCCTGCTTATGGTCCGCCGCCTCCAGCAATAAGGGGGCGGAACAGGGTTCGCAGGTGTTGGCACCGCCGATACGTTGGAGTAGAAGCCCTGCCAGCTGGACCCGGGCTAAGCCCGCATCCCACCTCAACTTCTTGACGCCGCCGCTGTAAAGCCTATTTCGCAACCTGACGGTTCATTCACCTCGGAACGTCCCAATGCCGATTACCGATTTGGTCGCACCCGAGGCGATACTCCCGGCTTTAAAAGTCATCAGCAAGAAGCAGGCGCTGCAGGAACTTGCCGCGCGTGCGTCGGCTCTGACCGGGCAGAACGAGCGCGCCGTCTTCGAGGTGCTGCTGCAGCGCGAGAAGCTCGGCACCACGGCGGTCGGCTATGGCGTCGCCATTCCGCACGGCAAGCTGCCCAAGCTGGAGAAGCTGTTCGGCTTCTTCGCCCGCCTCGAGCGCCCGATCGATTTCGAGGCGATGGACGGCCAGCCGGTCGATCTGATCTTCCTGTTGCTGGCGCCCGAAGGCGCCGGCGCCGACCACCTCAAGGCGCTCGCGCGGATCGCCCGCCTGCTGCGCGATCAGGACGTCGCCAAGAAGCTGCGTGCCTCGCGCGACGCGCAGGCGATCTACTCGGTGCTCGCGCTGCCGCCGGCGAGCGCGGCGTAATCGCGAATTCGTTTTCGCGCCACTGTCATCAGAGCATAGCCGATGCGTCACGCGCTGGCGCACTCCAACGCAGGTCCGGATCTGCACTTCAGCTGGGGCTACAGGTCCTGTTTTCTCCTTCCCCTGAAAGGGGGAAGGTCGGGATGGGGGTCGGCCGCAGACGACGGTGTTTGCGGAGAGAGCAGATCCCCGCCCGCTTTGCTCTGACGAGCAAAGCGACCTCCCCTTTTCAAGGGGAGGTTGGAGCCATTCTGCGATCTTTGCCGCGTAGCCCCGGATTTTCGCTGCGCTTCATCCGGGCTACGAAACATTCGCAATCGTTTCAGCAGATCGTCGGCAGCAGGCGGCGAACCTCGTCGAGCAGATCCGGAACGGCCTTCTCGTCGCTGGCGAGGTGCCTGAGCAGCGCGCTCTGGAACAGGCCGTCGAGCAACGCGTAGAGCGCGGCTGGAGAGGATGCCGGCCGCTTGCCGCCGAGCTCGGCGTAGCGCGTGGCGATGCGCCAGATCATCGCTTCCAGGCTCTTGTCGATCTCGAGCACGTCCTTGCGAAACGCCGGCTCGAACATCGCCTGCGAGCGCATATCGTACCAGAGCCGGTGCATGCGGGCTTCGTCCCGCAACGTTGCCGCGAGCTTGGCGAGAAAACCTTCGGTCAATTCGTCGCGGCTCTGCGCCGACGTCACCACCTCGTCGTAGCGCGTCACGCATTTCGCCTTGTAGTGACGGACGCAGCAGCAGATCAGGTCGAGCTTGTCGCTGAAGTAGTAGTGAAACACGCCGTGCGTGAAGGCGGAGTTCTGCGCGATCTCGCGCAGGCTGGTGCGCGCGAAGCCGAGCTCGCCAAGTGTTTCCAGCGCGGCTTCCGCAAGCTCGATGCGCCGCGCATTGAACTTCTCGTCGCGCAGCGCCTCGGCCGCCACCGCCACGCGTTGGGCCGCTCCCGTCGCTTGCCGCGCCATCTCGTGCCTTTCCGTCTGACTGTTCCTTGCTGAGACTATACCGCGCGGACCGCGGCACGCTCCATCCCTTCACACCATCCTATTTGACACTTGTCAAATTCAGGCTTGACAAGTGTCAAGTTCCTGGACGAGGGTTGGCGCAATAATTTGGACAACCGTCAAGACGGCTGACCTAAACGACAAACAGGAGGAAATGCACCGCCGGGCGCGCCATCGCTGCGCCCGCCGACGCCGGCCGTGACCACCAATGCGCAGAGAATGCGCAAGGCCGCCGGCCCGCCGATCGCCACAGCACCGATCAATCACCAAGCAAAGGGAGGACTACGTCATGAGTGCGAAGAGCCTTGAAGGCAGGAAAGCCCTGGTCACCGGCGGCGCCCGGGGGATTGGCGCGGCGATCGCGCAGGCGCTGGCGCGATCCGGCGCGGCGGTCATGATCGGCGATATTCTCGAAAGCGTCGGCAAAGACACCGCCGGCGAGATCGCCAAGACCGGCGTGAAGACCGGCTTCGTCAAGCTCGACGTCACCGACGACGCGCAATGGGAGCGGGCCGCCGCCGCGACGGTCGAAACCCTCGGCGGCTACGACATCCTGATCAACAATGCCGGCATCGAGATCACCTCGCTGGTCAGCGAGATCAAGGCCGAGGACGCGCGCCGCATGTGCGACGTCAACATCGTCGGCACCGTGCTCGGCATGAAGCACGCCTTCCGCGCGATGCGGCCGGGCGGCGCCGCCGGCAAGGGCGGCGCGATCGTCAACATCGCTTCCGTTGCGGCGACGATCGCCTTCCCGAGCATCGCCGTCTACTCCGGCACCAAATCCGCGGTCGACCGCATGACGCGGGTCGCGGCGATGGAAGCCGGCAAGCTCGGCTTTGGCGTGCGCGTCAATTGCATCTATCCCGGCCTGATCCCGACCGATATGGGCCTGCAGCTCGCCAATGACATCGTGAAGATCGGTCTCGCGCCCGACGTCAACGCCGCCGTCGGCTCGGTGGTGGAGCAGACGCCGCTCGGCAAGCTCGCCGAGGTTTCCGACATCGCCGACGCCGCGGTGTTCCTGTGCTCGAACGACGCCCGCTTCATCACCGGCATCGGCCTGCCGGTCGATGGCGGCATGGGCATGTAGCAACAAAGCCGACAACAAGCATTTCGGAGGATCGCAATGAGCGAGAAGAAGCCCGTCATCGTCTATGGCGCTTCCGGCTACACCGGCCGGCTGGTCTGCGAATATCTGCGCGAGTACAACATCCCCTTCATCGCTGCCGGCCGCAGCGCCGAGAAGCTCGACGCCGCGATGAAGTCGAACGTGGCCGGCATCGAGACCGCCGACTATGAGGTGGTGACGGTGCCGCACACCGCGGCCGCACTGACTGAATTGTTCAAGGGCGCCTCGGTGGTGCTCAACACCGTGGGCCCGTTCGCCAAGTTCGGCGTCGAGGTGGTGCAGGCCTGTCTGGCTGCCAAGTGCCACTACACCGACACGACAGGCGAGCAGGACTGGCTGATCACGCTCGAGCACGAGTTTGGCAAGAGGTTCGCCAATGCCGGCCTGCTGCTGGCGCCGGGCATCGCGCAGATGTACACCACCGGCGAGATCGCCGCGCAGCTGTGCCTGGAGACGCCCGGCCTCGACACGCTTGATATCGCCGTGTTCTGGGGCGGGAGCCCGACCATCGCCTCGACGCAGACCATCCTGGTCAACGCCGCGATGGCCAAGGCCTACTACCTGGAGCAAAACAAGTATGTCGAGCATCAGCCCGATGCCGGCCTCTACAACCTCGCCATCCCCGGCCAGCACGAGCTGGCGCTGGCGCTGCCCTGGGGCGGCACCTCGCACCCGGTGTGGTTCAAGCACGATCCGCGCGTGGCCAACGTGAAGGTGCTGGGCGGCGTGTTCAACCGCGCGTTGATGCTGGGCGTGCCGCAGATCGTCGCCGCCGCGCTGGAGGCGACCAAGAACATGAACCCCGACGACCGCTACGCCGCGTTGGCGCAGACTGCTGCCGGCGTGATGAACACCATGCCACCGCGCGAGAACCCGCGCGTCAACAAGTCGATGGATTCGGTGTATGCCTCCGGCCCGCTCGGGCGCGCGCACTGCGTCATCTACGGCAACAGCAACTACAAGCAGACCGGCATGCTGCAGGCCTATGCCGCTGCGCACCTGCTGCAGCAGCCGCCCAAGCGTGTCGGCTTCGCGTCGGGCTGCCAGGCGTTCGGCCATCACGAACTGCTCGGGCAATTGCGCAGTTTCGGGCTTGTCGGCAAGCCGGTCCTGACTGTGCACGACTGAGTCAATCGCGGGTGGCGCGGTTGTTCGCGCCACCCGCCTCTCGCGCGAGGCCCGCCATGCGCTTCATCGACTATCTCGACAAGGGCGCCTCGCTCGGCGCCGAGGCGCCGTGCCTCACCATGGACGGAGGCGACCTCGGCTATGGCGAGGTGCAAAGGCTGAGTTACCGGATCGCGCGCGGGCTCGACCGATCCGGCGTCGCGCCCGGCGACAAGGTCGCGATCCTGTCCGGCAACGATCCGCTCGCCTTCGCCTGCGTGTTCGGCATCTCGCGCGCCGCTGCCGTGTGGTGCCCGATCAACCCGCGCAACGAGGCGGCCGAGAACAAGTTCATCCTCGACCAGTTCGATTGCAGCCTGCTGCTGTTCCATTCGAGCTTTGCGCCGATGGTCGAGGCGGTCAGGCAGGACCTGCCCAAGCTGCGCACGCTGGTCTGCCTCGATACCGAGCTGCCGTTCGCGCCGTCGTTCGACCGCTGGCTGAGCGGTCTCGCCGACGATCACTATGAACGCGGGACGATCGATGATCTCGCGATGATCCCGGGCACCGGCGGCACCACCGGCAAGCCCAAGGGCGTGATGCTGTCGGGGCGCAACATCGAGGCGATGACCGCGCTGACCTTGATGGGCTATCCGTTCAAGGGCCGTCCGGTCTATCTCGCGCTGGCGCCGCTGACGCATGCCGCGGGCGTGCTGTGTTTTCCGATCATGACGCTCGGCGGCCGCATCGTGATCATGCACCACCCTGACATTGGCGAGTTCCTGGCGCTGATCGCCCGTTACAGCGTCACCCACACCTTCCTGCCGCCGACCGTGATCTACATGCTGCTCGATCATCCCAAGCTCGATGCGGCCGAGCTCGGCTCGCTGCAATGCTTCTGGTATGGCGCAGCGCCGATCTCGGCGGCGCGGCTCGCTGAAGCCTTGCGGCGGATCGGGCCGATGGCGCAGCTGTTCGGCCAGACCGAGGCGCCGATGATGATCTCGATGATGGCGCCGGCCGATCACTACAATCCGGACGGCACGATCGCGATGGAGCGGCTATCGTCCGCCGGACGGATCAGCCCGCTGGTGCAGGCCGGCATCATGGATGGCGACGGCAAGCTCGTACCGGCCGGATCGCGCGGCGAAATCGTGGTCCGCGGTTCGCTGGTGATGGAGGGTTACTACAAGAACCCGCAGGCTACGGCGGAAGCCTCGGCGCATGGCTGGCACCATACTGGCGATATCGGCTACATCGACGGCGATGGCTATCTCTACATCGTCGATCGCGCCAAGGACATGATCATCACCGGCGGCTTCAACGTCTACTCGATCGAGGTCGAGAACGCGTTGCGCGCCCACGAGGCGGTGCAGGACTGCGCGGTGATCGGGTTAGCCGATGACAAATGGGGCGAGCGGATCGTCGCGGTGGTGCAGCCGCGCGCCGGCCACCAGGTCGACGCGTCAGCGCTGGCCGCCTTCGTCAAGCAACAGATCGGCAGCATCAAGACGCCGAAGCAGATCGAGGTCTGGGACGATCTTCCGCGCTCCAAGGTCGGCAAGGTGCTGAAGCCGGATATCCGCGCGCGGTTGACGGAGCGTTCAGGCAGCTAGGGCGCTTGCATGGTCCGGGGCGCCATGGACCTGGCGCTGTTGCCGCGCCAGGTTTTAAAAGCTCGCTATTTGCCGGACCTGAGCGTAGAGTCGCGTCATCACCGCCCATCCACGGCATTCACCGGTGACTGAGGGTAACGTAGGGCTCCCGCCAAAAAGACGAGGAGCATACGTGTCTCAATTTCGCCTGGCCGATTGGATCGTGCCGCCGGTGATCGTCCCGTTATTTCTTCTGCTCCTGGTGGCTGCTGCGGCCGCCTTGCATGGATAAGACGACGCAGCTCCAATACCTGGTCAGCGGAAACCATCAATTCGGTCGCGTCAACCTTGGCCGCGCCACGATGGCTGCTGCTTTGTCAAAGGCAAGGGAGCTTCTGCAGGACGGCTATATGGACGTGCGGATATGCACGCCGCGAGGCCAGGTCCTGATGCCTGATGAGTTCGATCAGCTCGAAACGTGAAGAAGCGCCGGCAGCTCGTCAACGGCTGCGTCGATACCTCGCCGGGAGCACTGCTCGACCGAAGGCGAGCGAGGCAGCAGTCGGCGGGCAAAGGAAAGATGATGGGATGTTCAGTTTGAACATTGCCCAGAAAGGCACCAACATGAAGACGCTTGTTCTCGCCTTGGCGCTTGGCACGTTTGCGCAAGGCGCGCTCGCCGCAGAACCGAACTGCCGCGCGATCGAAAGCACGGGCGCGCGCCTCGGCTGTTACGACGCGGCGTTTCCTCCGAAGCCGAGGGAGCCTGCGGCGGTCGATAGCCGCGCGCCGCGAGCTGAATACAAGGATCCGCTGCTTACGGAAGACGCTCGAATCGCGGCAAAGCTAAAGAATATCTGTCGCGGCTGCTGAGGTCTGCGACACCGCCCGCACGAGAGCGCAGCCAGTCCAAAGGTTGCTATCGGGCGTCAGAGTAGCCAATTGAATAGATGACGTCACCGGATCGTTGCGACAGCGCCTGTCGCGAAGTGCGACGTCTTAGCCACGCCAAATCTTCCGAGCGGAATCGACCAACGGCTGTCGTATCGACGTGCGCGTTTTGGGTCAGGACATTAGATGACCGTCGAGCAAGCCTCGATACAGATCACCCGCAAGCCGTGGGGGCGCGTCGATCTGCGTCCCTGGAGCCGCATCGACGCTTCCGCCGATCCCGTTGGAGAATTGTGGCTTGAGCGTACGGGCGACAGCGCGCCGGTTCCGGCACTCCTGTTCAAACTGCTGTTTACCAGCCAACCCTTGTCGATCCAGGTTCATCCGAATGATGAGCTTGCGCACGCCCTCGGTCTGCCGAACGGGAAAACCGAGGCCTGGTACATCCTTTCGGCGGCGCCAGGGGCGCGGGTTGCGCTGGGGCTAAAGCAATATCTTACGCCGCAGGCTTTGCGCGCAGCGATCGGGGACGGCTCGATTGCAGGCCTGGCGCAATGGCATCCTGTCATGCAGGGCGACGTCATCTTCGTCCCCGCCGGCACAATCCACGCTCTCGGAGCTGATATCGTGCTCGCCGAGATCCAGCAGCGCAGCGATACGACATTCCGTTTGTTCGACTTTGGCCGGAATCGCGAGCTGCACGAGGATAGCGCCGTGGCGGCCTCGGTTGCCGGGCCACCCCCAACGCAATCGCCTCCACGACGTCTCACCGATGTCCGAAAGGTTCTCGTCGCAAGTTTGCATTTCATTCTTGAGCGGATCGATCTTCAGGCGAATTCGCATTGGGCGCTCGATACCGATCGGGAAACCTGGATCCTTGTGATCGAAGGGAGCGGGCGCATCGGGTCGACCGCTACCTCCGTTGGGGACGCAATTTTTGCCGAAGCCGACAGCGCCGGCATCGAGGTTGGCCCGGAGGGAATGAGTATTTTGATCGCCTATCCGGGACCTGATCCAATTGCAGCCCTGCTGCAGGATTGCGCAGAACGAACGGCCAAATCTGCCGCCGCATCCGGCGCCGTGCACGCTCCGACATCAAGCCGGATCATCGAGGTACAGACATGACATCGCCCCGCCGTATCGCCTTTATCGGCAACTCGTTGCCGCGCCGATGCGGAATTGCAACCTTCACGACCGACCTGCGAAACGCGATATCGGTTTCGCGCCCGGATCTTGAGGCCTGCATCGTGGCGATGACCGATCGCGGTCAAGTCTATGATTATCCCTTGGCGGTCGCTTTTCAGATCAAGGACGGCAATCTCGAAGATTACACGCGCGCCGCGGATTTCCTCAATGCCGGTCAGTTTGACATCGTGTGCCTGCAGCACGAATTCGGGGTTTTCGGCGGTGAAGCCGGTGCTCATATCCTCGTGCTGCTGTCGCGCCTTACCATGCCGGTGGTGACGACGTTCCATACCGTGCTGGCCGATCCGACGGCCAGGCAACGTATGGTCATGGAGCGCATCGTCGATTTGTCGTCGAAGGTCGTGGTAATGGCCGACAAGGGGCGCGAACTGTTGCGCGGTATCTATCTGGTGCCGGAGGACAAGATCGAGATCATCGCCCACGGCATTCCCGATGTCGCCTTTGTCGAGCCCGACGCAGCGAAGGCGCGGCTCGGATTTGAGGAAAAGTCGGTCATCCTGACATTCGGCCTGTTGTCACCGAACAAGGGCATCGAAGTCATGATCGACGCCATGCCGTCGATCCTGAAACGCTGCGCGGATGCGGTGTACGTCGTGCTCGGCGCAACACACCCCAACCTGGTTCGAAACCAGGGCGAGGGGTATCGCGAGGGCCTGATGGCGCGAGCGCGCGAACTCGGAATAGACGGTCAGGTGGTGTTCCTCGACCGGTTCGTCGATCTGGCGACGCTGCTCGAATTCATCTCGATGTGCGACGTTTACGTCACGCCCTATCTCAACGAGGCCCAGATGACGTCGGGGACCCTGGCCTACAGCTTCGGACTGGGGAGGCCGGTCGTTTCGACGCCCTATTGGCACGCGCGCGAGCTGCTGGCAGATGGATGCGGCGTTCTGGTGCCTTTCGGCAACGCCTCGGCGATCGGCAACGAAATCGCAAAGTTGCTCACCGATGACGCTCGCCGGCAGGCGATGTCGCGGCGCGCCTACGCGGCGAGCCGAACGATGACATGGGAACGCACGGCCGAGCGTTACATCGCGGTCTTCGAGACCGTACGGCAAGCGCACAGGCCGAAGCTCTTCGCGCGCTCCGATGTAGGATCGCCGGAGCTCCGCAGTCCCGCGCCGCCGGACATGCAGATCGGCCACTTCCTGTCGATGTGCGACGATACCGGCCTGTTCCAGCACGCGGTCCATTCGGTGCCCGATCGCGCGCACGGCTATTGCGTCGACGACAATGCCCGCGCACTGCTGCTGGCCTGCGCGCTGAACAATCCGGGCGAACAGCCGCTGCCGGAGCTGTTGACGACTCGCTTTGCGGCTTTCGTGCAGCACGCGTGGAACCCCGATACCAGGCAGTTTCGCAATTTCATGGGCTTCAATCGAACCTGGCTTGAAGACAAAGGTTCCGAAGACAGCCATGGGCGAACGCTATGGGCCTTGGGCGAGGCCGCGCGCAGTGATCTGAGCCCGTCGCGGCGCCGATGGGCCGCTGCCTTGTTCGCCGAGGCATTGTCGACTGCGGAGAGCTTTCGTTCACCGCGAGCGTGGGCATTCATGCTTCTGGGCCTGGACGCCTATTGCGCAGTGACGCCGGACGATCTCCACGCCAGGGAGATCCGGCTGTCTCTTGCCGACCGCTTGATGTCTTGCCTGGCGTGTGTCGAGACGCCGGACTGGGTGTGGTTTGAAGAAGGGCTGGCTTACGACAACGCGCGGCTGCCGCAGGCCTTGATGCTGACGGGCGTGGCGACGAAAGTGCCAGAATATTTCGATGCTGGATTGAGGTCCCTGCGCTGGCTCATGACGCAACAAACCACAGCAGCAGGTCATTTCCGGCCGGTCGGCACCGCCGGGTTCGGCGAGCAGCGGCAACATCCCCGTGCCTTCGATCAGCAGCCCGTGGAAGCAACGGCGACGATCGCAGCCTGCCTTGCGGCCTGGCGTGCGAGCGGCGATGCCGAATGGAAGGCCATGGCAGCGCGCGCCTTCGGCTGGTTTCTCGGCAGCAACGATCTGTCGGTAGCGTTGGTCGATTCGCAAACTGGAAGTTGCCGCGATGGATTGCACCCCGATCGTGCCAACGAAAACCGCGGTGGCGAATCGGTTGTTTGCTATCTCCTCGGACTTGCAGAGATGCGTCAGCTCGCGCGCGTCAACACCAGCCTGACCAAGCCTGCGGCCTTGCGGGCTGTGGGCGCCTGAATTTCACCCTCCAATCCAGCGAGCCGAGGATACCGTGTCACAAGCTACTTTTCTGAATCGGCAGGCGCTTCATCTGCGCCCCGATCCCGCGCGGGTCATCGTGAGGCCGTTCAAGCCGGCGACCGAACCGCGCGATCTGAATCCGACCGACAAAATACGCGCAAATCATATCGTCGATCGGGTTCTCGCACTCGATCCGGATGCCGTTGCCGCTCAGCTCGCGGACGTCCTGGACAATTTCCAGGGCCGCCATCGGAACCTGTTGGAGACCTTCGAAGCCCGCGCGGATGAAATGGAAGACGCGTTCGCGACGCATGGCGTCTTTTCAAAGACCCAGCGCCAGCTCGTTGGCGCCTATTTTCTCAGTGAGTATTCGTTCGAAGCCTCTGCCTTGTTCAATCCCAGCATCGTGCCGCACCCCGATCAATCGAGTGCGCCGAACGGCGGCATATGCGTCGTCATCAGTCTGCGTGCGATCGGCGAAGGGCACGTGTCGTCACTGACTTTTCGAACCGGAACGATCGCTGCTGATGGCAGCCTGACCGTTGATCCGACGGCTCGCCTCGCCTCGCTACCTCGGATTTCCCATCGCATGTCCGGTCCGGATGGCGAGCGTGTCGAGTTGACTTTCAAGGGTGAGGAAGAGCTCAGCGAGCGCGTCATCTTTCCCATCACCGAATCCCAATCCAACGGCATCGAGGATGCGCGCTTTGTTGAATTCAGCGACGGTGATCGAAAAACCTACTACGCGACCTATACGGCCTACAGCGGACGGGCGATCCGTTCCGAATTGATCGAGACCAGCGATTTCATGTCGTTTCGACTGACGCCCTTGCGGGGCGCCGCGGCACGCAACAAGGGCATGGCGCTGTTCCCGCGCAAGATCGACGGCAGATACGCCATGATCGCGCGACAGGATAACGAGAACCTGTACCTGATCTATTCAGACGACCTCTACACATGGGAAGGCGGTCAGGCCGTTCTGCGGCCGCAATTTCCCTGGGAGTTCGTCCAGATCGGCAATTGCGGGTCGCCGATCGAGCTTGATGAAGGTTGGCTGCTGCTGACGCACGGTGTTGGCCCGGTCCGCAAATACTCGATCGGGGCGGCGCTGCTCGATAAGCGCGACCCATCCAGGGTGCTGGCGCGCTCAAGTGAGCCGTTGTTGCGGCCTGAACCGTCCGAGCGCGAAGGCTACGTCCCCAACGTCGTCTATACCTGCGGTGCGATGAGGCACAATGACCAGATCGTTTTGCCATATGCCGTGTCCGACACCTTTTCCAGTTTCGCCACGATCAAGATTTCTGCGCTCATAGAAGCGATGAAACGCTGAGCGCGGCCGTTCGCAGTCGTTGGCATCAACCGCGTCTCTCGGCGGCTTAAGGAGCCATCATGGCCCGCGAAACAACCTACGTCGTGCAGGCATTCAACGCCGGCAAGGGCGGACATCTGAAGCCCGACTCTCCAATCGTCTGCAAGACGGCAAATGGCGCGCTGCGAACAGCAGAGAGACTGGCTTTGAGCAAGCTCGCCGTCGTTGCATTCTCGTCCACCGGCGATCCCGAAATGGGCGACTATGATGATGAGCCCATGGTCTTCTTCCGGAAGGGCGATCTTCCGGCTGCGTTTGGCTGAAGCCCTGGTTGCGAACGAGAAGGTATGTAAGGGAAAACCCGGATGAGCGAGCGACTTGAAACACTGAAGAAGGCCCGCGATCGCATGATCGAGGAGAGGGACACACATGCGAAAGTGCTGGCCGCTCCCTTTGATCGTGACAAGGCGGAGCGGGCACGCAGCAAGTTCGTCGAGGTTCAAGCGTTGATCGAAGCCCTGGACCGCGCCATCAGCGCGGAAAACTTCGGTTCAGCGAGAAACTGAAGCCGAATATCCGCGCACGGCTGACGGAGCGTTGGTTCGCGCAATCCGGCCTTTCACCGCATTCCGTACTCGGTGAACACGTAGTCGCGGTTCTGCACCACCGTGTGGCACGCATAGCCGCACTTCGCGTCGTTTTCCTGCGGCGGATTGTCCGCCGTGGTGGCGGGCCTGAACACATCGGTCGCCGCGTCATACTCGAACGCGCCGTATCCCCATCCGCCGCTGTCGGCGAATCTCTTGCTGTCCTTCACCATGAAGTCGACGTCGTGCTGGGCGCCAGGCACCGTCGGCTGGCCGGGATATGCTTCCTGCTTTTTCGGGATCCAGTGAATCTTCGCCATCCTGGCGCCGTCCGGGAACGGCTTGCCGTTGCCGGGCACGCCCTCCCGGTAGGCGCCGATCATCGCCGGATTGCCCATGATCACGGCAATGACGCCTTCGTTCTCGCTGATCGCGATCACGGACCAGTCCTCGTATCCCCTGAACTCGGAGAATGCGAGCCCACCGGGCACTTGCAGAGTGTATTTGTCCTGCGCGGAAATCGCGATGCCGGTTGCCAGGATGGCGATCGGCACTGAAGCAACGAGACTCATCAGCGAGCTCTTCTGCATGGTCGCATCTCCCTCATTCGATTTGGCGGCAAATAATCTCTTGCTGGAAATTCCCCTTATCGCGATGCCTCATTCGAGGCTCAGGACTGCGCGGAGCGTTGGTCACGAGGCCTGATTACAGCATGGAATGGGGCCGAGCGAAATGAGGCCGCTGCATGGGTCTGCTGCCTAAAGCACCGGCGTGAGCGCCTATTGACAACCGTTCCATCACGCCAGAAGAATCTGGGGCGCATCATCATGCACGCGGCCCCAGGGAATACCGATGTCCCTCGACTTTCGCTTTCGTACTCCCCTCGACGTCCTCACTTACGAGCTCGCCGAGGAGAAGGCTTCCGCACTCGGACGAATGGGGCGTGCGCTGGAACAAGCCCTAGCCAAATTGCGCGAGTTCGATGCCGCGCAACCGGCTACGGGCGCGCCAGCATCCGGGCTGCAGGCGCGGCGCGTTCTGGTGCGGGAGGCCGGCCACGCGCTCTGGATGTTCGTGGTGCAGCGGGAGGCTTGTGGCACGCGCGACAGCCGCGCGATCATGCGCACCTACAATGTGCCGGGCGAGGTGCAGCTGTGCATGGGCCCGATGCTCGCCGCGTCAACGCGGATCGTCACATGATTGATGCGTTCCGCCGCCTGTCGCGGCCCAGTCTCAGCCCGCGGCTCAAGTAGGAGACCCACCTTCGAGCGGGGGTGGAGTTGTCTGAGCGCCACGCCTTGCGTCCGCGTTCTCCTCCGAGGCAACTTTCGATCCAACAAGGAGGCCCGCGATCATAACCGGTAGCAGCACGGTCGGAAGCAACACATAAACACCCTGCCGCCCTTGCAGCGCTGGAAGGATCCCGCCCGCTATCCAGGACGCGTATGGCACCAGCACTCCCAGGGAAACAAGCCCTCCCAGCAGCGCATAACTCAGCGGTGACGCCTCGATTCGACGCCTGTTGAGGGCAATGATCAAACCGACGATGCCGAACAGAAATCCGCCGGCGATGCCGCCCATGATGGTGACAGCGGGCACGAACAGCACCAGCAACATGACAAAGCTGCCGGGTTCTCTCGACCAAGCAAGAGTGAGGCAGCAGGCGACGACAAGCGAGGCCAGTCCGCCAAACAGAACACCCCAGTTAGACGATCTACTGATCATAGGCACCGCGCACCCATGGCGTCATATCGGGGAAGCCTACCGCGGGCTTCGTTAAAGTTGTGACAACTGCAACTACCCGCAGGACGGAGCCCAAAAATAAGAATGCGCGGGCCGCCTCGACCGGTGTCGAGGCATGCCCGCGCATTGTATCAGCGGATGCTGAATTCAGCGCAGCGTCAGTGGACGCTGACGGCCTGCAGTTCGTTGCTCCAAGCGTTCGCAATCGCGGCTTCGCGGCTGTCGGTCAGCATGATCGGCGTGCCGTCGGCGGCATGCAGTGCGAACAGCTTGAGGCCCGGCGCGATCTTCGGCGCCTGCGGAAAGAGGTCGGGCACGTCCTCGGAACGGACCTGCTTCACATAGGCGATATGGCCTTCGCCCAGATGGGCCAGCGCTTCCGGCGTGACGCTGTCGGACTGGTAGATGATACTCGCTTCACTCATGGTCTCGACTCCTCAGTCAGACAAGCGGTCGAGTCCGCTCCTGGTTTCTATTATTCGTGTTCACTGATAGCGATTGTCTTAACGACCCGCTCAGGTTCTGGCCTGGCCAGGTCGATCGACAACAGCCCGTTCTTCAGATCCGCGCCCAGCACCTGCATCCCCTCCGCCAGCACGAAAGTGCGCTGGAAGTGGCGCGCGGCGATGCCGCGATGGATGTATTGCCGAGCCTTGTCGTCCTGCTGGCGGCCGCGGATGACGAGCTGATTTTCCTCAATGGTCACATCGAGTTGGTCGCGGGTGAAGCCCGCCACCGCCAGCGTGATGCGCAGCCGCTCAGGCTGGCCGTTGGTACGGTCGCACCGCTCGATGTTATACGGAGGATAGCCGTCGGCGCCCTTCACGACGCGGTCGAGCGCACGCTCGATCTCGTCGAATCCCAGAAGGAACGGACTGGACAACGATGGAACACGAGACATTACAAAGTCCTCTCGAAGCGACTTTGAGGGGCCCTTGCGGCACCCCATGCAACCGGCGGGCCGCTTGCCCGTCGGTCACTAGCCAATATGGGAGTGATCTGGATAGCGTTCAAGCGCCTCTGAAACCAGCGTAAATGCCGCGCAGCATGGCTCCCAATCCTTCCCGATTGGTTATTGTCCGACCCGTTGGCGGCCGTCAGCGGTAAAAAGATGCAGTTTGTCCCGCGGGGCGACAGCCCGGATCTGCTCGCCGATGGCGGGGCCGGTAGCACCGGGAACCCGGACGATCACCTCGCCCGGCGGCAGCTCGCCGGGATTGGCGGCCACGCTTTGCTGCTCGCGCTGGCGGCTGCCATAGACGAAGGTCTCGGCGCCGACATGCTCGATCGCCTCGACGGTCAGGCCAAGCGCGACGCCGCCGGATACCGTCTCGTTGGTAATGACGAAATCCTCCGGCCGGATCCCAGCAATGCCGGCGCCGTCGGCGCCGGTGATCTGGGACTTCAGCTCGTCCGAGCGCAGCGGCATCAGGTTCATCGGCGGCGCGCCGATGAACGAGGCGACGAAGGTGGTCGCCGGCCTCTGATAGATGTTGAGCGGATTGCCGATCTGCTCGACCTGGCCGCCATTCATGACCACGAGGATGTCGGCGAGCGTCATCGCCTCGAGCTGGTCGTGGGTGACGTAGATCGAGGTGGTGTTGAGCCGGCGCTGCAGCTTGCGGATCTCGACCCGCATCGCGATGCGCAGCTTGGCGTCGAGGTTCGACAGCGGCTCGTCGAACAGGAACACCTTCGGCTGGCGCACGATGGCGCGGCCCATCGCGACGCGCTGGCGCTGGCCGCCGGAGAGCTGCCGCGGCTTGCGCTCCAGCATCGGCGAGAGCTCGAGGACGCGGGCAGCTTCCTCGACCCGGGTCCTGATCTCGGTCTCGGCCATGCCGCGGTTGCGCAGGCCGTAGGCCATGTTGTTGTAGACGCTCATATGCGGATAGAGCGCGTAATTCTGGAACACCATCGCGATGTCGCGATCGGCCGGCTCGATCTGGTTGACGACGCGGCCGCCGATGTCGATCTCGCCGCCGGTGATGGTCTCGAGCCCCGCGACCATGCGCAGCAGCGTGGACTTGCCGCAGCCGGAGGGACCGACCAGCACGCAGAACTGGCCGTCGCCGACGTCGACATCGACGCCCTTGATGGCCTCGAAGCCGCCGGGATAGGTCTTGCGGACGCTGCGCAGCGTGACGTTAGCCATTACTTTTCCGTCTCCACCAATCCGCGCACGAACAGTTTCTGCATCGCGACCACGACGAACACCGGCGGCAGCATCGCCAGCAGCGCGGTCGCCATCACCACCGGCCATTCGGTCAGCGCGTCGGTCGTGGTGATCATCTTGCGAATGCCGACCTGGATGGTCTGCATGTCGTCGCGCGTGGTGATCAACAGCGGCCAGAGATACTGATTCCAGCCGAGGATAAACAGGATCACGAACAGCGCGGCCATGTTGGTGCGCGACAGCGGCAATAGCGTATCCCAGAAGAAGCGGAACGGGCCCGCGCCGTCGATCCGCGAGGCCTCGAGCAGTTCATCCGGCACGGTCATGAAGAACTGGCGGAACAGCAGCGTCGCGGTCGCCGAAGCGATCAGCGGCAGCGACAGGCCGGCATAGCTGTCGAGCAGATGCAGATCGGCGACGATCTTGTAGGTCGGATAGATGCGCACCTCGACCGGCAGCATCAGGGTGATGAAGATGATCCAGAAGATCGCCATCCGGAACGGAAATCGGAAATACACGATCGCGTAGGCCGAGATGATCGAGATCGCGATTTTGCCGACCGCGATCAGGAGCGCCATGATCAGCGAGTTCAGCATCATGTTGAGCACCGGCTCGCGGGTCGAGCCGCTCGTGCCGACAAACAGCGTCTGGTAGTAGGTCTCGAGGAAATGGCCCCCGGGCAACAGCGACATCTGGCCGTTGGCGATGACCGCGTTGTCCTGGGTCGAGGCGACGATCGCGAGATAGACCGGGAAGGCAACGATCGCGATCCCGATCCACAGGATGGCGTGAGCCAGATAGCGCTGAAAACCTTCCTCCTCGACCATCAGTAGGTCACCTTGCGTTCGACGAAGCGGAACTGGATTCCGGTCAGCACGATGACGATGGCCATCAGGATGACCGACTGCGCCGCCGAGGAGCCGAGATTGCCGCCGAGCAGGCCGTCGGTATAGACCTTGTAGACCAGCGTCTCGGTCGCCTTGCCCGGACCGCCGCGGGTCATGGTATCGATGATGCCGAAGGTGTCGAAGAAGGCGTAGACGATGTTGATGACCAGGAGGAAGAAGATGGTCGGCGACAGCAGCGGGAAGATCACGGTCCAGAACCGTCGCATCGGACGGGCGCCGTCGATCGCGGCGGCCTCGATCACGCTCTTCGGGATGCTCTGCAGGCCGGCGAGGAAGAACAGGAAATTGTAGGAGATCTGCTTCCAGGCCGCGGCGAGGATGATCAGCGCCGCCGCCTGGTCGCCGTTGAGCAGCGGATTCCAGTCGACACCCATGCCGCGCAGATAGCGCGACAGCACGCCGAGCGAGGGGTGCAGCATGAACACCCAGAGCACGCCGACCACCGGCGGAGCCACCGCGTACGGCCAGATCAGCAGCGTGCGGTAGAGCGTCGAGCCGCGCAGCGGCCTGTCGGCCATCACTGCAAGCAACAGTGCGAACGACAGTGAAGAGACCGCGATCGCGAACGAGAACGCGAAGGTCCTGACGATCGCGGCGAAATAGGCCGGCTCCTTGAACAGTTCGAGATAGTTCTCGAACCAGACGAAGCTGGTGGACAGGCCGAACGCGTCCTGCAGCAGGAAGGACTGGATCACCGCCTGCACGGCCGGCCAGTAGAAAAAGATCAGGACGATCGCGAGTTGCGGAGCAACCAGCGCGTAAGGCAACAGCTTTGATTGGAAAACCGCTTGCTTTTGCATGGTCTCGGCAAAAAGGGCAGGCCGCGAGGTTGCGGCCTGCCGGGGGATGGCCCTAAAGCGCGACGAGATTAGGTTGAATAAGTCGTCGCGCTTTAGCTCGTCGTTTGGGCATGATCTTTCCGGAAAACCGCTTCGCACTTTTCCGGATCATGCCGAAGGCATCATGTCAGCGGACGGCGGTCTTTTCAAACTGCCGCAGCATCTGGTTGCCGCGCTCGACGGCGGCGTCCAGCGCCTGCTTGGCGGTCTTCTTGCCGGCCAGCGCCTGCTCGATCTCCTCCGACCACATGTCGCGCAGTTGCACCATGTTGCCGAGGCGCAGACCGCGGGAATTCTCGGTCGGCTCCTTGTTGGTGAGCTCGAGCAGCGGGGTCTCGAGATAGGGCTGGTCCTTGTAGAAGCCCTCTTCCTTGGCCTTGGCATAGGCTGCCTTGGTGATCGGCAGATAGCCCGAAGCCTTGTGGATCCAGATCTGGCGGTCGGTGTCCGAGAGGAAGGTCAGGAACTTGGCCACGCCCTTGTATTCCTCGGCCGATTTGCCACCCATGACCCAGAGCGAGGCGCCGCCGATGATCGAGTTCTGCGGCGCGCCCTTGACGTCGGGATAGTACGGCATCGGCGCCGCGGTGAAATTGAACTTGGCCTGCGCCTTGACGTTGCCGAAGAAGGCCGACGAGGTCAGGTAGATCGGGCACTCGCCCGAGGTGAAGCGGCCTTCGCCGGTGTTGGTGCGGCCGGCATAGTCGTAGGTCTTGTCCTTCTGCAGCTCGACCAGATTCTCGAGGTGCTTGACCTGCAGCGGGCCGTTGAATTCGAGCACGGTGTCGAAGCCGTCGAGGCCGTTGGCCTTGCTGGCGAGCGGCACGTTGTGCCAGGCCGAGAGCTGCTCGAGATTGACCCAGGTGACCCAGGAGCCGGAGAAGCCGCAGGTGGCGTAGCCGGCCGCCTTCAGCTTCTTGGCGTCGTCGAACACTTGCGGCCAGGTCTTCGGGATCTCCGCGATGTTGGCCTTCTTCAGCGCGTCCAGATTGACCCACATCACGGTCGACGACGAGTTGAAGGGGAATGACAGCATCTCGCCCTTCGAGGTCGAGTAGTAGCCGGTGATCGCGGGCAGATAGACGCTGGGGTCGAACTTTTCTCCGGCATCGGCCATCAGCTTGTAGACCGGTTTGACGGCGCCGGTGGCGGCCATCATCGTCGCGGTGCCGACCTCGAACACCTGCATGATATGCGGCGCGTTGCCGGCGCGGAATGCGGCGATGCCGGCGTTCATGGTGTCGGCGTAGCCGCCCTTGTAGGTCGGGATGACCTTGTAATCGGATTGCGCGGCGTTGAAGTCGTTGGCCAGCTTGACGATGACGTCGTTGTTGGCGCCGGTCATCGCGTGCCACCACTGAATCTCGGTCACCGCAAATGCAGGCGACGCGAATGCAAGCGCGGCAGCGGCTGCCGCAGCAGCGCCGAGTCGTCGAAAGATCATCAAAACCCCTCCCGGTTGGAACGCCATCTTTCGTTGCGCGCGTTAACAGCGCCGGATGACGTTCAAATGACCGTATAAACGAAAGTCATGGTAGAGGGGAAGCCGAAGCAAAGGGAAGCGGTAAAAAAGGCGGAGATTGCGACCGCGTCCGTGCGGTGCAACGCCGGACGCGACGTTGCACCGCAGAGCAGGCGTGAGGATTAACGTTTGCGCTGGGGACCGCAGACCACGCCCTTCTCAACCAGGCCGCTGATCTCGTCCCTGGAGTAGCCGAACTCGCCGAGCACTTCCGCGGCGTGCTGGCTGAACTTCGGCGGCGTGCGGCGCAGGCTCGGCTTGGTGCGTTCGAGGCGGATTGGCGAGGCGACGCCCTTGTACCAATCCTTCTCGATGACGTCGCCGCGGTGGATCGTGTGTGGGTTGGTCAACGCCTGGTCGATCTTCTGCACCGGGCCTGCCGGCAGGCCGGCTGCGAGCAGCCGGTTGCACAGTGGCTCGGCCTCGTGCTGGCTGAACACCGCGGCAAGCTCCGCCCGCAGCGCATCGCGGTTGGCGATGCGGTCCTTGTTGCGGGCAAAGCGCGGATCGGTGCCGAGCTCGGGCTTGCCGATTTCCTTGGCGAGCTTGCGGAAGGTGCCGTCATTGCCGACGCCGATGAAGATGTTGTCGGTCTTGGTCGGGAAGATCGCGTAGGGCACGAGGTTGGGATGCTCGTTGCCCGTGAGCGACGGCGGCTTGCCATGCATGAAATAGTTCGCGGTGTGCGGATGCATGATCGCAAGCCCGGTCTCGTACAGCGTGGTCTCGATGAACTGGCCGAGCCCGGAGCGCTGCCGCTCCGACAGCGCCATCAGGATGCCGATCGCGGCATAGAGACCGGTGGTGATGTCGACCAGCGGCACGCCGATGCGCATCGGGCCGCTCTCGGCTGAGCCGGTCGCCGCGATCATGCCGGTCATCGCCTGGATGATCGCGTCATAGCCGGGATTGCCGCCGCGCGGGCCGTCGGCGCCGAAGCCGGAGATCCGGCAATGCACGAGGCGCGGAAATTTCGCGCGCAGCACCTCGTTGCCGATGCCCCATTTGTCGAGCGTGCCCGGCTTGAAATTCTCGATCAGCACGTCGGCGGTCTCGAGCATCTTCATCAGCACGACGCGTCCGCCCTCGGAGGCGAGGTCGACGCCGATCGAGCGCTTGTTGCGGTTGATGCCGACGAAATAGGCCGCGTCTTCGTCGTGGAAGGGAGGGCCCCAGTCGCGCACCTCGTCGCCGGCGGGCGGCTCGACCTTGATCACGTCGGCGCCGTGGTCGGCGAGGATCTGGGTGCAATACGGGCCGCCGAGCACGCGCGTCAGATCGATCAAGCGCAGTCCGGTCATCGCACCCGTCACCGCTGGGGTATTCATGGAAGCAACCTTCGCTCAGTTGGGACTCAAAAACGAGGTCCCAGAGCTAACGGTCTTCGCGCGGGGCAGCAATGCTCCCGTCTGCGCAGGCCCATGCAGCGGGCCGCGCCTGCGTTCGCCAAGCGAACTGGCATTCGAAATGCAATGCCCTCAAATGAAAAAGTCCGCTCAAATGCAATGGTCCGCCACGCTGATGTGGCGGACCATTGGGCGGAAGGCGAATTAGACGACGCTCAGCTTGACGTCGACATTGCCGCGGGTCGCGTTGGAATAGGGGCACACCTGGTGGGCCTTTTCGACCAGCGCTTCGGCCTCATTGCGGGGAAGGCCGGGCAGCGAGACGGCGAGCTCGACGGCGAGGCCGAAGCCGCCTGCCGAGCGCGGGCCGATACCGACCGTCGAGGTCACCGAGGCATCCGCGGGAACCTTCGGGCCGCCTTGCGAGGCCACGAACTTCATGGCGCCGATGAAGCAGGCGGCATAGCCGGCCGCGAATAGCTGCTCCGGATTGTTGCCGGCGCCACCGCCGCCGCCGAGCTCCTTCGGGGTGGTGAGCTTGACGTCGAGCGCGCCGTCGAGCGTCGCCGCATGGCCGTCGCGGCCGCCGGTTGCCTTGGCGCTGGTCTTGTAGAGCACGTTCACAGACATGGTGGTCTCCCTTGGGTTTGGACTTCGGTGGACTTGAGTTCGTGTTCGACGAGGCATATATTGCACGCAATTAGATTGCACACAATATAAAATATGCGGCCTCACATTTAATTGTTCGCAATTGAATCCCGGCTCCCGTGAGCCCAGAATGACCCGGAAACGAGATGGATTCGATGGGAATCATGGTCAGGAAACCAACGGCGGCGGATCAGGCGCTGCGGCTCGACAACCAGATCTGCTTTGCGGTCTATTCGACCGCACACGCCTTCAACCGCGTCTACAAGCCGCTGCTCGACCGGCTTGGGCTGACCTATCCGCAGTATCTCGTGATGCTGGCGCTGTGGGAGCGCGACGACGTGCCGGTGAAGCACCTCGGCGAGCGCCTGTTCCTGGATTCCGGCACGCTGACGCCGCTGCTCAAGCGGCTCGAGGCGGCCGAACTGATCAAGCGGACCCGCAGCACCGAGGACGAGCGCCAGGTCCTGATCGCGCTGACGGCGCAGGGCCACGCGCTGCGCGAAAAGGCCAAGGCCGTTCCGCAGTCGATCCTCGCGGCCTCGGACTGCACGGTCGGCGAGTTACTGGCGATGAAGGATGAGATCGTCGCGCTGCGCGACCGGCTGAATGCAGTGCTGGGGGAGTAGGGGGAGCTGTCAGAGGCGCTTATTGGTGAAGGCGCGGCCGCTGTGGGATTTAAGGTATTTCTCGAATGCCAGGGCTTTGTACTTGTCCGGGAATGCGCAGTACCAAACGAGTTGCCAGGGCCTGAACTTTGAGGTGTGCGCGGATTTGCCGGCATTGTGCTCGGGAATCCGTCGTTTCAGATCCTCGGTGGCACCAACATCTTCCTGATCAGGGAAGTTGGTGCTGCGGATGATGTACACGTACCACATTCGCATCCGCTGGAGCCGGATGGGGATAGAACCCTTGGCAGTCCGTCTTCGCCCTTCGGGCTACGCCGGACACCACGCTTCGCCCTTCAGGCAACTCGTGGCTGCGCCACGCGTAGCCCGAAGGGCGAAGCGTGGTGGAGCCAGGCGGGATCGAACCGCCGACCTCTTGCATGCCATGCAAGCGCTCTCCCAGCTGAGCTATGGCCCCTTATCCAGTTGGGATGACCCTGGGGGATCGATCCCGGCCCGCGCGGCCTAAGCGACTCGCGCGGCAGCACCGTTGATCATAGATCGGCGCCGATCTCAAGTCTCTTCATCACCGCCGACGTCACCAATGATATCGGTCACGTCCTCATCGCCCTCTTCCTCGTCGGCGATGAAGGTCGAATCGTCGTCGTCATCGTCATCGATGGTCTCATCGACCTCGATATCGTCCTCGGATTCGGGAACCACGGCCTTGACCTTACCGGTGTTCTCCTCGGCATCGGCCTCCTCGAGCGAGACCAATTCCTCGGTCTCGGCCGCCTCGGGCATCTCGGCGGCGGTCGCAGGCGAACTGACGGTGGCGCCACGGCCTCGCGGCGGGGCCACGGGTGCGATCGGCACGACCTCGCCGGTGTAGGGCGAGATCACCGGATTCTTGTTGAGGTCGTAGAACTTCTTGCCCGTGGTCGGGCAAATACGCTTGGTTCCGAGCTCGGACTTGGCCAACGTGGTCATCCCAGAATTTTGCTGAAAAACGGTGCTTCACTTGGCTAGTTGAGCCGCCGCTGTCAATAGCGGTTTGCGCGCAAGTGACGGGCGCGTGACGCGGTGTTGCCTATGTGATACCTGCCGCGGCGCGAGAGGACACAATCTTGGCCCATTCTGACACCCCGACCCCGCTGGAATCGCGCGCCTGCGGCCCCCTGGCCGGCAAAGTCCGCGTTCCCGGCGATAAATCGATCTCCCACCGTGCGCTGATCCTGGGGGCGCTTTCGGTGGGCGAAACCCGCATTTCCGGCCTGCTGGAGGGCGAGGACGTCCTCAATACCGCCAAATCCATGCGCGCATTGGGCGCCAAGGTGGAGCGGACGGCCCCGTTTACCTGGTCGGTCGCAGGCGTCGGCGTCGGCGGCTTCGCCCAGCCCACAGCCGCGCTCGATTTTGGCAATTCCGGCACCGGCTGCCGCCTGGTGATGGGCGCGGTGGCCGGCTGTCCGATCGCGGCCATCTTCGACGGCGACGCCTCGCTGCGCACGCGGCCGATGCGCCGCATCCTCGACCCGCTGGAATTGATGGGCGCCCGGACCAGCGACATCAGGGAGGGCGGCCGGCTGCCGCTCACCCTGCATGGCGCCCGCTATCCGGTGCCGATCGTCTACAAGACGCCGGTCGCCTCGGCCCAGATCAAGTCCGCGGTGCTGCTGGCGGGGCTGTCCGCGCCCGGCATTACCACCGTGATCGAGCAGGAGGCGAGCCGCGACCATACCGAGCTGATGCTGAAGCATTTCGGTGCCGAGATCTCCTCGGAGACGGAAGGCAGTCATGGCCGGAGGATCACGCTGAACGGCGAGCCCGAGCTGCACGGGGCCGATGTCGTGGTGCCCGCTGATCCGTCCTCGGCGTCGTTCCCGATCGTGGCGGCGCTGATCGTTGAGGGATCCGACGTGGTGTTCTCCGACGTGATGACCAATCCGCTGCGCACCGGGCTGTTCACCACGCTGCGCGAAATGGGCGCCTCGATCGAGGAGAGCGATGTGCGCGGCGATGCCGGCGAGCCGATGGCGCAATTGCGCGTGCGCGCCTCGAAGCTGAAGGGCGTCGAGGTGCCGCCGGAGCGCGCGCCGTCGATGATCGACGAATATCTGGTGCTGGCGGTTGCGGCCGCCTTCGCCGAGGGCACCACGATCATGCGCGGCCTGCAGGAGCTGCGCGTCAAGGAATCTGACCGGCTTGAAGCCACCGCCGACATGCTGCGGGTCAATGGGGTCAAGGTCGAGGTCTCCGGCGACGACCTGATCGTCGAGGGCCGCGGCCATGTTCCGGGCGGCGGCCTGGTCGCGACCCATATGGACCACCGCATCGCGATGTCGGCGCTGGTGATGGGCTGCGCGTCCGATCGGCCGGTCAAGATCGACGACACCGGCTTCATCGCCACCAGTTTTCCGGATTTCATTCCGATGATGCGCGCGCTCGGAGCTGACTTCGCATGATCATCGCCATCGACGGACCCGCCGCCTCGGGCAAGGGCACGCTCGGCAAGCGGCTCGCCCACCACTACGGCTATCGCCATCTCGACACCGGCGTGATCTACCGCGCGGTGGCCTATGCCATGATCGCCGCCGGTGCCGATCTCGGCGACAAGGTGCTGGCGGTGGCCGCGGCGCTCGAGCTCGATCCCGAAAAATTCGGCAATCCGATCCTGAAGACCCAGAAGGTCGGCGATGCCGCCTCGGTGGTGTCGGCCATTCCCGAGGTGCGCGAGGTGCTGGTGAATTTCCAGCGCCAATTCGCCGCCGATCCGCCCGGTGCGGTGCTCGATGGGCGCGACATCGGCACCGTGATCTGTCCGAATGCCGACGTGAAGATCTTCGTGGTTGCCGACCCCCGGGTGCGGGCGCGGCGGCGCACGCTGGAGGCGCGCGCCCGCGGCGAGGACGCCGACGAGGAAGCCGTGCTCGCCGACATTCTCAAGCGCGACGATCGGGACAAGAACCGGGCGATTGCGCCATTGCGGCCGGCGGCGGACGCCCACACGCTGGATAATTCCAACCTCGACATCGAGGCCGGCGTCCGCGCCGCCATCGCGATCGTCGAGGCGGCGCGCGCCAGGCGCTGATCCGGCGAGGCTCGGACAAGAAAAAGCGCGATGACGGATCATCGCGCTCCGGGTCCGGCAAGGACCAGTTGGATCAGTTTTGGATCAGTTCTTGGTTTAGTTCTTGGACCAGTAGCGGTCGAACGGCAGTTCCTGCTCGGCCATGGTCAGAAGCGGCTGCACTTTTTGGGCCGACGCGGCGTGCCCGGCCGGTACGGCTCCAGGCAGCGCGGCGACGGCATTTCCAATCGTCAGGACGGCAAACACCGCCAGCACCACAAAGCTTTGCATTGGTCGTCCCCCTGTTTTTAACGGTGCCATCGTAGTGGGGGGCTGCTTAAGGGCGGGTTCCAGGGCGCCCCTCCTGCGTCGCATTTCGCGCGATGCGGTCAACAAGGCGTTGAGGCGCAGCCGCGGGCGCGATCAGCCTTAAGCGCCCGTAAATCGGGCATTTCCAGCTTGCCCAAAATGACCTCCGGGGCTATATCAGCGCCGTTCGGAGCGCCATCGACCATGTCGAGGCCATGTCTGAGCGGGCCGGCGCCGGGTTTTAGCCCTCGCCGCATCTGGAGGAACGCCCGCTCCCAGGTCTTGAAGTCGATATTTTCGTTTCAGGCTCCGGACAATTCAAACGTACCGAACGTGCAGTCATGCTGCCGGCCCGCTGTTGCGCCTCCTGCAACAAGCGGTCGTCAGGGTTTGCGGAACCCTGACACTTCACGCGCGGTGCGCCCATCAACCCGAACGGCCGGCAAGATCCCGCACTGGAGAACAAATGGCTTCGAATACTGTGTCTTCCTATACCCCGACCCGCGACGATTTCGCCGCGATGCTTGATGAGTCCTTTGCCGGCGGCAATTTGCAGGAAAGCTCGGTCATCAAGGGCAAGGTGGTTGCAATTGAGAAGGACATGGCCGTCATCGACGTCGGCCTGAAGACCGAAGGCCGCGTCGCGCTGCGCGAATTCGCCGGCCCCGGCCGTGAAAGCGATCTGAAGGTAGGTGACGAAGTCGAGGTGTTCCTCGACCGCATCGAGAATGCGCTCGGCGAAGCCGTGCTGTCGCGCGACAAGGCGCGCCGCGAGGAGAGCTGGGGCAAGCTCGAGAAGGCGTTCCAGAACAACGAAAAGGTCAACGGCGTCATCTTCAACCAGGTCAAGGGCGGCTTCACGGTCGACCTCGACGGTGCGGTGGCGTTCCTGCCGCGCTCGCAGGTCGACATTCGTCCGATCCGCGACGTCGCGCCGCTGATGAACAACTCGCAGCCGTTCCAGATCCTCAAGATGGACCGCCGCCGCGGCAACATCGTGGTGTCGCGCCGCACGGTTCTCGAAGAGACCCGCGCCGAGCAGCGCCAGGAGCTGGTGCAGAACCTCGAAGAGGGTCAGGTGATCGACGGCGTGGTCAAGAACATCACCGATTACGGTGCGTTCGTTGATCTCGGCGGCATCGACGGCCTGCTGCACGTCACCGATATCGCCTGGCGCCGCGTCAACCACCCGACCGAGGTGCTGACCATCGGCCAGACGGTGAAGGTCAAGATCATCAAGATCAACCACGAGACGCACCGCATCTCGCTCGGCATGAAGCAGCTGCTGGACGATCCGTGGCAGGGCATCGAAGCCAAGTACCCGCTGGGTGCCCGCTTCACCGGCCGCGTCACCAACATCACCGACTACGGCGCGTTCGTCGAGCTCGAGCCGGGCATCGAAGGCCTGATCCACGTCTCCGAGATGTCGTGGACCAAGAAGAACATGCACCCCGGCAAGATCGTTTCGACCTCGCAGGAAGTCGAAGTGCAGGTGCTGGAAGTGGATTCGGTCAAGCGCCGTATCTCGCTCGGTCTCAAGCAGACCATGCGCAATCCCTGGGAAGTCTTCGTCGAGAAGTTCCCGGTCGGCTCGACTGTCGAAGGCGAGGTCAAGAACAAGACCGAGTTCGGTCTGTTCCTCGGTCTCGACGGCGATGTAGACGGCATGGTCCATCTCTCCGACCTCGACTGGAAGCTTCCGGGCGAGCAGGTCATCGACAACTTCAAGAAGGGCGACATGGTCAAGGCCGTGGTGCTCGATGTCGATGTCGAGAAGGAGCGGATCTCGCTCGGCGTCAAGCAGCTCGAAGGCGACCCCTTCGCCGAGCCGGGCGACGTCAAGAAGGGCGCGGTCGTGACCTGCGAAGTGCTCGAAGTGAAGGAGAGCGGCATCGAGGTCCGGATCTCGGGCACCGAGTTCACCACCTTCATCAAGCGGTCCGAGCTGGCCCGCGACCGCAACGACCAGCGCGCCGAGCGCTTCGCCGTCGGCGAGAAGGTCGATGCCCGCGTCATCCAGTTCGACAAGAAGGCCCGCAAGGTGCAGGTCTCGATCAAGGCGCTGGAAGTCGCAGAAGAGAAGGAAGCCATCGCGCAGTACGGCTCCTCCGATTCGGGTGCGACGCTCGGCGACATCCTCGGCACCGCGCTGAAGAACCGCGGCACCGACAAGTAAGGCTCGTTCGATTGAGACGATTGGGGCCCCGGCGAAAGCCGGGGCCTTTTTGTCTTGTAGCCCGGATGCAGCGCAGCGAAATCCGGGGCTCTGCACCCGCGGTAAGGCCTTCCAGGATTACGCTTCGCTTCTTCCGGGCTACAATGCGGGCAATGTCGCGGGCCTTGTTTTCTTCATATTGCGTCGCAATTGATGTATTTGGCTAAGCTGATAGTGACGCTGCGACTGCAAAAGGCGTCGATTGCGCGCTGACCATTTCTGGAGAGATCGGATGTCGCTGGATTCAGACGTGATCGTCGACCGCCGCCGGATCAGGCGCAAGCTGACGTTCTGGCGCGTCGCCGCTGCGGTCATTGCGATCGCGGCCATCGTAGGCGTGGGCGTGATCGCCGCCGGCGGGCGCGGCACCTTTGCGACCTCGAACGCGATCGCGCGCGTCAGTATCGACGGACTGATCCGCAGCGATCAGGAGCGCGTCGAGGCGCTGGAGCGGCTCGGCAAGTCGAGCTATGCGGCTGTCGTCGTGCATATCAATTCGCCTGGCGGTACCACCGCGGGCTCCGAGCAGCTTTACGACTCGCTGGTGCAGTTGAAGGCGAAGAAGCCGCTTGTCGTCGTGGTCGAGGGATTGGCGGCCTCGGGCGGCTACATCACGGCGATCGCCTCCGATCATATCGTCGCCCAGCAGACCTCGCTGGTCGGCTCGATCGGCGTGCTCTTCCAGTTTCCGAACGTGTCCGAATTGCTCAAGACCGTCGGCGTGAAGATGGAGGAGATCAAATCCTCGCCGCTGAAGGCGGCGCCCAACGGCTTCGAGCCGACCAGCCCGGAGGCCCGCGCCGCGATCGACGGTCTGGTCAAGGACTCCTATGCCTGGTTCCGTGGATTGGTGAAGGAGCGGCGCGGCATGGATGACGCCCTGCTGGAGAAGGTCGCCGACGGCCGCGTCTTCACCGGCCGGCAGGCGGTCGATCTCAAGCTGATCGATCAGCTCGGGGACGAGAAGACCGCGATCGCCTGGCTGGTTGCGGAGAAGAAGGTCAAAAGCGACCTGCCGGTGCGCAATTACAAGCTTAATCCGCGATTCAGCGACCTGACCTTCCTGCGCACGGCGGCGTCCGTGACGCTCGATGCGTTCGGCCTCGGCGGCTTCGCGCGGCGGATCGAGCAGGGCGGCGTGGCCCAGGCGGTCGATCGATTCGGGCTCGACGGCATGTTGGCATTGTGGAGCCCGATGGGAACCGACTAGCCAGCTGTCAAACGCGTACTCATCAGGGTATTCCCGCTCTGCGGGAATCGCCGCATGCCCTAATTGGGCTATTTGTCACGTGATTTCCCGACGCTCTAAATCGATTTAGCGTCTTGACAGTGCACGGCATTTTCACGGAAATGGGTTTCCGCAAGAGCCCGGATCCCATTTTCGATGATCAAATCCGAACTTGTTCAGCGTATCGCCGAGCACAACCCGCACCTCTACCAGCGGGACGTCGAGAACATTGTGAATGCGATTCTCGACGAAATCGTTGCGGCGCTGGCGCGTGGCGACCGCGTCGAGCTGCGCGGTTTTGGCGCATTCTCGGTGAAGCATCGCCCGGCGCGTGCCGGCCGCAATCCGCGAACCGGCGAGCATGTGCCGGTCGATCAGAAGAGCGTGCCGTTCTTCAAGACCGGCAAGGAAATGCGCGAGCGCCTCAATCGCGACGCCGACGCGGAAGCCTCCAAGGTCGACGCGCCCAAAGCTGACGCCTGACAAGGCCGACGCCTAACGCGCGACGTCACGCGTTGCCGTGTTGCGGGCGATCTGCCCGCACTGCCTCCATCGCTGCGAGAGATGGTCATGCGAAAGTTCTTCACGGCATTGGTCGTCATTCCGCTCGGACTGATCTTCATCATCTTTGCGGTCGCCAACCGTCACTGGGTGACGGTGTCGTTCGATCCCTTCAACTCTGTGACGCCTGTGGTTGCGGTCACATTGCCGCTGTTCGTCGTGATCATTGTCTCCGCGATCCTGGGCGTGCTCGCGGGCGGCATCGCGACCTGGTTCAGGCAGGGGCGCTGGCGCCGCGCGGCCCGGCAGCACGAGGCCGACGCCCGCCAAGTCCGCTCGGAGCTCGCCGACCTCAGGGCCGCCGCCTCCCGGGATGACGCGCAGCGCCGCCCGGCGCCGGGGCAGCTCGGGTTTTACGGGCCCAATGGGCGAGACAAGCAGGGCGCGACGTTGTAGAACCCGCCCCGTCGGACCGGGGTGCACCCCGGTTCCGGCCGCCCGAAAACCCGTTTTGAAGCCCCGTTTCGAGACCATGCCCCTGCTCGTCAAAATCTGCGGCCTGTCCACGCGCGAGACGCTCGACGTCGCGCTTGAGGGCGGCGCCGACATGGTCGGGTTCGTGTTCTTTGCCCCATCGCCGCGCCATATCAGCCTCGAGACCGCGCGCGAGCTCGGCAAGCAGGCCAAGGGCCGCGCCGTCAAGGTCGCGCTGACTGTCGATGCCGACGACGCCACCATCGAGAACATCGTCGAGACGCTGCGTCCGGATGTCCTGCAGCTGCACGGCAAGGAGACCACGGCGCGGCTGCGTGATCTCAAGCAGAAATTCGGCCTGCCGTTGATGAAGGCGCTGCCGGTCGAGACCGCAGCCGACCTCGCCCCGCTGCCGGGCTATGCCAGCGTCGCCGACCGCATTCTGTTCGACGCCCGCGCGCCGAAGGATGCCACGCGGCCGGGCGGCCTCGGCGCGCCCTTCGATTGGCACGTGCTTGAAAATCTCGATCTCGCGCTGCCCTACATGGTCTCCGGCGGGCTCAATGCCGAGAACGTCACTGAAGCTGTCCGCGTCACCCGCGCCGGCGGGGTCGACGTCTCGTCGGGCGTCGAGCGCACGCCCGGCGTCAAGGATCCCGAATTGATCCGCGCCTTCATCCGCGCCGCACGCGCAACCCAAGAACTGATGGTTCGATGAATCCTAACCTGCTCAATTCCTTCCGCAGCGGTCCCGACGAGCGCGGGCATTTCGGTATTTTCGGCGGACGCTTCGTCGCGGAAACGCTGATGCCGCTGATCCTCGATCTCGAAAAGGCCTATGCCGACGCCAAGGCCGATCCGGCATTCCAGGCCGAGATGAACGTCTATCTGAAGGACTATGTCGGCCGGCCGTCGCCGCTGTATTTCGCCGAACGGCTCACCGGGCATCTCGGCGGCGCGAAGATCTATCTGAAGCGCGAGGAACTCAACCACACCGGTTCGCACAAGGTCAACAACGTGCTCGGCCAGATCATGGTCGCGCGCCGCATGGGCAAGAAGCGCATCATTGCCGAGACCGGCGCCGGCCAGCACGGCGTGGCGACGGCGACGCTGTGCGCGCG
Source organism: Bradyrhizobium sp. 6(2017) (assembly GCF_011058295.2). Classification (NCBI taxonomy): domain Bacteria; kingdom Pseudomonadati; phylum Pseudomonadota; class Alphaproteobacteria; order Hyphomicrobiales; family Nitrobacteraceae; genus Bradyrhizobium; species Bradyrhizobium sp. 6(2017). Next base: position 105,935 of record NZ_CP049289.2, on the reverse strand, counting down.
CTTCGGGCTCGAATGCGTGGTCTATATGGGCGCGGTCGACGTCGAGCGGCAGCAGCCGAACGTGATCCGCATGGAGATGCTGGGCGCCACGGTGATCCCGGTGCAGTCGGGCGCGCGCACGCTGAAGGATGCGATGAACGACGCGCTGCGCGACTGGGTCACCAACGTTCACAACACCTTCTATTGCATCGGCACGGTGGCGGGTCCGCACCCCTATCCGATGATGGTGCGCGACTTCCAGTCGATCATCGGCCACGAGACGCGCAAGCAGATGCAGGAGGCCGAGGGCCGCCTGCCGGACTCGCTGGTCGCTTGCATCGGCGGCGGCTCCAATGCGATGGGTCTGTTCCATCCGTTCCTGGACGATCCCTCGGTCGAGATTTTTGGCGTTGAGGCGGCCGGTCATGGACTGACGCAGCTGCATGCGGCTTCGCTCGCCGGCGGCCGTCCCGGCGTGCTGCACGGCAACCGCACCTATCTGCTGATGGACGCCGACGGCCAGATCGAGGAAGCGCATTCGATCTCGGCGGGCCTCGATTATCCCGGCATTGGCCCCGAGCACGCCTGGTTGCACGAGACCGGCCGCGTGAAATATCTCTCGGCCACCGATGAGGAGGCGCTGGCCGCATTCCAGCTGCTGTCGCGGCTGGAGGGCATCATCCCCGCGCTGGAATCCGCGCACGCCATCGCGAAACTTTCCGAACTCGCGCCGCAGCGGCCGAAGGATCACCTGATGGTGGTCAACCTCTCGGGCCGTGGCGACAAGGACGTGCCGCAGGTCGGCGACATCTTGAAGGGCAGGAAGAAGTGAGCACCCGTATCGACGCACGTTTCGCCGCGCTGAAGCAGCAGGGCCGCTCCGCTTTCGTCACCTTCGTGATGGCCGGCGATCCCGACGCAAAGACCTCGCTCGACATCCTCAAGGCGCTGCCGAAGGCCGGCGCCGACGTCATCGAGATCGGCATGCCCTTCACCGATCCGATGGCCGATGGCCCGTCGATCCAGGCCGCCGGCCTGCGTGCGCTCAAGGGCGGCATGACGCTGCGCAAGACGCTGGCGATGGTCCGCGACTTCCGCAAGGACGACAATGCCACGCCGATCGTGCTGATGGGCTACTACAATCCGATCTACATCTACGGCGTCGACAGCTTCCTGGCCGATGCCAAGGAAGCCGGCGTCGACGGCCTGATCATCGTCGACCTGCCGCCGGAGGAAGACACCGAGCTCTGCATCCCCGCGATGAAGGCCGGGCTGAACTTCATCCGGCTGGCGACGCCGACCACCGACGACAAGCGCCTGCCGGCGGTGCTCGCCAACACCTCGGGCTTTGTCTACTACGTCTCGATCACCGGCATCACCGGCGCTGCGACTGCCGATTCGAACGCGGTTTCGGAAGCCGTCGCCCGCATCAAGCGCCACACCAGGCTGCCGGTCTGCGTCGGCTTCGGCATCCGCACCCCGGAAACGGCACGCGCGATCGCCGAAAACGCCAACGGCGCCGTGGTCGGCACCGCGATCGTCGACGTGGTGCGGGGGAGCCTCGATGCCGAGGGCCGCGCGACGCCAAAGACCGTGAGCGCGGTCGCGGACCTGGTGTCCGCGCTGGCGCAGGGGGTCCGGGGCGCCAAACAGGCCGCTGAATAAGCCACATTTTGCGGCAACAAGGCCGCCGACGGCGGCTTGCCGGGTTCGCCCGGCCCGCCATATATCCAGCTGGTGCGGGACCGACCCGCGTTTCGGAGCGAACCATGAATTGGCTCACCAACGTCGTCCGGCCGAAGATCCGCAACATCCTGCGCCGCGAGACGCCGGAAAACCTCTGGATCAAATGTCCGGATTCCGGACAGCTCGTGTTCTACAAGGACGTCGAGGCCAACCAGTTCGTAATCCCCGGCTCCAACTACCACATGCGCATGGGCGCGGTGGCGCGGCTGAAGTCGGTCTTCGACAACGAGACCTGGTTCGACGTCGCGCTGCCCGAGGTGACGGCGGACCCGCTGAAATTCCGCGATGAGCGAAAGTATGTCGACCGCATCAAGGACGCCCGCACCAAGACCGGGCTGAACGACGCGATCAAGGTCGGCTACGGCAAGCTCGAAGGCGCTGGCGTCGTGGTCGCGGTGCAGGATTTCGATTTCATGGGCGGCTCGCTCGGCATGGCCGCCGGTGAGGCGATGGTGCGCGGGCTTGAGCTCGCGGTCGAGAAGAAGTCGCCCTTCATCGTGTTCGCAGCATCCGGCGGCGCGCGGATGCAGGAAGGCATCCTGTCGCTGATGCAGATGCCGCGCACCACGGTCGGCGTGCAGATGCTGCGCGAGGCGAAGCAGCCCTATATCGTGGTGCTGACCAATCCGACCACCGGCGGCGTCACCGCCTCCTATGCGATGCTTGGCGACATCCAGATCGCCGAGCCCGGCGCGCTGATCGGCTTTGCCGGCGCGCGCGTGATCGAGCAGACCATCCGCGAGAAGCTGCCGGAAGGTTTTCAGCGCGCCGAATATCTGCGCGAGCACGGCATGGTCGACATGGTCGTGCATCGCCACGAGATGAAGTCCACGCTGGCGCGGCTTTGCCGCCTGCTGACCAAGTCGCCGGCGCCTGAAACCGCCTCCAAGCCAACTGTCGCCGTCACCGAGCCGGCCCAGATCGTCACGGCGCCGGAGACGGTGCCGGCCGCGCCGCACGCGTGACCGCAAGCGCCGCCCCATCGCAGGCCTCGTTCGAGGCGTTGATCGCGCGGATATCGGCGCTGCATCCGAAGCGCATCGATCTCAGCCTCGATCGCATGCGCGGCCTGATGGAGCGGCTCGATCATCCCGAGCGAAAGCTGCCGCCGGTGATCCATGTCGCCGGCACCAACGGCAAGGGCTCGACGATCGCCTATCTGCGCGCGATCCTCGAGGCATCAGGCTTGCGCGTGCACGTCTTCACCTCGCCTTACCTGGTGCGGCTCAACGAATGCTACCGGCTCGGCGCCGTCGGCGGCGGCAAGCTCGTCGGCGACGATGAGCTGCGCGCGACGTTCGAGGATTGCGAGCGCATCAACGCCGGCAACCCCATCACCATCTTCGAGATGGAAACCGCCGTCGCGTTCTGCCTGTTCGCCAAGCATCCGGCCGACGTCGCGTTGCTCGAGGTCGGCCTCGGCGGCCGGCTAGATTCGACCAATGTGGTCGAGACGCCGCTCGCCTCGGTGATCGCACCGGTCAGCATGGATCACATGGAATTCCTCGGCGACACACTGACTTTGATCGCCGGCGAGAAGGCCGCGATCATCAAGCGCAAGGTGCCGGTGGTCTCTGCCGAGCAGGCGCCGGAAGCGATGGCCGTGATCGAGGCGGAGGCGAACCGCATGCGCGCGCCGCTGCATGCGGCCGGCCAGCAATGGCATGTCAGCGTCGAGCGCGGCCGGCTGGTCTATCAGGACGAGCGCGGCTTGATGGATCTGGCCGCGCCAAAGCTGTTCGGCCGGCACCAGTTCGACAATGCCGGCCTTGCGATCGCGACATTGCGCGCGATCGACACGTTCAAGCTCAACATCGCCGCCTATGAGGCCGGCATCGTCAATGCGGAATGGCCGGCCCGGATGCAGCGGCTGGCCTCCGGTACGCTCGTCTGCCAGGGGCCGCAGGGCTCCGAGGTCTGGCTCGATGGCGGACACAATGCCGAGGGCGGCCGCGTTGCGGCCGCAGCGCTCGGCGATCTCGAGGAGCGGGTGTCGCGGCCGCTGGTCGTGATAACAGGCATGATGGCCAACAAGGATGCCAATGCCTTCCTCGCCAATTTCGCCGGGCTGACGCGCCACATCATCGCGGTCCCGGTGCCCGGCCGCGACAACGGCATGGCGCCGGACAAGCTGGCGGACGCCGCGCGTGCGCTCGGGATGCGTGTCGAGATCGCTGGTGGCGTCGACGCTGCCTTGCAGCGGCTCGCCACGCTCGCCTACGAGGTACCGCCGCGCATCCTGATCACCGGTTCGCTGTACCTCGCCGGCCCGGTGCTTGCCGCCAACGGCACGCCTCCTGCATAATCGATCTCGTGTCCCGGACGCGGAGCAGCGCGCAGCGGTGCTCCGCAGAGCCGGGACCCATCTCGACACAATGGGCCCCGGCTCAGCAGCACACCACTGCGTGCTGCGCTGCGTCCGGGGCACGCAAGGGGACGACTGACATCATGCGCTTTGCTGCGATCGCCGACATCCACGGCAACCACCTCGCGCTCGAAGCCGTGCTGTCGGACATTCGCGCCCAGGGAATTCTGGACATCGTCGATCTCGGCGATATGGTGAGCGGGCCGCTCGCCGCCCGGCCGACCATCGACATGCTGATGGCGCTCGACGCCGTCCATCTGCTCGGCAATCACGACCGCTATCTGATCGACCGTCCCCACGAGAAAATGGGCTCATGGGAGCGGCTGACCTATACCCAGCTCGAGCCGCGGCATCTCGACTGGCTGCGCACGCTGCCGGCGAATGCGGTCTATCGCGACGAGGTTTTCCTCTGTCACGCAACGCCTCAAGATGACGAGACCTATTGGCTCGAGACGGTGCTGCCGGGCGGCGAAGTTTTGATGTCCACGCTTGAGACGATCGAAGCGAGGGCCGCCGGCGTGACGCAATCGCTGATCCTATGCGCACACACCCATATCGCCCGCGCGGTGCGGTTGCGCGACGGCCGGCTGATCGTCAATCCTGGCAGCGTCGGTTCGCCCGGCTATCGCGCCGGCAAGCCGCATCCGCATGTGGTCGAGGCCGGTTCGCCCGATGCGCGTTATGCGATCCTTGAACGGGTTGATGGCGATTGGGCCGTGACGTTCCGCCATGTGCCCTACGATCACGCGGCGATGGCAGCGCTGGCGCGGCAGCACGGCCAAGCCGAGCTCGCCTCGGCGCTGGCGACGGGATGGATCAGGTAGTCCGCTTGTCCACGTGGAACATTCGTCACACGCGGGCTTGACCCGCGTGTCCATCGTTCTTCGCAAGAGCACTTTCCGAAGCGGATGGATGGCCGGGCGTAGGCGAGCGGAAGCGACGCCGTCCTTTGGACGGCTATGCCCGGCCATGACGGATTGAGATTTGGTCTCGCACAAAACAAAACGGCCGGCATGACGCCGGCCGTTCCGCAAATCAGCTAATTCGAAACGGATCAGACCGCGGCGGTGATCCACTGCTGCAGCTTGGCCTTCGGAGCGGCGCCGACCTGACGGGACGCCATCTCGCCGCCCTTGAAGATCATCAGGGTCGGGATCGACATCACGCCATATTTCGACGCGGTCTTCGGGCTCTCGTCGACGTTGAGCTTCACGATCTTGACCTTGTCGCCCATCGCGCCGGAGATCTCATCGAGAGCGGGCGCAATCATGCGGCAGGGGCCGCACCACTCGGCCCAGAAGTCGACGACCACCGGCCCGGTCGCCTTGAGCACTTCGGCTTCGAAATCGGCGTCAGAAACCTTGCCAACGGCCATCGGAATACCTCGTTCGGTTGAGACAAAGGGGCGGTTGAGAATCGCGCCCGGGAGCATGGGCCAAACCTATGAACGCCCCCTTGCCGGGTCAAGCTCGCTCACGCCGACATGATCTTATGCCAGCCCGGCGTCCAGCGCGGGGGCCGAAATCTCCATGATTTCAGGCGTTTCGGTCCAAAGCAGCGCGGCCCGGATGGGCTTCTGGGGATAAAGCCTGGCGAGCACCGCGCGGTATAGGGCGAGCTGCCGGACATAGCCCCGCGGGGCCTCGGCGGCGGTCTTTGGCGGGGCGTGGTTGGTCTTGAAATCGACGATCAGGACGTCATTTGGCGTCACCACCAACCGGTCGATCTGGCCCGAAACCAGCGCCTTCGGCTGGCCCGGCCGCTCCAGCCGCCCGACGATCGAGACCTCCGCGCGGCTGCCGGGCGCGAACACGGCGGCAAAGCGCGGATCGGCGATCACGCCGAGTACCTGCTCGGCAAGCGCAGCTTGCTCCTGTTCGTTCCAGCCATCGGCATTGCGCGCGAGATAGCCGAGCGCGGCCGTGCGCCGCCGCTCGCTGGCGACGTCGGGCAGCGACTGCAACAGGCGATGCACCAGCGTGCCGCGCTGCAGGGCGCGGGCGCGCAGCAGCACCGATTCGCCGGTTCGTATCTGATGGCTGTCGTCATCGGCGGGATCGGATGGGCGCAGCACGCCTGCGGCGGAGGCCTCAGGTGCGGCCGCAGCCCGCAGCCAGGACGGCAGCGCGACCGGCGCCGCGGCCGTTGACGCGGCAGCGCCCGTGACATCGGCGACGTCGTCCGGCCGCGAATAGCGCATCACCTTGCCGGCCGGCGTCTCGATCTCCTCGAGCTCGAGCCCGGCATTGGCGAGCCCCTTGGTGATCAGATCGTACCAGGAGGATTTCCGCACCGTGTTCGTGTTGCCCGGCATGCAGCCGCCGACGATCAGCCGGTCGGCCGCACGTGTCATCGCGACATAGAGCAGGCGGCGATATTCGTCCTCGGTGTCGCCGAGCATCGCCTTGCGCGCGTCGGCGACGTTGGGGGGATCCTCGGCCTTCTTGCCGGCCCACACCACGACGCCGGGCGCATTCGGCGCGGCATTGCCCTGTGGCAGATGGATCAACCGCAGCCGCTGGGTGTCCGACGGCGAGGTCGTGGTGTCGACCAGGAACACCACCGAAGCTTCGAGGCCCTTGGCGCCGTGCACGGTCATGACGCGGACCTCGTCGCGCGAAATCTCCATGTCGCGCTTCACCTCGGTGTCGGCGGCGCGCAGCCAGGCGATGAAGCCTTGCAGCGAGGCCGGGGCCTTGCGCTCATAGTTCAGCGCGAGTTCGAGGAATTCGTCGAGCGCGTCGTTGGCTTCGTGGCCGAGCCGGCGCAGGATGCGCGCCCGCCCGCCATCGCCGCCGAGCAGCCAGGCGTAGAACGCGAACGGTGTCTCCTGGGTGAAGCGGCGCTCGCATTGCTCGAGGCGGCGCAGTGCGGACGACAATCGCTCGTCGGCCGGGGCTTGCGCGGCCAGCGCGTCACGCAGCGAGCCGCGGCGCTGATACGCTAGCTTGAACAGGTCGTCGTCGGTGAGGCCGAACAGCGGGCTCTTCAGCGCCACCGCGAGCGCGAGATCGTCCTGCGGCAGCAGCAGCGCGTCGGCGAGGTTCATCAGGTCGATGATCGCGATGTGCTCGGTCAGCTTCAGCCGGTCGGCGCCGGCGACCGGGATGTTGGCATGCTTCAGCGCCTGGATCACCGCGTCGAACGCGTTGCCACGCCGCCGCACCAGGATCAGCATGTCGCCATAGCGCAACGGCCGCCGCGCACCGACGCTGCCGGTCATGGTGCCGCTCGTGACCAGGCGCTTGATCTCCGCCTGGATGCGCCGCGCAAGCTTCACTTCGGGGCTGGTCACCGAGACGCCGTCGAACGGCGCGCGCCAGCCCTCGATGTCCTGCCGGTCATCGGCAACAGCGAGATCCCAGAGCTCGATCAGGCTGGGGCCGGCATCGGCCATCGCATTGTGGATCGGGTAGCCGTTCTCGACCGCATGGATGCTGCGAAAGATCTCTTGCTCGCGGAACACATGATCGACCGAATGCAGGATCACCGGTCCCGAGCGGAACGAATAGGTGAACGACACCGGATCGAATTTCAGCCCGGCCTCCTCGAACCGCCGCTTCAGCTCGCGGCGCCGCAGGTCGAATTCGCGGGGTGCGGCGCCCTGGAACGAGAAGATCGACTGCTTCTCGTCGCCGACCGCGAACACGGTGCGCACGAGGCCGTCGCGCGCGCCGGCGCCGGAGGTGAACTCCGAGATGATGTGGGCGACGATGTCCCATTGCCGCGGGCTTGTGTCCTGCGCCTCGTCGATCAGCACGTGATCGACGCCGCGGTCGAGCTTGTAATGCACCCAGCCCGAGGAGACGCGGTCGAGCATCGCCAGCGTCTTGTCGATCAGATCGTCATAGTCGAGCAGGCCGCGTTCCAGCTTCTCGCGCCGGTAATGCGCGGCGGCTGAGGTCGCGATGTGGATCAGCGCCTCGGTGCGGTCGCGCGCGACCAAGGCGCGGCGCTGTTCGATCAGGGGACCGAGGCGGTCGACCTCCGCCTCGAACCGGTGGCCTGCGACAGCATTCTTCTTGATGAAGTTGTTGGTGATCATGGATGCGCGCGGCGCGCGGTCATCGGTCAGGAAGACGCCGAGATATTCGTCGACCTGGGCTGCCCCGGTGAAATTCAGCGCGCTCCGCAGCCGCTCGGCCTGCTTCTGATCCGCCTTGCTGCTGGTGTCGAGGAGGGTCGCCATCTCCCGCCAGTTCGACCGCGGCAGGTTCGGTCCGTCGACGATCTCGCGCTCGACATCCTCGATACGATCGTCGGAAGAAACGCCGAGCGCGGTCGACATCTGCGCGGCGGCGGCCGCGGCGCTGCCGGCGGCATCGGTCCAGGCCATGAAATGGTCGCGGCTGAGGCAGGCCTCGCGGACTACATCCTTGAAGGTGACGTCGGCCGCACTCGCCATCGCCGTCATCAGCGCGCGACCAATCGGGCTGTCGGGATTGCGCGAGGCCTCCAGGAACACTGCCAGATTGGCGCGCTCCATCATCTCGTTCTGGTCGCGGTCGTCGAGCACGGCAAAGCGCGCCGGCACGTTGGCCTCGAACGGAAACTGTTGCAGCAGGCGGGTGCACAGTGCGTGGATGGTCTGCACCTTCAATCCGCCGGGCGTCTCCAACGCGCAGGCAAACAGCTTGCGCGCCTCGCGCCGCAGCGTGGCGGATGGATGCGCGATGCCGGCCTCGCGGATCGCGGTGTCGAGCGCGGCGTCGTCGAGCGTCACCCAATGGCCGAGCGTCGTGAACACGCGCTCGGCCATATTGGCCGCGGCGGCCTTGGTGAAGGTGATGCAGAGGATCTTTTCCGGCGGCACGCCTGACAGCAACAGGCGGATCACGCGCTGGACCAGCACATGCGTCTTGCCCGAGCCGGCATTGGCCGACACGAAGGTCGACGCCTTCGGATCGGACGCGCGCGCCTGCGCGTCGCGCACCGCGGGCGGAATGGGACGGGGCGCCTTCACCATTCCTCGATCCCCAGGCCGCCGGCCGCGGACCATTCCTTGATGCGCGCGAGATCGTCATAGGCGCCGTAGCGGTTCGCCCACATCGAGAGATTTAGCGAGGTGTAGGCCTGCTGCTCGTCGTCGAAGGCGCGGATCAAGGCTTCCAGCTTGCGCCGCGCGCTGTCGGCGGCTTCATCGGGCGGCTGCGGCGTGTCGCTGGTCTTGATCTTCAGCTCCAGCGAACGCTGCTCGCCCGGCGGGTTGTTGCCGCTCAGCCTGACATAGACGAGGTCGCCGACCGAGGAATCGGCCGGAATCTCGGCAAAGCCGCCCTCGCGCAGGATCGCGGCTTCCAGCGTGAGCTGCGGCGACAGGCCCATGCGCACCTGCTTGCCGGTCGGCGGCTGGCCGGTCTTGTAGTCGAGGATCGCAAAGCTGCCGTCGTCGCGCCGCTCGATGCGGTCGGCACGCGCTGAGAGGGTGAACGTCCTGGCATCGTCGAGGGGAATGCCGATCTCGCCGCGGATCTCGGCTTTGATGGCGTCGATACCACCGCGCCGGGCCTGCTCCCATTCGGCAAACCAGGCCGCGATGCGCTGAAAGCGCGGCCACCACAGCGCGCGCGCCTCGGGCCGCTCCATCAGTGGCGCAAAATATTTGCCGCCGATCTCGCGCAACGTGCGCATGGTGTCGGGGGGCAGCGCGTCGGCATAGACCTGCGTAAACTCGCCGAGCGCCTCGTGGATCGCCGAGCCGCGATCGGCGGCCGACAGCGGCATGTCGACGGGGTCGAGCGGATCGAGCTTCAAGATGTAACGCGCGTAGATCGTGTAGGGATCGCGCAGCCAGTCCTCGATCGCGGTAACAGACATTTTCAGCGGCCGCGCCTCGCGTGGTGGCCGCGGCTCCGGCTGCGGGATCGGCTCGACCTTGTCGGGCCGGTCGAGCTCGGCCGCATATTGCACGTAGGTTTCGCCGGCCGAGGTCGCTGCCTTCCAGCGCGCTTCGCCTGCAACAGCTTCGAGCCGATGCAGGAAGCGCGAAGCAACCGCCGGCGCGCCGCCGACCTTGGCGGCATGGGTGAGGATCACCTCGTCATGGCCGAGCAGCTGGGCAAAGTCGTGCGCGGAGAGGCCGATGCGCCGCTCGGGGAGATCGAGCCCGAGCTCATGCCGCATCGGCCGGCTCAGCCAGGGATCAATCCGCGGCGTCGGCGGCCAGACGCCCTCGACCAGGCCGCCGAGGATGATGCGATCAGACTCCGTGAGACGGGCCTCGAGCTGGCCGTAGATGTTGAGCTGCGCCCGCGCCGATTCCGGCCGCCGTACCATGCGGTCGGCAAACGCGGTCTGGAACACCTCGGGATAATCGGCGAGCGGCGTCATCAGCCCGCTCGGCTGCTGCCTGGCGAGCAGTTCGTCGAACGCGGACGCCAGCGACGCACCGGCGCGCCCCTCGAAGACGACGGCAACAGCGTTCTGGTCGGCCGACAGCGCGATCAGCGCCTCGCGGTGGCGCGATGCCAGCTCCGCGAAATCATAGGGCTTTGCCGACGCCACGCCTTCCAGCGGCGCCAGCGCGGTCTGAAGTTTCTCGATCAGGGCCTGTGCCTGATCGAGCTCGCGGTCCCGCAACCGGGCGCGGGGCTCCATCTTGTGCAGCGACGAGGTCTCGCCGCCATTCAGCTTGACGAGCTCGGCGCGGAAGCGGGCGAAGTCGCGCGCCAGGCCACCGGTTCCGGCTTGCGGCCGTGTGCCGCGCAACAGTGCGATCTCCAGCACCTCGATCGCGCGTTTCAGCGCACCGTGAGCGCCGCCGAGCCGGAACAGCGGATGCTTGAGCAGCGCGAGCAATGTCGGCGGCTCCAGCCCCTTGGCCGCGGCCTCGGCGGTGAGGCGGGCGAACACGCCGGCCGGCGTCTCCATCAGCGCATCGCCGCCGGAATCGTCGAATTCGAGCTTCCAGCGCGTCAGCGAGGCCATCACGCGCCGTGCCAGCGCGCGATCCGGCGTCACCAAGGCGGCTGATTTGCCGAGATGCCGCGCCTCGCGCATCGCGACTGCGATCGCCAGCGCCTCCATCTCCGGATTGGGCGCCTCGACCACGGTGAGGCTGGTCATCCCGGCGGAAATCCGCGCGACGATCTCAGGCCGCTCCAGCCGGTCGTGCCACTGCGCGGTCGCGGTCGACGGGCGCATCGTCTCCGACACCAGCACTTCGCGGCCGAGCGGCGCCGGCTCGGCAAGGCTCTCGACATCGCGGCGCTTGATGCCGAAGCGGTCGAGCAGCGCGTGCATCGCGAATTGCGGGTGGTTCGACGAGGGCGGCGTCGTGAACCGGCCTTCGTCGTTGCGCTCGCCGCCGATCGTGTCCCAGGACTCCTCGTCGAGATCGGTGTCGAGACCGGGCAGCACCACCGCGCCGTTCGCAAGCTTGGCCACCGCGTGGAGGAATTTTGCCGTGGCCGGCATCGAGCCGGTCGAACCGGCCGCGATCACCGGGCCGGCGTGATGCACGGTGAGCCGAGCAGCCTCTGCCTCGATTAGGAGATCGCGGCGCGCCGCCGGCTCGATCCGGCCGATTTCCTTGAGGTAGTTCGGCCAGGCGTCGCGCGCGATGCGCAGGAAGTCGAGCGAGTGCTGCCAGTATTTGTCGAGCTGGTCCGGCACCAGGCGGTCGAGCTCGCGCCAGTCGACGCCGCGCGTCACCATGTCGTCCATCAGCCGCGCCAGGTCGCTGGCGAGTTGCAGCGTCGAGGCAGGACCGCCGACCACGAGCGGCGCCGACACCGGCGTCTTCGCCCAGGCCGCGACCAGATGCGCCAATGTCAGCCGGCGCTCGAGCTCGCCGAGCCTTGGCGGGATCTCCAGCGGCGCGGCGCCTCCGACGTCGTCGCCTTGGTCGGCGAAGGCGAGCTCGTCCTCGTCGATCTCGCCGAGCGCGACGATGCGCGGCAGCACCGCAGCGTCGGAATCGAGCACATCGAGGAAGATTTCGCGCGCCAGCCGTCCGGCGCGTCGGGTCGGCAGATAGAGCGTGGCGTTGGCAAGCTTTGCCGGGTCATTGCGCACGTCAAATCCCGCGACCAACCGTCCCTCGACCAGCGCCGAGATGACGTTGCGCAGGAACGGCGCAGAGACGGGAACGCTGAAAACGCGCATGAGCTGCCTGATTCGAATCAGGCGCCAATATAGGGAGCGGCGGCCGTCGTTAGCCACCCCTGTCGGTCAACCGTCACCGCTCAATAGCGCAGCCGGCTGCCGCTGCGATCGACGGCATCCAGGAACCAGCGCAACGCCGGATCCTGGGCGGCGCGGGTCGTATGGATCAGGTCGATTGCGAAGGCCGGGATGTCGATCGGCGGTGCGACGACGGCAATTTCGGCGAGATGCGTGAAGCGCCGGGCGACGCGCTCGGCCAGCGTGGCGATGAGATCGGTGCCTGCCACAGCGAAGGGAACGGCCACCACATGCGCAAGCGTCACCGCCACCCGCCGCTTCAAGCCGCGGCGCGCCAGCAGCGCGTCGATCACGCTCGGCAGGCCGTCGCCGCCGGCCGCCGAAAACAGCGCGTGCGGCAGGGTCGCATAATCGTCCAGGCTCAGGCGCTCCGATCGGTTCGCGCGGGCCGCGTCGCGGATGCAGACGAAGCGCTCCTCGAACAGCCGATGCCTGATACAGCGCGGCGAGTCCGGCAGGTGGCCGCCGATCAGCGCATCGAGTTCGCCGCGCTCCAGCTTCGCCAAGGCCGCCGTCGCGTCGGTCAACGGGCGCACGGCGAGGTCGATGTTGGGTGCTTCCATTCGCAGCAAACGCGTCAGCTCCGGCACCACAACGAGATCGCCATAATCGGTCGCAGCGATGGTGATGCGCCTTCGCGCGGTGGCCGGATCGAAGGCCAGTTCGGGCGCCAGCGCGCTCCTGACCTGCCGCAGCGCCTCGCCGATCGGTCCGGCCAGCGCCAGCGCCTTTTCGGTCGGCTGCATGCCCGCGCCGGCGCGCAGGAATAACTCATCCGCAAACAGCGCCCGCAGCCGCCGCAACGCGCTGCTCATCGACGGCTGGGCGAGCCCGATGCGCTCGGCCGCGCGGGTGACGTGGCGCTCCTCCATTAGCGCCTCGAAGGCGACCAGCAGGTTGAGATCGACGGCGGCTAAATTCATCGAAGTAATAATGCTTATATAAATAATCGATTTCAACAATGATCTGCTCGAGCCTATGGTCGCCGCGGACATGACGATGAGGCGGAAGGATTTGGGGCGATCATTGGCGAAGCTCGTGCCGCGCGGACCGACACTGCTGATTATCGGTGTTCTGGCCGGGCTGGCTTTCCCTGGCTTGGCGGCCGCCGCGCGCCCGCTGATGGCGGCGGCGATTTTTGTCCTGGTGCTCGGCACCTTTCTCCAGGTCGACGGCGCGCGTTCCGGCGCGCGCTGCGGCGCCCGCTGGTCTGGCTGCTGTTGCCGGCGCTCGCGATGCTGGCCTGTCCGCTTGCGGTCGGTTTCGCGGCGCGCGGCGCCGGACTTCGGCCGGAACTGGTCGTCGCGCTGGTGCTGTCGGTGTGTGCGCCGCCGTCGAGCGGCACGGCGGCGGTCGCGCATATGCTCGGCTTCGATGCGACCGTTCCGCTTGTGGTGACGCTGCTGTCGATGGCGCTGGCGCCGGTCACGGTGCCGTTGATTGCCGCAGGTTTTGCTGATCTCGCGCTCGATCCGCTGGCGCTCGCCACACGCTTGGCGCTGCTGGTCGGCGGCGCCGGCGCGCTGGCGTTGCTGCTTCGCCATCAGTCCGCTGGACAATTGATACGGCATGCGCGCGTCATCGACGCGCTCGTGCTCGCCTCGCTGTTGCTGTTTGCGGTTGCCACCATGGCCGGGGTACGTGCGCAGTTCGAGGCGCAGCCGCTCGCCGCGCTCACCTGCGTCGGCCTTGCCTTCGGCTGCAATCTCGCCCTGCAAGGGCTTGGCGCGCTGCTCACGCCGGGCCCTCTGGCCGCGCGGTTGACCAGCGGTCTCGTGCTCGGCAACCGCAATGTCGGACTGGTCTGGTCGGCAATGGGTGCGGCGGTGTCGCCGATGACGGCACTGTTCTTCGCGGCCACCCAGTTTCCGATCTATATGACGCCGCGCCTGATCGAGATGTTTGTCCGGCGCGAGCGAAAGGAGAATGCCTGACCATGAGCGAGACGATCCTGACCGAACACCTCGCCGTTCGATTCGCTCGCATCGCGCTCGGCCATGTCACGCGCGAATACCCGAACAAGCCGGATCATGTGCTGGCCGGGCCGCAGGACGCGCGCACGCCGCGCGAACTGCATCCGGTGTTCTTCGGCAGCTATGACTGGCATTCCTGCGTCCACAGCTACTGGATGCTCGCGCGGCTGTTGCGGCGATATCCGGCATTCGAAGCCGCGGATGATATCCGCGCTCTGTTCGACGCGCAGTTCGTTGCGGAAAAGGTCGCGGCCGAATGCGCCTATCTCGCGGCTCCGACCGCGCGCGGCTTCAAGCGTCCCTATGGCTGGGGCTGGCTGTTGAAGCTCACGGCGGAGCTCTCATCGCTCGACGACATCAGGTGGCGCGAGCAGATCGCGCCGCTTGCCGAGATATTCGCACAGCGCTTTCGCGATTTCCTGCCGATCTCCACGTATCCGGTGCGGGTCGGCACGCACTTCAACACCGCGTTCGGGCTTCGCATGGCCGCTGACTACGCCACCGCGATGCACGACGATGCGTTCGGCGCGCTGTTACGCCACACCGCACTGCGCTGGTACGGAGCCGATCAGGATTGTCCCGCCTGGGGCGAGCCGAGCGGCGACGACTTCCAGTCTTCCGCGCTGATCGAAGCCGAATGCATGCGCCGGCTGCTCTCGCCCGCCGACTTCCTGCCCTGGTTCGACCGCTTCCTGCCGCGGCTCCTGCAACACGAGCCGGCAACCTTGTTCCGGCCCGCCACTGTCACCGATCGGACCGACGGCAAGCTTGCGCATCTCGATGGGCTCAATCTCAGCCGCGCATGGTGTTGGCGGGCGCTGGCCGGCGCATTGCCGGAGGCCGATGCGCGTCGCCCGCTTCTGCAGGATGTTGCGCGGCGCCAGCTCGACGCCGGCCTGCCGCATATCGCCAGCGACTATATGGGCGAACATTGGCTTGCGAGCTTTGCGGTGCTCGCCATCGAAGCCGATGACTAACGGCGGCGTCGTTTACGCGACGCTTTCCAGGAAAGCATCTTCAGCGGCCTGGATCGCGTCGGGGGTTCCGACATGCATCCAGACGCCGTCGAGGCGCAGGCCGAACAGCCGTTCCTGTTCGTTGACACGGTCGAACACCTTGGTCAGCGAGAACTCGCCGGCCGGGGCGTCGGCGAACAGCGAAGGCTGCATGATCGCGGCGCCGGCATAGACGAACGGCACCACCTGGTGCTCCCGCCGCTTGCGCAGCGCGCCGTCCGGCAACATCGAGTAGTCGCCGCGGCCGCTATAGCCGATGCTCGATGCGGTCGGCGCCATCAGCAGCAGGATATCCATCCGCGCGGGATCGAAAGCTTCCGCCAGCCGCGCCAGATTGGAGCGCACGCCGTCGATCCACATCGTGTCGGCATTGAGATGGAAGAACGGCGCATCGCCGAGCAGCGGCAGCGCCTTCACCACCGCGCCGCCGGTGCCGAGCACCTCGTCGCGCTCGTCCGAGATGATCACGCGCGGGCGGCTGCGGGTCTTGACGTGCTCGATGATCTGGTCGGGCAGATAGTGCACGTTCACGACGGCTTCGCTGACGCCGGCGCCGGCGAGCTTGTCGAGCACATGGTCGAGCAGCGGCTGGCCGGCGACGCTGACCAGCGGCTTCGGCATCGTGTTGGTCAGCGGGCGCATGCGCACGCCGAGGCCCGCAGCGAGCACCATGGCCTTGTGGGGGGTGACGGGCATCTTCCGTATATTCTCGGTCATCATCTCTCGGCGCCGATCATATCACGGCGATTCGGCAAGCACATCGATCAGACGCCATAGTCACCGGACATGACGGCCGTAAGACGGCAACAACCTAGACGTCGGCAGCCTGTGCACCGCGTCTGGCAGTTTTCTTCTTCTTGTCGCCTTGTTTGAGGAAGTTGACGCCGATCTGGTCGCCATTGACCCATGCCAGCTCGCAGCGGCGATAGGCCAATCCTGTGGACGACAGCAGCAGAAAAAACTCCTTCAGGTTCAGGCCCTCGACCGAGCCCTCGACGGTGAGCTTGGCACCCGTCTCGGACACGTCTTCCATGGTGCAGTCGCGCCGCCAGGTGCCGTCAATGCCCATCATGTGCGCGGCGATGCCGCGCTCAAACGTGACACGATCGCCCCTGCGTCGTTCCGTCGCCATCGTGTAGTCCCGCTCCCGATCCGGCCCCGCCATGGATGAGGTGCGGCCTCGGCAACCTTAGGGGACCTGAGGCTAATAACCCGTAAACTACGGTACTGGGGGAGGGACGTTGGCCGTGTACCAGATGCGGAAGCTGGTCAGCGCAGGGTGGGCCAGCGACCGCTCGAGATAGGTCCAGATCCGCGGCTGGTGCTTGAGATATTGCGGCTTGCCATCGCGGCGGTTGAGCCGCGCGAAGGTGCCGAGCAGGCGGGTGTTGCGCTGCGCCGACATGATCGCATAGAGCTCGGCAAAGGCGGCCGGATCGAAGTTTTCGTCGGTCGCGCGCCGCGCCTTGATGTAGCGGGTCAGCAGCGACAGTTCGAGCTGTTCGGGCACGTCGATCCGCGCATCCTGCAGCAGCGACACCACGTCATAGGACGCCGGGCCGAGCAGCGCGTCTTGGAAGTCGATGATTCCGACCCGCAGGATGCCGGTGCGCTCGGCAAGCCAGATGATATTCGGCGAATGGAAGTCGCGGATCACCCAGGTCTGCGGCGCCGCGGCGGGCTTTTCCAGCAGCCCCCGCCACATCCCGAGAAAATCGGCGCGCAGCTCCTCGCTCGGCTGCACACCGCGGTCGGGCAGGTACCATTCCAGCATCAGCCCGATCTCGATCAGCCAGGCGTCGATATCGAACACGGGAATGTCGTAGCTTTCGTCTGATGTCAGCGGCAGCGTGTCGGGCAGCACCTCGCGGTGCAGCGCCGCCAGCATGTCGACGGCGGCCTCGTAGCGCTCGGTGATCGGCTGTGGCGGGTCGCCCTCGATCACGCCTTCGGCGCCGAGATCCTCGGTGATGAGGAAGCCGGATTCGAGGTCGGTATGCCGGATCGCGGGCGCGGAGAAACCATGCTTGCGCAGGCCGTTTCCGATCGCGACGAACGGCCGGACGTCTTCCGCAAGATGCACCGCCGCGCTATACGGCCTGCCGTTGTAGATCGCCGGGCCGTCAGGGCGGCGCGGCGAGTTCATCAGGATCACAGTGCCGTCATCGGCGCGCAGCCGCGCATAGGAGCGCGTCGAGGCATCGCCCGGCATGCGTTCGCGCCGGGCATTGAGGAAGCCCGCGCGGTCGAGGAACTGGCGCAGCTCGTTGAGCCGCGCGACCTTGGCCGCGCCCGTGCCATGGCCGGTGATCTCGGCCGCGCGTGCCGCCGATCCGAGCGCCGGGCGGTGCGTGAATGCAATGTCGATGCGGTCAGCGGGCATCGCGCCGGGCGCGCGCTCCGGCCACTCGATCAGCGCCACGGTGTCGTCGGGCAGCGGCGCCAGCCCGATCTCCTCGAGCTCGCTCGCGTCGCTAATGCGGTAGAGGTCTGCATGGACCAGCGGGAACGACGGCAGCTCGTAGTTCTGTGCCAGCGTGAAGGTCGGGCTCGGGACTTCCAGCGTGTCGTCGGTGGCGAGGTAGCGGATCAGCGCGCGGGCGGCCGCGGTCTTGCCGGCGCCGAGGTCGCCCGACAGCGTGACGACGTCGCCGGCGCCGATCAGGAGCGCGAGATCGGCCATCAGCTCCGCTGTCGCGGTTTCGTTCGCGAGCGCCACCGAGAATGTCGAGGTCGCCGTCATTCTGCGGCGTTGCGATGGGCGGTCTGGTCGATCGGGAAGTCGCAGGTCACGGTCGTGCCTCGACCGACGGTCGAATCGACCCGCACCCGTCCACCATGCAGTTCAACGAAGGAGCGGACTAGCGACAGGCCGAGCCCGGCGCCGCGATGCCGCGAGCCGTGGGAATGGCTCTCGAACCAGTTGAACACCTTGTCGCGCATCTCGGCAGGAATGCCGGGACCGGCATCGGTCACCGCAAACACCACGCTGTGCTCGGTGCGGTGCGCGGTGATCGCGACGGTGGCGTCATGCGGCGAGAAGCCGACCGCGTTGGCGAGCAGATTGTAGAGCACCTGCACCACGCGCCGCTCGTCGCCGACGAAAGCGCCGATATCGGGCGCGATATCGACCTTTAGCGTGATGCGGTCGGTCGCCAGCCGGTCCTGGATGCCTTCGGCGGCGGCCTCGATCGCCTGGCCGATATTGACCGGACCAAGCTCGAGCTTCATCGCGCCGGCGTCGATGGTCGCGAGATCGAGAATGTTGTTGGTCAGCGCCAGCAGCGCGTTGGTCGATTTGGTGACGTAGTCGAGATATTCGGCCTGTTTCGCCGTCAGCGGCCCGGTCGAGGGATCGCTGAGGAAATGTGCAAAGCCGATGATGGTGGTGAGCGGGGCGCGCAGCTCGTAGGAGACGTGGTGGACGAAATCCACCTTCATCTGGTCGGCGGTTTCCAGCGCCTCGTTGCGCTCGCGCAGCGCGCGCTCGACATTCTCGGTGTCGGTGATGTCCTGGAAGGCGAGCAAGGTCTTGCCGTCGGGCAGCGGGATGGTCATGCAATTCAGCACGCTGCCATCCCTGCGCTCCAGCTTCAGCGCGACCTGGGCGCGGTTCTCGATCGCGGTGATCTGCTCGCGCAGCGTCCGCCAGGTCAGCGCATCGTCGAACAGCGGCCTGCACAGCGCTTCCACCGCCTCGATATGCGGCTCGCCCTGCAGCGCATCGGCCGGCAGCTTCCACATCTTGGCGAAGGGCGGGTTGAACAGCTCGGCGCGGCCGTTGCTGCCGAACACCGCGACCGCTTCGCCGAGATTGTCGAGGGTTTCGCGCTGCACCCGCGTCAAGCGGTCATAGCGGCGCGCGAGGTCGAGGCTCTCGGTGACGTTGTCGAACAGATAGGTGACGCCGCCCTCGAGGTTCGGCGTGGTGACGACGCTGATGGCGCGGCCGTCGGGCAGGAACCAGGTGTAGGTCTCGGATTCGACCGCGCGGTAGGCCTCGTGCAGCTTCGCCTTCCAGGCGCGGAAATCCGGCTGCTCCGGCAGCTTGCGGTTGGCGCGCAGCCGATCGAGCACGCTGGAATCGTCGGGATTGCTGTCGAGGAAAGCCTGGTCGAGGCCCCACAGCCGGCGGTAGGACTCGTTGTAGAAGGTCAGCCGCCGGTCGGAATCGAACACCGCGACGCCCGAGGACAATTGGTCGAGGGTACGCCGGTGTGCTTCGACCATGCGCGCGATCGCCGCGCGCAGCGCCGCGGCCTCGCTGGCGTCGATCGCGATCCCGGCGCTGCCGCCGGAGAGCTTGAGCGCCTGCACGTCGTAGATCCGCCGCTCGCCGCTGACCACGATCGGCAGCCGTGCGGCATAATTGGCGTTGTCGTTCAGCGCGCGGGTCAGTTCGGTGCGCTGGTCGCTTTCGAGCAGCTCGAGATTGCGCTGCAGCGCATCGGACACGCTCTTGCCCTCGGTGGCACGGACGTAGGCTGCGTTGGCGTAGCGCAGATTGCCCTCGAGGCTCTTGGCCCAGATCGGCCACGGCGCGGCGGCGGCGAAATCGCGCAGCAGCTCGGTCTCCTCCTGCAGCGTCTTGTAGCGCAGGTTGGATTCGGCGAGGTCGCGACGCAGGCCGCCGAGCTCGCGGATCCGCACAATGGCCTGGCCGCCGATCGCGCGGCCCATCGCCTCGATGGCGCGGCCGGCTGATGTCGAGAGGTTGAGCAGGAACGCCTCGCCCTTTTCGCGCAGCGCATCGACTGCGTGATCCATCTGCAGCGCCGGCTCGGGCGGCAACCAGGTTCCGAAGGCGAGGACGCGCTGCGGCGAGCCTTCCTGCGACATCACCAGCGAGGTATCGCCCGAGATCTGCGGCCGGTTGTCGCCGGCGGCCCACGAGATCAGGACCTGCGGCTCGACGAAAAGCAGCGCGCGCAGCCGGTCCGACTGCGCTTGCAGGTCCGAAATCTCGGACTGCAACTGCTCCTCGTTCCTCGTCGCGCGCACGCGGGTGCGCATCAAAAGGATCGCGGCGACGGCGGAGAAGCCGACCAGCGCAAACGACGTCGCGAGGACCGCGACCTCCTGATGATTGAAGCCGAAATGATCCGACATCGCCTGGGCCACCAGGCTCTCGGCGGCAAACGACGTGCGGGCCGGCAGCAGTGCGGTGATGGCGAGCCCAAGCATGCCGTCGCGCGCCAGTGAGGTGCATGACAGCAGGGTTCGACGCATTGCCGCGACTACGCCCGACATATGTTGCCCCAGAACGCACAAACCCCAGGCATGATCCGGAAAAGAGGAGACCGGTGTTCCCTCACGGCAAACGCATAACGTTCGTCCGGGGATCATGCCCAAGCAGGACCCAGATAGCCCGACGAAGACCCCCCGTCGTGCTCGAATCAAACCAGAATAGTCCTAACGGGACTCGGCGAGTAAGAGTCCAGACCGTGAACGCAGAATCCGCTGTGAAAAAATGCACGCGGGCGGCGTGGATTTTACGCGAATTGACTCCGTATTCGTGCGGTGGCTCGTGCGAGCAGCGTGATCTTTCGGAGTAGTCCGCACACTTCTCCGATCGTTTTCTAGCGTCCGGTCGAGCCGAAGCCGCCGCTGCCGCGTTCGGTTGACGACAGCACGTCGACCGGAACCAGTTCGGCCCGGGTGACCGGCGCGATCACCAGCTGCGCGATGCGCTCGCCGCGCCGGATCGAAAACGGCTCGTGGCCGTGATTGATCAGGAGCACGTTGATCTCGCCGCGATAGTCGGCGTCGATCGTGCCGGGCGAGTTCAGCACGGTGACGCCGTACTTCGCGGCCAGGCCGGAGCGCGGCCGCACCTGCGCCTCATAGCCCGGCGGCAGCGCGATCGTCAGCCCGGTCGGAACCATCTCGTAGCGTCCCGGCAGCAGAATCAGCGGCGCCGATCGCGGCACCGCGGCCAGCAGGTCGAGCCCGGCGGCCTCGTTGGTCTGATAGATCGGCAGCAGAAGATCTGCGCCGTGCGGCAATTGGTGGACTTCAACCTTGATGGTGGCGCTCACGATGCGGTTCCTACGGCTCTTGCGATGCGCGACACCAGCGCGGTCGCGACTTCCTCCTTGGTCATAACAGGCCAGGAGTCGACGGTGACGTCCTTGCCCTCGCGCGAGAGCAAATGAACGGTGTTGCGGTCGCCGCCCATCACGCCGGTCGCCGGCGAGACGTCATTGGCGACGATCCAGTCGCAGCCCTTGCGCGCGAACTTCGCCTTGGCGTTCTCGATCAGATGTTCGGTCTCGGCGGCAAAGCCGATCACCAGCGGCGGCCGCTTTTCCTTCAGCTTGGAGATTGTCGCGAGGATGTCGGGGTTCTCGACCAGCTGCAGCGGCGGCATCCCGGCCGAGGTCTTTTTCAGTTTCTGGCTGCCTTCGTTGGCGACCCGCCAGTCGGCGACCGCGGCGGCGAAGATCGCGACATCGACCGGCAGCGCGGCCTCGACCCGGTGCAGCATGTCGCGCGCGGACTCCACGCGCATGACCGAGATGCCGGAGGGATCGTCGAGATCGACCGGGCCGGTCACCAGCACGACCTCGGCGCCGGCGGCGCGGGCGGCGGCGGCAATGGCAAAACCCTGCTTGCCGGACGAGCGGTTGGCGATGTAGCGGACCGGATCAATCGCCTCATGGGTCGGGCCGGCCGTGATCAGCACGCGCTTGCCGGCGAGCGGGCGCGGCTGCGGCGGCCGCAGCATGCGGTCGGCAGCGGCGGCGATCTCGGTCGGCTCGGCCATCCGCCCGACGCCGGCCTCGCCGGCCTCCGCCATCTCTCCCGCATTGGGGCCGACGGTGTGGACGCCGTCGCGGCGGAGCTGCAGCACGTTGCGGCGGGTGGCCGGGTTGTTCCACATCAGCGGGTTCATCGCCGGCGCCAGCAGGATCGGCCGGTTGGCCGCGAGAAGCGTGGCGGTGGCGAGATCGTCGGCATGGCCTTGCGCCATCTTGGCCATCAGATCCGCGGTCGCCGGCGCCACCACGATCAGATCGCAGTCCCGCGCCAGACGGATATGGCCGGCGTCGAACTCGCTCTCGGCGTCGAACAGGTCGGTGTAGACGCGCTCATGCGACAGCGCGCTGGCGGCGAGCGACGTGACGAATTGCTGGGCCGCCTTGGTCAGCACGCAGCGGACCTGGATGTGCCGCTCCTTGAGCCGCCGGATCAGATCCAGCGCCTTGTAGGCGGCAATCCCGCCGCCGATGATCAGGGTGACACGGGGCTCGCCGACTGCGCTGGTGGCGCGTGGAATAGGGGCTGTGACTGTCGTGGAACCCGCGCCAGGCGTCTGTACGGGCTCCGTGCCGCCTTCCGCGAGCTCGCGGAGGATGACCCGGATTTCCTCCTCGACCGAGCGGCCGTTTTTGGCGGAGCGCAGCCGCAGATAGGCCTTCAGGGTGTCGTCGAGTTTGCGGATGGTCAGGCTGGCCATGGCATGCCCTCAGGCATGATCCGGAAAAGTGTGAAGCGATTTTCCGAAGAGATCATGCTCAAACAATGATAGCGATGCTATCACACGATGCATGCATTGCAATCAATGCCCGCGGATGGCGAAGAAGATTCCGATCAAGGCGACGGCAATGACCCAAAGGCTGACGGTCTGCAGCCGCGCCTTGCGGGCCTCAGCGCGGGCCATTTCGTCGATGGTATCAGACGAGAGCATGTGGCCCTCCCGCGTCATGGTCTCGAGCTGCTCAAGCACGGTCATGGCGCGGTTGGCGATTGTCGGCAGGTTGGCGACGATGCGGCCGAGCTCGCCCGCGCCCGATATCGCCCCCTGGATCCGTCCGGCCGGGCCGAGATTGTGCGTGATCCATTCGCGCACGACGGGATCGGCGACCTTCCAGATGTCGAGCTTCGGGTCGAAACCACGCGCCACGCCCTCGACCACCACCATGGTCTTCTGCAGCAGGATCAGCTCGGGCCGCGTCTGCATGTCGAACAGGCCGGTGACCTCGAGCAGAAGCGTCAGCAGCTTCGCCATCGAGATTTCCTCGGCGGTGCGATTGTGGATCGGCTCGCCGATGGCGCGGATGGCTTGCGCGAAATTCTCCACCGAATGGTGGCTCGGCACATAGCCGGCCTCGAAATGCACCTCGGCGACGCGGCGATAGTCGCGGGTGATGAAACCGAGCAGGATTTCGGCAAGGAAGCGCCGCTCCTTCAGCCCGAGCCGCCCCATGATGCCGAAATCGACCGCGACCAGCCGGCCGGCCTCGTCGAGGAACAGATTGCCCGGATGCATGTCGGCATGGAAGAAGCCGTCGCGCAGCGCGTGACGCAGAAAGCTCTGGATCACCTTGCGGCCGAGATCCGGCAGATCGACCTCGGCCTGCTTCAGCCGGGCGTGATCGTTCAGCGCGATGCCGTCGATCCACTCCATTGTCAGCACGCTGTGCGCGGTGCGATCCCAATCCACCGAGGGCACGCGGAAATCCGGATCGTCGCGCGTGTTCTCGGCCATCTCGGATAGTGCGGCCGCCTCGAGCCGCAGATCCATCTCCATCGCGACCGAGCGCGACATCGTGTTGATGACCTCGATCAGCCGCAAGCGCCGCGCCTCGGCGGAATGCGCCTCGGCCTTGTGCGCGACAAAGAAGAAGTCGCTGAGGTCGCGGCGGAAGCGCGCGGCGACATTGGGCCGGAGCACCTTGACCGCCACCTGGTGGCGCACGCCATCGCGCTCGACCTCGGCGCGATGCACCTGCGCGATCGAGGCGGCGGCAACCGCCGGACCGAGCTGGACAAAGGCCTGCGACAGCGGCCGTTCCAGCGATTGGGTAAGCACCGCCTCGGCCTCTTCCTGCGCGAAGGGCGGCAGCCGGTCCTGCAGGCTTTCGAGATCGCGCGCCATCGCGACGCCGACCACGTCGGGACGGGTGGCGAGGAATTGCCCGAGCTTGAGATAGGCGGGGCCGAGCCGCGTCAGTGCGCGCGACAGCCGCGGACCGGATTTGGCGCCGGAACGCTCGATCAGCCGCGCCAGCTTCAGCGCGAGCTGCCCGGGCGGCGGCACCAGCGACGGATCGACGACGCCGAACACGCCCTCGCGCGCAAACACGAAACCGGCGCGGGCAAGGCGCGCAATGTGGGTCAGTGCAGAGATCACAAACGCCAGCCCGAATGCAACGCCACGATGCCGCCGGAGAGGCTCTGCCACTTCACGCGGGCAAAGCCGGCGGCGCCGATCATTTCGGCGAACGCGTTCGGCCGCGGGAATTTGCGGATCGACTCGACGAGATATTGATAGGACTCGGCGTCACCGGTGACGGCGCGGCCAAGCGGTGGGATCACCTTGAAGGAGAACAGATCGTAGATCTTGTCGAGGCCGGGCACGTCGACGGTGGAGAATTCCAGGCACAGGAAGCGGCTGCCGGGCTTGAGCACCCGATAGGCCTCGCGCAGCGCGAGGTCGATCTGCGGCACGTTGCGGATGCCGAACGCGATGGTGTAGGCGTCGAACGCGCGGTCGGCGAAGCCCAGCGTCTCGGCATTGCCCTCGACGAACGACACGCGGTCGTCGAGATGCTGCTTGACGGCGCGCTCGCGGCCGACGGCCAGCATGTCGGTATTGATGTCGCAGACCGTGGCATGGAAGCCAGAGCCCGCGGTCTTGGCGGCGCGGAACGCGATGTCGCCGGTGCCGCCGGCGACGTCGAGCAGCGCGAACGGCCGGTCGCCCTTTGGCGGATCGAGCGCCGTGATCATGACGTCCTTCCAGGCCCGGTGCAGGCCCGCCGACATCAGGTCGTTCATCAGGTCGTAGCGCGATGCCACGCTGTGAAACACGTCGTTCACCAGCGTCTGCTTCTCGCCCAGGGGTACATCCCTGAAGCCAAAATGCGTGGTTTGATCCGGCCGATCCATCAACTCATACTCTTACCATTTTGGGTCGCGTTTTCTTCACGCGAACCGATACCCATCCCGCATCAAGTGCGGGACAGGCTTCGCTCGAAAACGCTCCAGCCGGACCATAGCGCGGCGGCCGCAATGGCGCTATCACGTCACTTCCAAAAGGTGAATGCCTGCCATGCCGGAATTACCCGAAGTCGAGACCGTCCGCCGCGGCCTGCAACCGGCCATGGAGGGGTCCCGGATCCTCAAAGCCGAGGCCCGCCGCAAGGATTTGCGGTTTCCGTTTCAAAAAGACTTTATCGCCCGCCTCGAAGGCCAGACCGTCACCGGGCTCGGCCGCCGTGCCAAATATTTGATGGCAGACCTGACGTCAGGCGACGTGCTGCTGATGCATCTGGGCATGTCGGGCTCGTTCCGCGTCTTGAAGGAAGAGGGCACTGCGACGCCGGGGCAATTCCACCATCCGCGCAGCGAGGATCGCGCGCACGATCACGTCGTGTTCCACATGTCGTCGGGCGCAGCCGTCGTCTTCAACGATCCGCGGCGCTTCGGTTACATGAAGATCATCGCCCGCAACGCGATCGAGGATGAACCGCTGCTGAAGGGGCTCGGGCCCGAGCCGCTCGGCAATGAATTCGACGCGGCGATGCTGGCGCGCTCCTGCCACAACAAGAAGACCAGCCTGAAGGCGGCGCTGCTCGATCAGCGCGTGGTGGCGGGACTTGGCAACATCTATGTCTGCGAGGCGCTGTTTCGCTCGCATCTGTCGCCGCGGCGATTGGCCGCGACGCTTGCAACGAAGAAGGCCGAGCCCACCGACCACGCCACGCGGCTGGTCGGCGCGATCCATTCGGTGCTCAACCAGGCGATCAAGGCCGGCGGCTCCTCAATCAGCGACCATCGCTTGACCAACGGCGATCTCGGTTATTTCCAGCATTCCTTCCAGGTCTACGACCGCGAAGGCGAGACATGCCGCACCTCGGGCTGCGAGGGCATCGTCAAGCGTTTCACCCAGAACGGCCGTTCGACGTTCTGGTGCCCGAAGTGTCAAAAATAACAACAATGGGAGTGCGGATCATGGGCAGCAACTGGCGCGATCGCGCCGCGACGAGTTTTCAATGTCAGAAGCAGCCGGCCACCGGCAGCCGCGGCATGGTGGTGAGCAACCATCCGCTGGCATCGAGCGCGGGGGCCGAGATGCTCGCGGCCGGCGGCAATGCGATCGATGCGGCGATTGCCACACTGTTCACGCTGACCGTGGTCGAGCCGATGATGGTCGGCATCATCGGCGGCGGCATGGCGCATATTCGTCTCGCCGACGGCAGCCATCGCTTCATCGACGGCCAGAGCACGGTGCCGCAGGCGGTGCAGCCGGACACCTACACCTCGAAGCCCGGTTCGGCGCATGACGTGTTCGACACCGTCGGCAACGAGAATTTGAACGGGCCGAAGGCGGTGGCGGTGCCGGGCTCGCTGAAGGCGTGGTGCGAAACGCTGCGCCGCTTCGGCACCATGAGCCTGGCCGACGTGATGCAGCCCGCGATCAAGCATGCCGAACGCGGCTATGAGGCGACGCCTTATTTGCACGAATGCATCACCGATGGCGCCGCGGAGATGCTGAAGGACAAGCCGATAGCGGCGATCTATCTGCCGGGCGGCACGCCGTTGAAGCCGGGCGAGCGCGTGGTGCAGGCGGAGTATGCCGAGACGCTGAAATACATCGCTGTTCATGGCGACAACGCGCTCTACCAGGGACCACTCGGCGACATCCTGGTCGACTACATGAAGAAGCACGGCGGCTTCGTCGCGCAGGAGGATCTCGCGGCGTATAAAACCGTCGAGCGGCAGCCGATCCGCTGCGATTACCGCGGCTGGGAAATCCTCGGTCCGCCGCCGCCCGCGGCGTCCGGCGTGCACATCACGCAGATGCTCAATATCCTTGAAGGCTACGACATCGCAGGCCTTGGTTTCGGCACGACCGAGACCATCCACTATCTCGCCGAGGTGCTGAAGATCGCCTTTGCCGATCGCGCGGCCGCCAGCGGCGATCCCGCCTATATCAACGTCCCGGTGGAGCGGCTGACCTCGAAGGCCTATGCCGGGGAGCGCCGCCGCGCGATCGATCCCGACTGCGCGCAGGCATGGAGCGCCGGCGTCACGCAGCTCGAAAGCGCACACACCACGCACATGACCGCGGCCGATGCGATGGGCAATGTGGTCGCGACCACCCAGACCATCAACAATCTGTTCGGCGCCAAGATCCTGATCCCGGGTCTCGGCACCGTGCCGAACAACTATATGAACCTGTTCGATCCGCGGCCGGGGCACGCGCTGTCGCTCGCCGCAGGCAAGCGCGTCACCACCTCGATGTCGCCGATGATGGTGCTACGCGACCGCAAGCTCGCTTACGCACTCGGCCTGCCCGGCGGCAAGCGCATCTTCCCGAGCGCGATGCAGGCGCTGATCAACCTGATCGACCACGGCATGAGCCTGCAGGAAGCGGTCGAGGCGCCGCGGGTCTGGACCGAAGGCAATACGCTGGAGGTCGAGCGAGCGGTGCCGGAGACCGTCCGCGCCGCGCTGTCAGCGAAAGGCCACAGGGTGCAGGTGGTGCCGACGGTGGCCGGCGGCATGAACGCGATCCAGTTCCACGCTGATGGCACGATGTCGGGTGCGGCCTGCTGGCGCGCCGATGGCACCCCGGTCGGCATTGCCGGCGGCCTCGCCCGCCCAGGGGTGCGGTTTGCGTTGGAGTAAGAGCGACTACGCTGTTTGACAGGTTGAACCGAGAACCATCCTTATCGTCGTCCTGGCGAAAGCCAGGACCCATTACCCCAAATCTCATTGTTGTGCGCCGGGGCCGCGATCCAATTTCATCGCCGAATGCGGTGGTTATGGGTCCTGGCTTTCGCCAGGACGACATGTGGGAAGAGCCGTGGATGTCATGCTCCGTGCATGCGGGCGATGACAGCCCACTATTTCCTGACGCAGATCACGCGGACGACGGCGGCCTTGGCGTCCGCCGATTCGCCCGACGCGTTGACGCCGTGCGACTTCAGGAAACTACGCACCGTGTCGGCCGGCACCAGTGCTGCCTGCGCCGGCGCCGCGTTTGCGGGGCCCGCGACGATGACGGGCTTCAGCACCGCGATGCCGGCAAACTTGCCGCCGCTGTCGAGCGCTGCCGCGCCGGAGAACCCGAGCGCGGGCGGCGGTGACAGCGCGGCATCGCCGCCGCCGAGTTGCGCGACGGAGGCCTTCACGCTGCTCGCGGCCGCGCCGCCGCCCTGGCTCTGCGGATCGGCGATGCCGGTGATGTCGAGCGCGGTCTGCGTCGCCGGGCCTGCGATGTTGAGCGGCTTCAGCCCGCGCGCGCCATAGAGGCGCAGCAATGCGAGATCATGATCCTTGTCCTCGGCGACCCGATCGGCATTGCCGAAACCCGTGATCGTCAGCGCGATGCAGTCGTCGGTCGCCACGCGGTCGGTGACAACAGCGCCGTCGTCGCTGACCACGACGCCGGTGCCATACTCCACGGTCTTGCGCGGCGGCGGGCCGGCCTGCACGCCCGACGGAAATGCGTTGAAGGCGCTCGACATTGCGATCACCACCGGCTCGACGGTGGCTTGCGTCGCCTGGTCATAGAGAATGGTGAGGATGCGGACCTCGTCGCCCTTGAAGGTGCCGCGCAGATAGAACTTCTTCAGCCCCTGCATGCCCGACAGCACGAAGAAATCCGGCTTCACCACGGTGTAGTCGATGGTACGGCCGGCCGGCTCCTTCTTTTCCAGTTCGGCAAGCTTGGCGGTGGCCGGGCTTGCTTCCTTGCGCCGCGTCAGCAGCACCTGGACGGTGCCGGTCGGCGAGGTCCATTTGGCGCCGGAGGCGTCGCTGGTGAGCTGCGGCACCAGCTTGGTCGGAATGCCGAGCCGGGCGCCGGTGGCAGGCTCGGTGACGATCTTCCAGCCGACGCCCTCCTGCTTCCGCCGCGCGGTGTTGGCGAGCGCGCCGCGCTCCTGCGGGTTCAGCACGCCGGTCGGCTTGCCGCCGCTTTTCTTCTGGAATTCCTTGATCGCATTGACCATGCGCTCGCTGACGTCGCCTGATATCGCGCCGTTATATTCGCCGACCCAGGCGAGGTCCGATTGCAGCGCCAGCCGCTCCGCCTGCGCCATCGCGTTGGCGGTATCCTCCGGCTTCTGCAACGCAGGGCGTATCGGCACGGTTGTCACGGTCTTCGGCTTGGCGCCTGCGGTTGACGGCGGTGTCAACTGGGCCTGCGCGGCACCCACGCCTGCGAGCATCACGCCTGCGACCATCAATGTTGCCGAAAGCACCGATCTCATGACAAATCCGCCGGGAATGACCGAAACCATTGACGTCCACGCAATTAAGCACATCTGCTTGGTCGGCAACAACCGCGCTCCGGTTCAGGGTGCAGCGCGCAGGAAGTCATCATGCTGAGTGCCGACGAACTCGAACGCTATGCCCGCCACATCGTGCTCCGCGAGGTGGGCGGCCCCGGCCAGAATGCGCTAAAGCAGGCGTCCGTGCTGGTGATCGGCGCCGGCGGTCTCGGCGCGCCGGTGCTGATGTATCTGGCGGCTGCCGGCATCGGCCGGCTCGGCGTGATCGACGACGATATTGTCTCGCTCTCCAATTTGCAGCGCCAGATCATCCATGCGACGCCTGACATCGGCAAGCGCAAGGTCGACAGCGCGGCGGCGCAGATCCACGCGCTCAATCCGCATGTGACGTTCGAGGCCCATCCGGTGCGGCTTACCGCCGACAATGCGATGGCGCTGATCGGAAATTACGATCTCGTGCTCGACGGCTCCGACAATTTCGAGACCCGTTATCTCGTCGCCGACGCCTGCTTCCTCGCGAAGCGGCCGCTGATCACGGCGGCGCTCGGGCAGTTCGACGGTTCGCTGACCACGATCCGCGCGCACGAGAAGAATGCGCAAGGCGTGTTCAACCCGACCTATCGCTGCCTGTTTCCGGAGCCGCCGCCGCCGGGCACGGTGCCGGCCTGCGCCGAGGCCGGCGTGATGGGCGCGCTCGCCGGCGTGATGGGATCGATGATGGCGCTGGAGGCGATCCGCGAGATCGTCGGCTTCGGCGAGGGCCTGGTCGGCCGCCTCCTGATGGTGGATGCGCGTGCGATGCGGTTCGAAACCTTGCGCTATGTGCGCGATCCGCAGAACCCGCTCAACGGTGATGCGCCTGGCATCACCGATCTGAGCGGGCATCGCTGATCTAGAGCGTGATGCGATTGGGTTGAATCGGCTTACCGCGATTTCGGTCCACCTCTCCCCCTTCGGGGAGAGGTCGGATTGCGCTCGGCGATGCGAAGCATCGTCCGGTACAATCCGGGTGAGGGCACTTGCTCTCTCGATAGACCGCAACCCCTCACCCGATTTGCTGCGCAAATCGACCTCTCCCAAGGGAGAGGTGAACCTTCGATGCCGCCCCAGCTCAACCTAATCTCATCATGCTTCAGGACGCTGCTGCGGGCTTCTCGCTGTCCATGTGCCGGAGGTGCTCCTCCGGATAGCGTCCGCCGGCGGCAGCGCCGGGCGGAAATGCGTCGGCCAATGCGGCAAGATGCGCCGCGGTCAGCGTCACATCGAGCGCGCCGAGCGCTTCGCTCAACCGTTCGCGCCGCCGTGCGCCGACCAGCGGCACGATGTCGTTACCCTGCGCCGCGACCCAGGCAATCGCGACCTGCGCCGGAGAAGCGCCGATCTCGGCCGCAATGACACGTAGCCGGTCCGCGAGCGCGAGGTTGGCGTCGATGTTGCCGGCCTGGAAGCGCGGGCTCAGCAAACGGAAATCCTTCGCGTCCGTACGCTCCTTCGACCAGTGCCCGCTGATCAGCCCGCGCGCCAGCACGCCGTAGGCTGATATGCCGATGCCGAGCTCGCGGCAGGTGTTCAGGATGTCGCTCTCGATGCCGCGCGACACCAGCGAGTATTCGATCTGCAGATCGGCGACCGGATGCACCTTGTGGGCGCGGCGGATGGTGTCGGAGCCAACCTCTGATAGCCCGATATGTTTGATCCAGCCGGCCTTGATCATGTCGGCCATCGCGCCGATCGTGTCCTCGATCGGCACGTTGGGATCGAG
Source organism: Bradyrhizobium sp. 6(2017) (assembly GCF_011058295.2). NCBI lineage: Bacteria > Pseudomonadati > Pseudomonadota > Alphaproteobacteria > Hyphomicrobiales > Nitrobacteraceae > Bradyrhizobium > Bradyrhizobium sp. 6(2017). Next base: position 74,661 of record NZ_CP049289.2, on the reverse strand, counting down.
CCGCGCCGGACGGTAGATGTCGATATGATCGATGCCGAGCCGCTGCAGCGAATAGGCGGCGAAATTCTTCACCGCGGCGGGACGGCTGTCATAGCCGAGAAAGCCGTAGTTGCGATCGCGCAGCGCGCCGAACTTGACGCTGATCTGCAGATTGTCACGGCTGCCGCTCTTCAGGGCCTCGCCAATCAGCATCTCGTTATGGCCCATGCCGTAGAAGTCGCCGGTGTCGAGCAGCGTGATGCCGGCTTCGAGCGCGGCATGGATGGTCGCGATGCTCTCGCTGCGATCGGTGGGGCCGTAGAAGTCGGACATGCCCATGCAGCCGAGGCCGATCGGCGAGACGGCGGGGCCGGTAGAACCGAGTTTGCGTGTGTCCATGGTGGAACTCCCTAGACAGCGCGGCGGGTGATCCGCCGCCAATACCGCGGCTGATATGGGCCGGCTCGAGTCCGCCGATAAGCTGGACAATCCCGAATGGCTTGTTCACTATATCGAACAATGCAGGATTTCGACCTCCGCGACCTCGACGCCTTCGTGGCGGTGGCGCGCACGCGCAATTTCCGGCGCGCCGCGCTGGAGCAGCGCGTCTCGGTTTCCAGCATCAGCCAGCGCCTGCGCGACATGGAGGAGCGGCTCGGCGTCCGCCTGATGAACCGCACCACGCGGAGCGTCTCGCTGACCGAGGCCGGCGAGTTGCTGCTTGCCCGTGTCGCGCCGGCGATCGCCGATGTCGGCGACGCCATCACAGAGGTGCGCGGCCTGCGCGCCGAGCCGTCGGGGCGGCTCCGCATCAACGCGCCGCCGCCCGCGGTCGATCTGGTGCTGGCGCCGATGATTGCGCCGTTCCTCGCCAAACATCCGCAAATCGATCTCGATATCGTCGCCGAGAGTGCGTTCGTCGACATCGTCGCGCAGGGCTTCGATGCCGGCGTGCGCTATGGCGAGCATCTGGCGCAGGACATGGTGGCGGTCCCGCTCGGTGCGCAACAGCGCTACGCGGTCGTGGCCTCCAGCGACTATGTCGCGAAACATGGCCGGCCGACGCATCCGAAAGATCTGCTGAAGCACGCCTGCATCCGCACCCGCTTCGGCAGCGGCGCGATCTTTGACTGGGAGTTCGAGAAGAACGGCCGGGTGGTGAAGGTCTCGCCGCCGGCCAGGCTGATCGCGACCTATCTCGGCCTCGCGCTGCGCGCAGTCCATGACGGCGCCGGTTACTGGGCGACGTTCGAGGGTTATGTCCACTACGGCGTCAAATCAGGCGCGCTGGTCAGCGTGCTCGACGACTGGTGTCCGCCATTTGACGGACCGTTCCTCTACTATCCCAGCCGGCGCCAGCCGCCGCCCGCGCTCGCCGCGTTCGTGTCGTTCGTCGCCGACTGGCGCAAGCAGGCGCGGCGGAAGAAATAGGACGGGCCGTCACCACATCGTCGTCCCGGCCTAGTGCGCAATTGCGCACGGGAGCCGGGACCCATACTCCGCAGCGGAAGTTGGGAGCGGGACTCGTCGTTCCAGCACTGTGAAACAATGACTATCGGTGGTTATGGGTCCCGGCCTGCGCCGGGACGACAGCGAGCGTTGGTTTCAAGTTGCCTGGTCGAGCGCTGGCTGCACCGGCTACTTTGCATGGGGTTGTTTTCGATATTTTGGCAGCTCGCGCCTCATCCGGGCTACGGATTCTCTCTTCTCCTTCCCCCTGAAAGGGGGAAGGTCGGGATCCGGGTCCGGCCACAGGCGACGCTGCAAGTGGAGGGGGCAGATCCCCACCCGCTTTGCCCTGACGAGCAAAGCGACCTCCCCTTTTCAAGGGGAGGTTGGAGCTGCGTGGCTTGGATGGAGCGCGGCGTAGTCCCGGCTACGAAATCACAGCATGCTCGGCAGCACGCGATCCGGCGGCTTGTGGGCGTCGAGGAAGGTTCGGATGTTGATGATCACCTTCTCGCCCATCTCGACGCGCCCTTCGATCGTGGCCGAGCCCATGTGCGGCAGCAGCGTCACCTTGCCGGCCCTGGCAAGCCGCACCAGCTTCGGGTTCACCGCGGGCTCGTGCTCATAGACGTCGAGGCCCGCGCCGCCGACATCGCCGGCTTCGATCAGCTTGATCAGCGTGTCCTCGTCGATCACCTCGCCGCGCGCGGTGTTGACGATGTAGGCCTCTTTCCGGATCAGCTTGAGCCGCCGCGCCGAGAGCAGATGGAAGGTGGCCGGCGTGTGCGGGCAGTTCACCGAGATGATGTCCATCCGGGCCAGCATCTGGTCGAGGCTTTCCCAATAGGTTGCCCCGAGCTCTTCGGCGATCATAGGCGCCACCGGGCGGCGGTTGTGATAGTGGATCTGCAGGCCGAAGGCCCGGGCACGGCGCGCCACCGCCTGGCCGATGCGGCCCATGCCGATGATGCCGAGCCTCTTGCCCCCGATGCGGTGGCCGAGCATCCAGGTCGGCGACCAGCCCGCCCAATGCTGCTTGCCTTCGGTCAGGATCGAGGCGCCCTCGATCAGGCGCCGCGGCACCGCAAGGATCAGCGCCATGGTCATGTCGGCGGTGTCCTCGGTCAGCACCTTCGGGGTGTTGGTCACCGTGATACCGCGCGCATGCGCCGCCGTGACGTCGATATTGTCGACGCCGTTGCCGAAATTGGCGATCAGCTTCAGCTTGCAGTCAGGCTGATTGATCACGTCCTCGCGGATCATGTCGGTCACGGTCGGCACCAGCACGTCGGCGGTCCTTGCCGCCTCGGCGATCTGTTCCGGCGCCATCGGCGTGTCGTCGAGATTCAATCTGGCGTCGAACAGCTCGCGCATCCGGGTCTCGATCGAGTCCGGCAGCTTGCGGGTGACGACGACGAGAGGCTTTTTCTTCACCGACATGTCCTGCTTTCATGAGGCGCACGGCTTGCCAAAAAACAAACCGTTGAGGCCTCATTAACCCGGTTGTTCGACACTGCTGATAGCCGCGCTGTCCCGGCGTTTCCTTCGCGTTTCCTAGGGTTCCCCGATACTTGCCCCGGCTTTCGTCAGGGGAAATTCGGGTGTTCTGGCTCTTAAGGCCTTCCGTTCTCTCTAGCAGAAGGCCGGGCCAAGACAAGAACCCCTCGGACGTGGGGTGCGGGAGCGAACGGCGCAGGGGGCCCGAGTTTTTGGGCGTTTGTATCGGTTGCAACTCGCCGAATGCGGGTTGGGCATCTCGGCAGGAGACGAGTTGATGGTGGCGTTCTGGCGTTTCGGTTCGTTGGTGGCGCTGGTCGGCAGCATGCTGAGTGCGTCGGTCATGCCCGGACATTCCGCCAAGGATACCAACCCGACCACCAGCGGATTGCCGATCCCGCGCTATGTCAGCCTGAAATCCGATCATGTGAACGTCAGGGCCGGCCCGACCAAGGACAATGACGTCGCCTGGGTCTACACGAGGTCGGGACTGCCGGTCGAAATCACCGCCGAGTTCGAGAACTGGCGCCGGGTCCGCGATTCCGAGGGTGCCGAGGGCTGGGTCTATCATTCCCTGCTGTCCGGCCGCCGCACCGCCGTCGTCACGATGAAGAACAAGGACGACTTGGCCTCGCTGTACGACCGTCCCGACGCCACCACTGCGATCGCGGCCCGCCTGCAGGCCGGCGTGGTCGCGCAGGTCAAGAAATGCGCCAACAACTGGTGCCGGGTCACCGGCAACGGGTTCGACGGCTGGATCGAGCAACAGCGCCTCTGGGGCGTCTATGCCGACGAGAAGGTGGACTGACCTTCCCCATCCCCAAATGACAATGGCCGGGACGAGCCCGGCCATCACAACTCAAATCCGTCGGTAGGACGCCTCAGCGCTTCTTGCGCAGGCGCACAACCATATCGACGCGGGAAATCTCGAAGCCTTCCGGTACGTCCGGCATCTTCGTGAGCATCAGATTCGGGTCGGGAATGTCGACCAGCTCGTGGTTATGCTCGAGATAGAAGTGGTGGTGCGTCGACACGTTGGTGTCGAAATAGGTCTTGGTGCCGTCGACGCTGACCTGGCGCAGCAGGCCGGCATCGGTGAGCTGGTTGAGCGTGTTGTAGACGGTCGCCAGCGACACCGGAACCTTGGCCAGCGTGGCTTCCTCGTACAGCATTTCAGCGGTCAGGTGGCGGGCACCCTTGCCGAACAGCAGCCAGCCCAGCGCCATACGCTGGCGCGTCGGCCGGAGACCGGCAGACTGCAACATCTCGTTGACGTCATGCCACGGGCAGCCGGTCAGGGCAGGGTGGTGCCCAGTGCCCCGCGCAGCCGGGTGTACGGCGTCATCGTTCACAGCCGGTACTTCTTCGTTCATATCCACTCTATGCACCCAACTCAGGCAATATTCCTCATAAATATAAAAAGGATGCCTATCAGATGCAAGTTTTTCGCAACTAGAACGAATCCAAGCTGCGGTAGAAACCGAAGGAGAAGCGGTAATTTATCATAGGAATGCCGCTTTGCCGCCCAGTTAGCCCTATGTTAGAGAGCGCGCGGACCACATATGCGCTTTCGGCAGAGATAACAGGCCGGAAGCGTGCCCAGGTAGCGCCAAGATACGGGACAGGATATTTCCGGTTCCCGTGGGTAGATTTAAGGTCCGACCAGGCAAAAGCGCTTCATCGGGACATGAGAGGTGGAAGAGGATGCTGGATCGGCGCGGCGGTTACGAATACGAGGATTTGCTCGCTTGCGGGCGGGGTGAGCTTTTCGGTCCCGGCAACGCCCAGTTGCCGCTGCCGCCGATGCTGATGTTCGATCGCATCAGCGATATCTCGCAAACCGGCGGCGAGTACGGCAAGGGGCTGGTGCGCGCCGAGCTCGACGTGAAGCCGGATCTCTGGTTCTTCGGCTGCCATTTCAAGAACGATCCCGTGATGCCGGGCTGCCTCGGCCTCGATGCCATGTGGCAAATGGTCGGCTTTTACCTCGGCTGGATCGGTGGCGAAGGTCGTGGCCGCGCGCTCGGCCTCGGCGAGCTGAAGTTCTCCGGACAGGTGCTGCCGCAAGCGCGCAAGGTTGTGTACAACATCGACATCAAGCGCGTGATGCGGTCAAAGCTCGTGCTTGGAATTGCCGACGGGTGGCTTTCCATGGACGACGAGATTATCTATCGCGCCAAGGACTTGAAGGTCGGGTTGTTCAAGCAGGGCACGGCGCCGTCTTGAGCAGGATCATCATGCGGCAACATAAAGGCAGGGCGAGGCGAACATGAGGCGGGTTGTCATCACGGGGATGGGGATTGTCTCATCCATCGGTAACAACACCCAGGAAGTGCTTGCGAGCCTCTACGAGGCAAAGTCGGGCATTTCGCGAGCGGAGAAGGCCGCAGAGCTCGGCTTCCGTTCGCAGGTGCACGGTGCGCCGACACTTAATCCCGCAGAGGTGATCGATCGCCGCGCAATGCGGTTCCTTGCCGAAGGTGCGGCCTGGAATCACGTCGCGATGGAACAGGCGATCCGCGACGCCGGCCTCGAGGAGAACGAAGTCTCCAACATCCGCACCGGCATCATCATGGGATCCGGTGGGCCGTCGACGCGCACGCTGGTGGAAGCCGCCGATATCGCGCGCGCCAAGGGCCCGAAGCGCGTCGGTCCGTTTGCGGTGCCGAAGGGCATGTCCTCGACCGCGTCGGCGACGCTCGCGACCTGGTTCAAGATCAAGGGCGTGAACTACTCGATCTCCTCGGCCTGCGCGACGTCGAACCATTGCATCGGCAACGCCTATGAGACGATCCAGATCGGCAAGCAGGACATCATCTTCGCCGGCGGCTGCGAGGAACTCGACTGGACGCTGTCGGTGCTGTTCGACGCCATGGGCGCGATGTCCTCGAAATACAACGACACGCCGGCCACCGCGTCGCGTCCCTACGACATCAGCCGCGACGGTTTCGTGATCGCTGGCGGCGCCGGCGTCGTGGTGCTGGAAGAGCTCGAGCACGCCAAGGCGCGCGGCGCGCGCATCTATGGTGAGGTCGTCGGCTACGGCGCGACCTCGGATGGTTACGACATGGTCGCGCCGTCGGGCGAGGGCGCCGAGCGCTGCATGCGCATGGCGATGTCGACGGTGGACACGCCGGTCGATTACATCAATCCGCACGCCACCTCGACGCCGGCCGGCGATCCGCCGGAGATCGAGGCGATCCGCAAGGTGTTCGGCAGCGGCGACAAGTGCCCGCCGATCTCGGCGACCAAGGCGCTGACCGGGCATTCGCTCGGAGCTACCGGCGTGCAGGAAGCGATCTACTCGCTGCTGATGCTGAACAACGGCTTCATCTGCGAAAGCGCGCACATCACCGAGCTCGATCCGGTGTTCGCCGACATGCCGATCGTGCGCAAGCGCATCGACAACGCCAAGCTCACGACCGTGCTGTCGAATTCGTTCGGCTTCGGCGGCACCAACGCCACGCTGGTGTTCAGGCGGCTTGATGCGTGATTTCGCCTCCCCTTGCTTGCTGAGGGAGCGAATGGGGACATTGCAACGATCCGGAATGGGGTGGGAATGATTATCGAACCGCGCGTGCGAGGCTTCATCTGCACGACGGCACATCCCGTCGGCTGCGCCACCAATGTTCGCGAGCAGATCGCCTATGTTCTCCGTCAGGGCCCGGTCGCGGACTGCCCCAAGCGCGTCGCCGTGCTCGGCTGTTCGACCGGCTACGGTCTCGCGAGCCGCATCGTCGCGACCTTCGCTGGCGGCGCCGACACCATCGGCGTGTCGCTGGAGCGCGAGCCTTCGGAAAAGAGAACCGCCAGCGCCGGCTGGTACAACAACCGCGCCTTCGAGATCGAGGCCGAGAAGATCGGACGGTCTCCGCTCACGCTGGAGGGCGATGCCTTCTCCGACGAGCTGAAGCAGAACTTCATCGAGCGTGTGCGCGAAAAATTCGGCCAGCTCGACCTGCTAGTCTACAGCATGGCGGCTCCCGCCAGGACCGATCCCGACACCGGCAAGACCTATCGCTCGGTCATCAAGCCGCTCGGCGCCCCCGTCGAGATTAAGACGCTCGACACCGAGACCGGCGAGGTCTTCCAGGCCACCCTCGAGCCGGCGACCGAGGATCAAACCGCGGCCACGGTCGCGGTGATGGGCGGCGACGACTGGAAGCGCTGGATCGACCAGCTCGCGGATGCCGGCGTGCTGGCGCCGGGCTTCCGGACGCTCAACTACACCTATATCGGCAGCGAACTGACCTGGCCGATCTACTGGAACGGCACGCTCGGCCGCGCCAAGGTCGACCTCGACCGCAAGGCGGAAGCAATCCGGGGCCGGCTCGGTCCGGACGCGGCCCGCGTCGTCGCGCTGAAGGCTGTCGTCACCCAGGCGAGCTCGGCCATTCCGGTGGTGCCGCTCTATGGCACGGTGCTGTTCAAGGTCATGAAGCAGCTCGGGCTCCATGAGGGCTGCATCGAGCAGATCGACCGGCTGTTCCGCACCCGCCTAGGCAAGGGCGTGGAGCTTGATAACGAGCAGCGCATCAGGGTCGACGACTGGGAGCTTTCGCCCGAGGTGCAGACCGAGGTGTCGCGGTGCTGGCCGCTGCTCACCACCGAGACGCTCGGCGAATTGGCCGATCTCGGAGAATACAAGAGCCAGTTCCTCCGCCTGTTCGGCTTCGGCATCGACGGCGTCGACTACACGCAGGACGTCGATCCCCGCGTCGTGCCAGCGTAGGCCCGTTTGGGAGTCCACTGCTTCATTCGGCTATTCTCCTTCCCCCTGAAAGGGGGAAGGTTGGGATGGGGGCCAGCCGCAGGCGAGGCTGTCAGCGGAGAGAGCAGATCCCCACCCGCTTTGCTCTGGCGAGCAAAGCGACCTCCCCTTTTCAAGGGGAGGTTGGAGCAGCCCAACTCGAACATTCGATGATCTCGTTCATCCGGGCTATGCGACGACGTCTTCACCCCGCCGCGATCTTCTCCGCGCGCTGGAACGCCGGCCGCGCCACGCAGCGCTCGATGTAGGCCTCGAAGGACGGCCGCGGCGGCACCATCTTGAACACGCGAACTGCAAAATTCAGGCCCGCGCCGATCGCGATGTCGGCGGCCGAGAACTGATCGCCAAGGATCCACGGTCCCTTCTGCAATTCGGCATCGAGCACGTCGAACACCTGGGGTGCGCTGCCCCAGGATGCGGTGCTGGTCGGCACCTCGAGCTTGGTGAAGAGCTGGATCAGCGCCGGCTCGATGCAGCTCGGCGAGAAGAACAGCCACTGCAGATAGCGTGCGCGCTTCGGATCCGTCACGGCCGGCGCGAGCTTTGTCTCCGGATAGCGGTCGGCGATATAGGCGCAGATCGCCGCCGCCTCGGCGAGTTGCGCGTCGCCGTCGGTCAGCGCCGGCACCTTGCCCATCGGGTTGATCTTGAGGAAGTCCGGCGACTTCTGCGCGCCCGTGCTGATATCGGTCAGCACCCGTTCGTAAGCGAGGCCGGATTCCTCCAGCAGCCAGATGGCGGAGAATGAGCGCGAGCGCGGCGACCAGTACAGCTTGATCATGGTGCGAACCCTTTCTTCGGCGTGGACGAGCAGTGCCTGTTCATCGCGCGCCTCGCGCAAATTGGCAACGCAAGACGCATGAGACAAAACGCGCGTGAGTCTGGATCGATTGCCTTGGGCGCCTATCGCTTCTTCCACCGATAGTGCTTCATCATGAAACCGGTCACCGGATTGGGTGCTTCCTTCTCGAACACAAAGCCCTCGCGCTCGTACCAGCGCCAGGCCTTGTCGTTCTCGCGGACGCATTTCAGCCAGATCTCGTCGGGCAATTGCTCACGGGCGAAGGCGAGCAAATGGCGCCCCAGGCTGCAGCCTTGATGGCTTGGCGCGACCATCAGCTGGTCAAGCAGCAAGGTCGGCAGATGCAGTGCCAGCATCGCGGCGATCCCGCCGCGATCGTCGGCGACGAACAGGCTCCAGCCATTGTCGATCTCGCGGCGCAGGCGCGCGCGCAGATCGCTCAACAGGCTATCGCTCCGTGGTGTGAGCCCGGTCGAGGTCCAGCTCTCCATCCAGATGCGCGCGATCTCGTCATATTCGCCGGGGCGGCCGGGCCGGATGGTCGGCAGCGTCATCGTCGGTTTCTCCGGGCGCATAGCCTGGTCTTCCCAAGAAAGAAGGCCCCACAAGAAAGCCCCGCGAGCGTCTCGCGGGGCTTTCAAATCTAGCGCGGCCGCTTGTGGCTAGCGAGCCTTACCGGCTCATACCCCGAGCGTGCCGGCCTTTGCTGCCGCATAGCGCTCGGCCACGGCCTTCCAATTCACCGTGTTCCACCACGCCTTGAGGTAATCGGGCCGGCGGTTCTGATAGGTCAGATAATAGGCGTGCTCCCAGACATCGTTGCCGAGCAGCGCGCGCTTGCCGTCTATGATCGGGTTGTCCTGGTTCGGCCGCGTCTCGATCGCGAGCTTGCCGTCCCTGGTCACGGTAACGAACACCCAGCCGGAGCCGAACACGCGCCCACCCGCGGCATTGAAATCGGTCTGGAATTTCTCCATGCCGCCGAGGTCGCGGTCGATCGCGGCGAGCACTTCGCCGTCAGCCTTGCCGCCGTTCGGTCCCATGATCTGCCAGAACATCGTGTGGTTGGCGTGGCCGCCCATGTTGTTGCGGACACCGGTGCGGATCGCGTCCGGCACATTGCCGAGATTGGCGAGCACGTCGGTGAGCGGTTTCTCCGCGATCTGCGGATTGTCCTTGGCGAAATTGTTGAGGTTGGTGACGTAGGCCTGATGATGCCGGTCGTGATGGATTTCCATCGTCCTGGCGTCGATATGCGGCTCCAGCGCATTGGTCGGGTAGGTCAGCGGATCGATCTTGAACGGCCCGCTGGGCGCCTGCGCCGCGGCCTGTGCGAAGGCTGTGCGCGACGAGGCGGCGGCCGCGGCGATGCCGGTCGCTGCGATGATCAGATGGCGTCGGGACATCAAGGACATCGTGGTTCTCCGTGCTGGGAAGGCGCCTGATATTAGGCGCAAGTTGTGAACGGGTTCCAGCAATGCCGGTCACAATGCCGGGTCAAAACCGCGCATTGCGATCAGCGGAGATTGATTTGCGTCCGACCTCTACAAACTAAAAAGGGCGGCCACCGGGCCGCCCTTTTCGTCACAGTCGATTTGGTAACAATTTGCCTTGGCTTACTCGCCGGCAGCTTCGCGCGGCGCCGGTGCGTCGGGCTTCTGCTTGGCTTCGAGGTCCTCGCCGGTCTCCTGGTCGACCGCCTTCATCGACAGGCGGGTCTTGCCGCGGTCGTCGAAGCCGAGCAGCTTGACCTTGACCTTGTCGCCTTCCTTGACGACGTCCGAGGTCTTCTGCACGCGGCTGGCCGCGAGCTGGCTGATGTGGACGAGGCCGTCCTTGGCGCCGAAGAAGTTCACGAACGCACCGAACTCCATCACCTTGACGACGGTGCCCTCGTAGATCTGGCCGATCTCCGGATCGGAGGCGATCGACTTGATCCACTTGATCGCAGCCTTCATCGCCTCGCCGTCGTTGGAGGCGACCTTCACGGTGCCGTCGTCCTCGATGTTGACCTTGGCGCCGGTCTTCTCGACGATCTCGCGGATCACCTTGCCGCCGGTGCCGATCACTTCGCGGATCTTGTCGGTGGCGATCTTGAAGGTCTCGATGCGCGGTGCGTATTCGCCGAGCTCGGCGCGCGCCGCGGTCAAGGCCTTGGCCATCTCGCCGAGGATGTGGATGCGCCCTTCCTTGGCCTGGCCAAGCGCAACCTTCATGATCTCCTCGGTGATGCCCTCGATCTTGATGTCCATCTGCAGCGAGGTGATGCCCTGGTCGGTGCCGGCGACCTTGAAGTCCATGTCGCCGAGATGATCCTCGTCACCGAGGATGTCCGACAGCACCGCGAAGCGCTGACCTTCGAGGATCAGGCCCATGGCGATACCGGCCGTCGGCCGCTTCAGCGGCACGCCGGCATCCATCAGCGACAGCGAAGCGCCGCAGACCGAAGCCATCGAGGACGAGCCGTTCGATTCGGTGATCTCGGAGACCACGCGGATCGTGTACGGGAACTCGTGGTGCGGCGGCAGCACCGGGTGGATCGCGCGCCAGGCGAGCTTGCCGTGGCCGATCTCGCGGCGCTTGGTGCCGCCGAGGCGACCGGTTTCACCGACCGAGTAGGGCGGGAAGTTGTAGTGCAGCAGGAACGTTTCCTTGTAGGTCCCCGACAGCGCGTCGATGTACTGCTCGTCCTCGCCGGTGCCGAGCGTGGTCACGACCACGGCCTGGGTCTCACCGCGGGTGAACAGCGCCGAGCCGTGGGCGCGCGGCAGCACGCCGGCTTCGGCGATGATGTTGCGCACGGTCTTGGCGTCGCGGCCGTCGATGCGCTTGCCGGTGTCGAGGATGTTCCAGCGGACGATCTTGGCTTCCAGTTCCTTGAAGACGCCGGCGACGCGGAGCTTGTCGTATTTCGGCTCCTGGCCTTCCGGGAAGAAGTGCGCCAGCACCTTCTCCTTGACGGCGCCAACCGCGGCATAGCGTTCCTGCTTGACCGGGATCGCATAGGCCTTGCGCAGCTCCTGCTCGGCAATGCCGAGCATTTCCTTCTCGATCTCCGAATTGTCGATCGTGGTGACTTCGCGCGGCTCCTTGGCGGCCTTCTCGGCGAGCTCGATGATCGCGTTGATCACCGGCTGGAAGTGGCGGTGGCCGAACATGACCGCGCCGAGCATCACGTCTTCGTTGAGCTCCTTGGCTTCCGATTCCACCATCAGCACGGCGTCGGCGGTGCCGGCGACGACCAGGTCGAGCTGGGTCTCGGTCATCTCGTCGAGCGTCGGGTTGAGCACGTATTCGTCATTGGCGAAGCCGACGCGTGCGGCGCCGATCGGGCCCTTGAACGGCGCGCCCGACAGCGTCAGGGCGGCGGAGGCAGCCACCAGCGATACGATGTCCGGATCGTTCTCCATGTCGTGCGACAGGACGGTGACGATCACCTGGGTCTCGTTGCGCCAGCCGTCGACGAACAGCGGACGGATCGGGCGGTCGATCAGGCGGGAGACCAGCGTCTCCTTTTCGGTCGGACGGCCCTCGCGCTTGAAATAGCCGCCGGGAATGCGGCCTGCGGCGTAGGTCTTCTCCTGGTAGTCGACGGTGAGCGGCAGGAAGTCGACGCCTTCGCGCGGCGACTTCGCCGCGACGACGGTGGCGAGCACCACGGTCTCGCCGTAGGTCGCCAACACGGCGCCGTCGGCCTGGCGGGCGATCTTGCCGGTTTCTAGTTTAAGGGGACGTCCACCCCAGTCGATCTCGACGGAATGCGAATTGAACATTTCGGTTTTCTTTCATGGTTTCACGAAAGCACGGCGCCCTGAAACACAAAGACCATGCCAAGACGGCGAGACACTGATGCGCTGTCGCGACCAGTATCCGGCGATCCTGCCATGGTCCCTGGATTTCGGATGGCGTCCATCCTTTCGGTCATCTGGGCATCTTGCCCGGTCCAGCGGCCGGATTGCTGCTGAACGCTAGTGTGCATGGCGCGATTGCCATGCTGGTGCGCATGATCATCTTTCGACAATTCGAAAGCCCGAGTTCACGGACGATCATGCGAAAACGCGCGCGAACCCCGCGCGCGTGCTTCTCAAAATCAACGACGGATGTTGTGCTTCTCAAGCAGCGCCTTGTAGCGCGCCTCGTCCTTGCGCTTGATGTAGTCGAGCAGGGAGCGACGCGTCGACACGAGCTTCAGGAGGCCGCGGCGTGAATGGTTGTCCTTCACATGGCTCTTGAAGTGCTCGGTGAGGTTATTGATGCGTTCCGACAGGATCGCGACCTGAACCTCGGGCGAGCCGGTGTCGCCGGCTTTGTTGGCATTCGTCTTGATGACTTCCGCTTTGCGTTCCGCGGTAATCGACATCGTCAGTTACTTTCATTGTTGCGAGCCGGACTGGCGGTCAGTCCGTTCAGGTTGAACACGCGCTTGGGGATGAGTTCGCCATTGCCAATTTCGGCAAGCGCGAGAAGTCGGCCTGCCACCGTGACATAGACTGTGCCGCTAGTATTGGGCGCATCCCGTCCGCGCAACAAAACGGCCTGGCCCCTGTGGAGCCTTGCCGCATCAGCCCGTGTGACGGCCAGTGCCGGGATGTCGTCCAGCGCGGTCTCAACGGGCAAAAGCGCGTCGGCGAGGCTGCCCTCGCCAGACGCGGCTCTATTGCACAAAGCCTCCAACTGTTCCAGCGGAATCATGTCCGCTTCGGTAAACGGACCGACCAGGGTCCGCCGCAGCGCGCAGATATGGCCGAAACAGCCCAGAATCCGGCCCATATCGCGGGCCAGGGCCCGGACATAGGTTCCCTTGCCGCACTCGGCCTCGAACACGGACTGGCCGTTATCTCCATGTTCCACAAGGGTTAATTCGTGAATCTCGACCGGGCGGGGCTTCAGGTCCACGGTCTCGCCGTCGCGCGCCAGATCATAGGCGCGCTCGCCCTGCACCTTGATCGCCGAATATTGCGGCGGGATCTGCTCGATCACCCCGGTGAAGCGCGGCAGCAGGTTCCGGATCGAATCGGCAGTCGGCCGGCTCTCGCTGGTCCTGACGGCTCGTCCCTCGGTGTCGTCGGTGTCGCGTTCCTCGCCCCAGCACACCGTGAAGCGGTAGCGCTTGCGGCCGTCCATCACGAACGGCACGGTCTTGGTGGCCTCGCCGAGCGCGATCGGCAGCCCGCCGGAGGCGAGCGGGTCGAGCGTGCCGGCATGGCCGGCGCGCTTGGCCTGGAACAGGCGCTTGAGCACGGCGACCGCCTGGGTCGAGGTCATGCCGATCGGCTTGTCGAGCACCACCCAGCCATGGACGTCGCGCTTGTCGCGGCGCGGCTGCTGGTTCTGCTTGCCCTGCCTCTGGCGCGGGTCGTTGTTGGTGCGGCGCGGCTCGTCGCTGCGCTGCCCGGCAAAACCATCCCGCTCAGCGTCGCGCGCGTCGGAATCCTTCGCGTCGGCAACGCTGTTGGTCGTCATCACAGTCATCACTCGTCGTCCGAATCGGGTGCAAGGTCTCGCTGCACCGCAGGTGTTCGCAATAGTTTCTCGATGCGTTCCGCCTCGTCGAACCGCTCATCGACGCGGAAGCGAATGTCGGGTGAAAATTTCAGGTTGACGCGATGCGCGATCTCGCCGCGCAGGAACTTCTTGTTGCGCTCGAGCGCGGCGATCACCGTGTCGGTGTCGCGGCCGCCGAGCGGCATCACGTAGATCGTCGCGAGCTTCAGATCCGGCGACATTCGCACCTCGGGAACGGTGATGATGTGGCCTTCGAGATCGGGATCGTGAACCTCACCCTGCGACAGAATCTCGGCAACCGCATGGCGAACCGTTTCGCCGACGCGCAGTTGACGTTGTGAGCCGCCGGGGCTGGAACTCTTCTTTTGACGGGGCATGACCTTCTTCCAAAACCGTCGCGCCCGCAGGCCGTGGCCGCGGGCATCAATGTCTTAGCTTTGCTTTCAATCAGACAATGCGCGGGTGGCCGGACTAAAGTCCGGCCACGTCGTCGCATTTTCAGTTAAATGGACCCAACGCTTAGTAAGATCTGCGCTTCGTAAGATTTGGACTTACAGAGAGCGCTGGATCGTCTCGACGCGGTAACATTCGATCACGTCGCCGACACGCATGTCGCCGTAGTTCTCGAACGCCATGCCACATTCCTGGCCGGCGACCACTTCCTTCACTTCATCCTTGAAGCGCTTCAGCGTCGACAGTTTGCCTTCGTGCACCACGACGTTGTCGCGGATCAGGCGCACATTGGCGCCGCGTTCCACGGTGCCGTCGGTGACGCGGCAACCTGCGACCTTGCCGACCTTGGAAATGTTGAACACTTCCAGGATCTGCGCGTTGCCCAGCATGGTTTCGCGCAGCGTGGGCGCGAGCAGGCCGGACATCGCCTTTTTGATGTCATCCACGAGGTCGTAGATGATGTTGTAGTAGCGGATCTCGATGCCGTTGCGCTTGGCCGCGGCCGCCGCTTCCTTGTTGGCGCGGACCGAGAAGCCGATGATCGCGGCGTTGAAGCCTTCCGCCAGCGTGACGTCGGACTCCGAGATGCCGCCGACGCCGGCATGCAGGATGCGGGCGGCGACTTCGTCGGTGCCGAGCTTTTCCAGCGAGCCCAGGATCGCTTCCAGCGAGCCCTGCACGTCGGCCTTGACGATCAGCGGGAACTCCTTGCGGCCCGCGGTCTTGAGCTGCGACATCATCTGCTCGAGCGAGCCGCGCATGCCGGAGATCGAGGCCGCCGCATTCTCGCGCTTCTGGTGCGCGCGATAGCTCGTGACCTGGCGGGCGCGGGCTTCGTTCTCGACAACGGCGAGACGGTCGCCGGCTTCCGGCGGCCCGTTGAAGCCGAGCACCTCGACCGGCACGGACGGCCCGGCCTCGTCGAGATTCTCGCCCTGGTCGGAGATCAGTGCGCGGACGCGGCCCATTTCGGCGCCGGCCACGATGATGTCGCCGATGCGCAGCGTGCCGCGCTGCACCAGCACGGTTGCGACCGGACCACGGCCGCGATCGAGCTTGGCTTCGATCACGGTGCCTTCCGCCGGACGCTCCGAATTGGTCTTCAGGTCGAGGATTTCGGCCTGCAGCGCGATCATCTCGAGCAGACGGTCGAGATTGGTCTTGTTCTTGGCCGAGACCTCGACGTCGACGACGTCGCCGCCGAGCGATTCGACCTGCACTTCATATTGCAGCAACTCGGTGCGGACGCGCTCGGGCCGTGCATCGGGCTTGTCGATCTTGTTGATCGCCACGATCATCGGCACCTTGGCCGCCTTGGCGTGGTTGATCGCCTCGATCGTCTGCGGCATCACGCCGTCATCGGCGGCGACCACCAGCACGACGATGTCGGTGACCTTGGCGCCGCGGGCGCGCATCGCGGTGAACGCGGCGTGGCCGGGCGTATCGATGAAGGTGATCTTCTTGCCGCTTTCCGGCGAAGTCACCTGATAGGCGCCGATATGCTGGGTGATGCCGCCGGCTTCGCCGGACACCACGTTGGCGTGGCGCAACGCATCGAGCAGCGAGGTCTTGCCGTGGTCGACGTGGCCCATGACCGTGACCACGGGCGAACGCGGCTCGGTGTCGCTGGAATCGTCGACAACGTCGAACAGGCCTTCCTCGACGTCGGAGGCAGCGACGCGCTTGACGCTGTGGCCGAGCTCCTCGGCGATCAGCTGCGCGGTGTCGGCGTCGATCACGTCGGTGATCTTGTGCATCGCGCCCTGCTTCATCAGCATGCGGATGACGTCGACTGCGCGCTCCGACATCCGGTTGGCGAGTTCCTGAATCGCGATGGCTTCCGGGATAATGACTTCGCGGATCAGCTTTTCCTTCGGCTCGTTGGACGCGTGCCCCTTCAGACGCTGGGTACGGCGGCGGAACGAGGCGATCGAGCGCTCGCGCACGTCGTCGGCGCTGAGCGCGGTGGTCAAGGTGAGGCGGCCGCGCTCCTTCTGCGGAGCGGGTTTATGGGTCGTTTTCGGCGCGGCGACCGGACGCACGGCACCGCCGGGGCGGCGCACCATGCGCGGAGCTTCGTCTTCGTCCGCCTCGGCGGCAACCGCCGGGGGCCTCGGCGCGGAGGCAGGGGTACGCGTGGTCGTCGTGGTCGCAGGGCGGCCTGCCGGTGTCCGGGCTGCCGGCGCAGAAGACGCAGGTGCGGCTGCGGCGGGCCGGGCCGGAGCTGCGGCTGGTGCCGCGCCGGGCTTGGCCTCGCCCTCGCCGAAGCGGCGCTTGGCCTCAACCTCGGCCTTGCGCTTGGCCTCTTCCTCGTGGCGGTGGCGCTCCTCTTCCGCCTTGCGGCGGGCCTCGGCGGCTTCGCGCTCCGTCTTCTCGGCAGCCTCGCGGATGGCGCGGCGCTTGGCTTCCTCTTCGGCCTGGCGGCGTTCCTCGACATCGCGCTGCCGGGCGTCGGCAAGCGCATTGGCGCGCGCGGAACGCTCGTCCTCGGTCAAGGTCGGCAGCACCACGCCGGAGCGGGTGTTACGCTGCGGCGGGGCCGCGGGGCGGCCGAGCGGTGGCTTGGCGACAGGGGGCGCCGCAGGCTTTGCAACCACGGGTTCCGGCGCATGCGCCTCGCCCGGGCCGTCGCCACCGACGCGGCGCTTGCCGCGCTTCTCGACCACGACCTGCTTGGTCCGGCCGTGGCTGAAGCTCTGGCGCACGGTGCCCGTCTCGACGCGCGGCTTCAGCGACAACGTCTTGCTCGGGACACTCAGAGTCTTGTCGCCAGGGGTCTTGGTATCAACCATTCAGCAGTCCTAATCTCGTTTCGCTGTGCGTGTGCCGCACAAATCCTTCAACGTCGTCTTTTGCTGAGCATGATCCGGTCGGAAAGACGGCGTCCGCCTTCCCGGATCACGCTCTGGAATTTCTGGCCGCTTCGGCGGTCTTGTCGTCGTCGGCCATCCGGTATCGGACCAGCATCTGGCAGCGTGACAGGAACGTCTTGCTCGCCGGGCCCGCGAGCAGCGCAGCATGTATCACATTTGACCGCCCAAGTGCCAAATCCAATTCTTCCGACGTCAAAACATTGACGACGGGGATTACCGGCGATTCACCACGTTTTTCGCCCCTTTGCCGGACGATCGCGTCCAATTTGCGGATTCCGTCCGCGGCGCCGTCCGAAGCGTGGATCAGGGCTGCAGTTTCGTTCCGGTTGAGTGCGTCCTCGACCTTGCCGAAGCCCGAAACGACCTGACCGGCCTTGGCGGCCATCGCCAGGGCCTCGGTAACGCTGCGCACCAGAAGTGCATCGGTGTCGGTGGGAAGGGTCGGCGCAACGCGGACGTCGCGCTTGAATCCCTTGCTAAATTGGTGACGACGGACCGCTTCCGCAACGCTGCGCCGCGATGCGGACACCCACAATCCGCGGCCGGGCAGCTTGCGCTTGAGGTCCGGGATCACCTCGCCGGTGGGGGCGACGACGAACCGGATCAGCTCGTCGATCGGACGCACCTCGCGGCTGACCGCGCACATCCGCGTGGTCGCGGACTTCTGCGTCCGCGGTCCATCGTCGAGATCGGGGTCAGGCTGAGCGAGCATCCGTGGGCCATCTCCTTAGGTCGCCGCTTCTGCTTCGGCGGCCTCGGCCTCCTCAGCAGCAGCAGGCTTGGCGAGGTCGGCCTCGGTGATCCAGCCGGCCTTCACGCGAGCCTGCATGATCATGGCCTCGGCCTCGTCGCGCGAGACCTCGATGCCATCGAGGAACCCGGCATGCTTGGTCGGCTCGCCGCCTTCCTTGCGCTCGGTCCAGCCGACCAGATCGTCGGTGGCGCAGCCGGCGAGGTCCTCGACGGTCTTCACGTCGTTCTCGCCGAGCTTCACCAGCATCTTCCCGGTCACGCCCGGCACGTCCTTCATGGCGTCCTCGACGCCGAGTTCCTTGCGCTTGGCTTCCAGTTCAGCCTCAAGCTGTTCCAGATATTCGCGGGCGCGGGTCTGCAACTCGGTGGCGGTCTCCTCGTCGAAACCTTCGATGCCGGCGAGTTCCTTGACGTCGACCAGCGCGAGTTCCTCGACCGAGGTGAAGCCTTCTGAAGCGAGCAGCTGGCCGACCACTTCGTCGACATTGAGCGCTTCCATGAACACGCGGGTCGAGTTCTCGAAGTCGGCCTGGCGGCGCTCCGACTCTTCCTGCTCGGTCAGGATGTCGATGTCCCAGCCGGTCAGCTGCGAGGCGAGGCGGACGTTCTGGCCGCGGCGGCCGATCGCCAGCGACAGCTGGTTGTTGGTGTCGGGAACCACGACCTCGATGCGCTCGCGGTCCTCGTCGATCACGACCTTGGCGACTTCGGCCGGCGCCAGCGCGTTGACCACGAAGGTCGCGATGTCGGGCGACCACGGGATGATGTCGATCTTCTCGCCCTGCAGCTCGTTCACCACGGCCTGCACGCGCGAGCCGCGCATGCCGACGCAGGCGCCGACCGGGTCGACCGAGGAATCGCGCGAGATCACGCCGATCTTGGCGCGCGAGCCCGGATCGCGGGCAACCGCCTTGATCTCGACGATGCCGTCATAGATTTCCGGCACTTCCTGCGCGAACAGCTTCGCCATGAACTGCGGATGGGTGCGCGACAGGAAGATCTGCGGACCGCGGGTCTCGCGGCGGACGTCGAAGATATAAGCGCGGACGCGGTCGCCGTTGCGGAACACTTCGCGTGGCAGCATCTCGTCGCGGCGCACGATCGCTTCGCCGCGGCCGAGGTCGACGATCACGCTGCCATATTCGACGCGCTTGACGATGCCGTTGACGATGTCGCCGATGCGGTCCTTGAATTCCTGGTACTGCCGGTCGCGCTCGGCCTCGCGCACCTTCTGCACGATCACCTGCTTGGCGGACTGCGCGGCGATGCGGCCATATTCCAGCGGCGGCAGCGTATCGGCGATGGTGTCGCCGACCTGGGCGCCCGGATTGGCGCGCTGCGCGTCGTGCAGCGAAATCTGGTTCGACGAGTTCTCGACGATTTCGACCACCAGCATGTGGCGGGTCAGGCGAAGTTCGCCCTTCTTGGCGTCGATCTCGGCATGGACGTCGGTCTCGCTGCCGTAGCGGGCACGCGCGGCCTTGGCGATGGCGTCTTCCATCGCCGCGATCACGATGGAGCGGTCGATCGACTTTTCGCGCGCAACTGCGTCTGCGATCTGCAGCAGTTCGAGTTTGTTGGCGCTGACTGCCATGGCTTAGTCTCCTTCGGATGGATCGATCTCGCCACGGCGCGCGCGTTCGGCGGCCAGGCGGTGCTTTTTGGTGTTGGTCGGAGCCGGCTTCGTGCCGGGCGTGTTACCAGGCTTGGGTTTCGGCTTCTGACTCTTCGCGGGATCGCTCTTCCTGGCGTGGGCCGGCTGCGGCGGCGCCAGGCCGAGCTCGCGGCGCAGTTCGCGCTCGGCGGCCTTGCCGCGGCGCATTGATTCCTCGATCAGCTCGTCGGTCAGCACCAGCCGCGCGTCAGAGATGTCTTCCATCACCAGCAAGACCTCGGCGTCCTCGCCGGGGCGCGGATCGTCGCGCTTGATGCGCACCGCATTGCCCTCGACGCCGGCGAGCAGGCCGCGGAACCGCTTGCGACCCTGATGCGCCACCGCCATCTCGATCTTCACGAGATGACCGGTGTAGCGCTCGAAGTCGGAACGGCGCACCAGCGGGCGGTCGATGCCGGGCGACGAGATCTCCAGCCGGTAGGCGCGCTCGATCGGGTCGGCGACATCGAGCACCGGCGACAGCGCGCGCGAGATCGCCTCGCAATCCTCGAGCTGTATCGTGCCGTCGGGCCGTTCCGCCATGATCTGCACCGTGCAGCCGGCGTCGCCCGAGACCTTGATGCGCACCAGGCGATAGCCCATGCCCTGCAGCACCGGGACCGCGACCGCAGCGACGCGCGCCGCGACCCCGGGCTCGACGACGAGCCGCGGCTCGGCGAGCAGTTCGGTGTCCACGGGCGTGGCGGTCGGTTCGGTCATATCCAGTGTCAAAGGCTGTCTAAGGTCTAGAGGCTGCTGAGGTCTGTTGTGTTGTTCAAATGGCCTTAAGTGGCCGCTAACGCTACCTAAACCGAACCCGGCCTCGCTGGGTCCCGTCAGGTAATAAAAAAGAGCGGGTCCCGGGGGGCCCACTCTCCTACGCGATCGTATGAGATACCATAAGTTGCGGTGGATATAGCTCTTTTGCTCGGGGCCGGCAAGGCCTCCGTTTCGGGCGGAACGCGATTTTGCCGCTCCGCGGGGGCAGATTCGACCTAACCCTCCGTTTACGAACGGGACCATAGATTGCCGAAAACCGGCAGAAGCCGCCGGTTTGGACAAGGCTCATGACGACAGCCCCTGCGCTGATCCCGGAACTCGACGACATCGTTCGCCGCGGCGACCCCAAGCGCCGCGCCGAGGCCGCACGGCGGCTCGGCGAGCTGTTCCTGCAGGGCGCCGGGAGCTTTCGCCCCGACCATATCGACCTGTTCGACGGGGTGCTGACCAGCCTGGTCCCGCATGCCGAGCTCGCGGCACGGATCGATCTCGCCGAACGGCTCGCGCCGCTCGCCAATGCGCCGCGGCACCTAGTCGGGCAACTCGCTCGTGAGGATGATGTCGCGATCGCGGGCCCGCTGCTGCGCAAGTCGCCCGTCATCGACGATCGGGTGCTGGTCGAGATCGCCAATGCCAAGGGCCAGGGTCATCTGCTTGCGATGGCCGAGCGGCCAAAGCTTTCGACCGCGCTGACCGATGTCATCATCCGTCGCGGCGATCGCGATGTGATCCGATGCGCCGCCAGCAATGCCGGCGCCGCGTTCTCCGACGATTCCTTTGCGACGCTGGTGCGTCGCGCCGGCCAGGACGGCGTGCTGACGCTGAGGATCGGACGCCGCGACGATCTTCCGCCCGAACATTTGAAGAGCCTGCTGGCCGGCTCGATCGACGTGATCCGCCGCCGGTTGCATAGCGTCGCCAAGCCGGAGCGGCAGGCCGAGATCAAGCTGGCGATGAACGAGATCGAAGGTGTGGTCGCTGAGGTCGTCGGCCGCGATTTGGCAGCCGCGCTGCGCGCGATCCTGGCGCTGCATCGCGCCGGCGAATTGAACGAGGCCGCGGTGGCAGGCTTCGCAACGGCGTTCAAATACGAGGAATGCGTGGCGGCGCTCGCCGCGATGACCGGCGTCAAGATCGTCACGCTCGACCGCCTGATCTCCGGCGATCGCTACGATCCGATCCTGATCGCCGGCAAGACGATCGGCTTCGAATGGCCGACCGTGCGCGCCCTGATCCTGATGCGGCTCGGCGCCAACCGCGTGCCGTCACCGGCAGATATCGAAGGTGCGCGGGTGAACTTCGTTCGCCTGATGCCGTCGACCGCGCAGCGCGTCGTGGATTTCTGGAAGTCGCGGTAGGCACGCCAACAAGCTCTTGATTCCGTCATCCCCGCGCAACGGCTTTGCCGTTGTCGCTGGAGGAGCGCGCTTTTGCGCGCGTCTCGAAGGATGCACGGCCACAGTCGGGCCGTCGACCTTTCGAGACGGCCGCGTTGCGGCCTCCTCAGGGTGACGGTACCAGCAAAACACCTCGCAAACACAAAGCGTTCCGCTATGCTTTCCGCAAGGCGCGACACAGTGCCAATCGGGAGATCGCCATGCTGACGGACGCCGACATCCAATCGCACGCCGCGCGGATCCGCGACGACGGATACACGGTGATCGAGCGCGCCGCCTCGCCGGAGTTGGTCGAGGGATTGAAAGCGGCGGTGCTGCGGATCGAGAGCGAGCACAATCTCGGCCCCGCCAGGACGTCGTTCGAGGGCTTCAAGACGCTGCGCATCAACAACCTCCTGACCTATGACGATCTGTTCTGGGAAGTGCCGCTGCATGAGAACGTGCTGCCGGTGGTCGAACGCGTGCTGGACAAGGAATGCCTGCTGTCGTCGTTCTGCTCGCTGGTGCTCGGTCCGGGCGAGGTGGCGCAGCCGATTCACGAAGACACCCAGTTGATCCAGCTGCCGCGGCCGCACATCCCGATCACGATCAATGCGATCTGGGCGCTGTCGGATTTCCGCGACGACAATGGCGCGACGCGGATCATTCCGCGCAGCCACAAACTCGATTCGTCGCCGGAATACGGCAAGGATTACGACGCCATCACTGCGACGATGCCCGAAGGCAGCGTGATGCTGTTCGACAGCGCGCTGTGGCACGGCGGCGGCGCCAACACCAGCGACGCCAGGCGCTTTGCGTTCTCCTGCGCTTATTGCTGGGGCTGGATGCGGCAGCAGGAAAATTTGCAGCTCGGGATTCCGCGCGAGACCGCGGCGCGCTTTCCGCGCCGCCTGCAGGAATTGTGCGGCTACAGCGTCTACAAGGGCCAGTTCGGCCACATCGACAATCACGATCCGATCGGGCTGCTCGGTCGCGAGCGCGGCAAGCGCATGGTGTGGGAGGCGACCGACGTCAGGAAGGCGCGGCTGGCTGGGCAGGGATAGCTCTTTCGTCATTCCGGGGCTCGCGTAGCGAGAACCCGGAATCTCGAGGTTCCCCGATGCGCAATTGCGCATCTGAGGTTCGATGCTACGCATCGCCCCGGAACGACGATGCTAAGACGTGCGACGAAATCGCAGATACGCCGCCTTGCGCCCTTCGCGCTCGGCCTTGGCGCCGTAGCGCGTCATCGTGTAGTTGGGCCACGGCTGCTGCCAGTCGATCGCGCGCTCGGCGAGCCAGGCAAAGTCGGGCGAGCGCATCAGATGTGCGAGCGTCCAGGCGCAATAATCGTCGATGTCGCTGACGAAGCGGAATTCGCCGCCCGGCGGCAGCAATCGTGTCATGGCAGCGACCGTCGCATCCTGCACGAAGCGCCGCTTCCAGTGCCGCCGCTTCGGCCAGGGATCGGGATGGATCAGGTCGATGCGCGCCAGCGCGCGCGGCGGTGCCCAGGCCAACAGCTCGGCCGCGTCGCCGGCGAACAGGCGGATGTTGCCGATATTCCGCGCCTCGATCTGAGTCAGGATCTTCGCCATGCCGTTGACATAGGGCTCGCAGCCGATGAAGCCCGTCGCCGGAAATGCCTGTGCTTCTGCGATCAGATGCTCGCCGCCGCCGAAGCCGATCTCGAGCCTTACATCCCCGATCCCGTCATCGAACAATTCGGTCAGCGTCGCAGGCGCGGGGCCAGCGATGTCGAGCGCCAGATGCGGCAGCAGATTGTCGATCAGGTCGGCCTGGTGCGCGCGCAGCTTGTGGCCCTTGCGCCGCCCGAAGAACGAGCCGCGCGAATGCGCCATCGCGCCGTCGTCGGATGGATCACGATCATTGTCGTCAGGCGCAGATATCATCGCAGCGTTTGATAGAGGCGGTGGAGCAGCCGCGCGCGCGGCTCGATCGACGAGACATAGAGCTGCTCGTAATGGGTATGCGCGCCCTTGCCGTCGACGCCGAGACCGTCGAGGGTTGCGGTATGCGGTGCGGTGAAATTGCCGTCGGAGCCGCCGCCGGTGAAGACATCGAGCAGCTCGAAGCCGAGTTCGGCGGCAAGCTCCCTGGCGTGTTCGTAAAGCGCGGCGCCGGCGTTGCTCTTCTCGTAGGGCGGACGGTTCAATTCGCCTGTCACCTTCACGCTGACGCCCTCGGTGCGCGAGGTGATTCCGAGGATCTTCGGCACCAGCTCCTCGGCGTCGGCGATGGTCGGCACGCGCAGATCGACTTCCGCATAGGCCTCCTCGGCGATCACGTTCGGCTTGGTGCCGCCGCGGACGACGCCGACATTGACGGTGATGCCGCGCTTGAGATCGTTCATCGCCTCCAGCGCCAGGATCACATGGCCGAGCTCCCGTATCGCGCTGCGGCCGTCCTCGGGGCGCGTGCCGGCATGCGCCGGCGCGCCCTTGATATGAACGTCGAAGCGCGCGACGCCCTTGCGTCCGGTGACGATCTTGCCGCCGTCGCGCGCGGGCTCGGTGACCAGCACGTATTTGGCCTTGCGGCCCTCGGCCTCGATCAGCGCTCGCGAGGTCGGGCTGCCGATCTCCTCGTCCGAAACGTAGAGCTGGGTGATGCCGAGCGGCGGGCGCGCGTCATCTGCGCAGATCTGCCGGAACGCATGATAGGCGAGATAGGCGCCGCCCTTCATGTCGTAGATGCCGGGGCCGAACGCGCTGTCGCCTTCGATCTTGAATGGTAACCGGTCGATGAATCCCATCGGATGAACTGTATCGAGATGGCTCAGCACCAGAATGCCCGGTGCGTCCTGCCCCCAGGACGAGCGTGCGACCAAATGATCGCCGCAGCCGTCACGTCCCGCAATGCGTTCGACTTTGGCCGGCAGGTCGCGATAGCCCGAGGCCACGAGATCAGCCAGTCTGTTGACCTGATCCGGCCGCTCCGTCGGTGACTCGATCTCGACCCAGCGGCGAATGCCGTCGAGAATCGACGTGGTTTCGAACGGGTTGCTGGACATGTTGTTGTTGCTGCCTGTGAATTCGCTTTATCATTCAGCGCACGCGAGCATGATCCGGAAAAGCGCGAAGCTTTTCTCCGAAAAGATCATGCTCAAACAACGAGCTAAAGCGCGATGACTGATCGCGCCTTAGCGTGCGCCGGAATGACATATTCCAGATTTGACGATCTCTCAAACGGATATGGCCGGATCAGGCCTGTTCGGACGCCTCGCGCGCCGCGATCTGCTCGACCAGTTCGACGATGCTGCGGCGGAGCTTGGCGTCGGCGATGCGCGTGAAGGCGCGGGTCAGGGCCAGGCCTTCGGCGGTTGCCAGAAAATCGGAGACATAGCTCGGCGAGGCGCCCTCGCTGAAGCCGTTCTCGGTCCTGACGCCGCTCGGGCCGCCGTCGAACAGGAAGGAGACCGGCACCTGCAGGATTTCGGAGATCTGCTGCAGCCGGCTGGCGCCGACGCGATTGGTGCCCTTCTCGTATTTCTGCACCTGCTGGAACGTCAGGCCTAACGCCTCGCCCAGTTTCTCCTGACTCATGCCGAGCATGATACGTCGCATGCGGACGCGGCTGCCGACATATTTGTCAACAGGATTGGGCGCTTTGGTGGACATTTCCAACTCTCCTAAGGGATTGCGCGCCCGTGGCTGAGGCAAGTTGGAAGTGGAGTATGCCTCAGGCGCCGGTGCCGTCAAATCCTGCAAGGAGGATCGGGACGAAATGCGGACAATTTGCGCAAAGGGGCTGACTTGGCTTGTGATTTCGCGTGGACCCGTACAATGCGAAGTGCACGGTCGATCTGTCAACTGGTGGAATCGCGCTGAGGTAAATTTCGACACTTTTTCGGGTTCGGCGACAACTGCCGATATCTGTGGTCAGGCCTTTCGCCTCACAAAACGGCGCCGCAGCACGAACGCCAGCGCTGTGATCACAATCACAGCGGCGGGGATGTTCCCGATGCGCGCATAGATCGTCGGCGCCAGGGCCGTGGGCAGGCCGGCATCGAGCACGCCTTCGATGCCGAGCCCAAGCTGTGCAACGATCCGCCCAACCGGGTCGATGATGGCCGAGACGCCCGTATTGGCGGCGCGCACCATCGGCAGGCCTTCCTCGATCGAGCGCAGCCGGGCCTGCTGCAGGTGCTGATAGGGGCCGGTCGAGATTCCGAACCAGCCGTCATTGGTGACATTGACGATCCAGCCGGGACGGTCGTCGCGGCTCACCACATTGCCGGGAAATATCGCCTCGTAGCAGATCAGGGGCAAAGCGCGCGGCGCGTTCGGAATGTCGAGGGTCCGGCGGATTGTGCCCGGAATGTAGCCGCCCTGCATCTTGGTCAGCTGCTCGAAGCCGAGCTTCTCCATCCAGTCCTGGAACGGCAGATATTCGCCGAACGGCACCAGATGCAGCTTGTCGTAGACCGCGAGCACGCTGCCATCATGGTCGATCACGTAGATCGAATTGTAGGCGCGCGTGACGCGGACGCCGGGCGGCAGATCGGGCGCACGCACTGAACCTGTGATCAGCACGGTTCCCTTTGGCAGCAGCTCGGCAATCTGCGCCATCGCATCGGCTTCCTTGGTCAGGAAGAACGGAAACGCGGATTCCGGCCAGATCAGGATGGTGGAATCGCTCACGCCTGTGGAGTGCGGCCCCGAGGCCCGATCCGACAGAGTGAGATATTTCTGCATCACCGCCGCCTTGGCGGAGTAGTTGAACTTGGCGTCCTGCTGCAAATCGGGCTGCATGATGCGGAGCTTGACGCCGTCGACCATCCTGGTCGGCTCCTGTGAGAGACGGACTGCGCCGAACGCCAGCATCGCCGCCAGAACCAGCACGGCTGCGACCGGTGCGCGCCACGGCTTGCGGCCGCGTGAGGCGCCGTCGATCAGCACGGCGGGGCTCGCGAAGATCGCGACCGCCAGGAACGTCATGCCCCACAACCCGATCAGCGACGCCGTCTGGGCGAGCGCCAATGGCTCGGTCAGCGCGTAACCGAACGCATTCCACGGAAAGCCGCTCAGGAGATGACCGCGCAGCCACTCCGATATCGTCAGGCTGACGGCGAGCGCCAGCACGCGCGAGGCATCGCGCGGCCAGATCAGCCGCGCCAGCGCGAAACCGAAGGCGGTGAACAGCGCGAGATAGGCGGGCAGGCCGAGCACGGCGAACGGCGTCAGCCAGGCGAAGGTCTGCGCATCGACGAAGAACGCGTAGCCGATCCAGTACAGGCCCGGCACGAAGTAGCCGAGGCCGAACCAGAAACCGGACAGCGCCGCCGCGGGCACGCCGCGCCAGCGCCCGGCGGCACTGCCGTCGATCAGCCAGACCGCGATGGAAAAGGTCAAAAACAGAACGGGCCAGGCGTTGAACGGCGCCATCGCCAGTGACGACAGCGCGCCGGCTGTGAGTGCGAGGACGGCGCGCTTCCATCCCCAGGTCAGGATGACCGCAAGGCCGATCGATCGGAGCCGGTCGGAGAGCCTCACTGCGGTCCGGCTCCCTCGCCGGGCGGCGGCAAATTGTCATTCGCCTGTGGCGTTCCGGAGTCCGGGGACTGCTCGCGGCGCCGCTCGCGCTCCTTGCGCGGCGTCGGCCGTTCCTTGCGCGCGCTGATTCGCACCCGCTTGACCCGTCGCGGATCGGCGTCGAGCACCTCGACCTCGTAATTGCCGGGCCCCGAGATCACCTCGCCGCGCACCGGCAGCCGGCCGACAAACGACACCAGATAGCCGCCGAGCGTCTCGACCTCCTCGCCGGCCTCGCCGATCACGAAATCATCGCCGATCACCGAGCGGACATCGTCGAGGCTGGCGCGCGCGTCGGCGATGAAGGAGTTGTCGGCCTGCCGAACGATCGACGGCGGTTCGTCCGAATCGTGCTCGTCGTCGATCTCGCCGACGATCTGCTCGACGATATCCTCGATCGACACCAGCCCGTCGGTGCCGCCATATTCGTCGACCACCAGCGCGAGATGGATGCGCGAGGCCTGCATCTGCGCCAAGAGGTCGATCGCGCGCATCGACGGCGGGATGTAGAGCAGCTTGCGGATGATATTGGCGTCCGCCAGCGGCAGTGCGAGATCGACCGTGCGCAGGTCGAGCCCTGCCGGGAACGGCTTCTTGCGCTTCGTCTTGGTCGCGTCGGTGACGCGCGCTCTCGCGGTCATGAAGGCGAGCAGGTCGCGGATATGCACCATGCCCTCGGGGTCGTCGAGCGTCTCGTTGTAGACGACGAGCCGCGAATGCGCGGCGCTCTCGAACAGGCTCATCAATTCGCCGAGCGGAATGTCGCGCTTGACCGCGACGATGTCGGCGCGGTGCACCATGACGTCGGCGATCCGCCGCTCGTTCAGCGACAGGATGTTGCGCAGCATGGTGCGCTCGATCGCCGAGAAGCCGACATCGTCGGGCGTCGAGGCGTCGAGCACCACCTGCAGGTCGTCGCGCACCGAGCCGGCCTTCCAGCCGAACAGCGTACGGATCGCGCGCACCAGCCAGCCTTCGGCGGGCGCACGTTGCACCTCGCCTTCGTGCACGACGGCGGGCAGGTTGCCCACGTTGCGCGGATTGTCGTGCGTTGGTTCGGAATCCGGCATGTCAGGCGGTCCGATCCGCATAGGGGTCGGGAATGCCGAGAGAAGAGAGGATCTCGCGCTCGAGCGCCTCCATGTCCTCGGCATCGTCGTCGTTCTCGTGGTCGTAACCGATCAGATGCAGGAAGCCATGCACCGCGAGATGGCTCAAATGATGGTCGAACGGTTTCTGTTCTTCATCGGCCTCGCGCCGCGTCGTCTCATAGGCGATCGCGATATCGCCGAGCATGCGCGGGGCATCGTCCTCGCCGCCGGCGCCTTCGGGCTGCAGCGCCGGAAACGACAGCACGTTGGTCGGCTTGTCGATGCTGCGCCAGTTGGCGTTGAGCGTGCGGATGCCGGCGTCGTCGGTCAGCATCACCGCAAGCTCGGCGTCGGCGACATCGGCATCGGCGATCGCGGCGGCAGCCTCGATCGCGCGATGGATCACCGCGTCGGCGTCGGGCTCGGCCTGCCAGCAGTCGGCGGTGACGAGAACCTCGGTTGCAGGAAGAGCAGACACGGTCGTTTCAAAATCTGCGTTATGGCCGGAACCCGCGTCGTGCGGGCTCGCGGCCGAAGCTATTGGTCTCAAGATCTGGCGTTTGCCGGCTTTTGCGGCAATCCCTCATAGGCGGCCACGATGCGCGCCACCAATTCATGGCGGATCACGTCCTCGGCCTTGAAATGCACCTGGGCGATGCCCTCGACGCCATCGAGCAGCTTCACGGCTTCCGTGAGCCCCGAAGCCTGGCCATGCGGCAGGTCGACCTGCGACGGGTCGCCGGTGACGATCATCCGGCTGTTCTCGCCGAGACGTGTCAAGAACATCTTCATCTGCATCGTCGTGGTGTTCTGCGCCTCGTCGAGGATGATGGCGGCATTGGTCAGGGTGCGGCCGCGCATGAAGGCGAGCGGCGCGATCTCGATCTCGTTGCCTTGCAGCGCGCGTTCGACGACGCGGGCATCCATCAGATCGTACAGCGCGTCATAGATCGGGCGCAGATACGGATCGACTTTCTCCTTGAGGTCGCCGGGCAGGAAGCCGAGCCGCTCGCCGGCCTCGACCGCGGGCCGGGTCAGGATGATGCGATCGACCTCCTTGCGCTCGAACAGTTGCGCCGCATGGGCGACCGCGAGCCAGGTCTTGCCGGTGCCGGCCGGACCGACGCCGAACACCAGCTCGTGCCGCTTCAGCGCGCGGATGTAGGAATCCTGCGCCGCGGTGCGGGCGCGCACCGGACGCTTGCGCAGATTGATGGTCTCGAAGGTCGGCTTGGCGGTCTTGTTGTCGAATTCGAACAGCGATCCCTGCGCGATCACGGCGCGGATCGCACCTTCGACCTCGCCCTGATCGAGATCGTGGCCCTCGACGGCCTGCGCATAGAGCGTCTCGAGCACCCGCCGCGCGGCGTCGCAGCCGTCGCGGGAGCCTGCGATGGTGAGGTGATTGCCGCGGGAATCGACCACGACGCCGAGCCGCCGCTCGATCAGCGCCAGATTCTGTCCGTAGGGGCCGACCAGTGCGGATGCGGCGCGGTTGTCGTCGAAATCGATGACGACCTGGGTCTCAGGTGGAATTTGCATGTCGCGGTCAGGTTTGCGGCTGGGAGCAAGCGAAGGCGAATCCGATGCGCTTTTGGGCAAGGATTTCAGGCTCCAATGGTCTGCGAAATGAAATTTGGTGCGGCTGTCGTGGCCAGCTCGCCGATCAGGCTGTAACGCTCGAGGCTGTCGATCCTCACGGAGCGGACCTGGCCGATAATGTCAGGCGATGCCATCACATGGGCAGGCTGCAGATAGGCGGTGCGGCCGACGATCTGTCCCGGATTGCGCGCGGCGCGCTCGAACAGCACTTCCACCGTCGTGCCGATCGCGGCCCGGTTGAAGGCCGACTGCTGGCTGTCGATCAGTTCCTGAAGCCGCCCCAAGCGCTCGTCCATCTCGGCTGCTGACACCGTCTCCCGCATCTCCGCCGCCGGCGTGCCCGGCCGTGGCGAATACTTGAATGAATATGCCGCAGCGTACCCGATTTGCGTGACAAGCGCGAGAGTGGCGGAAAATTCTTCCTCAGTCTCTCCGGGGAAGCCCACGATAAAATCTGATGAAAAAGCAATGTCTTGCCGCGCGGCACGGAACCGGTCGATGACGCGCCGGTAGTCATCGGCGGTATGTTTGCGGTTCATGGCGGCGAGGATTCGGTCCGCCCCCGATTGCACCGGCAGGTGCACGAACGGCATCAGCTCGGGCAAATCGCGATGCGCCGCGATCAGCTCGTCGTCGACGTCGCGGGGATGGCTGGTCGAATAGCGCAGCCGTCTGACGCCGGGAATGGTGGCGAGCCGCTGCAACAATTTGCCGAGCGGCCAGACGCGGCCGTCGGGACCTTCGCCGTGATAGGCGTTGACGTTCTGTCCGATCAGCGTGAATTCGCGCACACCGTTGTCGGCGAGCTGCTTGACGTCGTCGATGATCCTGGCGACCGGACGCGAGACTTCCGCGCCGCGCGTATAGGGCACCACGCAGAAGGTGCAGAACTTGTCGCAACCTTCCTGCACCGTGACGAAGGCGGAGATGCCGCGGGCGCGGATCGCATCCGGCTTCGGCTGCGGCAGGAAGCCGAACTTGTCCTCGACCGGGAATTCCGTTTCCAGTGCGCGGCCGTTTTCCTCGGCGCGCTTCAGGAGCGCGGGCAGATGATGATAGCTCTGCGGCCCGACCACGATGTCGACGGTCGGCGCACGATGGATGATCTCGGCGCCCTCCGCCTGCGCGACACAGCCTGCGACCGCGATCTTCATCTCGCGGCCCTGGCGCGCGGCCTCATCCTTGGCGACCCTGAGCCGCCCGAGTTCGGAATAGACCTTCTCCGACGCCTTCTCGCGAATGTGGCAGGTGTTGAGGATCACGAGGTCGGCGTCATCGGCGCTCGCGGTCTCGACAAAGCCCTCGCTGGCCAGCGTGTCCACCATGCGCTGCGCATCGTAGACGTTCATCTGGCAGCCATAGGATTTGATGTGCAGCTTGCGCGGCGTCGTCATGGAACCCTGAATGCGAAAAGGAAACGGCGCCATCGGGGCGCCGGGGCTGAAATATAGCTTAAACCGGCGAAAAGCCAGCTTTTCACCCCGTCATTCTGGGATGGTCCGAAGGACAAGACCGCAGATGCACAATTGTGCATCGGGGAATCTCGAGATTCCGGGTTCGCTCCCCACGGTCGCGCCCTGGAATGACGGAGTGGGCTCAGCCGGCGATCTGGACTTCAGCCCCGATTTTAGCGATCAAATCGGGCAATTGGCGCATATCGGCGAATGTGACGGCGGCGCCGGCCTGGCGCAGCAGGTCCTCATGATCAGCCGTGCAGTGGCTGCCGCCGTGGAAACCGAGCACGGTCATTCCGGCGGCGCGGGCGCCGGTGACGCCGGCCACGCTGTCCTCGATCACGACGCAGCGCGAAGGGCGCGCGCCCATCTGGGCGGCCGCGAACAGGAAGAGATCGGGGGCCGGCTTGCCGCGCTTGACCTGCGTGGCGGAGAAAATATGCGGCGCGAGCTGGTCGTAGAGCCCGGCGCAGGTCAGGCCGTGATGGATCTTTTCCGGCGTGCCGCTCGACGCCACGCATTTCGGCAATTCGAGCGCGGCGATCGCGTCGCCGACATGCGCGATGGCGCTGAGATCGTCGGCATAGAAGCTCAGCGTCGCATGCTTGACGTCGGCCTCGAATGTGTCGGGCAACGCACGGCCGATCTCGCTCTCCACGATCCGCCGCGCCTCGCGGTCGGACACGCCGAGGAAGCCCTTCAGCACGCCGTCCGGCGTGATCGGAAAGCCGTGACGGGTCAGCGTCTCCGCATGCGCGCGACACGAGATCACCTCGCTGTCAACGAGCACGCCGTCGCAATCGAAGATGACGAGATCGAAGCCCACCCGGTTTACGACTTGCTGTCTTCGTCGAGTGGGACGCAATAGAGCTCGAGACGGTGATCGACCAGCTTGTAGCCGAGCTTGCGTGCGATCTCGGCCTGCAGTTTCTCGATTTCCTCTGAGGTGAATTCGATCACCTTGCCGTCGCGCAGATTGATCAGGTGGTCGTGATGGCTCTCGGGCATCTGCTCGTAGCGCGCGCGGCCCTCTCGGAAGTCGTGACGCTCGATGATGCCGGCGTCCTCGAACAGCTTGACGGTGCGATAGACCGTCGAGATCGAAATCTTGTCGTCGACCGCGACGCAGCGGCGGTACAGCTCCTCGACATCAGGGTGATCCATGGCCTCCGCCAGCACCCGCGCGATCACGCGGCGCTGTTCGGTCATGCGCATGCCGGTCGCGGCGCAGCGCGCCTCGATGCCGGTATTTTTATGCGCAGGCGGGATTTTCACCGTGGTCATGGGTTTCAGGCCGTATTCTTCAAACCTTGGGTGGCAGAGCGGGGGCTTTTCTGCCATCGCGCGGATGTTACGACAAGTCGCGCCGCATCAGAAGTGCGTTCAAATGTTCCCCGCCGGGCTGCTTGTAATAGCGTTCGCGGCGGCCGATCACGCCGAATCCGGCCCTTTCATAGAGCCGTCGCGCCGGCTGATTGTTCTCTTCCACCTCGAGGAAGATGGTGCGGATGCCGCGGCCGGCAAGATGGCCGAGATGGGTCAAGAGCAGGTCGCGCGACAGGCCGCGCCCGCGCTGATTGGAATCGATCGCAATCGACAGGATTTCCGCTTCGTCCGCCGCCATCCGCGACACGGCGAAGCCGATCACCTTGCGTCCCTGCCGCAGCCGGTGCACCAGCGTGTTGCGCTCGGTCAGCATCGTTTCGAATTCGCCTTCGCCCCAGCCGCGGTGAAACGACGCGCCGTGCAATTGCGCGAGCCGCGCCGCGTCACGCAGGGATGCGGGCTCGACCGCGGGCGTGCCGCCGCCCCACCATCGTGACAGCCAGCCGGTCATGTCGATGGCGGCGTGCTGACTTCGAGGCGATCCTTCGGCGGCTTCGCGTCGGGTGCGCGCAGATAGAACGGCCGCGGCGGTGCAGTGTCGGGATCGACGGCCGCGCCGACCCAGGCAACCCAGGTAATGTCAGGCGCTGGCTGCCTGTCGACCTTGACCGGCGGCGTGGCGTCCGCAGGCCAGCGCTCGGCAAGGATATTTGCGGCGTTGCCGACCAGATGCAGCGCGCCGAACTGTGCGGCCTCGAGCGCTTCCGCGATCGGCGCAACCTTTGGCTTGAGCATCAAGCTGCCGTCGCCGCCCACCAGCTGGAAATAGACGTGGTCGTGCCGCGCATCGATCGCCGACAGGATCGCGTGCTCGCCATTCTCGGCAACCACGGGCGCGGCGTAGGCCGCGAGCGTCGACAGCCCGACCACCGGCTTTTCCGCTGACAGCGCGAGGCCGCGCGCTGCCGAGAGGCCGACGCGGAGGCCGGTGAAACTGCCGGGGCCGGTGGTGACGGCGATGCGGTCAAGCCCTGCAAAGCCGATGCCGCTCTCTTTCATCACCCGGGCGATCAGCGGCATCAGCGCCTCGGCATGGCCGCGCTGCATCGCCTGGGATTCGATGGCGATGGTATTGCCTGAGGTGGTGTCGAGCACCGCCGCGGAGCAGGCGTCGAGCGCGGTATCGATGGCGAGAATCATCATGGGAGGGCGAATAGCGAATGGGGAATGGCGAATTGGCAATTACAGGAGAACGCTATTTGCCATTCGCCACGCGCCATTCGCCGCTCCATCACATCGGCCGGACTTCCTGCACGTCGGGCACGAAGTGCCGCAGCAGGTTCTGGATGCCGTGCTGCAAGGTCGCGGTCGATGACGGGCAGCCGGCGCAGGAGCCCTTCATGTTGAGATAGACGATGCCGTCCTTGAAGCCGCGGAAGGTGATGTCGCCGCCGTCATTGGCGACTGCGGGACGCACGCGGGTCTCGATCAGGTCCTTGATCTGCTCGACTGTTTCGGCGTCTGCCTCGTCGAAGAACTCGTCTTCCTCATCGCGTGCGTCGTCGCTTCCAGCGGTGCCGTCGGCGAGCAGCGGCGCGCCGGACATGTAGTGCTCCATGATCGCGCCGAGGATCGCGGGCTTGAGGTGCTGCCAGTCGCCGTCCGCCTTCGTCACGGTGACGAAGTCGGCGCCGTAGAACACGCCGGTGACGCCGGTGACGGCGAACAGCCGTTCGGCAAGCGGCGAGCGCGCGGCGGATTCCGGCGATGAGAATTCCATGGTGCCGCTGTCGAGCACCGTGCGGCCCGGAATGAATTTCAGGGTGGCGGGATTGGGTGTGGCTTCGGTCTGGATGAACATTTGCTGTCTCCGGCGTCGCCGGTTCAAGGCCGGCGCGTTGGGTTCCCCTACCAGATGGCAATTAAAAAGCCCGCGATCAAGCCGCAAAACCGCGGTTCCAGGCCCGCATCCATGCTCTGGAGCGGTTTCGGAGCCGATAACGCTAGGACAGGGCGTCGATCTCGGCGTCAGACAGGCCGCCGGGCACGATGGTCACGGGGATCGGGAATGCCCCCACGGTCTTGGCCATGGTGGTGATGATCGGCCCGGGCCCCTCGGCGCCCGGATTGGCGGCCAGCACCAGCATCGCGATATCGACGTCCTTTTCGATCACGTCGAGGATCTGCTCGACAGGGTCGCCCTCGCGAATCACCCGCTCCGGGGTGATCGCGGCGATCCCGTTGGCGCGGCCGGCGGCGCGGTCGAGCGCCTCGTTGGCGGCTTCCTCGGCCTCCGCGCGCATAATGTCGGCCACCCCGAGCCATTGCTGGTTCTGGTCCTCGGTCTCGATCACCCGCAGCATCAGGACGCCGCCGCCGACCCGGATGGCCCACCGGCTGGCGTAATAGACCGCACGGTCCCATTCCGCCGTGTCGTCAACGATGACGAGGCATTTCGGCTTGTGACCTGTCTCGTAGCTTCGTCGCTGGGTGGTCATGCATGTCCCGGTGCTGGCCACGAGCATGATCCGGAGCCGGAGGCCGCGGCAGCGAAAAGTGTGAAGCGGTTTTCCGAACCAGATCATGCTCAAACAAGGCCCATGGTGCCACGGCGCGGCCGTTTCCGACAAGCGGCGTTGCAGCGTCGGAGCGCGTTCTAGCTTGCGCGATCCCACGGGATAGGAGCGGGCGCCTTCGCAAGTGCGACACTGGCCTCATCGGCGTGGGCGACCGCAATGATGTGCCGATACTCGAACGGCAACTCGGTTCCGAGCCAGAATTGATCGTTTTCTGCGATCGAGTTGGGCTGGTTGTCCAGCATCCCGATATAGCCGGTCGGGGTACGTTCGCGGACGATCACCCACATTCGCTCCACGGCCCCGTGTTCGTCACCCTCGACGGCGATCTTGAAGATCAACTTGGCGAGGTCGCCGGGCTGGAGAAGGCGCCGCAGCGCCAGATCCGGGATGTGAAAGGTTGCCGGAGCCGCGCGCTGGTATTCCTCGCCATCTTCAAGACACCAGCCGTCTCTGACGTAATCGGGTGTCCTCACGAACCTACAGCGTTCGTTGAACGCTCTCCCTAGCGCGGGCGGATGAAGCCGACGATGTCCTTGGTGATGCGCATGGTCTCGTCGGCGATGCCGCGGGCGCGGTTGGCGCCGTCGGCCAGCACTGCGTCGACATGGCCGGGATCGGCCACCAGCTTCTTCATCTCGGAGGCGATCGGCGCCAGTTTTGCGACGCACACCTCGACCAGCGCGTTCTTGAAGCTGGAGAATTGCCCGCCGCCGAACTGCGTCAGCACCTCCTGCTTGGAGACGCCGGCGAGCGCGGCATAAATGCCGACCAGATTGTCGGCCTCGGGCCGCGGCTCCAGGCCCTTCTCCTCCGACGGCAGCGGCTCCGGATCGGTCTTCGCCTTGCGGATCTTCTGCGCGATGGTATCGGCGTCGTCGGTGAGGTTGATGCGCGAATTGTCCGACGCGTCCGATTTCGACATCTTCTTGGTGCCGTCGCGCAGGCTCATCACCCGGGTCGCCGGCCCCGTGATCAGCGGCTCGGGCTGCGGGAAGAGCAGACCGTCGGCAAAGCCGTGGCCGCGGATCGAATCCGCGAAGTCGTTGTTGAACTTCTGCGCGATATCCCGCGATAGCTCCAGATGCTGCTTCTGGTCCTCGCCGACCGGCACATGGGTGGCGCGGTACAGCAGGATGTCGGCGGCCATCAGCACCGGATAATCGTAGAGACCGATGGAGGCGTTCTCGCGGTCCTTGCCGGCCTTCTCCTTGAACTGCGTCATGCGGTTCAGCCAGCCGATCCGGGCCACGCAGTTGAAGATCCAGGTCAGCTCGGCATGGCCGGCGATCTGGCTCTGGTTGAACACGATGTGCTTCCTGGCATCGATACCCGAGGCGATGAAGGCCGCGGTCACCTCGCGGGTGTTGCGCGCGAGCTCGGCCGGGCCCCCCCAGACCTCGACGCCTTGCGTGATCGCATGCATGTCGACGACGCAATAGATGCAGTTATGGGTCTGCTGCATCTTCACGAAGTTGACGATGGCGCCGAGATAGTTGCCGAGGTGCAGATTGCCCGTCGGCTGGACGCCTGAGAAAACCCGTTCAACGAACGCCATGGTCTCGATTCCCGGAAATGGTCGGCTTTGCGGCGTCGTTTGCCATTTAAGCCCAGCGTGCGCAAGTCAGGCGGGGCGCCTTTGCCTGACGGCGTTAACCGCCTCGCGCCAGCCGGTGACGCCGAAAAGCTGCAAGAACAGCCCGTAACCGGCGATGCCGGCCACAATCAGCGTGAGGAGGGCGGCCGCCTGCACGAAACCGTGGCTGCCCGCCAACAGCGCACCCGCCGCGAGCCACAACAGGGCGCCCATCGCAAGCGCTGCGCCCAGGATGCGCGGCAGCCGGCGGCGCGCATCGGCGTCGATCGAGAAGCCGAAGCTCGCGGCGCCCTTGCGGATCAGCGCCAGCGCATTGCTCCAGGCGCCGAGCGCAATGCCCGCGGCAGTTCCGCTCGCCCCGAAGATATGGCCGAACAGGAAGGCGGCCGCGATCGCAACAACGATGGCCTTCAGCGTCGCCAACAGCGGCGTCAGCGTGTCCTCGCGCGCGAAAAACGCCGGCGACAGCGCCTTCACCAACACATGCGCCGGCAAGGCCAGCGTCAGCCAGATCAGGGCCTGCGCGGTGGCCGCGGTATCCTCTGCGGTGAATGCGCCATGCTCGAACAGCATCCGCACGATCGGGCCGCTCAGCAGCAACAGGCCGAGCGTCGCCGGCAGCGTCAGCCCGGCCGCAAGCTCGAGCGCGCGCGATTCCGCATGCGCGATTGCGCTAGATTCGCCGCTGCGCACGGCGCGCGTCATTTCCGGGATCAGCACGGTGCCCATCGCGACGCCGACAATGCCGAGCGGCAGCTCGAGCAGGCGGTTGGCGAAATAGAGCCAGGACACCGCCGATGGCGAAGTGGACGCGATCACCGCGCCGGCCACCATGAGCCATTGCGGCGCGCTGCTCGCGACCATGCCGGGGATCGCGCGGCCGAGAAAGCTGCGCATGTCGGGATCGAAGGAGACGCGGAGCGGCGAGGCGAGTCCTGCGCCGCGCAGTGCCAGCATCGAGAGCTGCAGCAAGCCGGCGACGCCGATGGTTGCGGCCATCACCAGCGCGGCCTGCACCGGCTCCTGTTGCCGCACCAGCAGCACGGCCATCACTGAAATCAGCGCGATGTTGAACAACAGCGGCGCGAACGCGGTCAGCGCGAAGCGGCCCTGCGCGTTGAGCAGCGCCATCATCACGGTGACGGGACCGGCGAAGGCGAGATAGGGCAGCATCAGCCTGGCGATGTCGACGGCGAATTGCAGCGTGTCGCGGCCGACGAAACCCGGCGCGATCGCCGCGATCACCAGCGGCATCACGACGCCGATCACGAGCGCGGCCGCGATCACAGCGGCGCTGATCGTGCCGAGCACGCGGCCGGCAAAGGCGCGCGCGGCCGCTTCGCCATCGCTGTCGCGAACCTTGAGCCAGGCCGGCACCAGCGCCGCATTCAGCCCGCCCTCGGACAACAGCCGCCGCACCACATTGACGAGCTGAAACGCCGCCAGGAAGGCATCCGCCACCGGACCCGCGCCAAGCAGCGCCGCGATCACGGAATCGCGCACGAAGCCGAGCAGTCGCGAGGCCAGCGTTCCCGAGGAGACGGTGAGGAAGGAGCGGAACATGGGGTCTGTATAGCAGCCGCGTGCCTTGCTGCCAGCGCCACTCTACCAGCCCCGTCATCCTGAGGTGCGAGCCTCTTCGGCGAGCCTCGAAGGATGAATCGGCCACAGGCCGGGCCGTGCATCCTTCGAGACGCGCTACGCGCTCCTCCAGCGACAAAGGCTTCGCCTTTGCGCGGGGATGACGGGTTAATAGGGTGTGGTCCCGATCGATTCGTTCCGAACAGCCCTGCTTGCTGCCCTAAGGCGTAACGTGATAGGTCGCGGCTCTTGTTGGGTGGCGTTAACACAGGGCAGGTCTATGGCTGACGCAAAATATGACGTTCTCGGGATCGGCAATGCGATCTTCGACGTGCTGGTGCAAACCGACGAGGCATTCCTTGCCCGTCACGGCATGACCAAGGGCTCGATGCAGCTGATCGACGAAGCGCGCGCCACCGCGATCTACAGCGACATGGGGGTAGCGACCGAGGTGTCGGGCGGCTCGGCCGCCAACACCATCGTCGGCGTCGGCAATCTCGGCGCCCGCGCCGCCTATGTCGGCAAGGTCAAGGACGACCAGATCGGCCGGCTCTATGTCCACGACATCCGCGCCGCCGGCGTCACCTTCGACACCGCGCCGGCCAAGGCCGGCCCGGCCACCGGCTGCTGCTACATCCTGGTGACGCCGGACGGCGAGCGCACCATGAACACCTATCTCGGCGCCGCGCAGGACCTGACGCCGGACGACATCGATCCAGCGCAGATCGCAGCCGCCAGCATCATCTATCTCGAAGGCTATCTCTGGGATCCGAAGAACGCCAAGGACGCCTTCGTGAAGGCGGCGACGATTGCGCATGGCGCCGGCCGCCAGGTCGCGCTGACGCTGTCGGATTCGTTCTGTGTCGATCGCTACCGCGACGAATTCCTTGATTTGATGCGCAAGGGCATCGTCGACCTGGTGTTCTCCAACGAGTCCGAGCTGCACTCGCTGTACCAGACCTCGGATTTCGACACTGCGCTGAAGCAATTCGGCAAGGACACCAAGCTCGGCGTCGTCACCCGTAGCGAGAAGGGCTGTGTTGTCGTCTCGAAGGATGGCGTCGTGTCAGCGCCGGCCTATCCGATCGACAGGCTCGTCGACACCACCGGCGCCGGCGACCTGTTCGCCGCCGGCTTCCTGGTCGGCCTCGTCCGCAATGTCGGCCATGAGAATGCCGGCCGTCTCGGCGCGCTCGCGGCGGCCGAGGTGATCCAGCACATCGGCGCGCGGCCGCTGGTGTCGCTGAAGGATCTGGCGAAGGGGAAGGGGCTGTTGGTTTAGCCGCAGCTTCACTCGTCATAGCCGGGCTTGACCCGGCCATCCACGTCTTTCTTGCCGTGGAAACCAAGACGTGGATGCCCGGGTCAAGCCCGGGCATGACGATGTTGAGATAGCGCGCTCGCTTTTAAGCCGTCTTCGCCGCCTTCAGCCCGAGCCGCTGCTCCACCGCGTCGCGCATCACGAATTTCTGGATCTTCCCCGTCACCGTCATCGGGAATTCCTCGACGAACTCGACGTAGCGCGGGATCTTGTTGTGGGCGATCTGGCCCTGGCAGAAGGCGCGGATCTCGTCGGCGGTCAGCGTCTCGCCTTGTCGGACCCTGACCCAGGCGCACAGCTCCTCGCCATAGCGCGCGTCGGCGACGCCGAAGATCTGCACGTCCTGGATCTTGGGATGGCGGTAGAGGAATTCCTCGATCTCGCGCGGATAGAGATTCTCGCCGCCGCGGATCACCATGTCCTTGATGCGGCCGACGATGTTGCAATAGCCCTCGTCGTCGATCACGGCGAGGTCGCCGGTGTGCATCCAGCCATTGGCGTCGAGCACGTCTGACGTTTTTTCCTTCTCGTCCCAATAGCCGAGCATGATGCTGTAGCCGCGGGTGCAGAGCTCGCCGCGTCCGCCGCGCGGCACCACCTTGCCGTCGAGATCGACCACCTTGACCTCGACGTGCGGATGGATGCGGCCGACGGTGGAGACGCGGCGCTCCAGCGGATCGTCGGTCGCGCTCTGGAAGCTCACCGGGCTGGTTTCGGTCATGCCGTAGGCGATCGTCACCTCGCGCATGTTCATCTCGGTGTTGACGCGCTTCATCACCTCGATCGGGCAGGGCGCGCCTGCCATGATGCCGGTGCGCAGCGAGGACAAATCGAAGCGCGCGAAGTCCGGATGGTCGAGCTCGGCGATGAACATGGTCGGCACGCCGTACAGCGTCGTGCATTTTTCCTGCGCGATCGTGGTCAGCGTCGCCAGCGGATCAAAGCCTTCGCCCGGGTAGACCATGGTGGTGCCGAGTGTCACCGAGGCGAGATTGCCCATCACCATGCCGAAGCAGTGATAGAGCGGCACCGGAATGCAGATGCGGTCCTGCTCGGTCAGGCGCATGGCGCGACCGGTGAAATAGCCGTTGTTGAGGATGTTGTGGTGGGTCAGCGTCACGCCCTTCGGTGAGCCCGTGGTGCCGCTGGTGAATTGAATGTTGACCGGATCGTCGAACTGCAGGCTGTCGCCGAGCGCCGCAAGCTGCTCGCGATGGCGCTCGCCGCCCATCTGCGACGCCTGCTCGAACGGAATGGTGCCTGGTGCCGCCGGGCCGCCGATCTGGATCACGGCGCGCAATTGCGGCAGCCGCACCGATCGCAACTGGCCGGGCTCCGATGACGCAAGCTCGGGCAGCAGCGTGTTCAGCATCTCCATATAGGCAGAGGTCTTGAACGCGGTCGCCGTCACGATCGCGGCGCAGCCGACCTTGCCGAGCGCGAATTCGAGCTCGCTCAG
This sequence comes from Bradyrhizobium sp. 6(2017), assembly GCF_011058295.2. NCBI lineage: Bacteria > Pseudomonadati > Pseudomonadota > Alphaproteobacteria > Hyphomicrobiales > Nitrobacteraceae > Bradyrhizobium > Bradyrhizobium sp. 6(2017). The sequence goes on along the minus strand of NZ_CP049289.2, from coordinate 33,207 downwards.
CCGATAGGCCGGATTGATGGTGACGAGGATCAGTCCGGCTTTCGCGGCGGCGAATTGCGTCAGCGTCCATTCCGGCCGGTTCAGCGACCAGATGCCGATCCGCTCGCCGCGTGTCAGCCCGAGCGCAAGGAAGCCTGCCGCCAGTGCCTCGACGTGACAGGCGAATTCGTTCCAGGTCCAGCGCACATTGTGGCTGGGCGAGACCAGCGCCTCGCGGTCGCCCCATCGCGCCCGTGCGCGGTCGAGGCTGCGGCCGATGGTTTCACCGAGCAGCGGCGTATCGGAAATGCCGCAGACATAGCTGTCTGCTTTGGGTGCCAGGGTCCCGGGTGCCAAGATCGTCCTCCTCGTGGTCGTGTTCGTGTAGCCGCACTTTTTTGTGCAATCTTAGTCGTTTGGCGCCGACAGGACAGGCCCGACCTATGGCGGGCATGAAAAATCCCTCCCCGCGAGGGGAGGGATTTTCCGCTGCTTGATCGGAACCTCAGGCCGCCCGCTGTCCGCTGCCGGCGTCGAGCCCGGCATAGATGCCCTTCTCGAAGCCTGCGAAGGCCTCCAGGCTGTGCATGTCGGCGAACGGCAGCAGCTGGGTCAGGATCACGCCGCAGACGTCGCGCGACGGATCGATCCAGTAATAGGTGTTGGCAAGGCCCGCCCAGGCGAGGCTGCCGGGGCTGCGGCCTTCCGGCGTCTTGGCGGTGTTGATCAGGAAGCTCAGCCCCCACTTCTTCACCTGATCGGGATAGAGGTCGACGTCGTTGGTGTAGGGCGGCGCCGCCGTCGTCATCTTGACGACATTGATGTCGCCCATCTGGTTCTGCCCCATGGCCGCGACGGTCTCGGCCTTCAGCAGCTGGTTGCCGTTGCCTTTGCCCTTGTTGAGGATCATCTGGCAGAACTTGATGTAGTCGGCCGCGGTCGAATAGAGGCCGCCGCCACCCATGTGGAATTCAGGGTTCTGCTCGAGCTCGAACGGGATCGCCGCCAGCGCGCCGTCCTCGCCGCGCGCATGCATGCCGACCAGCCGCTTGCGCATGTCGTCGGATATCTTGAAGCCGGTCTCGCTCATGCCGAGCGGCGCGAACATGTTGTCACGCAAATAAGCATCGAGCTTCTTGCCGCTCGCCGCCTCCACGGCCTTGCCGACGAAGTCGATATTGATGCCGTATTCCCAGCGTGTGCCGGGCTCGTTGGCGAGCGGCGTCTTCAGCGCGGCATTGAGGCACGAGATGATCCCGGGCGTGCCGGTCTTTTCCATGTATTTGCCCATGTCGGCGTTCCACAGGTCGTAGCAGAAGCCGGCGGTGTGGGTCATGAGTTGGCGCAGCGTGATCGGCGTTTTCGCCGGCCGCAGCTTTGGCTCGCCCTTGGCGTCGAAGCCGTCCAGCACCTGTGGTGCGGCGAGATCGGGCAGCAGCTTGCCGATCGGCTCATCGAGCGAGAGTTTGCCCTGCTCGACCAGTTGCATCGCGCCCGCGCAGGTCACCGCCTTGGTCATCGAGGCGATCCAGAACACGCTGTCCGCCGTCATCGGATCGCTCTTGGAGAGGTCACGGTTGCCGAACGCGCCCTGGTAGATCACGTCCTTGCCGGTGGCCGCGATTGCGACGACGCCGGGAATCTCCTTTGCCTCGCTCTTCTGACGCAATACCTGATCAATCTGAGCCTTGCTTTGCATTGGGGGCTTCCTCCGGTGGGGTTTATTGTTTTGAAGTGGGCGGATCATCCTCCCGCTTTTCCGCTCCCGCAAGGCGGGCGCGCTGCGATGATGTCGCGATGTCGTGAAGGCCGGATGGCAGGAACGGTCCTGCTCAGCGGATGTTCACCACGCGCTCACATTTTGCGGTGGACTCCGCGCAAGTCCCGGTGACCTTCGGGGCGGGCCACGGTAACGTGATCGGCAAATTGATTTTCGCACGTGATTTTTTGCAATAACGCATTCAGATCGCTGCACAAACGGTGCGGCGGATTGGGATGGATTTGACGAAAAGATTCGTCATTTCGCGCCTTGCGGGGACGCAGCAAATGATTTCGACATGGAGTGAATGGAAGCGCTATCCGCGGCCGGGCCGCGGCGAGAACATCGAGGCGCCGATCAGCCCGGGTCTGTACGAAGTCCGCTACGCAGGTACCGGCGCGCTGCACTCATTCGAGGCAGTCGATAATGTCGCACAGGCGCTGGCGCTGCTGCAGACCGGCGCCAAATCCTGGTTCGGCCGCCGCGATGCGCGGGCGCAGGCCGACCTCGAATACCGGACCTGTGCGACCTCGAGCAAGGCGGATGCCAAGGCCGCCGCCGAGCGCATGATCGGCCGCCGCGAAACCTATATGTCCGGCGGCGCGCTCTGACCGCGCGCAACGCCGCGTAGCTCCGCGCCAGCTCTCTCTATTCCTCGACGCAGGGTCGCGCCGGCCGCCGGTGCATCGCGGCGCGTTCCGGCCTATATAGGCCGCGAATACCCCCAAGAGAAAATCCCGGGAAATTCGAGTAAATCCAAGGAAATTCGAGGAGTAACGCCATGACCCCGCCCGTTGCCGCACGCGCTACGCAATCCGCAGCCTCCCTCCAGGACCGCCTGAAAGATCCGTCGCTGCTGCGCGACCGCTGCTACATCGACGGCGCCTGGGTCGGCACGCCAGAATTTGCCGTCAACAATCCGGCCACCGGCGCCGAACTGATAAAGATCCCGCAGTTGAGCGCCGATGATGCGACCCGCGCCGTCGAGGCCGCCGAGCGCGCATTCCCGGCCTGGGCCAAGCTGACCGCCAAGCAGCGCTCCAACATTTTGCGCAAATGGTTCGACCTGATCATCGCCAACCGCGAGGACCTCGCGCTGATCCTGACCTCCGAGCAGGGCAAGCCGCTGGCGGAAGCGCTCGGCGAAGTCGACATCGGCGCCGCCTATGTCGAATTCTTCGCGGAGGAAGCCCGCCGCGTCTATGGCGAGACCATTCCGACCCAGCGTCCGGATGCCCGCCTGCTCGCGATCCGGCAGCCGATCGGCGTCTGCGGCGCCATCACGCCGTGGAATTTCCCGAACTCGATGATCACGCGAAAAGTGTCGCCGGCGCTGGCGGCGGGCTGCACGGTGGTGCTGAAACCCGCCAACGAGACGCCGCTGTCGGCGCTCGCGCTGGCTGTGCTGGCCGAGAAGGCCGGCGTGCCCAAGGGAGTGCTCAACATCGTTACCGGTGATGCGCCGCCGATCGGCAAGGTGCTGTGCGAGCATCCGGCGGTGCGCTTCGTCGGCTTCACCGGTTCGACCAACGTCGGCAAGATCCTGTACCGGCAGGCGTCGGTCGGTGTGAAGAAGCTCGGCCTCGAACTCGGCGGCAACGCGCCCTTCGTGGTGTTCGACGATGCCGATATCGATGCTGCCGTCGAAGGCGCCATCGTCTCGAAGTATCGCAACATGGGGCAGACCTGCGTCTGCGCCAATCGCATCTACGCCCAGGACAAGATCTACGATCAGTTCGTCGAGAAGCTGTCGAAGAAGGTCGCGGCGATGAAGATCGGTGATGGCACCGAGCAAGGCGTAACCCAGGGCCCGCTGATCAACATGAAAGCGATCGAGAAGGTCGAGCGCCATATTGCCGATGCCGTGAAGGGCGGCGCCAAGATCGTCACCGGCGGCAAGCGCTCGTCGCTCGGCCGCAGCTTCTTCGAGCCGACCGTGCTGTCGGATGTGCGGCCCGACGCGCTTGTTGCGCAGGAGGAAACCTTCGGTCCGCTCGCACCGGTGATCCGCTTCAAGGACGAAGCCGACGTGATCGCGATGTGCAACGCCTCGCCGTTCGGCCTCGCTTCCTACTTCTATTCGCGCGACATCGGCCGCGTCTGGCGCGTCGCCGAAGCGCTGGAGTCGGGCATGGTCGGCGTCAACTCCGGCCTGATCACGACCGAGGTCGCGCCGTTCGGCGGCGTCAAGGAAAGCGGCCTCGGCCGCGAAGGCTCGCGCCACGGCATGGATGAATATGTCGAGATCAAATATGTGATGATGGCGGGAGTTTAACCCTAGTAACCCTTGCCGATCCGTCGTCCGGCGATTGCCGGGCGACGGAACCTCGACGTGGTCGCGGCCCTCGCCGACCATCTCCGGCCGCGATGCTACTCCGCAGCCAGCGGAGCCGGCGTCGGCGGCGTCCAGCATACGCAGCAATTCCGCCCCAGCGCCTTCGCCTGATACAGCGCCTGGTCGGCGGCATTCATCAGCGCTTCCGTGCCAGCCATGCTGAGCGAGGCTTCGGCGATCCCGATGCTCGCCGTGATCTGGAACGGTGCATCACGCACGCGCAGCGTCTGGGAGGCGATGCGCTTGCGGACGCGCTCCGCAACGATCCTGGCGCGCGACAGATTCGTCTCCGGCAGCACGATGGCGAACTCCTCGCCGCCGACCCGGCCGACAATGTCGGATTTCCGCTTGCCGTGCAGGCAGGCGCCGACCATGGCCTTGATCGCCTCGTCGCCGATGGCGTGGCCATAGCGGTCGTTGACGTTCTTGAAGTGATCGATGTCCACCATCAGCACCGACATCGCGCGGTGGTAGCGCTGGAAACGGCTCCACTCGGCATCCAGCGTGAACAGGAAGTGCCGCCTGTTGAACAGACCGGTCAGCGGATCGGTGGTCGCGAGCCGCTCGAGTTGCTCCGCATTCCGGATCAGATCGGTGACGTCGTAATAGGTGATCATGCGGCCGCCACCGGCCATGGTGGTGCAATGCGCCCGGAGGCGGCGGCCGTCGGGGGTCTGCAACTCGCGGACATGATCGCCCGCCTTGACCTCGGCGATCCGTTTGCTGGCAAAGCCCATGAGCTCCTTCGGCGATGCATGCGGATCGACCGCCCGCCGCGCGCGGGTGATCAACGCGGCATAGGTCGGGCGTGTCGCCGCCTCCTGTTCGTCGATCTCCCAGAACAGCCGTACTTTCTGATTCATGAAGGTTGCCCTGAGATCGGCGTCGAGCAGCAGCACGCCGTCCTGCACGGTTTCCAGCGCGTCGCGCAGCGCCTTCAGCTCATCCGACTGACGGACGATATCGGTGACCTCCACATAGCTCAGCATCCGGCTGCCGTCGGGCAGCGGCGTGCATTGCATGCGGATGACGTCGCCCTTGCTGCGACGCAGATCGAGCCGAAAACTCTCGTTCCGCGCAACGCGCTCGATGCGCTCTGCGACATAGGGTTCGATCCGGTCTGCCGGAATCTCGTAGGCGCCGGTATCGCGGCCGTGGAAGATCAGCTCGGCAAAGGAGGGATGCCGGTCGGCGACCGCATCCGACAGCGCCCACATTCGCCGGAACGCCTGGTTGATGAAACGGGCATTCAGCCTCGGGTCGAGCAGAACGATGCCGAGCGGCACCTGATCGAGCGCCGCCCGCAGGGCCAGCATCTGGCGGCGCACGGCATGATCTCCGCCGGGTTCGGCTGATGCCTTCTCATTCGACGCCGCGCTGTCGGCAGCGTGCTGCAGTTCGAAGGTGACCCCGATCTGCTTTTCGGATTGCCAGGTCCGCCTGCAGGCAAGCACCGCGCTTTCGCTGGCGATCGAGAGCTGGAAGTGCTCGGGAATCCCGAGCCCGCTTTCCAGTTCGATGGTCGCGCCATCGTCGGTGATCCGGCGCACCACGCAATCGATTGCGGATTGGCCGAAGTTGAAGATGACCTTGGCGGCGAGCAGCGTGCGGCCGCGGATTTTGAGATTGGGTACGGACATGGCGGCGTTTCCCAATGAGGAGCCGCTATTCGAAACTCACAGACGTTACAATGGCCCGAGGTTTCTTCTTGGGAGTTCGGTTCCTGCCTAACATGCGGTTGACGGGAACCGGTGATTTTGCCGCAACAGCGCCGTGTTCGCGCGGTTTGGGACGCGTCGTTGAGAGGCTTGCCGGGATCCGTTCGGCCGCCGGACGGACGTTCTCTCACACGCCCTTGTCGTTCGGATTGGCGACCGCGTCCTTCAGCGGCGCGGTCATCGGGAAGTTCAGGTTCACGTTCTTCGGCGGGATCGGCCGCGTGAACCATTTTGCGTAGAGCTCGTGGAATTCGTTGCTCTTCATCATGGCCACCAGCGTCTTGTCGACCAGGGCCTTGAACTCCGGATCGCCCTTGCGGATGATCAACCCGTAGGGCTCGGTGCGGAGGCTGTCGTCGATGATGCGCCAGTTCGCGGGATTGGGGCTGCCCGCGATCAGGCTGGCGAGCAGGATATCATCCATCACGAAGGCATCGCTGCGCCCGGTGGTCAGCGCGAGGAACGAGGCGGCATGATCCGGCGTCAGGATGTTCTTGGTCTGAAAGGTCTTGGCCTGGGCGCGCGCGCTCAACAGGCCGATCGAGGTCGAGCCTGAGGTCAGCGAGACCGGCCGGTCGGCGAGATCCTCGAAGGTCTTGATCGGCGCGTCCTTCTGCACCACCGCGCGGATGCTCGACACGAAGATCGTGGTGCTGAAGGCCACCACCTTCTGCCGCTCCAGCGTGTTGGTGACGGGACCGCAGACGATGTCGATGGTGCCGTTCTCGATCAGCGGGATCTGGGTGGAGAGCTGGATCGGCTGCAGCCTGGTCTGCAGCGAGGGCAGCTTGAGCTCGCTCTTCACCGCATCGACGATCCGCGCACAGAGGTCCATCGCGAAGCCGACCGGCTTCTGGTTGTCGTCGAGATAGGAGAACGGGACCGAGACGTCGCGGTGCCCGAGCCGGATCTCGCCGGCGTCGCGGATCTTGGCCAGCGTGCCGCCGGCCGATTGGGCTTGCGCCGAGGCGGATACCGCAATTGAAAGAAAAGCTATGTAAATCAACTGCTTGAAAGTCTGATTCATCAGATGGCTCTCGACCGTCGGCAGAATTGGATATGATAAGACCAGATTTTATACATGGCATTGCATAATCGGCAAATCGATTTTATACAATCGTGACATGATCGGATATCATGGCCGGGTCACCCAGCGAGAGAGCAGCCGGATGGAACCTGCAACCGCAACAAGCCCTCGAGCGGCCGGACCCCACGGTTCCGCGCCGGACGCCGTGCGCGAAGCGCTGCGGGCTGCGATTAGCTCGGGCGAGCTCGCGCCCGGATTGCAGCTGCGTCAGGACGAACTCGCCGCGCGGTTCGGGACCAGCCGCATCCCGGTGCGCGAGGCGTTGCGCCAGCTCGAGGCCGAGGGTTTTGTCACGTTCCTGCCCAACCGCGGCGCGGTCGTCTCCGACCTGTCGATCGACGAGGTGATCGAGCTGCTCGAGATCCGGATCGCGCTCGAATGTCATGCGTTGCGCTTGGCGATCCCCGCCATGGGCGAGATCGATATCGAGGAAGCGACGAAAATCCTCCGCGCCTACGACACTGAGCCTGATCCGGCGCAATGGGGCGCCTTCAACTGGAAATTCCACGCCACGCTCTACGCGCCGTGCAATCGCCCGCGCCTGCTCTCAATGATCGAGGCGAATTACGGCCATGTCGGCCGCTTCACACGGGCGCTGGTGTCGCAGGCGACCGGCAAGGAACGTCCGCAACGCGAGCATTACAAGTTGCTCGAATTCTGCCGCGACGGCGAGGCCAAGAAGGCGGTCCGGCTGCTGCGCGAGCATATCGAGGAAACGCAGAAGACGCTGCGCTCGGCACAGCGTCAGGCGTTACGCGATCCGGGCTAGCTCCACCTGATCGCTCGGACAATTTGAATCGTCGCAGGCCCCGTTGCGGCCTTTGGGAGACTACGCGTGAAGACCAATGACGTCGAAATCCTGGTGATCGGTGCGGGCATCGTCGGCATCGCCACGGCCTATTACCTCGCGGTCCAGCACAAGCGCGCGCGTCTGCTCATCGTCGACGAGGGCCAGCCGATGGCATTGACCTCGGCGCAGTCGGGCGAGAACTACCGCAACTGGTGGCCGCATCAGACGATGGCTGATTTCACTGACCATTCCACCGACCTGATGGAGGAGATCGCGCGCCGCAGCGACAACCGCATCCACATGACGCGGCGCGGATATCTCCTGGTCACGCGCGAGGAGCGACCTGAGGAATTGCTGCAGCAACTCTACGCCGGCTATGGCGAGCAGGCCGCAAAGCTGATCCGCTTGCATGAGGGCGTAAGCCGCGGCTATCTGCCGCCGCATTCGGCGGACTGGCAGAGCGCGCCCGATGGTGTCGACGTCCTGCTTGGCCGCGATCTGATCGCGGCGCATTACCCGTCCTTCGACAAGGAGGTCGCGACCGCGCTGCACATCCGCCGTGCCGGCGACATCAGTGGCCAGCAGCTCGGCCAGTACATGCTGGAGACCATGCGGCCGCTTGGTGCGCAATTCCAGCAGGCAAAAGTCGTCGGCATTGCAAAGACCGATCGCTTCGCCGTCGATGTGCTGGCCGATGGCGCGCGACAAACCATCAAGGCCGACATCATCGTCAACGCGGCGGGCCCGTTTGCGGCGCATGTCGCCGCGATGCATGACGAGCAGCTTCCGATCGTCAACGTGCTGCAACAGAAGATCGCGTTCGCCGACCGCAACCGCGCGGTCGACCGCAGAATGCCGTTTGCGATCGATCTCGACGGCCAGACCCTGGCCTGGTCCGATGACGAGCGCGAGGCGCTTGCAGCGGCGCCGGAATTTTCGCGCCTGCTGCAGCCGATGCCGGGCAGCATCCATTGCCGGCCCGACGGCGGCGATCACGGCGAGTGGATCAAGCTCGGTTGGGCCTTCAACGCCGAGCAGACCACGGAGCCGGCCCGCGAGCCGGAGCTGAATCCATATTTTCCTGAGGTCGTGCTGCGCGCGGCGAGCCGGCTGCAGCCGCGGCTCGCGCACTATCTCGGCGCGCTGCCGCGCGACCGCGTGCACTATGGCGGCTACTATCCGATGACGAAGGAGAACTGGCCGCTGATCGGCGCGGCGAAGACATCGGGCGTGTTCTTGGCCACCGCGCTGTCCGGCTACGGCACGATGGGCGCGTGTGCCACTGGCGATCTCTGTGCCCGCGCCGTCGTCGGCGCGCCCGTGCCGGCCTTTGCCCGCAGCCTTTCGCTCGCGCGCTATCAGGACAAGGCGCTGATGGACGAGCTCGCGGCCAGCGAGAGCCGCGGATTGCTGTAGCTTAAACCCGACCTTCGTGGCCCGGATGCAGCCAACGGGTCGCGCAAACGCGCGCCCGATGACAGGCTCCGCGAAATCCGGGATTGTAACCACGGACGCTCCCGGACGCGCTCGGCTTCATCCGCGCCCGTCGCGCGCGCACTCAATGGCTATCACTGCCGATGAGCGCCCTGATGCGCCTTGCCGGGGGCCCGAACAAGCTGGCCAAGGGCGTTCTCACCCGTTCCGGCAGCTTCAGCCAGAGGTCGCGGGCCTTGCCCGAGATGAGCGGATGCGGCTGTGGCGACCGCAGCTCAATTGGTGCGGTAAGAGGCAGGTGCGGTGTCAGTGCCGACCAGCTCTGTTGTTGCGCATCGATACGCACCAGCGCGAATGTCGGCCGCCGCTCGCGCGGTGGACCAAGCGTGCTGGCTTGCTCGATCGCCTCGTCGATGTCGCTGACAAATCGGTGGTAGCCATACGCGCCGCCTAGAATGACGTCGTGATAGGCGCGATCGACCATTTTTTGCAGGCTGGGTACGTCGGCGAGCCGCTTCAGCACGTCATCCAGATTGCTGTAGTCCTTTCGGAGCGGAATGTAGTGTTCGTCGGGCCTGATCACGTTGGAGTAGGATCCCTCGAACAACACCAGCCCGGTCTTCAGTCCAATCGCCTCGAAGATCTTCGGGCTCATCTGGCCCATGCTGACATTGTTTTCATGCGGAGCGACGACGCGCCGGTAAAGCTCGTCATCGCTGAGATCCGGCTGCTCCTTCGCCATCGCCAGGACAGCGTTGCGAATATCGCCCCATGCGTCGAGGACATTGGCGCCGCTCTCGGTGCCAAGCATCGCTCTCGTATCCGTCATGAAAGAGAACCAGGCGGAGCCGTTGACCCGCTTGTCTTCCTCCCATTCGATGTCGTGGGGGAGATTGCGAGCGGCGCATTCAGCCTTCATCCGCTGCGCGATAGTGGATTTTTCGAATCCCAATTGCCCGTACCAGATCGGCAGCTTTCTTCCACGGTAAGCGAGCCAGAGGCGTCGTTCCGCCAGCGGTGTGGCCAGCTCGAACGGCAGTTCGTCGGGAACATAGCCCGTCAGGCAGGATCTGAACTTCACGTTCGGCAGTTCGTCGGACGGATAGAACTTTTCGACAAACGGTTTGGGCACGGTCGTGAAGATCGTGTCGACGCCGAGCTTCCTGATCAAGGCGCACGCCTTCCGCGGCATGTCGTATTCGTCCTGGATCAGCAGCACCTTGGGTCCGCTGAAGCTGGACACGAGTTCCACGAACGAGGGCGACATCGTTTCGAACGGCATGCGCACCGAGAAATGAATGACGAGCGCATCGAACAATTCGAGAGGAAAATCGGCCTTGCAATCGAACGTCGCGGCGGCATAGGCCACGTCATGCCTCGAATGGCGCTGGATCGCCATCAGGTGCTGACGGACGAATTCTGTGGCCAGGGCATTCGGGTCGTAGAGAACGAGAATGCTGTGCGATCTGGTGTGAATGACGCTATGCATCGGCTGGCCGCTGCCTCAACGATCTCCGGAATGCCGGTCTCGCAGAATGGAAATGGCCGGCGTCGGCCAATCGAACGGGTTGCCATACCGCGTGAGATAGTCCTCGACGGTCGGGAAATAGTACAGGAGATCGGATGGTCGGAATTGCCCCTCCAGCAGTGCCGTAATGAAGACAACTCTTGAAGCGTTGAGTTGTTCCGTCGCGCCGATGATCGCGATCGCATCAGGCGGAACCGGCTTGCCCGATGCGATATCGTCAAAGCTCGCGATGCAGGCGATGCCCAGGGTCGGATCGATTGCCAGATGCGGTGTCTTGCCGGGCTCGCTCAGGAACAGCATCTGATGATTTCCGACGGCGCCTCCGTCCCAGCCGACAAAGGAAAGCGGCCTGCGATCTGCTTCGCCGAGGAGAAGACGCGAGAAGTAATAGGTCAGCAGGCCGTAGTTCGAGCAGTCGAGATGCTCCGAGCGCAGCAGCTCACCGTATTCCTGCGACGGACATCCTTTGCCGTAGGGCCTGAGATTATGCGCTGCAGTTGAGGCAAATACGTATAAAAGGTCCGCTCGGGTCAGGCTCGACCAGGATTGCGGCAGACAGCGCTGCATGTGTTCCAGCGCCGTCGCTGAAACATCCTGAAGAACATCCGGTCGCTCGGACATCGCATCGCCGGTGATTGCGCCGAGGCGAGGCAATTCGACGATCTTGATCTGGGATAGTGCGCGCGTTGTCCGTAGCGAAGATATTTTTTTTGCGAAACGAAGAAACATTTTGAAATTGAAGGCTGGCGGAAATATTTCGCTCCGCCTTCTTACTTCAATAAGCCGCTCCATGACAGTCGCCGCCCCGGGATTGTGTCATCTCAACGATGCAATTCGGCGAGCGGGTTGTCAGGTTAAAAATCGGCAAAGCTTCTCATGGCAGCATGTGATCTTGTCCTACGGCGTGATCACACTTCCCGCGCGCGCGGCGCAACGTGCTGATCGCTCACCTGAATCGGCTTCACGCCCGCGACAGGCGCTGCGGCCTCTGCTGCGTGGAGAGGTCGCCTCGCATGTGCGGAAGCAGATGATCCTATTCATTGCCGAAGGCGCCGTGACGACCGACGCCGGAGGCGAAGCGCGTTGCGCCCGACAGCGTCTCACCCGAGGCGATCACATCGAGCCCGCCGCGCATCTCGTTCCCGATCGCCTCCTCCTCGTCGAGGTCCCACTGCCGCAGCGCCGACAGGCGGTCGGCGCGCATGCAGTTCTGCGGGAAGCGGGCGATGTCATTGGCAAGCGCGATCGCGTGCGCGCGCGTCTCGCCCTTCGGCACCAATCGGTTGGCGAGCCCCATGCGATGCGCCTCCGCGCCGCCGACCGGGCGTCCGGTGAGGATCAGATCGATCGCCTGCGAATGGCCGATCAGCCGCGGCAGGCGGATGGTGCCGAGATCGATCAGCGGCACGCCGAAGCGGCGGCAGAACACGCCGAAGATCGCGTCCTCGGCGACCACGCGCATGTCGGCCCACAGCGCGAGCTCCATGCCGCCGGCCACCGCAAAGCCCTCGATCGCGGCGATCACGGGTTTCGAAAGCCGCAGCCGGCTCGGTCCCATCGGCGCGATCGTGTTGTGGCCGCCGATCTCGCGCTTCTTGTTGGGGTCGCCTGCCGCCACCGCTTTCAAATCGGCGCCGGCGCAAAAATAGCCGCCAGTGCCGGTGAAGACGGCGACCGATGCGCTTGCGTCGGCATCGAAGGCAAGGAACGCGTCATACAGCTTGCGCGCAGTGGCGCCGTCGACGGCGTTGCGGCAATGCGGACGGTTGATGGAGACGATGGTAACAGGGCCATCGCGCTCGACGAGCACGGTATCGGCATCGGACATGGGGCGCTCCCTGGCTGTTCTTGTTGTGCCCGGAGAGTGACATCAGTGGCGAGGTGCGCGCAATCCCGCGAGTACGAGCGTAATTTCCGTGGGGTGGGAAAGCGAGGCTGGCACTGCGCTTCCCGTCATCCCCGCGCAAAGGCTTCGCCTTTGTCGCTGGAGGAGCGCGTAGCGCGTCTCGAAGGATGCCCGGCCCGGCTGGTGGCCGGCGGCCCGCGAGGCTCGCTTTCGCGAGCACCTCCAGCGACAACGGCAAAGCCGTCGCGCGGGGGTGACGGGATGAAGGGCTGCGTCGTCGATGACGATGGTAGCTAGACCTTCAGCTCGCTTCCAGTCACGCGACGATATGCTTCAAGGTAGCGCTTGCTGGTCGCATCCACCACGCTGGCCGGCAGCGGCGGGGCGGGCGCGTCGCCGTTCCAGCGGCCGGCGTGGCGCTCGACATCGAGATAGTCGCGCAGCGGCTGCTTGTCGAAGCTCGGTTGCGGCTGGCCCGGCTTGTAGGCATCGACCGCCCAGAAGCGCGACGAATCCGGCGTCATCACCTCGTCGATCAGGATGATGCGGCCGTCTTTGTCGCGCCCGAACTCGAATTTCGTATCCGCGATGATGATGCCGCGGGCGCGGCTGGTCTGTTCGCCATAGCCGTAGACGTCGCGCGCCATCTTCTCGAGCGTCGCGGCAACGTCGGCGCCTACGATCTCGCGCACCCGCGCCACCGTGATGTTCTCGTCATGGCCGGCCTCGGCCTTGGTCGCCGGGCTGAAGATCGAAGGCTCCAGCTTCTGGCTCTCGACCAGGCCGGCCGGCAGCTTCTCGCCGGCAAGCGTGCCGTCGGCCGCATATTCCTTCCAGGCCGAGCCCGAGATGTAGCCGCGGATCACGCATTCGATCGGGAACACGGTGGTGCGCTTGCACAGCATCGCGCGCCCCAGGATGTCGGCGCGATGGTTCTTGAGCTCAGGCACCGCGCGGATGATCTCGTCGGCATCGGCGCTGATCATGTGATGCGGCACGGTGCCTTCGAGCTGCCGGAACCACCAGGCGCTGATCTGGGTCAGCACCGCGCCCTTCATCGGAATGGTTTCCGCCATCACGACGTCGAACGCCGAGATGCGGTCGGTGGTGAGCAGCAGCACCCGGTCGTCGCCGACGGCGTAGATATCGCGCACCTTGCCGCGGCCGATCCGGGGCAGGGGCAAATCGCTTGAGAGCATCGCAGACATCGGCTTGGTCTTTCTAGGTCGCTTGCAAAGACGTGCGCCCGCACGAGGCGTGCGGGCGCCAGAGACTATCGCAGGAAATAGCTCACTCCGGCAGCGGAATGAACTCGTGTTCGTGTGGAACCTGCGCGAAACGCCCGGTTTTCCAGTCCTGTTTGGCCTGCTCGATCCGCTCCTTGGACGACGAAACGAAATTCCACCAGATGTGGCGCGGCCCTTCCAGGGCGTCGCCGCCCAAAAACATCATGCGGGTCGGCCGCAGCGTCTTCACGGTGATGCGGTCGCCGGGCCGGAAGATCAGGAGTCGCGGCCCCTCATGGCGGTCGCCGGCGATCTCGACCTCGCCGTCGACGAGATAGATCGCGCGCTCCTCGTGATCGGGGTCGAGCGGCACCGAGGTGCCGGCCTGCGCGGTTACCTCGGTATAGAACCACGGCGAGACCATGCTGACCGGCGAAGTGATGCCGAAGGCAGAGCCCGCGATCACGCGCGCGGTGAAGTCGCGCTCGGAGATCATCGGCAGATCGCCCGCGCCATAATGCTGGAACGACGGCGCGATCTCTTCCTTGCCCGCCGGCAGCGCGATCCAGCTTTGCAGGCCGAGCATCTTCTGGCCGTCTTGGCGCTGCACGTCGGGGGTGCGCTCGGAATGCGCGATGCCGCGGCCCGCGGTCATCAGGTTCATCGCGCCGGGCTGGATCTCCTGGATGTTGCCCTCACTGTCGCGATGCATGATGCTGCCGTCGAACAGATAGGTGACGGTGGCGAGCCCGATATGCGGATGCGGCCGCACGTCCATGCCCTTGCCGGCGAGATATTGCACCGGGCCGAAATGGTCGAAGAAGATGAAGGGCCCGACCATCTGCCGCTTGCCGTGCGGCAGCGCGCGGCGCACCGCAAAGCCGTCGCCGAGATCGCGGGTGCGCGGCACGATGATCAGATCCAGCGCGTCGCAGGTCTGGGGATCGCCGAGTTCGGGATCGGTCGAGGGCTGCCAGCTCATGGAAAGTCTCCTTCTCTTTTGCCGCGATCATACTCTCTATCTGCCGTCCCGGCCAAGCCAACGGGTCGGCGCGAAGCGCCGCCCGTTGACAGGCTCCGCGCGAGCCGGGACCCATAACTACGGACGAAAGTTGGTACGCAAAAGCTGGGGCCCCAGCTTTCGCGAGCAACGCGCATCGGTGGTTATGGGTCCCGGCTTTCGCCGGGACGACGACATACGTCTGACGGGTGTACGCACGTGATAACAGCGTAAACTTGGAAACTGGAGGAGGCGATGGTTTCTCTGATCAGGCCGGGCGCAAAGCTGTTGCAGGTCGACGGACCCGTGATCGAGACGGAGCGGCTGTTGCTGCGGCCGTGGCGCGCGTCCGACATCGCGGACAACACGGCGATGCTGTCCGATCCGGAGACGGCGCGCTTCATCACGCCGGATCACCAGCCGGTCACCTCGGAGCTGAAGGGCTGGCGCAATGCCGCCGTCATCTCGGGCCATTGGACGCTGCATGGCTTCGGCATGTTCGCGGTCGAGGAGAAATCCTCAAGCCGCTATATCGGCCGGGTCGGCCCATATTATCCGCCGGAATGGCCGGGCTTCGAGGTCGGCTGGGGCATTGCCAAGGCACATCGCGGCAAGGGCTATGCGGTGGAAGCCGCGCGCGCCGCGATCGACTTTGTGTTCGCGAACTTCACCGTCGACCGCATCATCCATTGCATAGATCCGGCCAACGTCGCCTCGCAGGCCGTGGCGCGGCGGCTCGGTGCGGTGAACGAGGGTCCGGGCAGGCTCGAGGGCGATGTCGTCGATATCTGGGTGACGACACGTCAGCGCTGGCAGCACGAGCCATCTTGAAAAACCTTGTCCGACCGACGATTGTTCGGCGATGACATCGGCCGCACTTGAACTCTGCCTGCGCAGCGCCAGCGTGGCGCTGCTGCTGGTGCTTGCCGCCTTGCTGCTCACTGATTTTCGCAAGGCGCTGTCCGGGCGCCTCGCGGCCGCCTTCGCGTTGGGTTCGGCCGCGCATGCAGTGACCGCGTCGATTGGTGCCGGGCCGCCGGTCTCGGACTGGCATGCGCCACTGATCGCGCTCTCGACCGGCGATATCGTGGTGTTCTGGCTGTTCACGCGCGCGCTGTTCGATGACGCGTTTCGGCTGCGCTGGTGGCAGGGCCTGATCTGGGCCGCGGTCGTGGCCTACAGCTTCGTCAATTGCATGTGGATTGCACCCGCCGGTCACGCGCGGATCGCGATCATCATGGTCAATTCGCTCACGCTCGTCTTCGTTGCGCTCGCGGTGGCGCAAACCATCGGATCGTGGTCGGCAGATCTGGTCGAGCGTCGCCGCCGTGTCCGCGTCTTCATCGTCGCCGCATCTGCGCTGTACGGCGGCATGAACGCGCTGCTTCAGATCGCCTATGCCGGCAGCCGCGTGACCGTGGAATGGGCCAATTTGCTGAACGCGGCCGTGCTCACCGCCATCGTGGCCGCAATCACCTGGGCGATGATGCGCGTCGACGGCGCCGACCTGTTCACGGTGCCGGCGGAGGCCGGATTGCTGACGAAGCCGGCCGCGGTCGAGGAGGCGGCGGACCAGAGACTGGTCGATGCACTGATGCGGCTGATGGCGGACGAGCGGGTCTATCGCCACGACAACGTCACGATCGGCACGCTGGCAACCCGGCTGAAGATCCCCGAATATCGTCTCCGGCGGCTGATCAACCAGCGGCTCGGCTACCGCAATTTCAACGTCTTCCTCAACAACCACCGCATCGAGGAGGCCAAGGCGGCGCTAGGCGATCCCTCGCAGGCCGAAGTCCCCGTCATCACTATCGCGATGGACGCCGGCTTCCAGTCGCTCGGCCCCTTCAACCGCGCCTTCAAGGCGACCACCGGCGTGACCCCGACGGAGTACCGGAGGTTGAAAGCGAGCGCGGTGTGAGGTTCTCCCTCTCCCGCTTGCGGATCGTGAGCGATACCGAGTACGCGGGATCGGACTTAGCTTCTTGCGCTAACGTGAGGGACGCGCAGTGGCGGGGTTCCCTCCCCCCTTGCGGAGGAGGGTTAGGGAGAGGGGTAGCCATACGACGCGCTCTCAAACTTTTTCTCGGTGAGGGGGAAGTGAGCTGTGACGACGATGTTCCCAACGACGATCTCGCCCCGGGGCGCACCCCTCTCCCCAACCCTCCCCCGCCAGGGGGGAGGGAGCCTGACCAGCATGCTCGCCTCACAAGCTCGCGATCCAAACTGATGTAATCGCAAGACAATTCCAGAATCGGTAAGCCGCCCACTGTTCTCGGCCAGCCCGATTCCAAATCCGGCGAGCGCTCTGGCGCCCCCTGCGGCCTGATCCCGGCCGCGCACCATCGCGCCATGCCGGAGGATCCCGTGACCCGTCGAAAGCTCGTCTTCATTCTCGCTGCCAGCACCGCTTTCGGTGCGCTGGCGCTGTCCGCCGCCCGTGCCCGCGACGTGCCCAAGGTCGCGACCGGTTTTGTTGCGAATGTCGTCTGCTCGGAGACCTTCGTCAGCGGGCTCAACCCGAAGCGAAATCTGGTCGAGACCACGGACGCGATGCCGGGAACCAGCCTGATCACCTGGGCGATGGACACCGAGGTCGACCTTGATCGCAAGGACGTCACCGTGACGCTGTTCGGGCTTGGCCGCAGCCACGCAGTCTATCGCGAGGGGCTCGGCTGCACGCTCGACCACGGCGCGGTGCTCGCCGATGGCCCGCTGCCGCCCTCGAGGCCGCAGGCCGCGTTGCTGCCCGAGATCGCCGGTCCCGCGATCGTTGCACCACAGACCCCGCAGCTCGCGGCCGCGCTTGATCGCGCCTTCGCGGAGCCGGCCGAGCCGCCGTTCCGCCGCACCCGCGCGGTCGTCGTCATGAAGGATGGCCGCATCGTCGCCGAGCGCTATGCCGACGGCATCGGCACCGACACGCCGCTGCTCGGCTTCTCCGCGACCAAATCGGTGATCTCGGCCTTGATCGGAATTCTGGTGCGCGACGGCAAGCTTGCGGTCGACCAGCCGGTGCCGGTCGCCGCCTGGCAGGATCCGAAGGATCCGCGCCACGCGATCACGGTCGATCAGCTCCTGCGCCACACCGCGGGCCTCGCGCTCGGCAGCTCGCTGCAGGCCTCGCTGGCCTCAGCACTCGAGCCGGTCAACCGGATGAAGTTTATGGAGCCGGACATGGCCGCGTACGCCGAGAGCATTCCGCTCGAGACGGCGCCGGGCAAGGTGTGGAATTATCACGACGGCAATTTCATCATCCTCTCGCATCTGATCCGCAACGCGGCCGGTGGCCACGCCGCCGATGTGATACGGTTCGCGCGGGCTGAATTGTTCGGTCCGCTCGGCATGCGCAATGTCGTGATGCAGTTCGATGCTGCGGGCACGCCGGAAGGATCGGGCGCGATGATGGCGAGCGCACGCGACTGGGCGCGTCTCGGCCAGCTCTACCTCAATGACGGTGTCGTCGGGGGAAAACGCATCCTGCCCGAGGGCTGGGCAAAGTATTCGGCATCGCCGACGGCGAATGCCTGGGTCGGCATCGGCGCGGGCTTCTGGACCAATCTCGGCGACAGCTTCGGCGCCAATTATCGTGTCGCGCACGGCATGCCGCGCGACGCCTTCTTCGCCAAGGGCACGATCGGGCAGTATGTCGTGATCGTGCCGTCGCAGCGGCTCGTTATCGTCCGGCTCGGCCGTTCGCCGAACATGCCGGCCGAGGCGGACGGCGTGTTCGATCTGGTCCGTGACGTCGTCACAGCGACCTCCACCGGCGCGCGGCTCGCGGGCGGCAATTGACCTGCACGTCACACACACGCGCGACATCGTGAATTGAATCTCGGCCGCAGGAATTTTCTGATGCCGCGGCGCATCTCGCACCAGATGCGCCGCAATTCCCTTAGGAAACGCCTCAGCCGGAGACCATCATGCCGAAAGCCTACTGGATCGTGCACGTCACGGTTCACGACGAAGCCCGTTATCCCGAATACCTCGCCGCCGCGATGCCGGTGTTCGCGAAATACGGCGCCAACTTCATCGTGCGCAACGGTCCCTATGAGGTGATGGAAGGCGCGACCCGCCAGCGCAACTTCGTCATCGAGTTCAAGGATTGCGCCACCGCGATGGAATGCTACACCTGCCCCGAATACCAGGCCGCGAAAGCAATCCGGCAGAAATATTCGGACGGGGATTTTGTGATCATTGATGGCGCGGAGTAGGCGAGGCGCGCACTCTTGGTGACGTGAGTACACTACTCACGCTCCCTCCCCCTCCGGTTACACGTGTGGTCCTACCCCCGAGCTTTCTACCTTTTGCTCGGGGCCCATGGGTGCGATCGGCACCCGGCTTTCCCTGCGCCCTCTGCTTGAAGAGAGGGCGGAACGAAGAGCAAAGCTCGGACAAATCATGTCGCGAGAATGCGAAGCTATGTCCCCACCCACACTGTCATCGCCCGGCTCGACCGGGCGATCCAGTACGCCGCGGCCTCTCGGCTCAAGCACCGGCGTCTCTGGAATACTGGATCACCCGCATGCGCGGGTGATGACACCGCCTGGATGGCGCGAGCGCAGCCCCTACTGCCGCCCCAGCTGCGTCGCCTTCTCGACGCGATCGAACCGCTCCAGCGTCAGGATCGCGTCGGCGAGCTGGTCGGCGCGCTTGTCGAGCACCGGGCGGGCCAGCGTCAAAAACTTCTGCTGCATCGCCTGCGCATCGGGGAACGAGCCCGGCTCACCCGAGGGATCGGCGTAGAGGCGCTCATGCACGCCGTCGTCGGTGGTGATCGAGACGCGGGCGCCGAACGGGTGGGTGCGGCCGACCTCGAGGCGGTCGTCCTGCACCACGTCGAACTTGTCGGCGAGCGCGTCGATTGCCTTATCGCCAAGCCGGCCGTAATCGTCCCAGCCGAAATGGCCCTGGTCGAGCGCGATCGCGCCGGTGAAGAACATCGAGAACTGGCCGCCGACCACCGAGGTCGGATGGCGCTTGGTGGCGGCGTCGCCGGTCAGCGTGATGCCGTTGCGGTGCAGGCCGATCTCGACCTTCTTGATCTGGTCCGGCGTCAGATTGTGCTCGCGCCGCATTGCGATCAGCGCGTCGATCGCGGCGTGGGTGTAGCGGCAGCTCGGATAGGGTTTTACGCCGATCTTCAGCGTCTCGTAGGTATGGCCCAGGCCCGCCACCGCCTTGTCCGGATGCGCGTCGTCGCTGTAACCGACCAGCAGGCCGTGCTTGCCCTCGACCGCCTCGCTCGAGCCGACGAAGTCGTTGCGCGCAAGGGTCGCGGCGATCACGCCGTTCATCGCGGCGGCGCCGACCTGGTAGCGCTTGTTCCAGGCCCCATTGACGAGGAATTGCAGCGAGCCCGCCGCCTGGCTGCCGGAGACGCCGAAGGCGGAGATGATCTGTTCCTTCGACAGGGCGAACAGTTTTGCCGCCGCCGCCGCGGCGCCATAGGTGCCGGCGGTCGCGGTCGGGTGGAAGCCGCGGGCGTAATGCGAGGTCGGGTCGAGCGCATTGCCGAGCCGGCAGCACACTTCATAGCCGGCGACGATCGCGGTCAGCACGTCGCGGCCGGAGGCGCCGACCATCTCGCCGACCGCGAACGCGGCGGGCACCACCGGCGCGCTCGGATGCAGCGAGGAATCGGCGTGGGTGTCGTCGAAGTCGAGCGAATGGCCGAGCGCGCCGTTGAGCAGCGCCGCGACCGCCGGCGTCCAGGTCTTGGTGTCGCCGAACACGGTGGCCTCGCCCTTGCCGTCGAGCGCCAGCGCCTCCAGCATCTTCATCAGCGAGGGCGTCGATTCGGCATCGCGGCGGGCGCGGATCGTGCTGCCGAGGAAATCCAGCGTCAAAACCTTGGCGCGCTCCAGCACCTCCGGCGGGATGTCGCCATATTTCAGGTCGGCGACGTAGGCGGCGAGCGTTGCGGTTTCGTGGGCCATCGTGTTTCCTCAATTTTGCGGCGCAGGGTAGGCGGGCGGGTTTGGCCTTTCAAGCCACCTTGCCGCCGCGGGCAGCAGCCATGCTCCAACTCGCTTGGCTTCAAATCATGTAACACGGGCCTTTCCATTGATTGCGGATCAGGGTGCATGAGGACCTTCGCAAAACGCATGTACGACCAGCTTTGGACCCGCAAGACGCAGCTGGCGCTGGCGGTCCGGATCGCGTCCGCGGGCGTCGCGGCCTATACCATCGCGCTGGCGCTGAACCTGATGCTGCCGCTATGGGCGGTGCTGACCTCGCTGATCGTCACGCAAATGAGCGTCGGCCGCTCGCTGAAGGCGACCCGCGACTACATGCTCGGCACCATCGGCGGCGCGATCTATGGCGGCGCGATCGCAGTTCTGATCCCGCATTCCGGCGAAGGCAGCCTGCTGGCGCTCTTGGTGCTGGCGATCGTGCCGCTCGCCTTCATCGCCGCGCTCAATCCCAGCCTGAACTCGGCGACGGTGACGGCGGTGATCGTGCTGCTGCTGCCGACGATGCATCACTCCAACCCGCTGGATTCGGCGATCGACCGCGTCCTCGAGGTCACGGTCGGCGCGCTCACCGGGCTTGCGATCTCGTTCCTGGTGCTGCCGTCGCGCGCGGTCAGCCAGATCAGGGTCAATGCTTCAAAGCTGCTGGAACTGCTATCCGCGGCATTCGCCGAATTGCTCGCCGGCCTGACCCGCGGTCTCGACAACGACGCGCTGCACCGGATCCAGGACGGCATCGGCACCGCGATTACCAATTTGCATGCGACCGGCCTCGAGGCCGAGCGCGAGCGCTCCATGCATCTGTCGTCGGGGCCGGATACCGGGCCGCTGCTGCGCACGATCCAGCGGTTGCGGCATGATGTCGTGATGATCGGGCGGGCCTGTGTGGTGCCGCTGCCGGCCGATATCCAGGCCAGGCTGGCGCGGCCGCTCGCCGACGTCAGCAAGGCGATCGTCAGCTATATGGTGGCGGTCGCGACCGCCTTGCGTGCCGGCAGCGGCCCGGCCGACATGGCGCCGGTCGACGACGCGCTGCACGCCTACACCGAGGAGGTTGGCGCGGTCCGCAGGGATGGCCTGATCCGCGGCCTGCCGGTCGATGCCGCCGAACGCTTCTACGCGCTCGGCTTCTCGCTCGAGCAGATGCGGCAGAATCTCAACGATCTCAAGCGCTGTCACGGCAATTGGTGCACGAGCGAGGAGGCTTCCGAGAAGATCGTCGCTGATACACCGGAGAAGAGCGCGGCATGATCGCGGACTACGCTGTGCGGCGCGTCAGGCCCTTGCTCTCCATGCGCCAGATCAGGAGGTCGATACGGTCCTGACCGAAGAACGGTTCGTTCTCGAATACAAAGGTCGGCACGCCCCAATGGCCGGACGCCGCGTGCGCGTCCTCGTTGCCCTTGATGACCCCTTCATAGCGATCGGGATCGGCCACGATGGCCGCGTCCATCGCGGCGAGATCGAAGCCGGCGGCGGTCGCGGCCACAGCCAGGTGATCGCCCTCGTTCCAGCCCTTCACCGAGCCGCCCCACAGCACCCGGCTGATCGCGGCAGTGAAGGCAAGCGAGCGCCCCTCGAGCTGGGCGGCGGCGCCGAGCCGGGTCAGGCGGTGGATGTAGGGCTGGTGTTCGGCGACGTCGAACGTCGTCATGTCCTGCACGATCGGGTCCGGGCGCGGAAAGCGGAACGGGATGTTCTCGTGCTTGGCGACCCGGCTGGAATCCAGCACGACATAGCGGGCGAAGCGCGGATCGGTCTTCTTGAAGAAGCCGGGCACCCGCACCGCGAGCGGATAGACCGGCCGCAAATTCACCGCGACGTCATAGTCGGTGACCATCTCCAGCGTCTTCGGCAGCGCCAGATAGCTGTACGGGCTGCGAAACGAGAAGAACAGGTCGACCGACAGGGGCATGCGCTAGCCTCCGGCCTTGCGCAGCATCGCTGGCACGATCAGGCGGTGGAACGGCAGGATCACCGCGAGATAGGCGCGCCCGAGCCTGTTGTGGGTGAGCACCAGCGTGGTCGCGGTGATGCTGCGCGCGGGTCCTTCGGGCGCGACGTCGACGACGAGCCGGAAGTCGAGATGCTTGTCGTTGAAGCCCGCGACCAGCCGCTCCGGCGTTTCGCTGACCACCGGGAATATCCCGATCATGTCGCGCACTACGCCGTCGGCTGCGCCCGAGGTCTTCAGGCCGAGCGGCGCGACCAGGAGATTGCGCAAGGCGACCAGCCATTCGATCCAGCGCGGTTGCCGCGCCACCATGGCCTCTGCGGCGTGCCGGGCATCGAGATCGGGATGCGTGGTCGCGATCTTGAACGCATCGACAAACTGCGCGCCGGCGAGCAGCGCGGCGGGATCCACGTTCGGCGTGACCTCGTCAACCTTCATCGGGCAACCTTCATCCAACCAGTCTGCGTGCCAGCAGGCGGAAACGCAAGATGAGGAGCGTCGCATAAACAGCAGTCCCGAGCGACAGCCCGATCCAGACACCGGCGGCGTCGAGCTTCGCCCAGAAGGCAAGCGCGGACGCCGATGCGAATCCCACCAGCCAGTAGCTGATGACGGCGAACAGCAGCGGCACCTGGGTGTCGTTCATGCCGCGCAGCGCGCCGGCGGTGGTGGTCTGCACGCCGTCGGCAATGAAGAAGGTGGCGCCGATCAGGAGCAGCGCCGCGGTGAGCTGCGCGGTGGCGTCGGAGGCCTCGCCGAGGAACAGCGCTGCGATCTCGAAGCGGGCCAGGATCACCGCCAGCGTCATGACGCTCATGAACACGCCGGCAAGCGCGACCGCGACAAAGCCGGCGCGCTGCACCGCCTCGGTGTCGCGGCGGCCGACGGCCTGGCCGACCCGTACCGTGGCGGCCATGCTGACGCCGAACGGCACCATGAACAGGATCGCCGCGATCTGCAGCGCGATCTGATGTGCGGCCAGCGCCGTGGTGCTGATCAGCCCCATCAACAGGGCGGCCGCGCCAAACAGGCCGTACTCCAGCAGGAAGGCGATTGAGATCGGCGCGCCGACCGCGACGAGCTTTCCCATCAGCGGCCAGTCGATGCGCCAGACGCGGCTGAAGACGTGGTACTTGCGGAACGGGCGGCGGCGCGCCGCGAACCAGACGCCGGCGACGAAGGTGGCGAGATTGACGATCGTGGTCGCAAGTCCGGCGCCGAACATGCCGAGCTCGGGCATGCCCCATTTGCCATAGAGCAAAAGGTAGACCATCAGCGCGTTGGCTGGAATCGCGGCGAGCGTGATCCACAGCACCGGCTCGGGCCGGTTCACCGCGCTCATGAAGCCGCGGAGCGCGATGAACCACAGCGCCGGCAGGATGCCCCAGGCCAGCCCGAACAGATATTGTTGCGCCAGATGCGCGGTGGCCGGGCTCTGGCCGAGCGCGAGCAGGATGCGCTCGCCCTGGAACGGCAACGCCATCAGCGGCAGCACCATGAAGAAGGCGGCCCACAGCCCGACCCGCAGCGCGCGCCGCATCACGCGCGGGTTGCGCGCGCCGAACGCCTGCGCCGCCAGCGGCGAGACCGCCGACATCATGCCCATGCCGATGGTGAAGCTGACGAAGTACACGGTATGCGCCAGCGCCGCGGCGGCGACGTTCTCGCTGCCGAGCCGGCCGATGAAGGCGAGATCGGTCGTCATCATCGCGATCTGCCCGAGTTGCGTCAGCGCAAGCGGCACCGCGAGCTTCAGCGTTTCCGCGAGCTCGGCCGTGAGCAGCTTGCGAGAGGGGACGACGGCCGCGCGCGACGCGGCCGGGTCGATCTTGTCGATGCAGGTCATGATGGCACGCTTAGCACGGCAAACCGGCCAGAAGGATGGCCAAGCTGCCCAGACGCGACGATCTCACGCAGAGGTCGTCGTGCCCTGAGTTATTGGTTGAGCATGATCCGGCGGGAAAACCGCTTCGCACTTTTCCGGATCATGCCCGGATCACGATCGCGCTGGAATCCGCTTGATCCTGGCGCCGAGCGCGTTGAGCCGCTCCTCGATCCGCTCATAGCCGCGCTCGATCTGGTCGGCGTTGTTGATGGTGGAGGTGCCCTCGGCACAAACCGCGGCAAGCAGCATCGCCATGCCGGCGCGGATGTCGGGCGAACTCATCGGCGCGCCGCGCAGCCGGCTGGGGCCGGCGACGATCGCGCGATGCGGGTCGCACAATACGATGCGGCCGCCCATCGCGATCAGGTTGTCGACGAAGAACATCCGCGACTCGAACATCTTCTCGTGCATCAGGATGACGCCGTCGCACTGCGTCGCAGTGACGATCGCGATCGACATCAGGTCGGCCGGGAACGCCGGCCAGGGCTGGTCCTCGAGCTTCGGCACATGGCCGCCGAAATCGTCCTGGATCTTCATGGTCTGGTTCGACGGCACGACGAGGTCGTCGCCCTCGACGCCGCAGACGATGCCGAGCCGCTCAAAGCCCATCCGGATCGAGCGCAGATGCTCGACGCCGGCGCGCGCGATGCGCAGCGGCGAGCGGGTCACCGCGGCAAGCCCGATCAGCGAGCCGACCTCGATATGGTCGGGCTGGATCGCGTAGGTCGCGCCGCCGAGCGTCGCCGACCCGTGCACGGTGATGGTGTTGGTGCCGATGCCTTCGATCTTGGCGCCGAGCGCGACCAGGAAATTCGCGAGGTCCTGCACATGCGGCTCGGAGGCCGCGTTGCGCAGATAGGTGGTGCCGCGGGCGGCAACGGCGGCGACCAGCGCGTTCTCCGTCGCGGTGACGCTGGGCTCGTCGAGGAACACGTCGGCGCCCTTCAGTCGCGAGGCGCGGAATTCGAGTCGGTGCGTCGCGGTCACGGTGGCACCGAGCTGCTCGAAGGCCAAAAAGTGCGTGTCGAGCCGGCGGCGGCCGATCACGTCGCCGCCGGGCGGCGGCAGCGCGACCTCGCCGCAACGGGCGAGCAGCGGACCCGCGAGCAGGATCGAGGCGCGGATGCGCGCGCACAGCGCCGGGTCGAGATCGGCGGCGCGGATCTCCTTGGCGTGGATCTGCAGCGTGTTGCGCTCGGTCCATTCGGCGGCGGCGCCGACCGAACGGCACAGCTCGACCAGCGTTTCGGTATCGCGAATGCGCGGCACGTTGGTCAGCGTGACCGGGTGCTCGGTCAACAGCGCCGCGGCGATGATCGGCAGCGCGGAATTCTTGTTGCCCGACGGCTCAATGGTGCCCGAAAGGCGGCGGCCGCCTTCGACGATGTATTGGATCGGCGGCACGCGGAATGTCCCCTAACGCATCATGCAGACTTGAATTCGGACTCGGCCATTCAAAATTCTACAACGGAATCAATGGCAGTTCGGCACCGTAACACAGTTTCCGATGCAGCATCCACCCGAAAGGTAGCAGTGCGACAGCGCCGATCGCGCCGTCACGGATGCGTCATTTGGCCGGGGCGCAGGCCGTTAGATGTCGATGGTGGCGCTGAGCGAATTGTCCTGGATGAACTCGCGGCGCGGTTCGACCACGTCGCCCATCAGCTTGGTGAAGATGTCGTCGGCCTCGTCGACCTCCTTGATCTTCACCTGCAGCAGCGAGCGCGCATCTTTGTCCAGCGTGGTCTCCCAAAGCTGGTCCGGGTTCATCTCGCCGAGACCTTTGTAGCGCTGCAGCGAGACACCCTTGCGGGCGGCATCGGTCACGGCCTCGAACAGGTCGATCGGGCCGTGGATGATTTGCTCGATATCCTTGCGCCGGAGCTTGCCCGCCCGCACGTAAATCTCTTGCAGCCTGGTCGCATATTCGTCGAGCTTGCGTGCATCCGCCGAGCCGAGAAAGGCGTCGTCGATCACTGCCACTTCCTTGACGCCGCGCACGGTGCGCTCGAACTGGAAGCCCTGGCCTTCGGTGAAGGTGCCGACCCAGCCGCGCTCCACTTCGTCGGCCACCGCGTCCAGCCGCTTGGCGATGTAATCAGCCGCGGAGTTGGCGGTCTCGATATCGCCGGTGATCCTCGGGGTCAGCACGCCCGCGATCGCGGCCTGCTCGATCACCGCGCGATTGTAGCGGCTGTGCAGGTTGCGCAGCACCGAGCGGATCACCCTTGCGTCCTCGACCAGCGACCGCAAATCGCGGCCCGAGCGGTCGTCGCCGGAGGCCGGCTTGAACACGCATTCGTCGAGCCCGGTCGCGATCAGATAATCCTCCAGCGCGCGCTCATCCTTCAGATATTGCTCGGACTTGCCGCGCGAGACCTTATAGAGCGGCGGCTGGGCGATATAGAGATAGCCGCCATCGATGATCGAGCGCATCTGGCGATAGAAGAAGGTCAAGAGCAGCGTGCGGATATGGGCGCCGTCGACGTCGGCGTCGGTCATCACGATGATCTTGTGATAGCGCAGCTTCTCGACCGAGAAATCGTCGCTGATGCCGGTGCCGAGCGCGGTGATCAGCGTGCCGATCTGCTCGGACGACAGCATCTTGTCGGGACGCACGCGCTCGACATTGAGGATCTTGCCGCGCAGTGGCAGCACCGCCTGGAATTCGCGGTTGCGGCCCTGCTTGGCGCTGCCGCCTGCCGAGTCACCCTCGACGATGAACAACTCGGATTTGGCCGGATCCTTCTCCTGGCAGTCGGCGAGCTTGCCGGGCAGCGAGGAGACGCTGAGCGGGCTCTTGCGCGTCAGCTCGCGGGCTTTTCGCGCAGCTTCGCGTGCCGCGGCGGCCTGGATCACCTTGCCGACGATTTCCTTGGCTTCCTTCGGATTCTCCTCGAACCAGGCCGCGAGCGCCTCGTTCAGGACGTTCTCGACCACCGGTCGAACCTCCGAGGACACCAGCTTGTCCTTGGTCTGCGACGAGAATTTCGGATCGGGCACCTTCACCGACAGCACCGCGGTGAGGCCTTCGCGGCAATCATCGCCGGTCAGCGCGATCTTTTCCTTCTTTGCATTGGCCTCGGCATAGCCGTTGACCTGGCGCGTCAGCGCGCCGCGGAAGCCGGCCAGATGGGTGCCGCCGTCACGCTGCGGGATGTTGTTGGTGAAGCACAGCACGTTCTCGTGGTAGCTGTCGTTCCACCACAGCGCGGCTTCGACGCCGATGCCGTTGGCTTCTGCGCGCACCATGATCGGCGCCGGCACGATCGCCTTCTTGTTGCGGTCGAGATATTTGACGAATTCCTCGACGCCGCCGGAATAGTGCATCTCCTCGCGCTTCTCGACCGCATGGCGCATGTCGGAGAGCACGATGTTGACGCCGGAATTGAGGAAGGCGAGCTCGCGCAGCCGGTGCTCGAGCGTCGCGAAATCATATTCGATGTTCTTGAAGGTCTCGGGCGAGGCGAGGAAGGTGACCTCGGTGCCGCGTTTGCCCGGGGCATCGCCGACCACCTTGAGCGGCGCCACGGCATCACCGTGCGCGAATTCGATGTAGTGCTCCTTGTCGTCGCGCCAGATCCGCAAGCCGAGCTTGCTGGAGAGCGCGTTGACGACGGAGACGCCGACGCCGTGCAGTCCGCCGGACACCTTGTAGGAATTCTGGTCGAATTTGCCGCCGGCGTGGAGCTGGGTCATGATGACCTCGGCCGCCGAGACGCCCTCGCCCTTGTGGATGTCGACCGGAATGCCGCGGCCGTCGTCGAATACGGTGACGGAATTGTCGGCGTTGAGAGTGACCAGGACGCGGCTGGCATGGCCCGCGAGTGCTTCGTCGATCGCGTTGTCGACGACCTCGTAGACCATGTGGTGCAGGCCGGACCCGTCGTCGGTATCGCCGATATACATGCCGGGCCGCTTGCGGACGGCGTCGAGGCCCTTCAGCACCCGGATCGATTCCGCGCCGTATTCGGCCGGAATGGGATGCTCAGATTCGGCAGGGGTCTGCCGGGCAGGTTCTGTCATGTGAGGCCTTCGAGGATGTCCCGAATCAGCGGCGCAATATGGGGCGCTGATCATGCTATTTGTGCCATGAAAGAGGAGTTGCGCCTAGCGCAAAGTCTCTGTCCACAAACTATTGAATAGATGGGATTTTTTAGGCCTTTTTCAAGGTCTTCAAAGGCCGATTCCGGAGGCTCTGAAAAGCCCGATTCGGAGGTGGATTCGAGCCCCTCGCGGAGGCTGAGTCGGCGCCTCAGCCGCGCCGTGTGGCGCGACCGGATTCGACGTCGAAAATCTCACCTCGCGGGCCGATGTCGGCGAAGGCAGCGGGATCCGCGCCGGTCATCCAGACCTGCGCACCGAGCTTGGCGAGTTCGTCGAACAATGCCTTGCGCCTGTTGGGATCGAGATGGGCGACGACCTCGTCGAGCAAGAGCAGCGGCACGATGCCGGTCATCTCCGCGACCATCGTGGCATGCGCCAGCACCAGCCCGATCAGCAGCGCCTTCTGCTCGCCAGTCGAGGCGTCGCGGGCCGGCATGTTCTTCGGCGCGTAGACCACCTGCAGATCGGTCAGATGCGGGCCGTCGAGCGTGCGTCCGGCGGCGGCGTCGCGCGACCGGCTGGCGCGCAGGATCTCGCGGTAGCGGTCCTCCACTGCGGTCGCAGGCTCCTGAAGCAGCGCATTCTCCATCCAGCCGTCGAGCATGATCTCGGCGGACGGGAATGCCGAGGCCGCGCCGCGCTCGCGCAGCATCACGGCGAGCTTGGCGGCGGTCTGGCCGCGCGATGCGGCGACCGCAACCGCAAGCTCCGCGGTCTCGCGCTCGATCGCGTCACACCAATGGTCGTCGTAGTTGCGCACCTCGAGCAGGCGGTTGCGCGAGCGCAGCGAACGCTCCAGCGCCGAGACGCGGCTGGAATGCTCGGAATCGATCGCCAGCACCAGGCGGTCGAAGAAGCGCCGCCGTTCCGAGGCGGCGCCCATGAACAGGCCGTCCATCGCGGGCGTCAGCCACACCATGCGCAGATGGTCGCCGAACGCGGTTGCGGAACCCACCGGTTCGCGATCGATCCGGCAGCGCCGTGTGTTGCCCGCCTCGGCGGTCGGCGGATCGATGCCGGTGCCGAGCGTGGCGAGCCCGAGCGCGCCCTCGACCTCGGCCGAGACTGCCCAGGAGCCGTCGCCCTGATTGTCGGCGATGTCCTCCAGCGTCGCGCGGCGCAGGCCGCGGCCCGGCGACAGGAACGAGATCGCTTCCATGCAATTGGTCTTGCCGGCGCCGTTCGGCCCGACCAGCACCACCATGTCGCCCGCGACCTGCAGCGTCGCCGTCCGGTAATTGCGGAAATGCGTCAGCGACAGGCGATGAATGCGGGACGGGGTCATGTTACCTTGTCATTGCCGGGCTTGACCCGGCAATCCATCGTCCGCGTCAGCGGACAATTTCATCATATAAATCTCGCCAATCGGGATTGCCGGCGACGATCAGATCAATTTTCCACTCGCGCGACCAGTGCTTGATGTTTTTCTCGCGCTGGAGCGCCGCTGCGATGGTCTCATGCGCCTCAAAGTAGACCAGCGTCTTGATCCCGTACCGTTTCGTAAAGCTCTCTGCCAGCCCCTCGCGATGCTCGTAGACGCGCCGGACCAGATCGTTGGTCACGCCGACGTACAGGGTTCCGCCGGGCTTGCTGGCGAGGATGTACACCCAATAAATCATTTTGTTTGATGGATGGCCGGGTCAAGCCCGGCCATGACGAGAGTGAATTTCACACCCGCATCGGCATCAGCACGTAGAGTGCGCCCTTGCTGTCCTTGTCCTGCACCAGGGTCGGCGAGCCGGGATCGGCGAGCTTGAGCACCGCGACTTCGCCCTCGATCTGGGCCGCGATGTCGAGCAGGTAGCGCGAGTTGAAGCCGATATCGAGCGCGTCGGAGGCGTATTCGACCTCGAGCTCTTCGGTCGCGCTGCCGGAATCCGGATTGGTCACCGAGAGCACCAGCTTGCCGGCGGACAAAGCGAGCTTCACGGCGCGGCCGCGTTCGCTGGAGATGGTCGAGACGCGGTCGACTGCGGCCTCGAAATCCTTCTTGTCGACGACCAGTTCCTTGTCGTTGTTCTGCGGAATGACGCGGCCATAGTCCGGGAAGGTGCCGTCGATCAGCTTCGAGGTCAGCACCACATTGCCGAGCGTGAAGCGGATCTTACCGTCCGACAGCTCGATCGAGATCTCGGCGTCGTCGCCCTCGATCAGCCGCTGCACCTCGCCGACCGTCTTGCGCGGGACGATCACGCCCGGCATGCCGGTCGCGCCCTTGGGCAGCGCGAGGTCGATCTGGGCCAGGCGATGGCCGTCGGTCGCAACCCCGCGCAGGGTTGCCGCCTTGGCGCTGCCGGCGGCATGCAGATAGATGCCGTTGAGGTAGTAGCGGGTCTCCTCGGTCGAGATCGCAAACTGCGTGCGGTCGATCAGGCGCTTGATGTCGGAGGCCGGCAGCGAGAACGAGTGCGTCATGTCGCCGGCGGCAAGGCCGGGGAAGTCGCTCTCGGGCAGCGTCTGCAGCGTGAAGCGCGAGCGCCCGGCCTTCACCGCGAGCACCGAGCGGTCGCCGTCGGCTTCCAGCACGATCTGCGAGCCGTCGGGCAGCTTGCGCACGATGTCGTAGAACATGTGCGCCGGCACCGTGGTCGAGCCGGCGGTTCCGGTCTCGGCGGCCAGCGTCTCCGTTACCTCGAGGTCGAGGTCGGTCGCCTTCAGCGACAATTTGGCGCCCTCGGCGCGGATCAACACGTTGCCGAGGATCGGGATGGTGTTGCGACGCTCGACCACGCGGTGAACGTGACCCAGCGACTTCAGCAGTTGCGCGCGCTCGACGGTGACCTTCATTGCAATACCCGCCAGATCCCTCAGATGGAAAAGCCGGGCGGCCGTTCAGGGCAGCACCGCGGCATTGGAAACCCGAAAAGCCGGATCAATACCGGATTTGATCAAACCCACGGGGGGACCGCAAGGTGGCGCGGATGGGCGGCCGGTGCAAGGGAAACGGGCGCAAAACGGTCCCCGTTCCCCACGTTTTGGGCCGGAAAAAAGTTTAGCCCTCCCCCTTGAAAAGGGGAGGGCCATGGAACGATCTAAAGCCTTCTCCGTTCCGATTGAATCGGAACGGGGCTCTTGATTCTGGTTTTAACGCGTCTTCTTGACGCGAGCCGGCACCCACTTCGCTCGAAAAGGCTTCAGCCTGACGCGACGGCCTTATTCCTGCAGCTGACGCTTCAGCGATTCGACTTCCTCCGACAGCGTCGTGTCCTTGGCGACCAGTGCCTCAATCTTGCGCACGGCGTGCAGCACCGTGGTGTGGTCGCGGCCGCCGAAGCGCCGGCCGATCTCCGGCAGCGAGCGCAACGTCAGCGTCTTCGCCAGATACATCGCAACCTGGCGCGGGCGCACCACATTGGCGGTACGGCGGGACGACAAGAGGTCGGAGCGGCTGACATTGTACTGCCGGGCGACCACGCGCTGGATGTCCTCGATCTTGATCCGCTTCGGCTCCTGCGGGCGGATCAGGTCGCGCACCTCGCGCTCGGCCATCTCCAGCGTCACCGGCTGGTTGTTGAGCTTGGAGTGCGCCAGCAGGCGATTGATCGCGCCTTCGAGGTCGCGGCCGTTGTGGGTGATGGTGCGCGCCAGATAGTCCAGCACTTCCTCCGGCACCTCGAAGCTTGCGTGGTGGACGCGGGCCGCGGCGACGCGCGACTTGAGGATGCCGAGCCGCAGTTCCTCGCCGAGCGAAGCCATCTCGACCACCAGACCGCCGGCGAGCCGCGAGCGCACGCGGTCGTCGAGGCTTTCCAGATCCGACGGCGGACGGTCGGCCGCGATCACGACCTGACGGCCGGCGTCGATCAGCGCGTTCAGCGTGTGGCAGAACTCGGCCTGCGTCGACTTGCCCTGCAGGAACTGCAGATCGTCGATCACCAGCACGTCGATGCCGCGCAGCGCTTCCTTGAACGCCAGCGCCGTCTGCGTCTTCAGCGCCGCGACGAAGCCGTACATGAACTTCTCGGCGGTAAGATACAGCACCTTGCGCTCGCCGCCGGAATTACCGGCCCAGGTCACTGCCTGCAGCAGATGCGTCTTGCCGAGGCCGACGCCGGCATGAATGTAGAGCGGGTTGAACATCACCGGATCGCCGCGGCGTCCTTCCGCCACCTGGCGCGCAGCCGCGTGGGCCAGCGTGTTGGACCGGCCGACGACGAAGCTTGCAAAGGTCAGGCGCGGATCGAGCGGCGAGCCGCCGAGCGCGTCATGGCTTGCGGACACCGGCGCGGTCGCGAACGAGCGCAGTTCAGGCGCCGGACGGCCGTCGGTTCGTTCGACACGGCGCGCTTCGACGGGCGCAACCGGCTCCTTCGCCGGGGCCATCGCACGGATAGCGGAGCGCACGGTGAGGTCGATCTTGTGCACTTCCGGCATCTCTGCCTGCCAGCACGAGAGCACGCGATCGGCGTAATGCGCCTGGATCCAGCTCTTGAGGAACCGGGTCGGAACCGACAGGTGCACGCTCTCGTCGTGCACGCTCTCCAGATCCATCCGTGCGAACCAGCTCGTGTACACGTCCTCGCCAACGCTCGTCCGCAGACGTCCCTTCACCCGCGACCAGCGATCCTGTTCCGTATTCGTCAT